>NZ_JBFUDB010000011.1:0-375522 GCF_056404935.1 Mesorhizobium sp. P2_A8
TGGTGGCAGAAGTTCTCGGTGCCATCGCGGCCATCGGTTGCGGTGCTGCCGTTTGCAAACCTCGGCGGCGATCCAGGCCAGGACTATTTCGCTGACGGCATCACCGAAGATCTGATCACCGACCTCACCAAGCTTTCCGGTCTGGACGTCATCGCGCGCAACTCGGTGTTCGCCTACAAGGACAAGCCTGCCGCGCTGGCGGACGTCGCGCGCGACCTTGGCGTCCGCTTCGTCGTCGAGGGGAGCGTCCGCCGCACAGGCGAGCAGATCCGCCTCAATGCCCAGCTCATCGATACGGCCACGGGCGACAATCTGTGGGCCAACCGGTTCGACCGCGGCATGGCTGGCGTGTTCAGTGTCCAGGACGAGATGAGCCGGGAGATCGCCAAGGCGCTGGGCATCCGGGCTTCGGCGGCGGAAAGCGAGCGCATGGCGCGCCCGCCGACGAACAATCTCGAGGCCTACGATTACTATCTACAGGCCGAGACGGCGTCACGCAGCGTCCTGCTGGCCGGGCTGCGGGAGGCGCTCACGCTCTACGACAAGGCGGAGGAGCTCGACCCCGCTTTCGCCGAAGCCTTCGCGGCCGACGCGCGCACGACCGTCTATGTCTGGCGCGAGGCTTTCAACGACATCATGCAGAGCGCGCCAGCACGAAAGAGAGCCTATGAGAAGGCGAGCCGAGCTCTGGAACTCGAACCGGACCTTTCATCGCCCTATGCAATTCTCGGTATCATGCAAGTCGTCAATCGCCGCTACGAAGATGCGATTGCCTCTGCCAAGAAGGCTGTTTCAATCGGTCCGGGCGATGCAGAGGCGCAAGCAGCCCTTGGATATGTTCAGTCATACGCCGGCAATCATGCCGACGCAGCCGCCGCGGTCGAGACGGCGCTCAGGCTCGATCCCAATCTTTCACCCATCAACCGGGAAGCTGCTGGGCTGGTTTTCCTTCTCCAAGGGAATGTCGAGAAAGCGATCGCGACTCTCGAACGCACACGCGACGATGCGCCCACGGTTGGCAACTTTCGGTTTACGCTCGCCGCGGCGTATGTCCGCGGGGGCCGTTTACCGGATGCGAAAGCCGCAATCGCCGATGGGCTCCGCCTCGTAGCGGGGTCCAGCTACGTGGACTCCTTGGCTGGGTGGCAGATGACTCACGCACATTTCCGGAACCCGCAGGATCTGGCGATTCTCGTCAACGCACTGCGCCAAGCAGGCCTACCCCAATGGCGCTTCGGCTTTACCCCGGACGAACACGACCAGTTGAAGGGTGCTGAGATCGCGTCCCTCGTCATTGGCCATACACTGCAAGGCCAGATCGAACCCGGTCTCCAACCAGCCTTCCTTCAGATCGGGAGCGACGGCAGGGCAGCTTTCCGCTCGACGACGCGGCTGGTCACCGAGACCGTCTACGTCGATGGCGATCTCTTGTGCGAGCAGAGCGAGAACCTGTTCGGGCGCCCCGACTGCGGTCACGTCTACAGGCGCAATGACGAAGCCGGCAAAGGCTACTCCTATGCCAATACAAGCAAGGTGTTTCACTTCACGGTGGTTCAGTAGACGCGCGCGCGCGTCTCAGTGATACTTATCGAGCTCCAAATTGGCCGCGACCTTCGGCCAGTTGGCATCGGCTTTCGGTATTTCTTCATCCGCATGGGCGGCGAAAGTGTCCGCATTGCCGACGTCGTAGATCAGGTAGAGCTTGCCGTCGATAATCTTGAATGCCTCGGGATCGACGTTGACCGTTACCCCTCCGCCCACGACTTCGCCGGCGCAGTAGCCGCCATATTGAGGGGCGTACTTGACCGGCTCGCTCATGAACATTTCCTGGTGTTTCTTGCTGG
The DNA here is from genome assembly GCF_056404935.1 of Mesorhizobium sp. P2_A8. Lineage (NCBI taxonomy): Bacteria > Pseudomonadati > Pseudomonadota > Alphaproteobacteria > Hyphomicrobiales > Phyllobacteriaceae > Mesorhizobium > Mesorhizobium sp. P2_A8. The sequence continues at coordinate 1,845 of NZ_JBFUDB010000011.1, forward strand.
CGAAATGCCAGGGTGTCCCCAGCCAGTCATAAGTGAACTCTTCGGAGCCCTTCACGGCCTTGCCGTCGGTGAAGTAAGCGACCGTGTCGTAGCCCATGATCGCCACACCGCCGAAATAGCCGGTGTTTACCGAATCGTCGGCCCAGGCCGATCCCGCGCCGGCGACCGCAGCTACCGCGACCAGGGCAGCCGCCCCCAAATTCCGAACCAGTCGTGACTTGATCATCGTGCTCATCTGTATCCTCCGTCAATCGTGGATCTCGGCGCACTTCGCCGCGTTCGCCTCGCCAAGGATTTTGGCTTGGCAGGTAGCACCATGGCGTTTGAACAGTCGTATGATATCCGTGTTGCCCTTCCAGAATGCGCGCGTTATCGGCATGTAGCCATGGCCCTCGGGGTGGTTCACATCGGCACCTTTCGCAATAAGGAATTCGGCCACTTCAACGTGGTTTTCCTCGGCGGCCACCAACAACGGCGTAGCACCCGCCTTGTTGGCAGCATCTTCGAGCACCGCGCCTTTTTCCAGCAGCAGCTTGGCGATCGGCAGGCTGCCCGAGAAGGCCGCCGCATGAAGCGGAGTGAAGCCGCCCGAGTTCCGGGCCATGACGTCGGCGCCCTTGCTCACCAGCAATTCCGCAATTGCGGGCTGGTCGTCGAGCGCAGCAGCGATGAGGAGGGTTGCTTGGTCGCGTGCCCGCCTGTCAACGTCGGCGCCGCTCGCGAGAGCTTGCTCGACACCCACTTTGTCGCCGGCAGCTATGGCGTCGAACAGCACATCGCCCGCCGCTGCATTGGTCGCGGCAAACGCCAACACGACAAGTGTCAACAGTCCACGCATGAGTATCGATATCACGCGCGAGGATGGCGTACAAGTTCGTCAGGGTCGTACTCCGCGACATGGCGCTTTGGCTTTGCCCGCCTGCGAGCCAGTAGAACGGAATGTCCAATTCGGACTGCGCCACGAACGACCGGGATTGGCGCATTGCCGCCCGGTAGCATTTGGGCCGACAGGGGGATGGGCGGATTCGAGGCTCTGAAGGCCAGAGGCGGACCTTCGAGCCACCCCGGCTGTAGCGCCAATGCCAAGCATGCACTAACATTCCAGCTTGACCCCGTTGGGGCTGGCCAGTGATCTGTTCAAATTGGGGAAGTACCCATGACCAATCATTGCTGTGGACCGGGCTATGCTTCTCCAGCCGAGGCGATGAGGGCACCTCGCGAAAAGCTGCTCTATACGATTGCCATCTACACTGGCACGGGCATTCAGAAGCCGGACTATCTGTGTACCATTGATGTCGACCCGGAGAGTTCGACCTACAGCCAAGTGATTTCACGTTTGCAAATGCCGGGGATTGGCGATGAGCTTCATCACTCGGGCTGGAATGCCTGTTCGTCGTGCCATGGCGATGCGGGCATGGAGCGGAAATATCTGATTGTGCCGGGTGTGCGCTCGTCCAATCTGCATATTGTCGATTGCGGTACCGATCCCCGCAATCCGACACTATTCAAGGTCATAGACGGCGCTGAAATCAAAGCCAGGACCAACTTGTCGGCACCACACACGGTGCATTGCCTCGGCTCGGACATCATCATTTCCATGCTTGGCGACGCTCAAGGCAATGCCCCCGGCGGATATTTACAGCTCAGCAAGGAGTTCGAGATTGTCGGCCGTTGGGAAAACTCCATGGGCAGCATCAAGTTTGGTTATGATTTCTGGTACCAGCCGCGACACAACGTGATGGTCAGCTCGGAGTGGGCCGCACCCAATACCTTCATGCCTGGTTTTGACCTGGAAGAGGTTGGCCATCTGAAATATGGCCGAGAGATTCATTTCTGGGATTTTGAAAAGAAGGAGCCAAAGCAGACATTCTATCTCGGTGAAGATGGCTTGATCCCACTGGAAGTGCGCTTCCATCATAACCCCGACAGCAGTCACGGCTTTGTCGGCGCGGCCCTTTCTGCAAATATCATCCATTGGTGGAAGGATGCGGCGGGTGATTGGCAATGGGAAAAAATTGTCGATGTCGACAATGAGCCGCACCCCGAATGGCCGATCCCGATACCGGGCGTGATCTCGGTCATTCTGCTCAGTATGGACGATCAATACCTCTATCTGTGCAACTGGTTGCACGGCGACATTCGTCAGTATGACATCTCGGACCCTCACAATGCCAAGCTTTCTGGGCAAGTGTGGATGGGCGGCCTTCTCGGCCGTGCGCCTGAGGTCAATGGCGTGAAAGTGACTGGCGGGCCTCAGATGATACAGCTCAGCCTCGACGGCAAGCGCCTCTATGTGACGACCTCACTCTTCTCGACCTGGGATAATCAGTTCTATCCGGAAATCCGCACCAATGGCGGATGCATGCTGATGGTCAATTGCGATACGGAAAACGGCGGCATGGAAATCGATCCGCTATTCGTTGTTGATTTTGGCAAGGAACCAAACGGACCAAGCCGCTGCCACGAAACCCGTTATCCCGGCGGTGATTGCACGAGCGACATCTGGGTATGACCAGCTTCACCATCACTCTCGCCAATCAAGGCGGTGCGGCCTTTGACGTCGATCACCGCAAGCCCCTCTTGCAAAGCTTGCGCGAGCAGGGCGTGGATCTGCCGTATGGGTGCAAGTATGGCGGCTGCATAACCTGTGCGGCCAAAATAATCAGCGGCAAAGTCGATCAAAAGGCGCAGCGGGCGCTGAACAACCGCCAGATCAACAATGGCTATATAATCCTTTGCGTCGCCCGCCCTATGAGCGACTGCACGCTGGAGGTCGGTGTCGAGAGTCACGACAAGCTCTACCGCAACCCCTTCCTTGACCCGCTGGCTGCTCATGAATTGAAAGCCGATATTGCGACCCCGTTGGAAGCAAAGAAATGACCCATATGAATCATGATGAGCCCTATTCGGAGGCTTATCTGCAAGACATTCTGAAATCGGTCAAAACCATCGCGATGGTGGGGGCCAGCCCCGACAAAACCAAGTTTTCCTATGGTGTTCTCAGGGTGCTGCACGAAATCGGCTATGACATGATCCCGGTCAACCCCAGTCCCGGGCTGGATGAAATTCGAGGGCTCAAGGTGTACGCATCACTGGCGGCCATCGACCGGCCGGTGGATATGGTTGAGGTTTTTCGCCGCTCCGAAGATCTGTTGGAAGTTGCACAGGAGGCCATCGCAATCAATGCCAAGGTTCTGTGGGGTCAGATTGGGGTGCGCGATGACGCTGCCGCCCAGTTGGCGGAGGATGCGGGCTTGAAAGTGGTGATGAACCGCTGTCCCAAGATTGAGTTGTTCCGCCCGTTCTGGAAGCCAAAGCTGCACTTGGGAATATGATTGCAGGGGCATAGAATTCGGCGTTGTCGCGGCAACCCCTTTGGTCCGACGTTGATCCTGCCAGCAGATTTCAATTTTGCCCGAGATACGATGCCAGATGATCGCTGAGATCACGCGCGTCGTCGCCAGCGCCGTCGATCAGCGCAGACTTGCGGCGGCGCAGGAACTGCGTCCCCATCAGGTACAGGCCCGGATGTTCCGCTACACCGCCGTCGTGACGGATGTGGCCCTTGCGGTCGAGGACCGGCAGCTCCAGCCAGGAGTAGTCCGGCCGGTAGCCGGTGGCCCAGATGATCGTCCTGATCGCGCCAGTGGCGAGGTCGAGGCCGAGCGGCGGGTTGTCCTCGACACGGGTCGGCGGCAAGCGATCCGGCGGCCCGACCGTGGCGTCGAGGCCGTTGGCGCACGCCCAATCGTCGATGAGGTCGAGCAGCCGGGCCATCTTGAGATCGGAAAGCGCACACATGTTGCGCAACGACCCCGCAAACTGGGCCTTGCCGTCTTCGGTGATGCCGGCGAGACGACCGATGAGCCGGACGCCGAGGTCGTCGAGCGCATTGAGGTCGAGGGTGGTGCGGTCGGGCGTGCCGGCAAGCTGCAGCGAAGGAACGCGTCGCGCCCGCCTGATGTCGTCCACCTCGTCGTAGCGCTCATCGAGCACGCCGGCGGCATCCATCCACCATTCCAGGTCCTTGCCGCGATAGACGCGGGGCGCCCGGATGTGCTCGCCCACCGACAAGGTCACTTGACGCCCCGAACGCTGCAGCTCCTGTGCGATCTGGGTGCCGCTCGACGACGCGCCCACCACCATCACGCCACCGTCGGCGACCTGGCCCGGATTGCGGTAGGACTGTGCCGTCAGCATGGTGACCGACCGCGGCACGCGGGCGGCCAAATCGGGCAGGCGCGCGATGTTGCAAGCGCCCGACGCCAGCACCACGGTCCGGCACCGCCACTCGCCGCGGTCCGTGCGCACCAGATATCCCGCTCCGTCGCTGCGAACCGAGGTAACGGTCGTGTGGGTTCTGACCGGAGCCGAGATCGCCTTGGCATAGTTCCCGAGGAAATCGATCACCTCGGGCATCGTGCGGTAGCCGTCAGGGTCGTCGCCTTCATAGCGGAAGCCCGGCAGCCGGCTCTGCCAGTTCGGGGTAAGCAACCGCAGCGAATCCCATCGCTCCGTGCGCCAGGTATGGGCAATCTCGCCGCGCTCCAGCAGCACATGGTCGATCGAGCGCTCCGCGAGGCAGCGGCTCATCGCGAGCCCCGCGTGCCCTGCACCGACGATCACTGTGGTGACGGAACTAATCACGCCCTCTCATCAGGAGAGTCTACGGCTCGAAGCGCCTTTCAATTCACTACGACCGTGACGTTCGTCGGATTGGTAACAATGTCATAGACTGCCGACCGCTTTTGCGACTGAGCGACGAGAGCCTCGATGTCCTCACGCTTGGCGTCGGCGTCGATGTTGTACTTCACCGTGATGCCGCTGAAGCCGTTGCGGACGTCGCTGTCGATGCCGAGTATGCCCGCAATATCCATGTCGCCTTCGATGGTCGCCTTCACCGACTTCAACTGGATGTTCCGGTTCTGGGCAACCGCGGCGATGCCGGCGGTCAGGCAACTCGCGAGCCCGACAAGCACGTATTCGACAGGCGTGGCGCCCTGATCCAAGGAAGCGAAGACCTCCGGATGGTCGGCATCGAATGTGAAGGTGGTCTTGCGATGCTGGTCCTGGCCGAGACCGTAAAAGCTCTCGACCGTCGAGTGGCTGTGGGTGCCATCCTTCCATTCGCAGGCCGCGCGCCACTTGAACTGCGCAGCCTCCGGGGCGTTGGTAAGAGCTTCGCGTGCGCCGAGCAGCGCCTCGACGTTAACGCCATTGTTTGCCTGTACTTCGGAAGCCATAATTATCCTCCCTACTTTGCACTGGCTTAAAAACCCGACCGATCCCATTGACCTCCTGATCAGATTTCGCCAGGGGAAGGCATGCTATGGGTAGCGAAGCGTTTCTTCAAGTTGTTTCCGCAGAGGTATGGTCGTCCCTCGTGTACCGAGTTGCGCCTTTGCGGGCTAAGGGTGCCCTGCGTGTCTGTCGGCGTTGGTTCCGCAGCCCGGTGCCAGGCCAGAGGCGTCGCGATGCAGTTCTTGAAGGCCGCCGGCAACCTAGCCGACGGCATTTCCGCAGGGCCATCTTGCCGGCGTTGCGAACAGCTGGTTCGCCGCCGTTAACGGCATTCAAACGCTATGAAAATCAACTTCGGCTTCTGGCGCAACCACGACCTCTGGCGTGGTCAACTGCAATGTCTGGTTCCGGGCGGAGGCAAGGTTCGCCGCCATGGCCGACATGAGGCGCATACACCCCGACAGCCTTGGGCCGTGTATGGACGGCTCTCCGTTGGCAAGGGTTCTGTTTGAGCGCTCTGCAGTTACTGGTTGGTGCGGTCCATGTATCCGACCCGTAGGTGCGGCTCTTCATATGCCGCTGGCCATAATGCCATTCGCGCGGCTCAGGTCGCGATCGAAAGCTCGCACTCGAAGGTACACGGCCCATGAACCTACTTGCGAACGACTTTGAGCGCTCTGTCCAGGATGATGGCGAGCATTACAATCGACAAACCTGCCTCCAGTCCGAGCGGTATGTTGACGGCCGAAAGGGCTCGCACCACCGGCTTGCCAAGGCCGTCGGCACCGACCAAGGCGGCGACCACAACCATGGACAGCGCCAGCATGATGCATTGCGTTAGCCCTTCCATAATCACCGGCAGGGCACTTGGCATTTCGATCTTCCACAAGAGTAGCGAAGGCGATGCGCCAAACGCGAGACCGGCTTCAAGTATCTGCTGCGGCACCGAACTAAAGCCAAGGTAGCTCATTCGAATAACCGTTGGCACGGTAAATACGATTGTGGCCACCAGGCCAGGTGCTGTGCCCAGACCGAACAGAACGAGCGTTGGTATGAGATAAACAAACGTAGGCAGAGTCTGCATGAGGTCGAGCACTGGAAGCACCAGTTGATACAGCCGTTTGCGATGGCCAAGAAAGATGCCGATCGGCACACCGATCAGCATGGAGCTTGCGGTGGCGAAGACCACCAGCGCGAGGGTCTGCATGGTTTCGACCCAGAAACCCTGATTGGCGATCATGAGCAGGCCTGCCGCCACACCGGCCGAGAGTTTCCAGGATCGCTTCGTCAGATAAAGAACGACCGCGGCCGTCAAGATGATGACCGGCGATGGGATCCACAGCAGGATGCTGACAAGACCATCGATCAGAAATCCGAGCGAGGCGGAGATGCCATCGAAAAACCCTGAGAAATTGTCGGTGACCAAGGTGAAAAAACGCTCACCCGCCGATCCAATGGGAATCTTGTAGCTGGAGAGCCATTCAGCGAAGCGATCCATCCGGCAGTCCTTAACGTGGGGAAAAAGAAGACTCTAGCAACAGCTTACGGGACGAGGAAATCGCGCATCAGGCTCGCCACCCGCTCGGGCGATTCCCAGAAGGGGTTGTGGCCGTGACCGGGAAGACGCGAAAGGCTGGCGCCAGGAATGGCAGAAAGCAGTGCTTCTTGATGCGACAAATCGAAAAACGGATCCTCTTCGCCCCAGATCAAGAGTGCTGGTTTTGTGATTAAAGGGCGTCTATTCGTCTGGCCCTGAGCCAACTCGTGCAGGATTTGCCGCAATATGATGATGGGCATAGTGCTCGCATCAAGCCGCAGCTTGGCAAGAAATGGCTCGGGAACATTTCCGGGATTGGCGTACCATCGTTTCAGGAAGTCGCCGTCAGGCTCGAGCGTCTCAAGCTTTTCAAGTTCACTACTCAGGCGTCCGCTCGGGCCGGTGGGGTTCAGGGAGGTGCCGATGAGGATCAGTCGGCTTGTGGTCTCGGGGTAGAGGCCGGTGAGGCACTGCGCAACCATGCCACCGAGTGAATGGCCCACCACTTCGGCGCGGCGAATGCCAAGTTCCGTTAGCAACAGCCTCGCATCCTCGGCGAAATCAGTCACTGAGTAGCCTGTCTGCGGCCTGCCGGAAGCACCGTGACCGCGAAGGTCCGGGATGATCAGCCGCCGTCCAGGGAAAAAGGGGGTGATGCCGGCAAAGCTCACGCTGCTATCGGTAAGGCCGTGCAGAAGCAGGAGCGGGATTTCCTCGCTCTCTCCCAAGTCAATGAAGGCAAGCATCTGGCCATTGGGCAACCGTACGTGTTGTTTGCCCTTCTCCCATTCGGCAAATGCTGGAACCACAGGTGCTGACACGGTCGCGCGCATGACCGTTGTCGCCAGTTTGTCGGACATTGTATCCTCTTTGCGGTTATTTGGCTCAGCGCGCTACCCGGGAGCGCGCCGGTTCTGCGCACTCACAAGCCCAGATATGCCTTGACGGCCGAAAGTCCGTCCTTGCCGTCGATGGTGGTCACGTCCTTGAGCCAGGCATCGAGTCTTTGCGGCTCTTCTTTGAGCGCTTTGATCGCCCCGTCTTTGGGCTGCATCTTGTCATCGATCAAATAGCGCATGCCTTTGTTTTCGAAGTCTATGTCGAAAGCGAGATTCTTCAGAAGCCTCGCGACGTTTGGGCATTCTGCCGTGTAGCCGTGGCGAACCAGGGTCGATACCGTTGCTGCTCCGAAATCGGGGCCAAAGAATTGGTCACCTCCGGTGAGGTATTTGAAGTCGAATTTCGTATTCATCGGATGTGGCGCCCAGCCCTGAAACACAATCCATTCCTTGCGACGCGTCTTGCGAGCGACTTCCGCCAGCATGCCTTGCTCGCTCGATTCCACGACTTTCCAACCGTCCAGCTTTAGATTCTTGTCGGCGATAATGTTGAACATGATGGCGTTGGAGCCGGGCTCGATGCCATACATCGTATCGGCAAATTTGTCGGCGAACTTGCTTAGATCGGAGAAATCCTTGACGCCCGCCTCCCAGGCATAGGTGGGGACTGCAAGCGTGTATTTGGCGCCGGTCAGATTGGTCCGCACGGTGTCAACGACGCCTTTGTTCTTGTAACTGCCAAACTCGTTTACCATCGCCGGATCCCAATAGCCCAGGAATGCGTCCAGGTCCTTGTTCGCCAAGCTCTGAAAAATGACGGTCACACCCAGCAACGAGGACTTTGGCGAGTAACCCAATCCTTCGAGGACTACGCCGGTGATGCCGGTGGTGAAGGCGAGGTCATTCCAGCCCGGCTCAGCCATGCGCACAGTCGCGCAACTCTGCGGGTCGAGCGCATAAGCCGGCGCCGCTCCTGCCAAAATTAGTGCAAACGATACGACAATACCCCTCATCTTCGGGTTCCTTTCTTGACCTTTGGACGATTTGTTGACCGTCAGTCAATAATTGCCACTCACGTTCAGGCGTGTCAAGGTGGGTCAATTCGACTCAATGGATTGTTCATGGCTCTGACCTCTCTCAGCAAAATCAGGCGCACCGAACTGGTCTCGGCGGCAATGGATGTACTCAGGAGCGAGGGTGTTAACGCGACGACATTGGAGCGCGTGGCCCAACGCGTGGGCACATCCAAGAGCACCGTGCTGCACTATTTTGACAGCAAGAAGGGGCTTTTCCATGCCACCATGCTCTACGCGAATGCACGACTTCGCGATGAAGTGGTCACGCAGATGCGCCTTGCAAGGACGCCATCGGACAGGTTGTGGTCAATCGTGGCGACAAACCTGTCGCCTGCTGTTTTCGAGCCGACTACATGCCACAATTGGTTGGCACTGTGTGTGGAGGTTTCGAGCGACGAGCAATTCGCAAGACTCCAGAAGGTGATCCACGCGAGGATGCGCTCCAATGTAAAGTCGGCGCTTGTCGACCTTGTCGCACCGGCCGATGTCGAACCGATCACACTCGGCATCACCACTTTGATCGACGGCCTATGGTTGCGGAGCGCAGTCAACAAGGAAAGTATCGATGCGCAAGGCGCCATCGATCAAATGCTTGATTACATCACGCACCGCATCCCCGGTTTTTCGATCACCGCGAAGGGCGAATAGTCGCAATGGCGCGCGTCAGCGCGCATTCGAATTTAGCGAGGATCGTATTGGCTTCGGCAAAGTGGGGGCGCGGCGATGCAACGCTGCGGCGGCAGCCTGCGTTGGGGCCGTTGTACACGCGGCGGCGTGTTGCCAGTCATGGAGTTCAACGACCAGCCTTCAGCCGAATGGCCTGGAAGGGTCGACACCTGTCACGTCAATGCGCTTCGTAAGGCGGCGACGAATTGATCGAGATCCGCCTTGCGCATGTAGATATGCGGTGAAACCCGCAGACCCTCGACTTGCTCGACCTTACGGTATTTTACGTGGGTTCGATGTTTGTCGCGCAGATCCCGCTCGAGCTGCTTCATGTCCAGGTTCTCGATTGAGAACAGACTGATCGCGCCCAGGCTGTCCGTATCGGTGTCCGTATGGAGCCTGAACCCCGGAATGTCACGAGCGAGACCAATCCAATATCGGGTAAGTTCGCGCAATCGCGCGTGCATCCTCTCCGCGCCAATCGCCTTGTAGAATTTGATGGCAGGAGCGATTCCGGCCTGTATTGCGGAATTATATGTGCCCAGGTTCCAGTGGTCGAACTTGTCTATGTGCAAGGCCGGCTGATCAAAGGGGGCAAGCAACGGCCATGTCGGTTCGATCTGACGCTCATTGACGACTAACATTCCATTGCCTACCGGCGCGCCAAGCCATTTGTGAAGGCTGGTAACAAAGAAATCGCAATCAAGTTCGCGAAAACTGACTGGCATTTGGGCGAATGTTTGAGCGCCATCGACGATCGTGATGACATTACGCTCGCGCGCGATCTCGCAAAGCCGCTTCACGGGAAGAACACGCCCATTCCAATGGTACATATGCGTCAACTGCATGACGCGGGTCCGCGGAGTCATCGCGTCAACGTAGGCTTCGACGACATCGTCATCGCTGTCCTTGAGGTCGAAGGCACAGTCTACGGCCCGGATGCCCTCACGCTGCTGCCGCTGAAGCCATCCTGAACGGACGCTGGGGTAGTCCCAGGGCGAGATCAGCACTTCATCGCCAGTCACAAGCGGTATTCCGAAGATCGCTGTCGAAAGGCCCTCCGATGAGTTTCGGTTCAGCGCGATTTCTTCGGGGGCACAATCAATCAGTTCCGCCAAGTCTCGCTTAACACTAGGTAGTTGGGCGTCGAGTTCGCTCCACATATTGTAGTCCGGGTTGCGGCTGATGAAGCGATACGCGTCGATCACCGCTTCCTCAACAATGATCGGCGGGGGACTGACAGCAGCGTTGTTCAAGTTCAGATACGGGTGCTGTACGGGGTAACCCGTACGGACATGCTCCCATATCGCTTCGCTCTCATTTTCGACCATCCGACCCGCCGCAAAATAGTTCATGTGACATCATCCTGTGCGTCTCAACCGACAATACCCTGCCGAATTCGGCGTAATCTGCCTAATAGCAGCCGTCGAACAGAAGTTCGTTGCGATCGCCTGCGATTTCACGGAGATTCACCGCACTCCTGCTTATTCCACAGAGTGGGCACTCACGGAGCACGCTTGTTCGCGTCTGGCGGTGATAGTCCTAGCTTTCGTCGGCCCTGATCGCCCGTCGGTTGCTGTCTGAGCAGCTGTCGAAATGTGGCTAGACACCACCGTCGAGGCTGCCGGCCTCGTCGAGCTTGTGCGCCTCGCCGATCGCCATCTGCATCAAGCCGGAGACGATATGGGTGAGGCTGTCGTCCTTGCCGGGCAGCGGCAGCGGCGCCGAAAGGCTGGCGAGCGTGTCGTCGCCGAAGGTCGAGCGCGGCACCTGCAGGATGAGCTGGTCGACATCGGCAACCGCGCGTATGCCATGCGCCGCGGCCGGGTCGTCCATGACGGCGATTGCATCAAGTTGCTGAAGTCGCCGGACGAGCTGCACCCGCTCTATCTCGGCGGATAGCGCCCCAGGGCTCTAGGCAAGCAGTCCCTGGATGGTGGCGGCGACCGTCTCCGGGGCATAGGGCTTGGGCAGGAAGACGCCGCCGCTCGGCATCGTATCCTGCGCCGGCCGGCGCTTGCCCGAAGTGATGATGATCTTGATCGGCGGCCAGCGGTCGCGCACGGCGGCCGACAGGCGCAAGCCGTCCATCGAACCCGGCATGTCGATATCGGTGAACAGGATGGCGATATCCTGCCGTGTCTCCAAAAGCCGGATCGCCTGGTCGGCGTTGGTGGCTTCCAGCACGTCGAATCCCGCCTCGCGCAACTCATCGGCGATGGCAAACAGCAGGAACGCTTCGTCTTCGACGACAAGTACGGTGGCGGGGTTCTGAAGTGTCATGACACAGCCTATGTAGTCAGTAGCGCGCTGTCGGCAACCGGGGCGCAGGTGCATTCAGGACACATTCGACTCCGTCGACGTGGTAGTCGATCTGCACTGTGCCGCCGAAATCGGTGCCAAGCACACGCTCGATCAGGAAACGGCCGAAGCCGCGCCGGCTGGGCGGTGTCACCGGCGGCCCGCCGCGCTCGCGCCAGCGCCAGATCAGCCGCGTTTCGCCGGCTGTCTCGGACGACGGCTGCAGCGACCATTCAATCGACACCTGGCCGTCGGATGTCGACAGCGCGCCATATTTCAGCGCGTTGGTGGCGAGCTCGTTGACGGCGAGCGCGAGCGTCAGCGCCATCTTCGGATTGATCGGCAGGGCCGGGCCTGAAACCGAGATCTGCGCGACCGGGAAGGCGGCGATGGTGTTGTCGACCACCTCGCGAATGGAGGCACTGGTCCAGCGGGTCTTGTTGAGAATGTCGTGGGCGTTGGCCAGGGCCCGCAGCCTCTCGTTGAAGGTGGCGCTGGCGGTCTCGATGTCGGTGTTGCGCAAGGTCTGCGAGGCGATGGCGGAGACCATGGCCAGGATGTTCTTGATGCGGTGCTCCAGTTCATGGGTCAGCAGCTCTTGTCTCGTCTGCGCCTCGCGCCGGTCGGTGACGTCCTGCATGACGCCGAACATCTTGATCGGCTTGCCCGTCTCGTCATGGACGAAGTCGATATGGCGCGACAGCCAGCGCAATTCGCCATTGTCGGGCCTCCGGATGCGGTATTCGACGGCAGGCACCGCAGTCCCCTGCCTGCGCGTCTCCGGGTTGGAGCGGACGTCCTTGTCCTCCGGAATGACGATGTTTTCCAGCACGCTGATATGAATGCTGTCCCGGGGCGACAAACCCCAGAGCCCCCAGAAGCCCTCGGAGCCGACCACGGTTCCGCTGGCGATATCGAGCTCCAGCGCCGCGATGCCGGCGGCATTTTGCGACAGTTGCAGGCGGCGCTCGCTCTGCAGCAGGGCCTGCGCCGCCTGCTTCTGGTCGTCGATATCGGTGTTGGTGCCGATCCAGCGCAGGATCACGCCATCGGCATCGCGGATCGGAACGGCGCGCGCAATGAACCAGCGATAAGCACCGTCTCGCCGGCGCAAGCGGAACTCGGTCTCGTAGAAGATGCCCGCCGCCAGCGCCTGCTGCCATTTTTGCGCGGCCGAACCGACATCGTCGGGATGCACGATGGCGGCCCAGGCCTGGCCGTCGAGCTCGCCGGCGGAAGCACCGGAATAGTCGTAGACGCGCGGGTTGAACCAATCGAGCAAGCCGTCGGGGGAGGCGGTCCAGACATGGTTGGGCATCGCTTCGGCGAAGGTGCGGAACTGCATCTCGCTCTGGCGCAGCGCATGTTCGGCAACCAGCCGGTCGGTGACGTCGACACCTTGCACGAAGATGCCGAAGACCTCGCCCGCCGGATTGCGCACCGGCTGATAGACGAGGTCGATGAAGCGCTCTTCGGTCTCGGCCCCCGGCGTGCGCTGCAGTTCGGCCTTCAACGCGTAGCCGACGAAGGCCTCGCCGGAGGTGAAAACCTGGTCAAGCAGCTCGAAGAAACCTTGCCCTTCGACCTCGGGCAAGGCCTCGCGGATCGGCATGCCGATGATGTCGCGGTGGCCGACCAGCTGCATGTAGGCCGCGTTTGTCAGGTCAACGACATGCTGGGGCCCGGACAGCATGGCCATGAAACCCGGTGCCTGTTCGAACATCTGCCGCTGCCGGTCGCGTTCACTCGCCCGCCAGCGCTCGGCGGCGACCTTCTGCGTCGTCTCGATGACGATGGCGATGACGCCGGCCGGTTCGCCGCTTTCGTCTGGTACCGGCGAATAATCGAGATCGAGCCAGACCTGCTCGGGTTTTCCCGTGCGGTCGAGCGTCAGCATCTGCTCGCGATAGGCAAGCGTGCCGCCGGCCAGGCAGACCTTCATGATGTTGTCGTTGAAGTCGGCCACTTCGGGCCAACCCTCACGCACCTTGGAGCCGAGCAAGCGCGGGTGGCGGCCGCCGGCGAATTCCGAATAGCCGTCATTGTAGATCATGACGCCGTCCTCGCCCCACAGCATGACGATCGGCACCTTCGAGCGCAGGATCAGCGACACCGCCGTCTTCAGGCTCTGCGGCCAGCTTTCAATCGAGCCGATCGAGGTTGACGCCCAGTCGAACGCCGCGATCAGGCAGCCGAGCTGGCCGCCGCCAGCGAGGAAGGCATGCCTGCGATCGCCTACGGTCTTTGTACTGGATACTGGCATGGCGTCTCATGGATCGGTCGGCACTGTTTCGACGTTGGATTGGTTTCCGCTAGAATGTCAGAATCCTGGGACGACCGGGCATCTCTGTCGACCAGCGCTGTCGCGGCGCGAGCCTGACCTTCGAGCCACAAGCGCGCCGACCGACTGCCGGCGCTTGATGAGATCTTGAACAACATTTACGCCCCCGAGCGCCACAACACGGGACGAGCCATTCGGTTCCCGCCGCGCATCGATTTTTCACTGGTGGCCAGGCGTCGGGCAGCGCGTAGCGGACAGGCAATGGTCCGCTATTCGAACTAATTTCTTTACAAGCCGTTAATGCGGTCATGGTGTTAATTCAGTATTCTCTAATGAATCATTCCAACCTGAGGCAAGCAATGACCAAGAATCTCGGCAACGCGCTCCACACGCCGGCGCAGGTCCAGCAAGTCTCCGTTCTCGGCAAGGTCGCGCCGGCGCTGTTTCCGCTGGTCGTGGCGGCGCTGGGCTACATGATCGGCAGGCAGTTCTTCGGCATCTAGACTCCGAAAACCGACCCTCGGCGGAACGGCAAGCAAGCCGCAAGCACGACCGCGCGGGTCGCCCTTTCCGCTGCAGCCGCCTTTCGCCGGACGTCGACGTCAGACATGTACGTCACCGAAGGAAAGTTCGCCGTCGTCGTCGGACGCAAAAAAGGCGAAGGCGAACAGCGCGGCATAGAAAGCCGTCACGACGATCACGATCGCCACACCGGGAATGGGGCCAAGGGCGGCGCTGTCGACGGCCTCGCGAAGCGAACCGACAAACCCGGTCCTGAGGCCCGTGGTCTGAAGGCTGGGGGTCGATATCTTGACCACCCAGGCCAACAGCAGGATCAGGAACAGGTAGATGTAGTTGCGCCGCAGGCGGCGGGCCAGCGCAGCGCGCTGCGACAGCAGAAACTTCGGCGCGCGCAAGCCTTCGCCGACGATGAGCAGCCAGTCGGAGGCAAAGTCCGGCTGCGGCGAAAAGATCTGCGCGAAATAATGACGCTCGAACTGGCGCACGCGAGACCGGTAGAAGTCGAAGAACCGATAGCGGCGCGCCTCGATCCACAGCAGCAGGAGGATCAGCAGCATGGCGAACAGCAGCACGCCGTGATGCGCACTGGCCGTGGAGAGCGATACGGAAAGCAGCGCCGCCACCACCGTGATCGCCCAGTTCGTCGTCCTGTCGAGCCGATCTCGCCATCCCGCCATGCGCGCAATCTCTGCGCGGTGAAAATGCGACAGCGTATTCACGCGCTCCGTCGATGAAAGGACGGGGCCCGCGGGCTTTGCCGACGCGTCGTTCATGGCATCCTCCGGCGAAGACTAGAACAGTTTGCCGGCAACATGGTTCCCTGTCGCTCACTCGGATCCGCCAATCCAATCGACCAGAAGGGCAAAGAGGCCAAACGCAGCGCCAATCACGCAGACCGCCGGCCAGCCGCCCCATGTCCAAGCCATGCCGGCCAGCATCGAGCCGATGGCGCCGCCGATGAAGAAGATGCCGACGAAAAGGCCGTTGAGGCGGCCGCGCGCCTTCGGCTGCAGCAGGTTGATGGCGCGGCGGCCAAGTGTCTGGTCGCCGGTGACACCGATGTCGAGCAGCACGGCGCTGATGCCCATCAGCGCCAATGGCCACCATGACGCCGCGAATTGGAAGGAGCCGGCCCAGGCCGCAAGCGCCATCGAGCCGATCAGCACGAGATGGCAGGCGATGGTGGCGAAACGCGTCCAGCCGCGATCGCCCGCCCGACCGAACAGCGGCGTCACCACCGCGCCGCCGGCGCCGACCAGGGCGAACAGCGCGATGCCGCGCTGACCGAGATTGAAAGGCGGCTGCGCAAGGCGCAACGCCACCGCCGTCCAGAACAGGCTGAATGCCGCCATCACCAGGGCCGCTGTCAGCGCCCGCCGCCGCAGCAGAGGCTCGTCGCGCAGCAGGTCGAGCAGTGAGGCGATCAGCGCGCCATAGGACGATTTCGCTGCCGGGCGCCTTTGCGGCAAGGTGAGGGCGAGCACGCATACGAGCACCACAAGGGCTGCGGCGCTGACGCCGTAGAAGGCGCGCCAACCCCAGGCATCGGCGATCAGGCTGGCCAGTGGGCGCGCCAAGAGGATGCCAGCCATCAGCCCGCTCATGACGTCGCCGATAACGCGGCCATCCTGTCCGGGTGGCGCCATCGAGGCGGCGATCGGCACCAGGATCTGGATGGCCGAGCAGGCCGCACCCAGGATGAACAGCACAATCAGCAGCGCGGCGGCGGTGGGCGTCGATGCGGCGACGCCCGCCGCAAGAGCCGCGGCGATCAGCATGCGCAGGATCAAGGCGCGGTTCTCCAAGAGGTCGGCGAGCGGCACCAGGAAGAACAGTCCGGCGGCATAGCCGAGCAGGGTCGCCATGGCGACGAGGCCGACGCTCGCCGCATCGGCCCCGAGCGAAGGCCCGATGAGGCCGACCAGCGTCTGCGGGGCAAAGAGATTGGTGACGATGATGCCGACCGCGGCGGCAAAGAGCAGCGTCTGCGGGCCAGTGATGGTCGCGGCTGGTGGCCGTTCGGCCAGCCGGGCGTCATTTGTATCGAGCATTGAGTCCTCAGCCAATTGCATATCGTGGAAGGACTTTATGCCGAAGCATGATCATGCTACAATTCAATCAATTCGATAATGATTATGCGAGAAGCGCATGAACATCCATGATCTCGAAGCCTTTATCGCTGTGGTGGAGACCGGCTCGATCGTCGGCGCCTCGGCCAGGCTCAACCTCACCCAACCGGGCGTCACGCGCCGCATCCAGAATCTGGAAGACGGGCTGGCGACGGCGCTGCTCGACCGCCAGTCGAAGCCGCTGAAGCCGACTGCCACCGGCCGCGAGGCCTATGAGCATGGCCGCCGGGTGCTGCGTTCGCTCGAAGACCTGAAGGCCGGCGTGTCGCCGCAAGGCGAGGTCAAGGGCGAGTTCCGGCTGGGCATCATGCCCTATCTCTCCGATGCTGCGCTGGCGGTGCCACTCGACAGTCTGCGCGCGGCCTTTCCGCAATTGACGCTGCGCATCACCTCCGGTTGGTCGCCGAGGCTGGTGGAGCAGGTGGCGCGCAGCGAGCTCGACGCGGTGGCGGTGTGCCTCGCCGAGGGCGTGGCGCCGCCGGACGAACTGGTCAGCGACGATCTCGGCGCGCAGTCGGTGCTGCTGGTCGCGTCACCCGGCCTTGGCGTACCGAGGCTCGCCGATCTTGCCTCGCTGTCGCGCTTTCCCTGGGTGATGAATGAGAACGGCTGCGGCTTCCGCGCCTTCATCCGCCAGAGTTTCGAGGCCGCAAGGTTGCCGTTCCACGTCGGCGTGGAGGCGCTCAGCGTCGATCTCAGAATGTCGCTGGTGGCGCGCGGCCACGGCATCGGCATCGTCACGCCGGGCGCCTTTGCCGACAGCCGGTGGCGTGATGCGGTCGAGGTCATCGACTGCCCGGATTTCAAGCCGCAGGTACGCGCTTGGCTGCTGCACCGGCCGCCGGCCGGACGGCTCGGCCGTCCCATCGCGCTGTTTCGCGACGCGCTGATCGAAGGGCTTGAGGTGCCGATGCCGCTGGTGTCTTAGATCTGGGCAGGGATAGTCGATACTTACGAATCCTTTCAGGCGGTTGGGCGCGGCGGTTCAGATTTTGAGTCCGCGCCGGGCCGACCAGCCCTTGAGAATCTCCATGCCTTCAGCAACATGGCGCAATGCTTGAGACACGAGAATGAACAAGCCGATTTCTGCAGCATCGCGCAAGGCGCCGATGGCACTGACCGAGGAGCTCGTCGCGCGCACCATGCGCGTGGTCGAGGATGCCGGGCCGACGCCGGGCATGGCCTATATGACCGACGCCGACTATGCGCGCATCCGTGACGAGGTGCTGGCCGCCGCGCCGCCTGGGCCGCTGAAACTGTTCGCTTATGGCTCGCTGCTGTGGAAGCCGGCCGGTGAGGTGAGGGGTGGCGAACGGGCGGTGGCGACCGGCTGGCACCGGTCGTTCTGTTTTACCGTCAAGCGCTTCCGGGGCACGGTCGAGAACCCCGGCCTGATGATGGCGCTCGACCGAGGCGGCCAGTGCCAGGGCATGGTGTTCGAGATCGCCGAGCCGGTGGCGGCCAATCTCGAAGCGCTGCTGCGCCGCGAGATGACCATCCTGCCGGCCGTCAACGTGCCGCGCTGGCTGCAGGTCAGGACAAGCGAGGGCATGTGCCGCGCGCTCGGCTTCGTCGTCGATCCCGCCAACCCGCGCTATGCCGGCAAGCTCGACAAGCAGGCGATCGCGGCGACGCTGGCCACGGCCGTCGGCCATTGGGGCTCGGGTGCGGAGTACCTCTTCGAGACCATCCGCCATCTCGAAGCCTGCGGCATCCGCGACCGCAATCTCTGGCAACTCCAAGCGCTGGTGGCCGAGGCGATTGGCCGTACCGGCGGCGGCTGAAGGCGCGAAGAACTCACCAAGGTCGAGCAGTTGCCCGGCGGACGGCTCAGTCTGGTCTACAAGATAGGCTGAGCGGTCTGAGCCTGATTGGAAACTCTACAGGCTCTCTCACCCGTCCCTGAGCCACACCAGCATTTCGCCGGGCTCGCGATTGTCCCAGGCGAAATAGGGAATGGCGGTCAGGCGCGTTTCTGCAGTGGCCGGAGGCGCGGGCCTGTAGAGCCCGCCTTGCCAGCCGTCGCCGGCGTCCGACTGGGCGACGGCCGAAAGCGTCACCACGCCGCCGAGAAGCTCCGGCCGCTGCTGCGCTTCGACGCTCGCTGTCCTCGGCAGCGTCAGGCGATGCAGCTGGCTGTCATTGTCGGTCGCCTCGACGCAGTAGATCAGCGGACCGCGCGACAGCGCGACGCGGCCGGCATCCTGCCGCACCTGCGGGTTGGCATAGAGCCGCTCGATCGGCATTTCGAGATCGAGCCGGACCTGGTCGCCCTTTTTCCATGTCCGCCGGATCGCGGCATAGCCGTCGCTGGTGACATCCTCCAGACCGACCGGTTCGCCGTTCACCGTGAGCCCGGCGCCGGCGCTCCAGGCCGGGATGCGCAGATGGAGCGTGAACTCCACCGGCGCCTGCGGCTCGAGCGTGATCGCGACGGCGCCGTCCCAGGGATAGCGGCTCGCCTGCGTCAGGCTCACCGGCACGCCCGATATGTCGAAGCGGGCGGCCGAGTCGCCATAGAGATGTACGGCAATGGCATCGTCGGCCAGGCTGTAGAAATAGCTGCCGATCGAGGCGACCATGCGCCCGATATTGGGCGGGCAGCAGGGGCAGCGGTGCCATTTCCAGCGGTTGTGGGCGCCCCGGCTTTCCAACGGGTTCTCGTAGAAGAACAGCGAGCCGTCGAGCGACAGGCCCGAGATCGAGCCATTGTAGAGGGCGCGTTCCATCATGTCGGCATAGCGGGCGTTCGGCCCCATGCCGAGCATGCGGCTGGCCCAGAACACCAGCCCGACCGCAGCGCAGGTCTCGGCATAGGCGCTCTCGTTGGGCAGGTCGTAATCGCTGGTGAAGCCCTCATTGTGCGCCGACGGTCCCAGTCCGCCGGTGATGTAGAGGCTCTTGGTGGTGAGATCGTCCCACAGCCGGTCGAGCGCTGTCCGCAGCGTGTCGTCGCCATATTCGGTGGCGATGTCGGCCATGCCCGAATAGAGGTACATCGCCCGCACCGCATGGCCAACGACCTTGTCCTGCTCGCGCACCGGCCTGTGCGACTGATTGTACTCGTAGGTCTTGAAATGATAGGCTTTCGGGTCGGCGCCGCGGGCACGCGCCTCCTCGTCGAAATAGTGCGGCTCGACCCCGCGCTGGTCGATGAAGTATTTCGCCAGCTCCATGTATTTCTGCTCGCCGGTCACCCGCGCCAGCTTGACCAGCGCCAGCTCGATCTCCTCATGGCCGCAATAGCCCTTCTTCTTGCCCGGCTCGGGGCCCAGCACCGAGGCGATGTGGTCGGCATAGCGGCACATGATATCCAGGAATTTGCGCTTGCCGGTCGCCTGGTAGTACGCGACCGCGCCCTCGATCAGATGGCCGGCGCAATAGAGCTCATGGCAGTCGCGCAAATTGGTCCAGCGCAGGCCGGGCTGAATGCGCTGGTACCAGCTTGAGAGATAGCCATCCGGCTGCTGCAGCCTGCCGTACATGTCGATGACGGCATCGATCTTCTTCTCCAGTTCGGGGTTCTTGCGCCGGTAGAGCGAATAGGCAGCGGTCTCTATCGTCTTGCCGAGATCGGAATCCCAGAACATCTGCGTGGTCACCGTCGAGCCGGTGAATTCCGCGCCCTGGCGTTCGGCTTCGTCGGGAGAGGGCGAGTGGAACGGGATGACGAGGCCGGGCGAAGGCCGGTCCGGGTCGATCTGCTCCAGCATGCGCGCCTCGACGCAGCGGTCGTAGAGGATGTCGGCGGTACGCGCGGCCACAGCGTCGGCGCGGTCGCCCCAGAAGCCGTGCACGTCGACCTGCGGCACCGGCAGCGGGCGGAAGGCGAGTTTCGGCTTGCCGGTCTTTTCCAACGTGCCTGTCTGGGCGGTTCGGGCGGATGGCGATGCGGTCATGAACTTACTCCATTCGGTCGATTTACTTGACGGCCCCGGCCATCAGGCCGCGGATGTAGAAGCGCTGCAGGGCCAGGAACAGGATGAGGCACGGCACCATCATCACGGTGACGCCCGCCTGCACCGCGCCCCAGTCGATGGCGCCGAAGCGGCCCGACTGCAGCGCCGTCATCATCACCGGCAGCGTGAATTTGGACTGGTCGGTCATCAGCACGAGCGCGGCGAGGAACTCGTTCCAGGCGCCGAGAAAGGCAAACAGCGCGATGGTGACGACGCCCGGCCAGACCAGCGGCAGCATTACCTTCAAAAGCATGGTGATGTTGTTGGCGCCGTCCATGCGGGCGGCTTCCTCGATCTCGCGCGGCACCGCGTCGAAGGCGTTGCGCATCATGAAGATGGAGAACGGCAGTTGCAGCGTCACATAGACGCCGACCAGCCCGGTCAGCGTGTTGTGCAGGCCAAGCTTGGTCAGCACCAGGAAGATCGGCGTCAGGATCGACTGGAACGGGATCATGATCGTCGACAGGATGAGGATGAAGAACAGGTCCTTGAACGGAAACCGGAAGCGCGAAAAGCCGTAGCCGGCCAGCACGCTGACAGCGACCGACAGCACCACGGTCATCACCGAGACATAGATGCTGTTTTGCGCCGACACCCAGAGCCCGTCGCCGAAGGTGTTGAGCGTGGCATAGTTCTCCAGCGAGAATCCTGTCGTCGGCCAGGGCGGCAGCGGCGGCAGGCGCGCTTCCTGCGCCGGCTTGAAGGCCGACAGCACCGCCCACACGATCGGCGCCGCGAACAGCACCGAGGCGATGATGCCGGTCGAGTGCTCGGCGATGCGGGCAGCGAGCTTGCGGTTGCGGGAGGCGGCCTGCGCCATCAGTCGAGGCCCTCCGGCTTGCGCAGCAGCCACAGTTGGACGAGGCTGAGCGCCACCAGGACCACCAGCAGCACCATCGAGAGTGCGGCGCCATAGCCGAGCTTGAACGATACGAAGGACTGGTTGAAGATCCAGTAGACCGCCGTCAGCGTCTGGTTGCGCGGGCCGCCGCGCAGGATGATGTAGAACTGGTCGAAGGCGAGGATCGAGCCGGCGACCGACAGGATCAGCGCCAGCGCCAAAGTGCGGCGCATCAGCGGCAGCGTGATCGCCCTGAACCTGGCGAACGGCCCGGCGCCGTCGATGACGGCCGCCTCCTGCAGGTCCTGTGGGATCGATTGCAGGCCGGCCATCAGGATGATCATGGTGAAGCCGGCGACCTTCCAGACGACCATGGCGATGATCGACCAGAAGGCCGGCTGGAAGGTGGCCAGGAGGTTGAATTTCTTGTCGATCAGGCCGAGGTCGTAGGCGGCCGGGCTGAACAGGCCGGAATCGACATTCAGCAGCCATGACCACAGCAGGCTGGCCGAAGCGAAGCCGACAACCGCCGGCATGAAGAACATGGTCCGGTAGAGATTGGTCAGCGGCCGCGGCCGCTCGACGAACAGCGCCAGCGGAAACGCCACCGCGAAGATCACGATGGTGACGATCACGGTGTAGTAGGCTGTGAATTTGAGCGCGTTCCAGAACCTGGTGTCGCGCAGGATAGCGACATAGTTGCCGAGGCCGATATAGCTGTGCTCGCCCATCAGCGGCCAGTTGTGCAGCGACATCCACGCCGTCATGCCGAGCGGGATGAGGAAGAAGACGACGACCAAGGCGACGGCCGGCGCGACATAGAGCAGGCCGATCCACTGCCGGCGGCCGGCGCCGATGAGCTTTCGGGCGCGTGGTGGGGCAGGGGTTGCTGCGATGGAGGTCATGCTGTTCTTCCGTTGGATCCAGTGGGCGCCCTACCTCCCCCCCTGTGGGGTGGTCGGACCGCAGGTCCGGTTGGGGGGCTTGGCGCCCCCCACCCCGCTGCTCCGCAGCGACCCTCCCCACAAGGAGAGGGTAAGGAGCGCTCCGGCCGCCCGACCAGGGAGAGGGGCGGGCGACCGGATCAGGACCTTGGACGGCAGGAGCGTTGCGCACCGCCTGCCGTCGGCCAGCCCTTATTTCTGCGGCGCCTGGTCGATGATCGACTGCATCGTCTCCTGCGCATTGGCGATGGCGCCATCGACATCGTCGCCGAAGAAGACCTCGTTGATCATCTGCGTCCACGGGCCGTTGGCGGAGTTGATCAGGTCGTTGAACACCACCGAATAGGGCGTGCGGCCCTTGGCCATGGCCTCGGCGGCGATCTGGTAGCGCGGATCGAGATCCTTCAGCGCGTCCTTGGCGATGTCGCCGCGCACCGGCAGGCTGCCGTACTTCGCCAGGATGGTCTGGCCCTCGAGCGAATAGGCGAAATCGAGGAACTCCTTCACGACGGCGAGTTTCGTGGTGCCCTTGGTGACGACGAAATTGTCGCCGCCGGCAAAGGATGACCAGCCGCTGTCCTTGCCCGGCAGGAAGGTGACGCCATAGTCGATATCGGGATACTGGGTGTTGAGCGCGCCGATGGCGAAGGCGCCGGACGGCGAGATGCCGATATTGCCGGCGGCGAAGGCGGCAAAGAAGTTGGCGCCGGTATCGGTCTGCGCGCCTGCCGGCACCAGATCCTTCTTGACCATCGACCGGTAGAGATCGATGGCGCCACGCAGCTGCGGGCTGTCCAGCGTCGCCTTGGAGCCGTCCTCGCTGAGGATGTCGCCGCCCGACGCCCAGATCAGCGGCGTGAAGGTGAAGATGTTGCAGCCGCCGCAATTGCCGGAGAAGTAGAAGCCCTTGATGTTGCCGCCGAGCGCGTTGACCTTCTCGGCGTCAGCGGCGATCTCGACCCAGTTGGTCGGGCCTTTTTCAGGGTCGAGGCCGGCCTGCTTGAACAGCTTCTTGTTCCAGATCAGCACCGAGGCGTCGGCCGAGAATGGCAGGCCGTAGATGTGGTCCTTGTAGGTGCCGGTCTTCACATGCGCCGGTGACAGGCTCGAGAAATAGGGCAGCGACTTCGCCCATTCGGTGATGTCCTCCAGCTGGCCGGCGGCGGCGAAGGACGGCGTGTAGATCAGGTCGAGCGAGAGCGCGTCGGGCGCCGTGCCGCCGGCGGCGGCCGCCCCATATTTCGGGATGATCTCGGCATTGGGGATGATGTCCAGCTTGACCTGGTTGGTGTGCGCCTTGTTGTAGGCGTCGACGATCCTCGGCATGAAATTAGAGCCGTCGGCGCGCACCCAAATGTTGGCCGTCTCGGCGGCCGCGGCACTGATGCCGCCACCCAGAACGGCAGCGGCCAGGGCCAGTTTGGCAATCAGGTTCCTCATGTTCTCCTCCTCCAGGTTGGCCGCGGTCCGCGGCTTGGCGCCGATTGCGCGGCGCTTGGTTTTCAGCCATCCAGCGGATGACCGCATGACTGCCGCACCACCAGCCGGCACGGCAGTTTTCGAATGCCCGGCGCGGCGGGCTGGCCGCCGACCAGCGACAGCAGGGTCAACCCCGCCTCGCGCCCGAGTGCGACCAGGTTCATGTCGACCGAGGTCAGCGGCGGGCGCGTTGCCTCGGCCACGATCTCCCAATTGTCGAAACCGATGACGGCGACATCGCCGGGAACGTCGAGGCCGCGCTCGCGCAAGGCATCGATGACACCGCGCGCGATCTGGTCGTTGCCGCAGAAGACGGCGTCCGGCCTTTCGAGCTTGCCATCGAACAGATGCGTCACCGCCTCGTGGCCCCAGGCTTCCGACCAGGAGCCGAGCAGCGGCTCAGAGACTGGCAAGCCGTTTTCGCCCAGCACGTCGCGATAGGCCTGTGCCCGCGCGTGCACCACGGCGAAGCTCGCCGGTCCCGTCACATGGGCGATGCGCTTGCGTCCGAGCCGGCACAGATGCTCGACCGCCAGCCGGGCGCCGCCGGCATCGTCCGAGACGAAGGCGATGGCGTCGGGATCGGGCTGCGTGAAGGCGTAGATCACCGGGACGCGCAGATTGGACAGGTCGATGGGCAGATGGCGGTCGATGCGCTTGCCGGTGGCGATGATGCCGTCGACGCGCTTGTCGAGCATGGCGTCGACATGCATCTGGCCGAGGCGCGGATCCTCTTCGACATTGCACAGGAATACCGAGACGCCGTTGTCGACCAATGCGTCCGAAATGCCGGACATCAGCGGCAGCGAAAAGCGGCCATAGGTGTCGTTGGTGAGCAGGCCGACGGTGAAGCTGCGCCGCCTGAGCAGGCTCTGCGCCAGGCTGTTGGGCCGGAAGCCGAGACGCCGGGCCGTCTCGCGAATGCGCTCGCGCGTCTCGGCGGTCATCCGCCCTTGATCGTTGAGCGCCTTCGAGGCGGTGGCGACGCTGACGCCGGCCTCGCCCGCCACGTCACGCAAGGTGACGGGCTTGGGAAAGACCTGGACAGGCTGATCGTCCGATGCCATCGCGCCGAGAATCCTTAGCTGGGAAAAGGTTTTCTCTTACAATCCGAAGAGACGGCCAACCTTGCGGCCAACCCAGTCAAAACTGTTGGAAAAACCTTTTCTCAAATCAAAGGCTAGGCTACATCCGGGGCTTGTTCAAGAGAAAAATTGCGGCCGTCCGTGGGGTGGGATTTTCGCGGTAATCGTGGGCAAGTCGGGCCACCTTCAGCGAAGTGTTAATCGCTTGCCCGCCAAGGTGGTCTCCCGCCAAGACAGCAGAGCCTCGACATGTCCGATACGCCCTACAGTCCGAAAGGCCCGGCGCGGGTCTCGCAACCCGGCAGGCGGGCAGGGCGCGACAGCCGCTCCGACGAGCGTCGCGAAGCCGCCGCCATCGCCCGGCTCAAGGCGGAACTCGCCGCACAGGCGGCACTGATCGCCAGGCAGGAGCTTTCGCTGGCCCACAGCCGCAAGATCTTCGACCGCGCCTCGGCCGCCGCGCGCCTCGGCGTTTGGGAATGCAGCCTGCCTGACGAGCGGCTTACCTGGACCGACGTGGTCTATGATTTGTTCGACCTGCCGCGCGGCTCGGCGCTCGATCGCTCAGAGATCGTCAAGTGCTACCCGGCGGAGTCGCGCAAGGCGCTGGACAGCCTGCGCGGCCGCGCGATCGCCGAGCGCAACGGCTTCAATCTCGATGCCGAGATCACCACCTTTGCCGGCCGCAGCCGCTGGATCCGCATCACCGCCACCGTCGAGTGCGAGGACGGCGTTCCCGTGCGCATCTTCGGCATGAAACAGGACATCACCGAGGAAAAGATCCTGTCGGACCGGATGCGCTATCTGGCCGAATATGACGTCATGACGGGGCTGGCCAACCGCGGCCGCTTCCAGGCGCGGCTTGCACATGCGGACGTGGACCGACCGCTCGGCGCGCTACTGCTGATCGATCTCGACGGCTTCAAAACCGTCAACGACACGTTCGGCCATGTCGTCGGCGACGAATGCCTGAAGGAGGCGGCAAAGCGCCTTGCCGACGGCTGCGGCGAGGCGGACCTGGTGGCGCGCGTCGGCGGTGACGAGTTCGCGGTGCTGCTTGGATCGCATCTCGACCGCGGCGCGGTCTCCGGCGTGGCGCGCCGCATCATCGAGGCGATGGGCAAGCCGGTCACGGCATGCGGCCAGTCGCTCAGGCTCGGCGCCTCGGTCGGCATCGCCTTCGCCAAGGCGAGCATGCCGTGCGACCTGTTCATGCAGGCCGACACCGCGCTCTACGCCGCCAAGGCGGCAGGGCGCAACACGTTCCGCATCTTCAAGCTGGACGCCGCCGCGAAAGGCCGCAGCGCCGCGGCTTGAGGGTGCTAGAGGCGGCTTGTTGTACGGCCTCGCCGAAGGGGGCCTGCCCATCTCTTGCCAATGCAATCCGTGGCGTCCATCTGCATTTGGCATGCAGGGTGTTCGCGAAAGGGTGCTATGATAGCCAAGCGAGCAAACTTGCTCCGGCTCCTTCCCGACATTCGAGGTCATTTTCGTGCGTGAACCGTCGCTGCTGCCCGTGTTCGGAAAACTTGGCGTCAAGGCGCCTGTCGCCACTGTCACGGCACCGGCCTCGTCGGCAGGCGTCGCGTCGCGGCTTCGGGAGCTTCTGGCCGCGCATGGCGGCATGGTGCTGAAGCTGTCGGTCATCGCCTGGACGGTGCTGATCCTGGCCGCGGTGTTTTTCATGATGCAGGGCTGATCGGCATGGCCAATCGCTACACGCTGCGCATGGAACTGCCCCAGAGCTGGACCATCGTCGACGTCTTCACCGGCCAGCCTGCTGTAATCCGGCAAAAGGTGATGGTCGGGATGGGCCCGCGCGAGGCCGAGGACATGGTCGTGCAGATGAATATCCGCGACGTCAAGCGCCGCGAAAGGGCGGAGCGCAAGGCCTGAACTGCCGCGGGCACTGCCCGACGGCTTGCCGCCGGCATGAGCCTGCCGCACCGCAAACCAGAGGATTCCCGTGCGAGCCAGCCTGAAGCAGAAGATACTGGAGGTCTGCGACCGCAAGATTTCCGAAAAAGGGCCCGGCGTCGGCGTGTCGTTCTACGCGTTTTTCGCCAACAGGAACGACGACCCCGACCTGCTGATGGAAGCCGCCGAATGGTGGATCAGAACCCACCGCCTCGACCATTTTGAAAAGGCTGAAAAGATACGCACGATGGTCGAGAAGATGGACTCTTAATCGTCGTTTCCATGCATGTCGTCGTCTCGAAGACGGGACGCTTTTGAGCGACATGCATTGGGCTGATCAGCCGAAGTCGGCGGCCGTCAGCACATACATGCTCTTGCGGGTGCGGTCGTAGGCCCTCGACGCCACGTCGCGGATGGCACTGCTCTCGGTGTCGAATGTGGCGAGGTAGCCGGCCTCATTGGCCGCGGCGCCCGGCTGCATCTTGGCCATGGCATCGGCGGCGACGGAGAACGAAATCTGGAACATGCCGTCATGGCCGACGAAACGAATGCGCTTGCCGGCTTCGTCATAGCTGCGGCTGCGGTTGGGGAATGTCAGGCTCATGTCTTCACCTCCGTCGCGGCGGCCTTCTTGACCACGCGCTTCTTCTTGGGCGTCGGATTCAGGGCTTCGGCGACGCGGTCGGCCTCTTCCTTGGCCAGCCGCAGCTCCCGCAGCCTTGCCGTCTTGATCTCCCTGGCCCTTGCCTCGGACATGTACTCGGCGGTTGCCTTGTTGCGCTCCGCCGTTTTCTTCTGCTTGTCGACAAAGCGGGCTTCAGCTTTTTCCATGATCGTCTGATTGCCTTCGGCCATCGAAGAAATCTCCCTTGTGCCTGAAATCGTGAAAACGAACTTGTCCGATAAATAGGCACTCAATCGGCAAAATTCAATTTTTTGAATTATTTGACCAGTCCGCGATATCACGAAACTGGGTACCAAAATAATACTTTTGAATATTTAATTCCGGCGGCGAATAATTTTTGGCACTCCTATCTATCGAGTGCCAACGCGTCTATATAGGACGGGCGTGGCCGCCTGTGCCGGCCCCAGAAAGAAGTTCCCATGAAATTTCGGCCACTCCACGACCGCGTCGTCATTCGTCGCGCTGAAGGCGATACCAAATCCAAGGGCGGCATCATCATCCCCGACAATGCCAAGGAAAAGCCGCAGGAAGGCGAAGTCATCGCCGTCGGCCCGGGTGCACGCGACGAAAGCGGCGCGCTGATCGCACTCGACGTCAAGGCCGGCGACTTCATCCTGTTCGGCAAATGGTCGGGCACCGAGGTCAAGATCGACGGCGAGGACCTGCTGATCATGAAGGAAGCCGACATCATGGGCGTCATCGACAAGGCCGTCGAGGCCAAGAAGGCCGCCTGACCATATGAGGAGCCGGCCTTTGCCAGGCTCCGGCGAGCGGTTCACTCCACCACACGAACGGGATTAAAAAAATGTCTGCCAAGGAAATCAAATTCTCCACCGATGCTCGCGACCGCATGCTGCGCGGCGTCGAGATCCTCACCAATGCGGTGAAGGTCACGCTCGGCCCCAAGGGCCGCAACGTCATCATCGACAAGGCTTATGGCGCGCCGCGCATCACCAAGGACGGCGTCACCGTCGCCAAGGAAATCGAGCTTGCCGACAAGTTCGAGAACATGGGCGCGCAGATGGTGCGCGAAGTGGCCTCGAAGACCAATGACCTCGCCGGTGACGGCACCACCACCGCCACGGTGCTGGCCGCCTCGATCCTGCGCGAAGGCGCCAAGCTGGTCGCCGCCGGCATGAACCCGATGGACCTCAAGCGCGGCATCGACCAGGCGGTCACCGCCGTCGTTGGGGAAATCAAGGCGCGGGCCAAGAAGGTCAAGTCGTCGGCCGAGATCGCACAGGTCGGCACCATCGCCGCCAATGGCGATGCCAGCGTCGGCGAGATGATCGCCAAGGCGATGGACAAGGTCGGCAATGACGGCGTCATCACCGTCGAGGAAGCCAAGACCGCGGAGACCGAACTCGACGTCGTCGAGGGCATGCAGTTCGACCGCGGCTACCTCTCACCCTATTTCGTCACCAACGCCGACAAGATGCGCGTCGAGCTCGAAGAGCCCTACGTGCTCATCCACGAGAAGAAGCTCGGCAATCTGCAGGCGATGCTGCCGATCCTCGAAGCGGTGGTGCAGAGCGGCAGGCCGCTGCTGATCATCTCCGAGGACGTCGAAGGCGAGGCCTTGGCCACGCTGGTCGTCAACAAGCTGCGCGGCGGCCTCAAGGTCGCGGCCGTCAAGGCGCCGGGCTTTGGCGATCGCCGCAAGGCGATGCTGGAAGACATCGCCGTGCTCACCGCCGGCCAGATGATCTCCGAGGATCTCGGCATCAAGCTCGAGAACGTCACCATCGAGATGCTCGGCCGCGCCAAGCGCGTGTTGATCGAGAAGGACACCACCACGATCATCGACGGCGCCGGCACCAAGGCGACCATCCAGGCGCGCGTTGCCCAGATCAAGGGTCAGATCGAGGAGACGACGTCCGACTACGACAAGGAAAAGCTGCAGGAGCGGCTGGCCAAGCTCTCCGGCGGTGTTGCCGTCATCCGCGTCGGCGGCGTCACCGAGTCGGAAGTCAAGGAAAAGAAGGACCGCATCGACGACGCACTGAATGCGACGCGCGCAGCGGTTGAAGAAGGCATCGTGCCCGGCGGCGGCGTGGCCCTGCTGCGCGCAAGGTCGGCGCTTGCCGGCCTGACCGGCGCCAACGAGGATGTCACCGCGGGCATCTCGATCGTGCTGAGGGCACTCGAAGCGCCGATCCGCCAGATCGCCGAGAATTCCGGCGTCGAAGGCTCGATCGTCGTCGGCAAGCTCACCGACAGCAAGGACCACAATCAGGGCTTTGACGCCCAGAACGAGGTTTATGTCGACATGATCAAGGCAGGCATCGTCGACCCGGCGAAAGTGGTGCGCACCGCACTGCAGGATGCCGGCTCGATCGCAGCCCTTCTGATCACCGCCGAAGCGATGATCACCGACATCCCGGCCAAGGATGCCGCACCTGCGGGCGGTGGCGGCGGCGGCATGGGCGGCTACTAAAGATTCAGGTGGCCTGCAAACGGCGGTTTCCTGCGCTTCCGGTGCTCGCGTACGAAAAGTACGCTCGGCTCCGGTTCTCGGAAACCACCTTGTTTGGCCGCTTCGCGCCCGTCTTCGACTCCGACGCGGCCTGACCTGAATCGCTGGCTCTTGCCGGATTCGACATCGAGATAAATACCGCCGGGGGATTCTCTCCCGGCGCACAGGCCTCTAGCCCAGGAGACGGATCCATGATCACGTTCGTGCAGAAGCCAGAGACGGTCGTCACGACCGAAGCCACCGAGGAAAGCCGCTTCGACCGCATCCGCAGGATTGCCGCCGACAAGCACAAGAAATCCGACTCCGACACGGCAACGCCATCAAAGGGTGAACCCAAACGCCCGATGTGAGTCTGCGGCGCCGCCGCTGCTTCCACGCAACGTCGGTACCACATCGCACCAGTGGCGCGGGTCGATCGCGCTGGCCGAGGGTCGTCCAGCCAGACACCTTCCTGTCGGCGGTATCGGCGTGCCCGGTATTGTCATTATATTAGCTTCAGCGCATATTCATCCGGCAGTGGGCCCTTGGCCGCCAAGGCGTCCAAGGGCGCCTGCAATTGTTCCGAAAAATAAATCGCTCCGTGCCGCTCGAATTGTGGAGCAGCCACGAGACAATGACATTTGGAGGAAATACCCATGAAAGTGACTATTTTGGCAAACTATGCGCCTCATGCCGCCAAAGGATTGATGCAAGGCTCGGACAGGCAAGCTGCGGTCAAGGCGCTTTTTGAAAGCGTTGGCGGCAAGGTGACCAGCGTGATGTTCACGCGCGGCATCTATGACGTCGTCGTCAATGGCGAGGTGCCGGACCAGTCCGCGGGGATTGGCATGTCCCTTGCGGTGCGAGCGAGCGGCTCGCTGACCGAGATGGTTGTCCTGGAAGAACTCGACATGAAGGCAGTGCTCGCGGCTGCCAACAAGGCTGCCGGCGCCTACAAACCCGCCGGCTGATCGACTTGCCGTCTTGATCAAGGCAGCACGGTTCGACGGACGTGCCGTGCTGCCCGAGTGTCGGACAGGGCATCTTCTCCCCGACTTTCGCGGCGACCGGAATTCACGCTAGTATCGCGCAGTGGTCGTTTGGTGCAGGGAGCTTGCGGAAACGGAACCGCGATTCTCGATACGGAGACAAGCCATGTTTGCGGCCAAGGCCATCGACACGTCGGACAAGGCCGCGTTCTACCGCGACCTCGCCACGCAACTGAAAGCGCTGCTCGACGGCGAGCGCGATTCGATCGCCAACGCCGCCAACACCGCGGCCCTGATCTTCCAGATGGTGCCGGACCTCAACTGGGCCGGCTTCTATTTCCTGCAATCCGACGAGGAAATGGTGCTCGGCCCCTTCCAGGGCAAGCCGGCCTGCGTGCGCATCGCGGTCGGCAAGGGCGTCTGCGGAACGGCGGTCGAACTCGGCACCTCGATGCTGATCAAGGACGTGCACGATTTCCCCGGCCACATCGCCTGCGACGCCGACTCGCGCTCGGAACTGGTCGTGCTGCTCGAGGACGATGACGGCGTCTTCGGCGTGCTCGATCTCGACAGCCCGCTGCCAGGCCGCTTCGACAAGGCAGACCAGGCCGGCATCGAGACGCTGGCGGCGATCTATACCGCGGCGAGCTCGTTCGAGGACTAGGGCATATTGATATTCAGGTGAGGCCGGCCTGCGAACGGCGGCTCTCTGCGCTTTCGGTGCTCACGTACTTTAGCTACGCTCCGCTCCGGTTCTCGAAAGCCATCGTTCTCGGCTCGGCCTGGCCTGAATCTCAACATGCCCTGGTCTGGCTCAGGCGAACTTCACCAGCATCAGACTGAAGCAGCCGATGAACAGGAAGGCCGAGAAGGCGAGCGCCAGCGGGCGCAGGCCGCGCGAGCGCAGCTGCGAAATGTCGGCCTGCAGGCCCATGGCGGCCAGCCCCATGGTCAGCATGATGGTGGTGGCAAGCGCCATCGCCGATTTCACCTCGGCAGGCACGGTGACGAGGCTGTTCAGTGCCACCACGGCGACGAAGGCGGCGACGAACCACGGCATGGGCGGCCGTGCTGCCGACGGGTCGCTGCCCTTGCGGCGCGCCATCAGGCCGAGCACGATGACCATCGGCGCCAGCATGGCGACGCGGGTCAGCTTGGCGACGGTGGCGATCTCGCCGGACTGGGTGCCGTTCTGGAAGCCGGCGCCGATGACTTGCGCGACCTCGTGGATCGAGGCGCCGGCCCACAGGCCGAAAGCGTGCTGGTCGAGGCCGAGCACGGGTGCCAGCAGCGGGAAGCCGAGCATGGCGACGGTGCCGAACAGCGTGATCGAGGCGACGGCGTAGGTGACGTCCTCGTCGCGCGCATCGGTGACGATGTTGGTGGCGACGATGGCCGAGGCGCCGCAGATCGAGGTGCCGGCGGCGATCAGCTGCGCCAGCTTGGCGTCGACGCCGATCAGCCGGCCGAGCGTGATGGTGAAGACGAAGGTGGCGCCAAGCGTCAGCGCGACGATGCCGACACCACCGGCGCCGATCGAGACCACCTGGCCAAGCGTCAGCTGGAAGCCGAGCAGCACGATGGCGAAGCGCAGCAGCCGGCGCTGCGAAAAGGCGATGCCGGCCCTGGCGTGGGCGGGCGTGCCGAGCACGTTGGAATAGATCATGCCGGCGACGACGGCGAGGATCATCGGGCTGAACAGAGCGAAGCCGGAGACATTGCGGGCCGAGAAGGCGACACCGGTGATCATCGCCACAAGCACGATGCCGGGAATGACGCCGTTCCACGCCGAATTGAGCGACTTTCGCCCCTGGGCGAGTTCGGCGGAAATCAGGCTTTTCGGAATATCGTTCGCGATGTGGGTAAGGGAAGACAATGCAATGCTCCAGGCGACTTAACTGGAGGAATGCCATTCCTAGACCAATCTTTCCAACGAATTATTTTCGTTAGAATGATCGATTTTTCAAAACGATTGCCGTTTTGCCTCGATGTAGGGATCAGCAGGGACTTTCAGGCGACATCCGCTTAAGCTGCGCTTCGATGGCCGCCTTGTCTATCACCGACCAGACGTGCCTGATCCTGCCGTCGAGAAATTCATAGAAGACGTTCTCGCTGAAGGAGACTTTCCTGCCGTTGACGGGCAGGCCAAGGAAATTCCCCTTTGGAGTGCAGTTGAATTGAAGCCGACTGGCTATGAACGGCATATCGGAGACCAGCAGCTGGATGTCGAAATACAGGTCCGGGATCTCGGAAAAATCCCGCTCCAGCATCTTGCGATAGCCGGCCAGGCCGACCCGGTCGCCATTGTAGTGCACCTCGTCATGAACGAAGCGGTGCAGGTGCTGCCAGTCCTGATCGTTGAGGCAAGCGATGTAGCCGCGATACGTGTCGGCAAGCGCGGTTTCGGTCATGGCGATGGCTCCGGTGTTCTTAAGAAAGTTCACGTTCAGGCAGGAAGATAGAACGGCCTCGGATGCGATCCAGATCGTTCAAACTTGGTCCCGGTAGCGCAAGGCGTCGACAAGCAGCGAGAAGGCGGGCGTCGCCTGCCGACGGCTGGGGTAATAGAGGTGGTAGCCGGGGAAGGGCGGGCACCAGTCGGCCAGCACCCGCACCATCCGGCCGTCGGCAAGGTGCGCATGCACCTGGTCCTCGGGCAGATAGGCAAGACCCAGGCCGGCAAGCACGGCATTCAACCGCAGAGCGGCCGTGTTGAACACCAGCTGACCTTCGACGCGCACCTTCAGTTCGCGCCCCGCCTTCTCGAATTCCCAGGCATAGAGCCCGCCATAGGTCGGCAGGCGTAAGTTGATGCAGTTGTGGGTGGTCAGGTCCTGCGGCGTGCGCGGCTTTGGCCGGGTGGCGAAGTAGGCCGGCGCGCCGACCACCGCCATGCGCATGTCGGGGCCGATGCGCACCGCGATCATGTCGCGCGCCACCTGTTCGCCAAGCCGCACGCCGGCGTCGTAGCGCTCGGCGACGATGTCGGTCAGGCCATAGTCGACGATGATCTCTATCCTGATGTCGGGATAGTCCGGCAGCAGTCGGGCGATCGCCGGCCACAGGACCGCATCGGCGGCGTGCTCGCCGGCGGTGATGCGGATGGTGCCGGCGGGTTTTTCGCGCAACGCGCTCAAGGCGGTCAGTTCGGTCTCGATCTCGTCGAGCCTTGGCCCCACGGTGCGCAAAAGGCGCTCGCCCGCCTCGGTCGGCGAGACGCTGCGCGTGGTGCGGGTCAACAGCCTCAGGCCCAGCCGTTCCTCCAGCGCGCGCACCGTGTGGCTGAGCGCCGATTGCGAGACGCCGAGCTTGGCCGCCGCCCGGGTGAAGCTCTCTTCACGCGCGACGGCGAGAAAGGCGGTCAGCTCGTTGAGATTATCCCGCGGCATTCATGAGTCCTTCTCATAAGTACATGCCGGATATAGCAGCTAATCACGGCCAATCGCAGGCCCTAAAAAGGCGTCATCACAATCGGGCTCCCAAAATCAGGCGGCCCTGAAAAATGACGGCAGCGATTTGCCTCGTTTGAAGGCGGCGCCTTTTGAAGAAGGGATAAGATCATGGACATCAAGCGAAGCGGCTCTCAAGCCTCGGGCAAGGGGCCGGGCGACTGGTTCACCGGCACGGTGCGCATCGATCCGCTGTTTCAAGCCATCGCCCCGGCGCGCGCGGCCGGCAATGCCGTGACCTTCGAGCCCGGCGCGCGCACCGCATGGCACACCCATCCGCTCGGTCAGCTGCTGATCGTCACCGCCGGCTGCGGACGCGTGCAGCGCGAGGGCGGCCCGGTCGAGGAGATCCGGCCCGGCGACGTGGTTCGCTTCGAACCGGGCGAGAAGCACTGGCATGGCGCGGCACCCACCACCGCTATGACACACATCGCCATCCAGGAGGCGCTCGACGGCAAGGCCGTCGACTGGATGGAGCATGTCAGCGACGCGCAGTACCAGGCCTGAACAAAGGAGAACAGCAATGCAAAAGCGCACACTTGGAAACAGCGGTCTCGAAGTCTCGGCCATCGGGCTGGGCTGCATGGGCATGAGCCAGTCCTACGGGCAACCGATGGAAACGGCGGATGCTGTCCGGCTAATCCGGGCGGCGTTCGAGCGCGGCGTCACATTCTTCGACACCGCGGAGGTCTATGGCCCGTTCACGAACGAGGAGGTCGTCGGTGAGGCGCTGCTGCCAATCCGCGACCAGGTGGTGATCGCCACCAAGTTCGGCATCGACATCGCTGGTACAGCCGGACACGACGGCATGGACAGCCGGCCGGAGCATATTCGCGACGTCGTCGAGGCCTCGCTCAAACGGTTGCGGACCGACCACATCGATCTCCTCTACCAGCACCGCGTCGATCCGGTCGTACCCATCGAGGAGGTGGCCGGCGCGGTGAAGGACTTGATCCAACAGGGCAAGGTGAAGCATTTCGGCCTCTCCGAGGCGGGCGTGC
This sequence comes from Mesorhizobium sp. P2_A8, assembly GCF_056404935.1. Lineage (NCBI taxonomy): Bacteria > Pseudomonadati > Pseudomonadota > Alphaproteobacteria > Hyphomicrobiales > Phyllobacteriaceae > Mesorhizobium > Mesorhizobium sp. P2_A8. Next base: position 37,241 of record NZ_JBFUDB010000011.1, read on the forward strand.
GTACGATCAGGCGCGCGCATGCGGTGCAACCGGTCGCCGCGCTGCAAAGCGAATACTCGCTGTGGTGGCGGGAGCCCGAGGAGGCGATCCTGCCGGTTCTCGAAGAACTGGGGATCGGCTTCGTGCCCTTCAGCCCCCTGGGCAAGGGCTTCCTCACTGGCGCCATCAACGCCAGCACGACGTTCGACAGCAGCGACTTCCGCAACACCGTCCCGCGTTTTGCAGAGGAGGCCCGGAAGGCGAACCAGGCGCTGGTCGATGCGATCGTCGCGATCGCGGCCGAGAAGAAGGTGACTCCCGCACAGGTCGCGCTTGCCTGGTTGTTGGCGCGAAAGCCCTGGATTGTTCCGATCCCCGGCACCACCAAGCTCAATCGCCTCGAGGAGAACATCGGATCGTCCGCCGTTGCGCTGACGGTGGACGAACTTCGCAACATCGAGAGCGCGGTCTCGGTAATTGCCGTGCAGGGAGAGCGTTACTCCCCGCAACAGGCGGCAAGGATCGATCGCTGAGCCAGGCGCACTAGGAGAGCGAGATGAGCCAGTCAGTCTCAAGGCGAGGTGCGCTTATGACCGCGCTTGCATTGCCACTGGGTGCCGGATTGAGCACTGGATTGAGCCTGCCTGCCAGCGCGTCGAAGGCGCGGCGGGCGGACGGCGCCAAAATTCTGGTGGCGTACTACACCCGCACCGGCAATACGCGCGTCATCGCGCACCAGATCAGTCGGGCTCTCGGAGCTGACATCTTCGAGATCCAGACCGTCGATCCCTATCCGGAAGACTACGAGCAACAGGTCGCGGTCGCGCAACAGCAGCGAGACTCCGGCTTTGAACCGCCGCTCGCCGACACGGTGCCGGGCATCGCATCCTACGAGGCGGTCTTCCTGGGGTTTCCGATCTGGGGCATGACCGCGCCTTCGGTGATCCGCTCCTTCCTGTCGCGGCACGATCTGTCGGGCAAGACATTGGTGCCGTTCATCACGCATGGCGGCTACGGCCTCGGGCAGAGCCTGAAGGTCCTTGCCGACCATGCGCCGGGGGCGCGGCTCATCGAAGGGTTTTCCAAGCAGTGCGACCAGGAGCGCGAGACGCTCGAGCAGGTCACAGGCTGGCTTGGCCGGGTCGACGTGCCGGGCTGAGCCGTCCACTCGAACGCCAGAGCTGCCGCCGTCAGCAACGCCAAATATCAGAAGGAAGAGATCATGAGCCAGAACATCAGGGACAAGGTCGTCGTCATCACCGGCGCCAGCAGCGGGCTCGGCGAAGCCGCCGCGCGGCTTCTGGCGAAAGAGGGCGCAAAGCTGGTGCTCGGCGCGCGCCGTCTCGACCGGCTGCAGGCGCTCGCCGGCGAGCTTTCGCTCGGCAAGGACGCCATCCTGGCGACCGACGTGACCGATGTCGGCCAGGTCCGGCATCTCGTCGACCTTGCGGTGAAGGGCCATGGCCGCGTCGACGTCATCATCAACAATGCCGGCCTGATGCCGCATTCGCCGCTCGAACGCGGTAAGGTCGAGGATTGGGACCGGATGATCGACGTCAACATCAAGGGCGTGCTCTACGGCATCGCAGCTGCACTGCCGCACATGAAGGCGCAGAAGAGCGGCCACATCATCAACGTGTCGTCGGTGGCCGGCCACAAGGTGGGGCCGGGCGGCGCCGTCTATGCCGCGACCAAACACGCGGTGCGCGTCATCTCGGAAGGCCTGCGCCAGGAGGTAAAACCCTACAACATCCGCACCACCATCATCTCGCCGGGTGCCGTGGCGACCGAACTGCCCGCCAGCGTCACCGAGCCTGATGTCGCCGAAGGCGTTCGCGCGCTCTACGACCGCGTGGCGATCCCGGCCGATTCTTTCGCCCGGACGGTGGTGTTCGCCATGAGCCAGCCCGACGACGTCGACATCAACGAAATCCTGTTCCGGCCGACGGCCCAGGAGTATTGAAGGCGCAAGGACCGTGCCCGGATCGGCGGTCGTGTCTCAGCTTGAAATTTGGCTTTGCGCGAATTCGCGTCTTGCGGCCGTGAAAACCTCGCGGGCAGCATCCGCATTCATGGCGGCGATTGCCAGGCCAACGATAATATCTGGCCAGGCCGAGTTCCACACGAAGGCCGTGACTAGGCCGGCGGCAATGATTGCGACATTGGCGAGGACGTCGTTGCGGGCCGACAGGAATGCCGCATGGGTAAGACTGCCGCTGTGATGGCGATAGCGAGCGAGCATGAGCGCGCACGACAGGTTGACGAGGATCGCGCCGGCCGCGGTAAGCGTTAGCGGAACGGGCGCTGGCGGGATCGGGATGTTGAATTTCTCCCAGGCCGTCCAAAGGGTCGCCAAAGCCGGGATCAGAAGTATTCCCGCCAGCGCCATTCCGAGCCGCGCTCGATTGCGGATGGTCCAGCCCAGCGCGACCATGATCAGCAGGTTGACGGATGCATCCTCGAGAAAATCGATGCTGTCCGCGAACAGCGAGACCGATCCGATCCACACGGCCACGGCAAACTCGATTCCGAAATAGCCAAGGTTCAGGATGGCGACCATCCGCACCGCCTTGTTCAGCGTCCTGGTCATATTTTGTCCATCGATCAATTGCCGTTACCGCAAGGCATTAGCGATTCCATGAGATGAGACATTACCGATTGAGCTGTCGGCTTGACAGCGCCGCTCTTCCTGCTCCAGCTTGACGCCATGTTCGTCCTTGCGCCCACCAACACCAAGCGACGCCGCCCTCGCACAGTGCGGAGCGGCAAGCTGATTGCGCGACGACAAAGACCGGCACGATAGACCCGGTTCGTTCGTTTCCAGCCCCGCCCGCGACAGCCGCCGGCGGGGTTTTTCATGCCTGGAGCATTTTCGATGACAATCACTTCTTCCATCCGGCTTCGGCCGGCCGAGCCGGCGGATGCCCCCGCGATCAGGGATATCGTTCGCGCCGCCTATGCCAAATGGGTGCCGGTGATTGGCCGCGAGCCGCTGCCGATGCGCGCCGACTACGACAAGGCCGTTGCCGAGCATCCGTTCGATCTCGCCGTCGAGGATGGCGCCATTGTCGGGATGATCGAAACCATGCTGGCCGAGGATCACCTCTGGATCGAGAATGTCTGCGTCGTACCGCGGGCGCAGGGCAGGGGCATCGGCCGGCTTTTGCTGGAGCGGGCCGAGCGCCAGGCGATCGAAGCGGAGCGCCGCGAGCTGCGCCTGCTGACCAACGGCGCCTTCGAGGCCAATGTGTCGCTCTACAAAAGATGCGGCTATATCGTGGACCGGGAAGAGCCGTTCATGAATGGTGTGACGGTCTATATGAGCAAGAGGCTGGCAGGCTGATGCCGAGCGGCCCGCCCCAGGACGACGAAGGCATATTGCACAGGCTGGCTCAATCACTTGGCTCTTGCGTTTGACAGCGCCGTTTGTGCATCGTTATTTCTAGCCACATATGACGGTCGGCACGGCCATGCGGCGCACCCCAGGGAGAAAACCATGTCACACAATCTGCAGTTCTATATCGATGGCGCGTGGGTCGATCCGGTTGTTCCCAACACGTTCGACGTCATCGATCCGTCGAACGAGGATGCCTTCGCGCAGATCTCGCTCGGCTCCAAGGCCGATGCCGACAAGGCGGTGGCGGCGGCCAAGCGCGCCTTCAGCACGTTCGGCTTCACAGACGTCGGCGAGCGGCTCGAGCTCTTGAACCGCATCATAGAGATCTACAAGAAGCGCAGCGCGGATCTGGCGCTCGCCGTGTCGCGCGAGATGGGCGCGCCGCGCCAGATGGCATTGGACAGCCAGGTCGGCGTCGGTCTCGCGCATCTGCAGAAGATGGCGGACGTGCTGAAGTCGTTCGAGTTCCGCCACGTGAAGGGCAGCTCGCTCGTGGTCAAGGAGCCGATCGGCGTCGTCGGCCTGATCACGCCGTGGAACTGGCCGCTCAACCAGATCACCTGCAAGGTCGGTCCCGCCCTTGCCGCCGGCTGCACCATGGTGCTCAAGCCGTCCGAGATCGCGCCGCTCGACGCCATCATCTTCGCCGAAATCCTGGACGAGGCCGGGGTGCCGAAGGGCGTCTTCAACCTCGTCAATGGCGATGGACCGGGCGTCGGACAGGCGCTGTCCAGCCACCCCGACATCGACATGATGTCGTTCACCGGTTCGACCCGCGCCGGCATCCTGGTGGCCAAGGCCGCCGCCGATACAGTCAAGCGCGTGCATCAGGAGCTCGGCGGCAAGTCGGCCAACATCCTGTTTCCCGATGTCGATCTTGCGAAGGCCGTCACCAAGGGCGTCGCCGGCTGCTTCAGCAACAGCGGCCAGTCCTGCAACGCGCCGACGCGCATGTTCGTGCCACGCGACCGCCACGACGAGGCCGCCGGCTATGCCAAGGCCGCGGCGGAAAAGTTCACCGTCGGTCCCGCCGACGCGGCCGGCACCAAGCTCGGCCCGGTCGTCAGCCAGGTCCAGTTCGACAAGATCCAGGAGCTGATCCAGAGCGGCATCGACGAGGGTGCGACGCTGGTTGCCGGCGGCCCCGGCCGTCCTGCCGAACTCAACCGCGGCTATTATGTCCGGCCGACCGTGTTCGCCGACGTCACCCACGACATGCGGATCGCGCGCGAGGAGGTCTTTGGACCGGTGCTGGCGATCATGCCCTACGACAGCGTCGAGGAGGTGATCGAAACCGCCAACGATACGGTCTACGGCCTTGCCTCGTACATCCAGGCCAAGGACATGCAGAAGGCGCGCGAAGTGGCGGCGCGGATGCGCACCGGCAATGTCTACATCAACTATCCGACCTGGGACGCCGGCCTGCCGTTTGGCGGCTACAAGCAGTCGGGCAACGGCCGCGAATATGCCGAATACGGGCTCGAGGATTTCCTCGAGATCAAGGGCATCGCCGGTTACGAGGCGGCGGAGTAGGCACACGACCCAGTTTCGCCAAGGGCCGCCCTGATGACGCGGCGGCGCGCCACACCCCAGCCTTGCCAATTGGCAGATACGTGCTATATATCTGCCAATAGTGAGGAGCAAAAATGCAGCTTCAGCCGATAGTCACCACACCGGCCACGGTGGGAAGCGTCATCACCGACGACGAGGCGGGCGCGCTGGCGCGCACCACTGTCAACCTGTTCAAGGCCTGGAATCTCACCGACCTGGAGGCCTGCATCCTGCTCGGCGGCATGTCGGCGCGCACGTGGGCACGTTGGAAGATTGGGGCACGCTCGAAGGAGGGCGGCATCGGCAGGATCGATCGCGACCTGCGCACCCGCATGGCGCATCTGATGGGCATCCATAAGGGCCTGCGCTACCTCTTTTCGGAGCCGGCGCGCGGCTATGCCTGGATCCGCAAGCCGAATGCCATCTTCGGCGGCCAATCGGCGCTCGACCTGATGCTGCGCGGAGAGATCGCCGACCTTGCCGCGATGCGCGAATGGCTTGATGCGGAGCGTGGCGCATGGTGAGTGGGCTTGCGGTTCGTCGCCGCGTCCACTGGCCCCAGACCTTCCGCATCATCCGCTCCATCCATCCGCCGATCGACCTGTTCGAGGACATTGCCGACCCGCGCGACTGGGAGGCACTGGCCGCCGTCGAGGAGAAGACGAACCCACGCATCCGGCTTGAGATCGGCGATCTCGGCAAGGTGTCGGCCGCCCGGCGGATTTCAGGCCCCGGCGCCAGCTTCGTGATGGCGCCCTTCGTGCATTGTTCGACCCTGCGGCCGGGCCGGTTCTCGGATGGCAGCTACGGCCTCTACTATGCCGGCGACAGCGAAGAGGTGGCGCTCGCCGAGACCATCCACCACCATCAGAAATTCATGCGCGCCACCAATGAGGATCCGGGCTGGACGGCGGATTTCCGCGTCCTGATCGGCAGCGTCGACCGCGACCTCGATGACGTGAACGCGGTGCCCGGCGTGCTCGATCCGGACGACTACAGCGCCTCGCAGGCGGAAGGGCGGGCGCTACGGGCCGCCGGCAGCGACGGGCTGGTGTGGACCAGCGTGCGCATGCCAGGCGGGGGCTGCATCGGCATCTTCTGGCCGGACGCGATCGCCATCCCGGTCCAGGGCCGGCATTACAGCTACCATTGGGACGGCGCCCGGGTGGATTTCGTACGCCAGCACGATACGGGAAAGGTGCTGGCGGTCACATGATGGCAGGGCGCGGGCTCTGTCTCCGAGTCCGCTCGGCATCCGCCCGGTCGACCTGCCGGGTTTCATAGCTGCCGAATTGCTGGGAGCGCTGCTGGCCATGGCCCTGGCGGGCTGGCTGCTTGCCGAACCGAAACCAACCAGACAGATGAAAGCCGCGAAATGACCATCACCATCTATCACAATCCGGCCTGCGGCACCTCGCGCAACACGCTGGCCATTATCCGGCAGTCGGGCGAGGAGCCGGAGGTGATCGAATATCTGAAGACGCCGCCGTCTCGGCAGACGCTGGTCGAGTTGATCGCGGCCATGGGCATGACACCGCGTAAGGTGCTGCGCGAGAAGGGCACGCCCTATGCCGAACTCGGCCTCGCCGATCCGAAATGGTCCGACGACGAGATCCTTGATTTCATGCTGGCGCATCCGATCCTGATCAACCGGCCGATCGTGGTGAGCCCGCTCGGCGTCGTGCTGGCACGGCCGTCGGAAAAGGTGCTGGACATCCTGCCCAACCCGGACATCGGCGCGTTCGCCAAGGAGGATGGCGAGGTGGTCATCGGCGCTTCGGGCAAGCGGGGCGGCTGATGGTATTTCCACATTTTTCGAAATTTGGTTGACGACTCGGCAAGCGCCGCGTAGCTTATTTCCATGAAACTCGAAAAAGCAGCCGCCCAGCTCGAAGCGCTGGGCAACCCGACGCGGCTTCAGCTCTACCGCATCCTCGTGCGCGCCGGTGACGGCGGGCTTGCCGTCGGCAGCGTCCAGGGCAAGCTCGACATCCCGTCCTCGACGCTGTCGCATCACCTCAAACGTCTGGTCGACACCGGCCTTGTGACGCAGGAGCGGCAAGCGACAACGCTGATCTGCCGCGCCAACTATCCCGGCATGAATGCCCTGATCGGCTATCTCGCCGATGAGTGCTGCGCCGATGCCACCTGCGCGCCTGCAGTCGGCAAGGCGCTGGCCTGATTTTTTTGCTTTGTAATTCGAAGATACCGGAAGGATCGAACATATGGACATGATGGCAAGTCTTCCCGTGGCGGTGATCGGGGCAGGCCCGGTCGGCCTCGCCGCCGCCGCGCATCTCGTCGAACGCGGCCTCCGTCCGCTCATCCTGGAACGTGGCGAAAGCGTCGGTGCTGCACTGCTCGAATGGGGCCATGTGCGGGTGTTTTCGCCCTGGCAATACAATATCGACGCGGCGGCGCGGGCGCTGCTCGACCGCTCCGGCTGGACGGCGCCGGACATGCGGGGCCTGCCGACCGGCGGCGAGATCGTGCGCGATTATCTGGCGCCGCTTGCCGCACTTCCCGGGATCTCCGGCAACCTGAAGCTCGGCGCCGAGGTCACCGCGATCACCCGTCAGGGACATGACAAGGTCGCCAATGACGGTCGCAAGGACGCTCCCTTCGTCATCCGCTACCGCGATGCCGGCGGCGAGCACCGCGTTCTCGCGCGCGCCGTCATCGACGCGTCCGGAACATGGTCGCGGCCGAACCCCATCGGCGTCGACGGGCTGCCGGTTGCCGGCGAAAGCACGGCCTCCGGGCGCATCGCCTACGGCATTCCCGACGTGGTCGGCAAAGCCAGGGACAGCTATGCGGGCAAGCGGGTCCTCGTCGTTGGCGGCGGGCACTCGGCCATCAATGTCGCCCTGGCGCTCATGGAGTTGCAGGACGCGGCGCCGGACACCGAGATCTTCTGGGCGCTGCGCCACGCCAGCGTCGATCGGCTGCTTGGCGGCGGGCTGAACGACCAGTTGCCGGAACGTGGCGCGCTTGGGCTCGCCGCCAAGCAGGCGATGGCGGACGGACGGCTGAACATGCTGGCGGCCTTCGCCGTCAATAGCATCGAGACGCAGGGCGAGGGACTTGCCGTCGACGCCAGCCTGGCCGGCAGGCCGTTCAGCCTTGCCGTCGACCGCATCGTCGTCACCACCGGCTTCCGGCCCGACCTGTCGTTCCTCGGCGAAATCCGTATCGCGCTCGATCCCGCCGTCGAAGCGCCGCCGGCGCTGGCGCCGCTGATCGATCCGAATTTCCATTCCTGCGGCACGGTTCCCGCGCATGGCATAAGGGAGCTCGCGCACCCCGAACCCGGCTTCACCATCGTCGGCTCGAAATCCTACGGCCGTGCCCCGACCTTCCTGATGGCGACCGGCTACGAGCAGGTCCGTTCGGTGGTCGCCGACATTGCCGGCGACCATGTCGCGGCCGGCGAGGTGCGGCTGGTGCTGCCGGAGACCGGCGTGTGCAGTGCCGACGTCGTCACGGGGTTGGACAGCGAAGGCTGCTGCGGCGGACCTTCGCCAGTCAATGTCGATGCCTGCTGCGCCAGGGATGCGGACGCCAAGGCAAAGGGCGCGTCGGGCTGCGGTTGCGCGACAGGCCGCCCCTCGGTTGGCGCCAAGGCGGCGGAGGCCGTAGGCGCCGATGCCTGACCGGTCTGTCCTGCGCAAGGCGATCTGGGGGCTCGGGCTGACCCAGATCATCGGCTACGGCACGCTCTATTACAGCTTCTCGATCCTGGCGCCGGCAATGGCTGGGGAGTTCGGCCTCGCGGAAGGGTGGGTGTTCGGCGCCTTGTCCGCCTCGCTGTTTGCCGGCAGCCTGTTCGCGCCCACGGCCGGGCGCTGGGCCGACCGGTTCGGCGCCGGGCGCATCATGACCGTCGGCTCGGTCGCGGCGGCCCTCGCGCTGGCGCTGTGCGCCGTCTCGCCCGGCCGGGTGACCTTTGTTCTGGCATTGCTGGCAATGGAACTGGCCTCCAGCTTCGTCCTCTACAGCGCCGCCTTTGTGGCGATCGTGCAGATCGGGGTGCCCCGGCCGCAACGAAGCATCACCCACCTGACGCTCATCGCCGGGTTCGCCTCGACCCTGTTCTGGCCGCTGACCTCGGCGCTGCATGCGCATCTGACATGGCGCGAGGTCTATCTTTTGTTCGCGGCGCTCAATCTCGGGCTCTGCCTGCCGATCCACGCCTGGCTGATGCGGCTGTCGCGCCGCCACGCGACGGCCACGCCGCAGCAGCGCGGGCCGGTCCATGAAGCGGGGGCGCGGCCCGATCCGCGGCGCGGACGGGCGGCGTTCCTGTTGATGCTGGCGGGGTTCGCCACCGAGGGCTTCGTGCTGTCGGCGATCCTCATCCACATGGTGCCGCTGACGGCGGCACTGGGGCTCGGTGCGGCCGGTCTCTTCGTTTCGACCCTGTTCGGGCCGGCGCAGGTCGCCAGCCGGTTGATCAACATGCTGTTTGGCGGCCGCCTTCAGCAAACGCATCTCGCCGTCATTGCCGCTTCGCTGCTCACGGCCGGGCTGTGCGCGTTGCTGCTGACCACGCCATGGCTGCCCGGCGCCTTCCTGTTCGTGCTGTTGTTCGGCCTCGGCTCCGGCCTCACCAGCATTGTCGGCGGCACCTTGCCGCTCGAGCTCTTCGGCCGCGAAGGCTATGGCGCGCGGCTGGGATGGGCGAGCGCTGCCCGCCAGTTCACCTCGGCCTTCGCGCCGTTCGCGCTCGCCTTCATGATGGCGCGGACATCCGTCGCCAATTCGCTGTGGGTGCTGGTCGTCGTCGCCGCGAGTGGCGTCATCGCCTTCCTCGCCATCGCGCTGCTGAGACGGCGCGACAGCCGGTTTGCGTTTGCGATTGGCGGCAGGCCGGAAGAGGCGCGCTAGAGCAACACAGAATCTTGCTCCGGCGCGGCAGAGGCTTTGGCAAACCAGCACCGTCATATTGACGAAGAAAGCGCGTCCCGGGCGTGCTGATCCGACCTGCATGCGCTGACAGGCCTGCGTAGCGGGTTGGATTTGACCATTTCTTTGCGGTGCCGACTTGCGAAGACCAAGGATTTGTTTGATCAAGTCTAGCACGAGACCAGCAACCCGTATTTGTGATCCAGAATCTGCTGACATGATGTTTGATGGGTGGCAAGTCGAGCGGCTGATGCAGCAGGGGCGGCGGGTCCTCGCCAGTCTTCTTGTCCTGCTTGCGCTCGGCGCTCCCGCCGTGGCTGGCGGTGTGGAAGATTGCGGTAACGACAAGCTTGAAACCGCCAAGCGGATCGCCGCCTGCACAGGCGTCATCGCGGACAAGGCGACGACCTCCAGCGATCGGGCCCTTGCCTATTACAACCGCGCCAACGCATCGGACGATATGGGTGCTTACGACCTCGCCATTGGCGATTACGGCGAGGCGATCAGCCTTGATCCGAAAGACGCCGATGCCTTCAACAACCGCGGGCTGGCCTGGGGCCACAAGAGTGACTACGACCGCGCTATTGCCGACTACAGCCAGGCGATCAGCCTCAATCCGCGACTCGCCGTTGCCTACAGCAACCGGGGCATGATCTGGAACGACGTCAAGCGCGATTATGTCAAAGCCATCGCCGACCTCGACATGGCGATCAGCCTCGATCCGTCAAACAGCACCGCCTACAACAATCGCGGCAATGCCTTTTTGCGCACGGGCGATTACGACGGCGCCGTCACCAGCTACAGCCAGGCGATCTTTCTCGATCCGCAAGACCCCGATCAGTATTTCAACCTCGGGCTAGCCTGGGCGTACAAGGGCAATGACGAGCGCGCCATCGCCGACTATGACCAGGCGATCAGCCTCGATCCGAAACACGTAAATGCCTGGCACCGCCGCGGCGACGCATGGGTCAGGAAGGGCGACACCGATCGCGCCATTGCCGACTATGGCGAGGCCATCAAGCTCGATCCAAGGGATGCCGAGACCTATAGGGATCGTGGCAATGTCTGGCTCGGAAAGAAAGATTACGACCGTGCCATCGCGGATTTCGGGCAAGCTATCGATGTCGATCCCAGAGATGCGGTAGCGTACAATAATCGTGGCTGGACGTGGTCGTTGAAGAAGGAGCCCGACCGCGCCATGGCGGATTTCGACAAGGCGATCGGCGTCGATCCGAATTACGCCAAGGCTTACAACAATCGGGGTCTCATCTGGTTTGAAAAGGGTGACCTCGACCGTGCAATCGCGGACTACGACCAGGCAATCATCATCACTCCAGGAGATGCCTGGATCTATAACGAGAGGGGCAGGGCCTGGGCGTCCAAGAGCGAATACATCCGCGCCATTTCAGACTACAACGTCGCCATCATGATCAAGCCTGATATGGCCAGCGCCTTCAGGAACCGAGGCTGGGTGTTCAGCCGCAAGGGCCAATACGACAGCGCCATCGCCGACTACGATCAGGCGATAAAACTCGACCCGCAATATGCTGCTGCCTACCGGAGGCGCGGCTGGGTGTTCAGCCGCAAGGCTCAGTACGACAGAGCCATCGCGGATTACGATGAGGCGATCAGCCTCGAACCCAAGTATGCCGATGCCTATAGCGGTCGCGGCCTTGTCTGGCTCTACAAGGGGGAGCACGAGCGCGCCATCGCGGATTGCGGCAAGGCCATCAGTCTCAGTCCGAAAGATGCCAGTGCTTTCGAGTGTCGCGGCCTCGTGCGGGAGCAGAAGGCGGATTACAACGGCGCCTTCGGCGACTACGACGAAGCCATACGCATCGACCCGAAAGACGCCGATCTCTACGGTGGCAGGGGAATGCTCAGCTTCTATTCCAGTTCGCCCGTCAAGGCGCAGGCCGACTTCGAACAGGCGGCGGCGCTGCAGGCCGACAATGCCTACTACGCGATGTGGCTCGACCTCACCCGCCGCCACAATGGGCAGCCGAGTATCCTGCGCGACGCCAAGCTCGACATGACGAAATGGCCGGCGCCGCTGGTCCGCATGCTGCTGGGCGACCAGACGCCCGAAATGGCGCTGGCCGCCGCCGAAGATCAAGACAGCATGACGCAGAATGAGCAAGTCTGCGAGGCCAATGTCTTCGGCGCCGAGTTCCACCGGCTGCAACATCGCGAGGAAGAGGCCGTGCGCCTTTACCGGCTTGCGGTGCGCGATTGCCCGAGGAGTTTCATCGAATACACCGCGGCGACCAACGCGCTTCGCGCCATGGGCAAGGCGCAGTGATGCGCTTCTCGAACATGCGCGTCTCGGCGGGTTCTCCGCTTGTCCGATGCGCAGGTTCCGCGGCCGCGATAACCTTGCGGTATTGCTTCAGTGCCGCAGGATCTTGCTGAGGAAGGCGCGGCTGCGGTCGGTCTTGGGGTGCGAGAAGAACTCGTCCGGCGTGCCGCTTTCGACGATGGCGCCGGCGTCCATGAACACCACGCGCTGCGCGACCTTGCGGGCAAAGCCCATCTCGTGCGTCACCACCATCATGGTCATGCCTTCCTCGGCGACCGCCACCATGACGTCGAGCACTTCGGAAATCATCTCGGGGTCGAGTGCCGAGGTCGGCTCGTCGAACAGCATGATCTTGGGCCGCATGCCGAGGCAACGGGCAATCGCCACGCGCTGCTGCTGGCCGCCGGAGAGCTGCGCGGGATAGGCGTTGACCTTGTCGGCGAGACCGACCTTGGCCAGCAGTTCGCGCCCGGCCTTTTCGGCTTCGGTGCGCGGGATCTTGCGGACATGGATGGGGGCGAGCGTGACGTTCTCGAGTGCGGTCTTGTGCGGGTAGAGGTTGAACGACTGGAAGACGAAGCCGATCTCGGTGCGCAACTGCGTCATGTTGGTGGCGGGGTCACCAAGGCGCTGGCCGTCGACGACGAGATCGCCATCCTTGATCGCCTCCAAGCCGTTGACGCAGCGGATCAGCGTGCTCTTGCCGGAGCCGCTCGGACCGCAGACGACGACCACTTCGCGTGGCTCGACGCTGAGCGTGATGTCCTTCAGCACATTGAGCGGGCCGAACCATTTGTTGACGCCGCGAAAGTCGATCATGCCGGTTTTGGTCATATTTTCCGGACCTTTGGGGTTCGATGTCATAGCTGTACCTCGCCATGCGCCGCACCCATGCGCCGCTCGAGCCGGCGGGCGAGCATGATCAGCGGATAGCAGACGATGAAATAGCCGACGCCGACGAGGAAGAAGACCAGCAAGCCGTTGGGTACACGCTGCACCACCAGCCAGCCGACCCGGGTGAGGTCGGTGAGCCCGATCGCCGAGACGACCGAAGAATCCTTGATCAGCAGCACATATTGCCCGACCAGCGGCGGCAGCACGATGCGCATCGCCTGCGGCAGCACCACCTGGCGCATGCGCTGCCAGCGCGACAGGCCTGACGCCAGTGCCGCCTCGACCTGGCCGGTCGGCACCGAACGGATGCCGGCGGCGACGATCTCGCAGATGAAGCAGGCGGCAAGATTGGTCAGCGCGATGATGCCGGCGGTGAAGGCATCGAGCTCGATGCCGAACTCCGGCAGGATGAAGAAGATCAGGAAGATCTGCACCAGGAACGGCGTGCCGCGGATCAGGTCGACCCAGGCGCCGATGACGCTGCCGATCAGCCGGTTGCCGCCGGTGCGCAGGATGCCGAGGCCGAAGCCGAGCAGGGTGCCGAGCACCAGGCTGATCAGCGACAGCACCACCGTCATGCCGAGGCCGCGCAGTGCCAGCGGATAGCTGCCGACGAGGCTTTGCAGCTGTTGCCAGATCATGTCCGCGCCCCCGCTGTGCCGAGCCAGCGGCCGGACAGAGAAGCCAGTCCCTTCAGGCAGTAATAGAGCAAGAGGTAGAAAGCGGCGATGGTGAGAAAACCTTCCGCCGGCATGAAGCGGTCGGAGGCGAGCAACTGGCCGGCGCGCGTCAACTCGGCAACCGAGATCAGCGACAGAAGTGCGGAGTCCTTGACCAGCACGATCGCCTGGCCGAGCAGCGGCGGGATGGTCACCTTGAAGGCTTGCGGCAGGATGACCAGGCGCATGCGCTGGACATAGGTCATGCCCGAGGCGACGCTGGCTTCGACCTGGCCGCGCGAGATCGACAGGATACCGGCGCGAATGATTTCAGCGACATAGGCGCCGCTGTTGAGTGACAGCGCGAGGATGCCGACGACCAGCTCCGGCAGCACGAAGCCGAGCCGCGGCAGGCCGAAATAGAGGAAATAGAGCTGCGCCAGCAAGGGCGTGGCCCGCACCGCGTCGATATAGGCCTTGGCCGGCGTACGAAACAGCCAGCCGCGCTGCAGGTTCATGGCGCACAGCACGATGCCGACGACAAGCGCGCCGACAAAGGACAGCGCCGACAGCCAGACGGTCGTGACCAGGCCCTGCCCGAACAAAGGCAGGTATTCGACGATGGTGCGGAAACTGAAATTTTCGAGCATCGTTGGGTGAGTCCCCAGAGCGAAGTCTATCCGTGACGGCAGCGTGTTGGACGAAACCGCGCCGATCCAGTCTGGCGCGGTTTCGTCCGAACGAAGTGCTGCTTAGTGGTCCTTCTTCCAGGCGTCGGAATTGACCCAATAGTCGAGGTTCTTCTGCAGCCGGCCGTCGATGCTGACCTGGTTGAGGAACAGGTTCATCCAGACCAGCAGGTCCGGCTCGTCATAGCGGGTGGCGAAGGCAAGCGGCTCCTTCGACAAGAGATCCGGCATGATGGTGAAGGTGCCGGCCGGATAGGCCGTCGACTGGCCCTTAACCGCCGAGACGTCGTTGACGCCACAATCGGCCTGGCCGTTGTTGACGGCGTCGAGCAGCAGCGGACCGCCGCCCTTGTAGCTCTTGATGTCGGCATCGGGGAAGGCGGTCTTGGCTTCCTTTTCGCCGGTGGCGCCGAGCAGAACGGCGATCTTGGTGCCCTTGGCCTTGCAGTCGTCGGTCGACTTGAACTTGCTGTCGGCCTTGGTGAAGACGGTGCTGCCCGTATACATGTAAGGTGTGGTGAAGGCGACCTTCATGCCGCGCGCCAGTGTCGGCGTCATGTCGGCGACCAGCAGATCGGCCTTGCCCGACAGCAGCGCCGGGATCAGCCCGTCCCAGTCGAAATCGAGGAAGGTGATTTTGACGCCCATTTCCTTGGCCATCAGCTCGGCCAGTTCAACCGAACTGCCGGTGCGTTCGCCATTGGCGCCGACCAGCGAGAAGGGCGGTCCCTGTGTCTGCACGGCGACGCGCAGTTCGCCGCGCTTGGTGATTTCGTCCAGCGTCCCGGCGCTGGCCGCAGTGGTCAGCCCGGCGAGCGCAAGTCCGGCGATGAAAAGTCTGGCAATCTTCATTTGGCATTCCTCCTTGTTTTATCGTTCCACGTTGTTGTTTCACCCTTCGGGGTGCTTTTTTGAGCGGCAGCGCCGTTGCCGGCGGCGGCCACCGTTCGAAAATCCTCAGTCCCAGGCCACCGTCTCGGCGACCTTGATGCCGCGCCTGGCCAGTTCGTCGAAGAAGGGACCGTCGGGCACGTCGAGCAGCGGGTTGAGGAGGCCGGGTTTGCTGATGTCGCCGCGCGCCAGCATCTGCGCCACGATGCTGGCGGGGTAGCCGACGCCGAGGCTCATGCCGAACAGGCCCGAGGCCAGGTCGCGCTCGATGATCAGGTCCGACGTCACCGTCTTGCGGCGGCCGCCTTCGAGGCCGGAAAAGACATTGCGCATCACGCACAGGTCCTTCTCGTCCGGGCCATATTGCAATTGCGGGCCGAGCAGCCGGCCGAGGAACTCGCGCGGGCTCACCGTGGTGCCGGAAACCTTGTCTTCGGAGAGGAACCCGAGCTCCTTCAGCGGCGCCCAGAACGCCGACCATCCCGGCCAGCGCAGCGTGTAGCGGCCGGAGCGGCGCAGCCCCTTGGCGGAGTCCAGCATCTCGACATAGTGCAGCGCATCGCCATTGGGGAACGCTTCAAGCCGGCCGAGGCCGGCGACCTCGATCTCGTGGATGAAAGGATTGTCGTGCTGCTGGCCGGCCGGCACCGCGACGCGTTCGCCGTCCTCGATCATCACGCTGTCACGGTTCTGGCTGACCAGAACCATGTCGAAGTTCCAGCTCACCTTGTAACACAGCGGCTTGGCCATCGCCTTCGGTTCGGGGATGCCGCCGCAATAGGAATCGATCGAGGCGATGCTGTCGAACTGCCTTGCGGCGCGGGCGTAGAGCACAAGGTCGATGCCGGGATCGAGCCCGCATTCGGTCATGATCGAGACGCCGGCCTGTTCGGCTGCCGGCGCCAGGTCGGCGATGGCCTTGCCGTAATTGGTGGTGACCAGCGGCGTGCGTGTTGCGATCGCGGCCTGGATCGCCTCGCGCATAAGCGGCTGCGGCAACAGGTCGATGACGGCGTCGACGTCCGTCAGCACGCCGGCCAGCGCCGGGCCGATCGCGCCCTCGGGTACCACGAAGCGCACGCGGGCAAGATCGGTCAGGCCGGCAAGGCGAGCCGCACCATCCGGTGCCGTGTCGACGCAAACCACGTCCTCGACACCGCTGGCGACGAGATCGGCGATGGCCGCCCGGCCTTGCAGGCCGAGGCCGCCGAGAACCGCTATTCTCATGCCGGCTCCTTGCGGATGCTGTCGTCAGACCAGCAGCCTTCCGGCAGGCTGACCCATTTGTTGCAGGACGCCATGACGACGAAGGTTTCGCTGCGCACGACTTCGCCCGGCTCGCCGGCACCCGGGATCAACTCGCTGGTGACGCGGTAGAGATCGGCGACGTCACCGGCCACCGTCACGTCGACGATGATGTCGAAGCGCCCGGTGACCACCGAAGCCGAGTTGACGAAGGGCAGTTCTGAAATGCGCTGCGCCAGTTCGCGGGCCCGGCCGCGGCCCTGGGCGTTGATGCCGACAATGGCCGAAATCAGCTCGGGGCGCTCGGTCAGGTTCAAGAGCCCGACGATCTTGAGCAGGTTGCGGTCGAGCAGGTTGCGCAGCCGCGTGCGCACCGTCGGCACCGAAATCGCCAACATCTCGGCGAGGCGGTTGATGCCCGGCTGCGCGTCCTGCGACAGCTGTTTGACGAGCCGCCGATCGGTCAGATCGAGATGTTCCCGCAAAGGCCTTGTCTTTCATAAAAAGAAAAAATGACGGCAAATTCTTTGCCAATGTGCAAACAAGCTACGTCACAGATTTTTGAAATGCAAGGTAATGATTCCGCGTCGATGGGGATATGTCCGCCGGCCGGCGTGCGGTTGCGGGCGCCGGCGTGGCTTCAGACCAGCGCGGCGGCCAGCAATTTCGCTTGCGGCGTTAGCTCGTCGAAGCGGCGGGCGCAGAGATTGAGCTGGCGCGTCGCCCAGTCGTCGGTCAGCCGCAGGCAGCGCAGCGTGCGTGCCGAGCGGCGCGTGGCACTTTCCGGCACGATGGCGATGCCCGCACCTTGCGCGACCAGCCGGCAGACATTGTCGAGGCCGGGCACGCGGATGCGGATATGCAGGTGGCCGCCAAGGCGCGCGGCCTGGCGCGTGATGTGCTCCTGCAGCGCATGGCCGGTGCTCAGGCCGACGAAGGATTGGCCGAGAATGTCGGCGAGGCCGGCGGTACGCAGGCCGGCGAGCCCCGGCCAGTCGCGCGCGGCGATCACCAC
Source organism: Mesorhizobium sp. P2_A8 (assembly GCF_056404935.1). NCBI lineage: Bacteria > Pseudomonadati > Pseudomonadota > Alphaproteobacteria > Hyphomicrobiales > Phyllobacteriaceae > Mesorhizobium > Mesorhizobium sp. P2_A8. The sequence continues at coordinate 54,765 of NZ_JBFUDB010000011.1, forward strand.
CAGGCGGTCGATGAGGAACGGTTTCTGCTCGAGATGCGCAAGGCCGGCCCAGGTCGCGGCGATGCCGAGATCGGCGGCACCGCTGGCCACCGCCTCGGCGATCTCGTGGCTGGGGCGCTCGTCGAGATCGATGTCGATCCGGGGATGCGCGACCAGGAAAGCCGGCAGGATGTCGCGCAGCAATTCGCCGGTGGCGGCGGTGTTGGCAAGCAGCCGGACGCGGGCGCGCAGGCCGGTGGCATAGGCGGCGAGGTCGCCGGCCATCGCCTCGATCTGGTTCTGCACGGCGCGCGCATGATGCAGCAGCGCCTGCCCGGCCGCCGTCGGCACCACGCCGCGGCGGCGGCGCTCCAGCAGCGGCGCGCCGAGCCGCTCTTCCATGCCCTTGATGCGGGCGCTGGCGGAAGCCAAGGCCAGTCCGGCGAGTTCGGCGCCATGGGTGATGCTGCCGCGTTCGGCCACCAGCAGGAACAGCCGGAGATCGACCAGGTCGAAGCGCATTTCTTGCTCCTGCAAAACGGATGGCAGCCTGGCAAAGCCGGGCGGCGTCCAGCTCCAGCCTTCGTCCAGGCCGAAGGCTGACCGTGTAACTTCCACATTGTGGCCGGCCTGCATCTGCGTCAAACGTTTTTGGGTGGAGATGTGCGATGGGCGAACGAGCATCAGGCAGACTTGGCATTCTTGAAAGCACGGCGATCGTGCTGGCCATCGCGGTGGCCTGCCTTGCCATGGCGCGGGCGGAACCCGGCCTGCGGGGATGCACGGCGACCCCTGTCAGCCGCGATGGTGCGCCGGTACCCGATGCCACCGGCCCGGATACCGATGCGACGGACATGCTGCTGCATGACTGATCCGGCCGCTGTTTTGAAGCTGTCACCGTGCTGAGCGCCGGCGTCATCGCCTGGACCAGCGCCGTCTTTCTTGCCGCCGGCCTGGTCAAGGGTGTCGTCGGCATGGGGCTGCCGACCGTGGCGATGGGGCTGCTGGCGGTGACGATGCCGCCGGCGCAGGCCGCCGCCTTGCTGCTGATCCCGTCGCTGGTCACCAATCTCTGGCAATTGCTCACCGGCCCGTCCTTCGCCGGCCTGTGCAAGCGGCTGTGGACGATGATGGCCGGCGTCGTGCTCGGCACCGTGGCCGGCGCCGGTCTGTTGACCGGCGCGCATACGGCGCTGGCGTCGGCAGGGCTAGGCGCGGCGCTGGTGCTCTATGCCCTTGTCGGCCTCGCCAGGGCCGGCTTCACCACGCCGGCGCGCCACGAGGCGTGGGCGTCGCCGCTGGTCGGCGTGGCGACCGGGCTGGTCACCGGCGCCACCGGCGTCTTCGTCATCCCGGCGGTGCCCTATCTGCAGTCACTGCGGCTCGACAAGGAGGACCTGATCCAGGCGCTCGGCCTGTCCTTCACCATATCGACTTCAGCCCTCGCCATCGGGCTTTTCAGGACGGGCGCTTTCGCATCGCCGACGGCGCAACTGGCGGGGTCGGTCGCGGCCCTTGTGCCGGCGCTGGCCGGCATGTTCATCGGCCAGATGCTGCGCCAGCGGATGAGCGTCGAGACCTTCCGCACGGTGTTCTTCGTCGGGCTGCTGGTGCTGGGGGTCTATCTCGCGGGCGAGGCCGCGATCTAGCGGACCACCAGAACCGGGATCTCGGTGTAGGACAGCACCTCGGCGGTCTGGCTGCCCAACAGCAGCCTGCCCAGTCCCCGGCGCCCATGCGAGGCCATCACGATCAGGTCGCAGCCCTCAGCCTGCGACAGTTCCAGGATCGCCTCGGCGGGCTTTTTGTCCTCGATATGCACCACCTCGGCGCGCACGTTGGCGAGGTCCGCCGACGCCTTGCATTTGTCGAGCACGTCCTTGGCAAATCGGCCCGCCTCTTCCTTGTAGGCAGCCAATTCATCGCCCGCGGCATAGCCGGCCATGGCGCCGCCCCAGGCGAACATCGGGAATGGCTCGGTGACGTTGACAAAGGTAACGGTGGCGCCGAGGCGGCTGGCCAGCGCCAGGCCATGGGCAACGCCCTTGTCGGCGAGTTCCGATCCGTCCGTGGCAATCAGCAAATGTGTGTACATGATGATGCGACCTGTTGTGCAAGGGCCAAAGCCCTTGGGTGGCGGGAGCCGCTTGATAGGGCTGACCTTGATATAGTTGCGCCATCGGGCCCATCACAGGGCCGGCTTGATGCGGATCAAGGCCAGGCGACCAGACACTTTCGCGTCAGCCGGATTCCCCTTCGGCAAATCGTCATCTAAGGTGCCGGCGATTTTGAGGGGCACCCTATGAGCAACGCGTTTCCGCAGATCCACCTGGTCCGGCATGGCGAGACGGCGTGGAGCCTTTCGGGGCAGCACACCGGCCGCACAGACATGCCGCTGACGCCGGCAGGCGAGGCCGCCGCGCGCGGTGTCGCCGATCGGCTGAAGGGCCTGTCGTTTTCGGCGGTGTGGTCGAGCCCGTCGCAACGCGCCTACAACACCAGCGTGCTGGCCGGCTTTGGTGCCGAGAGCGTCAAGAAGGACGATCTGCAGGAATGGGACTACGGCGCCTATGAGGGGCTGACGACAAAACAGATCCTGGCCGAGCGGCCGGGCTGGAACGTGTTTCGCGACGGTTGCCCGAAGGGCGAGATGGCGGCCGATGTCGGCGCGCGCGCCGATACGATCATCGCCGGGCTGCGCAAGGCCGGTGCCGACATCCTGGTGTTTTCCAGTGCGCATTTCCTGCGCGTGCTGGCGGTCCGCTGGATCGGCCTGCCGCCGGACGGCGGCGCACTGTTTGTGCTGGACACCGCAAGCATCAGCGTGCTCGGCTACGAGCATGATCTGACCGAGCCGGTCATCCGCAAATGGAACCAGAAGTAGGTTAGGCAACAACCTGCTTGTCGAATTTCTTGATCGCCTCGGCGGTCACGGGCGTGAAGAAGTTCACCAGATTGCCATCCGGGTCGCGGAACAGCAGCGAGCGGTTGCCCCAGGGCATGGTGGTCGGTTTCTGCACGGTTGCGTCCTTGATGGTGTCCGACAGCCTGGTGAATTCCGCATCGACGTCGCCGACGCGGAATTCGATGATGGCGGTGTGGTTGTCGGCGGGGCGGGCGACGTCGCCGCCGAACAGCTGCAAGGTGCGCGTGCTGCCAATCGCCAGCGTGCAGGCCGGCGTCACCAGTTCCGCGAAGTCCTCCGTGTACATGGTCACGGGCATGCCGGTGATCTCGCCGTAGAAGCGCACGAGTCGCTGGACGTCTGACGTGATGATGCGGACGGAGACGAAATTCATTGTTTTGTTCCCTGATTGCTGAGCCGCTGCCCGGCCCATGAACAGATATAGACCAGGCCTAATGACAGCCTGCTGTCAGGAGCGGGGCCAGATAGGCGGCAGGCCGAACGCAGGGAACAGGCCTGGGCCGAGCGGGCCGACATAGACCGTCAGCGAGGCGATCCTGTCGTCGGCCGGCTCGATGACATGCAGCGACTGGGCGCGCCATTCGGGATCCTGATGGCGGCGCGCGTAGACCGCGACCGCGGGCTGGCCGTTGGCGCGGGTGGCGACCGCGTGGTAGCCGGCGAAATTGCCCCAGACAGTCCTGAAGAAACCGTGGATCGCCTCGCGGCCCTGATACCAGTCCAGCCATGGCGGCATGTGGTAGGTGGCGTCCTCGCGGAGCAGTTCGATGAAGCCGTCGAGATTGGCGGCCTGCCAGGCCTGCATGTAGCGTTCGAGCAGCAGGCTCTCTTCGCGGTTCGGCCGCCCGCGCTGCAGGGGACGGCCTTCGGGATAACGCTCGCCAAGCGTTGCGCGGGCGCGCTGCAGGGCGCTGTTGATCGAAGCGGTCGAGCCGCCCAGCAATTGCGCGGTCTCGAGCGCCGACCAGCCCAGCACGTCGCACAGCAAAAGCGCGGCGCGCTGCCTTGGCGGCAGCAACTGGATCGCGGCGACGAAGGCAAGCTGCACGGCCTCTCGGGTCTCGTAGCGCGCTTCCGGGCAGGGCTCGCCGTCGACGAGATCCGGCAACTCGGTGTCCGGGTAGGGCTCCAGCCAGGCGAGTTCGGCGGCGGGCCCGCCGCCGGCGCGCCCCTCGGTGGGCGGCCGCCCGGGCGGCTCGACAAGGCGATGCGCCGATGATCTCGCCTTGATGGCGTTGAGGCAGGCGTTGGTGGCGATCGTGTAGAGCCAGCCGCGCAGCGAGCCGCGTCCGTCGAATTGCGACCGGCCGCGCCATGCCTTCAGGAACGTGTCCTGGACAAGGTCGTCGGCCTCGTGCAGCGAGCCCATCATCCGGTAGCAGTGCAGCTTGAGCGCGCGGCGGTGGGCTGCCGTCAGGCGCTCGAAGGCCAGCCGATCGAGGATCGGCTGGCCTTGCGTGCCCAACGGCTCAAGCGGGCCAGGAGCGTCTGTCATATCGAGCCTGTGGTGCTGATTTCGGTTGGCATCGTGCGCGCCTCATGCCGCCGCCGCAAGTCCGCTGCCGCTGACCGTGAAGGAGATGCCTTGCGTCTTGCCGCCGGCGAGCGTGACCACGGCGCGTCCGACATCGGCCGGCGTCTGCACATCGGTCATGCTGGCGAGGAAGTCCGCCGGGCTGATGCCGAGATAGGCCGAAATGCCTGTTATGCCGCGCTGGCCGACGCCGGTGCCCGGCATGATCCGCATCGGCACCAGCGCCATGAAGCGCAGGCCAAGGCCAAGCCGGTCGGCCTCCTTCTGGCTGTGACCGGCGAGGAACATCTGCATGCGCTTGGCGCCGGAATAGCCGCCGGAGTTCGGCGGCCCGCCGCTGAGTGCGGCGCCGCTGGAGATCAGCACCACCCGGCTGCCCGGCTTCAACCGGCCCTGCAGTGCTGCCTTGCAGAACAGGAACGACGCCTTGACGTCCATGTCCCAGTTCGCCGAGAAGTCCTCCCAGCTTTGTTCCGGGATCGGCGCGGAAGCGGCCAGCGCGCCGGCGCAGATCACCAGCACGTCCGGCTGAAGTGCGGCAAACACCGCGTCGGGCGCGGTCTCCTGCGTGGCGTCGGCGGCAAGCGTCTTCACGCCTGACGCCTCCCAGGCGAGTTCTTTCAGATCGGCCGCGCCGCGGGCAACGGCAAGCACGGTTGCTCCCTCGCCGAGCGCAGCTTCCACGATCGAGCGGCCCACCCCTCGGCTGCCTCCGACCACGACGACATTTTGACCTTTCAACGAATGCATGGCTCACCTCGCTTCTTCCGGCTCGGAGGATTCCGGCGCCTGTAGGTGAAGACAGCGCGGGTGGGTGGAAATCATCGGTGGGGGCAAAAAGAAACTTTGGCGGGGCGCTCCCGGGTGAACGGCGTTTGTCGCTGGCCCTGACGGAAATTTGATCGTGCGTATCAGTACAAAGGCAGCCGGAAAGATTATACAATGCTAAAATAGACGCGTCTGCTTCAGGTATCTGAAATAGTGCGGACGATCACGCCGCCAATGCAAGGCGTGTTGTTTGCGGTTTCTATAGAAAAACTACAGGTAATACTCTATCATCTGAAGGATAGGCTAAATGACGCGCCGGATGGCTTGTATCATAACAATGACTGCAATGGTTGGGTTTACTGGCTATGCGATGGCCGGGAGCAGCCGGCCGATAACCTATGAAAAGACAGCACTTTCCGGGCAGGAGATTTATATTTTCGAGGATGCCAACCTGAACCCGGACTGCACGAGTGCAGGCCTGGACGACGTGCAGGCGACATCGGGGCCAAGCCACGGATCGATCCGGATCGTGGATGGCAAGGTCTATCCTAATTTCCCCAAGGACAGCGAGCGCTACAAATGCAATCTGCAGGGCGATGACGGAGTACAGGCGTTTTACAAGTCAGCCCCAGGTTTCAAGGGGCAGGACCAGGTCAGTCTCTCGATCCACACGTTCTCGGGAAACGCCCGCAGCGTGGTCGTGAAGGTAACTGTCGAATAGGACAGTCAGAGCGCAGGCCGGACCGGCGTGGGCGCCATAGAGCGCTCCTGCAGGCCGCCATTTCACCCGCCGAGCAGCGCCAGTTCCTCCGCTGTCAGGTGCCGCGCCGTACCCTTGGCGAGGTCGCCGAGTTGCAGGCGGCCGATGGCGATGCGGATCAAGCGCAGCACTTCGATGTCATGGGCGGCGAGCAGGCGGCGGATGTGGCGGTTGCGGCCCTCGTCGAGCACGATCTCCAGCCAGGCGGTTCGGCCGCCGCTGCGCAAGAGCTCGATCGCGTTGGTGGTCAGGGTCTCGCCGTCGATGGTGACGCCGGCGCGCAATTTTTCCATCATCGCAGCGTCGGGCACCGTGCCGACCTGCACGTGGTAGGTCTTGGGCAGATGCGAGGCCGGGTCCATCAGACGGTTGGCGAATTGGGTGTCATTGGTCATCAGCAGCAGGCCTTCGCTCGCCTTGTCGAGCCGGCCGACCGGGGAAACGAAGGGCAGGTCGAGCCCTTCGAGGCAGGCATAGACGGTGCCGCGCTGCTGAGGGTCGTCGCGCGTGGTGACCAGCCCGCGCGGCTTGTTGAGGACGAGATAGACCTTGCGCTCGGCAACCACAGGCCTGTCGTCGACGACGATGCGGTCGCGGTTGAGGTCGACGCGCAGCGAGGCATCGCGCACCACCTTGCCGCCGACGCGCACGCGCCCTTCCGCGATCAGCACCTCGGCCTGCGTGCGCGAGCACAGGCCGAGCTTCGACAACGCGCGGTTGAGGCTGACGCCGGCTGGCTTGCCTGTGGTTCGTGGCTGGCGTGATGTCATGTCTGCTTTGTCATTCCGGACGATGTGTCCGGTTGAGGTACGCGCCGGCGGACCTGCCGACGCGCCTTGGCTATCACGCGCATCCCGTCCGGCTCAAGCCACTGGCAGGGCCGACTATCTGGTGGCGGCGGCGACGAGCATTTCGCACGGCCCCTCGAATTGTCCGTCATGCTCGAACTGGCCGAGCGCGGTCTCGATCTCCGCCCAGGCGTCGTCCTGTTCGCGGGGCGACAGGCCGGCCAGCATCTGGTGCAGGGCGCCGAAAGACTCCTGCTCGAACTGCAGGCATTCGAGGGCCGATTGCAGCCGCACCGGCGCGTCGACCTTCTCGATGCGCACGTCGTGGAAACCGGCATCTGTCAGGCGCTTGGCAAGCACCGCCGGGTCACCCAGGCTGAACGGCCCGGGCTGGCCGGGCAGCGGCGCGGGCAGGGCGGCGCGGCGGCGGATGATGCCGACCGGGATCGAGAAGAACGGGTTCCTGTCGGCGGTGGAATAGACGATGGCGCCGACCTTGCCGCCCGGCTTGAGGTGATCGCGCATGCCGCCCAGCGCCCGGTTCTGGTCGGGAAAATAGATCAGCCCGACGCGCGAGATAACGGCGTCGAACGGTTCGGCCGATATGGCATCCAGCATTTCGCCGTCGGCGACGACCGTGCCGACATTGGCATGGCCGGCCAGCCTGGCGTTGCTGGCGGCAAAGCCGAGAATGCCCGGCGAAATGTCGGTGGCCAGCACATAGCCCGTCGGCCCGACGCGCCGCGCGGCGGTCAGCGTCTGTTCGCCGGCACCGGCGGCGACATCGAGGACCCGGCTGCCCTTGCCGATATCGGTCATGTCAAGCATGAGTTCGGTGGCAGGCCCCAGCCAGCGGGTCAGCAGCGGACCCCAGCGGTTCCAGGCTTCGGCAGCGCTGTCCCATTGCTTTCGGGTGGTGTCCTTGAACTTGACCGGATCGAAAATCGGTTGCTGGACGGTCATGGCTTGCTCCTCAAAGGCAGTATTGCCTTGCCGCAAACCGTAGTGATCGCGTAGTTCTGGTACCATTCTCGAAATCTCGACGCCCATTTTGCAAATTTGCACGGATCGGGTCCAGGATGCATTGGGATGACTTGCGGATTTTCCTGGCCGTCGCGCGCGACGGCTCGATCAGCGGCGCCGCAAAACGCTTGAACATCCAGCACTCGACCGTGTCGCGCCGCATCCGGCTGCTGGAGACGCAGCTTGGCACGCGGCTGATCGAGCGCAAGAAATCCGGATACGAGCTGACCCCGGCCGGCGACGAGCTGAGGATGGCGGCCGGCAAGATGGAGCTGGAGGTGCTCGAGGTCGAGGGCGCGCTCGGCGGTCAGGAAGACCGTGTCGCCGGGGAACTCAGGGTATCGGCGATCAACAACATGGCTTCATCCGTGCTGATGCCGATCTTCGCCGGCTTCAGCGAGGCCTATCCGGACATCCAGCTGCATGTGCAGGTCTCCAACAAATATGTCAGCCTGGCGGAACGCCATGCCGACATCGCCATCCGGCTGACCAACACGCCGCTCGACACGCTGGTCGGCACCCGGCTCGCCACTGTGGCGTCGGCCGTCTACGGAGAACGGCGTTACCTGGAGGGGCTGCGCGCCAGCGGCGCCAGGCCGCTCTGGATCGGCGTGGAATGTTGCGCCTTCCATCAGTCCTGGACGCATGCGGCATGCCCGGATCACCGGCACAGTTTCTTCGTCGATGACACGCTGCTGACGCTCGCCGCCGTGAAACAAGGGCTCGGCCTGGCCTATCTGCCATGCTTCATGGGCGACTGCGCCGAGGAACTGGAGCGCTTTCGCCAACCGGATCCGATCCACGATCTCGGACTCTGGCTGCTCTACCATCCAGACCTGCGGCGAACCAAGCGCGTCAGGGTGTTTCGCGAACATATGGTGGCGCGCATCCGCGACCAGAGTGCGTTGTTCGAGGGTCGCCTGCCGCAGCCATCAGGTCTGGTTTCCGCTGGACTGTGACACAGCCGGTCACCGCGATGACGGAGGTCGTCAGCCTGCCTGCTCGGCGGATCACGTCCAGCCAGGAAACCGAGGCCGAGCGGCCCGCCGACCGCGCCTGACCGTTTTTCTGTTCGCCGGCCAATTGGCCTGATGTAACACTTTGTTGTCATTGGAGGCATATCGAGGAGGCGATGCGGCGAAAGCCGATGCAAAAGGAAAGGCGCGCAATGGGTTCGCCCTGGTCCGAATTGCTGGCCAATCTTGCTGTCGTTGCGATGTTCGTCTCGGTGTGGATCCACACGCATGTCTGGCTGGATCGCAAGGCTGCGTTGACGAGAGCGACGGCCTTCGGCCTGCTGATGGGCGGCGGCGCTGTCACCTTGATGCTGACGCCAATGCAGTTGCAGCCGGGCGTCTTCATCGACCTGCGCGGCACGATGATCGCATTGGCAGGCTTCTTCGGCGGCCCGGTCGCTTGCGTCATCGCCGGGCTGCTTGCGGTTGCGTTCCGCTTCCATGAAGGCGGTATCGGCGTGTTCGCCGGCGCCATGGGAATCTCGATCGCTACTTTGATCGGTATTGCCGGCCATCTCGTGCTGAGAGGCCGCGCCCCCGAACGCGTCGACGTCCTGATCCTGGCCGCGACGGCCGCAGCCGGCTCGCTGCTCAGCCTGCTCGCCTTGCCACGGGAGATCATGCAGGCGGTGCTGCCGCAAGTGGCGCTGCCGACTTCGCTGCTGATCTTCGTCTCGATCATGCTGTCGGGGCTGGCGCTCTACCAGGAGAGGCGCCGCCTCGAGGCGCTGCAGTCCAGGCGCATCTTCAAGGCGGTGGTGGAGGCATTGCCGGATTGCCTCAACGTCAAGGACCTGGACGGGCGGTTCATCGCCGCGAATCCGGCAACGGCGGACCTGATGCATGCAACAAACGCCAAGGCGCTGATCGGCAAAACAGATTTCGATTTCTACCCGCAGGAAACGGCGCGAAAATTCCGCGAGGACGAGCTTGCCATTCTCGCGGCGGGCGTGCCATCCACCATCGAACAGCGCCTTCATCATGACGACGGGACCAACGGCTGGCTGTCGACATTGAAGGCGCCTTTTCGGGATCATGGCGGAACCATCGTCGGGCTGATCACGCACAATCGCGACATCACGACGCGCAAGCAGCTGGAGACCGAACTGGCGGAAAGCCGTGTCACGCTGGCGGACGCCCTGACGCATATGGCCGACGGCCTGGTGATGTTCGACCGGGACGGCAAACTGGTGCTCAGCAACGCCCAATACATTGCCATGTTTCCCCACACGGCCGACATCCGGGTGCCCGGTGCCGACTATCGCGATATCCTGCGCGCCTCTGCCGCGCGCGGCGAACAGATGGTGCCGCCGGACAAGGTCGAGGACTGGATCGGCGACATCGTGGCATCGCGAAGGCTTCCCAGCAACCGCCAGGAGGTCAGGCTCGCCGACGGGCGCTGGCTCGATGTCAGGACCAGGCCGACCAGCAATGGCGGCAGCCTGAGCGTCTATTCCGACATCACCGAGGCCAAGCATGTCGAGGCGGAGCTGATGGCGGCCAACGAGAAGTTGAACCTGCTGGCAAACCGTGACGGCCTGACCGAGTTGTTGACGCGCCGGGCCTTCGACGAAGCTCTGGCGCGCGAATATGCCCGCGGCATGCGCAACGCAACGCCATTGAGCCTGCTCATCATCGACGTCGACTGGTTCAAGCGGTTCAACGACCACTACGGCCATCCCGCCGGTGACGAATGCCTGCGCGCCGTCAGCGGCTGCATCAAGGCCACCGCCCGGCGGCCGGCCGACGCGGCAGCCCGCTATGGCGGAGAGGAGTTCGCCCTCATCTTGCCTGAAACCGGCGCGCGGGGCGCGTTCGTGATCGCCGAAAATCTCAGAAGCGGCGTGCGCGACCTGCGGCTCGCACACGCCGGCAGCGAAAAAGGCATCGTCACCGTCAGCATCGGGGTGGGCACCTTCGATCCGGGCAGCGCCTCGATCGAGATCGCCGACCTGCTCAGGCGCGCCGACGAGGCTCTCTATGGCGCCAAGGTGGCGGGGCGGGACCGGGTCCATGGCTGGCGCCCGCATGTCAGCGAGCCACACGCCGCTGGTGCACGTCGCCGGCCATGAGCCGACGCCACGCCGCGCAGGCGGCCGAAGAAATCGGGCTGACGCTGGCGCCCGAGTCGGCCTGACAGGGCCAATTGGCATGAGCCTTTCCTCCGCGCCGATCATCAAGACCGTCGTCATCGCAGCCGCGCCGGCCAGGGTCTGGCAGGTGCTGACGACGCCTGGGATGATCCCGCAATGGATGTCCGACGAGGAGCTGACGGTCAGCCTGCAGGACCGCGTCGGCGGGGAGATCGTGATCCGCGGACTGCTGCATGGAATGCCGTTCGAGAACCGCGGTACCATCCGGGCGTTCGCGCCGGAAAGCAGCTTCGCGTACGGTTACTGGAGCACGCTGTCGGCCTCGCGGCTGTCGGACGCGCCCGAAAACCACCCGGTGGTCAGCTTCGAACTGACGCCGGCGGATGGCGGGACGCTGCTGACGTTGACCTTGAGCGATTTCGCCGAGCCATCGATCCGCCCGCATGCCGATCTCTACTGGGGCCCGACCCTGCACATTCTGAAAGCGGTCTGCGAGCGGTAAGGCGGCGCCCGCGCGAAAAATCCGACAATTCCGATAATTTGCCCGACAGTTCCGTTCCATCGATTATTGCGCAAGGTGTTGCCCCTGGGTTAGCATCCCCGCGCTGACGTCGATGGGAGGCACTTTTCAACAGCGGCGACCAGCTGGAGCGGCACGCGTCTTCGGGCGCACGGAGGATGCTCCAACACTTTGAACCGGCGCATGATCCCTTCCCAAGACCGATCCCGGCCTTGGGGATGATGCGTCTCTGTGGAGGAGGATCCTATGAACAGACGTGAAGTCCTGCTGTCGTCCGCGGCGTTTGGCGCCATGATGCTTGCCGCACCCTCGGTGTTTGCCGAGGACAAGCTTACGATCCTGGGCTCTGTGCCCAATCTCGGCTTTCCGTTCTTCGTGCACATGCTGAACGAGATCAAGGCCGAGGCCGCCGCGCAAGGCGTCAACCTGACCGAGAGCGACGGCCAGAATTCGGCCACCAAGCAGACCGCCGACATCGAGGCGGCGCTGGTGCAGAAGGTCAACGCCATCGTCATCTCACCGCTCGACGTCAACGCACTGGCGCCGGCGATCGAGGAGGCGGTCAAGGCTGGTGTTCCGGTGGTGACGATCGACCGCCGCGTCGATGGTGTCGAGGGCATTCTGGCCCATGTCGGCGCTGACAACGTCAAGGGCGGCGAGGCGGAGGCCAGCGCCATGGTGGCCGCGTTCCCGAATGGCGCCAAGATCTTCCACCTGCAGGGCCAGCCCGGCGCCGGCCCGGCGATCGACCGCAACAAGGGCGTCCACAATGTGCTCGATCCCTTGAAGGACAAGTATCAGATCGTCTTCGAACAGACCGCCAACTTCGCCCGCGCCGAAGCACTGTCGGTGACCGAGGCCGGCCTTGCCGCCAACGGCAAGCCGGATGCCATCGTCTGCGCCAATGACGACATGGCGCTCGGCGCCATGGAGGCGTGCGCGGCGCGCAACTTCACGGACGTCAAGATCTACGGCTTCGACGCGCTACCGGAAGCGCTGGTCGCGGTGCGCGACGGCAAGCTTGCCGGCACTGTCGAGCAATTCCCCGGCGAGCAGTCGCGCACCGCGGTGCGCATCGCGGTGGCCTATGCCAAGGACAAGACCGAGCCGAAGGAGAAGCTGGTGCTGTTGACGCCGATCGTCATCGGCAAGGACAATCTCGACAAGGCGGAGCGGATTGGCGAGACGAAGTAGTCCGTGAGAGTCAGGCGCATGGCGGATGGAGGTCGCGCTTTGTCGCGCCTCCCCCTGTCCTGCCGGACATCTCTCCCACGAGGGGCGAGATCGGCCTTCGCTTTGGCTTTCGCCAATCGCCAGCCTTGCAGAAGAGGCGCTGCCGGCAAGACTGCCAATCTCCCCCCAAATGGGGGAGATGTCCGGCAGGACAGAGGGGGGCGCTGTCCCGCCGCCTGCAGCAATCCGGGAGCAACCCTTGCCACCAGCTGAAGCCGCATCGCCCGAGCCCATCTTGCTTGCCGTCGAGGGTGTCACCAAGCATTTCTCCGGCGTCACGGCGCTGAGCGACGTTTCGCTCGACATAAGGCCCGGCGAAATCCTCGGCCTTCTGGGCGAGAACGGCGCCGGCAAGTCGACGCTGCTGAAGATCCTGTCGGGCGTCATGCCGCCGTCGAGCGGGCACATCATTTTCGACGGCGCCGACTATCATCCATCCAGCCCGCAGGACGCCAAGCGGCTCGGCATCGTCACCATCTACCAGGAACTGAGCCTGATTCCGACGCTGACGGTGGCCGAGAACATCTTTATCGGCCGCGCGCCGACCGGCCCGCTTGGGCTGGTCAGCTGGCGCAGAATGGAGGAAGATTCGCGCGCGATCATCGCCCGCGTCGGTCTCTCCATCGACCCGATGACGCCGGTGTCGGCACTGTCGGTGGCCGAGCAGCAGCTGGTCGAAATTGCCCGCGCGCTGTCGCTGAAAAGCCGGCTGATCATCATGGACGAGCCGACCTCGGCGCTGACCGAGACCGAGGTGCAGCGGCTGCTGTCGATCATGGACCGGCTGCGCGGGGACAAGGTCGCCATCATGTTCGTCACCCACCGGCTGGAGGAAGCGTCAGCCATCTGCGACCGCATGACGGTGTTGCGCGACGGCAGGCTTGCCGGGCATCTCGACCGCGAAGGCGGACCGATCGCGCTGCCGAAAATCATCGAGAAGATGGTCGGTCGCGCCGCATCCGAACTCTATGCACGGCCGGCGCAGCGCGCGGTCGCCGGCGATGTCAGGCTTTCGGTGCGCGGCCTGCGCACGGTGCGCGACCCCGAGGCGCCGCACGCGATCGTGCTCGACGGTGTCGATATCGACCTCAAGGCCGGCGAGATCCTCGGCGTCGCCGGCCTGGTCGGCTCCGGCCGCACCGAACTGGCGCGCGCCATCTTCGGCGCAGACCGCATCGCGGCCGGTACCATCACGCTCGATGGCAAGCCGATCGCGCCGGCGTCGCCAGCCGACGCCATCGCGCTCGGCATCGGCCTGGTGCCGGAGGACCGCAAGCACCAGGCGATCTTTGCCGCATTGGGCATCCTGCCGAATTTCTCCGTCGCTTCGCTCGGCAGCTTCAGCAATGGTTTCGGCTTCATGGCCGAGCGGCGCGAGCGCGATGCGCTTGCCGGTTTTCGCAAAATGCTGTCGATCCGCATGGCCTCGGCCGAGCAGGCGATCGAGGGCCTGTCGGGCGGCAACCAGCAGAAGGTGATCCTGGCGCGCTGGCTGGCGCGCGATCCAAAGGTGCTGATCGTCGACGAACCGACGCGCGGCGTCGATGTCGGCGCCAAGACCGAGGTGCACCAGATCCTGGTGCAGTTGGCGGCGCGCGGCATCGCGGTGATGATGATCTCGTCCGAACTGCCCGAGGTGCTGGCGGTTTCGGACCGCATCGTCACCATGCGCCGGGGACGCATCACCGGCGAGATGCCGGGCGTCGAGGCAAACGAGGAAAAACTGATGGAACTGATGGCGCTCGACAAGCGGGATGCGAGGGGGCAGGACGCGAAGGGGCAGGCACGATGAGCGTGGCGGGAGAACAGAACCAGCGCGGCGGCATCAACATGACGCGGCTCTTGATGAGCTTCGGGCCGCTGCTGTTCCTGGCCGCCTTGGTCGTCGTCTTCACCGTGCTGAAGCCGAGCTTCATCGACCCGATCAACCTGTTCAACATCACGCGGCAGATCTCGATCACCGGGCTGATCGCGCTCGGCATGACCTTCGTCATCCTCACCGCCGGCATCGACCTTTCGGTCGGCTCGCTGCTTGCCTTCTGCGGCATGGTCGCTGCCGTCGTCGCCAAGGGCGGCACCGCCAACACGCTGTCGCTGTCGACCTCAGGCACGCAGGGCTATGGCTGGTTTGCAGCGCTGCTCGCCGCCGTCGTGGTGGGAGCGGCTGCCGGTGGCATGCAGGGGCTTGTCATCACCAGGCTGAAAGTGCCGCCCTTCGTCGTCACGCTGGGCGGGCTGACGGTGTTTCGCGGGCTGACGCTGACCATCTCCAATGGCGGCCCGATCTCGGGCTTCGACGCCTCGATGCGCTGGTTCGGCACCGGCCTGATCGGCCCGGTGCCGGTGCCGGCGCTCATCTTCGCGGCAGCCGCGATCCTGTGCCACATCGTGCTGCGCTACACGCGCTATGGCCGCGCCGTCTATGCCGTCGGCGGCAATGCCGAGGCGGCACGGCTGTCGGGCCTGCGCGTCGACCGCATCCTGGTCTCGGTCTATGTCATCGTCGGTTTCTTCGCTGGGCTTGCCGCCTTCGTTTTGTCGGCGCGGCTGAATTCATCCGAAGCGGTGGCCGGCATCGGCTACGAGCTGACGGTGATCTCGGCCGTCGTCATCGGCGGCACCTCGCTTTTCGGCGGCATCGGATCGGTCGGCGGCACGGTGGTGGGCGCGGCCCTGATCGGCGTGCTGCAGAACGGGCTGCAGTTCAACAACGTCTCGTCCTACACGCAAAGCATCGTCATCGGCCTGATCCTGATCCTGGCGGTGGCGTTTGACCGCTGGCTGAAGTCGCGAGTGCGACGGTGAGGCGTCAGGCCGCTGCCAGCGCCCACAGAAGGTGACCGTAGCGGCGGAAGTAGCGCGCCACCAGTCGCTGCTGTCTGGCTCTGATGAGGTCGGGCAGGCGGCGCTCCTGGCGCCAGCGCGGCATGTTGCGCCAGAAGGCGATGAAGCGGGCGGCGTCCTCGATGGCTTCCTCCGCCGACAGCGCCGGGCCGATCGCCGCCAGGAACAGCGCCTCTGAATGCTTCAACTCATCGATGGCGGCCTTGCGCCTCAGATGATCCTGGCGGGCGCGCTCGATGCCGTTGCGGCGGATCGCCTCGAAGGCTTCGAGCAGAGCGGGGCTGTCGCCGGTATAACCGCAGGCGCGGGCGAAATCGGCGGCAAGGGCGTCCATCGTTGCTCCCGGATATGATGCGCCGAAGTGGGCTAGCGTCCGACTCACATTTATGAGTTGATATAAGCATAACTCAAATAAATGCAGAAGAGAAACTTTTGGGAGGCGCGACTCGACTCCGGGTTGAAAACGCAGGAATATACGAACAAATCAGGAACAAAAGGCGAGGAGGGGCGATGGCATTGCCAGGCAAGGAACCAGTGATCGCGCATGTCGCCTCGATATCGGTCGAGTGCGCCGATTGCGGCCGCAACAGGTGGTGGCGGCCCGATCAGCTAAAACGGTTCGGGGTGACCGGGAACACGCCGCTGGCCGCCCTTTCAGGCCGCATCGTCTGTTCGGCCTGCCGTGCCGAGGGGCTGCCGGGCGCGGCGGTTTCGATCCAGGCAGCGTTCATCGACGAGCGCCAGCGGGTGCGCAGCGAAGCCCAGATGCTGAGCGACCGCGACGTGCCGCTGGAGGGGTCGAGGCGGGCTTGAGAAAGGGGGGGCGGCGCTGGTTTCCCTTCTCCCGCAAGGGGAGAAGGGAAAGACGCCCTCAATACCCCAGCAGTTCCTTGAGCGGGATGACGCGCCAGACGTGTTTTATGGCGTAACGGTTGAAGGTCAGCGTTTTGGGCGGATTGTACTGCTCGACGACCAGCTCGGCGGCGGTGCGCTTGACCAGCTTCTTAATGAAGGCCTTGCCGTTGCGCTCGTTTTCTTCCGGAAAGGTCTCGATCACCACATGGTCGCCGGGCACGGCGTCGCGGCCGCCGCAATAGAGCATCTCGCCCGGCTCGTAGCGCGGCACCATGGAATCGGACAGCACGTGCAGCGCAAACACCTTGCGCAGATGGGCGATGCCGGGCGGGCGCTGGACGTAGCCGGCGACCTCGCCGTTGAAGGTGAAATCGCCGTCGTCGCCGCCGACCGCCGCGCCGAGCAGTTCGATGTCCATCGGCCCGGCGGGCAGGGGAGCGGCATCGGTGACGATCTCGGCATCGGCGACCGGGCCGGCATCGTCGAGGAAAACGACCTCGCCCTTGCCCAATGCCACCGGATCGACGCCCAGGAAGGCGGCGGTCTTCAGCAGGTTCTCGGTCTTGGGCAGGTTGCGGCCGGTTTCCCAGTTGCCGACGGCGGCGACATCGGTGTCGTTGTGCTCGGCAATGTGGCGCATGACCAGGCCGCGCTGCTTGCGCGCCTGGCGGATCGCCGCCCCGACCTTGATCGACAGTTGCGTTTTTGCCATGGCGCCATGTGAGCGATGAAAGCGGCTCTCGTCTATGAAAGAATGGCTTGCATAAATTTTTGAGTTATGCTTATATATGGCGATGCAAAACCTGTCCAGATTCGATGGCGCCGTGACGCCGGCCTCGCGTGAGACACATCCAGCGGCTGTCACCGCCAGCCTTCCGTCCCGGCCGTCCTCCTCCCCGGCCGGGGCGAAGCCCGAGGCTCAAGACTCGACAGCCTCGGGTCCGGTCCGCCTGTCACCGGCGACCGGAACGGCCGGAGCCGCCGCTCCCAGCGGCTCCGGCCCCCAATTCGGCCGGCATGGCGCTGGCGCGGATTCTGTCGGTTCCTCCGGCCGCTCCTGCGTCCGCACGCAGGACGGGACCGTCATCACGTTCGACCCGCTGACGGGCAGGGCGGTTTGCGCCCTCGACAGTAAGACGGCAGAGGCGCGGCTTTCGCACCTTGTTGAACCGGCCGGGCAGCTAGCCAGATCCGGCTGAGGCGGAGCCGGCGCCAGCCGGCCCTCGGACAAGACAACCCCGACCAGGCCCGCCCAACCGGGCCGAACCCTGACGCTTGCCTGACGGCTCGAAGCCGAAGGCGGAACCTTGGATGGAGCCTGGAGATGGCAAGCTATACCGACGCGGAACTGCAAGAGATCGCCGGCTGGCTGAAGGACGGGCTTTCCGCCTCGAAGATCGCGGCGGCATTCAGCGCGCTGCGCGGTGCGCGCGTGTCACGCAACGCCATCATCGGCATCGTCCACCGCAACGCCATGCTGGGCGCGATCGGCCTTGCCAATGGCAGGCCGGCAGCAGCCAAGCGGGCTGCGGGCAAACGCACGGTGAGCAAGCGGGCGAACGGAGCGCCGGCCAAGGGCGGGACGACCGCCGAGGCGGTTGCCGGCAGGGTTGACGATGCGTTTGCGGCCAATGGCGCTGGCGTGCGCAAACCGGCCACCCGACCGAGGCGCGAGCCGCCGCCGGCCTGGCTGCCGCCGCGCCTGTTCGTGCGCGAAGTGGGCGTGTTGGTGGCCGACGGCGAAGCCTATCGCCTCAAGGTGCCGGTGCCGCAGCGCACCGTCGTTGGCCGCCAGCCGCATGGCGTGGCGATGCGCTTCATCGACTGCCTGTTCGACCGCTGCCGCGCGCCATTGAACCTGACGCTGCAAGAGGATCCTGACAATTCCATTGCCGAAGAGGGGGATGCGCCAGGCGGCCGGCCGGGTGCCGACATGCTGTGCTGTGGCATGCGCACCAAGGCGTTGAAAAGCTATTGCACCTACCACCAGGCCCGCTTCCGCCGCCGCGTTTTCGAGGTGACGCCGGGGTGAGCATCCCTTCTCCGTCCCTTTACGGGGAGAAGCTGCCGGCAGGCGGATGAGGAGCGGCGCCAGCGCTGTGAGACTGGCCGACACATCGAGTGGTTCAACCGCCAACTCCCCCAGCGTCAGTGTGAGGATCTTGAGATGACGCTCAATCGAAACGAAAGCGCCGCAAGCCTATTTCGGCGCCTGGCGGCCTTGCTTGGGCATCCGGCTTTGCACGGTCCTGGGCTCGAGTATCATGGCGGGCCCGCCTTCGGCTTCCAGGATGTCGGCCACCCTGGCAAAGCCGGTGAACACTTTCATGGCGTCGGATTCGGAGATCTGCGCGGCAATGGCCGCACTGCAGGCGTTGAGCGCGCTGCGGTAGACATGGCCGCGCCGCTCGAGCGGCCAGCGCTGCAGGAAGTCGGCGGCCTCGCTGACGCAGTCGATCTCTTCGATTTGCCCGTCCATCCGCACCTTGAGCGGCACTCCGGTCTTCATCGTACCCACGGCGTTCACCTTCACTCTGCGCGGGGCAAGAAACCTCGCTATGAGCAACGCGCCATGCTGGCGGGCGGTTGCATCACATTTTCGCCCGGCTCACGAACCGGCAACGGCGTCCAGCCAGTCATAGGCGCGGCTTTTGGGTCTCGCCAGCAATATGTTCTGTTGCCTGGCCGCGCTGGTGAGGGCTTCGAAGGCGATGCGCTGGCTGCAGGTGCCATCCACGGCCAGGGCGACGAGCCGGGCCGCCTCGACATAGCCAGGTGCTGTCTTGTCGGGCCACTGCTTGCCGAGCGCCGTGGCGGCTTCGGCCACCGAGCCGACCAGCATGGTCGTGTTGTCGCAAAAGCGCAGGGTAATCGGCATGAAGGCGGTCATCGGCACGTCTCCCGTGTTCATCGACGCCGCATAACGTCGCGAATTCGCACTGGTTCCCTTAGCCGGGATGCGGACGTTGCTGCGCAGGTGCTGCGATGAGCGAGCGGCCTTTCATGCAGCTCTACGTCTCCGATTTCGTCGGCGACACGCTGCAGCTCTCGACCGAGCAGATCGGCGCCTACATGCTGCTTTTGATGGCGATGTGGAACGCCGGCGGCAGCCTGCCCGACGATGACGCCAAGCTGGCGCGGGTGGCGCGCCTGTCGGCGAAGAAGTGGCGGGTGATCTCTGCCGATTTGTTGACCTTTTTCGAGCGCGAGGGCGGCGAGATCGGCCACAGGCGGCTGACCAGGGAGCTGCGCAAAGCCCAGGTCAAGAGCGAGGCGAGAGCCGCCGCCGGCGCACGCGGCGGTGCGGCCACCGCCTTGAAAACAAAGGCGCACGGGGCGGCAAATGCCGAGGTGTTGCCGCGGCATCTTCCAGAGTCCAGAAACCATATGGAAAAGGCTCGCGCCTTTTCCCGGGAAAACGCGGGACGTTTTTCCCCCGAGAATGCGCAGCGTTCTTCGCAGCGCAGTCCGAAAACCGGCTGGCACCAGCCGAAAACCCATACCGACGCCGCCAACGCCATCATCGAGGAGATCCGCAACCATGACCGCAGCCGAATTGCAGCAGGCGACCAAGGCGCTGGCCGCGATGTTCTCATGCTTCCCGCAATCCGCGCTGACTGACGTCGACATGCAGATGCGCGGCTTTCTCAGCGCCGTGCAGGATGCCGAGCTCGCCGACCTGCAGGCCGCCATCCAGCGCTTCATGCGCGGCGAGGTGAAGACCGGCAACGCCCAGTTCTGCCCCTCCAGCGCGCAGCTCTGCCTCGAGCTGCGCGAACGTCGCGCCATCCGTGAGCTGCTGGCGAGAAGGGCGGCCGGTACGCTGGGGCGGCCACTGAACGGGTGACGATCTCTGATCGACAGGTCGGCGCGAAGGATCGCCAGCCCCGTCCAAATAACCCCACCGCCCAACCGAGGAGCCACGCCATGAGCAAGAAGACCAGACCCACCAAGCCGCAGACGCCAAAACTGCCGAAGGGCGAGGCCGAGCAGGTGCGCATCCGCCGCGAGATCGGCCATGATTTCGCGCTGAAGGACGACGAATTCGGCCGCTCGCGGCTGGCCGCCGGGACGCTCGAGGCAGCGCGCGTCTACGAGGTGTCGAATGACGGCTACACCGCCACCGGCGGCATCGTGCGGGTGCGCACGATCGATCCGCTGCTGGGCATCAGCTCGCTGACGCGCCAGCAGCGCGAGGCCGGCCTGCGCTACCGCGAGGATTTCCGCTGCAGCCAGCAGGCCAGCGTCAAGCCGATGCGCTGGAGCGAGCGCGTCGACGGCGGCCGCCACGGCGGCGGCATCGCCGACAGCGTGCTCGACGCCGGCCGCGCGCACGCCGCCGCCACCCGGGCGCTCTGCCATTGGGAAGTGGCCGCCGTGGTGCAGAAAGTCTGCTGCGCCGGCGGCTCGATCAAGAGCCTGGCCGAGCAGACCGGCGAGGGCAGGGATGTGGTGACGAAGCTGTTGAAGGTGGGGCTGGATTTGCTGGCGGTACACTATGGGATGATGGTGGGGCGGAGGGTGGTGTGAGCCTTGGCTGCCCTCCGATGGTGGCGCTGCCCCTCATCCGCCTGCCGGCACCTTCTTCCCGTAGAAGGGGAGAAGGGAGCTACCTTCCCAACCGCCCCATCTGCCTCGCCAGAAACTCCACGAACAACCTTGCCCTTACCGGCAATTGCCTACCAAAGGCGTGCACGATGTGGACCGGCATGGTCGGCATCGGCACCTCAGGCAGGACGCGCACGAGGCGGCCGTTGTCGAGGTCGTCTTGCACGGCGACTTGCATGAGGTGGGCGATGCCGGCGCCGGCCAGTGCGGCGTTGCGGATGGCGCCGCCGTCGTCGGTGTCGAAGCGGCCGTCGGGCACGATTTGCGTGCCGTCGGCGAAGGTGATGGGCTGCGGCCGGCCGGCGGAGACGTAGCGGATGACATCGTGGTGCTGCAGGTCAGCGATCGAGGCTGGAAGGCCTCGACGCTGGAGATAGGCGGGGGCGGCCACCAGCACGATCGGCAGGCTGGCGATGCGCCGCGCGGTGAGGCCGGCATCGGCCAGCGCGCCCATGCGCACCGCCACGTCATAATTCTCGCGGATCAGGTCGGCGTGGCGGTCGGTGACGCTTAGCTCCAGCTTCACCTCGGGCTGCTCGGCCAGGAACGCTTGCGCCCATGAGGCGATCAGGCCGCGGCCGAGTTCGACCGGGGCGGTGACGCGCAACAGGCCGCGCGCCGTGCCGGTGCTTTGCACGATGTCTTGTGCATCGTCGAGCGCGCGCAGCAGCGGCGCCACGCGCTCGTAATAGGCGATGCCTTCGCTGGTCAGCCCCAGCCTGCGTGTCGAGCGCTGGATCAGTTTTGCGCCAAGCCGCCGCTCCAGCTTGGCGACGCTCTTCGACACCGCCGACGGGCTGGAGCCGATCAGCCGGCTGGCGGCCTGGAACGAGCCGGCATCCACCGTGCGCACGAAGGCGACGAGGCCGGCGGTCTTTTCGAGGATGGTGGTCATGGCGGCATCATCGCCTGTCGAGAAAGGGTTTATTCCGGAATTCTGGGCATGAAAGAACAGCCTGTGGTCTGCCTAATACGCTTTTTCGGCGCGCTTAAATACCGCTCATCGTCAGGGTCACAAGGAGAGAATGGATGAGCAGTCTGAACGGCAAGGTCGCCATCGTCACCGGCGCCTCGAAGGGCATCGGAGCAGCCATCGCCAAGGGGCTGGGGTCGGCGGGCGCGGCTGTGGTGGTCAACTATGCCTCGTCGCGGGAAGGCGCCGAGCGCGTCGTCGCCGCCATCGAGGCCGCCGGCGGCCGGGCAGTGGCGGTAAAGGGCGATGTCGCGCAGGCGGCGGACGTGGGCGGGCTGTTTGAAGCGGCGAAGGCGTCATTCGGCGGCGTCGACATCCTCGTCAACAATGCCGGCGTGTTCCAGTTCGAGCCGCTGGAGGCGGTGACCGAGGCCGAGTTCCACCGCGAATTCGACACCAATGTGCTGGGCGTCGTGCTCGCCATCCAGGAAGCGGTAAAGCATTTCGGGCCGGCCGGCGGCAGCATCATCAACATCAGCTCGGTCGCCAGCTTCAACCCGCAGCCCAATTCGCTGGTCTATGCCGCCACCAAGGCGGCGGTGGACTCGATCACGCTGTCGACGGCGCGCGAGCTTGGCAGCCGTCACATCCGCGTCAACGCGATCGCGCCGGGCGGTGTCGACACCGAAGGGCTGCAGCGCGTCGGCATCGTCGGCAGCGAGCACGAAAAGGCGCTGGTGGCGATCACCCCGCTCGGCCGCTTCGGCCAGCCCGAGGACGTTGCCAAGGTGGCGGTGTTCCTGGCATCCGACGAGGCGGGTTGGGTGACCGGGGAGCGGATTGTGGCGTCGGGTGGGTGGCGGTAGGGGGCGGATAGACCGCAAGCACGGAGCCGGCAGCGCTGGCCGCCAGCGGCAAGAAGAGTGCAGCGTGCGTTATCAACCCGCCAACGCCTTCAAATACTCTTGGCCAGAACAGTTCTTCATGTCGAAATAGGGCCCAGGGGAGGTGTTCGCGCCCTTGGGCACAGCTGCAATGCTGTTCAGTTCGCAGCGCTGGTCGTTGTCGCCGAAGCGGCTATCGGCGCCGAATGCTTTCAGGTAGGTCTGCTTTTCCGTCTCGTCATATTGGTCGCCGTCGTGGATCATGAAGTGCACCATCACCTGACCAGCGACGATCGTCACTTCGAAATGATGCGTGGTGAAATAGACCCTGACGTCGCGGCCCTTCCACATGTCGCGCTTCAGAAATTCCGAGGGTCTGGTCGAGCCGGTGAAGCCATCCATTGAAACCGCAAGCTCCTGGCCGAAAGTATGGACTTCGTGTTCAAGCATGTCTGCATGCTCGAATTGAAACATATGCATCGCGTGCGGTGCGTCTGGATAGAACGCCACCTCCAATGCCGGATTGAGCCAGCGAGTCGTGTCGCCATAGATCCAGTAGAGCGGATAGGCTTCGACGTTCTTGGTCATCCAGTGCTGTGGGGGGCCGAGCAGGGCGGCGACCTGCAGCAGGTTAAGATCGGCGGAAAGCGGCCCCAGCGTGCCAGTCGAGAGGAAATGCTCGAAGGAAACGAGATGGCGCATGACCTGGCTCCAGAAGGACAGTCCTCAGCTAGCGGTGTAGCTGGCGAAGATCAATTGGGCGAGGATTACCTATCTCTGGATTCTGGGGCGCGAGGCGCCGATCGCCGTTCTGCGCGGACCGCTTCGCCGCTCTCAAAACAACGCCCGCTCCAGCGGCCCCTCCAGCGTCTCGGCAAACGCAGTGGCGAGATGGTGGCGGTCGCGGAAAGCCAGCTTGCCGCCGATGAAGACGTGGCAGGCGGTCGCCCCGCAGAAGCGGTCGGTGAGGTCGACGTAGAGCGTGTCGGGCACGCTGGTCACGATGGCGCGCTCGGCGGCGGCGGCGCCGTCATTGGCGGCCTCGGCCCTTGGCGTGTCGCAGTGCGGCGACGGCGCCTCGCGCCACCACAGCGTGCGCGCCACGCAGGAGTCGGCGAAGCTGTCGCTGATCGGCGTGTCGCGGATCACCGCGGCCTCGACGCCGGCGCGGCTGAAAGCCTGCAATGTCGAGCGCAGGCCGGCCTGCCAGCGCGCGGTCTCGGCGGTGCGGCTGGCGGCGGGCATGTCGCGCGTCAGATTGCCGATGGAGAATTCCGAGATCACCACCAGGCGCGGCTTGCGGGCGATGATGTCCGATATCGCCTGCTCGCGCCAGGCGTCGCATTCGGTGTAGTCGCGCTTCAGCACCGTGTTGAAGGTGGAGAGCCGTGAGGCGCGGCACGATGATTTGAGATAGGTGACCACTTTGGTGTCGTTGCGTTTCGCCGCCTCGATCAGCGGCGTCGACCAGTGGTCGGCATGCGAATCGCCGAACAGCACGATGGTGTGGGCGGCGTCGGCCGCGCCGAAGGTGCAGGGTTTTGGCGTCACCGTGTGGAAGTCGAGCAGGCAGCTCTTGTCGATGGCGCGTGCGATGGAGGGGCGTTCGGCCGCCTGCTCGATGCCGCGCTGCTCAGGGTCGATGTTGCGCTGGGCCAGATGGGCATTGGCATACGCCACCGCAACGCCGGCACCGGTCAATGCCAGCGCGGGCACCAGCGCAATTCCAGGAAAAGTGAGACGCGGTTTTCCGTCCGGAATTGCGCCAGGAAAAAGAGCCAGAGCGGTTCGACGTTTCCTTGAAACGATGAACTGCTCTGGGGCGCCCGCCGTCAGCCAGCCGGCGCGCCGGCCCGGGTTTTCGATCAGATGATAGGTGAGCACCGACAGCGCCAGCGCCACCGCGCCGCAGCTGAGGCGCTGCGGGCCGGTGAGATCCGGCACCAGCATCTGCGCATAGACGATGACCGGCCAGTGCCAGAGATAGAGCGAATAGGACAGCGCGCCGATCCATTGCAGCGGCGTCAGCGACAGAGCGGCGGCCGGGCCAAAGGATTGCCAGTTGGTGCCCCCGTTGATCCGCCTGCCGGCCTGCTCCTCGCCGGCGCCGCTCAACAGCACCAGCACCGTGCCGGCGACCGGCAGCAGGGCATAATAACCGGGGAAGGGCAGGTCCTCGCTCAGCCACAGATAGGCCGCCGCGATCAGCGCCAGGCCGAGCCAGCCAAGTGCAGCCCGCAGTCCTGCGCGGTGCCCGGGGAAAGCCGCCGGGACCAGTGTCGCCAGGCCGCCGGCGGCGAACTCCCAGGCACGCAGCGGCGAAAAATAGAAGGCCCAGGCCGGTGCTGCGCTGGTCAGCCAGGCGCAGGCGGCGAAGGAGGCGACGCCCACCGCGCCGATCACAACCACGGTCGTGCGCCGGCCCGGCCGCAGCCAGGCGGCCAACAGCAGCAGCGCCGGCCAGGCCAGGTAGAACTGCTCCTCCACCGACAGCGACCAGAAGTGGATGAAGGGATTGCTGGTGGCATCGGTGGCGAAATAGTCGAACGACCAGCGCAGCAGCCACAGATTGATGGCGTAGGCGGAGGCAAACATCGCACCGCCCGAATAGAGCGCCTGCTCCTGCGGCGAGAGGATGAAATAACCGGCGGCCAGCGTGGCCAGGATGACGAACAGTGCCGCCGGCAACAGGCGCCGGGCGCGCCTGGCATAGAAGCGCCAGAGGTCGAGCCCGCCGGTGTCGCCGATCTCCTGCATGAGGTGGGTGGTGATCAGCCAGCCGGAGATGACGAAGAAGATGTCGACGCCGGCAAAGCCGCCGGGCAGGCCGGAGAGGCCGAAATGAAAGGCGACGACGCCGCCGACGGCGAGTGCGCGCAATCCCTGTATGTCCGGCCGGAACGATGCTGCCACCTTGGCTCCTTCGTGCAAGCCCACCCCTTGGCCCACCCTTTGGCCCAGCCCCATCGGCCCGGCCCCATTGGCAGGGTCGGCCGGGCAGGATGATATCGCAATGCAACAAATCTATCGCAGTGCAACATGGCAGGAAAAGGGAGGCGGCACGTCAGGCGGGAAACAGAAACGCTGCCGCCGGGTCGAAAAAGACCTGCCGGCTGCAGGACGACATATCCTGCGACGGCATGGCGGCGGAGGTCGGCCTGATGTCGACCCCCTCGCCGGCGGCGGTGCGCGCGACGATGCGCCGACGTTCGCCATAGAAGGCGACATCGACAATTTCGACGTTGAGTTCGGCGCTCGCCTGGCTCCGCTCCATGCCAAACGCCTCCGGCCGGATCATCAGCCTGGTCTTCTGGCCGTTGCCAAACGTGCCGTTGGCCCTGACGCCGGAGATGACAGAACCGTCGGCCAGCCGGATCGTCGCCGTGCCGTCGGTGGTATCGAGATGTTCGGCGGCGAGGAAATTCGAATTGCCGATGAAACCGGCGACGAAATCGGTCGCCGGCCTCAGATAAAGGTCCTCGCCGCTGCCGGTCTGCTCGATGCGGCCGTCCCGGAACAGGGCGATCCGGTCCGACAGATGCAGCGCTTCCTCCTGGTCGTGGGTGACGTAGAGGATGGTGACGCCGGTCTCGCGATGGATGCGGCGGATTTCGCCCTGGATTTCCTCGCGCAACTTCTTGTCGAGCGCCGACAGTGGTTCGTCCATCAAAAGGATCGGCGGATCGTAGGCCAGCGCCCTGGCCAGTGCGACGCGCTGCTGCTGGCCGCCCGACAGCGCGCCCGGCAAGCGCGCGGCGAAGCTTTCGAGCCGCACCAGCGCCAGCATGTCGGCGACCTTCTTCTTCACCTCTGCTTCCGGCCGGCGGCGAACCCGAAGCGGAAAGGCGACGTTCTCGGCCACCGTCAGATGCGGAAACAGCGTGTAGCGCTGGAAGACCATGCCGATGTTGCGCTTGTGCGAGGGCACGGCGAGCAGTGACTTTCCTTCCAGCTGCACATCGCCTGAACTCGGATCCTGGAAGCCGGCGATCGCGTAGAGCGTCGTCGATTTTCCCGAACCCGAAGGCCCGAGGAAGGTCAGGAACTCGCCTTTGGGGATCTCGAGGGTGACGTCGTGCACGGCGGTGATCGCCCCGAACGCCTTGCGCAGATTGCGGATGGAGAGGAAGGGCTGGGTCATGTGCGGAACTTTCGCTGCAGCAGCGCCGTCACCACCATCAGGGCAAGCGTCAGCCCGACCAGCAGGCTGGAGGCGGCGGCGATCACCGGGCTCAAATCCGAGCGCAGACTGCCCCAGATCTTGACGGGCAGGGTTTGCAGGCTGGGGCTGGCCATGAAGATCGCCACCACGACCTCGTCCCACGAGGCGAGGAAGGAAAAGATCGCGGCGGAGAAGATGCCGATCCGGATCGACGGCAAGGTGATCCTGAGCCTGGCTTCGAGCGGGCTTGCGCCGCAAACGATCGCCGCGTCCTCGATCGACTTGTCGAAGCCTTCGAGTGCGGTGGCGATCGGGATGATGGCGAAGGGCAGTGCCAAAACGGTGTGGGCGATGACGAAGCCGATGCTGGTGCCGCCGAGGCCAAGGCGAAGGAAGAAGGCATAGATGGCGATGGCGAAGACGACGACGGGCAGCACCATCGGCGTCAGCAGCAGGCCGCGCAGGATCTCGCGCCCGGCAAACTGTCCGCGAACCAGGGCAAAGGAGGCGAGCAGGCCGATCGCGACCGCCAGCATCGCCGTCATGGTGGCGATCTTGGCGCTGGTCAGCGCCGCATCGAGCCAGGCCGGATCGGCAAAAAGCTCCTGGTACCATTTGAGCGTCCAGCCGGGCGGCGGGAAGGCCAGCCAGCGGGACGAGCCGAAGGAGAGCAGGACGATGAAGACGACCGGCAACAGGAGGAAGCCGGCGACCAGCGCGGTGAAGCCGAGCAGGGCGATTTTCAGCCATCCCATGCGGTCATAGTCGAGCAGCATCTCAGATGCCTCCGCTCATGCGCCTGGCGCCGACGAGGCGCAGCTGCAGCGCATAGAGCGCCATGGTGACGACAAGCAGGATGAAGGCTGCGGCGCTGCCGAGCCCCCAGTTGAGCAGCGACTGGATCATCTGCGCGATCATTTCGGCGAGCATCATGTTCGAGGTGCCGCCGAGCAGTGCCGGCGTGACGAAGTAGCCGAGCGACATGACGAAGACCATCAGGCCGCCGGCCGCCACGCCAGGCAGCGACAGCGGCAAAAGGATGCGGCGGAATGCCTGGAAGGGGCTTGCGCCGCACAGTGCCGCCGCGCGCAGCGTCATCGGATCGATCGCCCGCAGCGTGCCGACCAGCGGCAGGATCATGAAGGGCAGCATGATGTAGACCATGCCGATGGTGACGCCGGTGAGATTGTTGATGAGCGGCAGCGGCTGGTCGATGATCCCGGCGGCCATCAGCGTCCGGTTGATGACGCCGGTGCGCTGCAGCAGCACCATCCAGGCATAGGTGCGGGTCAAGAGATTGGTCCACATCGACAGGATGATGACGCCGAAGACGATCGAGGCCAGCGCCGAGGGCATGATCGCCAGCATCCAGGCAACCGGAAAGGCGACGAGGACCGTGACAATCGTGACCACCGACGCGACCAGGAAGGTGTTGAAGAACACCCGCGCATAAGTGCCGTCGCCAAGCAGGGCCGCGTAGTTCTGCAAGCCGGGCTCGGGCTCCGTGACGCTGCGCAAAAGCAGGGCCAGGACCGGGACGACGAAGAACAGCACGATCAGAACCAGGGCCGGCAGCAGGCCATTGAAGCCTGCCGGCAGCCGCACCGTTCCAAAATTCCGACGTGTTTCGACCGACATGGCAGCGATCCGGGCTACGGGACGAGACGGCGCGCGCCGTCTCGTTCCTTGCAGTTCAAGGGCGGGCTTACTTCGCCTGCCAGGCATACCAGCGCGCCGCGATGGTGTCGCGATTGGCGGCCCAGTAGTTCATGTCGAGATTGATCTGCCCGTCGACATGGGCGTCCGGCAGCAATTTGACGGCATCGGCCGGCATCTCGGCCTTGGCCTTGGTGTTAACAGGCGCATAGCCACTGGCCTCGGCGAATTTCGCCTGGCCGGCGGGGCTGCTCGCCGCGGCGAGGAACTTCATCGCCGTGGCCTTGTTCTTGGCACCCTTCGGCACCACCAGGACGTCGGCGGCGGTCAGGTTCTGGTTCCAGGAGACGCCGACATCGGCGCCATCCTTCTCCAGCGCGAAGACGCGGCCGTTCCACAACTGGCCGAACGTCGCTTCGCCGGACGCGATCAATTGCTGCGACTCCGCGCCGCCGCCCCACCAGACGATGTCCGACTTGATGGTGTCGAGCTTCTTGAAGGCGCGATCGAGATCGAGCGGATAGAGCTTGTCGGCCGGAACGCCATCGGCCAGCAAGGCGATCTCGATGACACCGGGCGCCGACCATTTGTAGAAGGTCCGCTTGCCCGGGAATTTCTTCAGGTCGAACATGTCGGCCCAGCCGGCCGGTTCGCCCGAAACGGCGCCCTTGTTCCAGGCGAGCACGAAGGAATAGTAGAAACTGCCGACGGCATGATCGGTGGTGAAGCGCGGATCGAGGTCGGCCTTCGGCACAGCAGTGAAGTCGATCGGCTCGAGCAAGCCGTCCTTGGCCGCCTTGATGGCGAAATCCATCTCGACGTCGACGACATCCCAGTTGACGCTGCCGCTGTCGACCATCGCCTTCAGCTTGCCGTAGTCGGTCGGGCCGTCCTGCATGACCTTGATGCCTGAGGCGGCCGTGAACGGCTCGGCCCAGGACTTGGTCTGCGCTTCCTGGGTCGTCCCGCCCCAGCTGGTGAACACCATGTCCTCGGCCTTTGCGGCCGTCGTTGCCAGAAGGGTTGTTGCGAGCAGTGTGGTTGCAAGAAGGCGGGCAAGGGCGCCGGTGATGATCAGTTTCATGTCGTTCTCCTCTGTTTGTTTTCGTTGTTGGCTGTTCGCAATCGGCGTTTTCGCCTTGATCGCGAATCCCCGTCCGCGGCGGCTACCGCATGACAAAAGGATCGGGAATCGGGTCGTCCGAGATGCGTATCCACACCGACTTCGAACGCGTGTAGTCGCGGATCGCATCGAGGCCGCCTTCGCGGCCGAGGCCCGACTGGCCATAGCCGCCGAACGGAACCAGCGGCGAGACGGCGCGATAGGTGTTGATCCAGACTACGCCGGCATGGATGCCGCGCGCCATGCGATGGGCTTTCGCGAGATTGGTGGTGAACACGCCGGACGCCAGGCCGAACGGCGTGTCGTTGGCCAGCGCCAGGGCTTCGGCTTCCGCGTCGAAGGCGATCACGGAGAGCACGGGACCGAACAGCTCCTCGCGCACGCACGGCAAGCCGGTGTTGTCATTGGCATCGATGATCGTCGGCGCGTAGTAGAGGCCGCCGGCGTGACCGGCGGGCCTTTCGCCGCCGGTGACCAGCCGTCCCCCTGCGGCAAGGCTTGCCGCGACGATCTTCTCGATCCATTCGCGCTGCCGCGACGTGGCCAGCGGCCCCATTTCGGTTGCCGGATCCTGCGGATCGCCGATCCGGATCGCCTCGGCCTTGTGCTTGAGCCGGGCGAGGAATTCGTCCTTCACCGAACGCTCGACCAGCAGGCGCGAGCCGGCGACGCAGCTCTGGCCGGTGGCGGCGAAGATGCCGGCGACGACCGCGTTGGCGGCGCTGTCGAGATCGGCATCGGCAAACACCACGACCGGGCTCTTGCCGCCAAGTTCGAGCGTCGTGTAGGCAAGGTTTTCCGCGGTGTTCCTGACGATCTGCCGGGCGGTTGCCGGACCACCGGTGAAGGCGACACGGGCGACGAGCGGATGGCTGGTCAGGCGGTGACCGCAATCATGGCCGAAGCCGGTCACGATGTTCACGCTGCCGGCGGGAAAGCCCGCCTCATGGACGAGCTCGGCGAAAGCCAGCAGCGGGGCAGGGCCGTCCTCGGACGCCTTGAGGACGACGGTGCAGCCGGCCGCCAGCGCCGGCCCGAGCTTGACGGCGGACAGGAAGAGTTGCGAATTCCACGGCACGACCGCGGCGACGACGCCGATCGGCTCGGGCCGGATCGTCACTTCCATGTCCGCCTTGTCGATGGGGACAAACGAGCCTTCGTGCTTGTCGGCCAGCCCGCCATAGTAGCGGTAGTAGTCGCCGACATAGGCGATCTGGGCGCGGGTCTCGCGGATGATCTTGCCGGTATCGCGCGTCTCGAGTCCGGCCAGCCGATCGGCATTGGCGACCACCAGGTCGCCGAGCCGCACCAGAAGCTTGCCACGCGCCGTCGCCGTCATCGCCGCCCACGGGCCGGAGCGCAGCGCCCGGTGAGCGGCTTCGACGGCGCGGTCAACGTCATCGGACGATGCGGCGGGCATCGTGGCCCATGCCGTGCCGGTCGACGGGTCGATGCTGTCGAAGGTCGCCGCCGCATCGACGAAGCTGCCGTCTATGTAGTTCCTGAATTCGGCGGTGCTCATTGCGATCCCGCTTTCGGCTCGCAGAAGGCCGGCATCACCCTGTCGATGAAGAGCTGCAGCGACTTCTTCTTGCGCTCATGGGAAAGGCCGCTGTCGATCCAGATCGAATACTGGTCGTAGCCGAGCGCCTCGTAGGCCTTCAGCCTCGCGATCACCTCGTCGGCTTCGCCGATGACGAGGTTCTGCCTGATCTTGTCCGGCGCATATTGCGGCATGGCCGCGATCTCGGCATCGGTCAGCGTTTCCAATATGCCCTGGCGCACCGGCTTCTTGTTCTGGAACCAGGCGCCGAACTGGCAGTAGAATTGCGACAGATCCTGCGCGAGGCGGTCGGCGTCGGCCGCGTCCTCGGCGACGAATGTATGCATCAGGAGCATGATTTCGGGCCGCGCTGTGTCGGGGTGGGCACCACAAGCGGTGTTGAAGCGCTCCATCAGGCTGGCCACTTCGCCATCACCCGAGGCCAGCGGGGTCACCTGGACGTTGCAGCCGTTGGAAACCGCGAAGTCGTGCGAGTTCGGATCGCGCGCGGCCACCCAGATCGGCGGATAGGGCTTTTGCAGCGGCTTGGGCGACGAGGTGGTCGAAGGGAACGTCCAGAACTCGCCGGCGAGTTCGAAATCGCCATCCCACAGGCCGCGGATCGCCGGCACCATCTCGCGCATGCGCTGGCCGGCACCCCAGGCCTCGAGGCCCGGGAAAAGGCGCTGGTACTCGTAGGCGTAGGCGCCGCGCGCAATGCCGATGTCGAGCCGGCCGCCGGTGATGACGTCGGCCATCGCCGCTTCGCCGGCAAGCTTGATCGGGTGCCAGAACGGCGCGACGATGGTTCCGGTGCCGAGCCGGATGCGCCGGGTCTTGGCGGCGAGCCAGGCGATGTTGATGAACGGGTTCGGCGAGATGGTGAATTCCATCCCGTGATGCTCGCCGATCCAGGCGGTCTCGAAGCCTGCCTCTTCGGCCTGCACAACCAGGTCTTCCAACTCGCCGACAAGCTCGGAATGCGGCTTTGCCAGATCCGATCGCTCCATATGGACAAAAAGCGAGAATTTCATCAGCTTCACCCGCGACCGGAAAGAAGAACTTGAGGATGCGAGGGCTTGGCGAGCGGCCGGACTTCGCCTTCGACCTCGTTGCCGACATAGACGCCGAATGCATCTTCTGTGCGTTCGCGGGCATAGCGGGCAAGCATCGAGCGCACCGCCGGGTCGGCAATCCTTAGATCGGCGATCTGCTCGATGTCGACGAGCCGCACACGGCGATCGTCGGAACAGGGGCCATCGACCGTGCCGCGATAGTAGACATGCGTGTGCGAGGGGTCGGCGGCATCGTCCCACACCGCGAACAGGAAACCGAGCTGGGCGTCGATGGTCCTGGCGGCAAGGCGCCCCTTGAGGCTGCGCGCATCCTTCGGCGTGCCCAGTCCGCGCCCGGCGGGCAATTCGTGGAACCCATCGGCCGTTTCGAAGAACAGCACACGGCCCTCGTTCTCGAGAATGGCGCCGACTTCCGTATCGGGGGGCGCTGCCGCCAGCGCTT
Organism: Mesorhizobium sp. P2_A8; assembly: GCF_056404935.1. Lineage (NCBI taxonomy): Bacteria > Pseudomonadati > Pseudomonadota > Alphaproteobacteria > Hyphomicrobiales > Phyllobacteriaceae > Mesorhizobium > Mesorhizobium sp. P2_A8. Next base: position 87,511 of record NZ_JBFUDB010000011.1, read on the forward strand.
CCTGGCTGAGGCCGGGCGTCACATAGGTGCCCCTGCAATAACCGAGAGGCTGGGCTCCGTTATGGCTGAAATCGCGGACGCGGCCGATGAGGATCGAATGATCGCCGGCATCGACAAGTTGCTGCATGTCGCAATCGAACACCGCAACCGAACCGTCGATCAGCGGATTGCCGGTCTGGCCCGGTTGCCAGGCCACGGCTGCGAACTTGTCGGCGGCCTTGGAGGCAAAGATGCCGGAGTGGGGCTTCTGGCTCTCCGACAGGATGTTGATGGCGAAGCCTTTCGATGTCGAGAAGGCTTTGTGTCCCAGCGCCTTCTTGGCGATGCAGACAAGCACCAGCGGCGGTTCGAGCGAGACCGAGGTGAAGGAGTTGGCGGTGAAGCCGCGTGGTTCGCCTTCGGCGCCGATCGTGGTCACGATGGTGACGCCGGTCAGGAAGGAACCGAGCGCGCGCCGGAATTCGCCGCTGTCGAACGCGGCATCGGCCTGCGGCGTCGCGGCTTCCCCGGCGTGGAGAAAGGCACTGATGTGTTGAGTCACTTTTTCGGGAGAAGCTATTGCCATCATGTGCCTTTCTCCGCTGAGAACCAGGCATTGACCGCGCGGCGCAAGCCGCGCCATCGCGGCTGACATGGCCGGGGTCGAATTGCTGTCCTGCGACCCGGTCATGAACAAGGCTGGCGCCGTCAGCCCCGCCAGGGCGTCGGCGTGGGCGGCATCGGCATGGGCAAAGAGGCGATAGGTGCGCGCGTAGCCTTGCGCGTCGACGCCTTCAAGGGCGGCGCGCGCCGTTGCGGCCGCGCCGGCAAGGCTGGCCGGCAGCGGGTCGCCGAACCAGCGGGCAAGCGTTGCCGCGACGGCCGCGGCATCGCCATGCGTGCCGAGCGCGGCGGCGCGTTCGCGCACCGCCTGCGCCAAGCCCGGGGGGCGGCGGAAGACCGCGTTGAGGCAGACGATGGAGTCGACGCGCGAAGGCGAGCGAAGGGCGATTTCCAGGGCGACCAGCGCGCCCATCGAATGGCCGACGATCGATACCGAAGGGAGACCGAGATGGTCGAGCAGGCGCAGCGCCTGATCGGCGAAATCCGACAGGGCGGCATGTTCCGGTGGCAGCGGTGAAACGCCGTGGCCGAGCATGTCGATGGCGATCAGGTCGTGGCGGTCCTGCATCTGAGCGATCTGATCCTGCCAGATCGTCGCGTTCATGCCGACGCCGTGAATGAGCAGAACCGGCGCGCCGGAGCCGGCGCGGATGAAGCCGGTGCCGTCCGGAGCCGTGTTGCGGACCCATGCGGGGGCGGCGATATCAGCCATGCAGATCTCCGACCTCCTTGAGGTCCTGGTAGCGGTCGCCGATGCGATGGTGCGGGCGGCCGCCGATCGAAGCGCCAAGCGCCACCACCAGCTCGTCGGGCGCGGGCGCGTCGCCGATCTGGAAATGCACGGTCAGATAGTGCGAGCGGCGGCCCTCGTCGTTCTTGTCCATCAGCGGGATCATGATCGGCGTGTTCGGCCCGCCGCGCAGGTTGGTGAAGGCGAGATAGGTCTTGGCGCCGACCGCGCGACGGTAGTGATTGCCGAAGTGCAGCGTATGGATCAGCGCCGATGCGTGCTCGATCTCGCCCGAAGTCCCGCAGATCGCAGCCTTGCCGTAGCCTTCTATCGCATCGCCCGAACCGGCGATGGCGATGATTTCGCGGGTCAGCAGTTCGCCGAGGACGGGAGCAAAGGCGCGGATCTCGGGCGACAGGTCGTCGGTGAAACCGCGGCCGGCCCAGGGGTTGGTCAGCACGGCAGCCACGCCGATCAGGCGCAACGGTTTCGGCGCAGCCTTGCCGCCCTCGATAAGCGTGTTCTCGATGTAGGTGACGGTCTTCCGAATGGCCGGTTTCATGCAAGTCCTCGGTCGCGAGGGCGCTATGCGGCGCCGTCATCACTGTATCGTCTTATGGTATACCATGCTATGGAGCGCCAAAGACCTTGTCAATCGGCTTCGGAATCTGTTTTGTGACGGCGCGGGGAAGGCGGAGAAGACATGTCAGACGATACGCTGCGGATCGACCGCTCTGCCAAGACGTTGAGGACGCTGGCGCTGGAGCGCATGCGCGAGGCGATCATGGGCTTCCATTTCCAGCCCGGTGAAAGGCTGGTCGAGCGGCCGCTTTGCGATCAGCTCGGGGTAAGCCGTTCCGTCGTGCGCGAGGTCCTGCGGCAACTGGAGGCGGAAGGCCTGGTGCAGATGATACCAGGCCATGGCCCTGCCGTCGCCAGGCCGGATCTCGGCCGCACCGACGAAATCTACGAATTGCGGGCTCTGCTGGAGGGCATTGCGGCGCGGACTTGCGCACTATCGGCGACCGACGCGCAGATCGCTTCGCTCGATGCCGCCTTGACGAACCTGCTTGACGCGTGGGCGTCGGGCGCGCCGGTCGAGGTGATGCGGGCGACGACCAAATTCTACGAAACGCTGTTCGAGGCGGCCGACAAGCGCATTGCCTGGGAAATCGTGACGGGTCTGAATGTCCGCATCAACCAGCTCCGCTCGATGACCATCGCGTCGCAGAACCGGCGCGAGCCGGCGATCGCCGAGATGACCGAAATCATGGATGCCATCCGGTCGCGCAAGCCAGACCAGGCGGAGGCGGCAGCCCGCCGGCACGTCGAATCCGCCTGGCAGATCGCACGCGACACGCTCCGCCTCGGCTGAGCGCCAGCGTTCTCGGCCGCCGCCGGTGGATCAGGCCTCGTGCGCGAGACTGACCACCAGCCGATCGACGCTGGGGTCATCGAGCCTGACGATATGGGCCATCTGCATCGCTCGCCTTTTGCTGATCCGGGTGACGTCCTGCCGCATGATGGCCGACACGCAGGCTGGTCCCGATCCGGTCAGGACGAAGGCGCTGCCGACCAGAACCGGCTCCGAGATCGGGGCCCACTGCACGGCAACGATCGTCGGCTCGCTGGTCTGGCGGCGGTTGACGCCGCTGAAATAGATCCAGTTCAGGCGCGAGATCACCACGCCGTAGTGGTCGCCGGGCACCCGTGCTCCGCCCTGGCCATCGCCCGGGGCCCACCGCGTCACCCGCCTGAAGGTGACCAGCTCGGCCTCACGCCGCACGAAGGTGACCGAGCGCATCAGAAGTTCGGGGCGGCCGGGGATCGAGAAATAGGTGAAATAGGTGCCACCGGCGATGGCGGGCGAAGGCGGGCGCACCATGGTTTCGTAAAGCGTCTGGCGCAGCGACGCGTGGACGTCGTCCTTGGCCGCCGCGGCAGCGGGCTCACGGTACAACTCATTCTCGTCGATCTTGAAGAAGGCGCAGATCAGCCTGGCGGTGGTCTTGTTGGGAATGGCGTGGCCTTGCAGATAGCGCTCGAACTGGGTGCGGTTGATGCCAAGCTCACGGCACACCGCGCTCACGGAGGCGTGGCGTTGGATCAGCCGCCTGAGGTTGGCGGCGAGGTTCTCGCGAATTGGCACATCGCCCCCGCGGCGGACGTACGGACCGTTATTCAAGCGATAGCTTATGTTCGTGCAATCTCGCACATCGCATTGATTTCGCGAATGGGACCTTCGGACAATACCGCAGCCGGCGACACGAAGACTGTACGTTTTTGACAATCCGCCTATGCAAGCCATGCAAATAGGCGTAATCCATTGCCAAGAGCGACCTGGATCGGCCACTCGACATCCTGTGATGGAGGGCGGTTTGGATCATACCGGCCTGGTCGAGCTTCTGGACTATACGCAAGCGCAATTGAGCAAGATACGCCAGGCGGTCGCCGCGAGCGATCACGCCGACGCCATGTTCACCATCGATTGCCTGGTCGGGGCGGCGGCCGAACAGACGAAATGCAAGCTCGCAAGCCTGGAGCATGCCGGTATGCCAATTGCCCGGGACAGTGACGTCACGCCGTCGGGCAAGCCGGCCACCGGGAGCCCGATGCCGCGCGCCAGGCGCGCGTCTTGAGTCTTTTTGCAAGGCTTCGCGCCGGCAGCAGGTCTGCCGTCTTGATCCCCTACAGATATGTCAAGTTGCGTTCGGGGCTCCCGGGCGGCTACGACGCGCATGAGAATGCCGATGACCTTGTCGCGGAAAGCCCCGGCTATCGCGTGGTCCGAGGCTGGCTGATGTCCCCGGGCGGCATTCTCGACAAGCATTTCATCGTCGAGAACATCCTGACGGGGCAACGCTTCGACGTTACGCCGCTCGATCTCCGCGTGCCATTCTTCGAGCATCCGGGCACAAAGGACGAGTTCGAAGGGCTATGGCACCAGATCAGCATGCCACCCTATTCGCCGCCGGTGCGGCTTGTCGTCCAAGACGACATCGACCGCGCCGCCGGCGCCGCTGCGTCGCAAGCAGTGCTTCAGGCCGGCGGGCCGGACAACGACGCATGATGCGTCAGCCGGCGTCGACCGCGCCGATCAGCCTGGCATATTCGGCCTCCGCTTCGCCGTAACTGCCATTGGCGAGTTCTTCGAGCCCGGCGCGGTCGCGAATGACGATCTCACCGCGGCGCGAGCGGATCAGCGCGCGGCCTTCCAGCAGCTGCAGGGCAACGGTGACGCCGGGCCGCCGCACACCAAGCATGATGGCCAGGAATTCGTGCGTGATGGCGAGGCGTTCGCCGGGCACCCGGTCGTCGCACATGAGCAGCCACCGCGCCAGCCGCTCCTCGAGCTTCAGCCGCGCGTTGACGAGCGCGGTGCAGCCGGTCTGGGTCTGCAGGGCGTTGACGAAGCGCAGCAGGAACATTCGCAAGGTCGCACTTGCCGCAAGCGCCGCGTTGAAAGGGCCAGCCGCGATGCGGATGGCTTCGCCTTCGAGCTGCACGAAACACGCATGCACCCCACGGTCGTCGCCCATCACCAGCGAAGATCCCGTCATGCCTTCGAAGCCGATGAAGCCCACTTCGGCCTCGTGGCCACTCGTCGTCCTGGCGACCACCGAGCCAATGCCCTGTTCGATGAAATAGATCGCCTCGATCGGCACATTGGGGGTGACCAGCATCATGCGCAACGGCAGATCGCAGCGCTGCATATGCGGCTTGAGCAGCGCAAGATCGTCCGCGCTCATGCGCCTCAACAGCTCATTTCGGAATTGGTGGCCTTTATCGGGATCAGGGTTTTTGTCGGGATTAGTCATGGCGCGGCCCAATGCAGGGCAAGAGCCATTCGATCTCCCAGCCGTCCGCGCCCGTATCAACGTGCCGACGATGGCCTGTATATGGGGGCTCGGAACGAAGAAACCTAGAAATACGGTCTGAAATTCGATGCACGGCGCCCCCCAACGTCGTTCGCATACGAAAAGATCGATCGGAAGGTTAGTGTCGGAAACGTACCAAGCGCCTCTTGGTACAAAACCGACATATCCCGTTGGAGCGTCGGATCCCGATGATGATCGACAATATCCGCCGGCTAATGACAAACGCGCTTCGTCACATCTGGTCCGGCGGCTCGTTCGGACGCGCGGCCAATGACCCCGCGCAATCGCCCCCATCGGCGGAGTGGATTGTACGATTCTTACGGTCGGTGGCGTGGATATTGACTCTGCCCGCGCCCGATTTCATTTTTCGATTCACAGCGTCAGGCAAATGGGTCGCTGCTCCGCGAGGAGCTTCTCATGTCGAGCCTTAACAAGCGCCATCCCGGCTTCAATCCGTCCGATCTGCAACTGTGCCAGCGTGTATTCGATCAGATCTGCTGCGAACGCAAACTTGACCGCCTGTCACTGGAGCCGAACGTGCAGCAACTCGCAGCCACGGTGTTCTGGCTGTTCGAGAATGGCTGCAGCAATGAAAGCGAATTGCTTGAGAGTTTCAGGCGGTTACGCCATTGACCGGGGTCAGGGCCACATGCTCGGCACCCAAGGCTGAGACGTTTCAAATCCCGCCGGCCCTATCAAGCCGCAGGGCGCCAGACAGCCGGAGCCGCATTTTTCATCCGCCTGAAACCTTTGCCTTGCCGGCAAGCTTGTCTTCTTCGCCTCTCAGAAGACCGAAGTCGGCGGAGCGCGTTCCGCTGCTGGCATGCAGAAAGCCCTCCGCGGCCAGGCCGCGACGAAGCAGTTCACGCACCGCGGCCGCGCGGCTCGGCATCCGCTTGTCGAAGCGCCAAGTGTCGAGCGCGGCGAATTCTTCCTCGTTCAGCATGACCTGCAGTCGTTCGGGGCGCTCAAGATTGTCGGTCATTGTGGGCCTCCTTCTGCCGGCGTGCGGGCCGGTGAGCCGAATGAGTAAGTGACTTATGTGGCTCACAATCTGCCAATGGCCGATTTGGTTCCGAGACAGTCAAACGCTTTTGTTGCACCACGTACTCACAGTGCTTGGGTTGTGCCACCGGCTAAACCTACTAACTAATTGATTTTGTTAATGAAAATTTACGAATTGTCTTGCTTTAACGAAGCCGTCGGCGCATGGTGAAAGTGAGGGAAAACCCAGTCCAAAGGACAGGAGTTTGCCATGAACAACTACCCGATCGAGCTGCGTGACGACCTGAACCACACGCTGGTCAAGACGATCTACGAGTTTGGAATCGTCAACATACCGGTTCTGGCGGCGCAGGTGGCCGATCGCCACAGCGGTCTGTCCCTGGCCGACGCGGAACGACTGGTTCTCGGTTTCGCCGAATTCTATTCCGCGCCCATCGAATTCGACCGGTCGGGGTGCGATTGGCGAACGAGGGAGCCCGTCGGCCGAGACAATGACGGCCTGCTTCTCGATATCGTCGAGAGCGAGTTTGGCCGCGCCGCCTGAGACGCGCCTGGGATGACGGCAACCGCCCTTGGTCCGAAGGCGCTGCTATTCCGGATCTCTTCCCTGGAGGGGGCGTGGCGACGAATTAGCGGAATGCTCCGCTATATCAGCTTGAGGGAAGCGCGATGCTCCGCCGCCACCCGAACCAACTGTCTCGGCAGAGGATGGTTCCGTGATTGCTGACTGGTCGTCATCCGCCCACAAAGCGGCCTGCTGTAAAGATGATGACGGCAGATCAACCTCGCCGAGCCATTCGTCGTAGCTGGCGTTCATGGCCGCAGGCAGGTCCTCGGCCTTGTCCATGCCGCCCTGGAACAGTTCGATGACGCGGCGTCCAAGACGTTCCCTGGCCGGGTGGCCCGCGGCAATGCCGGCCTGACGGCAGTAGTCATCGAGCACTTTGGAAAGAATCGAAAGCTGATCTGAATCCGCTGAGCCGTTGAAGGTCACTGCGCTTGTCCCATCCTCGGGGCGAAAGCGCGATCGGCTCTTTCAAGCGCCAGCGCCCATTGAGTGGCCAGCGACAAAGCGACTGTACGCTTCCGACAATCGCATAGCGAGTCCCCGGCGAACTGTCCGAAACCGTACCCAGCAACCCGTGCAATTGTTCGGCCGCCGGCAACTCGCTAGGTTAGCAACGCAGCGGACCTCAGGAGCCGCCTTGGCCGACGCGGGACCCGGGCCCCCGCTCAATCCAATTCCCCGCGTCGGCCAACGCTGCCTCGATCGCCGGGTTATGCAAACGGGGGACAGTTGATGCCGAGAGACAGACTCGCCTGATGCCAAGAGACAGATTCGAGTGCCTGCAGGAGACACCTGGCAGTTGGATGGTGTGGGACCATGCGGACGGCGCTCCGGCAAAACTCAGCGGCGTCGAGTTGCGCGGCCAGGACAAGCACCGGGCCGAGATCGCGCGCGACATCCTCAGGCGGATCTTTCCGACCGGCCGGGGTGCCGATGCCGCAGGGAGCGATCCTTCGGATGCGTGAGGCGCACTCGGAACCGGCTCCTGCCTGATCCCTGCGCGTCACCGGTGCAGGCCGAATTCACCCCAACTTCACCTTCGGCTCACGTGCCCACCAGCGCAACTCGCCGAGCCTTGCGACAAAGCCAGCGACATCCTTGGCGGATGACAGTGGAATCACCGCCTCATCCTCGGTAATTCCGGCCTTGGACAACAGCGGAGCTGCCGCTTCGACGAAGCCGATGAACTTGCAATGCGCGAAGGCATCCGCGACAAAGTCGCGGGCGGTGGATTCCTTCAACAGCTCTGCCATCGCCGGCTTTGCCGGCAACAGCGCAATGGCGTCGTAGAGAACCGATGGCGCGCCTGATATCATCTGCTGAGCCTCGATCCAGCTGCCGTCGCTGGCCTTGGCTCCGCCGACCTTTGGCGCGATGATCTCGAAGCTTGCGCCGGCTTTGGTCAGCGCCAGCTTGATGGCGTTCAGCACGCCGGCATCCGTTCCATCGGTCACCAGGATTCCGAGCTTGCGACCCTCAAAACGGCCAGGGCCGTTCTTGAGGATGCTGAGCGCGTCCGACGCAGCGAGATCCCGGCGCGTCGCAACGGCCGCATCGGCGGGCTTGGGCATCGTTTTCAAACCAAGCGCGTCCGCCACCTTGCCGGCCAGCCCATCGTCGATGTTCAGAAGATGGGAAACGATGCGCTCGCGAATGACCGGGGTTTGCACCTTGCTCAGTTCGAAAGTCAGCGCCGAGGCGATGTGCCCTTGCTCCACGGGCTGCTGGCTGATGTAGAACTGGCGTGCCTGGCTGTAATGATCGGCAGAGGTTTCCGACCGCAACCGAGCCTTTGGTCCGTCTTCGACCTCGGCAAATGACCGGAACCCTTTGGCCGGTGATTCACGGGGGCCTTCGCCCCATGAATTCGGCTGATAGTTGGCACGCCCAACCGGGTTGCGCATCGCCATGTGCCCGTCCTGCTGGAAATTGTGGAAGGGGCATTTGGGTGCGTTGATCGGCAGGTGGGTGAAGTTGGTGCTGCCCAGCCGTTTGATCTGCGTGTCGAGGTAGGAGAAATTTCGGCCCTGCAGCAGCGGGTCGTTCGAAAAGTCGACGCCGGGCGGTACGTTCTGGGTCATGAACGCGACCTGCTCGGTCTCGGCAAAGAAATTGTCGGGCATGCGATCGAGCACCAGGCGACCGACCGCGATCGGCGGCAGCACTTCCTCGGGGATGAGTTTGGTGGGATCGAGGATGTCGAAGTCGAAGCTATCCGCGAACGCCTGATCGAACAGCTGCAGCTGCAGTTCCCATTCGGGGAAGTTGCCCGCGTGAATCGCGTCCCACAGGTCGCGGCGATGGAAGTCGGGATCAGCGCCGTTGATCTTGACCGCTTCGTTCCAGGCGACCGACTGGAGACCGAGCTTGGGCTTCCAGAGGAATTTGACGAAGGTCGATTCATCGTTGGCGTTGACCAGCCGGAACGTGTGAACGCCGAAGCCTTCCATGAAGCGCAGGGAACGCGGGATCGCCCTGTCGGACATCGCCCACATGATCATGTGCATGCTTTCCGGGGTGAGGGAGATGAAGTCCCAGAAATTGTCATGCGCGGTCTGCGCCTGCGGGAAGTCGCTGTTGGGCTCGGCCTTGGCGGCGTGGATCAGGTCGGGAAACTTGATCGCATCCTGGATGAAGAACACCGGCATGTTGTTGCCGACGATGTCCCAGTTGCCTTCCTGCGTATAGAGTTTGACAGCGAAGCCACGCACGTCACGGGCAAGATCGGCAGAGCCCTTGTTGCCGGCGACGGTGGAGAAGCGGACGAAAGCCGGCGTCTTTTCGCCGGCGCGCTGGAAGATGTCGGCACGCGTGTATTTCGCCAGCGATTCATAGGTTTCGAAGTAGCCGTGAGCGCCATAGCCACGGGCATGGACGACACGCTCGGGAATCCGCTCGTGATCGAAATGGAAGATTTTTTCGCGGAAGTGAAAGTCTTCCAGCGTCGTCGGACCCCGGGCACCGATCTTGAGAGAATTCTGGTCGTCTGAAACCGCTCCGCCCTGGGCGGTTGTCAGCACCGGCGTCGAGCCGGATGCGACCTGGTGCAGTTCTCCTCCTGCGCCGCGCTGCAGTTTCTGATCGTGAATCGTCGCGGCCATACCAACCGATTTTGATGCTTGCTTTGCCATGCCAATAACCCTTCAGGATTGAACGCGCGGGCTGCGCTGTTGGCTCAATCTCCCGGATGACAATGCGTTCCTTGTCGATTTCAGATCCTTGAACGGCGAAGGCCGCCCGTTCGCACGGGCGGCCTTCGGTTGCCTACAAAGGGCAAAGAACCCTCACAGGTTCTTGTTGATCGCAGCCGCTGTTTTGTTTGTCGCGTCCTTGACGGCGGACTTCGCGTCGCCAACGGCCTTCTGGACCTTTCCCTTGGCTTCCTGCGCGGCGCCTTCGGCCCGCAGACGGTCATTGCCGACGGCCTTGCCGACACCTTCCTTGGCTTTGCCTACGGCCTGATTGGCGAGACCCGAAGCCTTGTCGCTGGTGCTTCCCATGGAGTTTTCCCTTTCGTGGATTGTTGCCTGACCGGCGAGGACCAACGTCGCCTTGTTTGGAAGGTTCCGCACGCCGCGAGGCGACGGAACGAAAAGGCCCGCCACCGACGCGAATCGTGACGGGCCTTCTGGAGTAGACCGGGCTTCCCACCGCCCGGCTGCTTTCAAAACTTCACGGCGGGACGATTGTTCCGAAAACAGGAAACCGGTGCGTTCGGTCCTGGCCGCGCGGATAAAAAAACCCGCCGGCTGGAGCCTGACGGGGCATCTGATTGGAGGAACTCCGGATCGAATGGGAAACGATCCGGGTGGAGAACGCAAACGCCGCGCAAAAGGTTCCGGTGCTCGGGGATGAGCGGGCTCCAACCTCTCCCGTCAATTCTTGTCCACCGGCTTCGAGCGCATTCGCGACACCGTCTCGCGCTCGGCGCGCTTCGAGCGTAGCGGCGGCAGGCCGCGATCGATCAGGTCCATGTCCTCCAGCACCATGTCGCCCATGCGCTTGAAGGCGATGTCGAGGGCGCCGGCACGATGGGCCGAGCGCAGGAAGCCGGGCAGGGCACGTACGGGGTGGTCCGGCGCCAGCGGCTCTTCCGGGAAGACATCGCTGGCGGCGACGATGTGGCCGCTTTTCACAGCCGCCATCAGCGCGGGAAAGTCGACGACGCCGGCGCGGCTGAGCAGGATGAAAGCGGCGCCCTTGCGCATTGTCGCGAACGCATCAGCACCGAGAAACCCCTGGTTCTCGCTGGTCACCGAGGCGACGACGAAGACGAAATCGCTTTGCGACAGCACCTCGTCGAGCGAGGCCGGCTCGACGCCATTGTCGATCAGGATCGACGGCGGCAGCCAGGGATCGAAGACTTTGGTGCGGGTGCGGAACCCCGACAGCAGCCGGTTCAGCGCGCGGCCGAGATCGCCGAAGCCGACGATGCCGACATCGGCGCCCGACAAAAGCCGGGCCGTCTGGTTGCCATCGCCGCCCCACAGCTCCTTGCCGCGGCGGAAGGCGAGGTCGGCGTCGACGATGTTGCGGGCGAGGTTGAGCGCCATGGCCAGGCCAAGCTCGGCCACCGGCTCGGCGAAGACCAGGCCGGTGGTGACGACATGGATGCCGCGTGCAAACAGCGTCTCGTAGGGCATGTTGTTGATCAAATTTGTCTCGACATTGAAGACGCAGCGCAGCGCCTTCATCTGCTCGAGCGTTTCAGGCGGGATCGGCGGCTGGCCGACGATGTAGCGGGCTTCAGCCAGCACATCAGCCGGCAGCTTCGCCACGCCACCGGGTGTGGTCTCGACGATGCGGTATTTTTTCCGCAAGCGCGCCAGCTGCGGCGGCGTGAAGATGAGGTCGAGCGTGCGTGGATCCGGCGCGCTGATGACCAGCGGCAAGGCGCTGTTGGACATGGCAATTCCTCCCGACGCGATCCAATCGCGCTTTTTCGAGGTGTAAATTACCTCCGATTAAACGATTTACAACTGCGAAAAATCGATTTACTCATTTTGGCAGCGGACGAAAAATGCTGACGTTCGCGCCTCGGGAGGAGGACCAATGGCGCATAGGCAGGGCCAGCAGCGGCGTCCGTCGATCCACGACGTGGCAAGCCGTGCCGGCGTGTCGGCCGCCACCGTCTCCAAGGTCATGGCCGGCGTCACCACGGTGAAGCCCGAGAATGCGCAGCGTGTCTTCGATGCCGTCGAGCATTTGGGCTACCGTGTCGATCCGCTGGCCTCCGACATGCGGCGGGCCAAGCGCCGCATCATCGGCGCCATCATGCCGGAGTTCGAAAGCGAATTCTTCGGCCAGATGGTCACCCAGCTCGAAAGCCTGGCCGAGCAGCGCGGCTACACGCTGGTGGCCGCCTCGAGCCGTGAATCCGAAGCGCGCGAGAAGGAAATCCTCGAACGCATGCATGACTGGCGCGTCGCCGGCGTGGTGCTGGCGCCGGTGCGCAACGAGCATGGCCCGGCGGCCGAATTCATGAAGGCCAACGGCATGACCGGCGTGCTGATCGACCGCGTGCTGTCCGACGACGCCTTCGACACGGTATCGGCCGACAGTGCGGCCGCAAGTGCCGAGGTGGCGCGCGAACTGATCGGCAAGGGCCACCGCCACATCCTTGTTATCGGCCTGGGCGAACAGGCCGCCACCGTGCGCGCCCGACTCGACGGGTTTCGCGGCACCGCGCTGGCGCTGGCGCCGGACATGCGCATCGACGTCGTGCTCGCCGAAAGCAATGTCGAACCGCTGCGGGCACAATTGCGCGACTACTTCGACAAGTGCGAAGGGAAGGCCGGGGGCAAACGCCCGACGGCCGTCTATTCGCTATTCCTCAAGGGCACGCTGGTGGCGCTGTCCGAATTCCGCCGGCGCGGCTGGCACTGCCCCAATGACATTTCTCTGGTCGGCTTCGACGATGCCGAATGGATGCAGGTGACTTGGCCGGCCATCGCCGCCGTGGTGCAGCCGGTGCGCCAGATCGCCGGCCACGCCATGGAGGCGTTGTTTGCCAGGATTGAAGGCGGGGAGGGGCCGCCGCTAGCGCGGCTCGAACCGTGCCAGGTTTTGATGCGGGAATCCGTTGGCTCGCCAGGCAACTGCCCGCATTCCGGGGGAGGAAACCGACAATAGCCCCCATTGTCGACAGGCAGTAGCGCTGCACCTGGCCTTGGCTCGCGGCACGTGACATCAACCGGAGGAAAATAAAATGACATCGTTCGTTCCGAAGATAAATCGATTTACTTTGGCTTTGGGTGCGGCAATCGCGTTCTCGGCCATCTCCGTGGCCAAGGCCGAGGATGGCGAATACGGCGTGCTGATGAAGACGCTGGCCAACCCGTTCTGGGGTGCGATGGCCCAAGGCGTCGAGGCCGGCGCCAAGGAAGCCGGCGTCAAGTATTTCCAGCAGGCGGCCGAAAGCGACCAGGCGGCCGAGCCGCAGCTCAACCTGTGCAACACCATGCTGGAGCGCAAGCCGGCGGCGATGATCACCGCCGCGATCAACTCGACCAATTTGTTGCCGTGCCTGAAGGCGGCGCAGGAGGCCGGCGTCAAGATCGTCGACCTCGACAACAATCTCGACCAGGCGGTGCTCGACAAGGAAGGCATCAAGGTCACCTTCCACATCGGCTCCGACAATGGTGCGGCCGGCGCGCAAGGGGCCGACTATCTCGTCTCCAAGCTCGGCAAGGATGCCAAGGGGCCGGTGCTGGTGATCGAGGGCCTGTCGGGCAACATCACCGGCGAGAAGCGCGCCAAGGGCTTTGCCGACAAGCTCAAGGAACTGGCGCCGGGGCTGGAGGTCGTTGCCTCGCTGCCGGGCGACTGGGATCGCGGCAAGGCGGCCTCGATCGCCACCGACACGCTGACGGCGCATCCCGACCTCGTCGCCATCTTCTGCGCCAATGACGGCATGGCGCTGGGTGCGGTCGAATCCGTCTACGCCGCCGGCAAGGGTCCGCAGGTGACGATCATCGGCGTCGACGGCAATTCGGATGCGGTCAAGTCGATCAAGGATGGCCGGCTGAATGCCTCGGTGGCACAGCTGCCCTACCTCGTCGGCAAGCAGGCGGTCGAGAACGTCAAGAAGGCACTGGCCGGCGACAAGGTCGAGGACAGCATCGCCGTGCCGACACTGGTGCTGACCAAGGATGTGCTCGACGCCGGCAAGGAGCCGATGCTCGAATATGTGAAATAGTCCCTCCCAGGACTGGGGGTAACTCCCCGAAGGCTGGCGCGGGACTTCCGCGCCGGCCACCTCTCTCAAAGGTGTAAAAGCATGGCTTCCGAAATGGCGCAGCCCGGTTTCTGGGCCCGGGTGCAGCGTGCATCCGTCGAGCGGCTGCATATAAGGCTGGAATCGCTGCTGGTGCTGGTGGCGTTGAGCGCCGTCATGGCGGTGCTGTCGCCGTACTTCCTGTCGCTCAGCAATTTCCTCAACATCCTGCTCGCCACCTCAACCATCGGCGTGCTGGCGATCGCCGCCACCTTCGTCATCGGCTCGGGCGGGCTCGACCTGTCGCTCGGTTCGGTGATGGGGCTGGCCGGCGTCGCCGGGGCCTTTGTTGCCGTCAATCTCGGCTGGCCGTCGGTGTTCGCGGTCTGCGCCTGCATCATCGCCGGCGGCCTTGCCGGCTACATCAACGGCCAGCTCGTCACCCGCGCCTTCGTGCCGGCCTTCATCGTCACGCTCGGCATGCTGGGCCTGGCGCGCGGGCTGGCGCTGGTCATCTCGCAGGGCAGGGCGATCTACGGCTTGCCGCCCGAGATCGTCTATATCGGCCAGGGCCGGCCGTTCGGCATTCCGATGCCGGTCATCCTGCTGGTGCTGACGGCCATCGTCGCGCACTGCCTGCTGGCCTACACGCGCTTTGGCCGCCACACGCTGGCGCTCGGCGACAGCGAGGGCGCGGCGCGCGCCGCGGGCATTCGCGTCGAACACCATCGCCGCATCATCTACACGCTGTCGGGGGCGCTCGCCGGCCTTGCCGGCCTGCTGTTCACCGCCCGCGTCAATGCCGGCGACCCGACCGCCGGCATCAACTATGAGCTCACCGCGATCACCGCTGCGATCATCGGCGGCACCAATCTGTTCGGCGGCCGCGCCTCGATCCTCGGTACCATGATCGGCGCGCTGATCATGGGCGTACTGCAGAACGGGCTGACGCTGCTGGCGGTGCAATCCTACTACCAGCAGATGGCGATCGGCGCGGTGCTGATCCTGGCGGTGTTCATCGACCAGTATCAGGTCAGGAAGGAGTCACGCGTATGACCCTTCTCACCCTGCACGGCATCCGCAAGAGCTTTGGCGCGGTCGACGTGCTGCATGGCGTCGACCTCAGTGTCGAGGCCGGCGAAGTGATCGGCCTCGTCGGCGACAATGGCGCCGGCAAGTCGACGCTGATGAAGACCATCACCGGCATCTATCGCGCCGATGCCGGCTCGATCGAGCTCGGCGGCAAGGACATCCTGCCGCTCGACCCCGGCCAGCGGCGCCAGCTCGGCATCGAGATGATCTACCAGGACCTGTCGCTGGCCAAACAGCAGGACGTGGCCGCCAACATCTTCCTCGGCCGCGAGCCGACGAAGAAGCTGTTCGGGCTCATTCCGGGCTTCGTCGACAAGGCCGAGATGGACCGTCAGGCGGGCAAGATGATCGAGCGGCTCGGCGCGCATCTGCCATCGATCAACCGCTCGGTCGGCTCGTTCTCGGGCGGCCAGCAGCAGACGGTGGCGATCGCCAGGGCGCTGACCTTCAATCCGAGGTTGGTGATCATGGACGAACCGACGGCGGCACTCGCCGTGCGTGAGGTACAGAGCGTGCTCGATCTCATCCGCCGGCTGAAGTCGGAAGGCATCGCCGTCATCCTGATCTCGCACCGGCTGAACGACGTGCTGGCGGTCACCGACCGCATCGTGGTCCTGCGCCATGGCCGCGCCGAGGCCAATCTGGTCACCGCCAAAACCAATATGAACGAAGTCGTCGGCCGCATCGTCGGCGGCGGCGACACCAGCGCCGCGGCGGCGCACGAACAGAGAGGCTAGAGCTGATGAATGTTTTTGGACTGCACACGTTCGCCATCGCACCGGTCTGGGACCTCGACCTGATCGAGCCGCAGATGGAGCGGCTGAAGGGGCTCGGCATCGGCCTCTTGGAGATCCCGCTGCTGCGCCCCGAGGAGATCGACACCAAACGTACGCGCGCCTTCGCCGAGCGCCAAGGCGTCGAACTTATCCCGTCGCTCGGCCTGCCTGCCTCGCTCGACGTGGTGGCGCGGCCGGACGAGGCGCTGGCTTTCCTGGAACCGGCCTTTTCCGTCTGCGAAGCGGTGGGCAGTGAAGCGCTCGGCGGCGTCACCTACGGTACGATCGGCAAGACGTCCGGACGCGCGCCGACAGCGGAAGAAATCGATGGCATGTGCAGCTTCCTCACGCGCGCCGCGAAAGCAGCCAAGACGCATGGGCTGAAGCTCGGCATCGAGCCCTGCAACCGCTACGAAACGCACCTGATCAATCGCGGCATCGATGCGGCAAACATCATCGAGCGCGTCGGCGCCGACAACATCTTCATCCATCTCGACACCTACCACATGCATATCGAGGAGGAGAGTTTCGAGGCCGGCTTCCGCGCCGCGGCGCCCTATCTCGGCTACGTCCATGTCTCGGAAGCCAATCGTGGCGTGCCGGGCCGCGGCATGCTCAACTGGGCGGCCTGCATGAAGGCGATCGCCGCCATCGGCTACACCGGCGCCATCACGCTGGAAAGCATGAACCATGTCGATGTCGACATTGCCGGCGGGCTGGCGGTATGGCGGCCGGTGGCCGACAATCCGGACGATGTGATCGGCGTCGGGCTGCCGTTCCTGCGCGAGGAGGCGCGCAAGGCTGGATTGACGCTGGGGTGACCAGGCGACGGGGTTGTTCTATGACGCTTCGCCGCTGACAGCCGTCGCCCGCCGCTGTCCCAAATGCCGCATCTTGCGGCCGACGATCATCAGCTGGCGCGCGGTGTTGTTGCGCAGGCGGCGGATGCGCCATTCCAGCCCTGTGCCGGTGGTGATCGCCTTGGCATAGACGCTGGCCCTCATGCCGTGCTCATCGGCGGCGATCTTGACCGGGTCGTCGTAGAAGGCGCAGATCTTGTCGGCCGCCATTCCTGGTGTTTCGAGCCAGCGCGGAATGTGAACCGAATGGAGCTGATCGACATCGGTCATCACCCGCTCGATGCCGACGCCCGGCGTTGGACAGGTCGTGCAGAAGGCGTCGCCGACGAAGACAACCCCGTCGCGCCGATGTCCTTCCGTTCGCGTCAGATCGATCGGCCTGATCTCGACGGCCCCGTCGATCTTGAAGTTTCCGCACTGCGCGGCGATCTCCGGCATGAGTTCGCAAAGCATTTTCTGCGGATCCTTGCGGAATGCCTTGGTCCAGGGCTCGCCCGCCTGCCGATATACGAACATGTTCCCACGCATGACGCCGCCGATGGGAAACACGCTGAGATAGGCGACACGGTCTTCGGCCCGCCTGCCGAAACAGGTGACGGCCTGGAAGCCGCATTCGCCCGGCGGCGTGGCCAGATCGAATCCAATCGAAAGCGAATGGGCCTTGGAGTCCTCGATGCGGCGGACGCCGACGGCGCGCCGCACCGCCTCGCTGTGGCCAGTGGCCACAACCACCAGCCGGGCGTCGATGATGTCGCCTGTGGTCAGAACAAGCCGCTGCTTGTCCGGCCCGGTGGTGATCTCGGCGACCTTGGCCACGGTCACCGGCACCTCGCGCGGCAAGGCGGCTCGCAAGCCATTGATCAGCGCGCCATAGGAGAATCCATGTTCCAGACGCCGATCGCGTGAGAACAATTGGCCAAGGCGGAAGACATGGATGTCGTCCATCGCCGTCATCAGCGGCAGGACGATCGAGTTGAGTCCCAGTTTCTCGAACAGGCGCGACTGGCCCGTGCCAAGCTTCTCGGCCCGGAACTCATCGGGATGGGTGTGGTGCGGATCGATCAACGCCACCTTGCGGCCGGCTCTTCCGAGCACCATTGCCAAGGTCGTGCCGGCCAGTCCGGCGCCGACGATCGCCACGTCGACTTCGGCTGGGCCAGCCCCTGCGATGGTCATTTCGCTGCCCTTTCTGCTCGTCATGTTCCTGCTCTGCAATCTGTGGTGGAAAATACGCCCGGACCCAAATCAACCTCAAGCAACCTGCGCGCGCGACTGGTAGTAACCAATCTTTAGGTTAATGCCGGCCGCCACTTCCTTGCTTCCAGCGCGGTGCGATCGCCGAACCGTCGATGAACTCGAAGCCGCCCGCCTCGTTGAGGGTGTGCAGCTTGCGCCCACCCCATAGCGCACCTGGATTTAAGATCGTCTCAACGACCTGCTCCATGCCGATCAAATCAAGGTGAGAAACGCGTGCAATGCCGAGAGCCGCGCCATAGCTCCTGCGGCAGTCCTGCACCGGTCGCAGCAATTGGTCGCCGCGTTTCACCATGCGGCCGGCCGGGCGCGCCGAGGCGATGTCGATCAGCACCGGATTGTGCGGATGCGGCGTCCAGGGGCCGCGAAAATCCGGCGCCGACCACAGATGAAGCGCGTCGGAGAAGGCGCCCGCGCCATCCCGGATGGTGCCTTCACCCTCCCTGACGGTGGCGAACATCCACCAGCGGCCGCCATGTTCGACCAGCGTGGCGTCGCTGGCGACGACGCCGGACAGAAGTGTGGCTTCCTTGACCCAGCCACCCGGGAAGGCGGTCGCGCGGTAGAGATCGACCGTGCCGTTGGCGCAGCTTTCCGGCACCATCCAGACCTCACCGTCGCGCTCGAAGACGAAGGGGTAGGAGAGATGGTAGGGCAGTTCGAGCACGGGCTCGGGGCGTCCGAGCGGGCCTGCCGGACCGAAGGGCACGGCGGAGATGATGGCCTTGCCGAGCCGGTGGATGTAGTCCTCGACGAACAGGGTGACCTGGCCCTGGTAAACGATCGGGAATGGATCGGCATAGAAGCGGCTGCCATCGTCCGGCAGCACCTGCCAGCCCGATGCCGGATGCACGCGCAGGTCGTACAGGTCCTGGCCGCCGGTTTGCCGCCAGCCGACCTTCCAGTGCGGGGCGTTGTAGCAAAGATGGTAGATCTTCTGGACGATCCGCCGCGCCAGCGCTTTGCCCGCCCTGACGGCAAGCTTGCCGGCCGAGGGCATTGGCGGCGGGGCACCCATCTGCGTCAGGTCGGGCAGCACCGGCACGGCCTTGGCCGCACGTGTCATCGCCGCGACGATCAGGCTCGCCGTGCGCGCCAGCATGTCCTGGAAGGAAGCCAGCGCGATGCCGCCATACTCGGTTCCCAGGCGCCCGGCGGCAATCGCAACGCCGTCTTCCTCGATCCGGGCAAGCGGCGTCTGGCCGTTGAGGATCAAGGCCAGCAGCGCCGCTTCTCCACTGGCGCCATCGTAGGTGACGCGCCAGACTCGCGTGCCTTCCAGCCTGACGTCACCACAGAGGTCGAGCACCAGGTCGGGTGAGGGCTGCTCCGTGCGGTAGGGAGCGAGTTGCGAAAGTGGCACGTGCCTGGCCAACCCATCGCGGGACAAGCCATGTATTGCTGTTTCAAGCTGGAACAAGGCCTCGGCGCTGCGCGGGATGCCGCCGCCAGCCGGCCGGGCGTCGACGACCAGCGTCACCCCCGGATGCGAGGCCAGGCGCTGAAGCAACAGGACATGAAAAGCGCGGACGCATTGGCTGTCCAGGCGAAGGCTTACCCGCATATCGAAGGCCCGACCGGTTTGGCGCATGTCATCGCCGACACGGCCGGCCCGGTTGAAGTGTTGCTTCATCTATGCCCGTCTCCTGCTCAGTTTTGCAATCTCAACACTCCGTTTTCGTTCTAAGCAAACTCCGTGCCAAAATTCATGCGAGCTCCGAACATAATTAATAATGTTTTAACAATTGGAGGAATAGCTAGGCTCACGCCGCAATTTTGTCTTGCAGGCAAATGGAGTATTGTAGGAGGCAGCTATGCTATCATCTCTGCCCGTGGTGCCTCAGCAATACTTTCCGGAAGCGGGATCGGTGGAATCAGCGGGATCATACGCACCTTCGACTGTCGAGCTTGGCGATCTGAAGCGCATTTTGGTGCGCCGTCGCCTCTGGATCATCGGCACCGCCGTGCTGCTGACGCTCGCAACCCTGCTCTACGGCCTGCTCACCCCCGCGCTCTACAGCTCGGTGGCGGAAATCATCATCGATCCGCAGGATCTGCAAGTCGTCACCAACGATATCAATCCGAGCGGACTGGCGCCCGACGGCGGCATCACGCAGGTTGAAAGCCAGGTCAGCGTCGTCCAGTCGACCGGCGTGTTGCTGCGGGCGATCAAGGCAACCAATCTGACGGACGACCCGGAGTTCAACGGGCAGGGCATGCTGTCGCGCCTGCTCGGTTCGGGTCCGGCCGCGACCGACAGGACGGTGCAGACGCTCGACGGCCTGCGCCGGCGCCTGGCGGTGAAGCGGGCGGACAAGGTGCTGGTCATCGACGTCATCGTCACCGCCAAGAGTGCCGACAAGGCAGCCCTTCTGGCCAACGCCATCGCACAAGCCTATCTGGCCGACCAGGCGAGCGCGCGCGCAAAATCCGCCACCGATGCCTCGGAGTCGATCACCGCGCGGCTGGACGAACAGCGCAAGCGCGTCCAGCAGGCCGAGAATGCCGTCGAGGCCTACAAGTCCGCCAACAACATGGTGATGACAGCGGGCAATCTGGTCAGCGACCAGGAACTGACCGAGCTCAACACGCAACTGTCGGCGGCGCAAAGCCGCACCGCGACGCTGAAGGCGCAGGTCGACCAGATGCGCAGGCAGAGCGGCACGCCGGACGCAACCTCGGAAGCGATGCGCTCGTCGGTGATTTCGAGCCTGCGGTCACAGGAGGCAACGCTTGTCGACCAGGTCTCGCAGCTTGGCACGGAACTGGGACCGCGCCATCCGTCGATGATCGCCGCGCAGCAGCAACTGCGTGACACGCGGCAGCTGATCGCGCGCGAGCTCGGCCGGATCCGGACGGCCGCCGAGACCGATTACGAGCGGGCGCTCGCCAACCAGCAGGCGCTGGAAGCGAAGGTCGCCGGCCTCAAGAACAAATCGCTCGACACCGACCAGGCATCCGTGCGGCTGCGCGAATTGCAGCGCGATCTCGAGGCGGTCCGTTCGGTCTACGCAACCTACCTGCAGCGGGCCCAGGAAACGCGCGAGCAGATCAATGTCGACAGCACCAACGCGCGTGTCATTTCGGATGCGATGCCAGCGCAGAAAAAGAGCTGGCCGCCGCTGGGGCTGCTTTTGTTTGGCGCCGTGTTTGGCGGATTTGGGCTGGGCACTGGCCTCGCGCTGATCGCGGAGTACTCCTCGCCGACCGTGCTTTCCAGCAACCAGATGCAATTCACCATCGATGCCCCCGTGCTTGGCATCCTGCCGGCGGGAGGAAAGGCAGGATGGCGCTGGTGGCCTTTCGGCACGAGCCCGGCCGTCGCGTCCAGCCAGAAGACGGACGCTGTCGTCGGTCTGGCGCTCCGGCGCATGTTCAGTTCGGGCCGGCGTCCGCCGGATTGGCCGCTGGTGCCGTCGATCCTGGTGACATCGCCGCCGGAAGACGGCCAGCAACGCAACAGGATCGCACGGCTCATCGCCAACGCCGCGGCGGCCAGGGGCAGCCGGGTCCTGTTCGTCGATACCAACACCGGCAGCGGCCAGAAGGATCCGCAGCCCGGCATACTCGATGTGTTGCGCGGCGAGTATGCGTTTGAAGCCGTCAGCCGGTACGCCCCGGGCAGCAACGTCGCCCTGCTGGGCAGGGGCCGGCCGAAGGCGATCTTCCAGGAAGCGCACGGCGTCTACTTCGCGCAGCACATGCTGTCGCAGGCGAGCCGCAGTTTCGAACTCGTCGTCGTCGATGGCGGTGCGCTGGCCGAGAATCTGAATGCCTCGCCGCTTGTCGCCATGGTCGACGAGATCGTGCTCGTCGCCAGGTTGAACGCCACGCCGATGCGCGATGTGACGGCGGCGGTGCAGGCGATTTCCGTCATGGGGCGGGTGCCGACAGGCGCCTTGCTGGTCGACGAGGTGGCCTGACATGGCCTCCGGCTGGAGCGGAACCGCCTCGACTTTCGGCGCTGCCGCGCCCCGCGCCGGCACCTCCGTCGATGCGGTGACCCAGTTTGGACTGATCGCGGCCGTTGTGGTGCTGTTCAGCGTGTCGGGCGGCATGCTCTGGCTCCTGGGCTACAATTACGACGGCCTGTCAGGCAGCGCGGCAACCAAGATACATCCCTCCACCTATCTCATCATTCTGCTGTTTGCCTGGCGTTCATGCACGTTCGGCAATCCGGTCGGCTATTGCGTCCACGTCGCCGACAGGCGGCCCGCCACCGCGCTGATGATCGTCATCGCCGTCGTGTTGCTGGTCGTCGTCATCGTCAGGCAACGTCCAGGCATGGCCGGCATGGTCGACACGTTCGTGGCGTCCGGGCTGCTGGTGCTCATGCTCGGCGAGGATGACGAATGGACATTCGCCCGGCTGCGCACCGTCATTCACGCGGTCATGACGGTCAATGCGCTGCTCGCCCTTGTCGAATTCGCTACCAAGACACTGGTGTTTCCCTATCGTTTCGATGGCGAGGTGTTTGCCACCGACCTGCGTTCGAGCGCGCTGCAGGGGCATCCACTTGTCAATGCCACGCTGACGTCGATCTACGTGCTTGCCCTTTTGAGCGGTGCGAGATCGCTGCCGGCTCCGCTGCGGCTGGCGATGATCGGCCTGCAATGCGCGGCGCTCGTTGCGTTCGGCGGCCGGTCGGCGATGGTGGTGACCATCCTTCTGGGTGGCAGCTATGTGCTTTTCCACGGCTTTCGCAAACTGCGCACGGGGCGCGTCAACCTGCTCGGCGCCGCCCTGGCCATGATGCTGGTCGCGCTGCTGCCGGCTGCCATCGCCATATTGGCCTCGGAGGGCTTTTTCGATGCGCTGCTCGGCCGCTTCGTTTCGGATGGCGGCAGCGCCAATGCCCGCGTCGAGATGTTCGAGATCTTCAACTATCTGGAACTGCGCGATGTGATCGTCGGGCCGAGCGTCGACCTCGTCGAGAGCCTGCGCCGCATCAACGGCCTCGAATGGGGTATCGAAAATCCATTCATCCGCATGACAGTCTACCAGGGCGCCTTCTTCACCCTTTTGATGATGTCCAGCTTCGGGCTGTTCATGCATGAGGTGGCGCGCCGCTGCCATCCTGGCGTCTGGCTGCCGATGCTGGGCTGGCTCATTCTTCTCAACACCTCGGAGAGCATCTCCTCCAAGACGACGCTCCTCACCAAGATCATGGTGCTGTGCCTTGCCCTTTACCGGCCGGCGCGTTCGGTGATCAGGCCGGTCAAAGCGGTTCGTCCTGTCGCGGAAACGCAGAACCGCTCTCTATCTTTTTAACGCAATTGCGGACGGAGAGCCGAAAGTGTCGCTCGCGACTGACGTGCCGGGTGGGGTACCAGCTCAATCAAACTGGCTGCCGCCAATGGCCGGGATTGGGCCGAAAACGGACTGTCCACTACTAAATGGCAACCTCTCGAAAGCAGCCGTCGCGCCTGTGATCAAGCCAAAAGTCGACGACAGTTCAAATCTATACGGGCGCATCTGCGCCATTGTACGACAGTGTATCCGGCAGGCTCCCTGGAGCCGCCGATTGTCCGCCGCGAAGGGCGGGTTTTTGGCCTGGCGCCAACTTCTCAAATCGACCCATTGCGGAAGTTCAACATCAACCGCGAGCAATCGGCCTTCATGTTCTCCATTGTATGGCTTAGACTCGCCGCATGGGACTATTGACCTTCAGCATCAACGTCACCCTGGACGGCTGCGTCGACCACCAGGAGGGAATTGCCGACGAAGAGACGCACGCCTTCTTCACCCGCCTTATGGATGAACGCGGAGCAATGCTGTGGGGTCGCGTCACCTACGAGATGATGGAGAGCTACTGGCCGGCGGTCGCCCGCGGCGACGAGGAGGCGCCACCGGCGATACGCGAGTGGGCGGTCAAGCTGGATGCCAAGCCGAAGTACGTAGTGTCATCGACGCGAAAGGCCTTCCCGTGGACCAACAGCCACCACATCGGCGGCGAACTGCGCACGGGCGTGCAGAGGCTCAAGGACGCGACCCCGGCCGGCGTGCTCCTCGGTAGCGGCAAGCTCGCGACCGAGCTGGACCGGCTGGATCTAATCGACGAGTACAAGCTCCTCGTGCACCCCAGGATCGCGGGCCACGGCCCGACCCTCTACCAGAGCGGGCTGCCCAGCACGCGACGGCTCGAGCTGATCTCGGCCAAGCCGCTCCGCAGCGGCGCGGTCGCCATGCATTACCGGCGCGCGCGCTGACGCAGAGCAGGAGAGGAACACCTGTTGATGGTTCTCCAGGACGCGTTTTCCCAAACCGAGGCGCCGGACCCTGCCGCTATTCTTTACGAAGTCGTCCACGGGGGCCAGGATCACATCTGCTTTATGACTTCATCTCGACACGAATACCATGCAGGGTCTTGCTCGAAGCATTGAGCACGCGACCCGCCGGTTGGGGGGCCATATGCACCACGAGACAGCCTTGACCATCCCATGCCTGGACCGCCTGGATGACATCTCGATTGGGCGGCATCATTGTCCCATCCGGCGCGAAGTCGTGGATAGGGCCTTCCACCTGATCGAACACGAATACTGAAGGCCAGCGGTGGTGATGTGTCGGCTCTTCCTCGTCAGGCCTGAGGATCACTTCAAGCACGCGTAGCCGGTCATTCTCAAACAATACCTTGTGGTTTGCGGGCGCCGCGATCACGGCGTCAAGCTTTGGGTCCCACTGCGTAGGGTCGGTCTGGTCGATCATGTTGGTGGTCATGGCACAATCTCCTCTCAGATACACAGGCGGCCCTCACGCCGTCGTCACTGGTTGAATTGTGCCTTGCGCGCAGAATTGCTGCCCGTCCGCCAGTCGCGCATAGTTATGAACGATCTGGTTCTCGTGATCTTGAACCTGCACGACAAAGTTGCCGCCTTGCTCGGTCCAATTCATGATGAAAAGTCCGGGCCGAACGCCGGTCAGATTGCTCTGAACCACCTCGTCGATCTCGGTAGCGCCGATCGTCGCCTGCACCCGCAATTCGGTCGGCGACAGGACCGTCAGCCTCGGTACGAACTGTCCGAACGAGCAATCAAAAGTCTTTCCGACGAGCGAGGTCGGGGCACCATTGGTCGTAGCCATCCTAATCCTCCTTGATGATTTGCGAAATCAGGCACACTTGGCCGATGTTCGGCACAGATGCCGAAACCTTGCAATTTTTCAATCTTTGGAGCGCTCCAAATGCAAATTCCAACATTTAAGCCTTAGCGTCAAGAAAAAACTTGGAGCGCTCCAAAAAATTGTCTAACTGAGGGAAATGAATGCTTCCAAAATGCCTACGCTCGCCGATGTCGGCCGGGTCGCGGGAGTCTCCCGCGGTACTGTCTCCAACGTATTCAACCATCCGGACCTGGTGCGGCCCGATCTGCGCCAGCGCGTCGAGGCCGCGGCGCGCCAGCTTGGTTACGATGGCCCCGACCCGAGAGGGCGCGTGCTGCGCGACGGCAAGTTCAACGCCATCGGCCTGATCCCCCCGGGTGCATACGCCATTGCCGACATGATCAGGAGCCCGTATCTGCGGGAGCTGGTGCTTGGCGTTTCGCTTGCTTGTGACGAGGCTGGAGCGACGCTGAGTTTGGTCAATGGTACGGACGAAACGCGCACCTCCACCATTCGAGAGGCCTTAGTTGACGGCTTCATCCTGGGCCACAGCGCGGACATCGAGCTGATCGCTTCTTTACGGCGCCGGCGGCTGCCCTTCGTCATCCTCGAAAGCGATGCCGGTCCGGACGTCAATTCGATCCGGATAGACGGCAGGAGCGGGGCTCTGGCGGCCATCAGGCACTTGGCTGCTCTTGGACATCAGCGTTTTGCAATCCTGTCCATTCGGCGCACATCGGGGCCGCCCATCGTCCATATGCCGGGCAATGCCCCGCGCGCTATTTCTGCCGGTTTTCAACTCGATCACGAGAGACTCTCCGGCTTCGCCCAGGGTTTGGCTGAGTTCGGTCTGTCAATTGACAATGTCCCGATCATCGAGACGACCCCAGGTGAGCCTTCGGCAGGAGCGATCGTATTCGACCGGGCTCCGCAAGCAACGGCGATCTTGACTATGTCGGACTGGCAGGCAATCACCGTCCTGGACGAAGCGCGTCGGCGCAATATCAAGATACCCGAGCACATGTCGGTCGTCGGCTTCGATGGCACCGCGGAGTCTTCGCGCACCACGCCTCCGCTCACGACAGTGGCTCAAGACATTGTCGGGAAGGGGAGACTTGCCGCCACGACGGTGTTTGCAAACGGCGCCCCGAACCAGGTGATCATACCGGTCGAACTTTTGGTCCGCGGCTCGACCACCCGGCCGCGCGGCTAGGCCGGGTCACCTCTTCCATCGTCGTGACGCACCGGAGCGTATTTGCTGCGGTAGTTAACTCGTGGTGGCGCGTCGACCTGCGGCCTCGCCGCAAGCGGCGTCTGCTTGATCGAGCTCCGCTTCAGGCCAATTCCTCACCCGTCACTCGCAGGACCACTACGCGACGCGTGGTTGAGTCGTCCTGGGTTTGAGCACGGTGGCGAGCACGATTCCGGCGACGATGAAGGCAGCACCGACAAGATCGTAATCGTGCAAGCCCTCGCCGAGCAACAGATAGGCGAGTATGGCGACGAACACCGTCTGCAGATAGAGCAGCATGCTCGCCCGGCTCGCACCAAGCGTTTCCACGCTTTTGTTGTAGAGATAGTACATCAAGGCGCCGCCGGGGCCTGCCAGATAGGCGAGCGCGAGAATGCTGTCGACGTCCATGGTGGAGCGTTCGTCGTTGAACAGTTCCCATAGATGGAAAGGCAGCGCGACCAGCGCACCGGCGCCGAGCAGCAGCACGACCATCGGCAAGAGTTCGATGCCGAATTTGGCACGGCGCAAAAGCACGGTGTACAGGCCCCAGCAGAACGCGCTGCCGACGATCCACAGCTCGCCAGCGTTGAACTTGAGTTGCAGCAGCGCCGTCAGGTTCCCGTGGGCAACGATGAAAATCATCCCGGCGAGCGCAACCAGCGCGCCTAGCGACTTCCACAGCCCGAGCGGCTCGCCAAGCACGAAACGGGCGAGCACCATCGTCATGACAGGCGACAGCGCCATGATGATGCCGGCCGTGGTGGCGTCGGTGTCATTGAGGCCATGGTAGATCATGCCCTGGCACAGCGTGAGGCCGATCGCCCCCACGGCGACGACCTCCACGGCGCGAGTTCGCAAAAGCCCGATCATCGCGTCGTGATGATGGTGCACGATCGGCAGCAGGATGGCGAAAGCGAGCGTCAGCCGCCAGAAGCAGAGGCCCCAGGGCGGCATTTCAGGCGCCACCCATTTTGCCGCGATATAGACACCGGCCGAAAGCAGCCAGCAGAGGACGGCGGCCGGATAGCCGGTCAAGGAGGATAGGGGCCCGACCACGGGTTGCGCGGCTTGATGCGCTATCGGCATTGCCTGCATGTCATGCCCCCCTCAGTGAATGTCAGTCCAAGGACGCAATATATCCCCCGTCCTTGGATCCTGCATCTGGTTTTGAAATGATGAGGTCGAAAGGGGGAATCCGTGCCCGGCTGCCTATGTCTCTCGATGGAGGGTGGAGATTCTTTCCCTGAGTCGAGATGTCCTGACTTCGAGTGGTCAGCTGCCGATTTTCTTCCCGACGCTGCCATGCGGCTATCTCGTGCCGGCTAATCAAATGCCTGCTTCGGGTCCCAATGCAGCCTGAGTGGCATGGGAACCTAACCTGGCTTGGTGATTCCGCGTAGCGAGCTAGCGTGCGACTGGTTAGAAGCCTCTCCCCCACCTCGACAAGAAAGCCCTTTCTTCGACCGTGGACTGGCGCCCGAGGACATCGTTCCGATGTGGAAAGCGACCGAAGCGCGCAATAATATCGCGATGCTTCCGGATTTGGTCGACAGTCGGCTGCCAGAGGGGCCGAGATTCGACGGACGCCGCCACCAGCCTGCCTTCGGCTAGGCCCAGGATGTAGTTCTGGTCGTCTAGGTCCTCGTGATGCACGAAAGGAAGGCCCAGCGTGAATTGCTCGAGCGTCTCATAAGCCTCCCATCCATCCGCAACCATTATCCTCGCGAGATCTCGGGCGAGCGGATCGTAGGCATATGCCTCGGCACTGGCGCGGTGGATATTGCGTGGAAACTGGTCGAAAAGAACGACCAACGCTATCGCTTCCTGAGGGCTCAGTTGCTCCGGGGCCCACGTTTGTCCAGCGGCTGCAGCGATCAAGTGACCGAACCTTCGACGTATGACCTTGTCGGTCTCGTCGGATTGTTCCATCCAGACCCGGACGCGCTCGCCTGCCATGGCCTCAGTGCATCGCTGTCCTCCGAACCAGAACTGGTAGATGTGGCTGAGATCCGCTTTGTCCATCCGATGAGCTCCTCTCGATTGATGCGGGCTGGAAGATCCAGTGCGCCACCACCAACGCAACCGTTGCCAAGTTGAAGAGGATCGCCAGCACCAAGCATGTCGATGGCCCCCTGGCTGCCTCGTGCTGGGCTTCTATTGTCCTTCTTTGCAGCGCACTCGGGTCACGGAGCAGTGCAAGCTCGGCGAAGGGGTCATGCCAAACGTAGGGAAACATCAGGCCTCCTCCCGTATTGATTGATGATTATGGGAGATTGGCCTGAGGGCGTGGATCGAGTATCGAAGAGGGTCCGAAATACTTCCGAAAAGTGAGCCAGCAAGGTCGACCGGCGACATGCACCCGCGCTTGAGTATCGGCGATCTGGAATTTGATCCGGCGACGGAATCGGTCCGCCGTAACGGCCAAACATGGTCGCTCGGTTCTCGAGGCTCCCGTCTCCTTGCAGCCCTGTTGAGGCGCCGCGGTGACATTCTTACCAAATCGGAGCTGATGGATGCTGCATGGGAAGGGCGAGCCGTAGAGGAGAGCAACCTTTCGGTACAGGTTGCCTCGCTAAGGAAGATCCTCGGCAAGGGCTCTCACGGCGACATCATCGTTACGGTGCCCCGCATCGGATATCGCCTTGCATTACCCGACGCCTCTGGCCGTCCTGCCTCGCCGCTCAGCGAAAGGCCGTCGGTGGCGGTTCTTCCCTTCTTCAACCTGAGCGAAGACCAGGAGCAAGCCTACTTCGCCGACGGCCTGGCGGAAGAGATCATCGGTGTCTTGGGCAAGGTTCCGGGACTGTCGGTCATCGCGCGCAACTCGAGCTTTGCTTATCGCGACCGGAACATTGACGTGAGAAAAGTCGGCGCCGACCTCGAGGTCCGGTTCGTGCTGACCGGAAGCGTGCAGCGTTCTGGCCAGAGGCTGCGCATGTATGTAGAGCTGGCCGACGCCGCGAATGGCTCGCAGGTCTGGTCGACGCGGTTCGATCGCGATCTTACCGACATCTTCGCGATCCAGGATGAGGTTGCTCGCGAAGTCGCGGACGCGCTTCGCCTTTCGATATCTCCGCGCACCACTCTAGCCGAGCTCGAAGGGAAGTCGGCGAACCTCGAAGCGTTGGACCTATCCCTTAGAGGCAGAGCGATACTGTTTTCAGAGAGTCCATCTCCGGACCGGGCGCGCGCCGGCATCGAACTCATGCGCCGTGCGCTTGCCGTCGATCCCACCCTGCCCGGGCCCTACGTCGCCCTTTCAATAGCGTTCTTGACCATGGCCGTGAACCGGTGGCTACCGGACGTCACCGCCGGGGTCGCTGAAGCACGCCGATGCGCCGATGCCGCCGTCAAAATCGATCCGGACTTTGCACTGGGCTACGGCATCTCCTCGATTGTGGCCTTGATGGAAAAGGACGGCGCCCGCGTCGAGAACGACTCCCTCAAGGCCTTCAAAATCAACCCCAACCATACCCTCGTTCAAGTGGGACGCGGCAATGCGTTCACGCATGGCGGCCGGCCACTGGAAGCTATCCCTTACTTTGAGGAAGCCATCCGGCTCGACCCGGCGCTGACTCACCAGAACCTGCACCACCTTGCAACGGCATACCTCTTCGGAGCACGCTACGAAACGGCAGCATCGCTGCTCCGGGCGCGCATCCTGCTGGTCCCAGAAACCGATATTTCGCGCGGCTACTTGTGCTCGGCGCTTGGTCATTTGGGTCAAGTGGAGGAGGCCCGCCGAGTCTGGAACGATCTAACTGCCATCAACCCGGCCTATTCACTTCGGGAACGCCTTTCGAACTTCTGGTTCGCCAGTCCGTCCGATCCGGAGCGAATTGTTGAAGGTGCCGCCAAAGCAGGTCTGCCGATCTAGCACACAATTCCGGTAGTGGATCCTCGGATATTCCCCTAGTCGCTGTGAAGGAAGCCGCGCGGATGCGCGTCGATACGACAATGTCCGCTTAGCGGCGCAAAGTTGCCGTTCGCATCAGGGAAGACGTAAGTCGGCTTTGGGTCGACTCGGTCGTTCGGAGGGATTGGGTCTTGCCTAGTCCGCCGGCATGGCCAGGCCAAGCGCGTCGACGATATCCGGGTCGAGGGCCCGCGTGGTGTCGTCCATCATCCCCATGCCGTCGAAGAGATTCCAGAATGCCCAGCCAAAGCCGAGATCCTCGGCGCTCTGGCGCACGTCGGCGATGTAGCGTGCCCGATCGGGATTGGGCGCCGCCACATAGCGGGCGTCGGTGCGCAGCGCGCCGAACTCGCCCATGATGATGCGCTCCGGCGCAAGGCCGTGGCCGTCGCCCCAGGCGCGAACCTGGCGGATATAGTTGTCGACAAAGCGCCGATCGGGCTGGGCGTCGAAATAGACCTTCAGCACACGCTCTGTTTCCGCATAGGCGGCCTGCCTGTCCGCCTCCGAGGTTTCGGTGTCCTGCGCCATCCGCGCCCTGACCGACGCCAGCGTCTCTTCCAACGAGCCGGCGGATGCCGGCCATGGCACATTGTTGAGCGAACGGTAGACGGGTTCGCGCATCCACGGCGCGCCCTGATGGCTGAACAGATAGGGTTCGTAGAAATGGAAGGTGAACAGGATCGGCTCGAACGGCGACAGCGGCGCCGGATCGAGCGCAGTCAGCCCGCCGACCATCGAGCCGCAGCCTCCGGTGACGACCAGCGGCAAGGTTGCAGCCGACGCCCGTGCCGCGGTCAGAAGCGCGAGCTGGACCTGCGACCAGACCTCCGAAGCGCAGGCCTGCGGCGGCTCGTTGACCGGCTCAAGCGCTACCTTGCGGGGCTGGAAGCGCTGCAGCCTGCCGGCAAGCTCGCCGACCAGCCCGCGATAGAGATCAAAGGCGGGCGCGGTGACGCTGGCGACCATGCGGTCGGGATTCCAATAGTGGGTGGCGCCATTGGCTTGCACGTTGACGATGATGCCGAGACCGGCGTCGAGGGTGGCGGTGACCGCCGCGTCCAGCATGTCCAGCAAGAGGGCGCGGGTGGTGGCGTCGGCTGCCAGGAACGGGCCGGGATCGACCGGCAGGCGGATGAAATCGAGCCCCGTCTCGCGCAACCGATGCAGGTCGTCCGCGGTCGGAACCGGCCGCTGCGACTGGAAGGGTGGCCAGCCATAGTCGGTGCGCGGTGCCGGGAATTCGCGTGTCAGCGAGAACCAGGGCCAGGCGTTGACGCCGCGCCGAAACTGCGGCTCGGAGGCGCGGGCGAACGGCGCGATCGAGAGGGAGCCAAGTGCCGCCGCCGTCGACAGCGCCGTCCGCAGCACCCGCCGGCGCGACCAACCTGTCATGCGGTGCGGCGCGATGCGCGATCGACGGCGACGGCCTCGTCGGCGGTGACACCGAGAAGCCGATAGGCTTCACGCTCATAGGCTACCAGGACATCCTCCCAGCGGAAGGCCTCGCGGGCGCGCACCCGGGCCGCGATGCCGCAGGTGCTGACCAGGGCATCGTCGTCCTGCGCCTGTTGCATGCGTTCGGCGCAACTGTCCGTGTCGGTGAAGTAGATCGCCGCAGCACCCGCGGTCCAGCGATTGAACGGATTGTCGTGCGCGATCACCATGTTGCCGGCCGCCAGCGCCTCGACCAGCGACGGGTTGGTGCCGCCGACCGTGTGGCCATGCAGATAGGCGCGCGCGTGATAGCGCAATGCTTTCACCGTCGCCTGGTCGTAGATGGCACCCGGTAGGACCACCGACCCGTTCGCGGCGTTGCGGACGGCGACATGATAGGGGATTTCGTCGGACAGCGTTCCGAGCACCACCAGCTTCATGGCGCGCTTGCGGCTGCAAAAGGCTTCGACGATCGGCAGGATGTTGTTGTCGGGTTCGATGCGCGCGATCGAGATCAGATAGCGCCCGGGCTCCAGGCCGAGCGCCCGGACCGGTGCTTCCGGCGCCGATGTCACCGGATCGGCGCCATAGGCGATGGTGGCGATGGCGCTGCGCGGCCGGCGCGTCGCCAGATGGTCGGCGATGGCGGGATGATCGGCGACCAGGCGATGCGAGGCCCAGGCGCCGATCCATTCGTTGAGCCAGAACCAGGTGCGGGCCGCCAAACCCCATTTGGGGCGGCGCCACTCGATGCCGTCCATGTTGGTGAAGATCTTGCGCCCCTTCAGCCTCAGCCAGGTCAGGAAAATCGCGCCGTTGTAGCCGAGCACCAGGCAGACGCCCGGCCGCCTGGCGGCGTCGCGCACGCATTGCCAATCGAATTCCAGGGTCGCACGCGGTCCCTTCGAGGCAACCTGGACGTGGATGAGTTCGATGCCGCGCCAGGTTTCGCTGCGCACCCGCTGGTCGATCCGCTCGACCTCGTCCTGGCAATAGACGCCGACCTTCCAGCCTCGCCCTGCAAGAAAAAGTGCCAGTCTTTCGGCGAAGGTTTCAAAGCCGCCATGGGCCGCGGGTATGCCGCGCGTCCCCAGGATCAGAATGGCAGGCTTCTCTGGTTTCATGGCCGGCAGTACTTTCAGATCTGAATATATTAGCGATTGCTGCATCATCAAGAAGCAGACGGGCAACTTCCGTGCCATCTCACGATTTCGGCGCTCGGGCGGATGATCATCGCGCCGGGTTGTAAAAAAACTGTATTGAAGCTGGTGGTTGTTTCATTATCGGTCAACCCTTCTGTGCGTATCTGTGTCGAAACGAGGCATTGCCAGGATGTGGCGTCCGGCAGCCGGACGGTTCAACCAGGCATGGTTCTTGCGACAAGGTCCTGCATGCCACCGCCCGGCGCGATGGTGCGGCACCTGGCGGGATACAAAGATGCGGATTGCCTGCGTTCATCAGGGTTATGAACTCTATGGTTCCGACCGCAGCTTCGCGGAGAGCGTTGCTGCGCTGCGCGCCGCGTTTCCGTCCGCCGACATCGAGGTGGTGCTGCCGCGCAGCGGGCCGATCGTGCAGATCCTGGAACGCCATGCCAGCCGGATCGTCTTCGAACCGCTCTGGGTGTTGAGGCGCCAGGCCATCGCGCGCCTTGCGACGGTCGAGATGGCGCGATTGCCGATGGCGGTGCTGAGAGCCTGGCGGCGTCTCAGGGATTGCGATCTCACCTACGTCAACACCTCGATCGTGGCCGACTATGCGCTGGCCGCGCGCCTTCTCCCCGACAAGGCTGTCCTGCATATCCACGAGATCCCCGAAGGCGCCATGCGCAGGGTCCTCGTCGGCCTGATGCGGTGGAGCCATGCGGACCTCATCTTCAACTCGAATGCGACGCGCGCCGCGTTCGGCGATCCCAAGATCTCGCGCACGCATGTCGTCTACAACGGTGTCGCCGGGCCGGCGGCCGCCGAACCCATGACTTACGACGGCAAGCGGCCCTTGCGGGTGCTGCTGCTCGGCCGCGTCAACAGGATCAAGGGCCAGGAGATCCTGCTCGAAGCGATCGCGTCGATGCCGCCGGAATTGCGGTCGAGGATCGAGGTGCGGCTGGTCGGTGGCGCCTTCGAAAGCGCCGAGCGCGAACGCGCTTTGGCCGAACTGGTCCGGAGCATGGGCCTGGCCGAACGGGTCAGCGTATTGCCAGTCGTGGCAGATCCCTCGGCGCATTACCGCTGGGCCGACATCGTCACCGTGCCGTCGCGGCGTCCGGAATCGCTGGGGCGCGTCGCCATCGAGGCGATGGCCTATGGCCGTCCGCCGCTGGTGTCGGCGATCGGCGGCCTGGTGGAAGTGGTCATCAATGGCGGGACCGGCTGGCACGTTCCGCCCGGCGACGCAGCCGCCCTGGCCGACAAACTGCGCGAGATCATCCTGCGGCCAGATGCGTGGCGTGGTTTCGTCGCCGCTGGCCGGTTGCGATACGAGAAGATTTTCAGCGAGCAGGTGGCGGCGGCGGCGATCGCGGCGATCGCCACCGACAAGCTGAGGGCGGCGCTGGCGAAGCCTGGCCGGGCGCATGCCGCCCGCGAAGCGGAGACCAGTTCGTGAAGTTCGCGTTTCCTGGCCATCTGCTGCGGCGCCTTGTGCTGATGATCGGCGGCGAGGCCATACAGAGCGGCTTTCACTTCGCGCTCAACATCGCGCTGCTGCACGTGCTGTCGGCACAAGGATACGGCATCTTCGCCATCGCGATGGTGATGGGCGGTGTCGGCCTGTCCTACATCAGATCGCTGACCGCCGTCCCCGCCAGCATATGGATGGGCAAGAGCACCAACAGGGCCGGCGTCGATGCGCATGACGTGACGTTCGGAGGGGCGGCGGTGGTCGTCGCGTCGATCGCGGGCGGGGCGACCGCGCTGCTGATGCTGCTCTGGGGTGACGCGGGCAGTATCGCCGCCGGATGCTTCGTCGGCGCCTGGTCGCTGCGCAGCCATATGCGTACGGCTTTCTTCGCGCGCCGCCAGCAGATGGTCGTCAGCATAAGCGATTTCACCTTCACCCTCGCCGGTGCCGCAATGGCAGCGCTGGCGATCTGGACGGCGGCGAATGTGCTGCAGATGGTGTTCTACGCCCTTGCAGCGGCCAATCTGATCGGCATAGCCGTGCTCGCGCGCCTGGCACCCCGTCCGCTACGGCTCAGTTTCCGAGCGCCTGTGCGGCGACGCTATGCCAGGCTCTGGCGCCAACTGCGCTGGTCGGGATTCAGCGCGACGACCACCAACATTCAGGGTCAGTGCCTGGCGCTGCTGGTCGCGGGTATTGCCGGTCCGGCGGCCTACGCGCCTATCGCGGCGGTTCTCGTCCTGTTTGCCCCGTTGCGCATCGTCAGCCTGGCCTTTGTGAACATGCTGCAGCCCGAGCTTGCGAAGCTGATGGCGAACAATGAAGTCGGGCGCGTGTGGATGCACGCCAAGCTCTGGTCCCTTGTCATGGGGCTCGGGAGCCTGGTCTACGGAGCGGGCATCCTGTTTGTCCTGCCGACGATAAGATCCCAGGCTCTCGCGGATGCTTCGGTCAGCGTCATCGGGCTTCTCGCCTTGGCGAACTTCGTACCGATCATGCTCTACATCATGCCGCGCATCATCCTCGAGATACTCGGCGAGTTCCGGGTCGTGGCGTTCATCACAACGGCCGGCGCGGTCGTCGGGCTGGTCCTGATCGCAATCCTGCTCGCTATCGCTTCCCCGACATGGTCGCTTGCGGGTGCCGCGGTCTCCGAGACCGTTGTGCTCGTGGCCTCATGGTATTTCGCACGCCGCCACATGCTCGCGCTTGAGAGCGGGACGCTCGACAGCGGGACGCTTGACAGCGGGGATAGCCGCCATGGAAGCAAGTCGACGTCGTGGCGAGGCGCCGCCCCGCTTGCCACCGGAAAAAGGTAGGAGACAGACGTGTCGATCCAGACATTGACGACTGCGCCCGATACGCCGATGGCTGGAGCGCCAGTGCCGGCCGGGCAGGCTATCCATGCGTCCCGAAGCACTGCCGGGGGAGCCTACACCGCACGGCTGCACACCAGCCTGGAAACCGTCAAGCCGCTCTGGCTTGAATGCCAGGCGAATGGGGTGTGCACCGCCCATCAGCTTTATGCTTGGGCCGAAGGGATCACCAGGCGGCTGATGCCTGCAGGCGCCGACCTCCTCGTCGTGGAAGTGGCGGATGCGGGGACCGGTGAATTCAAGATGCTGGTGCCGCTGATGCGGCGGTCGAGCTTCGGACATCGGGTGGTCGAATGGCTGAGCTGCGGCGTCTGCGATTATTCAGCGCCGCTGCTGGCGGATGCGAGCCCGTGGACCAGGCAGGGCGCTGAAGCCGCCTGGGCGGCGATCCGTTCCGTGCTGCCGCCTGCGGACCGCATCCACATCACCGGCATCCCGCAACAGAACCGCGGCGTGGCCAATCCGCTGGCGTTGCTTTCGGTGGCGCGCGATTCCATCCAGATCACCTTCGGCCTTGCTCTGGAGGGCGACCCGGAGACCCTGATCAAGCGCCATGGCAGGCCGTCCTTCGTCAAGACCTACAACAAGGACTGGCGCCGGCTCGAAAGGCACGGCAGCGTGGATCTGGTCGACGCCAACACCCCGGCCTTGCTAGCGCGCGTCTTCGACGCCCTGGTTGAGATGCGGCTCAAGCGTTTTCGCCAACTGGGCCGTTTCGATCTCCTGGCGCAGCCGGCGGTCGTCGATTTCTACCGGAACGCAGCTCTTCAGGGCCTGTCCGACGGGTCGGTGCGGGTCTTCGGATTGCGCGCAGGCGAGGACTGGGTCGCTGCCCAGTACATGCTGGCCCGGCAAGGCACCTTGCATGCCCTCTTGATCGGAATGGACCAGGAGGTGGTGAGCAACGCCTCGCCGGGCATTGCGATCATCGGCACGTTGATGAGCTGGGGACTTCGGCAGGGGTTCGACTATTTCGACCTGTCGGTGGGCAGCCAGCCCTACAAGGAACAGTTCGGCACCGAGAGTTTCGTTCTGGCCAAGATCGACGAAACGCTGACGCCTCTCGGCAGGGGCGTGGCAGCCGTCGCTTCGCTTCGCGAGCGGGCCGAGCGTTTCGTGCGCGCCAATCCGCGGCTGCTCAAGACCGCCCAGGGCGTGATGCGCCGCTTGCGGAGGTCGAAGGGCTGAGGGGGAAAAACAGCTCCGGCATGGATCGCCCGCGACGCATCCGATCGCCGCGGGACAATGGTGGGAGGCAGACATGTCGAGCCGGGCAATGCGAATGGCGCCGATAGCTGGCGCGCAGGCTTCTCCGCCTGCCGCCAGCGCTGGCGCCGACGAGCGTGCCTGCACCGCCCGGCTGCACACCAACCTCGAGACCGTCAAGCCGCTCTGGCTGCAATACCAGACCGACGGCGTCTGCACCGCCCATCAGCACTATGCATGGGCCGAGGGGATCGTCGGTCGGCTGATGCCCAAAGGTGCGGAACTGCTCATCGTCGAGGTGAGCGACGCCGCGACAGGCGAGCCCAGAATGCTGGTGCCGCTGATGCGGCGCCGGGCCTTCCACCACCATGTGATCGAATGGCTGAACTGCGGCGTCTGCGACTATTCGGCGCCGCTGCTGGCGGATGCGAGCCCGTGGACCACGCAGGGCGCCGAAGCCGCCTGGGCGGCGGTCCGTTCGGTGCTGCCGCAAGCGGACCGCATCCACATTGCCGGAATCCCGCGACAGGTCCACGGCGTGGCCAATCCGCTGGCTCTGCTTTCGGCGACGCGCGATTCCATCCAGATCACCTCCGGCTTGGTCATGTACGGCGAGCCCGAGGGTCTCATCAGGCGCATCTGCAAGCCGTCCTTCGCCAAGGCCTTCCACAAGCACCGCCGGCGCTTCGAGAAGCTGGGCGGCCTCAGCCTGGTCGAGGCCGACACGCCCGCCCTGGTGGAGGAGCTCTTCCAGAGGCTGCTGGAGCTGCGGCTGAAGCGCTTTCGCGAGCTTGGGCGTTTCGATCTCCTGACCCGGCAATCGGCCGTCGATTTCTACCGGAACGCGGCCCTCGAGGGCCTGTCCGACGGGTCGGTGCGGCTGTTCGGACTGCGCGTCGGGCAAGCCTGGCTTGCCGCCATCCTTGTGCTGGCCAGAAAAGGCACGCTTCACGGCATTCTGCTCGGGATCGACCAGGATGCTGTCTCCAATGCCTCGCCGGGCCTGACGACGATCGCCAAGCTGATGATGTGGGGGCGCGAGCGGGGATTCGATTATTTCGACCTGTCGGTCGGCAGCCAGGGCTACAAGGAACATATCGGTGCCGCGAGTTCGGTTCTGGCCGAGATCTGCGAACCGCTGACGGTGCGGGGCTGGGGTGCGAACGCAGCCATTTTGTTTCGCAGCCGGGCCGAGGCCAGGGTGCGGTCCCGTCCGCGGTTGCTCAAGGCCGTCCGGGGCGTGGCGCAACGCTTGCGGCGATTGAAGGGCTGAGGGCGGTTTGCCCGCGAAATTGACAGGACGGCGGGTCTCCGGCATCCTTGAGCCCAGTCGCCACGCTGCGGACAGCGGCCTTGTTGCGTGTCAGGCGACCGAGGGCAGTGTCATGTTCAGTCCCGTCATCGGCCAGAATTCCAAGCGCGCCGCGGTGCGCAAGGCGCTTGACCGCCACAAGGTCTACATCACCGCGCAGAGTTTTTCGGCCGGCGCCTACCAGGCACGCGTGCTGGTCGACGGCGAGGCCTACTGGGTCGACGAGTTCCGGCTCGCCCAGCTGCAGCAGGGCCTGTCGCCGGCAGAGCTCGAGTTGACACCGGCCACAGACGATTGAGAGCGTGAGGCCTGGAGGTAGCGCTCTGTCGGGACGCTTGCACTTGGCTGCCGTGCTTCGACCTATGCCATGACGACTCCCCCCAAGCTCAAAACCTATCGCGCCAAACGCGAATTCTCGAAAACGCCGGAACCGGCCGGCGGGTTGGTCACCGACGAAGGCAACCGCTTCGTCGTCCACATGCATCACGCCACCGCCGATCATTATGATCTCAGGCTGCAGGTCGGCGGCGTGCTGAAGAGCTGGGCGGTGCCGCGCGGGCCGTCGCTCAACCCGGCCGACAAACGCCTGGCGGTCGAGACCGAGGATCATCCGCTCGAATATATCGACTTCGAGGGCGTCATTCCCGAGGGCGAGTATGGCGGCGGGCCGATGATCGTCTGGGACACCGGCAGCTGGGCGCCGATGGACGATGTCGAGAAGAGCCTGCGGGCCGGCGCCTTCAAGTTCAGGCTGGCCGGCGAGAAGCTCAATGGCGGCTGGATGCTGACCAGGCTGAAACCAAAACCCGGCGAGGACGAGAACAAGAAGAACTGGCTGCTGTTCAAGGAGCGTGATCTTGCCGCCGACACCGCGCTCGACATCCTGGAGACGCGGCCGGAGAGCGTGAAGTCCGGCAAGCGCATCGAAGAGTTGGTGGCGCCTGCGAAACCCGCGCCCAAGCCCAAGCCGGGTTCGCTGAAGCCAGGCACACTGCCGGGCGCCTTCAAGGCCCCGGCGCTCAGCCGCATCGAGCCGCAACTGGCGACGCAGGTGCCGAAACCGCCGGGCGGCGAAGGTCCTGCGGAAAATACAAACGAGCTCTGGCTGCACGAGATCAAGTTCGACGGCTACCGCACCATGGCGCATCTCAGCGAGGGCGTGGTCAAGCTGATCACACGTGGCGGCATCGACTGGACGAAGCGCTATGGCGACCTGCCGCAGGCCGTTGCGAAACTGCCGTGCCGCGACGCCATCATCGACGGCGAGATCGTCGTGCTCGACGCCAAGGGCATCAGCCGTTTCGCGCTGCTGCAGGATGCGCTGGCCGCGGGCGCCGGCAACAAACTGCATTTCTACGCCTTCGACCTGCTTTATCTCGACGGCTGGGACCTGACCAAGGTGCCGCTGGTCCGGCGCAAGGCGCTGCTGGCGCAAATGCTGTCAGGCCTCGGCGCCAACTCCGCCATCCAGTTTTCCGATCATGTCGAAGGCTCGGGCCAGGGGCTTTACGATCAGGCGTCGGAACTCGGGCTGGAGGGCGTCGTCTCCAAGCGCGCCACCGCGACCTACCAGAGCGGCCGCACCAAAAGCTGGACCAAGACCAAGGCGCTCCAGACCGGCGACTTCGTCATTGCCGGCTACACCACCTCGGACGCCGCCGAAGGTCTGGCAGCGCTCGGGCTTGCCGAGTTCGGGGACGGCGAACTGCACTACCGCGGCAAGGTCGGCACCGGCTTCGCCGCGGGGACCGCTGCCGAATTGCTGGCCAGGCTGGAACCGCTCACATCAGGCGCGACGGCGCCCGAAGGCGTGCCGCGCGAAGTCATGCGCGAAATGCACTGGGTGCGGCCGCTGTTTTCGGCCCATATCCACTTTGCCAACCGCACCGCGGACAATGCGCTGCGCCACGCGGTGTTTCGCGGCTTGCGCGATGTCGGCCTGTCGACGCCGGTGTCGGCCAAACGCAAGCGGCTGATCTCGGAGGCCGACCTCGCCACCATCTGGGTGACCAACCCGACGCGGCGTCTGTTCGGCAAGACCGGGCCGACCAAGCTCGACATCGCCGTCTATTACGCGCTGGTCGGTGACTTCATGCTGCCGCACATTCTCGGCCGGCCGGTGTCGCTGGTGCGCTGCCCGACCGGCCTGCCGAAGGACTGTTTCTTCCAGCGTCATTCCTTCACCGGCATGCCGCCCTCGGTGGTGACGTTCGAGGCGACCAATTCCGAGGGCGAGACCAAGTCCTATCTCTCGGTCGAAGGCGCCAAGGGCTATCTGGCGCTGGCGCAGTTCGGCGTCGTCGAGTTCCACACCTGGGGCACGCACCGCGCCAGCCTCGACAAGCCCGACCAGATCGTCTTCGACCTTGACCCGGGCGATGGGATCTTGTGGCGCGAGGTGGTCGAGGCGGCCGTGCATATCAAGGGTGAGCTGGAGGGGCTCGGGCTGGTGCCGTTCGCCAAGACCTCGGGCGGCAGCGGCATCCACATCACCGTGCCGGTGACGGGCAAGCAGAACTGGAAGAAACTGCACCAGGCGACCAGCGCGATTTCCACGCATCTGGCGGCAACCGCGCCCGACACCTTCACCACCACCATGGGCAAGGACAACCGCAAGAAGCGCATCTTCATCGACTATCACCGCAACGCGCGAGGCCACACCTCGGCCGCCCCCTATTCACTGCGCGCCCGCACCAATTTGCCGGCGTCGACACCGGTAAGCTGGGCGGACCTGGAGTCGATCGACGCACCGCAGGACTTGAACTATTCCTCGCTGCCGGGGCTGCTCGCGACGTCGGGCGATCCGTGGGCGGATATCGAGGAGTTTGCCCGGGATTTGCCGGTGATGCCGGGAACGAGGACATAATCGCAGAGTGGCCGCGATCCTTCGCGCAATCGCTCAAATTCCAACGCCATCGACGCTCCCGACAATTTGAATTATCCTCCGCCGGCGACCCCCTGTGCCGTCTAAAACATTTCGTCAGGGATTTGACTGTATTGTGCGGGGTCGGTGTAGGATTTCCGTGGCGTCGTTCGTCCTTCGGACGAACAGCGCTGCACCGGTGTGACAGTGCATGGCCGCGTAGGAGTGTTTCATGGCGCCCAGGGCAAGTTGGAAAGGTTACCTCAAGCTCAGCCTCGTCAGCTGTCCGGTGCGGCTATACCCCGCCACCAGCGCCAGCGAGCGCATCAGCTTCAACCAGCTGCACAAGAAGACCCACAACCGCATCAACATGAAGCCGGTCGACCCTGAACTGGGGCTGGTCGAGCGCTCGGATCTGGTCAAGGGCTACGAGTACGAGGACAAGCAGTACATCATCATCGATGACGCCGATCTCGACGCGGTGCGTATCGAATCCAACCACACGATGAACATCGAGGCCTTTGTCGACGAGGGCGAGGTCGACGTCATCTACCAGGACGCGCCCTATTACATGGCGCCGGATGGCGCGATGGCCGAGGAGACTTTCGCCGTGCTGCGCGAAGCGATGCGCAAATCCGGCAAGCTGGCGATCGCGCGCCTTGTGCTGTCCAGCCGCGAGCGGGTGGTGACGATCGGCGCGCGCGAGAACGGCATGTTCGTGTGTACCTTGAGGAACCCGAACGAAGTGCGTGGCACGGCTGAATATTTCGGCAACATCCCGGCCGGCAAACCCGATGCGGAGATGCTGCAGCTGGCCGAAGCGCTGATCAAGCAGAAGGAAACCACCTTCGATCCGAAGAACTACGAGGATCGCTACGAGATCGCGCTGATGACGATGATCCGCGAGAAGCTGAAGGGCCACAAGCCGATCATCGCGGCCGCCCCCGAGCGCGGCAACGTCATCAATTTGATGGATGCGCTGAAGGCCAGCCTGTCGCAGTCGAAGCCGCCGGCCAAGTCGAAGAGCAAGGCCGACGAGGCCGCCAAGCCCGCCGCCAAGAAGGCGGCAGCCGGTGGTGCGGCTGAAAATCCGCTCAAGGCCAATCTGCTGAAGGCGGTCGGCAAGAGCAAGAAATGACGGCACCAGCCGTCCTGATCCCCGGGGCTGTCTTCGGCACGATCGGCGCGCTGGCGGCGTTTCCGCTGCGGCTGGCGGCGCGCGAGGTCGAGCGCCAGCACGGCCAATTGCGGCGCGGTGTCACCAGGCGCACCACGCATGTCGTGTTCGGGCGGACGCATCTGGGAAAATCCGGCGATGCCGAGATCGAGCGCCGCGTCGCTGCCGAGCGCACGGCCGGGCGCACGCTGATCAGCGAGAACGGTTTCCTGCGCCTGCTCGGGCTGATGAAGGCGCCGGAGGCATCCTCGCTGTCCAGGCAATCCCTGATCGACCAGTCGCGGCTGTCGGGCGCCGACCTCGACCTGCTGTCGCTGTTCGATGCCTTCGAGCATGACAGCGAACCCTATTCCTTCCGCGACCTGATCCTGGCGCGCAAATATGCCGGGCTGGTGGCTGGCGGGGCGACCTGGGGCGCGATCGCGCGTTCCGTCCACCGCTCGGGTCCGGTGGCATCGCTGACCGCCAAGTCGCTCAATGTCGGCTCCCAGCAGGGGCGCCGCTCCGATGCGATCTATCTCGAAGGCGGGCAGAGCGAACTCGACGGACAATTGCTGTTCGATCTGGGCAACGCCGGTTCTGCCGGCGACGACACGCTGGAAGAGCTGTTCGCGGAGGCCGAAGCGGCGGAGGAGGGCGGCGACCATGACGGGGCGGCCGCACTCTACCAGCGATGTCTGGCCATCGACGCGACAGATGCCATTGCCGCCTTCAACCGCGCCAACTGCCTGCGCGCCGGCGGCTACGGGAGGGAGGCCGCGCACGACTATATCAGAGCGATAAAGCTTGACCCGGCCTTCGTCGAGGCGTGGTTCAACCTTGCCGGGCTGATGAGCGAGCAGGGCCGCGAAGCCTCGGCGCGAAGGCATCTGCAGAAGGCGATCGCGCTCGACAAGACCTATGCCGATCCGGTGTTCAACCTCGCGCGGCTGGAATTCGACGCCGGCAATCTGCTGGAAGCGCGCCGCAACTGGGCGCGCTATCTCGAACTCGATGCGGATTCGGAGTGGGCGCGCGTGGCGGCCAAGGGGGTGCAGTTCGTCGATCTGCAACTGGCGCAGAAGTCGGCGTCCTGACCAGATGCTGGATGCAAAGACTATTCGCAAAACCGTCGCCGAGGACCTCCATACCCGCCTTGGGGCGAAATGGTTCCAGCCGGACAGCGCCAAGCTCGTGGTGAAGTCCGCGGACAACCTGACCGACTTCAACATCGAGTTCGACTGTTATGCGGACCGTCGCTATGGGGATTATGACTGTGCACTGGTGGCAGTGTTCAAATGGAAGAAGTTCGCCAAGTTTTTTAAGGAATTGGCCGGTTGGTACAATGTCAAATTCCAAAGTTCCGTTCGGCCGAGCAACAAGGAATTTGTCAGAGTTGCTTTCGACGGAATTCATGCTGATTTCGGCCCCTCCAGCCGAGGCGTCTTTTGGGTCGCCAACGAACAAGACCTGGATGCCTTCATAACCCGGTGTGTCGATGATCTCGACGGTAAGGTCGGCGAGTGGATCAAGAGATGGTTCAGTTGGCCTTCGGCGCTGGATGTATTGGATGCTCACTCGAACCTCTGTGGGTCATGGCGAGACACGGCCTATTATTGCCTGATGGAGCAGGTTCATGGGCGCGAAGCTGCCCGTGCATGGGCTCGCGGCATTGATGCTGCAGGCTGGCCCGAATGGCTGGCCGCACAGGTGGAATATCTACAGTCGCAGGTGTGTGGTGCAGGTGCAGCGCGCGAATAATCTAGTGGTGCAATTCAAGAAGGATTGGCAAGTTCATGCTTCGGAAGTTCGCCCCATGACCACCTTCCTCTTCGACGGCCCCGACACCGCCTCCGTCACCATCCTGCTCGCCCATGGCGCCGGGGCGCCGATGGACTCGGCCTCAATGACCGCCACTGCCAAGGCACTGGCCGCTGCCGGGTTCCGCGTCGCGCGCTTCGAATTCCACTATATGGCCGCCCGCCGCTACGGCCATCGCAAGCCGCCGCCGCGGGCGGAGACGGTGAACCCGGAATATGTCAAGGCGATCGCCGACCTCAGGGCGAAGGGCGTCACCGGCCCGCTCATCATCGGCGGCAAGTCGATGGGCGGGCGTGTCGCCTCGATGGTCGCCGACGAGATGTTTGCCAAGGGCGAGATCGCCGGGCTGGTCTGCCTCGGCTATCCCTTCCATCCGCCGGCCAAGCCTGAGCAATTGCGGACAAAACATCTTGCCGACCTCAAGACGCCAACGCGGATCTTCCAGGGCACGCGCGACGAGTTTGGCACGCAGGATGAGGTCGCGACTTATGCGCTCTCCGAGCAGATCGAGATTATCTGGCTGGAGGATGGCGACCATGATCTCAAGCCGCGCAAGAGCATCTCCGGTTTCTCCACCGCCGATCACCTGAAGACACTGGCCGAGGCGGTGAAGGCGTGGGCGGGCCGGATCGTTTCCTGAGCCGATGAAAATCGCCTCCTTCAACATCAACAACATCAACAGTCGGCTGGAGAACCTGCTGGCGTGGCTGGCGGCGGCAAAGCCCGATGTCGTGTGCCTGCAGGAGCTGAAGGCACGCGACACGCAGTTTCCGCGTTCGGCTCTCGCGGCGGCCGGCTATGGCGCGGTGTGGAAGGGCGAGCCGACCTGGAACGGCGTCGCCATCCTCGCGCTCGGCTCGGAACCGGTCCTGACCCGTGATGTCCTGCCCGGCGACGATGCCGACAAGCAGAGCCGCTACATCGAGGCGGCGGT
This sequence comes from Mesorhizobium sp. P2_A8, assembly GCF_056404935.1. NCBI lineage: Bacteria > Pseudomonadati > Pseudomonadota > Alphaproteobacteria > Hyphomicrobiales > Phyllobacteriaceae > Mesorhizobium > Mesorhizobium sp. P2_A8. Next base: position 132,468 of record NZ_JBFUDB010000011.1, read on the forward strand.
GAACGGCATCGTCATCGCTTGCCTTTATGCGCCGAACGGCAATCCGCAGCCCGGCCCGAAATTCCAGTACAAGCTCGCCTGGCACGAACGGCTGGAGGCGCATGCCGAGCAGCTGCTGGACACGGGCCTGCCGGTGGTTCTGGCTGGCGACTACAACATCGTGCCCGAGCCGCGCGACATCTACGCCACCCGCTCCTATGACGACAATGCGCTGGTGCAGCCGGAAAGCCGGGCGTCCTTCGCCGCTCTGCTCGAGCAGGGCTGGACGGATGCGCTGCGCAAGAAGCATCCGAAGGAGACGCTCTATACGTTCTGGGATTATCGCCGCAATCGCTGGCCGCGCGACGCCGGCTTGAGGCTCGACCACATCCTGCTGTCGAAGACGCTTGCCCGCCGCCTCACTGCCGCCGGCATCGACCGCGAGGTGCGCGGGCAAGACGGCGCCAGCGACCATGCGCCGGTCTGGGTGGAGGTCAGGTGAGCGCGGGGCGAACGTGCCGGAGACCTTCGCCATCCATCCCTTTCGCAAACGCCATTTTGCGAACACCTTTTCCACGGGTAATCTGATGAGCTGAACTGTGCGGGGGTGCCATTTCGGGCGAAGCCTGCAATGGCGCCGAGGGGGGCCGATGAACAGAGTCGTCGACAGGCGGATTGCATTCATCCTGCTGGTGGTGGCCGTGGTTTGCGCCTGGCGCGCCTGGCTGGCGCCTGGCGACGCGGTCGTCGTCTGGCGTGGCGTCTCGTCTTTCGCCGGGGATCCCGCCACCTTGCGGCTGGCCGGATTGCTGGTGGCCGCACTCGCTTGTCTCATTGGCGCGGTGTTGTTCTGGGCCGGTCTTCTGCCGGGGCGGCCGGCGCATGCCGCCGGGGCGCCGCTGTTCGGCCGCGCGGCGGACGTGCAGGACACCGGCAGGCCCGGCCTGCGCAAGGCCTTTCTCGTGCTGCCATTGGTGGTCGTCGCGGCGCTGGCCGTTGACCGGTTCGGCCCCGCGCGGACGCCTGATGGCGGCGAGGTTGCCAGCCAGCCCAGCGAGCCGAAGCCCAATGAACCCCAACCCAGCGAACCCAAACCCGGCGAGCCCAAGGGGCAGGACGTCGCCAGCGCCCCGCCGGCACCGGAACCCGTAACCCCGCCAGCTGCGGCGCCGCCGGCGCCACCTGCGGTCGCCCCACCGGCTCCACCACCGGAAGCGGCCAACCCGCCCGCTGCACCGCCGACCCCGCCTGCGCCCGTGCCGCCGACACCGCCAACGCCTGTCGCTCCGACGCCGCCGGAGGTCGCGGTCATTCCGCCACCCACGGTCGCGCCGCTGCCGCCACCGCCGCCGGCGCTGCCGACACAGCCCGAGGGCCACCGCGACGCGGTCGTCTGGCTGGCGGTGGCGGCCGACGGGCACACGATCATGAGCGCCAGCACCGACCACACGATCAAGCTCTGGGACATCGCTGGCAAGCACCTGATCCGCACGCTTGGCGTCCACAAGGACATGGCGCGCACGGCACTGTTCATGCCCGATGGCGTCAGTGCGCTGACGGGCGGCGACGACGGCGAGATCGTGCAGCGAAGACTTTCCGATGGCGCGGTGCTGCACGTCTACTCGGCGGGCGCGAATGGCGGCGTCAACAAGCTGGCGATCAGTCCGGACGGCAAGCGCGCCGTGACCGGGCACGAGACCGGCAACGTCATCGTCTGGGACCTTGAGAAGGGCACCGTGTTGCATGTGATGAGCGGGCACGACTGGTCGGTCAGCGGGGTGGCCGTCTCGCCCGACGGCACCCGCGCGGTCTCTGGCAGCATCGACGGCACGCTAAAGCTCTGGGACATCGACAGCGGCAAGCAGCTGCGCAGCTGGCACGGGCATGAGCAAGGCACCTATGGCGCCGTGTTCACTGCCGATGGCCACCATCTGATCACCGGCAGCGGCGACTACACGATCAAGCTCTGGGACCTCGACAGCGGCCGCGAAGTGCGCCGCTTCGAGGGCCATGAGGGCACCGTCTACACGCTGGCGCTGTCGGCAGACGGCAAGCGCCTGGTCTCCGGTTCGCTCGACGGCACGGCGCGCCTGTGGGACATGGAAAGCGGCAACCAGATCGCCATGTTCGACAGCCAGACCGGCCCGATCTACGCGGTGGCCTTCGCCGCGGACGGCACGGTGCTGACCGGAGGCTACGACCGCACCATCCGCGACTGGCCGGCCGCGGGCGGCGACGGCGTGGTGCTGTTTGCCGGCGCGCCGGGGTGAATGGAACCTTGATCACCTTGCCTGCCGTGCTATGTAAAAAACCATGTCAGCACCCAGCCTCGCGGACAAAGCGCCGCTCATCGTCATCGATCTCCAGACCGGCATGTTCGACGGCGTGCACGAGCCGCCGATCCATGAGGCGTCAGCCATTGTCGAGCGTGCCCGCGCGGTCATCCACTGGGCGCGGCGCAGCGGCCGCAAGGTCGCCTTTGTCAGGCATGACGGACCGGCGGGCGATCCGCTGGCGCCCGGTGAGCCGGGCTGGCCGGTATGGCCGGCACTTGGCCAGGCCGAGGACGAGCCGACCTTTGCCAAATCCGTGCGCGATGCCTTCAGCAATCCCGCCTTCGGCGACTGGGTTGCCGGGCAGGGCGCCGGTGGGGTCGTGCTGCTGGGCGCGCAGACCGATTTTTGCGTGGCGGCGACCGTCAAGGGCGCCATGGCCAGAGGGCTCGGCGTCACCGTGGTCTCCGATGCGCACAGCACGCTGGACAATGCCAGCGAGAGCGCCCGGCAGATCATCGCCCGGCATAATGGCGAATTCGCCGAGGCCGGCGTCAATCTGGTGACGACGAAGGCGCTGGTCGGGGCTGAAGAACGAACTTCGTGAGAGGGCTGATCGCCGCTTAGCGCGGTGGCATTGTCCGGCGTCTGCCGGCGCGCGGCGCTGGTCGACGCGGACGGGGGGCGCATTGTTGGGATGGCTTGGGCGCCCGCGTCAACCAGGGCGGCTCGTACCGCCGCATCACCACCATTGCACATCGCCGGTCGGCCGACACTTCCGCGAAAGCGGAATATGCCGGGGCCAAAGTGCGGATTCGGCGCCCTGGTCGATTGCAGCGTGAAACAGTTTCTCAGCGTTGCCGCATTGACCTGTGGCGGGTGAGCGGCGACGACTGGCGCTTGAACCGATGGATGGCGCCGTTGACCGAGCAGACGATTTTCCTCAACGCGAAACTGGCCGACGGGTCGCGGGTGGACCTCACCGTTGTCGACGGGCGCTTCAGCGCCATCGCGCCGGCCGGGAAGACACCCTCGGTCGGCCTCGCCAGCATCGACCTTGCCATTGTTGATCTTGGCGGCCAACTCGTCGTGCCGGCCTTCGTCGAAGGGCATATCCATCTCGACACCTCGTTCTATGGCGACGTCTGGCGCCCTCACATCCCGTGCAGCAACGGCTTCGACGTGCGCGAGCGGGTCGCCTTCCAGGCCAGGAACCTGGACGCCGCAGCACCAATGGGCGAGCGGGCGAAGAACCAGCTCGAGCTCTGCATCGGCAATGGCAGCCTTGCCATGCGCAGCCATGTGATGGTCGACGGCTCGGTCGGGCTGAAGCATCTGCAGACCATCCTGGCGGTGCGCGAAGAGTACCGCGACCTCATCGACATCCAGCTCGTCGCCTTTCCGCAAAGCGGTATCCTGTCCTCGCCGGGCACAGCTGAGTTGCTGGACGATGCGCTGAAGCTCGGCTGCGACCTGATCGGCGGGCTCGACCCCGCCAGCTTCGACCGCGACGTGAAGGGCCATCTCGACGTGGTGTTCGGCCTGGCGCAAAAGCACGGCGCCGGCGTCGACATCCATCTGCATGATGGCGGCACGCTTGGCCTGTTTCAGGTCGAGGAGATCGTGGCGCGGACAAAGGCACTGGGCATGCAGCGCCGTGTCGCCGTCAGCCATGCCTATGGGCTGGGCGATATCCCGGCCGACGCCCTGCTGAAGGCCGGCGAGATGCTCGCCGGTGCCGGCGTCGCGATCATGACCAATGCGCCGGGCAACCACGCCTTCCCGCCGGTGGCGGCCCTGCGGCAGGCCGGCGTCACCGTGTTCAGCGGCTCCGACAACATCCGCGATTCCTGGTGGCCCTATGGCGATGGTGACATGCTTTCGCGGGCCAACCTGATCGGCTACCGCTCCGGCTTCTACGAGGACCATGAACTGGCCGCCGCCTTCGATGTGGTGACCCATGCCGGCGCCAGGGCGCTTGGGCTGGAGAGCTACGGCATCGCTGTCGGCGCCGGCGCCGACTTCGTCACGATCAAGGCCGAACATGTGCCCGAGGCGGTGGTCGCCGTGCCGAAGGGCCGGACGGTGTATCGCCGGGGCAGGGCAGTGGCGAAAGATGGGAAGATGGTTTGAGGCGCGCGCTCGGCCGGCAGCGTCACGCCGACAAGGGCAATCGATGCTGACTACGGCGCCGCGTCCGTCTTGCCGTGCGCGTGGGCGTCAGAAGCCGACCGTTCGGGCTGCCATCAACACCAGCATGACGACCGCTGCACTCCAGACAGCGGCCCTTGCCATACTTCTTGCGTTCGGACGAATTCTGCGATGCGTCCTGGGTGGCGGTGATTTCGACATCAGTAGCGGTAGCGGTCGTAATTGCAGATGCGCACCTTCTTGATCATCCAGTGATGATGGCGCCAATACTTCCTGATCTTCACGAAGCAATGTCGGTTGTGATGCCTGCGCCAACTATGATCGCGCCGATGATGCCGGCCCATGCCCATATTGCCATTGTCCGTCGTGATGACGAGACTTGCGGCTCGCGCCGGGGCGACGGTGACCGGCGACACGACGGAGATGGCGACAAGTGCCGACAGAATGAAGGTCTTCTCTATGGGTTCTCCAGTATTGGTGATGCTGAGGTGAATCGGCTGAATGTTCCGCCGGGTTCGATCAGTTGGTCGTACTTCGATCGGTCGCTTGAATCGATCGGGCGGGTGGCGAAGACAGGGCGCGTTGATCCGACGGTGGCTCGCTGAGATAGAGCGAGCCGCCCAGGACGAGGAACACGATGCCCACCGCCATCAATCCCACCATCAGCACGGCAATCGCCGTGACCGGGCCGTTGCCTGTTTTGACGATGGTGGATCGATGCGGCATCGTTTTGTCCTCCAGACGGGGTCCGGCAACGCCGAGACCTCGCGACAAACGACAGCCAAGGCGAGATGTTCCCTTGTCCGGGCTTCAATCCAGGCCGCATCGGCCCTTTGCGTTTTCGTATAGGACCAAGGTCTTGGGTGCCAGCCGCAAAGGTCCGAGGGTCCCTGTTCGGTTCCGGCAATGTCCATTGGACGTTCCGGTATTTTAGTCAAACGTGATATAATGTCGCAGCTGTTTCGAGGGGACGGGACCGGGAAAAATTTATCTGGACAAGCGTCTTCGCCGCAATCTCGGCAACCGAAAATGGTGTCGTTGGCAAGGCCGATTGCAATTTCCGAAGCGATCGACAGCACGCAGTTGCGGGCGGGCGAGCGCAGGCATTTCGACAGTTGGACGCGATCTATCACGGTCACGCCGAGTAGTGGCGCGCCTTGGTGAACGCGTTAGCATAGGTTAACTTCGGCTTGAGGGGCTAGCCTCCCACCCTTCGCCTCTCCATCGTATCCAGCCGTTCCTGCAAGTGCCCGTTGAGCACGATCATTTCCTTCAGAGCTTTTACCGCGTCGCCCTTGTGCTGGGCGATGAATTTGTCGGCGACGGATCGAAGCGCGGCCTCCTGGTTGCTGTCCAGCGTTACGATGTGGGCCATTTCAGCACCTCCTGATGTCCTGATGGGGATAGTGAACAAAAACGGAACAAAACTGTCAAGCTTGAATTGACTTGGCGAGGAATACGTTCCTATTTGTCAGGAGGTGGGGCGGTTGCTCGCAAGTCAGGGAGAGCCGCGATGGGCAGACGGAAGAGCCGGTATGACAGATTGTTTGCGAGCGACGCGGAGGCGATCCTGCGGGACGCGCTACGCCTGCGCGCCACGGTGCTGGCGGCGCAGCTGAACCTCAGGGCCAATGGCGAGCTGTTCTGGCACCTGGTGGGGCTGACGGACAAACTGCATGCGGTGATGACAATGGTGGCGGAAAAGGAACCCGATTTCCGCGCGGCATGGCTCGGCCTGCTGCCCCTGCCCGAGGATTATTCCAGCCGGAAATGAGCCATGGCCGGGCCAATGGACAGTGTCGGGCGAGCCGCCAAGGCCAACATGCTGCTGGTCGTCGAGTGCGGCCATTGCTGGCATGTCGGCCGTTTCCGGGCCAACGACGTGGCCAAGGTGGTGGGCTGGAACAAGCCCTTGGAAACTATTCGCTTTCGCTGCAAGCGCTGCAGCCGCAAGGATGCGACGGTGAGGACCCAGTTCATCGACCAGGACCATCCGCCGAAGGGCTACATCTGGGTGCTGCAGAAGGCGAGGGGTTAAAACAGCGAACCCTGCACAGGTGGCAGCGGAGCCTGCAGCGGAAATTTTATCTGCGTGGCGGGTTTGTCGACAATCACCAGCGCGTCGTCAGGCGCGGTGCGCTGCAGGTGGCGGGCCTGCGACCACGGCGCGGTCAGCCAGGTCTCGGTTTCCTCGGGTGTGATCAGGATGACCGGCATTGCCTTTTCGTGGATCGGTGCGATCAGCGCGTTGGGTTTCGTGGTCAGGAAGCCATAGAGTTCGAAGTCGCCTGGACCGTCCTTGACCTTGCGCACGCCTTGCCAGCGCGTCCACAGGCCGGCGAAGAAGAACAGCGGCTTGTGCTCGTTGCGCGCGAACCAGACATTGCGCTGGATGCCGGTCTCGGGGTCCTTGTCGCCCGGCGTCGGCGAGGGCTCGGCGAAGCTGGTCACCGGCACCACGCAGCGGTTCTCGATACCGACATATTGCTGCCAGTGGCCATATTGCGGGTTGCGGATGTTGGTGGTGCCGTAGTCGGCCTTGCCCTTCACCCGCTCGATCGGCGTCGGCATGCCCCACAAAAGATTGGCCAGCTCGCGTTGGCCGTCGGGGGCGTTGCGCGCCACCGGGCCCGGCTGGTTGGGATAGATGTCGACCGAGGGTTCGAGGTTGCCGAGAATGTCGCGTAGCGCACGCGTCCACTGGCGAACCGCCTCCTGGCTGGTGGTGATGTTATAGAGGTTGCACATCTCAAGCCCTTCCCCGATGCCTGCGCATCTTGTGGGAAAGGGAGGGCAATTTCCAGCGTTCCATCACGTCTCGTCGAACCGGCCCTCGCGGGTCGGGTGGCGGGTGATCGCAGCTTCGTCAGATGTCTTGCGGCCGCTAAGGTTTCGAGCGGCGTTGCCGAGCGGGGCGATCACATAGTTGCGTAGTTGCTAAAATAATGGGACGCTCTGCGCGGGTATTGGGAATCTGAGCAGGGGAGTCGTTTCGAGCCGGAATCGGTTCGGGCGATTTGAGCATAGATGTATTTTGGGCAGTTTCTGGTGGGAATGTCAGCCACGACCATCGTCGTGGCGGTCTGGACCTATAGGGCCACCGGTTCGTTTTGGCAGGCGCTTGCCTGGACGATAGGGACTCTGTTTGTCCTGCAAGTCGGCTATTTCGTGCTCGTCGCAAGGCTGATCTACAAGAGCGCGCAGGAGGGGGCAACAGATCAGAATTCGGTCGACGTTGTGCCGCCGCTGCACCGGGACGGTACCTGGCTTTGAAGCCGGCACGTGGGGTCCAATTCCTCCTACCAGCCGATCCATTCGCGCGTGCGCCAGGCGAGCCCGGCGAACGGCGCCATCAGCGCGATCACGACAAACATCAGCGTGAACGGATACTTGGTCACTGAGGGTCGGGGAGCCATCCGGGCACATCCTTGCTGCAGATTTTTGCCACAACGTCATCCCGGCCACATGGTTGCATCCGTTGCCACCATCGCGGCTGCAAACGTGGGAACCAACCCTTGATGCTCGCGTTTTTGAGCGTGACCGGTGAGGCTGCCACCTCCGCCGGCGCCGTCTAAGGCTCGTTCTGCTCCCGGCAGGGCGGGCCTTTTTCGTGCCGGAGCTTTTTGTGATCCCGAGAAAGGCGGCTGGAACGACACCTCCCTCTCCACGTTAGGCCATGACCATATCGAGGCCGATCCGGCGCTGCTGATGGCCTTTTGGACTCAGGAGGGTACCCTCCCGCTGCAGTCTCCGCTCCAGACTTGTTCGCTATTCAGCATCGATCCGCACAATTTATCCGCGAACATGGAAGCTGTTTCACCTCTGTTCCAGAGAACTTTTTCAACAAGAATTAATGTCATCTCGATTTTGTGATGCCTTCAATTCAGAAATTTCGATGGAACCCCACTGTGGCGACGGAGTTTTCATCCAGGGCGGTTTTCCAATCAATATAATGGAGGCTATCATGAAACATTATCTTACGAGTGTGGCTGCCGCGGTCGTCCTGATGGGTGGCATTGGTGTGGCGCTGGCGGAAAATGTCGTCGTCCTCCAGCCGCAGCAGGAGACGGTTGTTCGCGAATACATCAAGAAGGAGCCGCTTGCGTCGGTGAACCTTCTGGGCGTCGAACTCAAGCTCGGCTCGTCGCTGCCGGACACGGTCGAATTGCGTGAGGTGCCCGACGTCAAGTATCGCGTCGCCGTGATCAACGACCAGACTGTCCTGGTCGATCCGGAGACCCGTCAGATCGTCGAAGTCCTGCACTGAGTGAGGCCCGCGACACAGGATTGCCTGCGTAAGCCTTGGGAGAAGCCCGTCACCAACACCGGTGGCGGGCTTTCTTTTGCGGCTGGCGTTGCCGTGGTCTGTCCGGCAGCCAGCTTGTCCTGCGTTTCGTCTCAAATCGCTGGTGTCGCGGCGGCTCATGCGGCCGCGTGGCCGGTTCGCCGAGGGCGCGGTTCACCATGCGGCCCCGTTTCACCAACCGGGCGCGCATCGATCGACTCGGCCTCTCGGCCTGCGCGATCGGCCGCATGGATTGGGCTGGCAAAGCGGCCCGCCTGGGTGCAGGGTTGCAGCGAAACATTCGCGCGCCGGCAACGAAGCCGGCATACGCATCGCATGCGAAGCCGGCCCTTTCGACCGGAGACCTGAAAGTCCTTCGATGACGATCCAGCCCGTCGAAACGAATGTTCGCAATGACGCCCCCCGCATCCTCCTTCTGCTTGGCAGCGCGCCCGACGCGGTGCGTTGCGAGCCTTGGCCGAAGCAGGCCTTCAGCCGGATCGTCGCCATCAACAATGCCTGGCGCGTGCGTCCCGACTGGGATTTCCTGATCCATGCCGGTGATTTTCCATTGGACCGCCTGCCCCACGACGCGACCTCGCGGCGGGCTCAGATATTCAGCGCCACGCACTATGTTCCGGCGCAGAACGCCTTCGGTGGCTTCGTCTATGCCGGCGCCACAATGGCGCTGACCGCAGCCTATTGGACCATTCACAGCCAGAAGCCCGATGTGCTGGCATTCCTGGGCTGCGACATGATCTACGACCGGCCGGACAAGACCCATTTCTATGGCATCGGCCAACCCGATCCGTTGCGCGATGACGTCACCCTGCGCAACCTCGAGGCCAAGTCGGCGCGCCTGCTTGTCCAGGCCCTGAAGCACGGCTGCCTGTGCATCAATCTGTCCGACCTGCCGCGCAGCCGGCTGGTCTTTCCCAGTCTCGCCTTCGATGAGCTTGGCGGCCTTTCGCTGGCGCGGATTGCCGAAATGAAAGCGGAAATTCTTGCCGGCATCCGGCTCGACAAGGCCGAAAAAGCCGAGGAGATCGAGAAGGACCTCGGCTATTTCTACGAGGATGGCATGTACTGGAACCATCTCGATGAGATCGACGAGACGTTTCTGGCCGACATCGACCAACTGTGGATGTCGGCCGTCGAGAAGGGACTGGTGGGTTGAAGCCGCCAACCTCCCCCACGGGGAGGGAGATCGGCGCGCTATCGGCTCAGCTCACTCCGCTGCCAGCTTGTCCTGCGTATTCGTTTCGAAGTCGCGGGCATCGTGGCGCTCATGCAGCTGCAAGGCCGGTTCGCCGAAGGCGCGGTTGACCATGCGGCCGCGTTTCACCGCCGGGCGTGCGTCGATCGCCTGGGCCCAGCGCTGGACATGCTTGTAGTCCTGCACGGACAGGAACGCGGCGGAATCATTGTACATGCGGCCGAGCGCCAGCCCGCCATACCAGGGCCACACCGCCATGTCGGCGATGCTGTAGTCCTTGCCGCCGAGATATTCGGTTTCGGCCAGCCGGCGGTCGAGCACGTCCATCTGGCGTTTCACCTCCATCGAGAAGCGGTCGATGGCATATTCGTATTTCTCCGGCGCATAGGCGTAGAAATGGCCGAAGCCGCCGCCGAGATACGGCGCGGAGCCCATCTGCCAGAACAGCCAGGACAGGACTTCGACGCGGGCCGGCTGTTCGGCCGGCAGGAACTCGCCGAACTTTTCGGCGAGATAGACCAGGATCGAGCCGGATTCGAAGATGCGCACCGGCGTCTTGCCGCTGCGGTCCATCAGAGCGGGAATCTTGGAGTTGGGATTGACCTCGACGAAGCCGCTGCCGAACTGGTCGCCATCGTTGATGCGGATCAGCCAGGCGTCATATTCGGCGCCCTTGTGGCCGCGCGCCAGAAGCTCTTCCAGCATGACGGTCACCTTGACGCCGTTCGGCGTCGCCAGCGAATAGAGCTGCAGCGGGTGCTTGCCGACCGGCAGGTCCTTGTCATGCGTCGGTCCGGCGATCGGCCGGTTGATGCTGGCGAAGGCGCCGCCATTCGCCTTGTTCCAGGTCCATACTTTCGGCGGGGTGTAGTCGGTCATCTCGGGGCCTCGTGTCGTGGGAAGGATGGGCAAGACGCTCTACACCTAGGGCTGCCGACGAGGAAGTTCAACTTGCGTTGAACTATTGTTCATGTCGGCGCTGCCCCGCGTCCGCCTGCCGGCGCTTTCCCAGGGCGTTCGAAGCTCGAAAAGCCAAGCAATTGTCTTTTCGTTCGCTACGCGAACAGCTTCTCACCCCTTGCACCATCTCCCGCGCGGCATACCTATAGAAGTATCACCTACCCAGGAATGACAGCATGACCCTCAATCCCAATTCGCGCTCGGTCGTTGCCGTGCGGGCCACCGTTCCCGAGGATGCCTTCACCGCCGGTGCGCTGGGCACGCTCAGGGAAGGCAGCGGCGTCGTCATCCGCGACGATGGGCTGGTGCTGACCATCGGCTATCTCATCACCGAAGCGGAAGAGGTCTGGCTTACCAGCCATGACGGCCGCGTCATCCCGGCGCATGCGCTGGCCTATGATCAGGAATCGGGCTTCGGCCTGGTGCAGGCGCTGGCGCCGCTCGGGCTGCCGGCGGTGGCGCTGGGCGATGCCGGCAAGGCCAGGATCGGCGATGCGGTCGTGCTTGCCGACGGCATCGGCCGCTCGGTCCAGGCCAAGATCGTCACCAAGCAGGAATTCGCGGGCTATTGGGAGTACCTGCTCGACGAGGCGATCTTCATCGCACCCGCGCACCCGTCCTGGGGCGGTGCCGGGCTGTTCGGCGCCGACGGTTCGCTGCTCGGCATCGGTTCGCTGCGCCTGCAGATGAGCCGCAACGGCGAGGTTGCCGACATCAACATGGTGGTGCCGATCGATCTGCTGCCGCCGATTCTCGACGACCTCCTGACGCGCGGCCATGTGGCCAGGCCACCGCGCCCGTGGCTCGGCGCCTTGTCGGCCGAAAGCGACGGCAAGGTCGTGGTGATGAGCGTGACCGAAGGCGGCCCGGCCGCCAAGGCCGGCCTGCGCCAGGGCGACATCATCTCCGACATCCGCGACGGCGCGGTCGATGGGCTGGCCGATTTCTATCGCAAGCTGTGGGAGAGCGGTTCGGCCGGCGCGGAGATCCCGATGCGGGTGCTGCGCGACGGCCGCGAAACCTGGCTGCGCGTCAAGTCCGCCGACCGCGGCAGCTTTCTCAAGAAGCCGCAGCTGCAGTAAGCGCATCGACCAGGACACTTCGTTGCACCCCAGACTGCTCAAGACCTTCCTCGCGGTGGCGCGGAGCCGCAATATCACGCGCGCCGCCGAGGCGGTTCACCTGGCGCAATCGAGTGTCAGCGATCAGATCCAATCGCTCGAGGCGGAGCTTGGCGCTGCCCTGTTCACGCGCTCGAAGACGGGCCTCGACCTGACACCGGCGGGACTGGCGCTGAAGCCCATCGCCGAAGATCTGCTGCGCCTCGATGGCGAGGCGCGCGCGGCCGTGCAGGCGGCCGCCGCGCAGGCGAGCGGATCGCTGACCATCGGTGCGCTGGAGACGATTGCCTCGGCCCGGCTGGCGCCCTGGCTGCCGGGGTTTCAGGCCCGTCATCCCGACATCACCGTGCGGATGAAGGTGGCGGACAGCGACGCGCTGCGGCACCTGCTGGAGGATGGCGACATCGACGTCGCCTTCTGCTTCGATCGTCGCGACGTCACCAAGAGTGCAGTCGCCGACCGCTTCGCCTGGCGCACGATCGTGGCCGAACCGCTGGTGCTCGTCGCGGCTCCGGGGCAGGGGCCCGCGCCATCAGACCTTGCCGCGCTTGCCACGCTGCGCTTCGTGGCTACGGAGCCCGGATGCATCTACCGGCACCTGTTCGACACCGCCTTTGCCGAGGCGGGTGTCGCCGCGCCAAAACTTGCCGCCGAGGTTAGCAGCATCGGCACCATTGCGCGGCTGGTCGCGGCCGGCGCGGGGCTTGGCCTCGTTCCGCGCCTTGCCGTCAGCGACGCGCTGGCGCGTGGCGACCTCGCCGAACTGCCATGGCCCAGCCCGATGCGGACGGCACCGCTGGTGATGATCTGGCGGCGCCGGCGTGTTCAGCCGCCGGCGCTCAAGCGGCTTCTTGCCGCCGCGCGCGACACGCTGGCGCCTGTTTCGGAACGCTTTCCAACCAGTTCAGAGCCTGAATCGGCGAACCGCTCCAAGGCCTTGCTTTAAAAGCAATTCCCGACACCAGGCCATTCTAGATCAGCCGGTGCCCGCCCTCGACATGCAGGGTCGTTCCCGTGGTAAAGCCGTTGCCGGTCAGGAAGAAGATGGCGTCGGCGATATCGTCGGGTTGGCCGATCCTGCCGACCGGCAGCCGTTGCGCCATCGCGGCCAGCGTCTCGGTCTTCCTGTCGCCGGCAACCTGCGCCCAGATCGTGGTGTCGACCCAGCCGGGTGACACGGCGTTGACGCGGATTGGCGCCAGCTCCACGGCGAGCGCCCGCACCAGCCCTTCGAGCGCCGCATTGACGGCGGCAACGACGGAGCCGCGTGCTGCCGGCCGATAGGCGGCGATGCCGGAGACGAAGGTCATCGACCCGGCGACGCTAAGCCGTGGTGCACCATGCTTGGCGAGCAGCAGCGGGCCATAGAACTTGCTCTCCACCACCCGTTGCGCCGCCTTCGGGTCAAGCTCCGGCAACAGCCGGTAGGCGCCGTCGATGTCGGCGGCGGTGCTGACGATATGGTCGAGCCCGCCGATCCGCGCGAACAGTTCAACCACCTGGTCCTCCCGCGCGATGTCGACAGCGACCACCTTCAGGTTCACGGGGTTGCCCAGCGCCTCGCATGCCTGCCGCAGCCGGTCCTCGCCGCGCCCGGCGATGACGGTCTCCGCACCGGCCTCGACGCATCGCCGTGCCAGCGCCAGACCCATGCCGGAACCGCCGCCGACGATCAGGATTTTCTGGTTTGAAATGCTCATTTCGCTCTGCCTTTGTTTGGTGGGACAAGGCAGGGATTGGCAGTTCGGTGCGGCAAGGGAAAACGGAAGAAACCGATGGCGCTATCGGAAATGCAGATGGCTGCTCTCAGCGCGCCAGCGGGCTGTCCCAGACGACAAACAACAGCGCCTTCAGCTGGGCAAAGCGTTCCGGTCCGAGCTCGGCGCGCCACTCCTCCTCGATGTCGCGCAGGATGTCGACCATTTTCCAGAAGGCGGCATGCCCGCGTTCGGTGGACCGCACCACGCGCGCGCCGCCTTCGCCCGGAATGTCGGAGCGCACGAGATAGCCGTACCCTTCGAGACTGCTGAGCAGCTGGTTGATGGCCTGCTTGCTCATGCCGGCGCGCTCGGCGATGGTGCCCGGACGTGCGCCATCGGGTCCGGGAAACTGCAGCACGGCCATATGCGGCAAACGCAATTCATCGAAACCGGCTGTGTTGAGTTCCTTGATCAGCCGGCGCTGGATCGCCTGCGCCGGCACGCGCAGGAGGGCGCCGATCAGCAGATCCTCGGTCCTGGTCTGGAGAACTTCCGTTGATGTGGCCATTGACGATTCGGTAAATTGAGTTTACTGATAGCCAGTAAATGTAATTTATCGGAGGGTTCTGCGCAATGTCCGTGATGAACGTCCAGATCAATCCAGCCAACGAAACCATCGGCGACAAGTGGCTATCCATTCGCTTCCTGGTGACCGGCGACAGTTCGAACGGCAGCGTCGCCGCTTTCGAGTTGAAGGTGGCCGGCGGATCACGTCTGCTGGCGCCGGCGCACAGCCACGATCATTACGAAGAGACGATCTACGGCATCGACGGGGTGCTGACCTGGACCGTCGACGGCAAGGCGATCGAGGTCGGACCGGGAGAGGCGCTGTGCATTCCACGCGGCGCCGTCCACCGGTTCGACAACAAGGGCACCACGGACGCGACAGTACTGTGTGTCATCACACCGGCGGCGATCGGCCCGGACTATTTCCGTGAGATCTTCGCCATGTTCTATGCCGCCGCCGGTGGCCCGCCGGACAAGGCCAAGATGATGGAGATCATGCGCCGCCATGGGTTGACACCGGCGGCACCGCCGCCGGTCTGACGCCGGCCGGAGGGACAGGGCGCGCCGCTTATTCCTGGCAAGCGGAGAAGGCGTCGCCTGGGTTCCAGTCCTTGAAGGCAACGATCTGGCCTTGGCCCGACACCGTCTTGTGCTTGGTGCTGCCGTCCGGCTGCGTCTTCGAGCTGGTGCCCTTGCCGGTCAGCACATTGTAGTCACAGGCGCTGGCGACATTCTCCTGCTGGTAATCCTGCGAATCATAGGCGAAGCCGGCAACGATGAAGGCGCCATTGCGGTAGGCGATAGTCAGCGTCTGGTTGGTGCGCTCACTGCCGATCGGCGGCGCCGGCAAATAGAATTTGATCGAGCCGTTGGGCAGCATGGTCAGCTCCGGCTCGGTGTCGGAGTTCTCGTAGCCTGGCCGGTCGTAGCCGTTCCACTCGGCATCGATCTGTTCGTGCACGATTTCAACGGGCTTGAGGTAATTGTGCTCCTTGTCCCTGAGGAAGAAGTGGATGTCCATCGGATCGCCGGGTTGGGTCTCCACCACCATGGCAAGGTCGACGGCGCCGTCGCCGTTGAAGTCGCCGGTCACCGCCGTGATGATTTTTTGGGTTTCGATGGGTTCGGCCAGGGCCGCTGTGGGCAGGAGAACAAGAGCGAGCAACAGAGATTTCATGGCATGTTCCGAGGTTTGGAACAGGACCATGGCAGGTCTGCGGGAATTCTACAGCGGGGCGGAGCAATATATTCGGGCGAGGCCGCGAAGGAACGCCGGCCTAGTGGCGTTGTGCACTCGCAAACACCACCAGGTTCTCGTCGGGGTCGCGCATGCGCATGATGTAGAAATCGTCGGCTTCCTCGATCGGGCCGGGTTCGAGGCCGGCGTCCACCAGCCTCTGCCTTTCGGGCGCCAGCGGCAGCACGCCCAGCGTCAGCGTGCTGGTGCCGGCCTTGTTCTTGTCCTCGAAGAGCTGCACCTCGGCGCTGTCGCTGAACTGCCATTCGGCCAGGCCCGGCATCGGCCGGCGCAGCGGCGCCTTGCCGAAGAGCTTTTCATACCAGTCGATGCTGGCTTCGAGGTTGGAGCAGCTGACATGGGCGAAAATGGTCTGGATCGCCATCGCGAACCTCCATCGATGTTGCACTGAGGCCGCAACGCGGCGATGGGTGGTGCGTTCCATCGTCATCCGCCGGCAAGGGTCTCTGCTGCCGGAAACCGACAGGGTGCCATGTCACGCTGTTGACGGATGATGTTAGGCACGGTGCTGGAGGCAAGATGTCAGTGATGCGAGCGGCAAGAGCAACGAACGGGCAGGTGTGCTGATGGCGCCGGTTAAGGTCGACCCCGACAAGGTCAGGGAGTTCCCGGACGCGGACAGGTTCCGTGCCTGGCTCGGCAAGCACCACGCCACGGAAACCGAGGTGTGGATCAAGGTCCACAAGGTGGGGTCGGGACTGAAGTCGATCACGCCCAAGGAGGCCATCGACGTGGTGCTGTGCTTCGGCTGGATCGACGCCGTGCGCAAGGGGCTGGACGACAACAGCTTCCTGCAGCGCTACACGCCGCGCGGCAAGAAGAGCATCTGGAGCCTGATCAACGTCGACAATGTCGCGCGGCTGGTCGAGGAAGGCCGCATGACCGAGCATGGGCTCAAGCAGGTCGAGGCGGCCAAGGCCGATGGGCGCTGGGCGCGCGCCTATGGCAGCGGCAAGGAGATGAAGATCCCCGACGATCTGCTTGCGGCGATCGACGCGGAACCCAAGGCGAAGGAGATGCTGGCAAAGCTCAGCGCGCAGAACCGCTTCGCGCTCGCCTTCCGCACCCACAACATGAAGACCGAGGCCGGCCGCAGGAAGAAGATCGAGACCTTCGTCGCGATGCTGACGCGCGGCGAGACGATCTATCCGCAGGGGAGGAAGTGAGGCCCTTCGGCGCAGCGCAGGTTCAGCCGAAGTCTGGTCTCGAGCGGTTCAACGTCTGAATCGTTGAACCGTTGTAAGGATTTGATTTTACGCAATTCCGGGCGGACAGCCGCTGCACATTTTTCCTGAATTGCGCGCAAGAAAAAGCCGCCCTCGCTTTCGCGAGTGCGGCCTTTTCCCGGGAGGAAGTCAGGAAGAGCGGGGATCAATAAGCCTTGGCGTGCTTGTCGCCGTGTTTCTTGCCGGTGTGCCTTTTTGACATGCCTTGGGGTCTGTATGTTGAAAGTCTGGGCTTCAAAAACTGGTTTCAAATGTTCGATATCACGGGGCTTGATCGTCCGGTGTCACCCCAAGCAGCTTCAGAGCGTTGGCGAGCGTCCTGATGCCTTGCGCCTGCTTGCGCTCGGCACAGAAGCGGACGGCCGTCTTCTGCAGCGTCGTTGCCTCGGCGACCTCGGCCGTCTCGGCTGTGGTCTGGATGGCCTGGTCCAATTGAAGACTGAGCCGGTCGCATTGTTCGCTGCGGGTGATCGCGGCTTCCGACGGTCCGATGGCGGTGACGGCGAGCGACATGCCGAGCAGGGCACCCATCCATCGGTTGGAACCTCGTTGCATTGCCGATAACCATCCCGTTCGCGTTGTGCCGCGACCATTTTCCGGCCGCCGCGGGGTGGTTATGCCAGCCGATCTTTTCGCCAGTTTTTCCGAACTGTTGAATCTTGTTTCTGGGTTGTGTCTGGGGACGGTCCTTCTCCCGCAGGGGGAGATGGCAAAACGTCCCGCCACTGCGGCGCTTGCGCCTCTTCCTCTGGCGCTCGCCATCGCGTATGGCCCCGGGGAAAATCCCTCCAAGCTCCAAGCCCCGGACACCGCATGATCAGACTGGAAAGCATCAGCAAGCAGAACGGCCGCCAGCTTGTCTTCATCGAGGCGTCGGCGGCGCTGCAGAGGGGCGAGAAGGTCGGCCTTGTCGGCCCCAACGGCGCCGGCAAGACGACGCTGTTTCGCATGATCACCGGGCAGGAGCAGCCCGACGAAGGCCAGGTGCAGGTCGATCGCGGCGTCACCATCGGCTATTTCAGCCAGGATGTCGGCGACATGGAAGGCCACAGCGCGGTGGCCGAAGTGATGAACGGCGCCGGGCCGGTCAGCGACGTGGCGGCCGAGATGGCCGCGCTCGAGGCGGCCATGGCCGATCCCGAACAGGCCGACCAGATGGACGAGATCATCGAAAAATATGGCGAGGCGCAACACCGTTTCGAGGAACTCGATGGCTATGCGCTGGACGGCCGCGCCCGCGAGGTGCTCGACGGTCTCGGCTTTTCCCAGGAGATGATGGACGGCGATGTCGGCAAGCTGTCCGGCGGCTGGAAGATGCGGGTGGCGCTGGCCCGCATTCTTCTGATGCGCCCCGACGCCATGCTGCTCGACGAGCCGAGCAACCATCTCGACCTCGAGAGCCTGATCTGGCTGGAATCCTTCCTGAAGAACTATGACGGCGCGCTGCTGATGACCTCGCACGACCGCGAGTTCATGAACCGCATCGTCAACAAGGTGGTCGAGATCGACGCCGGCTCGCTGACCGCCTATTCCGGCAATTACGAATTCTACCAGCAGCAGCGGGCGATCGCCGACAAGCAGCAGCAGGCGCAGTTCGAGCGCCAGCAGGCGATGCTGGCCAAGGAGATCGCCTTCATCGAGCGCTTCAAGGCGCGGGCGTCACATGCCGCGCAGGTGCAGAGCCGGGTGAAGAAGCTGGACAAGATCGATCGCGTCGAGCCGCCCAAGCGCCGCCAGACGGTTTCCTTCGATTTCCAGCCGGCGCCGCGCTGCGGCGAGGATGTCGTGACGCTGAAGAACGTCCACAAGGGCTATGGCAGCCGCAGCATCTATGAGGGGCTGGACTTCCAGGTCCGCCGCCGCGAGCGCTGGTGCATCATGGGCGTCAATGGCGCCGGCAAGTCGACGCTGCTGAAGTTGGTCGCCGGCGCCTCGGAACCGGACACCGGCACTGTGGCGCGCGGCCCGAGCGTCAAGATGGGCTATTTCGCCCAGCACGCCATGGAACTGCTGGAAGGCGAGCGCACCGTGTTCCAGACGCTGGAGGACGCGTTCCCACAGGCCGGCCAGGCGCCGCTTCGCGCGCTTGCCGGATGCTTCGGCTTTTCCGGCGACGAGATCGAGAAGAAATGCCGCGTGCTGTCAGGCGGCGAGAAGGCGCGGCTGGTGATGGCGCTGATGCTGTTCGACCCGCCCAACCTGCTGGTGCTGGACGAGCCGACCAACCATCTCGACATCGCCACCAAGGAGATGCTGATCACGGCACTCTCACAGTATGAAGGCACCATGCTGTTCGTCTCGCACGACCGGCATTTCCTGGCGGCGCTCTCCAACCGCGTGCTGGAACTGACGCCCGAAGGCATCCACACCTATGGCGGCGGCTATACCGAATACGTCGAGCGGACGGGGCACGAAGCGCCGGGCTTGCGGAGCTGAGCGGGCAGGGCGGCTATTGTCCATAGCCGCCATCGGTTCCTCATCGGCTAAGCCGGCAATCCCGCCGTCCGCATGGCATCGGTCACGTCATCGATGATATCGGGCGCAAGTCCGACGGCCGCGGACCAGCGGCCGATGCTGAAATGCGGATCGAGCGACAAGAGCCGTGTCGCCGCTCCCTTTGCCTCGTCGAGCCGCCCGAGCCTGGCCAGCGGCGCCGCCAGCCATCCGTGCAGGATGCTGAAGCCGGGGTTCAGTTCCACCGCCCGCCGGCCGGCGGTGACGGCTTGCTCGTGCCTGCCGGACAGGAAGTTGCCGAAGCCGATGATGCCTTGCGGCACGCAGCTCATGGCGTCGAGGGGGCTGAGCCGCATCGCCTGCTCGCACCAGTCGATTGCCCGCGCCGCGTTGCCGCCATAGGCCACCGGCACGCAGCCGAAGGTATAGACGAAGGCGCAGGAGGCACTGAGCGCCAAAGCCTGCGCAAACGCCTCGTCGGCCAGCCCGCGGTCATGCTCCACCAGGCCAATGGTGAAGCCGGCCAGAGCGAGCGCCATCGCGTCGCCCGAGCCGTGCTCGATCGCCGCATGGGCATGGCGGATCGACTTCTCGCGGTTCTCCGGCTGCAGGCCGCCGCGCACAAACAGGGTCTGGTGCGCCCAGGCGGCAAAGCCGTGGGCAAGCGCATAAGTCGGCTCGATCGCGAGCGCCCGGTCGAGCAGCGGCAGACCCTTGGCGGCGCCCTGCGGCATGAAGGTGTAGACATCGGGCAGCGCGCGCAGCAGCAGATCATAGGCGTCGAGACTGTCGGGACGGTCGCGTCGGACGCGTTCGATCTCGGCCCGGCGCAGATTGGGCTCGATTGCCGCGACCACGCTGACCGTGATTTCGTCCTGCAGCGCGAACACGTCGGTCAGCTCGCGGTCGTAGCGTTCGGCCCAGATATGGCTGCCGTCCTCCGCGTCGATGAGCTGGCCGGTGATGCGGACGCGGCTTCCCACCTTGCGCACGCTGCCTTCCAGCACGTAGCGCACGCCGAGCTCGTGGCCGATCTGCTTCACGTCCACCGCGCGGCCCTTGTAGGTGGAGCTGGAATTTCGGGCGATGACGAACAGCCAGCGGATGCGCGACAGGCCGGTGATGATGTCCTCGACCATGCCGTCGGCGAAATAATCCTGCTCGGGATCGCCGCTCATGTTCACGAAGGGCAGCACGGCGATGGATGGACGGGCGGGAATGCCCAGGGCAGGCTTCGGTTGCTCCACCGGAGCGGCCGCCTCGGCCTCCTCGCGCACAGAGCCGACGAAGCGAAGGCCTCTGCGCAGGATGGTGCGGATGAGCCGCTGCTCCTCGCCACTGTCCTGGAGCGCATTGCGGGCGGCGTTGATGCGGCTGGCGAGCGTCGCGTCGGAGACGATGCGCCCCTGCCACACCGCATCGATCAGGTCGTCCTTACTGACCACCCGGTCGCGATTGCGGATCAGATATTGCAAGAGGTCGAACACCTGCGGCTCGACGGAGATCAGGTCGTTGCCGCGACGCAGTTCGCGCCGATCGCCATCCAGGGCGAAATCCTCGAAGAGATACGGCAAATTGCTGCTCCAGACCGCGGGAATTGCGACGCCTGACACTTTAGCCGGGTCGTGGACGCAAAATCAAAGCGGTCTCAAGGTAAAATCAAGAGAGCCTGAAAGTCGCCTCAAAGCGCGCCCGCCAGCCCTGCCGCATAGTCCTCCTGCAACCAACGATTTGAACAGGAGAACTCAGATGTCGAACACCGCAGCAAAGTCCGTCGTCCTCGTGCATGGCGGCTTCGTCGATGGCTCCGGCTGGGACGGGGTCTACCAGATCCTCAAGAAGGACGGCTATGACGTGACCATCGTGCAGAACCCGACGACCTCGCTCGCCGACGATGTCGCCGTCACCAAACGCGCCATCGCCGCCGCTCCCGGCAACGTCATCCTGGTCGGCCACTCCTATGGCGGCGTCGTGGTGTCCGAGGCCGGCACCGATCCCAAGGTGGCGGGCGTCGTCTACATCGCGGCCTTCGCGCCGGATGCCGGCGAGTCGGTTTCGACCCTGATCGCCAACCCGCCGCCCGGAGCGTCGGTGCCGCCGATCCTGCCGCCCGTCGACGGCTTCCTGATGCTCGACAAGGAGAAGTTCGCCGCCTCGTTCGCCGCCGATGTCCGTCCCTCGCTCGCCGCCTTCATGGCGGACTCGCAGGTGCCTTGGGGTGTGGCGGCGCTGGAAGGCAAGGTCACCGCTCCGGCCTGGAAAGTGAAGCCCAGTTGGTATCTTGTCGCCACCGACGACCGGATGATCCCACCGCCGGCGCAGCGCAACATGGCAAGCCGCGCCCAGGCGACGGTCGTTGAAGTGCCCGGCAGCCACGCAGTCTACGTCTCCAATCCCGGCGCGGTTGCCAAGCTCATCGAACAGGCGGCCACCAGCAAGAACTGAACCCGGATCACCGAGATGACGGCCTGGGCGCCTGGCGGCGCTCAGGCTTTCCTGTTCCAGCCCGCACCGGCCAGGCGCTGCGGGGCACTCGCCGCCTGGTGCTGGACGAGCCGACCGACCATCGCGACATCGCCACCAAGGAGATGCTGATCATAGAACGCGCCGCCTCTCGGAGAACGACGGATTTTGCTGGGATGAGGCAGGTTCGTTCACCATCGATCGGCAGCTTGGGCCAGCGCTCCCGGCGAGAAGCTGCCTTTCCAAGGCGAAGGCTGCACCGTTGGCGCCGCCTAGGGTTGCTCTTCATAGGCTGCGAGTGCTTTCGCGACGCCGGCAACGAGATGTTCGACATCACTCTCATGTTCGAATGCGATCCCGGTTTGCGCAAACTGCAATGGCGAATAATCCGGCGCTATCCGCTTGACCTCCGCCATAATGCGCTGAGCTTCCTTGAGATCGCCGAGTTGAGCGTGGCACCCCGCCAGTCTTGTAAGTCGCCAGGGGGTCTTCGAGGGGACTTTGGACATGCTGACAAGCGCGGCCCTGTAATCTCCAACGGAGTATAGCGCGATGGCGCGATCATAGTGGTACCAGTCCGGATGGATCGGGTTGATCCGTATTGCACTGTCAAGCGCCGCGAGTGCTTCAAGAGGCCTGCCTCTCATCGTCAGCAAGAACCCCATTTGCGCAATCGTATCGGCGTCATATGGATTGAGGTCGAGCGCGCGTTGAAGGTGATGTTCAGCCGCGTCGAACCGACGCGCATAGATCAAAGCCTGGGCGAGTACGCGATGGCAGCGTGGCTCTTCCGGTGCCAAGGTCACCGCACACTCCGCGCGGTAGATCACTGAACCAAGCGATGCTGGGGATGCCTCGGCATAGCCACCGATAATGAGATCGGCGAGCGCGATATAGGAATGCGCCAAGGCATAAGTCGGGTCCTTTTCGACCGCAGCCTGGAAAAGATCGCGCGCAGCCTCATTGTCACCATCACCATAACCGCGCAGCCGGGCCAGCCCACGCAGGAGAAGCTCGTATGCGGCCAGGCTCTCGGGAGGTTTTGGCGTTGCGTGCTTGACACCCGCGTCGTCGAGCCGAGCCACCAGCCGGTTCACCACACGGCGGGCGATTTCTTCCTGAATGTCGAAGATCTCGCCGCCGGACGCGGAAAAAGTATCGCTCCAGAGGACTCCACCCGTCGAAGCAGCGACGAGACTGATCGTGACCCGCATGCCGTCTGCGCGAGTCGTCGCCCTACCGCGAACCAGATAGGTTGCGCCCAGGCTGTCGCCAACGGCACGCCAATCGGAAGCGGAATCCGAGACAAATGCAAATCCGGAATTGCGCGCCAGCACGACGACTGTTCCGAAGCGAGCCAGCGCATTGACAATGTCCTCGGCGAAACCGTCGACCAAAGGGGTGTCTTCCGGCGCACCTTCATTGCTGAAACGCAGTACCGCCACGCTCGGCTGTCCGGAGCGCTCTTGCTCCGGCGTATCGAGAACAGAGAGGATGTAGCCGCGTTTGGCGACCGTGCGGATAATGGTTTGGCTTTCGTCGTGCAGCGCCTTTCGCAACTCCCTGACAGCCTGCGTCAGTGAGTCCTCGGTCACAAAGACATCGGGCCACACCGCTGACATCAGTTCCGACTTTGTCGCGACACGCCCAACATTCCCGCTGAGGTAGGTCAGCAGATCAAAAGCCTTGGAGCGGAGAGCAACGGGTTTCCCATCGCGCAGCAGCAGCCCACGGGCAAGATCAAGCTCGCAACTGCCAAGTGCCACGTGCCCTGGGTTTTCTCGCGACATTGAATGCCGATCTGACCAGCTCGACCAAACGCTGCCTGATTGGGGTCTCAATCGGCGCGGACGTCAAGGGTTCAGGAGAATTTGACCCGCCTTCACTTTGGCTGGAAGCCATACGCCTCTCCTCGGCCATGATCTCGAGCATTTCGAACATTGTTCCAGGCATGGGGGCACAAGGGGACCCAGCCATGACGCTGGACGCAAATTCCAGGAGTTCATGCCGGGCGGCTTGGCGCATGCTCTCATTCGGTGACATGTTCGACCTCCTCCGTTTCGTTGTGAGAACAATGAAGCCAAGGAAAGCGCGCGTACCGGAAAATTTCTGAAATTCTGCTGAATCTCTCCGCAACGACGGAGCCGGCCTCTCCGATCAGTCGAGCCCGGCGACGCGCAGCCCCTCGATATAGAGCGCACGATCCTTTTCGTGGACGATGGGGTGGTACTTCTCGACCCAGTCCACGGAGACGGTTGGTTGCAGGCGTCGTGCCTGCGATAGCGCGTGGGCCGCGGTGGCGCGATCGCCCGCCATGCCGGCCGAGGCGGCATATGTGCGCCAGGCCGTGCCGAAATTCTGCCTGAGATCCACCGCCCGCCGCTCGAACTCGGCTGCTTCGGCGTAGCGCCCGGCCATGAAATGACAGAGCCCAATGACGGAAAGGCTGCCCGCCTGGGTGAAATCGCGCGGGCTGAGCCTGTCGGCCAGCGCGACATGGTGCAGGCCGTCGTCGGGCATCCCCGCATAGGCATAGGTCGATCCAAGGATCATATGCGCATAGGCCAGGCTCGGATTGAGGGTGATCGCCTCGGACAAGGCCTTCACGGCCGGATCGAAACGGCGCGAGGCCATATGCACGA
The DNA here is from genome assembly GCF_056404935.1 of Mesorhizobium sp. P2_A8. Classification (NCBI taxonomy): domain Bacteria; kingdom Pseudomonadati; phylum Pseudomonadota; class Alphaproteobacteria; order Hyphomicrobiales; family Phyllobacteriaceae; genus Mesorhizobium; species Mesorhizobium sp. P2_A8. The sequence continues at coordinate 156,763 of NZ_JBFUDB010000011.1, forward strand.
AGCCCGTGGCGAAGTGCGTCCAGGGGTCCTCGGGGTCGCTGCGGATTGCCCGTTGCGCCATGTCGTGGGCGGTCGGCAAGGCCGCTTCGGCATCAGCCAGCCCAAGCATCGCCTTTGCTGCGAGACCCCAGGCAATCAGGCAGTTGGCGCGCGGATAGTCGGGGTCGATGTCGATGGCTTTCTTGAGCAGCCGCTCGGCGATCTCGAAATCCGGCAGGGAGGCCCAGGTCCAGACATAGGGCATCGCCTTCATCACGAACCCCCAGGCGTCGAGGCTGCCGGGCGACCGGCTCTGGAACCGCTCCTGCTCGGCCACGTAGAGCCTGGGCTCGATGGCGCCGATCACGCTCTCGGCAATCTCGTCCTGCAGCGCGAAGAAGTCGGCGATCTCCGCATCATAGCGCTCCGCCCAGATCTGGCGCCCGGCGTCGGCGTCGCTCACCCTGGCGTTGATCCTGAGCCGCTGTCCTGAGCGGCGCACGCTTCCGTCGAGCACATAGCGCACGCCGAGCTCGCGCCCGATCTGCTTCACGTCGACCGGCTTGCCGCCATAGGTGAAAGACGAGTTGCGCGCCGACACGAACAGCCAGCGCAGCCGCGCCAGGCGGGTGATGATGTCCTCTGCGAGGCCGTCACCGAAATATTGCTGCTCGGCATCGTCGCTGAGATTGGCAAAGGGCAGCACGGCGATCGAAGGCCCGGCCTCCGCGCTGTCGGGTGGGGCCGCGGCCGCGTCGAGGCAATCCACCACGCCACCGAAGCGGTAGCCGACACGGGGGATGGTGGCGATCCACTCGGCGTCGTCCGACCCCGATCCAAGCAGTCTCCGGAGCGAGGCGATCTGGACCGAGAGGTTGCTTTCCTCGACGGCCGCGTGCGGCCACGCCGCGTCCATCAGTTCGGCCTTGGACAGCACTTCGCCGGGCCGCTCCACCAGTGCTCCCAACAGCAGCACGCCGCGATAGCCGACGGGAACGGGCATGCCTTGCCGGAGCAGCGTTCCCGCCTCCGGATTGAGCTCGAACGGGCCGAAGGCAAACCGCTTCCCCACCATGGTGCAAACTAGCATATTTTCGGGGCTTTTTAGAACTATTCGGCCAGGCGCCAGGGACGACAATGCGCGCCCGGCTCATCCTGTCATCGCGTTTCGAGACAGGAGAGCCGAAAATGTCCGCTGTTGTTTTTGACCGTTTCGAGTTTGAGACTGAGACCAGCCAGGCGGTTCCGGCGAGCAGACCGCGCCCGCGCGAAGTAGAATTCCGGGCCGCCCTCGACCGCTACATGACGGATTACATCGACCGCCAGAAGCGCCGCGCCGAGGCAATCGAGGTGCCCCACGGCATGGACGGCAGGCAGACCCGCCGGACATCGTGACGGCCGTCATCCAGTTGGTCTCGGCTGGTCCAGCACCCGCACGCCGACTTCGTCGACACTTCTTGTGCCGGTCAGCGCCATGGTGACGGACAGTTCCTTGCGAAGGATCTCAATGGCCGTTGCCACACCGGCCTCTCCGCCGGCGCCAAGGCCGTATATGTATGCCCGGCCGACCAGGCAGCCTCTCGCGCCAAGTGCCAGCGCGCGCATCACATCCTGACCGGACCGCACGCCGCCATCGAACAGCACTTCGGTTTCGCAGCCCACCGCTTCAACGATTTCCGGCAGCTTGGAGATCGTCGATGGTGCGCCATCCAGCTGCCGGCCGCCATGATTGGACACCACGATCGCGGTTGCGCCGGCCTTGCTGGCGGTGCGCGCATCGTCCACGTCGAGAATGCCCTTGATGATGAGCTTGCCTGGCCAGATGCTCCTGATCCACTCGACGTCGTTCCAGTTGAGCGTGGGATCGAACTGATGCGACACCCAGTCCGCGAGTTCCTTGACGCCTTGCTCGCCTTTCACATGGCCGGCGAGATTGCCGAACGTCCAGCGCCTGGCGGTGAGCATCCGCCAGGCCCAGGCGGGTCTGGTGGCGAGTGCGAGAAGATTGCGCAGGTTCAGCGACGGCGGAACCGAGAGCCCGTTCTTCACGTCGGCGTGGCGCTGTCCCAGCACCTGCAGGTCGACGGTGAGCACCAGCGCGCTGCAGCGGGCCGCCGCGGCACGCTCGACAAGCGAGCGCACGAAGCCGCGGTCCTTCATCACATAGAGCTGGAACCAGAACGGCTTCTCGACCGCCTCGGCAACGTCCTCGATCGAGCAGATCGACATCGTTCCGAGCGTGTAGGGGACACCGGCCGCCTGCGCGGCGCGGCAAGCGAGAATTTCCCCATCGGCCCACTGCATCCCGCCAATGCCGATCGGTGCCAGCGCTATCGGAAGCGAGGCCTTCTCGCCGAGGATCGTTGTCGCGGTGTCCCGTTGCGAAACGTCGACCAGTACGCGCTGGCGGAACGTCATACGCTCCAGATCCGCGCTGTTGGCGCGCAAGGTCTGTTCGGAATAGGCGCCTGCCTCGACATAGTCGAAAAAGGGCTTGGGAACGCGGCGACGGGCCGCTTGCCGAAGATCCTCGATGCAGGTCATGTTTTTCAAGCGCAAGGGCGCCGGTGAAGCCTTGGTTTGGGCGCGAAACGTTGCAGCATCGGTGGATTGTCCAAGATCAGGTACTGCGGAGACCAGCCTGTCCATCGTCGGCTCCCTGATGAATATTGTCACCGATCCATTGAATGTCGCCCGCGCGCGGATGTAAATTCACTAGCGAGTATACATTCATCCATCGGTATGAGCGTCGCTCCGTGCCCAGATCGTCCGACCAGACCCGGCCAGACATATTGCAGGCGGCCTACAAGCTCTTTCGCCGTCGGGGGTTCTTTCGCGTCGGCATGGATGAGATCTCGAGTGCCGCAGGCGTCACCAAGCGCACACTCTACTATCATTTCGACAGCAAGGACGCGTTGCTGACCGCGGTGCTTGCATCACAGCATGAGCGGGCCTTCGCCGAGTTCCAGACCTACGGCATCGACCTGTCGGGCGGCCCGGAGCAACTGGTCGACAAGCTCTTCGGTGGACTGGCCAAATGGTCGGCCAAGCCGCGCTGGGCTGGATCGGGATTTACCCGGCTGGCAATCGAGCTTGCCGATCTCTCCGGCCATCCGGCACGCTCGATGGCGCGTCGGCACAAAGCCTTGATGGAACAGCATCTGGCAACCCTTCTCGCCGAAGCGCAGGTGGCATCGCCGCGCGAGCGGGCACGCGAGTTGTTCCTGCTGGTCGAGGGTGCGATGGTCATGATCCTGATCCATGGCGACCGCGACTATTGCACCGCCGCGGCCGATGCCGCCAAAAGGCTGGTCGTGAATGGACCTGCCGCTGGAGGCTGATGGTCAAGCCTTCGCTGGCCAACAGCCGACCACGCGCGGACCTATCCAAGCAGATCCGGCTGTTGCCTGAGGATGCGGTCGCAGAGCGGTTGGCATTGAAACCAGCCGGCCAGGGGCGTGCCGTTCACCGCGCGGGTGGCACGGGCATTTTCCGGGTCGACCTGCAGTGGCGTCCCGACGCTTTCGGCGAGGAACTGCGCCTGACAGCACCGTTCCATGGAGATGAACCACCAGACGGCTTCGTCGACGGTCTGGCCAACCGTGAGCAGACCGTGATTGCGCAGGATCGCCGCCTTGCGTGCACCAAGGCACTCGGCGATGCGTGCGGCTTCGCTCGCCTCGGTGACCAGCACCCGCGTGTCGTCGAAGAAGACGTGATCCTCATAGAACGCGCAGGCGTCCTGCGTGATGGGGTCGAGCAACCGGCCCACCGCCGACCATGCCTTGCCGTAGATGGAGTGGGTGTGCGCGGCCGCAACGACATCCGGGCGCGCCGCGTGGACCTGATGATGAATGACGAACGCGGCCACATTGACAGGCATCGTGCCCTCGACCACGTCGCCCGCGCTGTCGACCCGAATGAGGTCCGAGACGGTAATGTGCGCGAAATGCATGCCGAACGGATTGACCCAAAACGTGTCGGTGAATTCCGGGTCACGTGCCGTGATATGCCCGGCGACGCCTTCGCTGAAACCCAGCGCCGCGAATATGCGGAAGCCGGCGGCAAGCCTTTCCTTTCGGTGTTGCCGCTCCTGTTCGAGGTCTTCGAAGCGCGATGGCCCCCGCCTTTTGAAAAGGGGTTCATAGGCCGCCTGCTTGCTGACGGCCAAATCGCTTTCGGTGTCTGGAACTGACGTGACGACGTCCATTGCTCCCTCCCTGGGGTTCCATGCCGTCGGCATGACGGCAGGCCTCAGACTGGGGGAGCTTCGGGCTGGAGTCTCAAAGGCTACAGCAATTGTTCCGAATTCTTCCGAATAGGTGCGAAACATTCCGATGTCGCGGCGCCATGTCGCGAGGGTAGGCGCGCCTGGCCGCTACCCGGCCGCCAGCCATTTGCGCGACTGGGCGAAGGTCTTGAAGGCCTTCGCCTCCATCGGGCGGCCGAAAAAGTAGCCTTGCAGGATATCGCAGCCAAGCTCTTTGAGGATGCGCGCGTGCTCCATCGTCTCAACGCCCTCGGCAACCACTTCGATGCCGAGCGACTTGCCGATCTCGATGATCGACGACACCAGATGTCGCTGCGCCGTCGAGCCGGTGATGGGCGTGACCAGTTGGCGGTCGATCTTGAGGCGACGCGGCCGCAGCTTGAGCAGGGAGACGATCGAGGCATAGCCGGTGCCAAAATCGTCGATCTCGATGTCGATGCCGAGTTCCTTGATGTGCTCGATGTTCCAGGTGACCAGATCATCGTTCTCGTCAAGGAAGATGGACTCCACCAGCTCGAACGACACGGTTCCTTCCTTGATGGCGAGCTGGCGCAGACCCTTGATGAGGTCCTTGTCCTCCAGGCGCCTGGCCGAGACGTTGACCGAAACGCGGGGGATATTGAGATGGCTGCGCGACCAGCGCTCGAAATTCTCCAGCGCCTCCTTGAGGACGATGCGGTCGATCAGCGATACGACATTGAGCTCTTCGGCCACCTTGAGATAGGCGTCGGGGGCCAGGATGCCGCGGCGCGGATGCTTCCAGCGCGACAACGCTTCGACACCGACGATCTCGAGCGTCCTGGCGTCGAACTGCGGCTGAAAGTAAGCGATGAATTCGTTCCGCTCCAGCCCACCCAGGATCTCATCGGCGATCTGCTTGGTCCGCACGATCTCGCTCTGGAGCTCTTCGTTGAAGAACTCGTAGCGGTTGCGGCCACGGCCCTTCGCCCGGTAAAGCGCGAGATCGGCGTTGACGAGCAGCTGCTTTGCGTCGACGCCGCTGTTGGCGGCAATGCCGATGCTGACCCCGAACCGGCACTGATGGCCCCGATATTCGACAGGCTGGCGCATCTCCTCGATGATGCGGTCGGCGAGTGCCGAGAGCTCGTCATCGTCACGCCCATGGCTCACCACGACGAACTCGTCGCCACCGATGCGCGCAACGAAATCGGCAGAACCGGCATTGGCCGTGATGACTTTCGAGGCATGCATCAGCATGGCGTCGCCCGCTGCGTGGCCGAGCGTGTCGTTGATCTGCTTGAAGCGGTCGAGGTCGAGATGCAGCAGCGCCATGCGCTCGTGTTGGTCGGTTTCGGCCAGCATCTCGTCGAGATAGCGCCGGTTGGGCAGGCCGGTCAGCGAATCGTGCAGCGCCACATGCTCGATATGCGCCTTGGCGAGCTTCAGTTCGGCGTTCTTCGATTCCGACAGCTGGCGCTCGCGAATGAGGTTCTCGTTGAGCAGCACGTCGCTGGTTACGTCCCATTCGGCGCCGATCAGCTTGGGCGTGCCGCTGATGTCCTGGAAGAAGCTTGCGCGCGTGCGCACATGACGGACGGCGCCGTCGGGGCGCAGGAGCCGGTATTGTGAGAAGTAGGGGCCTTTTGTCGCCGCGGCCGAATCGAAGTCCTGCCTTGCCCGCTCGATGTCCTCGGGGTGGATCGCCTGCGCCCAGTCGGCATAGCCGCGCGGCTTGCCGTCGGCCGGCTTGCCGTAGATTTCGTTGACGCGGTCGTCCCACAGCAGTTCGTTGCTGGCGAGGTCGTGCTCCCAGACGCCGATGCCCGAGGCTTCCAGCGCCAGCTCCAGGCGACCGGACAGGCGCCTCAACTCGGCGTAGTTCTTTTGCCGTTCGCCGAACAGCCGCCCGGCCACCAGGATCGGCAGCACCACCAGCGCGCCGGCAAGTGCCATGAGCGCCCGCAAGGTCCACTCATTTTTCGGAGCCGGCCAGCCACCCTTGGGGATGGCCGAGATCTGCCAGGAGCCTGAAGGCAATTGCACATCGGCCGACACGGGATTGCCGGCGACGACATTGCCGTTGCCGAAGAAACGTTCGCCGCCGCCGCCCAGCGCATCCTTGCCGGTGAGCGCGACATCGATGTCGAGATCGGGGTCGGCCAGTCCGCTCGCCGCGTAGAGCCGGTCGACGTCGACCACCGCCGAGACGATGCCCCAGAAGCGGTCGCCGCCGCCCGCCGTCGGCACGAAGACCGGGATGCGGCCGATGAAGCCGCGCCCGCCTTGCGCCAGCTTGACCGGTCCGGCAAATACCAGAGCGCGCTGATCGCGCGCCCGAAGCGCAGCCAGGCGTTGCTCCTCGTTCTTGCGGTAATCGAGCCCGATTGCCTTCTCGTTGCCCTCCATCGGGAACATCAGCGAGATAACGAGGTCTGGTGCGCCGGCGATGTTGTGCAACTGCGATTTCTGCTCGAACAGATTGCCTGCGAGCGATGCAAATCTCTGCTGGCCCATGTAGGGCTCTGTAACGATGGCTGAGACGAGCCCCTGAACAAGCTGAAGATTGCCGTTTATGTTGCCTTCCAGCTTGGCGCGGATGACGTTGACCTTGGCCAGCACATCAGCGCGCGCCAGCTGATCGGAAACCCTTCTGTTCTGCTGGTCGGCAATGACGGCGCAGACCATGAGCACAACAAAAGCAATCGCCGCCGGCAAGTTGGCGGAGGAAAAAACGGCCTGCCTCACGCGGCCGAGACTGAATCCCGTTGTGGCCAATTCGACCTGCATACCTTTCCTGGACAATAGCCCGCCAGCCGATCGTAGTAGCAAACGCTTAAATTTAACCTTCCATGCCAGAAAAGAAATTTCTATACCGGGCGTGGATGGATTGGAACGGCTCAGGCTGTGCTCAACCGAGGCCGGGCGCTACAGGTTCGCCTCGGCGAAGATGCGCGACGCCCAGTCGAGAAAGACGCGAAGCCGCGGCGAGAGCTGCCTGTTCTGCGGGTAAAGTGCCGACAGCGGCGTCGGCGAGGGCGGGTAGCCGGCCAGCACCTCGACGAGCGTCCCGTCGGCAAGGTCCTTCTCGAAGCGATAGCGCGGCGCCTGGATGAGGCCGAGCCCAAGCCGCGCCAGGTCGGCGGCGGTGTCCGAATTGTTGGCCGCCACGCGGCCCGGCAGCCTGACCTCGCGAGTCTTGGCGCCGACGGTGAATTCGAACGGAAGGGTCTCGCCGGTGCGCGACGAGACGAACCCCACCGCCTCATGGCCATCGAGCGCATCGGGGGAGGCCGGCGTGCCGTGCCGTTCGAGATAGGCGGGGCTGGCGCAGGTGATCTCGCGGACCATCGCCAGCCGCCGCATGATCATGCCGCTGTCGGGCGGTTCGCCGACGCGGATCACGCAGTCGACGCCCTCGCGCACGAGATCGACCAGCCGGTCGCTCTGGCCGATCTGTAGGTCGATGCGGGGATAGCGGGCAAGAAACTCTCCGGCAGGCGCGGCAAAAGGAATGTGCGGGTAAGCAGTGTGCTGGCGTCGATGCGCAGCAGCCCGTAGGGCTCGGCATTGCGGAAAGCGGCCTCGGCGTCCTCGATTTCGGCAAGGATCGACAGGCAGCGCCGGTAATAGGCTTCGCCGTCCTGGGTGGCGTTCACCTGCCGTGTCGTTCGCTCGAGCAGGCGCGCCCCGAGATGCTCTTCCAGCCGCCTTATCGCTTCCGTCGCGGTCGAACGCGGCAGGGCGAGATCGGCGGCAGCAGCGGTGAAGCTGCGCCGCTCCAGGACGCGAACGAAGAGCCGCATGGTGTCCAGACGATCCATGCTCGTTGTTCGCAGTTTCCGAATAGTGATGTCAATAGGCGGCTGATTATCCGGAAGATCGCTTGGCCTATATCTGCGTCACCAACAACACGGAGACACGTCCATGGCAAATCAGCAGACAAGTACGGGCAATCAAACCAGAGCCGCGATCGTGACCGGCGCCTCCAAGGGCATCGGTGCCGCCATCGCACAGCGGCTCGCCCGCGACGGCGTCGCCGTCGTCGTCAACTATGCAAGGGGACGCGCGGAGGCCGAAGAGCTTGTGCGTGCGATCGAAGCCGGCGGCGGCAAGGCGATCGCCGTGCAGGCCGATATCGCCGATCCGGCCGGCATCGCCGCGCTGTTCGACGCCGGCGAGAAGGCATTTGGCGGCATCGACATTCTCGTCAACAATGCCGGCATCATGAAGACGGCGCCGATCGTGCAGACCGACGACGCGTCTTTCGATACGCAAATCGCGATCAATCTCGGCGGCGTGTTCCGCGGCATGCGGGAAGGCGCGCGCCGGCTTCGCGACGGCGGCCGCATCATCAATTTCTCGAGCAGCGTCGTCGGGCTCTATCAGCCGGGTTACGGCGTCTATGCCGCCACCAAGGCGGGCGTCGAGGCGATGACGCACATCCTGGCCAAGGAGCTTGGCGCGCGCCGTGTCACCGTCAATGCGGTGGCGCCGGGGCCGATCGAGACCGCCCTGTTCACGGACGGCAAGAGCGAGGCGCAGATCGAGGCCATCGGCAAGATGATCCCGCTCGGCCGGCTCGGCCAGCCCGACGACATTGCCGGGCTGGTGTCGTTCCTGGCCGGGCCGGACAGCGGCTGGGTCAACGGGCAAATCATCCGCGCCAATGGCGGCGTGGTCTGAGGAGACAATCATGCAACAGACAATTCTGATCACAGGTGCCTCCAGCGGCTTCGGCGCAATGACGGCGCGGGCGCTGGCGAAAGCTGGCCACACGGTCTATGCCTCGATGCGCGACCCGGCGGCGCGCGGCGGTGTTGCGGCAGCCGAAATCGAGAAGTTCGCCCGCGACGAGGGCGTGGCGCTCAAGGCCATCGCGCTCGATGTCACCTCGGACGCTTCGGCCGAGACGGCGGTCCGGCTGATCCTCAGCGAGGCCGGCCAGCTCGACGTGCTCATCCACAATGCCGGGCACATGGGGTTTGGACCGACCGAGGCATTCGCGCCCGAACAGCTGGCACAGCTCTATGACGTCAACGTCGTCGGCACCCAGCGTGTCAACCGGGCGGCCTTGCCGCATATGCGCTCTCTTGGCCGGGGCCAGATGATCTGGGTCGGTTCGAGCAGCACGCGTGGCGGAACCCCGCCCTTCCTTGCGGCCTATTTCGCGGCCAAGGCCGGCATGGATGCGCTGGCGCAGAGCTATGCGCTGGAACTTGCCCGCTTCGGCATCGAGACGACCATCGTCGTGCCGGGCGCCTTCACCAAGGGCACCGAGCATTTTCACCATGCGGCGGCGCCCGCGGATGCGGAGCGCGCCGCGCTCTACTGGTCCGGGCCCTACGCCGGGGTCGATGATCGGGTGCTGAAGGGACTGGCCGCGCTTGAGCCGGCTAACGCCGATCCGGCTGATATCGCGGCGGCCATCGTCGACCTCGTCGCGATGCCGCACGGAAGGCGCCCGCTGCGCGTCCACATCGACCCCTCGGACGATGGCGCGACGATCGTCAATGGCGTTGCCGATCGCGTCCGCGCGCAACTCATGGAACGGATCGGCCTTGCCGACCTGCTCCATCCCACTGCCTGACATCAACTTCGAGAGCAAAGGAAACGATCATGCCATTCGCCAACATCAAGATGCCGCAGGCGGCTCTGTCCAAGGCGCAGAAGGAAGACCTCATCCATCGAACGACCGCGATGTTCGTCGACTTCTTCGGCGAAGCCGCAAGGCCCTACACGATGGTGCTGGTGGAGGAAGTCGCCGACGGCGGCTATGGCCGGGCCGACGAAGTGTTCGTCGTCCCGGAAGCCTATCGCGCCAAGGACTAGCGCCTGACCGAGCCTTGCCTCGCCGAGCCACCCTGCCGAGGCAAGGTCGGCGCAGCACGATGACCGGCGCACTGGACCGGAAGCAACGGGGCTGAGGAGGCGCGGCGCCGATGCGCCGGGAGGAGGCCTACTTGCCGGCCATGTGGTCGGCAAGCTCCTGGGCTTGGGCGAGCAGTGCCGGGAAGACCGCCTCGCCTGGCAGGTGCTCGCCCATGCAGGCGCGATAGTCGGCATCACCTTTTTCCCAGGCGGCATTGCCGGCATCATACGACTCTTGGTCCTTGAGATCCGAGGCCTGGTAGGCCTCCTGGAATTTCTGGGCGGCGGCGTCCGCCGAGGCCCACAGGGCGTCGCAGGCCGCGATCTTCGGAACAGGCGGTGCCGCGGGCGCCGAGGCGATCATGACGCTGTTGCCCTTGACGATGGTGACGATGACCTGCTGGTCGGGGTTCGGTCCGATGTCCTGCGCCCAGCCGCCGAGCCGTGCAAGGGCGATGTCGGCGCCTTCAGGTTTCTTCAGCGGAAAGTCGAGCGTCCCCGTGAACGCGGCGTCGCTGTTGATGGCCTGGGTGTAGAAGGCATCGAGCTTCAGCGCCGCATCGATGCCGGCGGGCAGTCTGAAGCTCGCGTCCATCTCGGCGGCTCTCGACTGGAGCCAGCGCTCGAGCAGCCCCCGCGTCGTTGCCACGAGGCTCGGGCCGTCGTCACCTTTGGCATATCGCAATCCGTCGAGCATGCCGAAGCCGATATCGGAGTCGCTCAGGCTTTCGATATTGATCGTGCCGGTCGCCGGAAAACCCGCAACCGCCAGCGGGCCGAGAATGGCGGACAGACGCTTTTCGAGATCGGCCAGCGCCTTCGTCCCGGCGGCATCGAGCGTTTCAACAGGTTCGTTCGCGCTTTCCATTGCCGCGATAGCGGAAATCGCCTTGTCGCGTGCGGCGATATAGTCGTCCTCGGGCGAGGCCGCGAAAGCCGTGCCGGTCGCGAGCGCGAAGATGATGGTCCACACCAACCGCATGACATACCCCAAATTTCGGTCTTATCCGGAAGACAATGCGCAACGAGCATGTTGAAAAAAAGATCAGGCTTCGGAGAAACACAGGGAGCGCGGCGCAGCCTTGGCGCCGTGTCCTCCCTGCATCAGTCCCGTTTGCGCTTCTCCACCTCGGCCTTCCTCAGCAAGAACCGCTGGATCTTGCCGCTCGGCGTTTTCGGCAGTTCGCTGACGAAATCGATTTCGCGCGGATAGGCGTGGGCCGAGAGCCGCTTCCTGACATGCTGCGCCAGTTCCTCGGCGAGTTCCGGGCTGCCGCGAAACGAAGATGCCAGGATGACGAAAGCCTTGACGATTTCGGTGCGCTGCGGATCGGGCACGCCGACGACGGCCGCCTCGTTGACCGCGGGATGCTCGATCAGCGCGCTTTCGACATCGAACGGCCCGATGCGATAGCCGGCCGAGGTGATGACGTCGTCGGCGCGGCCGATGAAGCTGACCGAGCCGTCCGGCTCGAACTCGACCGTGTCGCCGCTGCGGTAATAGCCGCCCGAAATCGCGGGGGTTTCCGCCTGGTGGTAGCCGTCGAACCAGCACAGCGGCGAGTTGGCGATGTCGACGGCGAGGATGCCGGGCTGGTTGGGGCCAAGCTCCTGGCCCGCCTCGTCCAGCACGACGATGCGGTAGCCCGGCATGGCAAAGCCGGCCGATCCCGGACGCACCGGGTGCGACAGGCCGTGATGGTTGTTGACCATCATGCCGTTCTCGGTCTGGCCGTAATGGTCATGGATCGGCACGCCGAGATGGGCGTCGAACCAGCGGATCACTTCCGGGTTGAGCGGTTCGCCGGCGCTGCTCACCACACGCAGCCGGCCCTTGATGCGGGCAGCGGCCTGCGGCCCTTCGGCCAGCAGCAGGCGGAAGGCGGTCGGCGACCCGGCAAGGCTGGTGACGCCAAGGCGCTCGATGAGGTCGTAGGTGCTTTTGGCGGTGAAGGCGCTCTCGTTGAAGGTCGTCGCGATGCCGAGCAGCAAGGGGCCAGTGATGGCGTAGTAGAGGCCGTAGGCCCAGCCCGGATCGGCAATGTTCCAGAAGACGTCGTCTTGGGTGAGCCCGATGGCATCGCGCATATAGGCGCCGAAGGCCAGCAGCGCGCGCAGCGGCACCGGCACGCCCTTGGGCAGGCCGGTCGTGCCCGAGGTCGACATCATCATGAACAGGTCGTCGCCCTTGCGCAGCACCGGCTCGCAGATTGTCGAGGCGGCAGCCAGCGCAGCGCGGAAATCGATGTCGCCGGCCGGCAACGCTTCGCCCTGGCCAAGGATGGTCGCGGCGCGAGGGCAGTCCTCGACCTCGTCGAGCTTGCCGCGATTGGCCATGTTGGTGACGACGAGCTTGGCGCCGCTGGTCTTCAGCCGCTGGTCGATGGCCTTTGGGCCGAAGGCGGTGAACATCGGCTGATAGACCGCGCCAATGCGCCAGGTGCCGAGGATGAGCGCCACAAGTTCGGGAATACGCGGCAGCATGCCGGCGACGACATCGCCGGGGCCGACGCCGGCTTCCTTCAGCATGGTGCCGACGCGGGCCGACATGTCGGCGAGATCGTCGAACGAGAATTCCTTGAGCTCACCGCTGGCGGAGATGGCGCGCAGCGCCAGCCGGTTCTCGCCTGTGTAGCGGCCACAGCATTCGATATAGGCATTGATGCCGGTCGAGGGGTCGCCGTGAAGGCACGCGACTTCATCCTCGATGCGAAAGCGCTGAACGGCATCCACGTACCGCGGCAAGCCGGCCGAAGTTTCACCCATCGCAGCATCCCTCCGTGGCGGTGTCCTCGTGGACCACCGTCATGCCGACAGGATAGCCAAGATTGCAGTCCCGGTCGACGAGGTGATCGCCGCGAGGCCTTGGCGCAAACAGTGTAGGGGCTCGCCTGCGCGCCTCGCGCAGCAGGATCGCGCCGGGGGTACCGGGCCCCCGAGCGCTCTCGATGCTCCGGCCTCAGAGGCCGAACCAGCGCGAGCGCCGGCTCGATCCAAAGGTCTCCTTGTCGGCGCGCAGCGCCACCGAGGGTTCGTAGTAGGTGCCGGTTGGAGCTGGACCCGAGAAGAAATCGACCTCGACCTTGCCGATGCGGCCGCCGCCGAACTCGATATAGCAGGTGCCGAAGCCGTCATAGAGCGAGCCGCTGCCGCTCTGGCGCAGTTTTGCGATGAGCCCGCTGGCAACGGCGCGCGCCGCACCCTCGGCGAACACGCCGGCCTTGGGCGTGCCGGTGTTGGCGCCGTCGCCGACGGCGTAGACGTTCTCGTATTTTGTTTCGAGCGTACGTGGGTTGACCGGGATCCAGCCGTTCTCGGCCATGCCGCTCTCCAGCACCACTGGCGGCACGCGATGCTTGGGAACACCGAGGAAGAGATCGAACGGCATTTCCGTGCCGTCGTCGAGCACCGCCACATTGCGGGCATTGTCGACGGAGGCGACGCGCCTGGTGGGGACGAACTTGATGCCGCGTTCGGCAAAGGCCGCCAGCAGCGCCCGCGAGGTGTCGGGCGAGGGTGGTACCGGGCTGCCCAGCGGCAGCACCAGGGCGATCTCGCAGGCCTCGCGCACGCCCTGCCTGACCAGATAGTCATGCAGCATCAGCACGCATTCGCTGGGCGCCGGCGGGCACTTGTAGGGCGCCCCGCAGACGCCGACCATCGCCTTGCCTTTCCTGAAGGTCGGCAGCACGTCGCGCAACCGCTCCGCCCCCGCCACGGTGTAGAACTCGTTGGTTCCCGAAAGCCCTGGCGTGGCGTCGAAATCATATTCGGCACCCAGCGCGACGACGAGGTGGTCGGCGTCGAACACGCCGTCATTGGTGGTCACCCGGCGTCTTTCGGGGTCGATCGAGGTTATCGTGCGCTTCAGCATCCTGACGCCGGGCTTGGCGTAGCTTTTGTAGGGCAGGCGCACTGCCTGCGGCGTCTTCAGGCCGAACATCACGTCCAGCTTTGAAAAGCCGAACACGAAGGAATCGCTCTGGTCGATCAGCGTCACATCGATGCTGTCGCCCATCGCTTCGGAAAGCAGCGTCGTCAGTTCCAGGCCGCCGAAACCGGCTCCCAGCACGACGATATGCGGTTTGGTTGCAGTGTTCATCTTTGTTCCCCACCAATATTTCCTGGTTGACCGATCATTCCCGTCGTGGCGGCGGGGACTTCCTGTGTCCTCGCCGCCAAAGTATTGGCCGTCCAAGTCCTCGTCGTTTGGCTGATGTCAGGTCAGGACTGGCTGCGGCACGATGCGGATGTAAGGCTTCGGCTCCTTCCAGCCTTGCGGGTAGAGTTGCTTGGCTTCGTCGTTCGACACCGATCCCGCGATGATGACGTCGTCGCCCGGCTTCCAGTTGACCGGCGTCGCCAGGCGGTGCTTGGCCGTCAGCTGCAGGGAATCCACCACGCGCAGCACCTCGTCGAAGTTGCGGCCCGTCGTCATCGGGTAGGATATCACCAGCTTGATCTTCTTGTCCGGGCCAATGACATAGACGTTGCGCACCGTCTGGTTGTCGGCGGCGGTGCGCCCGTCGGCGCTGTTGCCGGCCGACGCCGGCAACATGTCGTAGAGCTGCGAGATGGCGAGCGTCGGGTCGCCGATCATCGGGAAGTTCGGCGCCATGCCTTGCGTCTCGGCGATGTCCTTGGCCCAGCCCGCGTGCTTCTCGACCGGGTCGACGGAGAGGCCGATGACCTTGACGCCGCGCTTGTCGAACTCGGGCTTGAGGCGCGCCATATAGCCGAGTTCGGTCGTGCACACCGGCGTGTAGCCCTTGGGGTGGGAGAACAGGATGCCCCAGCCCTTGCCCAGCCATTCGTGGAAGCTGATCGTGCCTTCGGTGGTCTCGGCGGTGAAGTCGGGGGCGATGTCTGCGATACGGAGTGACATGGTTGCTTTCCTTTCCGGTTGGAATTCGATTGCGAGGGCAAATTAGGAAATCTATGTTCCGCCAGCGTTCCCCAACGCTCCCTGGCTGGTGACGGGTTCTGGCGCCGCCATGGCCGGGCTTTCCTGATGGTGCCTGCATGCGCGTTTCGATCCTTCTGCTCGGCCGCTTCGCCGTCAGCGTCGATGGCCGCCCGATCCCGGCGGCCGACTGGCGGCGCGACCGCGCCTCGGCCCTGGTCAAGCTGCTGGCGCTCAAGTCTGGCCATCGCATCCACCGCGAGCAGGCCATGGAAATTTTCTGGCCCGATGCCGATCCCGAGGCGGCCGGCGCCAATCTGCGCAAGGCCATTCATTTCGCGCGCCGTGCGCTTGGGGCCCACGACCTGATCGAGGTGAGCAACGACATCGTCTCGCTTGCCCCGCATGCCGAGCTCGAGATCGACGCCGAAAGCTTCGAGGCCGCCGCCAAGGCGGCGCTGCGCGGAAGTGACAGGAGCGCCTATGAGCGCGCCGCCGGCCTCTATGGTGGCAGGCTTTTGCCGGACGATCTTTTCGTCGAGTGGCTCGACACGCCGCGCGCGCAATTGCAGCAGCGCTACAGCGACCTCTTGCGCGCCGGCGGCCTGTGGCAGCGCCTGATCGCGCTCGACCCCGCCGACGAGCAGGCCCAATGCGCGCTGATGCAGGCGGCACTCGATGCCGGCAACCGCGTCGAAGCCATCCGCCAGTTCAACCAGCTGCGCGACAACCTGCACGCCGAACTCGGCGTCGGGCCGAGTGCGGCGACCATTGCCCTTTACGAGAAGGCGCTGGCACTCTCCGGCGCCGAGACCGTCAGCCCGTCGGAGCGCTCCGCACTTCGCTTGCCTGGGGCCTGGTGCATCTGCAAAGCGGCGAGTTCGACAAGGCAAGCGAGATCGCCAGGCACACCCGCGACCTGGCGCTCGGCGCCGATCTGCCGCGCGAAGTCGGCGAGGCGAGCGCGCTGCTCGGCCTCGCCTCGATGATGCGGGCGCAGTGGCCGCAACTGTTCCGTTCCGAATTCATCGAATGGGTTCGCGCCAAGCCGGCCTTTGTGCAGCATGTCTTCGATGGCCACCTTTGCCTGTCCGAATTCTGCCTGTGCAGCGCCTCGGGCCATGCCGAAGTTGCAGGCCTTGCCCGCGAGCTGCTCACTGTGGCCGAGGAGGCCGGATCGAATGCCGGCCGCGGGCTTGCCTGCCTGCTTCTGGGCGAGGCGGCGCTGTTCTCGGGCGACCTCGACGAGGCCGAGCGCCATCTGACCGAGGGCGAGCGGCTGTTGCTTGAGGCGGACGCGGTGGCCGGCCGCGTGCTCGCCATAGAGCGGCTGGCCGAGATCGCACTGGAGCGCGGCCAGAAATGGCGCGCCAGCCGGCTCATCCAGCGCGGTCTCACCGACGCCGAACGCTCATGGCTGTCGCCGCACCTGATCATGCGCATGCAGGCGCTGGCCGTGCGGGCGGCGGCGACACCCAAGATGGTGGCGCAGGAGATCCTCGCCGGCGACCGGCTGTTGACCCACGGCGCCTGCCAGCCCTGTTCGATGGCGCTGCGTACGGCCTCTGCGATCGCGCTCGCCGAGGCGGGCGAACTGGACCAGGTCGACCGCCGCCTGAACGACGCCGAGCGCATCGCCGGCATGTGGCATGGCGGCCCCTGGGCGGCCGCCCTTTGGGAAGCGCGCGGTGTGCAGCGGCGGGCGCAGAACCACGAGATCCGCGCGCTCGCCGCCTTCGACGAGGCGGCCTCACGCTATCAGGAACTCGGCCGCCCGCGCGACCAGGCCCGCTGCCTGGCCCGCATGGGCCCCGAGGGCTGACGGCAGGGCCGGATTCCTCGCCCATTATGGATGGCGCGCGGGCTGGCCTCACCCGCGCCGGCCTGTATGATCGCAAAGTGAATGCACGGGAGGAGGCTGGCGCATGCGTCTGAATCGGAATCTCTGTCATTGGTGGATTCTGCATCGGTGGATTTGGGCCTTCACCGCCGCCATGGTGCTTTGGCCGCAGGCGGCGCCGGCCGACGGCATCACGCCCGAGCGGATCACTGCGGCCCTGTCCAAGCTTGAAGCGCTTGCCGAAGCCGCCGTCGCGGACGGTGCCGTACCCGGTCTCGCCATCGCCGTCGTGCACGATGACGAGGTGATCTTCCTGAAGGGTTTCGGGCATCGCGAGGCCGGCAAGCCTGAGGCCGTCGACGCCGACACGGTGTTCCAGATCGCCTCCCTTTCCAAGCCGGTCTCCGCCACCGTCGTGGCGGCGCTGGTCAGCGACGGGATCGTGTCCTGGGATTCGAAGATCGCCGACCTCGATCCGGCCTTCCGGCTGGCCGATCCCTATCCGACCAGTCAGCTTACCGTCCGCGACCTGTTTTCGCACCGCAGCGGGCTTCCGGGCACCGCCGGAGACGACCTCGAGGACATTGGCTACGACCGCGCCGAGATTCTGCATCGCCTGCGGTACGTGCCGCCATCGTCGAGCTTTCGCGCCGGCTACTCCTACAGCAATTTCGGACTGACCGAAGGTGCCGTGGCGGCCGCGACGCCGACAGGCAAGCCGTGGGAGGAAGTCGCCGAGGAAAAGCTCTACCGTCCGCTTGGCATGGCCTCGACCAGTTCCCGCCATTCGGATTTCATCAAGCACACCAATCGCGCCGCGCTTCACGTCAAGATCGATCGCGCCTGGGCCGCTGAGATAGAGCGCGATCCGGATGCGCAGGCGCCCGCCGGCGGTGTCAGCTCCACGGCTCGTGATCTCTCGCAATGGGTGCGCCTCATCATCGGCAACGGCGTCTATGCCGGCAAGACACTGATTGCCGCCGATGCGCTGGGTCAGACGCATGTGCCGCTGATGACGCGGGGCAAGAACCCCGTCTCCGGCGGCGAGTCCTTCTACGGCCTCGGCTGGAATGTCGAATTCGGCCGGCATGGCCTGAGCTGGGGTCATGCGGGCGCTTTCAGCGTCGGCGCACGTACGCTGGTGACAATCTTCCCGGAGAACAAGCTTGGCATCGTCATCGTCACCAACGCCTTTCCGACAGGCCTGCCGGAGGGGCTGTCCGACAGTTTCGCAGACCTCGTCTTCGACGGTACGGTCGGCAAGGATTGGGTCAAGGCATGGGATGGGATCTATGCAGGCCTGTTCGGCCCGGCGGTCGCGGCAGCGAAGGCCACCTATGCCACGCCGCCTTCTCCGGCAAGGCCGGTCGGGCCGGCCAGTGCCTATGCCGGCCGCTACGCCAACGACTTTTTCGGCGACGCGGTCGTGTCGACAGCAGGAGACGGCCTTGTGCTCAAGGTGGGCCCGGCCGGCGCCCGGTCCTATTCATTGACGCATTTCGACGGCGACCTGTTCCTGACCTTCCCGGATGCCGAGACGCCGGACAGGCCCACCGGCGTGAGCTTTGTCGTCGGCCCCGACGGCAAGGCATCGGCCGTGACCATCGGTTTTCTCGATGACAATCATCTCGGCACGCTGCAGCGGGTGGGCGACTAGGGGCTGAGCACGTCACCAACTGGGATCCCGGCCTTCGAGATCATCGTCCGGGACGATCAGCGGCTGGCGACGAAGACTGGCGTATGGGGCCAGGTAGGCCATTTTGAATGCGTCGCCCATCACACCGCATATGGCGTTGAGCGTTGCGCCGATTGCAAGCCTCGGAAAGCTTAGCCGTGGCAGATTAAGGCGTCTGACGGTAGTCGGGGCAGTGGTGGAGATGTCAGCCATGGTGTCCTCCTGTGAGACTGAGAATGACACCGCTTCCCACTCAGGTCCTTGGTCAGGAGCTGAAGAGTCCTGAACAGCCCTGAAGTTCGCCTTCAGGGTCATCTTGGATTATCTTTGCCGGCGAGGGATGGGTTCTTGGCTGATGGACCTGGAGTTTGGGAACTATCGTTTGAAACGAGCCGAACGGCTGCTGCTGGGGCCGAAAGGGCCGGTGGAGCTTTCGGCTCGTTCCTTCGACATCCTCGCCATGTTGCTCGAGAGGCCGGACGAGGTGATCGGCAAGACCGAACTTTTCGATGCGGTCTGGCCCGGCGTGGTGGTGGAGGAGAACACGCTGCAGGTCCACATTTCGGCGCTGCGAAAGCTGCTGTCTGCCGAGATGATCGCAACCGTGCATGGTCGCGGCTATAAATATGCTGGTCCCAAGCCCTTCGCGGCTACGGCCGAGGCGCCGTCCAGACCGTCCATCGTCATACTTCCCTTAGACAACATGAGCGGCGACCCGGAGCAAGACTATTTTAGCGACGGGATTACCGAAGACATCATCGCCGAGCTTGGCAAGTTCAAGGAGTTTCTTGTCATTGCGCGGAACTCCTCCTTCCAGTTCCGCGGCAAGGCGAATGACCTGGCCGAGGTGGCAAAGAGACTTGGCGTCCAGTACGTCGTCGAAGGCAGCGTGCGGAAGATCGGCAACCGGGTGCGGATCGCCGTGCAACTGATCGATGCGTCCTCAATGGCTCATATCTGGGGCGAACACTACGACCGGGAACTCGACGACATTTTCGCCATCCAGGACGAAATTACCCAGATGATTGCGGCGCGTCTGGCACGGCAGGCCAGAACCGCGATTGCGTCGCGTGCCAGGGGCAGGCCGACCGTCAACATGTCGGCCTATGACTTTTACCTGCGGGCGCTGCAGCTGGCAGCAACCTATGACTATGACACGGTGCGCGAAGCTGAACCATTTCTGCGCGAGGCGGTAAAGCTCGATCCGCGGTTTGCTGCTGCCCACGCCTTGCTCAGCTTTGTCGAGACCCTCAAGTTCTTCTGGATCTATTACAATCCAGACGTTTTGCACTCCGGACTGAAGATCGCAAGAACTGCACTGCAGCTTGACCCCGACGAGGCCTATGGGCATCTCGCCACGGGTTTTGCTCACTTGTATCTGCGCCAATTCAGGCAGGCTGAAATCAGCCTTGACCGGGCAGTTGCCCTCAATCCGAACGATCCGTTCATTCTTAGTATCCGCGCGCTTCACCTCAACTACACGGATAGGCCTGATGAGGCGCTCGTTGAGATAAACGAAGCCCAGCGCCGCGACCCATACGCTGTGGGATGGTATGGAGACTTTCGCGGTATCATCCTGACCACGGCTGGACGATACCGCGAGGCAACGGCCTGCTACGCGAAAATGGTAACTGTACCACCGTGGTCGCTCGTTCGTCTTATCGTCTGCCATTCCGAACTGGGCGAAATCGAGCAAGCGCAGGAGGTTCTGGCAAAGGTCAAGGCACATTACCCTGGACTAAGCCTTGACGAGATTGTCGATACGGAAGTGGACTTCTACAGGGATGCCGCCGTGTGCAGCCGTTACCGCGCGATCCTGCAGCGCGTTGACAATCAAGAATAAGCTCTTCCGGGCCGGGGCCGCCGTGGGCTGCCCATCGCTCAGATCGAGTGCTAGCGGCATCATCTCGGCACGCTGCGGCGCGTGGGTAACTAAGGGCTGACAGGGGCAACAACCGGCGGCCGATCGCACGTCTTGTGCCGCAGTTCATCGTTCCAGATGTACTTGCCCGATGAGGAATCGTCGCAAAGATCGATGCGATTGTTCACCTCAGCCCCGATGTTTGATCGATCAATCAACCTCAATTTATGCGGCCCGGGCCCAAAAGTGCGCAGCGGTTTTGGACAATGACATGAAGCGCATCACCTGAACCCGTTCAGACACGACGCGCTGTCGGAGCGGCGGGCCTTGCCCGCTCATTCTCGACTCAGGGCGCCTGGCCGTACTGGAGCAGTTTGAAGCAATCGCCGTTGCCCGACTTCGCCTGCGTCAGCAAGGGTTTCGACCGGTCGATCCATTCCTGATGCGATCTCGCATCGGCTTCGATTGCATCCACCGGTGCAAGGCTGACGAAGCTGCGCCCGTGGCTGAGGAGCCAGCACGCACGGCCGAGAAATCGCCTGCTGCGCTGGCGCAGGAGGTCGGCATCGTAGAAGATGTCGAGCACCTCGTGCTTGATCTTGCGCGCCTTTTCAGGATTGGCGATCGCAAGTTCGACCGGCTCGCCGCCGATCGCATCCTGCAGGTCCTTGTAGTCGAGGGCGAGCTGGGTGGTGGCATATTTGATCTCGCTCTCGTCGCGCACGATGTCGAACCAGAGCGTCGGATCGAGCTCGTTGACGACGAACGACGATTCGAAATCGCGCGACAGGTTGAGGATATCGAAGTCCCGGACGTCGACGTCGCGCTCGACCAACAGGATCTCGCCGACCTGCTTGCCGAGCTCCGCTCCCTGCGCGCCGATCGCGGCGTTGGTTCCACCAAGTTCGGGACTGACATAGGCCCCGCCTTCATCCAGCAGTGCGTCGAATTCGCCAAGCGACCCGGCGACGGGAGCGCCGCGGGCGATGCGCGCCGCCAGCTTGGACAGAACCTGCTGGAGTTCCGTTTCGCGTCGGCGCTGGTCCTGGTAATTCTGCTGGAAAAAGAAGATGAACAGCGACACGCCGATGCCGATCAGGATCACGCCCAGCTGCGAAAAGATGTTGCGGTAGTATTCCAGCAGCTTTTCGCGGTGGCGCACGTCGTCGCGCACACTGTGGGCGACGCGCAGATTGACGATCAGCGACAGGATCAGCAGCCCGGCGCCAACCAGGATGAGGCCGCCGATGAGCAGGTAGCCATGGCCTGTGCTGAAATCCATCCGTTTTCCCTGAACCCCGGACTGCGCAGAATAGTGCTATTTTGCTTAAATACCTATGGGCTCGCAGGAGATGGGTCGATGGCGGCAATCCATCGCTTGTCCGCTCTGCGGCAGCTGGCATTCCGCCCCGCCGATGCGAAGGAATGCGACGGGTCTGCGGCAAGCGGATGGTTGACCCGCCTGGCCATCCGGCCGATAGCTCCGCCAGAAATTGCCCCCGAGATATCCGATGACTTCAGACGCCAACCTCAAAGACGCAATCGAGCCCACCGATGACGCCGCCTGGCAGGCCGAAGTCCGCGCCGGCGTGCGGCATGTGCGCGATCTGGCTTCCCTGCCGCTGTCGCCGGGCGAGCGCGCGGCGGCTCAAGCCGCGGCCGCGAACCACAAGGTGCGCATCCCAAAAACCTATCTCGACCTGATCGACTGGAACGATCCCGCCGATCCGATCCGGGCGCAGGTCATCCCGTCGCCCGACGAATTGCTGGAGCAGGACGGCGAGCTCGACGATCCGATCGCCGACCACGAGTTCAGCCCGGTGCCGCGGCTGACGCATCGCCATGCCGACCGGGTGCTGCTGTTCCCGACCTATCAATGCGCGGTCTATTGCCGGTTCTGCTTTCGCAAGGAGTCGCTGACGTCGATCGGCCGCGGCTATACGGGCGAGGCGCTGGAGCCGGCCTTGGCCTATATCGCCGGTCACCCCGAAATCCGCGAGGTGATCCTGACCGGCGGCGACCCGCTGTCACTGCCGGACAAGGCGCTGGCCGAAATCCGTGGCCGCATCGAGGCGATCGCGCATGTGCGGCTGCTGCGCATCCACACCCGCGTGCCGGTGGCGCTGCCGTCGCGCATCACGTCAGGGCTGGTCGCGGCGCTGCAGGGCCGGCTGATGGTCACGGTCGTCACCCATTTCAACCATCCGCGCGAGATCACCGACGCTGCGGAAGCCGCCTGCCGCACGCTGCGGCAAGCCGGCTTCGTGCTGCTCAACCAGAGCGTCCTGCTCAAGGGCGTCAACGACACGGTCGAGGTGCTGGAGGAGCTCTGCCGCGAGCTGATGTACCGCCTCGGCGTCAAACCCTACTACCTGCACCATGGCGACCTCGCGCGGGGCATGGCGCACCGGCGCACCACGATTGCGCAGGGACAGGCGCTGGCCGCCGCGCTGCGCGCTCGCCTGTCGGGCATCTGCAACCCCGTCTATGTACTCGACCTGCCGGAAGGCGGCGGCAAGGTGCCGATCGGGCCTTGCTATGTCGAGGGACGGGACGGGGAGAGCTGGCGGCTGCGCGGGCTGGATGGCGAGGTGAGGGGGTATCGGGAGGTGGTTGGGGAATAGGGTGCGTTAACGCGGATCAACCCACGCCAAGACGACCACGCGCGGAGCAGCGCAGTATGCGAGGCTGACGTTGCGGCCGCTCTTCGTCATCGCACGACCTGCGTCGAGGTCCACGGTGATATCCTCATAGCCCAGGACCTCGCGATCGAGCGGATAGACCGCCTTGTAGACGGCTTCCTTGGCGCAAAACAGGATGCGGCCGGCAAGATGCCGCTCCGCCGCGTTGGTCCGGTCCGCAGGGGTTGCCACGAGCGCGAGGATGTCGTCTGGCAAGGGCTGTGCGGGCTCGACGTCGATGCCGAGAGAGGCGATGTGGGCAACATGCGCAACCGCCGCTACGGCCATGTCGTCGTCATGGGCGAGCGAACCGGTTATCCCGTCGGGCCAGACCGGCGTGCCGGATGGCGCGCGCAGGATGGCGAAGCCGTTGACGCCAACATCCGCCAGCAGCCCGTGTGCGATCCAGCGGGCCGCTCCGCTGGCGCGCCGCATGGCCGGCTGGCGCGCGAGGATGGAACGCGCTTCCTCGGACAGCAGATGGGCCTCGTCGCCGTCGCGTATGACCCGGCATCCGATGCGGACACTTTTGGGCGCAATGGCGACCATCGCCCGCAGCAGGGATGTTTGCGCAAGCGCGACTTCAGGGGAGGGCGGCGGCGTCAACGATCGTCCGCCGGCAGGACCAGGTCGGCGATCATTTCCCCGTCTTCGTCGAGCCTTTGTTCTACGAAGCCGGCGGCGCGATAGAGCCGTCGTGCCGCTTCATTGTGCGGTTCGTAGCAGATTGAAATGTGCCTGATGTGGCCGAGGCTTCCGATTTCGTCCAGCACTTCACGCAACGCAGCCTTGCCGTAGCCTTTGCCCTGCCAGATGCGGTCGATCATGAAACGGTAGATGCGCGCCTCGTCGTCATCCTGCGGCGCCTCGTACATCAGGAAACCGACGACACGATCCCCAGCCATGACGATGCGCGGACGCGCGTCGTCGTCAAACCCGGCTTCGTCGAGGGACTCCGCATTGCTGGCGACGAAATCCATCTGCTCCGGGGCCAGTTCCAGGGACGCGACCAAGGCCCGGTTGGCCTCGGTCACCGAAACGAGACGGATGTCTGCGGCCTTCAAGCCGATGCCTTGGCGCCATCGCCCGTGACCGGGGTCACGAACCGGTGCAGCTTGGCTGGGTTGCCCCGCCAGATGGAGTTGGGCTCCAGCTCTTCACCCTTCATCACGAAGGAGTCGACATCGACCATCGATCCTTCGCCCATCACGACGCCGTAATGGACGAACGCGGAAGGCCCGAGCGTGCAGCCCTTGCCGATGCGGATGAAATCGGACTTGAACGCGCCTTCTTCCAGAGAATGGGCCTGGATGACGCAGCCTTCATTGAGCGTGACGTCATCGCCGATCTCGACCAGCGAGCGCTCGGTCAGGTTCGCGCCGCCGTCATAGACCCGCTTGCCCACCTTGACGCCCAGCATGCGCAGGATCATCGGCCGGAACGGCGTGCCGCCGAACAGGCGCACGATCGGCGAATCGGCAAGCTTCCAGTGGCGTTCGTGGCGCCAGAAGGCGACGTCGTAGATCGTCGTCATTTGCGGCTTCAGCCTGCCGAAACCAAGGCTTGCCCGTTCCACGAAGATGTAGAACGGAATGGTGATCGCGGACGTCAAAAGCACGGCGACGAAGAGGGCGACCTCCGCCCATTCGGTATAGTAGTTCAGCGCGCGGTCCCAGATCGCCAGCGTGGCGAACAGCATGATCCATTGCGTAGCCACGAACAGCAGGATCGTCACCATGTTGTGGCGGTTCTTGTGCGGGATGCGCCGGCGCCGGTCGTCCTCGTCGACACCGGCGATGAGTTCCTTGTCGCGGTTCACCATGCGCGGGATTTCAAAGGAAGGCGAACCGAGAAGGCCGACATTCTCGCGCAACGGCCCATCGATCGGGACCATCACCTTGGTGCCGAGCAGGACGTTGTCGCCGGTGCGCCCATCCGGCGGATAGTAGATGTTGTTGCCGAGATAATTGCGTTCGCCGATCCGCGTCGGCTCGAGCCTGAATGCGGAGGCGGATTTGTGCATGTTGATCATGAAAAGCCCGTCCGACACCATGGTCTCGGTGCCGATCTCGCACAGCAGCGGGTTTTCGTGCTGCTGGTTGCTGCCGAAGTTGGAACCGGTCTGCACCACCTTGTTGAGGTTCCAGCCGATGGCGCGCATGTAGTGCACGATTGCCGAACTGTCGCCGAACAGGAGGCCGAGCACGCGGGAGTTGCTCGAGAATTCGGCGACGGTCTGCAGCCAGTAGCGGAAGCCGTAAAGCGTATAGGTGCGGCCGGGTTTCAACAGCAGGCTGAGCAGGCGCGGCACCAGTGTCGCCGCGAGAAAGGCGGCGGCGATGTAGCCGAAAAGCGTGACCGTGGTGCCGATCGCGACGATGCCGATGGTCTCCTGATAGTCGTCGCCGACATTCTCCCAATAGCTGTGGAACAAGAGCGGCAGCGGGGTGACGATGGCAAACAGCCCAATCAGCTGCACCGCTTCGAAGAGGAAGCGCCGGATGTTGGAAGGATCGACGTTGCGCACCTTGCAATAGTCCGCCGTGGTCGGCACGGCCGGCGATCCATGCCAGCGTTCGCCGTCCGGGATGCTTTGCCCGCGGTGCAGCGAGGACGAATGGCCGAGCTGTGCGCCGTCGCCGATCCGCGTGTCGATGTCGAGCGTGGAGCCGACGCCGACGAAGGCATCGCGGCCGATGGTCAGCGGCCCGGTGTGGATATAGCCGGACTGGGCCCGATAGCCGAGGATCATCGATTCCTTGCGCAGGATCGTGTTGGCGCCGATCGAAATGAGATCCGTGCAGACGGGCACGGATTTCGATTCGATGACTGCGTTTTTCCCGAGCTTGGTGCCGAGAAGCTGCAGATAGAAGCTGTAGAGCGGGCTGCCGCGGAACAGCACCACGGGTGCTGTGCGGATCAAGGTCTTGACCACCCAGAAGCGGAAGTAGCGCAGGCCCCAGATGGGAAACGCCTCGGCCTTCCAGCGGCCGATCAGGACCCATTTCGCGACGACGGCAAAGCCCGACATGCCGAAGAACACGGCGGCCGAAAGCGCCACGCAGCGCAAATAGAGCTGCAGCGGGTCGTCGAGCGCGTCGTACATCCAGTTGAGGCCGTCATTGACCGCCCACAGCGCCCCATAGCTGTAGAGCCCGTAAAACACGAGCTGCGCGGCGCCGCAGGTCCAGTAGGCAAGATCCGATGCCTGGCGGGTGAGAACGGGCTCGTTGGTGGCCGTCGTCATCTCCTCCGCCACGCTCAGGTGTTTGGCGAGGCGCGCCACGGTCGGATAGAGGTAGATGTCGCGCATGGACGTCGTCGCCCATTCCTTGCGGGTGCGCACGCGCGCGCAGAAATGCGCCATCAGCAGCGAGTTGGCGCCGAGATCGTCGAAGAAATTGTCCTCCACGGACACCTCGTCGAATTTCAGCACCGCGGCCAGTGCGTCGGCCAAAAAGCGTTCGTCGTCATTGCCGGGCGGCACCATTGTGCGGCCGGCCGAAAGCCGGATGCTTGTCGGCTTCGGCAGCTGGCGGAGGTCCACCTTGTTGGAGACCGTCATCGGGATGACAGGCAGTTCCTCCAGGTAGGACGGCACCATGTAATCGGGCAGGCGCCGCTTCATCGTCTGGGCGAGATCGGCGCGGGAGATCGCCGGCAGGCCGGGTTTTGGCGCGTAGTAGGCGACGAGTTCGACGCGGCCGGGCTCGATCTCCCAGGTGGTGACGGCGGCCTGTGCGATCTCGGGCTGGTCGAGCAGCACCGCCTCGATCTCGCCGAGTTCGATGCGATAGCCGCGGATCTTCACCTGGGTGTCGATGCGCCCGTTATACTCGATCTCGCCCTTGTCGTTGATCCGGCCAAGGTCGCCGGTCCGGTAGATGCGCCTGGACGGGTTGTTGGGCAGGTCGAGGAAATCGGCGATGAATTTCTGGTCCGTCAGGTCCGGCCTGTTGAGATAGCCGACCGCGAGCCCGATGCCGGCGATGCCGATCTCACCCAGTTCGCCCGGCTCGGCAAGCTGCGGCAGCGAAGCGTCGAGAATGACGATCGAGTAGGTCGGCAGCGGCGCGCCGATCGTCACTGGACTGTCGGGCGTCAGCGCGCCCATCGTCGCCGTGACGGTCGCTTCGGTCGGGCCGTAGGTGTTGAGGATCTGCCGCCCCGGCTTCGACCAGCGCACCACCAGATTGTGCGGGCAGGCCTCGCCGCCGACCAGCAGCGTGCGCAGGCTGGGCACGTCGCTGGCCATGGACGACAACAGGGTCGGGCTGCAGGCCATGCAGGTGATGTCATGGTGGCGCAGGAAATCCGCCAGTTCCTCGCCCACGAGCGGCATCTGGYCAGGTGCCGGCACGACCGTCGCGCCGGCGACGAATGGCACCCAGATCTCTTCGGAGGAAAAGTCGAAGGCGATGGTCATGCCCTGATAGACACGATCGCCCGGCCGGTAGCCGTAGGATGCGGCGGCGACCCGGATGAAGTTGACGAAGCTCTGGTGCCTGATGACCACGCCCTTGGGCTTGCCGGTGGTGCCCGAGGTGTAGAGGATGTAGCAGGTATCGTCCGCTACAGCGGTCTTGGCATGCGGCTTCAGCGGCGCGCCGGACTGTCTGGAGATCTCGGCTCCGGCGCTGTCGATCAGCAAGTGGGGAACCGGCAGTTGATCGGCTCGCGACGCATAGGCGGCGATGGTGACGATCAGGCTTACGCTGGCGTCTTCGATGATCAGCGTCATCCGCTCCTGCGGAAACGCGGTGGCCAGCGGCACGAAGGCCGCGCCTGCCTTCATCACCGCCAGCAACGCAACATAGGTCTCCGCCGACCGGTCGAGGATAAGCCCGACCCGGTCACCCCTTCGCACGCCGCGCTTGATCAGCAGGCGGGCGAACTGGTTGGCACGGCTGTCCAGCTCCCGATACGTCCAGACACGACCGTCGGAGATCACCGCCGGCAGCGCCGCAAATGTCTCGGCAAGCTGCTCGAAGACCGTATCGAGCCGCTCACCGGGTTGGCCCTGCCGGGCAAAGTCGGCGCCCGTCAGGATCTGGCCGCGGGCGACTGTTGCTGGGTGGTGAGCGACCCTTACGAGCGCATCGACGCTTGTGCGGTAAGTCTCGGGCTGGCTGCCCGGTCTTGCCGCGTCCAGTTCGGCCGCATCCAGTTCGGCGATATCGACACCGTGATCCATTTCCATACTTTCTCGTCCTGGCCGGGCAACGCGTAGCGCGGCCAATTTCCGGCCGCGCGGGATGCTTATGCCAGCCGATCTTTTCGCCAGTTTTTCCGAACTGTTGAGTTTTGTTTCTGGAGTGTGTCTGAGCGCTTTTCCTACCGTCCGCCTGAGGGCTGCGAGCTCAGGTCAACAAGCCTGATGGCAGCCAGCCCGGCGGGTCGGCGGCTTTTGTTCCTGTGGCTTGCGATAGGAATTTATTCTTGACATGGTGAGGGCAGCGATGCTACATATTCGTCCATGGTGCTGATTTGCGCCAATGACCGGCCACGAGAAAAACGCCGGCGCCGAAGCTGCCAATCTCCCCACAAGTGGGGGAGGTGGCCGGCAGGCCAGAGGGGGGCGCCGTAGGGCGCTAACCTTCGTGCGGGTCACGCTCTTCGCGCAGGATCACGCAAATTTTTTGGATCGTTTGGATTGGCGCCGCGTTCTTCCCTGACGCAACGGAGGAACCGACATGGGCGACGAACGGCACGAGAAAATCCAGCAGCGCGCATACGAGCTCTGGGAACGCGAAGGCGGTGGCGACCCCGAGCGGCACTGGCACCAGGCAGCGGCCGAGATCGACCGCGAGGCAGCCCTGCCGCTGACGGCAGGCGACGCCCTGCCGGAAACAAGCGAGATCGCCAGCTCCGACATCCTGGCGGTCGAGGCGCTGGCGGTGCGCACCGGCATATCGGGCGACGAGGCGCAGGAGCTGATCGACAGGCTGGGCCACGACCGCGCGGCTGTCGAGCAAGCCGCCCGCAGCCTCAAGGCCAAGCGGAAATCCTGATCGATCCAGGGAGCGGCAGATGATCCGGAAACTCAAGGACGGAAAATACCGCCTCTATTCGCGCAAGAAGGACGAAAAGACCGGCAAGCGGAGGAACCTCGGCACGTTCGATACGCGTGAGGCGGCCGAGAAGCACGAGCGCGAGGTGCAGTATTTCAAGCGGCATTGAGGTGATGGGCTGCCGAACATTGCGGCGCGGGAAGGAAATTGAAAACAACTGAATGCAACCTGAAACCAGATTGAGACATAACTGAAACACATCGACGCGATAGGCGACATGCGTGCGAAACGCCCTGGGGAGATAGTTGAGCCTTGCCCACAAACCCAGGAGCGCGCCGATGACACCCGACCAGATTCGACTAGTCCAGGATAGTTTTCGCGAAGTCGTCCCGATACGCGCGGCTGCCGCCGCCCTGTTCTATGAACGCCTGTTCGCTATCGACGGGAATCTTCGGGCGCTGTTTCCGGTGAGAGACATGACCAAGCAAGGCGCCAAGCTGATGGCGAGTCTGGGCTTTGTCGTGCATGGTCTGGATCGTGCCGAGACCATCCTGCCCACCGTGCGCGAACTCGCCAAGCGTCACGTCACCTACGGTGTCGAGGAGCATCATTACCCGATCGTCGGCCAGGCGCTGATCGAGACGCTGGCGGCCGGCCTCGGCCCAGCTTTCACGCCGGCGGTGCGCGAGGCCTGGGAGGCAGCCTACGGCTTGCTCGCGAGTGTCATGATCGCGGCCGCCCGCGAGGTCCAACTCGCGGCGTGAGGGTAGGCGCGCGCAAGAAGGACGAAAAGACCGGCAAGCGGAGGAACCTCGGCACGTTCGATACGCGCGAGGCGGCGGAGAAGCACGAGCGCGAGGTGCAGTATTTCAAGCGGCATTGAGGGGCGCTGTTGGCAGGGCAGGCAAGCCGCAGGCCTGGCGGCAACCCTCTACTGCGGCATCCCTGCACTCTGCCAAAGCCAGATTGCGAGCGAGCCGGATCGCCCACGGATCTGTGTTTCCACGGGTCCTTTCAGGGTGCCGGATTTGAACAGCGCGCAGTCGCGGCCGGCGACATCGAGCATTCTGTCACTCACCGCGACTTCGGCATTCTGGTCGGCCGCGATCTCCATCAACCGGCTGGCAACGTTGACTGTGTCGCCTATGGCCGCGATGTGCTGACGGCCTTCGCCGCCGAGCCGAGAGGCGACGATTGTTCCGTGGTGGGCTCCAATCTTGAAGCCGAGCCGGGATGCCGTCGCTGCCGGCAACGAGGCGAGCCAATCGTTGGTGCGGCTGGAGAGCGCCACACAACAGCTGGCGGCATTGAAGGCGTCGTTCGCCGCTGGTTCCGGCAGACCGAACAGGATCATGGCTCCGTCACCCATGAAACTGGTGACGACGCCGCCGCAGTTCGTCACTTCTTCGCCGACCAACGCATGAAAACCGTTCAGGAGCTCGCGCGTGGCGACCGGTCCCAGGGATTCACTCAGTCCGGTGAAGCCGGACAGGTCAATGAACAGGATGGCGGCATCTCCCCGAACGGGGTCCGAGAGGAAGTCGCCGTGCCTGGCCAGCCACTCCCCCATGCCTGGGGCTTCAACGCGTTGAAGCAATTGGCTCTGCGTTGCGAAAAATTGCGCCCGGCTCCTGCCCAGCCAAAGCTGCGCGGCCCCGAACAGGATGGCCGGCGGCACGGCGGCGGTCATCGGCAGCGCGGCGCTCAGCCAGATGTGGTGCGAGAAAGCGGTCATGTTGACCACCAGCCAGATCAGGACCACGCCGGCGATCGCCGCCAGGCCGCCGGCGTTTCGCCGCCATGCCAACAGCCCGACAAGGACCATTGGCAGCACCACCGCAAAGCCCGCGTCCGCAAGCCGGACAGACTGGTCTCGCACTATTCCGTCGCCGGCCGTCAGATGGGCAATCGCCGTCGATATGACTTCGACGCCCGGCAGTATGGGATCGAACGGTGTCGGGAAAACATCGCCGGTGCCGGTTGCCGTTGCTCCGATCACGACAATTCGATCGCGGATCGTGCCGGGGTCGAATTTTCCGTCCAGCACGGTCGCCGCGCTGATCGTGTGGATCGTGCCGCGGGGGCCATAGAATGTCAGGGGCAGGATGTGACCGATGTCCGTCCGGATAGAGCGTCCGCCCAGCGATAGATGATCGGCTGCGATTTCCGGATCCTGTCCTGCCGCCATGGCGGCGACACGCAAGGGGAAAGACGCTTCCAGCCGATCCCCGGCCCGAAACAGCAACGGCACGAAGCGGGGCGTTCCCGTCTTGTCGGTGGCCACGTTGACGACGCCGACAGCCGCGACATCCGAGAACGCTTTCAGGGGCCACAGAAACCGCTCGGCATTCGGCACGCGGGCGATGGGTCCTTCCCCCACCGTCCATTGTTCACCTCCGGGGTAGACCGCCGCGGCAGCGATGACGCTTGCACCCCCGCGCAGCGAACGCGCCAGCGCCTCGTCGTTGTCTTCTGCCCCGGAATCGACCAGCAGCAGGTCGAGCGCAATGGCTTTCGGTCCAAGCCGCGCTATCGTATCGACAAGCCGGGCAAGGGTGGCGCGGCTGAGGGGATATGTACCCTCGCGCCGCACCGCTTCATCGTCTATTGCGACGATGGTCATCAGCTCCGGTGGCCTCGCTGGTCCTCGAACAAGCGTTCGAAGATCGGTCATCGTTGCTTCGACGCGATCGAGAAACCACAAATTGCCGCGCCAGTGCGCGACGCCCAGGCCGGCGCCCCAAAGACCCGCCAGGATGAGCGCGATCAGCGTCGGAAGCGCTCGCCTGCTCACGGCAGCTCACTGGCCGAAACGGGCCAGCAATGCGGAAACGCGCTTGGCGGGCCAGCGCTTGACGGTCAGTGGGCCTGTTCCGGCCGCGACGTCGACGCCTTCGCCCGGCGCCAGCACCACGCCGGCGCTGGACGCCGGCCGGTTTACGGCGACGCGGCCCCTGAGGACGAAAACTGACGTCTTGCCCTGGCCGACGTCAACGACCCATTTGGTGCCGCGCGCCGCGGCGATCGCCTGCGGGGTGACAACCGCGAAGCCATCCGGGATCGAGCCGGCCGGAGCATTGAGCAGCAGCGCCTTGCGCCGCAACCTGACCGCATCGACAATGCCGTTTCGATCGCGGTCCACCAGCGTGAAACGAGAGCCGCCTTCGACAATGATGGTAAGGCCTTGCCGACATCTCAGAACCTGCCGGGACGTAGCGGCCACCTGCTCGAACCTACACCCCGCGTCCTGCGCCAGGGCGGCATCCATCCAGAAGACACCGGCAAACAGGCCAGCCATCATCAGGCTGCGGAAAAATCGGTCCCTTGCGCTCATCACCGCCCCCTTGCTCCTGCAGAAAATCTGCGGCCGGGAAAATCTGCCGCCGTCAGCCCGCCAACCGGCACTTGCAGCCGCGTTGCGCAGAGGCAGCAGGGCGCCGACCGGCGATCCTAGCACGACTAGCCTGCTCCGACACCAAGCAAGGCGAGGCAGTCGCGAAGCACGAGCGTGAGGTGCGGTATCTTAGGCGGTATTGAGGGGAGCTGAGTTGTTCGCAATTGCACTAGGTACCCGACTGCCACACTGTCCCTTCGGCGACATACAGCATGTGCATTGAGCTCGGATCGGTCGGCAACAGGTCAGGGTGAGCGAATTCGCCGCCCTCGACCTTCTTCATCCCCAACCGCTGCATGACGGTTTCGGACCGCTTGTTCGCCAATGCGGTGAATGCGTACACGCGCGGCGCATCCAGGCTGCCGAATGCATAGTCGAGGGCGGCGCGAGCGGCTTCGGTCGCATAACCCTTGCCCCAATGGTCGCGAGCAAGCCGCCAGCCCACCTCCAGGGCCGGGCCGAAAGGAAAATCGGTCCCGAGGCGATGCAGGCCGACCGCGCCGAGCAACGCCCCGTCGCCGATACGCTCGGCAGCCCAGAAAATCGGCTCGCCGCCTTCGGAAAGTCGCATCAGTTGTTCGACGACGTCGCTGGTCTCAGAGGCGGTCTTCGTGCCGCCGAGGAACTGCATCACCTCCGGATCGGCGTGGATAACGCCCAACAGGGGCTTATCCGCCTCTCGCCAGGGCCTGAGCTTCAACCGGTCTGTCGTGATCATACACTCTCTCCAAGCAAATCGGCTCACCCTCGCTACCACAATAGCGTTCTGGCTTTGATTGAGTCTCGACCCTGGTCTGGCAACGCAGCATTTTCCACTTTGAGGCGAAATCATTCTCTACTATGGTCCACCAGGCTTAAGGCATGGGGGATTGCCGATGGTTTTATCACGCAGGGATGTCGTGCTCGGCGGCCTGGCGCTGGTCGCGGTCGGTGCAACCGGCAATATTGTTCAAGCCGCGACGGCAAAATCCTATTTCGCCGGTACCGCCAGCGACAACAATTTTGTCTATCGCAAGACCAACTTCGCCAAGATCAACAAGAGATGGCATCGCCAGATCGTCAAGTATTTCAGCAGCGAGACGGTCGGCACCGTCGTGGTCGATACCCGCCACCACTTCCTCTACCTCATCATGGAAAACAAGACCGCCATCCGCTACGGCGTCGGCGTCGGCAAGGAGGGCTTCAAATGGTACGGCCGCGCGACAATCGACCGCCGCGCGTTGTGGCCGCAATGGGTCCCGCCCCCGGAAATGCGTAAGCGCAGGCCGGAGCTACCGCCCATGATCGAAGGCGGCGCGTCCAACAATCCGCTCGGGCCGCGCGCGCTCTATCTGTACCGCGACGGCGCCGACATCGGCTACCGCCTGCATGGCACGCTGGAGCCATGGAGCATCGGCACCGACGCTTCCAGCGGCTGCATCCGCATGTTCCCGGAAGACATCATCGACCTCTACCAGCGCTGCCCGATCGGCACCGCGGTGGAGGTCCTGCCGCACATCGCCGACCAGGCGCCTGCTTCCACCACTGTCGAATGATTGGCGCCTCATGAACCGGATGATTGAAAACACGCGCCGCCTGCTCGCCGCCGGCCTGCTGGTGCTGACCGCATCCTGCTCGACCAGCACCACGCTGACCCCTTCCACGCCCGACGTCACCAACGCCGAGGTTGCCGCCTTCCAGAACGTCCAGCCGGGCAGCGAGGAGGATTTTATCCTCAATGTCGGCCGCCGCATTTATTTCACGCAAGGTTCGGCGGCGCTCGATTCTGTCGCCAAGGCCACCCTCGACACCCAGATCGCCTGGTTGGCAAAGCATCCGCGCTGGCTGCTCAAGCTGCAGGGTTTCGCCGACGATCCCGGCGCAAGTGAAACGGCGCTGTCGCAGAAGCGCGCCGATACGGTGATGGACTACCTCGCCGCCGGCGGCATAGACCGCAACCGCATGTGGGCCAAGGGCTACGGCAAGGACAGGCTCGTCCGCGACTGCCCCAACGCCGCCTGCAGGTCGCAGAACCGCCGCGTTGTGTCCAATTTGCGCGATGAGAGGGACGAGTCGTAGGGGCTGCTGTTTTGGTATTCTGCTTCCTCAGTGCCGCGAGGCGATCTCGTCGCGGACTGTCGAAATGATCCCGAAAACAGTCATGGTCACCGGCGCCACACCGAAGTGGGAATTGACCCGTCTCTGCACTTGTATCATTCGCCGCCGCCCGCTTTGGCTTCCGGCATGACTTGCAGCAACGGCTGCGGCGATACTGCGATCTCTCCCGTGAAGGGCCGATCGTGGGCGAGAATCAAGAGAACGGATGCCGCCACGCCGGTCGCAAAAGTTCCAAGAGCGATCGCCGATGCCATTCGGTTGTCACTATGAACGATCGCGATCGCGAGAAGAGCACAGAAGGCTTGCAGGATCAGGCAGGCCCACTTCGTGGGGTTGACTTGTGCTGAGCTGACGAGAATCCGTTGGCGACGCGCCTCAAAGGCGTCTTCAAGCCACCTCGCAATCTCGCGCTGCGCGATCTCCTGGCCGGGATTGCCTGGCGCCAAAGCCAGTGTCGTCCGCAGTGCCTCGTTGAGCGCCGGGCTTATGGTGAGGGTCGCCGCGCTCTCGGCCATCAGCGGCCACTCCTGGCTCGTCGTTTCCTCGATGTAGCTGCGCACCAGCGTGCGTAAGCGCGCCTCGGGCTCCCCGGGAAAGCTGCTCGCCAGAACCACGACCGACCGCAATGCACTGGCCTCGCGATTGACTGCCGCATTGGCGTGATCGTTGTCGCTCCAGACCTGAGCCGCGGTGAACGCCACAAACAAGCCAAAGATGATACCGAGCGGCGGCAACATGCCAGGCGAAAGCGCCTTGAATGATCGCGCCGTGGAGCCCACGGAAAGGGCGGCGATGCCCTGGTGCAAGATGAACGCGACGATATAGGTGGCCCCGAACACGACGAGAGCCATCCAAGCGAGTGGAAGAGTATGCAACCAGCCACTCATGGTAGCGCCTGCCCATCCTGAGAATTCGTCGTCAGGCGTTTGTAGGGCCGTCGTTCCACTCGTGGCAATGCCACTGTGTTCCATCGTGTCAACAAACTCTATGCACGGGTGCAATCCAACGGCCCACGCCGGTCGAAAGACCTGCTTTAGAGTCGCGTCGCAGTGGGTGCTTGCGACGGGAGGATTCCCAATTGCCCGCCAATCGATCCCGCCTGGATTGCAGGTCAGGTTGGTGTTTTGCGCCTGGGGCGGGCTGCTTCATGATCGTCGCGCTGGGCGGCGGAGAAGCATGAGTGCAGTATTTTAAGAGGCGGTGAGGGGGTTGAGTTGTTCGTAATTCCGTTAGTATGGCGGTCGCAATGGCGATACACGTTAGGCCACGGCAACCACTCTGAAAGCCCGTTGCACATCCAGCGGAGACCTTCATTCTCTGTGCTACAAATGGCTACTTCGCGCCGCATGGCAGTCGTCGAGCCAGTAGCACCGTTTCCCAAAAGCGGAAGCTCAGACAGCAGCCACGTACTTGCTGGCATTCTCTTGGCAATGCGCGCGCACCCGGGCGAGCCAACTGTCGAACCAGACCCACGTGTTCTTGTAGTCACCAACCTTGCCGAACCCTTTTGTCGGATCCTTGGCATCCAGTTCCTTCCATAGTGAGGTGTGCGCTGCTTGGTTGAACCTCGGATATCCTTCTGCGTGCATCGCATCGATTACCTGCCCGGCAGTAAAGCGTACCTTGTCGATCTCCTTGAGCAATACCGCATTGATCGCCCGCGCTTCATCCGAATTCGGCTTGATGAATTCGACGGCGGTGTCTGATTTGCTCGCCTTGCTGCCGAGCTTCGGTACGAACGCGACGCGATAGGTGAACGCGGGATCCTTGAGTTCGTCGTCGCTCATTTTCGCGTGAAAGGCGTCCATCATGGAAGCGATCGTTGGGGGAAGGGAAGGGCCCTTCTTAAGACCAGCGGCCTGCGCTGCATCAAATGTCACGAACTGCAGCGCGATCGGCAAGCGGCGCTCGAGCCCGAACTGCGCGCCGAACCAAAATCTGATCGCCTCATTGAAGTTGAGGCAACAGGCTTGCATCAGCGGCCCGAGCGCATCGTCGATTCGGTCAGTCGAGCGATGCTCGATCTCGTGCCGTATCTCGAGCAATAGCTCAAGGTTCTGCCGCACCGCCTTCGCGACGGGCAGCTTGTCGTTGCGTAAGCATTTGCCTAGCTCCCAATACGCTTCAGCACCACTTCCTAAGAGCTTGGGCGCGCCATTGGTTTTGTAGCGATAGTCGATCCCTTCACGTTTGAACCATGCATGGCAGAGGTAAGTCCAAGCGATCATAGCTGTGGTGATGAATATCTCTGCGCGGAAATGAAGGCCCGCTGAGTTGAAGTTGTGGACTGCGGCGATCATCGCCTCGCGGGCCTTCACCAGCAGTTCGTCGCCCCTTAGGCTGAGGCCTGTCTCACCATCCACGTCCGGCCAACAATTCAGGAATTCGGCAAGCTGGTCAGAATTGGCGAGCTTGATCGCCTTGTGCTTCTTTTCCGACCGGATCTCCGAAATCTGCCGGTGGTTGATTGAGCGCGTTGGCCGCGTGAAATAGGCAAGGATGTCCTGATCGTTGTACCTCTTAGTCGCGAGCATTGCTTTGACCATCGCGACTTCCCAGCGTTCGAGATGATGGCCCTTTTTCCGGCTTGGCATGGCTTAAAGATCTCGCTCGCATCCAAGGCTATTAAAGGTCCTTTCGTCGAGCCTTGCAAATGGTGGGAAAGCGCCCCATCTCGGCTGCATTGGGGCCTATCTGAGTTAGATTCGACCTCGACTTGATCCTGCCGAGATAGGGCCGAGCGCAAATGAAATGCATATTACACGGTTTCTTTGATGTAAGCTGTGACAGTCGAACCTTCAAAAAAAGCGGTCCAACCGATGTCGGATTGGCCAAACTTAATTTCTCGTAACGTCACTGGTCCGGCGCCACCATCATATAGCAAAAGGGAAGCGAAGGCTTGGTAACTCGAAGGGAAGCTCTCAGCCTGTTGCGCCAAGCCCTTGGCAATGAGGCCGCGGAATTCATGGAGGGGCAATGGCCGTCTATCGACGCCATCGCCAATGAGCGTCGGCGCGTACTTCTTGTCCAGCGGACCGGTTGGGGCAAGAGCATGGTCTATTTCCTCTCGACGAGGATCTTGCGCGACCAGGGTGCCGGGACAACGTTGATCATTTCCCCCCTTCTCGCGCTTATGCGCAACCAGATCGTAGCTGCGCGTGGACTTCATCTGACAGCTGAGACCGTCAACAGCACCAACCAGGATGAGTGGCCCGAGATCATGGCGCGGGTCCGGGCCGGCAACGTCGACTTGCTCCTTGTCTCGCCGGAAAGGCTGGAGAATCCGGAGTTTCTGGAAGAATGCCTGCTCCCCATTGCCGAGAATATTGCGTTCCTCGTGGTGGATGAAGCCCACTGTATTTCCGACTGGGGTCACGATTTTCGGCCAAGCTATCAGCGGATCAACCGGCTGCTCCGAGAGCTTCCGCCCAATGTCGCGGTGCTCGCGACGACTGCGACCGCAAATGAGCGTGTGGTGCAGGATGTCCTGATTCAGCTCGGCGACAATACGGAGTTGCAGAGAGGTCCGCTCACGCGGGAGACCATAGCCTTGCAGACAGTCGATCTGCCAAATCGCGCTTCTCGATTGGCGTGGCTGGCGCTCGCGCTTCCGGGGATTGAGGGCAGCGGCATCATCTACACCTCGACCGTACGCGACGCGAAGTCGGTGACGGCATGGCTGCAAGATCAAGGCATTGCCGCCGAAGCCTATTATGGGGCGCTTGGGCAGGCGGATGGGGACGAAGGCGCTCGCGAGGCACTCGAGGGACGGTTGCTACGCAATGAAATTAAGGCTCTGGTCTCGACTAATGCCTTGGGGATGGGCTTCGATAAGCCCGACCTCGCGTTCGTCATACACTTCCAAGCTCCACAATCGATTGTCCACTATTATCAACAGGTAGGTCGCGCTGGGCGTGGCATTGCCCACGCGCTCGGCATCCTAATGACCGGCGAAGAAGACGACGAAATCAATCGCTACTTTATCGATGCGGCGTTCCCTCGAAACCGAGATGTCGAGCGAGTGCTGACGGCATTGGATGATGCGGATGATGGGCTCAGCATCAATGACCTTCTTCAGATTGTGAACCTTCGCAGGGGTCAGCTCGAGAAAGTCCTCAAGCTTCTCGCTGTCGAGGACAATCCCCCCATCACGAAGCTGGACTCGCGCTGGTACAGGACTCCCAATCCCTATGCCGTCGACAGGCCACGCATTGAACGGCTGGCGGGGCAAAGAGAAGCTGAATGGCGGCGCGTGCAGGACTATGCGCGCGCGGAGACCTGTTTGATGGAATTTCTAGGCAACGAGTTGGACGATCTCGAGGCGACTGAATGCGGGCAATGCGAGGTATGCCTCGGCGAGCCCCTCATCGACATCCTTCCTGATCGCGCGATTACCACTGCAGCCGCGCGCTTCATTAAGCGCAGCGAGGTGCCACTTGATGCGCGCCGGCAGTGGATTTCTGGCGCGTTCGAGAGTTACGGATGGCGTGGCAACATCCGGCCTGAGCTTCGCAACGAGGAAGGTCGTGCCCTTTCAATCTGGCGAGACGCGGGTTGGGCCCCGCTTGTTGAGCAGGGAAAAGAAGATGGGCGTTTTCCTGACGAACTCGTCGACGCTTGTGTTGAGATGATTGAGCGTTGGGGACCGGATCCGGCACCTGAATGGGTGACTTGTATCCCATCCCTCCGATCAGAGGAGCTCGTTCCCGATTTCGCGCGGCGGTTGGCGGCGGCGCTTGAAATTCCCTTCCGACCTGCTGTTTCCAAAGTTCAGGAGACGCAGCGGCAGCGCAACATGATGAACAATTGGCAGCAGGCCCAGAACTTGGACGGAGCATTTGAAGTCGATCCAGACGAGGTCGAAGATGGTCCGGTCTTGCTGGTGGATGACATTGCCGACTCCCGCTGGTCGCTGACTGTCGTTGGAGCGCTACTGCGGGCCGCTGGCAGCGGACTGGTTTTTCCATTGGCCTTAGCATTGGCATCTGCGAGTAATGCAGGATGATGACGACTTCGCTTTCGACTGACGCTCAGGCAACCGCCTTGCTCGTAGGGCGATTTGGCGAAGGCAAGGCGAAACCCCTCACACGCATGGAATTCAATCGGGTTGCCCAGACCCTGCACCAACGTGGACTGCGCCCTTCTGACCTTTTTCGGCAATTGCCGGACGACCTTCCAGTCGATCGAGAACGGCTTAGCCTCCTGATCTCGCGCGGCACTGCCTTGGCTCTTGCGGTCGAATCCTGGAGCCAGGTCGGCATTCGATTGGTCAGTCGAGCAGATCCCAGCTACCCCGCGCGTTTCAGGAAGCTACTCAAAGGCGGATCGACTCCCATCCTCTATTATGCCGGCGATCTTTCATTGTTGGAGCGTCCAACGGTGGGCGTTGTCGGATCGCGTGATGCCACGCAGGAAGGCCTCCGCTTCGCACATGGAATTGGCGAACGCGCTGCCGCGGAAGGTGTGGTTACAGTGTCGGGAGATGCTCGCGGCGTAGACCGGGCTGCAATGGACGGAGGACTTGATAACGGCGGTTATGTCGTAGGCATCCTCGCAGACTCGCTCTCTAAGACGGTACTGTCAAAACGCTATCGACAGGCTATCGGCAGCGGAAAGCTCTTGCTCATGTCCCATGTCGAGCCGGACGCTCGCTTCACCGTGACACAGGCAATGGAGCGCAACCGCTACATTTATGCGGCCGGAGACGTCGTGATCGTCGCCGACAGTGACGTTAAAGGCGGCACATGGAATGGCGCCATCGAGAACCTGAAGTATCGCTGGGCTCCGGCTTTTGTCCGGACCGGCCATGAAACGCGCGAAGGAAATGTTGCTCTGCTCAACGAAGGCCTGATTGAGATTTCTGGCGGGTGGCTAAACCGCGCACAGCCGATCCGCTCGCTCTTTAAAGTGAGGATGGACGCACCAGAATCGCTGCCCCTTTTCTCAACGAACGAACAAGCTACCGCCCAGCAGGAAGTCGAAGAGTCCTATCGAGACATTCTCTTTAATCTATTCCGTGATCGGCTCTTATCCGCCCTCGACGCCCCCCAAGGCACCTCGAACATCGCTGATTACTTCGGTCTTGAGACCCACCAAGCCGAAGTCTGGCTACAACGCGCCGCCGCCGCTGGTATTCTTGAGATTACGGCGGATCAGCGTTGGAAGCGTGCTCAGGGTCGAAGGCACTAACGGTGCATCGCGACTAGCGGTCTGGCTGGTATAGAAACCGGAACGGCCGCTTTGCTGCAGCGATCTTCCGGAAGCCGACTGGCCGCTTGCGGCTCTGCATGTAGCAGGTCAGCGTCAGATAATGGCCCTATTCGACCTTCCGATTTCTCGCGCTGCTGGCTAAGTTGCACCCCCCTCCCATTAACCATTCGTTAACCATTCACTCGCTAGCGTTTACCTATCAGTAAGGATTCGCCGCCAGTGACTTTTGCCGCTCCCCTTGAGGCCAAATCCATTCGCTTTCGCGCCCGCTCCTTCGTCGCGTTCACGCTGACGCCGGAGGCGCCCCTGGGGGCTTGGCTGTCGGGGCTGGACCACTGGATCGGCAACTCGCCCGGCTATTTCTCAGGCCGCCCGGTGCTGCTCGATCTGAACACGATGAAGCCGCAGGCGAGCGAGATCGCGGCGCTGGTGGCGGAGCTCGGCACGCGCGGCATCCGCATCTATGCCATCGAGCTCGAAGGGGCCGCGCTCGGCGCCGAATTGCCGCCGGTGCTGACCGGCGCCAAGGAGGCGACGACCGATGGCCTGCTGCCCGGCCGCAAGGCGAGGGCTGAGGTTTCCGACAAGGCCGAGGGCAAGGTGCTTGAGGCGCGCGCGGATGCGGGCGCTGCTGGCAAGGGCAAGGCTGGCGCAAGCCTAACAGGCGAAAGCGAGCCGCAGGCGGCACAGCCGCAGGAGGCTTCGGGCACGCTGATGATCAAGTCGCCGATCCGCTCCGGCCAGGCGATCGTGCATCCGCATGGCGATGTCATCGTGCTCGGCTCGGTCGCGTCCGGTTCGGAGATCATCGCGGCCGGGTCGATCCATGTCTATGGCACGCTGCGCGGGCGCGCTTCGGCGGGTGCGCTGGGCAACAAGGGCGCGCGCATCTTCTGCCGCCGCAACGAGGCCGAGCTGCTGGCGGTCGACGGCTGGTACGTCACCGCCGAGGAGATGGAAGGTGTTTCGCGCGGCAAGCCGGTGCAGGCGTTTCTCGACGGCGACGCGCTGCGCGTTTCGCCGCTGAGCTGACATCGATTTCGACCGATATTGGGCGGCCGGGCCGCTCGACCAGGAACAACAAAGCAACAACAACGGAGGCATTTTCATGGGCAAGGTAGTGGTGGTCACTTCGGGCAAGGGGGGCGTCGGCAAGACGACCTCGACGGCAGCCCTTGGTGCCGCGGTCGCCAAGACCGGCAAGAAGGTGGCCCTTGTCGACTTCGACGTCGGCCTGCGCAACCTCGACCTGATCATGGGCGCCGAACGCCGCGTGGTGTTCGACCTCGTCAACGTCATCCAGGGCTCGGCCAAGCTGTCGCAGGCGCTGATCCGCGACAAGCGGGTGGAGACGCTGTTCCTGCTGCCGGCCTCGCAGACGCGCGACAAGGATGCGCTGACCGAGGAGGGCGTCGGCGAAGTCATCGACAAGCTGCGCTCGGTGTTCGACTACGTCTTCTGCGACAGCCCGGCCGGCATCGAGCGCGGCGCGCAGCTCGCCATGCGCTTTGCCGACGAGGCGGTCATCGTCACCAATCCGGAAGTGAGCTCGGTGCGCGATTCCGATCGCATCATCGGCCTGCTCGATGCCCGTACGCTCAGGGCAGAGCAGGGCGAACAGATCGCCAAGCATGTGCTGGTCACGCGCTA
Source organism: Mesorhizobium sp. P2_A8 (assembly GCF_056404935.1). Taxonomy (NCBI): domain Bacteria; kingdom Pseudomonadati; phylum Pseudomonadota; class Alphaproteobacteria; order Hyphomicrobiales; family Phyllobacteriaceae; genus Mesorhizobium; species Mesorhizobium sp. P2_A8. The sequence goes on from NZ_JBFUDB010000011.1 coordinate 199,163, forward strand.
CGACGCGGCGCGCGCCTCGCGCGGCGAAATGCTCTCCATCGACGACGTGCTGGAGATCCTGTCGACACCGCTGCTCGGCATCATTCCCGAGAGCCAGGATGTGCTCAGGGCCTCCAACCTCGGTTCGCCGGTGACGCTGTCGGAACCGCTCAACGCCGCGGCACGAGCCTATATCGACGCCGCCAGGCGGCTCGAGGGCGAACAGCTGCCGGTCGTCGTGCCGTTCGAGCGCAAGGGTTTCCTCGATCGTCTTTTGGGAAGGAGGGCGGCATGAACCTGCTCGACATCTTCAAGCGGCGCTCCAGTGCGCCGGTGGCGCGCGAGCGGCTGCAGGTGCTGCTCGCCTATGAGCGCCGCAACCGCAGCCAGCCCGACCTCGTCTCCATCCTGCGCGAGGAGATCATGGCCGTCATCGCCAAGCATGTGCAGATCGACCAGGATTACCTGCAGGTCTCGATGGACCGCGGCGAGACCATGTCGACGCTGGAAATCGACATCCAGATCCCCAACAAGAGCGCCGTGCCGCTTGCCATGGCAGGCTGACTTTACTCCTGGGGGTCGATCCCGCAAAGCGGATCGGGGCGGGGGCTGCGCCAGCACCCCCACCCGGAAGTTCACGTCGGCTGGGCCGAATTGACCAATGCCGCGGATCACGCGCTCTACGATGCCAAGGGCAACGGGCGCGACCGGGTCGCCATCGCGCTGGGCAACGCGCCAAGTGAGCGGCCCCCGATCCAGTTGGTGCCGGCCCCAAAAGCAGCTGAGACGCCTTTTGAGGTAGGCACTCAGTCTCGCCTGCGACAATCACCTTGCAGTCCGGCAAGCCGGGATGCGGCGAGTTTCTCGGCGGCACATCTCCACCCTGAAGGTCCCGCGCGGCTTTGCCGAGCCATCTCGCGGGGCGCGCCACGGGTCTTGCCTGTCCTTCGGCCCCCCACACTCGTGAGGCAAGGAACAAGCTTTCCCACGGCCGCGGCGTTGGTTGTTCGCGGCATCCAAACCCCAAATGTGCCGACCTTGCCTCCCGCCAATGGGGGGCTTCCCCTGCGCAATTAGCGGATGTAAGGATATGTTAGCAATTCGTTAAGTAGCAAGTTGGGGTATGGCGTAAGGGGTATTCGGCCATGAACTTCAAGGGCCTGATCAAGCGTGCTGAAGACGTAGATAAAGCAATTCAAGACCTCGAGATCGATCTGGCGGATGCGCTGGATGCGACTCTCGACGCCGAGGACGAGGCGCCGCCCAAGAGCGGCGATGGCGCGGATGCCGCGGCAGGCCCTGACGAGCCGCCACCTGAGGCCATTGCGGCAAATGGGGACAGTGCTGCAAATGCAAACGATCCCGGCGATGCGGACAGTCCCGAAACCGGGCCACGACTGACCTCCCACACCCAGACCCGACTGGCTGCGTTGAGTGCCTTCGAAGGGCTCTTCCATGACGCCAGGGATTATCTGGACGATATCAACGGCAAGCTGTCGGAGATCGCGACCTCACACCATTTGACGCGCGAATACCTCAACATCCTCCACGGCGACATCATTCGCGCCAACGAGCTGGAGCTGACGAATGCCGGCCTGATCGCGGAACAAAGAACGCTGTCGGAAAAGCTGCACGACGCGGGCAGAAAGCTGCGCGAGCGTGAAAGCACCTGCGAAGTGCTGCAACAGCGCGAGACAAGCCTGGTTCAGGACAGGGACGCGCTTCGCGCGGCGCTTGCCGCGACAAGGCTGGAACTCGCGGAGACATCCAATGCGAGCGCAAGACGCGACGCGGATTTCGGCGACATCGCCAAGCGGCTGACCGCCAGGACAGTCGAGGCCAACAGGCGCTTGCGCGAGAGCAAGATGCTGCGGGAAAAACATGTCAGCCTGTCGATCGAGTTCGACAAGGCGCTGAAGCGGGAATCCCAGGCACGCCACAGGCTCGACGAGCTCTCGGCGATCCATGCCAGCGAAGCAGCGCGGCTTGTGGAACTGCTGGCCGCGCTCGGCAAGAGCGAGAAAGAGGAGATGCGGCTGCAGAAGTCGCTCGAGGCGGCACAGGCGAAGCTGTCGGAAATGACCGAAGCGGCCGGCATGGTGGAAGGTGACAGGGAAGCCGAACTGGCGCGCAGCGAGACGGAGATGCGCGGGTTGCGTTCCGAGATCCAGGAGCTGCAATCGCGGCTGGAGTCGGCCTCGAACGAGAACAGCGAGGCCACCGGAGAGATCGCCAGGCTCAAGACTGAATTGAACGACACGCTGGCCGAAAAGAAAATCGCCGATGAAAGATTGTCCGCGCTCGCCGATGAAAACGATAGCGACAAGGCGAACCTTTCGAAAGTGAACGCCAATCTTTCACAGCTTATGCTGCAACAGGCGTCGGAACAGATACAGCTCGATGTCCAGAGGCAGGAATGCGAGGACCTCAGGGCCGAAATCGTGTCCCTCAATGCCCGGATCAAGGAATTGCTGCCCTACGAGCGGCTGCACAAGGCCACCAACGGCAGACCGCGTGAGGGCAGCGTGGTCGAGATCACCGGCGTGGTGGCGGAGAAAGCACGTGCAGCGGGCAGGCGGCGCGCCCGCAGGAACCTCCGCGCGACGCCGTAGAGCAGTTCACCGTTTCACGGAAACGGCGAACAGCTCTATCTCTTTGTCTTGACGCAATTCCCTCAGGGAAAGCGCTATGCGCTTTTCCCGGGGAAACCGTTTCACACTTTTCCTGGAATTGCTTCCAGCTCACTTCGTCGGCTCCGCGCGACGGCGCCTGGCTCCTGCCCGGCCTGGGGTGGCGGGCGGCTCGTGCTGGTAAAGCTCGTCCATGGAGAGCGACGCCAGAGCGCCGAAAGGGGCCTGCTTCTTCACCCGGCCGCCGCTGAGGATCACCACGTCGTCGCAGAACGAGATGGTGCTGTGATGGTGGCTGATGACGATGGTCGTGCGGCGGCCGGCTCTCGACTTCAGGGTCTCGACGATGGCCGCTTCCGACAGTCCGTCCACGGCATTGGTGGCTTCGTCGAGGATCAGGAGATCGGGATCGCGCACCAGGGCCCTGGCCAGAGCGATCCGCTGCCTCTGCCCCGCCGAAAGATTGACACCCCTGTAGCCAACGACCGTGTCGTAACCCAGCGGAAGCCGTTCGACGAATTCGTGCGCCTCGGCCAGTCTCGCGGCGCGCTCGGCATCGCCGGGCGTGGCCGCGTCCTGGCCGTAGGTTATGTTTTCAAAAATGGTGCCATCGACCAGTTCCAGCTCCTGGCTGGCCAGTGCGATGTGCCGCCGCCACTGGCTGGCGTCGATCTCATCGAGCGGTGATCCGTCGACGAGGATCCTGCCGGTGTCCGGTTCCACGAAGCGGCACAGAAGATTGACGATCGTCGTCTTGCCTGCGCCCGAGCGGCCGATCAGCGCCGTCGAGCGGCCGCCGCGGATTTCGAACGTCGCCGAATGCAGCACCACCTCACGCTGGTCGGTGCCGGAATAGGTGAACGTCACGTCATCGAACTCGATGCCCTGGCGCAAGCCGTGGAACGGTCCGTCACCTTGCGGCGGTTGCGGCTGGCCGGACGGATCCAGCATCCATGTCACCTCTTCGAGCGATCCGCTCAGGCCCTGCAGCTGGCTCCACGACCCTTGCAGGGCCCGCATATGCGGCTGCAGCCGGTAGAGCAGGATGACAAAGGCGATGATCAGCGGGAAACTCACCTGCGCCAGCCAGGCGCCGATCACCACCGCCAGAAACAGCACGGCGTGGAGAACCTCCGTCAGCGGCGGCAGCGCGCCCTGGCGCACCAGCAGGACGAAGGAGGCGCGGCGAACCGCATCGGACGCGGTATCGAAGATCGCCTTCTCCCGGCTCTCCTGTCCGAAGATGCGGATCAGGCGTCCGGCATGCACCAGATGCAGCATCTGCGATGCGAGGTGGGAGTTGCGCGAGGCGACGCTGCGGCTGGGCTCTTTCAGATTGGCCGAGAGGATGGCGTGCGCGATCTGGACGGCGGCCAGTCCCAGCGTGACCAACAGCGTCATGCGCCACGAAAGCAGCAGCAGAAAAGCCAAAAGGATGATGGCGGCCGATGCGCTGACGATGGCCGACAGCATGATCTGGATCGCATCCGAAGCCCGCCAGGATTCGTTGGAGATGATGTTGAGCAGCCGGCCCGGACTCTGCCGCAGGAAGAACGGGTAGCCGACCCGCAAGAGCCGCTCCGACAAGGCGCTGCGGATCGAATGACTTGCCTTGCCGTAGATGAAGGTCGTCAGCAGCGTGTTGGCGAAGGCGAAAACGTTTTTCAGGAGGATCGAGCCGAGGATGGCGATCGAAATGACGACAAGCCGGTCGCGCTCGCTCAGGCCCGCTCCGACATGCTGCAGGACGGCCGAGAAGCCGGCCATTCCCGCTGCATCCCCGTGCCCCATGATAATGCCCAGCAACGGGATGATCAGGCCGATGCCGAAGCCTTCGAGGACGGCGCTGGCCAGGCCGAGAACCACCACGGCCGGAAGCAGGCGCAGTTGCCTCTTTCCGAGCGCCCGGAACAGCATCGGCAGGCTTGGCGGCAGCAATGGCATTACAGCGGTTCGCTCACTTGGGCATTTGCCTGTTGATCCTGCCGCACCGGCGCATCTTGCGGCCGTCTCGCCAGCAGGAGAACCGCAAATCGTGCCGCGCCGAGCAAATTCATGCCGACGATCGGCCAGTGCGACAGGTTGAGTTCACGATCGAACGCAGGCCCGCCCGCCAATTCCCGGAAAGCCGCTCTCGCGGCCCAGTAGAAATGACGAAGCAGCCAGGGCGCATGGCGAACATGTTTCAGGCAGAGTCCGCCATTGCCCAGGCTGTAGTCGCGGTGGAGCTTTTCGATGGATTTGCGATCCCGCCGGCCGTGATGATGGAATATCGTCATGTCGGGCACATACTCGACCGCGATGCCGAGCAGCACCGCTCGCACGAGGTAATCGGTATCCTCCGCCGACCGCATTGACCCGCCGGCGCCGAAGCGTTCGTCGAAATAGCCGATACGGGCCGCGACATCGCGGTGCATCGTCATGTTGCAGCCCAGCACGAAACCGCCGGGATGAACATCCGGCGTCAGCCGCTCGCGTACCCGCGAGCGCTTGATCGTGAAAGGCAGATCCCTTTGATCGCCAAGCTCGACACGGCCCCCCCGGATGAGCCAGTGTTCCCCGGACGCGTAGTGTCGCTCCAGATCGCGCAGGTAGTCGCAATGGACCGCGCAATCATCGTCGACGAAGACCAGCACACGGCCCCGCGCGCGCCTCAAACCGGCGTTGCGGGCAGCCGCCAGTCCGGGACGTGGCTCGCAAACGGGCGTGAATGGAATGTCCGACGTAGCGGCAATGCTGGCCAGGTGTTCCGCCGTGCGGTCGCTCGAGCCGTTGTCGACGACCACGAGTTCGGCCGCGAAGCCGGCATGGGCGCGGCACGCGGCCTGCACCGACGTGATGCAGGCCTTGAGCACGGCGACACGGTTGCGCGTACAGATGATGAAGCTGACTTCAGGCGCCGATCGTTCCGGTCGCGGACCGGCGGGGACGGCGTCAAGCGCCGTCGAACGATCGCGCTGCAGGAGTTGGTGGGTCTTGACGGTCATCCCCCTAGCTCAACTCATAAGGCGCCAGCAGCGCCGCGGCGGGCGCGGATTTGAAGAAGTATGCCATGGCGTCCGCGTGCCTGCCGGCCGACAGCGAGGCGCGGCTGAGCCAGGGTGCCCAGGCGCCGGGCCGCAGCGCATATCGCTCGCGGCGCCGGATGACGTTCCACTTCGCGGTCCGCGTCAGCAATTCATGCGTCAGGGAGGGCTGCATTTCGTCGGCGACGAGCTGGTAAAGGAAATAGAACAGGTTCAGCGCCCCGGCTTCGAAGCTCGGCCGCGTGTCGGACGGCAGCAAGCCAATCCGCTCCTCCAGCGCGACGATGAAGTTGGCCGCACGGCCAACCGTGTCGAGGCTGACCGCATCGCCGATCTCGCGCAGGTCCTGGGTGATTTCCGCGAGGCCTTCGCGCTCGAGGTTCTCGGCCACGATCCGCAAATGCGTCCTGCGCATCTCCTTGGTGTGCCGGCTGGTCACGCTTGCCTCATGGACTCGGTAGACGACCAGGTTTTCGGGCATCATGGCAGCCGGATAGCGGCCGGCCAGCCGCCTGAAAAGATCGAAATCCTCGGCGTGCCTATAGGTCCTGTCGTAGTGGAGATCGTGGTCTTCGATGACCTTCCTGTTGTAGACGACCGTCGGGTGCATGAAGATCGTGAAGAACATCGCCAGTATGGGAATGCGGCCGAGCTGGAACACCGGATCTGGCTTGCCCCTGGCGATGCGGCCGCCGATCAACATATCGACGCCGGCGCCGCAAAAACCGAGTTCCGGCCGCCGCTCGAACAGCGCCACCTGGCGCGACAAGCGCCAGGGATAGGCGACGTCGTCCGCGTCCATCCGCGCGACCAGCTCGCCCTGGGCTTTTCGCAGCCCTTCGTTGAGCGTCGCGACGAGGCCACGGTTTTCGCGCGAGATGATCGAGATGCGGCTGTCGGCCTGCCGGTATCGCTCGAGGATCTCGAGCGAATTGTCGGTCGATCCGTCATTGACGGCGATGATCTCCAGGCGGCCGTAGTCCTGCCGCAGGATGCTTCCCAGCGCGGCGGCGAGATAGGGCCCGGCATTGTAGACCGGCAGCAGGACGGAGACGAGCGGCACGGCGGTCATCGTCTGGCTTCCGTTCGCTGGAGGTCGAGCGATGGCGCGCGGCCATCGGGCAATCGGCCGGGCGCCCTCGCCAACCAGCCGGCATGGCCGGCGCGTGCGGCATGGCCGGGCGCGACATAGGGGAAGTGGCGCTTCAGGCGGTTGAGCGGCCTTTCGAAAATCAGCCAGGAGATCGAGGCCACGACAATCGTGGCGGCGCTCGCAACCAGCAGCCGCCCGGGCCCTTGCTCCGAGACATTGAGCGGGATCCAGGGCTGCGACTTGACGGCGAGCGACAGCAATATCGGATGATAGAGATAAACGCCGTAGCTGATGCGGCCGAGAGCCAGCAGCGGCGGCAGTTCGGCAAGCTTGCCGATGATGCCGCCAAGGCCGCTGGAACAGGCGGTGACGATGACCATCAGCGGTACCAGGGGCAGGACTTGCAGCAGCAGCCAGCGAGCCCATTCCAGCGCCGGATCTGCAGGCGCAGGGACAAACCACTCGATCATCAGGAATGCGGCCGCCAAGGCAGGCCAGCCCAGCCGCATCCATTGCGGCAGGGCAGCGCCTCTGGACCGCCAGCAGGCAAGCAGCGCACCCGACGCCAGCGCATCCATGGATGCCGGCGGCAGCAGGTCGCGTGCCAGCGCCGGGGTGGCAGTGATCGGCCAGTAGAAGCGATAGGCCAGCGACAGCAGGATGACGGCGATGCAGACCGGCTCAAAGCGCCGGCGCGGAACCAGCAGGACAATCAGTGGCCAGGCGAGATAGAACTGCTCCTCGATGCTCAGGCTCCAGAAATGGCAGAGAACCCAGGGCGTCCAGTTATTGTGCAGCGCATACCAGAAATTCGACAGATAGAGCGCATGCCAGATCAGCGATGCCCTCGACTGTTCCAGGTCAAACAGCCAGACGAAGCCCAGGACGGCGAAATAGGGAGGAAATATCCGCAGCGCCCGCCTGATGTAGAAGGATCGCAACGCAGGGCCGGTTTGAAACTCGGCGGCCGCCCGCGCTTCCAGCAGCACGCGCGTGATCAGGAAGCCGCTCAGCACGAAGAACAGCCGCACGCCGATATGGCCCCAGAACGAAGATCCTCCCGCCGCGAAGAAATGCGAATACATCACCATCGTCACGGCGATGGCCCTCAGTGCATCCAGTTGGATGTCGCGGGTGTTTGCCATCAGGGGCGTCCGCCGCGGTGATGTCCGCGATGAAGCTGCCAGCTTGCCATTTTGAACGGCAGGCCAAGGCGGCCCGCCATGGCGGCGGCAGCATCAAACCCGCGCTTTGCGAGTCCGCTCAGCCCGGGCTCGAAATCGACGCACGAACAACTCAAGATGGTCAACCTGGCGGAATCCTTCACGGCGTATGTCTAGTCGCAAAACGAGTCCCCCGGGAAATGGTTCGGCTACCACATTGTGCAGCGCAACACAAAAAATTTACCAGACCGAAATACTTGTGTGAGCAGGCGCTAAATATTGACAAAACCCGCCAGATTTTCATTTTCTTTGGCGGTGTCTGCAGCATTTCAGCCTTTTGTTAAGCGTCCGGGCCTGTTCTCTCCGGTAGTTTTGAAAAATTCCCGGCTCGAAAAAATCAGAAAAGCTCAGATTTTTCTTAAATCACGTACAAAAATTCGAAAATCTATATTCTGCCTATATGGACTCGGTTCGACATAGTAGCGAATCAATTGGAATCATTGGGGTTTTTCGCGATGCAGCATGGTCACCGGCTTTTTCATAGTCAACGGCGCAGCGCCCGGCCACATCGCCACCGACCTCAACGGGCACAAGGGCATCGCATAGGGGAGCGGCGCGTTCGAGATCGTCGTGCGGCTGGCGACCCTGGATGCCGACCCCGACCGCCCGCTATGTCAGCGACGGGGCGCGCTTGCCTGGTGAAACCGGGCCGTGCCGGCGCCGTCTTGCGCATCACACCGCCTCGAACACCACCGTCTGCGCCAGCCCGCCGCTCTTGCGGTTTTCCAGCGTCACGGTGCCGCCGTAGCGCTCGATGATTTCCTTGGCGATGGCTAGGCCCAGCCCGGCGCCGGGAATGGATTGCAGCCGGCCGGGGTCGACGCGGAAGAAGGGTTCGAACGCCTTGTTCAGGAGCTCCGGCGGAATACCCGGTCCATGATCGGAGATGGTGAGCACGGCACGACTGTCGGCCACCGCAAGGTCGATGCTGCATGCCTTGCCATGGGTGGCGGCGTTGACGATCAGGTTGCGCAAGGCCCGGCGCAGGCCGAGCGCGCCGGCTTGCACCGAAACGGCATCGAGATGCCCGATCGATACGGCATGGCCGAGCGAGACCATCTCGGCTTCGATATCGCGCACCATCTTTTGCAGGTCGACCGGCTCGACGGCATCCTGGTTCACCTCTTCGCGCACCAGCCGGATGGCGCTGTCGGCGATGCGGTCGAGCTCGTCGAGATCGTGAAGCCACTTGTCGCGCTCGTCATCGAGGAACTCGGCGCGCAGCCGCATGCGCGTCATCGGCGTGCGCAGGTCGTGGCCGGCGGCGGCGACCAGGCGCATGCGGCTTTCCATGGCGGTCTTCAGGCGGGACGAGAGCTGGTTCAGCGCGTGTGCCGTCGCCTTGACCTCGGCCGAACCGACTTCCGGCACCGCCGCCAGCATGCCATCCGATCCGATCTTGGAAACCGCGGCTTCCAGCATCTCGAGCGGCCGGATCAGCACGGCGGTGAAATAGACCGAGACAGCCGTGGCGCCGGCGACGATCAGCGAGATCCAGCCGGCCAGGACCAGCCACTCGCGTCTTGGCGGCGTGATGTGGGGAACCTCCATGATCGCCCAGCGATCGTCGGGCAGGCGCACCGATGCAAGCTGGCCGGGCTCATCCGCCTTGTCGCTGACGACGGCCAGGACGTCGAGGCCGCGGCGGCGCAGGATGTCGTTGAGCATCGCCGTTTCCGGGCGATCCACCTTGCCGCCTGCCGCATGGTCGCTGAATTGCACCCGTAGAACGTCCGGAATCGGGCCGGGCAGGAGGCGCACGACGAGTTCCATCTGCTGGGCAACCCAGGGCACGGTCAATTCCGGCGGCGGCCCGCCACCGCGGACGCTGATGACGGCGGCCGTCGCCAGGGCAACCACGCCGACGATCGAGGCGACCAGCAACAGGATGAGGCGTCGGCGCAGCGAGTTCATGCGTGGTTCTCCACGGTGTCGACGCGCGCGGTGAGCTGATAGCCGCCGTTTCGGACGGTCTTGAACAGCGGCCCGTCGCCAGTCTCGGCGAATTTGCGGCGCAGCCGGCTCATCAGCACGTCGACCGAGCGTTCGAAGGGGTCGCGCTCGCGGCCTTGGGTCAGGTCGAGAAGCTGGTCGCGTGACAGCAAGCGGCCGGGACGGTCGAGAAACACCTGCAGCAGGTCGAACTCGGCGCCGGTGAGATCGACGACCTCGCCTTGCGCATCCGTCACCTTGCGGGTGTCCGGTTCCAGCCTGTAGCTGGCGAAGCGGTAGACACGGGCGCGCGGCGGCGCAGGAGCCTCCTCGGGTGTCGAACGCCTGAGCACGGCGCGGATGCGGGCGGTCAGCTCGCGCGGGTTGAAGGGTTTGCCGAGATAGTCGTCGGCGCCGAGCTCCAGGCCGATGATGCGGTCGACGTCCTCCTTCAGCGCCGTCAGCAGGATGACCGGGATGTGCGGCTTGCGGTCACGCAGGCTGCGGCAGATATCGAGGCCGGACCCGTCCGGCAGCATGACGTCGAGCACGGTCAGGTCGAACTGGCCGGTGGCGAGCTTCTGCTCGCATTCGCGCCGGTCCGCTGCCACCGAGACGCGAAAGCCCTGGCCGTCGAGATAGCGTTGAAGAAGCGTCCTGATCTCGCGGTCGTCGTCGACGACCAGGATATGCGGTTGTGACTGCATGACCGTGCCCTTGCTTGGCCGCGATTATAGGGAGAGCCGCGCCCAAGCGGCACGGAAAATTGCAACCGAATGTTTCCGGCAGGGCGCGGGAAACATTCGGAAACAAATTGCCCTTTTGCGGAAACCTTCGGCAACACGCCGACGCGAAGCGGACAAACACGCTTCCTATCCTCATGGCCGTCCGAAGCATGAGAGAAAGGAACAACATCATGCGAAGCAGACTTCTCGCGCTCGGCCTGTTTTCCGCCGCGGCCATCCATCCCGTGCTGGCGGCGCAGCCCGACCCCGCCACGGCACCCGGGGAGGCGCCACCAGTCATGGCCTTGCAGGATGGCCCGGAGCAAGGGCGAGATCATGGCCCGATGCCCTGGCCCGGTCCGCATGGGCCGATGCGGCATGGGCCGCAAGGATTTGGGCCGCAAGGTTTTGGGCCGGAAGGCTTTGGTCTCCGCCGCATGGGACCGCCGCCGGAATTCATGCTGGCGGCCCGGCTGGCGGCGCTCGAGACCCGCATTGGCGTGCGGACCGAACAGCTCGATGCCTGGCGCGACTACACCAGCGCCCTGCAGGCCGTGCTGGCGCTGCCACGGCCCGATCATGGTCCGGGCGGGCTTGAAGCCAAGGGCCCCGAGGGCGGCAAGCCCGACCCCTTCGCCTTCCAGGAGAAACTGGCGGACGAGGTGACCAAACGGGCGGTCTCGGCCGGCAAGCTGAAGGACGCGATCGCCGCACTTCGCGCGACGCTGACCCCCGAACAGCTCGAAATCCTCGCTTCGGCGGATCGCCCCCACGGACCACCCCCCGGTCCCTGGGGCGGCCCGCCGGAGGATGCAGCCGGCCCCCGAGGCCTGCCCAACGATGACAGACAGCTCCAGCCGCCCCAGCCCGGGAACGGCGAGCAACTCTGACCGGCTGCGCGCCGGCCGGCCCGATATCCTACCCGTTCTCGGGCCGGCCGGTTTCTTTGCGCGATGGCGGTCGCCATCCGATCGTTCAAATCATGGAATGGAAGCAATGTGGGAAGCCATCATGATGCTGCGGCTGATCGCATCGGTCGGCCCGAGCTTGTCGCTCGGCCATGCCGCTCGCGTCAATCGTGCGGCGATGCCGCCGGCCCTGCCGGTCGACACGCTGAAGGGCGCGATCCGCCTGAGCTCCGCCGCCTGGCGCCTGTCGCTTCCGCTTTCGGAACGATCCAACAGCCATGGAAATCATGACCGCAAGATCGCATAAGACATATCTTGCCCTGGCGGCGGTGCTGATCGCCCTGGGCGCCATGGCGGCGCTGAGCGCCTATGGCCGCGCGACAGTCGATCCCGCCGCGCAGGCGGTGGCGGCGCCGCGCGCCGCGACCTTGACGGTTTCGGTCGAAAAGGTGCGGTCCGAGGCAATTGCCTCATCGATCAGCGCCACGGGTACCATTGCCGCCTGGCAGGAGGCCACGATCGGCGCCGAGGCATCGGGCCTGAAATTGACCGAGGTGCTCGTCTCCGAAGGCGACCATGTCCGGGCGGGCGATGTTGTCGCGCGGCTGGACGCCTTGCTGCTGAATGCGCAAGTGGCCGAGCAGAATGCCGCCGTTGTGCAGGCCCAGGCCACGCTCGATGCGGCCCAATCCGCCGCCGGGCGCGCCGACAAATTGCTGGTGAGCAAGGCGATCAGCATCGAGACGGCGGAAGAGAAAGCGACCGCGGTCAAGACCGACAAGGCGCAGGTCGAGCAGGCGAAGGCCGTCGCCCAGAAATTACAGGCGGAGCTCGATCAAACCACCATCCGGGCGCCCTTCGACGGCATCGTCTCAAGCAGGCCTGCCGTTGCGGGCTCGATCGTTCAGGCCGGCACGGAAGTGATGAAGATCATCCGTGACGGCAGGCTGGAGGTCGGCGTCCTGGTTGCCGAGAAAGACTTGGCCGCAGTTTCGGTTGGTCAGATGGCAAATGTCATCGATGCTGCTGGCCGCAGCAGCAAGGGCCAGGTTTCGTCGATCGCCGAGACGGTCAATTCGACCACGCGGCTTGCCACCGTCTACGTCTCGTTGCGCGAGGGGTCTGGCCTTCGGCCGGGCATGTTCGCTCGCGTGGAGATAGCGACCGCGGCTTCGCGGCAGCTGAGTGTCGCCGAGGCCGCCCTTGTCTGGCAGGATGGCAAGCCGGCGGTCTTCGTGGTCGACGCGGCCGGCAAGGTCGACGCGCGTCCGGTTGCAACCGGTGCGCGCCAGAATGGACGGGTCGCGGTCTCCAGCGGCCTGTCGCAAGGCGACCGTGTCGTCGTTGCCGGCGCCGGTTTCCTGAACGATGGCAATCTCGTGCGCGTCGCCACCAGCGAGGCGGGTGCCGGTGATACCACAGCTGCCAGGGAGATCGCCCGATGAACGCGATTTCCTCCTGGTCGATCCGCAACCCGGTGCCGACCATCGTGCTGTTCCTGTCGCTGACCATCGCCGGCCTTTACGGCTTCACCAAGCTGCGCACCAACAACATGCCCGACATCGACCTGCCGATGGTCACCGTCACGGTTTCGCAGTCGGGTGCCGCACCCAGCGAAATGGAAGTGCAGGTCGCGCGGGTTATCGAGAACGCCGTGGCGACGCTCGAAGGCGTCGACGATGTCTCGACCTCGATCAGCGAAGGCTCTTCCGTCACATCGGTCGAGTTCACGCTCGACACCAATCCCGAGACGGCCGCCAATGACGTCCGCAATGCGGTCTCCGGCGTGCAATCCAGTCTGCCGGCGGCGGCCCAGGCGCCGGTCGTTGCAAAGGTCAACGCAACAGGCAATTCGGTGCTGACCTATGTGGTCGAGGCACCCACCATGTCGCCCGATGCGCTGAGCTGGTACATCGATAACGACGTCGCCAAGGCGATGCTCGGTGTCGACGGCGTGTCCAAGATCACCCGCTCGGGCGGGGTCGACCGGGTCATCCGGGTCGAGCTCGATCCCGATCGGCTGGCCGCGCTCGGCATCAGTGCCGGCGATGTCAGCCAGACGCTCGCTGCCAACAACGTCAACCAGCCCGGCGGCCGCACCGCCATCGGCGGACAGGAGCAGTCGGTCAGAACGCTGGCCAGTGCCTCGACCGTCGAGGCGCTGGCCGACACCCGCATCGCGCTGTCGGGCGCCGGCGACGTCAAGCTTTCCGATCTCGGCACGGTGGTCGACAGTTGGGAAAAGCCACGCCAGGCCGCCTATCTCGATGGCAAGCAGGTCGTTGCCTTCAACATCTACAGGTCCGTCGGCTCGAGCGAGATCGACGTGGTCAAGGCCGCGCGCGCCGCGATCGCCGACATCGGCGCCAAGACCGCAGCGGCGAAATTCACCGAGGTCACTTCGTCCTCCGGCTTCGTGCAGGAAAGCTACGATGCCGCGTTCGAAGCGCTGTGGCTCGGCGCGCTGCTTGCCATCGGCGTCGTCTGGCTGTTCCTGCGAGACCTCAGGGCCACACTGGTGTCGGCGGTCGCCATGCCGCTGTCGCTGATCCCGACCTTCGCGGTGATGGCGGCGTTCGACATCTCGCTCAACAACATCACCTTGCTGGCTCTGTCGCTGGTCGTCGGCATTCTGGTCGACGACGCCATCGTCGAGATCGAGAACATCGTGCGCCATATGCGCCAGACCGGCAGCAGCGCATATCAGGCGGCGATCGAGGCCGCCGACGAGATCGGGCTGGCCGTGGTGGCGACCACTGCGACCATCGTCGCCGTCTTCCTGCCGGTCGCCTTCATGTCCGGCATTCCTGGAAAATTCTTCTTCTCGTTTGCCGTTGCAGTCTGCGTGTCGGTGCTGTTCTCGTTGCTGGTCGCGCGCATGCTGACGCCGTTGATGGGCGCCTATCTGGTGCGCGCCGGCGGCCACAGCGAGGACGACATGCCGGCCTGGGTGCCGACCTATCTCTGGTTGCTGCGCAAGGCGCTCGACCATCGCTGGATCACGCTCGTCACCGGCATCGCCTTCTTCGCCGGCTCGATGGCGCTGGCGACAAAGCTGCCGACGGAATTCATGGCGGCGGCCGATCGCGGTCGCTCGGTGATATCAGTCGAACTGCAGCCGGGATCGACCATCGAACAGACCGCGGCCGTGGTGCAGCAGATCACCAGCCGCCTCAAGGGCGAGCCTGCGGTCGACAGCGTCTTTGCCACGATCGGCACGGCGGCCACGTCCGGCGGCGGACCGAACCCCGGTTCGACGTCGGCCGAGGTGCGCAGCGCCAATGTCACTGTCAATCTGAAGCCGCGCGCTGAGCGCAATGTCAGCCAGCAGCAATTCGAGGCCGAAACCTCTCCCAGGCTCAACGATATTCCCGGCGCGCGCATCCAGTTCGGCGCCGATGGTTTTTCGGGCGCCAAGGTGTCCATTGCGCTGGTCGGCGACAATGGCGATGCGCTGCAGAAAGCCAGCGATGCACTGATCGACCAGATGAAGTTGGTCCCGGGTCTCAGCAATCCGACCTCGACAGCGGCAACGACCAAGCCGGAGTTGATCGTGCGCCCGGACAGTGCGAAAGCCGCCCAACTCGGCATCACGCCGACCGAGATCGCCGATACGGTGAAGATCGCCACCATCGGCGATACCGACACCAGCCTGCCGAAATTCAACCTTGGCGACCGCCAGGTTTCGATCGTCGTCACACTGCCCGACGGCGCCATCGACGACCCGGCGAAACTCGCCGTCCTGCCGCTGACCGGCAGCAAGGGCACGGTACCGCTCGGCGCGGTCGCCGACATCAGCTTCAGCGCCGGGCCCAACAGCATCGCGCGGGTGGAGCGCAGCCGCAGCGCCACGATCGAAGCAAATCTTTCCGGCATCACGCTCGGGGAAGCAACCACGGCCATCCGCGCTCTGCCGGCGATGCAAAATCTGCCAGAAGGTGTCCACGAACTCGCACGCGGCGACGCCGCCCGCATGCAGGAACTGTTTTCGGGCTTCGCCACCGCGATCGCCGCCGGCATCCTGCTGATGTACCTGACGCTGGTCCTGCTGTTCCGCAGCTTCGTGCAGCCGGTGACCATCCTGGTCGCGCTGCCGCTCTCGGTCGGTGGCGCGCTCGGTTTCATGCTGGTCACGGGCAAGGCGCTTGGCATATCGCCGCTGATCGGCATACTGATGCTGATGGGCATCGCGGCCAAGAACTCGATCCTGCTGGTGGAGCACGCGCTGGTGGCGGAGAAGGAGCGCGGCATGAGCCGTTTCGAGGCACTGCTCGACGCTGCCCGCAAGCGGGCGCGGCCAATCGTCATGACATCGATCGCGATGGGCGCGGGCATGCTGCCGATTGCGCTCGGCATCGGCGCCGACGCCGAGACACGGGCGCCGATGGCGATCGCCGTGATCGGCGGCCTGATCTCCTCGACCGTGCTCAGCCTCGTGTACGTGCCGGTCGTCTACACCTTCATGGACGACATCCAGCGCTTCCTCGGCCGGCTCCTGGTTGAACGATCCGATGCCCTGGCGGCGACCGCAACTCCAGCGAAAGATCATCAAGGCCATGCCTATCAAGCCTAGTCAGCCTGCTTTGTCGGCCAAGCAACGCCGGCTCGTGCCCTGGGCGGCAATGTTCGCCGCCACCGTTCTTCTGGCGGCCTGTTCGCAGGAGGCAAGCAAGGCGCCCGCCGGCATGGGCGCGGCCGGCAAGCCCGAGGTCGGCGTCGTCACCCTGCATCCGCAATCGGTCGCGATCACCGCCGAACTGCCGGGGCGCACGACAGCCTCGCTGACCGCGGATGTGCGTCCGCAAGTGAACGGCATCATCCAGGCACGGCTGTTCAAGGAGGGCAGCGAGGTGGTGGTCGGGCAGCCGCTTTACCTGATCGATCCGGCAAGCTACCAGGCAGCCTACGACAGCGCGAAAGCGGCCCAGCAGAAGGCGGAAGCGGCGGTTCCGACCGCGCAGGCCAAGTTCGACCGCTATGCCGGCCTGCTGAAGCAGAACGTTGTTTCCAAACAAGATTATGACGATGCCGCCGCCACGCTGGCACAGGCCAACGCGGATGTGGCGTCGGCCAAGGCCAGCGTCGAGACCGCGCGCATCAACCTCGACTACACCAAGATCACCGCGCCCATCGCCGGCCGCATCGACAAGTCCTCGCTGACGCCCGGAGCGCTGGTCACCGCCAACCAAGATACCTTGCTCACCACCATCCGCGCGCTCGATCCGATCAATGTCGATGTCACGCAATCGAGCACCAATTTGCTCAATTTGCGCCAAGCCATCAATGAAGGTCGGCTGAAGTTCAGCGGCCCCAACGTCAGCGTCAAGCTGAAGCTCGAGAACGGCACCATCTATACGCAGACCGGCAAGCTGGAATTCGCCGGTGCCAATGTCGACCAGACCACCGGAACCTTCGCGCTGCGGGCCGAGTTCCCCAATCCCGACCGCCTGCTTCTGCCCGGCATGTATGTGCGGGCGCTGGTCGAGGAGGGTGTCGCCCAGAACAGCTTCCTGGTGCCGCAGCGCGCCGTCAGCCGCAACACCAAGGGTGAGGCCACCGCGATGGTCATCAACGCGCAGGGCAAGGTCGAGACGCGCGTGCTCGCGGTCCGCAACAGTGTCGGCAACAGCTGGCTGGTCGATTCCGGTGTCGGCGACGGCGACCGCGTCATCGTCGAGGGCATGCAGCTCGTGCGCCCTGGTGGCGATGCCACGGGTGTCGAAGTGACGATCGACGAGACGACCGGCGAGGTCAAGGACCGCGCTCAGACCTCCTCAGTGCCGGCGCCATCGTCCACGGTGGCCGACAGCGGCCAAAAACCGGCGCTAGGCGCCTCGACCGGGAACTGAGGCGATGTCCGCATTCTTCATCAACCGGCCAATCTTCGCCTGGGTGATCGCCATCGTGATCATGCTGGGCGGCCTTTTGGCGCTCAACACGCTGCCGATTTCGCAGTATCCGCAGATTGCGCCGACCACGGTCAACATCAGCGCGACCTATCCCGGCGCCGATGCACAGACAGTCGAGAACTCGGTCACCAAGGTCATCGAACAAGGCATGACCGGCATCGACAATCTCGACTATATGACGGCGACCTCGACCTCGACCGGTTCGGCTTCGATCACGCTGACCTTTACCACCGCAGCCGATCCCGACACCGCCCAGGTGCAGACGCAGAACAAGCTGCAGCTGGTGCAGTCGCAACTGCCGCAGGTGGTGCAGAGCAACGGCATCACCGTCTCCAAATCCTCGACCGGCTTCCTGATGGTCATCGGCTTCGTCTCCAGCGACGGCAAGATGAACTCGAGCGATCTTGCCGACTATGTCGACAGCACCATCAACGACACGCTGAAGCGCGTCGAAGGTGTCGGCTCGACGCAGCTGTTCGGCTCCAGCTATGCCATGCGTGTCTGGCTCGATCCGGACAAGCTCGCCAAATATGCCCTGATGCCGAGCGACGTGGCTGCCGCGATCGAGGCGCAGAACACGCAGGTTTCGGCCGGCCAGCTCGGCGGCATGCCGCAACGCAAGGGCCAGCAGCTCAATGCAACGGTGACGGCCAAGAGCCGGCTGCAGACCGCCGAACAGTTCCGCAACATCATCCTGAAGAGCACGACGGACGGCTCGCTGGTGCGCCTCAACGACGTCGCCACCGTAGAGCTCGGCGCCGAAAGCTATACGACGGCCGCCAGATACAACGGCCAGCCGGCTGCCGGTGTCGCCGTCAACCTGGCGACCGGCGCCAACGCCATCAGCACCGCCGAGGCGGTGCGCACGACGATCAACCGCCTGAGCTCGACCTTCCCGCAAGGGGTCGAGGTCGTCTACCCCTACGACACCTCGCCCTTCGTGCGGCTGTCGATCGAGGAGGTGGTCAAGACGCTGGCCGAAGCGATCGTGCTGGTGTTCCTGGTGATGTTCATCTTCCTGCAAAACCTGCGCGCCACTATCATCCCGACGATTGCCGTGCCGGTGGTGCTGCTCGGCACGTTCGGCGTGCTGTCGCTGTTCGGCTATTCCGTGAACACACTGACCATGTTCGCCATGGTGCTGGCCATCGGCCTGCTCGTCGACGACGCCATCGTCGTCGTCGAGAATGTCGAGCGCGTGATGCAGGAAGAAAAGCTGTCGCCGAAAGAGGCGACGCGCAAATCGATGACCGAAATCACCGGCGCGCTGGTCGGCATCGCCACCGTGCTTTCGGCGGTGTTCGTGCCGATGGCTTTCTTCGGCGGTTCGACCGGCATCATCTACCGGCAATTCTCGGTGACGATCGTCTCGGCGATGGTGCTGTCGGTGCTCGTAGCGCTGGTGCTGACGCCCGCACTTTGCGCCACCATCCTGCGGCCAGCCAAGGACCATGCGACGCAGACGGGTCCGTTCGGCTGGTTCAACCGTGTCTTCGACCGCGGCACCACCGCCTACCGCGACGGTTCGCACGGCATCATCAACCGGTCGTGGCGCTTCCTCGCCGTCTTCCTGGCCATCGTTGTCGCCATGGGATGGATGTTTGCCCGGCTGCCAAGTTCCTTCCTGCCGGAAGAGGATCAGGGCATCCTGATCACCAGCGTGTCGCTACCGGTCGGCGCGACGCAGGACCGCACCGAGCGGGTGCTGGCCCAAGTGACCGACCACTATCTCAAGGACGAAAAGGACGCCGTCGAAGGGGTCTTCACCGCCTCCGGCTTCGGCTTCGGCGGCGCCGGGCAGAATGTCGGTATTGCGTTCGTGCCGTTGAAGGATTTCGCCAAACGCAAATCGCCGGCCCTGGCGGCGCAAGCGGTTGCCGGCCGCGCCATGGGGGCGTTCTCCAAGATCAGGGATGCGCAGGTCTTCGCGCTTGCGCCTCCCGCGATCCAGGGCTTCGGCAACACCAACGGCTTCGATTTCTACCTGCAGGACATCAATGGCGCCGGCCATGATGCGCTGATCCAGACGCGCAACCAGCTTCTGGGCCTCGCGGCGCAGAGCAAGGTGCTCGCCAACACAAGGCCCAACGGCCAGGAAGACCAGCCGCAATTCTCGATCGACATCGACCAGGAAAAGGCCAGCGCGCTGGGCGTCAGCCTCGCCGACATCAACAACACGCTCTCGACCGCCTGGGGCAGCGACTATGTCAACGACTTCATCGATCGGGGCCGGGTGAAGCCGGTGTATCTGCAGGCGGACGCAAACTTCCGCATGCAGCCGGAAGACCTGGACAAATGGCAGGTCCGCAATGCCAGCGGCGTCATGGTGCCGTTCTCGGCCTTCGCCTCCAGCCACTGGACATTCGGCTCGCCCAGGCTTGAGCGCTACAATGGTTCGGCGGCGGTCGAGATCCAGGGGGCGGCGGCCACCGGCATCAGCTCGGGTGCCGCGATGGACGAGATCGACAGGCTGGTGGCGCGGCTGCCCGTCGGCTATTCCCACGAATGGACCGGGCTGTCGCACCAGGAGCGCCTTTCCGGCAACCAGGCGCTGTCGCTCTACGCGATCTCGGCGCTGGTCGTGTTCCTGTGCCTGGCAGCACTCTATGAAAGCTGGTCGATCCCGTTCGCGGTCATGCTCGCGGTGCCGATCGGCATCTTCGGCGCGCTGCTGGCGGCAAGCCTGTTCGGCCAGACCAACGACGTCTATTTCAAGGTCGGGCTGCTGACCACGATCGGTCTCGCCGCCAAGAACGCCATCCTCATCGTCGAGTTCGCCATCGAGCGGCAGGCGGCAGGCATGGGTCTTGTCGAGGCGACGCTGGAGGCGGCGCGACAGAGGCTGCGGCCGATCCTGATGACATCACTGGCCTTCATCCTCGGCGTGACGCCGCTGGCGATCGCCAGCGGCGCGGGCTCGGGCGCGCAGAACTCCGTCGGCATCGGCGTGATGGGCGGCATGATCGCGGCAACCGTAATCGGCGTGTTCCTGGTGCCGCTGCTGTTCGTCACGGTGCGCCGCATCTTCAAGGGCAAGGCGGCGAAACTGGATACTGGGCAGGATACGGGCGAGACGCCAGCAACAGCCAACCAGCAATAAGGGTTTTCACATGACAGGTTTCGAACGTGGCTCGGTGGCCGCGAGGCACCTCCTTGCGCCTATGCTCTCCGCCGCCTTGCTCGCCGGATGCGTCGTCGGTCCCGATTATCAGACGCCCATCCTGCCGATGCCGGCAAACTGGAGCGGCCAGAAGCCGGCCAAACCCGCCCAGCCGGCACAATTGTCGAGATGGTGGCAGAGGTTGCGTGATCCCGTGCTGAACACGCTTGTCGACGAAGCGGTTGCCGGCAATCTCGACGTCGCCACCGCCAAGGCCAAGATCCGCGAGGCGCGCGCCAGCTATCGCCAGAGCGTCGGCACATTGCTGCCGTCGGTGGACGGCTCCGGCTCGGTCACCCGCAACAAGTCGGCCGTGGCGACGTCAGGCTCGAGCGCCATCTACAGCGAATACCAGGCCGGCTTCGATGCCAGCTGGGAACTCGACCTGTTCGGCGCCAACCACAGGGGCGTCGAGGCCGCACGCTATGGACTGGACGCTTCCGAGGACGAGCTGCGCTCGACGCTGCTGACCCTGGTCGGCGATGTCGCATCCTATTATGCCCAGGCGCGCGGCTATCAGGCCCGCATCGCGCTCGCCAGGCGCTCGGCCGCATCGCAGAGGCAGACCGCCGAACTCACCCGCACCATGGCGCTGGCTGGCACGGCAACCGCCGCCGATGTCGCCAAGGCGATGGGGCAGGCGAGCAGCACCGAAGCCGCGGTTCCGACGCTGGAAGCAAGCTATGCCGAGGCCGTGCATCGTATCTCGGTGCTGACAGGCCGCCCGCCGGCCGCACTCAGCGAGCGGCTGAAGCGCGGCGCGCCGATTCCGACGCCGCGCCTGCCGATGCCGATCGGGATACCGGCCGACATCCTGCTGTCGCGCCCCGACGTGCGCATGGCGGAACGGCAATACGCGCAATACACCGCCAGGATCGGCCAGGCCGAGGCGGCGCGCTATCCCTCGGTCAGCCTGACGGGAGACATCAGCACGGCGGCCCTGAAACTCGGCGATCTCGGCCAGAATTCCTCGATCGGCTGGTCGTTCGGGCCGACGCTCAGCGTGCCGCTGTTCAATGCCGGCCAGCTGCAGGCGGCCGTCGAGGTCGCCAAGGCGCAGCGCGATCAGTATTTCATCGCCTACCGGTCGTCGGTGCTGACGGCGCTCGAGGATGTGGAGAATGCGCTCGTGCTGTTGGCGCAGGAGCGCATCAGGATCGGCAAGCTTGCCGCTTCGGCGAAATCCTATGGCGAGGCGGCAAGCCTCGAAGGCACGCTCTACAAGGCCGGCGAGACAGGCCTCCTCGATGTGCTCGACGCCCAACGGTCGCTTTATTCGGCGGAGGACGCGCTGCTGCAAAGCCGTGTCCTGCTGGCGACCAACTACATCGCCCTCAACAAGGCACTCGGCGGCGGCTGGGACGGCACGGTCGACAGTGCGAAGCCGGAGATCATCGACGTCAAGACCGGCCCGCGGCTGGCGTCGAAGCTGGCGGTGCCCTGATCGGTTCGCGAGGCCTCGACTTCGAGACGGCTACGCGGCGCGTGAAAGGCCGCCTCCAGCTTTGGCGATGGCGGGCTGGCCGCATCGCTGATATTGATGGCGCCTACGTACAGCACAGGCGCCGCAGATGACATCCGATACACAGAAGGCCGAAGCGGTCGAGCAGTTGCTCGAAACGCCGGACCTTGCCAGCGCGCTGGAAAGCGAACAGTTCAAGAAATTCCTCGACCAGGTACCGATCGCCATTGCCGTTTCGGACCTGGGTTCGAAGGAGCGCGTCGTCTATGCCAATCCGGAATTCGAGAAACTGTCCGGTCTCAAGGCGGCGAAGCTTGCCCGGGAACACTGGGCGGCGCTTTCCGGCACCGGCCTGCACCAGCAGAAGGATCGGGCGCTCTTCGAGGCGGTCGTAGAGGAGACTGATTTCGTCGGCACGTTCCGGCTGGAGCGGACAGAAGACCAACCGGCGATCGTCGACGTCTATTCCAACGTCATCGAGGACGACAATGGCAAGGTCTGCTTCCGGCTGGTGGCGCTGGTCGACGTCTCGGCCCATGGCGAGACGGAGGATGCGCGCTCGATCGACGAGCGCATCCGCGAGAAGGACACGCTGTTGCGCGAACTGCAGCACCGGGTGAAGAACAATCTGCAGATGATCACCGCGCTGATCCGCCTCGAAACCCGCAACGCGGCCGAGCCGGACCAGAAGCGTTTCGAGAGGCTGGCGGGGCGCGTCGACGCGCTGGCGATTCTCTACCAGACGCTGTCGGGCGACGATGACAAGGATGAAGTCGATCTCGGCGTCTATCTCAGCCAGATCGCGTCGGCGGTGATGAACTCGCACGCGGTCGAGGGCATCCGCCTCGACATGAAGGTCGACACCTATCCGGTATCGATCAACGTCGCCATGCCGACCGGGCTGGTGGTGAACGAGCTTTTGACCAATGCGCTCAAGCATGCCTTCCAGGGGCGCGACGGCGGCACGATCACGCTGCACAGCATCGTCGATGGCGATGGCTGTCGCATCGTCGTCGCCGATGACGGCATCGGCCTGCCGGAAGGCGAGACATGGCCCAAGCGCGGCAAGCTCGGCGCGCTGATCGCCCGCTCGCTGACCGAGAATGCCAAGGCGGAATTCGAGGTGAATTCGAGCGCCAGCGAGGGCACGAGGGTCACCATCGTCTTCAAGCGTTCGGTCGCGTCCGCCGCTTAGCGATGCCTGGCTGACTTTCGAACCGCTGATGCCGGCCCTTGCCCCAGCCGACAGTCCGCCCTGCCTCACGACAGGCGGGCCGGTTGCCCGTATTCGGCATCCATGCGGCCTAACGCGCGCGGCAGGGAGGACGGACCAAAGTGACATCGACGCCGGTTGCCCGTCGCGAAGCGGCGCCTTTGCCGATCGCGGCACTCATGGGCGCCATGGTGTCGATCCAGATCGGCGCCACCTTCGCCAAGGGCCTGTTCCCGCTGATCGGCGCGCAGGGAACGACGACGCTGAGGCTCGTCGTCGGCGCGCTGATGCTGATCGCGGTGCTGCGGCCGTGGCAGATGCGGCCGTCGCGCGCCACCATGCCGTGGCTGATCGCCTATGGCGTGACGCTGTGCGCGCTCAACCTTCTGTTCTATGCCGCGCTCGCGACCATTCCGCTCGGCATCGCGGTGGCGCTGGAGTTTTCCGGTCCGCTTCTCGTGGCGACCTTGACCTCGCGGCGCGCCGGCGACTTTGCCTGGATCGCGCTCGCCATTGCGGGCATCGTGCTGTTGTCGCCCTTCGTTCATTCGCTGCAGCCACTTGATCCGACCGGGGTGATGCTGGCGCTGGCGGCCGGCTGCTTCTGGGCGCTCTACATCGTGCTCGCCCAGAAGGCGGGCGCCGAACTCGGCTCGCGCACCACCGCCTACGGCATGGCCATCGCCGCCGTCCTGGTGCTGCCCTTCGGCGTGGCGCAGGCAGGAACCGCGCTGGTCGCGCCATCGATCCTGACCAGCGCGCTGCTGGTCGGGCTGTTCTCCAGCGCGCTGCCGTTCTGGCTGGAGATGGTGGCGCTGACCAGGATGCCGGCCCGCATCTACGGCACGCTGACCTGCCTGGAGCCGGGCCTGGGCGCGCTGATGGGTTTTCTGTTCCTGCATGAGAGCCTGACAGCGCCGCAACTGGCCGGCATCGCCGCCGTGATTGCCGCCGCCTTCGGTGCGGCGCTGACATCGCGGCCGCCGGTGCCGTCGCCGGAGTAGATTTTCCAGAGACCACAGTTGCCGGACGAGCCCGGCCGGCCTGGCGAGGTCGGGCGCATGTCTGCGCGTATTTGCTCTTGCGCCCTTCTGGCCTGCCGGCCATCTCCCCGACAGGGCGATTGCGCGCTCAGCCTCGTTCCTCGACGTGAGCTCCCCTCATGGACTTCGCCAAAATACAACCCATATTGAATCCATGGAGCTTTGAGCGTGACCTTCGCGCGGGTGGCCCTTCTTGCCGCGGCTTTCGTCGCCGCAGCTGTCTTTTCTCCCTTCTCTTCGGCCGGGAGCGAGAGGGTTGCGCTGAGCGTCGCCATTGACGGCGCCATCGGGCCGGCAAGCACCAGGCAGCTCGAGGAAGCGCTTGAAGCAGCCGCCAAGCGGGGCGCCGAAGTTCTCATCCTTCAGCTCGATACCCCCGGCGGGCTGGTCACCTCCATGCGCGAGATGATCGCCGATATCCTCGCTTCACCGGTGCCCGTCATCGGCTATGTCGCGCCGGCCGGTGGCCATGCCGCCAGCGCCGGAACCTATATCCTCTACGCCACCCATGTCGCGGCGATGGCGCCCGGCACCAATCTGGGCGCCGCGACGCCAGTCGAGATGGGCGGCCTGCCGTCGCTTCCAGGCGGCGAGAAGGACAAGGGCGACCAGAAGGACGCCACCGGGCGGCCGGCGGGCGACGCGATGATGGCCAAGGTGACCAATGACGCGGTTGCCTTGATCCGCTCGCTCGCGGAATTGCGTGGGCGCAATGGCGACTGGGGCGAGAAAGCCGTGCGCGAAGCGGCGAGCCTTTCGGCCAATGCGGCGCTGCAGGAACATGTGATCGACTTCGTCGCCCACGACACCACGGAGTTGTTGCAACTGGCCGATGGGCGGACCGTCGATGTAGCAGGCAGGAAAGTGGTCCTGGCGACCAAAGGGCTGCCGGTCGAGACGCTGGAACCCGGCTGGTTCATCCGGCTTCTCTCCGTCATCACCGATCCGAACGTCGCCATCATCCTGATGCTGGTCGGCGTCTACGCCATCATCTTCGAGTTCACCAGCCCCGGCGCGGTGGCGCCCGGCGTCATCGGGACCATCTGCCTCGTGCTTGGGCTCTATGCGCTCAATCTCCTGCCGATCAATTATGCCGGCCTCGCCCTGATGCTGCTCGGCGTCGCCTTCCTCGTCGTCGAGGCCTTCAATCCCACCGTGGTGCTTGGACTCGGCGGCGTGGCCGCCTTTCTGCTTGGCGCCACCGTGCTGCTCAAGACCCAAGGTCCGGGCTTCGCCGTGTCATGGGCCGTCATCGGTCCCGCCGCCGCGCTGACGCTTGGGCTGGCGCTGCTGACGGGGACCTATGTCTGGGCGGCGCGCAAGAGCCTGCCGCGTGTCGGCGGTGAGGCCATGCGCGGACTGTCGGCCCAGATTCTCGACTGGCAGGGCGGCGAGGGCCATGTACTGGCCCAGGGCGAGCGCTGGCGGGCGAAGGCCGACGAACCCATCGCACCCGGCGACAGCGTCGAGGTGACCGACATCAGCGATCTCGTGCTGACGGTGCGGCGGCGCGACGCCGGAAGGAATGGAGCAAAAAAATGAGCATCGGTTACGTGGCCTATCTGTTGCTTGCGCTGGTGGTGGTCATGTTCCTGTCCGCGGCCATTCGCATTCTCAGGGAATATCAGCGCGGTGTGGTCTTCACGCTCGGCCGCTTCACGGGGGTCAAAGGTCCCGGTCTCATCATCCTCGTCCCCTTCATCCAGCAGATGGTCAAGGTCGATCTGCGGGTGGTGGTGCAGGATGTGCCTCCGCAGGACGTGATTTCGCGCGACAACGTCTCTGTGAAGGTCAACGCGGTGCTCTATTTCCGCATCGTCGACGCCGAACGGGCGATCATCCAGGTCGAGGACTTCATGGCCGCCACCAACCAACTGGCGCAGACCACGCTGCGTTCGGTGCTCGGCAAGCACGAACTCGACGAAATGCTGTCCGAGCGCGACAAGCTCAACAGCGATATCCAGGAGATCCTCGACCAGCGCACCGATGCCTGGGGCATCAAGGTCTCCAATGTCGAGATCAAGCATGTCGACCTGAACGAGAGCATGATCCGCGCCATCGCCAAGCAGGCCGAGGCCGAGCGGCTGCGCCGCGCCAAGGTGATCAACGCCGATGGCGAGCAGCAGGCGGCGGCGAAACTGGTCGAGGCGGGCAAGATCCTGGCGGCCGAGCCGCAGGCCATGCAACTGCGCTATTTCGAGGCCCTGCACGACATCGCCGGCGAGCGCTCGTCCACGGTGGTGTTCCCGCTGCCGGTGGATCTGCTCAGCCAGTTCATGAAGCAGCAGGGGAAGTAGCGGAGAGCGCGTAATCCCCCCTTTGTGAGGAGACCGGCGCTTCACCGCCGCCAGGGCGGCTCCGGCGCGAAGCGCTTGGCGATCCAGTCGGCGAAGGCGCGGGTCTTGGCGGCTTGTCCCTTGGCGGAGGGCGTGACGACATAGACCGCGCCTTCGTCGGCCAGCGTCCAGTCCTCCAGGATCGGCACCAGCCGGCCGTCGGCAAGCTCGCGGCCAACCAGCCAGTCGGTGCTCATCATCAGGCCGACGCCTTGCACGGCGGCCTCGACCAGCACCTCGGCATCGTCGGAGACCAACGGCCCGGAGACCTCGACGCGCACGCGCCGGCCCTCGCGGTCGATCATCTGCAAGGCCGGAAAGGTCTGGAAGCCGCTGAAGCCCAGGCAGGAATGTTCGAGCAGCGCCTGAGGTGTCTGAGGCCTGCCCCTTCGGGCGAGGTAGGAGGGGGCGGCGCAGAGCAGGCGGCGCCGCGTCGCTACCTTGCGCGCCACCAGGCGCGAATCCTCCAGCGCGCCGAGCCGCACGGCGACGTCGAAATTCTCGGCGACCAGATCGGCGAAGCGATTGGAGAATTCGGCCTCGATGCGGACATCGGGAAATTCGGCAAGGAATTGAGGCAGCAGCGGCCCGATCCACATGCGCCCGAACGTGCCGGGCAGCGCCAGCCTGAGCAGGCCGCGCGGGCCGCCGCCGGCATGTGCCGACGCGGCGGCCTCGGCCTCGTCGACGGAGGCGAGGATGGCGCGCACGCGCACCAGGAATTCGGCACCGGCTGCCGTCAACGACACGCTGCGCGTCGTGCGATGGAGCAGCCTGACGCCCAGCCGCTCCTCCAGCGATTGCAGGCGCCGCGACAGGATGGTCGCGTCGCGCCCGACACGCGCTGCCGCCCTGGTGAAGGAACGCGCCTCGGCGATGGCTGCGAAGGCCGCCATTTCGGCAAGGGCCGCTGGTTCGTGTGATTGCTGCATGATTCGCAGTACTCAAATGCAAAAGGCAAGGATTATCCAGAGATAGCGCAGCAGCTAGGTTCACTCAACCCATCAATCGTCCCACCGGAGTGAAACCATGAAAGCCATCGAACTGAGCCAACCCAGGCTGGACGCCTTCCGCGCCACCACCGTTGCCACCCCCGAACCGCAGCGTGGCGAGGTGCTGATCCGCCAGCGCGCGGCGAGCCTCAATTTCGTCGATGTCGCGGTGGCGAGCGGCAATTATCCCGGACCGAGCTTTCCGCTCATCCCCGTCGCCGACGGCGCCGGCGAGATCGTCGCGCTGGGTGAGGGCGTTACGAGATTCGCAGTCGGTGATCGCGTCGTCGCCCATGCCAAGCCGCGCTGGATCGGTGGCCGGCCGCGGCCTTACGAGATGACGCAGATGCGCGGCATCTCGCTGCCGGGGTCACTGGCCGAATATGTCGCGCTGCCGGCCAATTCGGTCGTGCCGGTCCCAGCGCATCTCTCCTTCGAGGCGGCGTCGACACTGCCAATCGCCGGCACCACCGCCTGGAACGCCATCCGCGCCGCCGATGTCGGGCCGGGCTCCGTCGTCGTGCTGCTCGGCACCGGCGGCGTCTCGATCTTCACCCTGCAGCTTGCGAAAGCCGCCGGCGCCACCGTCATCATCACCTCGTCGTCGGACGAGAAGCTGGAGCGGGCGAAGGCACTCGGTGCCGATCATCTCATCAACTACCGCGCGACGCCCGACTGGGACGGCAAGGTGCTGGAGCTGACCGGCGGCCTTGGCGCCGACCTCGTCGTCGAGACCGGCGGCTCCGCCACCTTCGCCCGCGCCATCAACGCCACCGCGCCCGGCGGCACGCTGTTCACCATCGGCTTCGTCACCGGCGCCGAGGCCACGGTCAATCTGCTGCCGATCATCATCAAGGCGCTGAAGGTGGTCGGCAACAACACCGGATCGGTGTCCGACCTTCAGGACGCCGCCCGCGCCATCGGTGCGGCTGGGATCGAGCCGGTTGTCGACAAGGTGTTTTCACCGAACGAAGCGGCCGAAGCCTACACCCACATAGCCGCCGGCGGCCTGCACTTCAGCAAGCTGGTGTTCGGCTTGGAGTGGTAGGGAAGGGGCAGACGCTGGAGATTGACGAGGCGGGGGGTGATGGCCATCCCCCCTCAAAGGGGAGATGGCAGGTTCACTTCTAGATCAGCTTCTCCAGTGTGATCGGCAGGTCGCGCACCCGCTTTCCCGTGGCGTGGAAGACCGCGTTGGCGATTGCCGGTGCGACGCCGACAATGGCGAGCTCACCGACGCCCTTGCCGCCAAGCACCGAGGAGTGCAGGTCGGGGATGCCGACCGAGATCACCTCGATATCGGGAATGTCGGCATTGGTCGGCACCAGATAGTCGGCGAGGTTGTTGTTGACGATGCGGCCGTGGCGGCGGTCCATGATGCCTTCTTCGAGCAGCGCCTGGCCGATGCCCATGATGATGCCGCCCTTCCACTGGCTTTCGGCGAGTTTGGGATTGTAGAGCCGACCGGAATCCAGCGCCGACACCACGCGGGACACGCGCACCGTGCCGAAATCCTCGTCGACGCGCACCTCGATGAAATGCGCGCACCAGCTGTGGCGGGAATAGTCGCCCTCGGTGTGCGGCAGCGCCATGGCGATGGTGGTGTAGTTCTTGTAGCGATCCTGCGCCGTCGAGTTGGCCGGCATGGTGTCGCCGGTGGCCTCGATGTGGTCGCGGCCGACGCTCGCCAGCAGTTCGGCGATCGAGAGATCGGGACCGTCGCCGCGCGGCGATGAAATACGGCCGTTGGCCACGACCAGCGTGTTGGCCTGCAGTGCGTGGAAAGGCGAGCGCGGATCGCTGATCGCCAGCCCGACCAACTGGTCGAGCGCCGCGGTTGCCGCCTTGTAGACGGCGCCGGTCATGACGCCGGCCAGCCGCGACCCGCCGGCGACGCCGGCGCGGGGGAAGCGGGAGTCGCCCAGCTTCACCACGACATTGTCGGCCGGCACCCCGACTGTCTCGGCGGCGGTCTGCGCCAGGATCGTGTAGGTGCCCTGGCCCATGTCGATCGAGGAGCTTTCGACCTCGACCGAGCCGTCGGCGAGGATGCGCACGATTGCCTCGCCATAGGCGCGCCGCACCGGATAGGTGCCGGCGGCGACACCCCAACCGATCAGCTGGTTGCCGTCGCGCATCGAACGCGGTGCGGGCCCGCGCTTCGACCAGCCGAAGCGTTCGGCACCTGCAGCAAAGGCCTCGCGTAACTGCCTGGTCGACCAGGCTTTTTTGGCGTGCGGATCCTGCTCGGCATAGTTTCTCAGGCGGATCTCCAGCGGATCGATGCCGACCTCGTAGGCGAGTTCGTCGATGGCACTTTCGATGCCGAAGGCCGAGGGGTTTTCGCCCGGCGCGCGCATGGCGCCCGGCACCACCGAATTCACCCGCACGACATTCTGCTTCGACGAGAAATTCGGCGTCGCGTACATGATCGAGGTGACCGATCCCAGCGGCTCGACCCACATGCCGTCGATCGACGTTTCATTGATGCCGCGATGCACGATCGACTGGATTTTTCCGTCCGCGTCGGCGCCGATCGTCACCGTCTGGCGTGTCGCGGCGCGTCCGCCATAGCCGGTGAAGGTTTGTGGCCGGGTCATCACCAGCCTCACCGGCCGGCCGAGCATTTTCGCTGCACACGCTGCCACCGCGCCATGGCTGAGCGCCAGTGCCTTGGAGCCGAAGCCACCACCGATATAGGGCGAGACCAGCCGCACATTCTCGAACGGCACGCCGAACCATTCGGCATAGGTGCGCGCCATGCCGTCCAGCCACTGGCTCGGCTCCCACACGGTGAGCTTGTCGCCTTGCCAGTGCGCGATGAGGCCATGCGGCTCCATCGGTGCCTGGTATTCGCGCGGCGTGTTGTAGGCGGCGCAGATCCTGACCGGGGCCGAGGCGAAGGCGCCTTGCGCGTCGCCCCATTCCTTGGTCATGGCGTCGATCGGAATGCCGTCACCGGCCTTGGCATCGCTGAGGTCGACGATGGAAGGGGTCTCGTCATAGCTGACCTTGACCAGTGCCGCGGCGGCGACCGCCTGTTCGAAGGTTTCCGCGACCACGGCAGCGACATGCTGGCCCGAGAAGGTAATGTCGCGCGCCAGCGGGCAATAGGGCGCATCGGGCGGCGGCGTGCCGAACCAGTCCGAGGCGGTCCTGAGGCTGATGATGGTGTCCGGCGTCAACACCTTGAGCACGCCAGGCGCTGCTTCGGCCGCTGCGGTATCGATCGAGCGCACCTTGCCTGATGCAATCGTGCTTTCGACCAGCACGGCGTAAGCGAGCCCTTCGAGTTGCTGCTCGACGGCGTATTTCGCGGAGCCCGTGATCTTCGTCGGGCCGTCGACGCGCGACAGCCGGCCGCCAACGGCATCGGCGCCGCCATCGGACGCATCACCATGTCTCATGTTGTGAACGGTCATGCCGTTTCTCCCATTTTTAGGATGGCGCGGGCGACGACGCGCGGCGCCAGTTCGATCTTGTAGTGGTTGGCGCCATGGTCGACGGCGCCTTCGACGGCGAGCAGGCTGGCGGCGCGGACGGCGTCCGGCTCCAGCACCTTGCCTTTCAGCGCCTCTTCCACGGCCCGCGCCCGCCACGGTTTGGTCGCGACGCCGCCGAGCGCCACGCGCAAGTCCCGGATGGTGCGTCCGTCGGCCTCGAATTCGATGCCGACAGCAGCACTTGCCGCGGCAAACTCGTAGGATTGCCGGTCGCGGATCTTCAGATAGGTCGAACGCCGCGCGGCGGCGGAGCCGGGGATCTCGATCGCGGTGATCATTTCGCCCGGTTCGATCGCGTGTTCCCTGTCGGGCGTGGTGCCGGGCAAGAGAAAGAAGTCGTCGACCGAAACCCGGCGCTCGCCGAGATGGGCGATCGCGTCGAAAGCGACCAAGGCCACGGCCAGGTCACCCGGATACATGGCGATGCAGGCGTCGCTGGTACCGAGCACCGCGTGTCCTCTTGTGACGCCGCCGAGCGCCGAACAGCCGCTGCCGGGTTCCCGCTTGTTGCAGGCAGGGAAATTCGAGGGATCGCGGAAATAGGGACAGCGCGTGCGCTGCATCAGGTTGCCGCCGATGGTCGCCATGTTGCGGATCTGCGCCGAAGCCGCCTGCCACAGCGCTTCGGAGACGGCGGGGAAGCGGCGCTTGATGTCGGCGTGGTCGGCGACATGACCCATCTTGGCCAGTGCGCCGATGGTGGCGCCGCGCTCGCTCACGTCGATCGTGGCCAGCCCCTTGAGATGGGTGATGTCGACCAGGCTGTCGGGCTCGGCGACGCCGCATTTGGCGAGATCGACGAGTGTGGTGCCGCCGGCAAGCAGCATGGCGCCGGGCAGGGCGGCTGCCTGGCGTGCCGCCTCGACCGACGTGGCGCGCAGGTACGAAAAATCCCTCATGATGCGACCTCCAGGGCTGCCTGGCGGACAGCGGCGACGATGTGCGGATAGGCGCCGCAGCGGCAGAGATTGCCGGCCATGTATTCGCGGATTTCGTCGTCGGAGCCGGCATGGCCCTCGCGGATGCAGGCGACCGCCGACATGATCTGGCCGGGGGTGCAATAGCCGCACTGGAAGGCGTCCTGCTCGAGGAAGGCAGCCTGCACGGGATGCAGTTCGCCCTCCCGTGCAAGCCCCTCTATGGTGGTGACGGTGCGGCCCTCGGCCTGCGCGGCCAGCGTCAGGCAGGCGAGCACGCGCTCACCGTCGACATGCACGGTGCAGGCGCCGCACTGGCCGTGGTCGCAGCCTTTCTTGGTGCCGGTCAGGCCGAGCCGGTCGCGCAAGGCATCGAGCAGCGTGACGCGCGGCTCGAGTTGCAGGGTGTGGCGATGGCCGTTGATGTCGAGATGGATGGGAATTGTCGTTTTGGTCATGGGCGTCTGGCTCCAGTTGCTTGACGCGGATGGGGATGATTTGGTGCCGGGGCAGGCGAGGGCAAGGGCGTCAGAAGATGGCGGGGCGGTTCGAAAGACGTGACATACCGGTTCCCCTTCTTATATGATGAAGGCACTCCACTAAAGCGGAGGCGCCTCCGTTTATTACGTGGGGGTTGACCCGGCCGGGTTCAAGCCCCTGACACAACGTGGAGAAAAAAATTGGCTGCCGAGCCGTCAACCATCGCTGAAGAGGTCGCAGAGACCAAGCCGCTGCGCGCCGACGCGCAGCGCAACCGCGACCGGCTGGTCGAGGTGGCGGCCGCCGTCTTTGCCGAGCGTGGCATCGACGCGTCGCTGGAAGAGATCGCGCGCCGCGCCGGCGTCGGCATCGGAACGCTCTACCGGCATTTTCCGACGCGCGAGCATCTGGTCGAGGTGGTCTACCGGCGCGAGGCGGAAGGGTTGTGCGCGGCTGCCGGCGAACTCGCCGGAAAACATCCGTCCGATGTCGCGCTGGAGCAGTGGATGCAGCGCTTCGTCGACTACATCGCCACCAAGCGCGGCCTGGCGACCAGCCTGCGCATCCTGCTCACCACCAATTCGACGCTGTTCTCCGACACGTCGGGCCGGGTGTCTCAGGCCCTGCGGCAACTCGTCGAGGCGGCGGTGGCCGACGGCACCATCCGCGGCGACGTCGACGCTTCCGATGTGCTGCACGCGCTGTCCGGCATCTACTCGGCGCCCGACACCCCGGAATGGCGCGACCGCTCGCGCCGGCTGGTGTCGCTGCTGATGGACGGGTTGCGTTTCGGGGCGGGGAAGGCGCGGTGAGGGCGACTTGATATCGACCCTGCAACAGCAGGCTTGTTCAGTGACCTGTTGGACTCTGTTCCATGCCAGGAACGGCCATTCATGATGAGCAAACGGTATGCTAGGCGTGATGACTTGATTTGCTTTTCGTCCACGCTTTCGGGGGCATCCGATGTATGTAGGCCGTTCCTACAAGGTGACAGATTTCGCACTCTGGTCACGGCGCAGTGTCATCTACATGGTGGTGGTGAGCGGACTGGCTGTGGCGGCCTACCGTCTTCCGGGCATCGCCGGGTTCTCGGTGCCATGGTCGGTGGTGCTCGTGCTCGGCACCACCGTGTCCCTCGTTGCCGGGTTCAAGAATTCGCAGGTATTCACCCGCAGCAGTGAAGCCCTGCAGGCCTTTGCGCAAATTACAGCCAGCAGCCGGATGTGGTCCAATTTCTGCAGGGACTTCAACGATGTGCCGACAGCCAGGCAACTCATCTACCACCATCTCGCCTGGTTGACGGCACTACGCTTCGCGCTGCGGCGGCCGATGCCATGGGAATCCATGGGGCGGGCCGCCAATGTCGAATTCCGGCGGCGCTACCATATCCAGGAGGATTCAGGCTCGCTTGCCAATGAACTGCCTGCGCTGCTGGGCGAACAGTCCGACGACGTCCTGAAGTCGCCGCATCCGGCGATAACCCTGCTTGAAATGCAATCGGTCCAGGTCAATGGGTTGTTCAAGGAGGCCAAAATCCCTCCGCAGATCTATGTCGAGCTCACGAAGCTGATCCGCGACTTCCATGATCAGCAGGTGCGCTGCGATCGCATCAAGAACAACCCATATCCGCGGCAATACGCCATCGTCAGCTCCATGTTCGTCATGATCTTCTGCACGCTGTTGCCGTTCGGCGTGGTTCCGGTCTTTGCCGACATGGGCAAACTGGGCGGCGCGCTCGGCCCGATCGCGATCTGGCTGACGATCCCGTTCAGCACGCTTCTGGGTTGGGCATACATGTCTCTCGACCAGGTCGGCGAGAGCAGCGCCAACCCTTTCGAGGGCAACGCCAACGATGTTCCGATCTCACAAATCTGCCGCGACATCGAGATCGAGCTGCGCATCGGGCTTGGGGAGGTTGACCTCCCCAAGCCATTGCTACCGGTCAATGATATCGCGACCTAAGCGCGGCGGAGTCGCCCGGCAGGGCTATTTCGATGATTGCCGTGCCGGCCGCATCGATGCCGGTTCAAACGCATAGCCCGTGCCTACCGGGGTGGCGGAAATTGAACCGCCGCGGCCCTACTGGCGGCACAATCGCCGCCGACTTATGTCGATATCCAAGCTGGCTGGCGATCGCGAGGATGGAACAATGCGGCACGACAGGCTTGTCCTGACCCTGCTCCGGCGCGAGTTGCTGGCTGGCTTGCGTTCGATGCGCCGCCGCGACCTTGCCTGGATCGCGCTCGGCGGCAGTGCTTTGCTTGCCTATGCCATTGCCGACATCGTTGTCGCGTTACAAGCGGCGGCAGCCGCGCTGCGGCGGGCACAGGCGCTGTGGCTGCTTGGCTTGCCGACAGCACTTGTCGGCCTTGGAGGCCTCAGCGGCAGCGCTCTCGCCGGCCTTTGCCTGTCACGAGCCTTCGCTCCTTTCCTGAAGGCATTGCCTTTGTCATCAGGAGAACTCCGGCGCATGGCCGCCGTCGCGGCTTTTGCGTTGGGTGTTCCGCTTGCCGTCACGGTCGCGGCAGCGGTCGGTCTTGGCTGTGCCGTAATTGCAAAACCGCTGGCGCCGGTCTGGACCCTCGGCGCGGCGATCTTGTTTGCCGCCGGCTTCGGCACGGCAGCCGGCTGGCGCCTGTGGAGGGACCCTGGGCGGATCCG
This sequence comes from Mesorhizobium sp. P2_A8, assembly GCF_056404935.1. NCBI lineage: Bacteria > Pseudomonadati > Pseudomonadota > Alphaproteobacteria > Hyphomicrobiales > Phyllobacteriaceae > Mesorhizobium > Mesorhizobium sp. P2_A8. The sequence continues at coordinate 234,355 of NZ_JBFUDB010000011.1, forward strand.
TGTCGGCACGGCGGCTTTGGCCGTCGCAAGGGGCGCAGGCCGCCCCTTGCTCAGCGCCTTCGACCGTTCGACTCCAGCATGGCTCGGCAGCTGGGCCTGGGGGTTGCCGGCTGGCCATGTGAGGCCGTCGTGGCGCCTGATCGCAGCGGCGGCCCTGCTCGGTCTGGCAGCCGGTCTTGCCGCCGCCACCAGCCTTATCCATCGCAGCGCCGGCCCGGCCGCCATGGCCGGTTTGACCGGCGGCCTCATCGTGTTCATGCTGAGCGCGCGTTTCCACCCGCTTGGATCGCCCGTGCTGCGCACCGCCCCGCTGGGTTTCACCAGGGCTTGGCTGCGCCTGGCGCGGCTTCCCTTCCAGTTGTCGGTCGCCTTCTTCCTGTTGTCGGCTGGCGCTGCGGTGGCGGCGGAGCCTTCGGCCTGGGCAATGCCGCTAGCCAGCGGTTTCTGGCTTCTCGTGCTGAACGGCGCCTATGCGGTCTTTGCCGCCTATTTCATGACCGCCCCATTCGTCGCCGCGCTGAGCTTCCTCAGCGCCATCGCCTACACCAGCTACGAGTCGCTCGAATACAGCCGCACTGTGCTGATCGGCTTTGCTGCACTGGTGTTGTGGCTGTGGCACAGGGCACAACAAAGGTATCGCCATGGATAGCAGCGACGATCTTGCCGAAGTTCTCGCCGTTCTCGGCCTGAGCGCAGGTTATGGCGGCCGCTCTGTCATCAGCGGCATCGGCGTGGCACTCAACCGGTGCGACATCCTCGGCCTGCTCGGCGCCAACGGTTCCGGCAAGTCCACCTTGCTCAAGGCGATCACCGGTCAGATCCGCCTGGACGCAGGAAGTGTGGCGATCGATGGCGTCGATCTCGCCAGCGCGCCCAAGCGCGCCAAAGCCGGCTTCGGTCTGGCCATCGATCCGCCTGAACTGCCGACGGCGCTCACCGGACGCCAGTATCTCCAGCTCGTCGCATCGATCCGCGGTTGCGCAGAAGACGACTGGCCTTGCGTCGACGTCGCCGAGCGTCTGGGGCTGAGGCGCTGGATCGAACGGCCGATTGCGGAGTATTCGCTTGGCACGCGGGCCAAGATTGCCATCGCAGCGGCATTGCTCGGCGCGCCGCCGCTGCTGATCTTCGACGAATCCCTGAATGGCCTCGATCCGCTCGCCGCCTGGGAGGTCAAGCGCATCATCCGCGCCGTGGCCGCCAGCGGTCGCCACGCCGTCATCATCTCTACCCATGTCGTGGAAGCCGTTCCCGGTCTATGCAACCGCGCCGTGCTTCTGGCAGAAGGTCGCATCGCCCGTGAATGGGATAAACGGCAACTGGTCGAGGCTAACCATGCGCCCGGCGCTTTCGAGGCCGAAGTCATGCTGGCGCTTACGGCCGAGGCGGCCGGGAGATGAAGCAATCTGCGCGGCGCCGTTTGCGCGAAAGCCGCAGCATACCGTGGTGTTGCCTCTCGCTCGCTCTGACGACGCGCACCGAAATCTGGCCGCGCCAGAAAATTAACCTGCATGTCACACCGGCGGATCCTGCCTCGTCATGATGTCGGCACCAACAGAAGGAAGCCAATCATGACCGCAAAACTCGATCTCTTCGCCGCCGCCCCTTCGCTGATGAAGGAATGGCAACGCGCCGCCTTTGCCATTTCCTCGAGCCTCGAGCCCAGCCTGGCCGAGCTTGTGAAGATCCGTGCATCCCAGATCAACGGCTGCGCCAATTGCCTCAACATGCATACGGTGTTTGCGCGCGAGGACGGCGAAACCGAGCAGCGCATCTACCTGTTGTCGGCGTGGCGCGAGGCGCCTTGCTATACCGATCGCGAACGCGCCGCGCTCGGCTGGACCGAGGCGCTGACGCGGATTTGCGAAGGCCATACGCATGAAAGCGCCTATGACGCCCTGGAGGCGGAGTTCACGCCGGAGGAGCAAGTCAAGCTGACCCTGATGATCAATGTCATCAATGGCTACAACCGCCTCGCGGTCGGGTTCGGTGGCTGGGCCGATCCGGCGGCGATCAGGTCCGCGGCCAAGGCGGCGGCCGCCTGATGGCGAACGCGGGATCCGAGCATGCGGCGGCGGGTTTCGACCCGCTGCGTCCGACGCTGATGCGCGTCGCCTACCGCATGCTTGGCTCCGTGGCGGACGCCGAGGATGTCGTGCAGGAGGCCTTCGTCCGCTGGATGCGGGCCGACCGCAGCGAGGTGCGTGAGCCTGCGGCATTCCTGCGCCGCACCGTCACGCGGCTTTGTCTCGACCAGCTCAAATCCGCGCGCCGCCGGCGTGAGACCTATGTCGGCCCCTGGCTTCCCGATCCCGTCGTGGAAGAGGACGAAGTGGAAGACGTCACCCTGCCGATGATGCTGGTGCTGGAACGCCTTTCTCCGCTCGAGCGGGCGGCGTTTCTGCTGCACGATGTGTTCGGGCTGGGGTTCGAGGAGGTCGCCGCCGCCATCCAGCGCGAACCTGCCGCCTGCCGCCAGCTCGCCGCCCGCGCGCGCACCCATGTCCGCCAGGCGAGACCGCGTTTCAAGGTGGAAAAGCAACGCGGCCTCGAACTGGCCGAGGCGTTTTTCGCGGCCTCGCGCAGCGGCGACATGAAGGAGCTTGGTGCGATGCTGACGGCCGATGTCAGCGCCCATGCCGACGGCGGCGGAAAGCGTCCGGCAGCCACGGAAGTGGTGCTGGGCTTCGATGCCGTCATGCAGCAATATGAGCGTGTGGCGGCCTGGCTTCAGAAGAACGGCTCGACGCTTGTTCGTGTCGGTTTCGTCAACGGATTGCCCGGCTTCGTCACGCTGGAAGCCGATGGCGAACTGCAGACGACCGCACTCGACATCGAGGACGGAAAGATCGCGGCCATCTATGTCATGCGCAATCCCGACAAGCTCAGGCACCTGCATTAGGTCGAATGGAAAGCAGGGCCTTAGCCCTTCGCTTCGACCAGGATCACAAGCGACTCCGGCACCACGCCATCGAAGGCCATCGCGTCGGCCGCTGCCTGGCTCTGCATCATTGCCGCCAGGGCATCCATGTCCGGAACGTCCATCATCAGAGCCACTTGTTTCGGGTTCTGCGGATCGACGAATGTGCGGATGTTGGTGATCCCAAGGGAGCCGAAAAGCTCCTTGCGCTTGGGTGAACTGAGCCAGTGCTTGCTGTCTTTCGTGATGTTGTGATGGCCAATGATTGTTGGCATGGCATCCTCCCCAGGTGACGGCGGCGGTCGATATCGCCCGCCTGTTGCCGCGATCCACCTGTGCAGTCAGTCAGCGCCGTTTCCTTCGGACTGTCAATTAGCGGTTGCTGATGGATGGTCGACGCGTTGGCGGCGGGCAGGGCGCGTCCGGGGCGCTCAAAGTTCGAGGCAGACTTTGCCGAAATGCTTTTGCGCTTCGTAGTGCGTGAAGGCGGCGGCGATGTCCTCAAGCGAAAAACGGCGGTCGATGAGCGGCTTCAGGCGGTTGGCCTCTATCGCTCGGATCATGTCCTCCTGGTCCGCCCTGCTGCCAATGGAAATGCCGCTGATGCGGATCTGGTTCGAAAACAGGGCCGGAATCGACACTTCCGCCGCGAAGCCGGTGAGGACGCCGATCAGGGCGATGTGGCCGCCCGTCCGGCATGCGGCTATCGACTGCGCCAGCGTGGCGGGCCCGCCAACCTCGATCACGTGATCGACGCCGCGTCCGTCGGTCAGATCCCTGGCCTTGCGGCCCCAGTCCGGCACGGCCTTGTAGTTGATGACGGCGTCAGCCCCGAGGAGCGCGAGCCTTTCCAGCTTCTCCTCGTCGGAAGAGGTGGCAATGACCCGGGCGCCGGCGGCTTTGGCGAACTGCAGCGCAAACAGCGATACGCTGCCCGTGCCGAGCAGCAGCACCGTGTCGCCGGGCTTGACCTTGCCGCACACAACCAGGCCGCGCCAGGCGGTGACGCCCGTACAGGTGAGCGTTGCCGCCTCCACATGCGTATAGCCCACCGGGGCCTTGGTGAAGGCGTGCGCCGGCATGCAGACATACTCGCTGGCGAAGCCGTCAAAACTTTCTCCCGGTATGTCGCGCCGGGTGGCCGGCATCATCTCACCGCCCAGCCACCAGGGATAGAAGGTGCTGACGACGCTGTCTCCAGCCTTGAACGCATCGACATCGTCGCCGAGCGCAATCACCTCGCCTGCGCCATCGGAGAGTGGAACGCGGCCATCTGCGAACGGGACCTTGCCCTGCACCGCGAAATCGTCACGCATGTTCAACGAACAGGCGCGGATCCTGACCAGCACTTCACCCGGCTCTGGCTGGGGATGGTCTTCCTCGACCAGTTCGAGGTTGTCCAAGCCCCCCGGTGCTCTCAGCCTGACCAGCCTCATTGTTGGCGAGCCTGCCGGCCGGACATCACCCTCAGCCAGGGCGCCAGATGGACGGCGCTCATCATCAGATACATCGCCGGCATGCCGGTGAGGGGCGAGGCGCTGGCGCCGATGCACAGCGCGGAGGACTCGCCCTGAATGCAGGTGAACAGTGCCATCAATGCAAAGGCCGGCGCCGCGGCGAGACACAGCCAGTCGGCGATGCCAAGTGAGACCATGTTTTCAGGAGCCTCACTGCCGGTGCCAGAATGGATATCGCTCATGGTGTTTTCCTTGATGGATATATCTCTGTGCGCGACGCGACCCGGCGGGACTTGAGTTCCTCTCCCCCACAATGTGGGGGAGAGGTGGCTCGGCGAAGCCAAGACGGAGAGGGGCTGCGCCCTACGAAAGCCCCTTCTCCGCCCGCTTCGTGGCCACCTCGCCCCCGCGTTTGGCGGGGCGAGGAACCCAAGCTGGATAGGCGGCCAGGAGCTTCAGCCTGGTCCTTACTGGCCCTTGTCCCGGAACGCCGCCTCGCCGGCAGCCGATACTTCGGCCCATTTCTGGTCGGGTGCGGCCTCGTAATTGTCGTGCCAGTTCCACCAGCTGTAGAGCGGCGTCTGCGGATAGCCTTCGGGCGAGTCCTCCCAGATCTCCTGGCGGCCGAGCGGCGTCGCGTCGAGGTAGCTCCAGACGGTGCCCATCGCCTCGTCGCCGCGGCTGTTGATGAAATAGGTGCGGAAGATACGATCGCCGTCGTGGATGAACACGTTGTGGCCGTGCCATTCGTCGACGCCGAAGTCTTTGTCGAAGCTGTCTGTGATGGTGTACCAGGGCATCTCCCAGCCCATCCGCTTCTTCAGCCGTGCGATATCGGCCTGCGGTGCGCGCGAGGCGTAGGCAAGCGTGGTGTTGCGGGCGTTGAGATGGGCGAGGTGGCCGACCTGGTCGGCGCCGAGCGAACAGCCGCGGCAGGCGTGATCGGGCCAGCCATGAACCCCCGGTTCGAAGAAGGCGCGGTAAACGATCAGCTGGCGGCGGCCTTCGAACAGATCGAGCAGGCTCGCCTTGCCATTCGGCCCTTCGAACACATAGGCCTTGTCCACTTCCATCCATGGCATCCGCCGGCGCTCGGCCGCCAGCGCGTCCTTGGCGCGCAGCGTTGCCTTCTCCTTCACCAGCAGCTCTTCGCGCGCGGCTTCCCACGCCTGCTGTGAAACGATCGGTGGGGTCTTCATTGCTGTGTGCTTGGTCATTGCTCGTCTCCTTTGTCAGTCTGTCGTCGTGCCGTGGCGGCGTGTTGTTGCTTGCGGATCGTGCGGTAGAGTAGGGCGATGAAGTGCTGCGGCGGGAGTTACAAGTGTGACGGGATTTGATTGGACAGGCCCACCGCAGCAGGGGTGGCGTCCGGCCGTGCCGTTCGTGGCGTGGAGAGGGAGGTCTTCGGAGTCAGGCATTGTCAGTTATCCCTTATGAGATGCTTAATATTTATACCTGAGATGCTCAGGCTAGCGAATGCCGATATTGGCGTCAACGGCGGCTACGGCGCCTTCAGCCAGTCCTGATGGCTAGGTCATCATCCCGGTCATTGTCGTTCTCCCTAGCGTGCCGCCTGTTGCCGATACGGCTTGCTGGTTGGCGGTCATGACTTAAGTTAGGGCGAGCAGTGCTGAGGGTGGGAGTTACAAGTGTGACGGGATTTGAATGGACTCGCTGATCACGGCAGCGGCACTGGCGCTGGCCGCGGGCGATCCGCTCGGCGCGCTGGACCGCGTCGCCTTGCGCGAGGACGCGCCGGCGCTGGCGTTGCGCGGCATCGCGATGGCACAGCTCGGCGACCTCGACCGTGCCAAGGCGCTGCTGCGGCGGGCCGCGCGCGCCTTCGGGCCGAAAGAGGCGGTGGCGCGCGCCAGATGCGTCGTCGCCGAGGCCGAGATCGCGCTGGTCTCACGTGACCTCGGCTGGCCGGCCAAGGCGCTTGATACGGCGCGAGCGACGCTGGAAAAGCATGGCGACCGGCTGAACGCCGCGCATGCCGGCCACCTCAAAGTGCGGCGCCTGTTGCTGATTGGGCGCCTCGACGAGGCTGAAGACGTGCTGGCCGGGCTCGACCCGGCGCCGCTTCCGCCGGCCGCGAGAGCCGCGCACGAACTGGCCGTCGCCGGCATCGCGATGCGGCGCCTCAAGACGAGAGCCGCGCGCACGGCGTTGGAGTGGGCGCGCCACGCCGCCCGCCGGGCCGGCATCCCGGGGTTGATGGCCGAGGTCGACAGCGCATTCCTGGCGTTGGACACGCCAGCGGCGCGGCTGATCGCGCGTGGCCAGCAGCGCCCGTTGCTGCTCGAGGAGGTCGAGGCGTTGCAAGCGTCGCCGGCATTGGTCGTCGATGCCTTGCGCTATATCGTGCGCCAACAGGAAACCACGATCTCGCTGGCAACGCGCCCGGTGCTGTTTGCACTGGCACGCACGCTGGCCGAAGCATGGCCGGCGGATGTGTCGCGAGCGACGCTTATCGCACAGGCTTTTGGCGGCAGGCACGCCGATGAATCGCATCGGGCCAGGCTGCGGGTCGAGATCGGCCGGCTGCGCGCCGAACTGCGCACGCTTACCGACATCGGCGCGACGAGCCAAGGCTTCGCGCTGGCGCCACGCCAGGCGCGCGAGGTGGTGGTGCTGGCGCGGCCGATCGAGGAGCGGCACGCGGCGGTGCTGGCCTTCCTTGCCGATGGGGAATCCTGGGCGAGCTCGGCGCTGGCGCTGGCGCTTGGCACCGGCCAGCGCAGCGTGCAGCGGGCATTGGAGCAGCTTGGCGAGGCCGGCAAGGTGCAGTCGTTCGGGCACGGCCGGGCGCGCCGCTGGATGACACCGCCGGTGGCGGGATTCACGACCACCTTGTTACTCCCGGCACCGCTGCCGAACGGCTAGAAGATGATCCCGAAAAGTGGAATCCGGTTTTCGGAAAAGATGATGCTCAAACAAACGGGCATGCCCGACCTTGGTGAGGATAAGACATGAAACATTCAGCGGCCGAAATCCTGCGCGAGTATGGACCCTTTGCGGGTGTGAACACCGTGCACGGGGTGAGCTTTGACGGGCAGAATGTCTGGTTTGCCTCGGGCGAGAAGCTGAACGCCTTCGATCCGGAAAGCGGGCAGGCGCTGCGCTCGATCGATGTCGCAGCGCATGCCGGCACGGCCTATGACGGCCAGCATTTCTTCCAGCTCGCCAACGACCGCATCCAGAAGATCGACCCGGATACCGGTCAGGTGCTGGCGACCATTCCGGCGCCCGGCGGCGGCGGCGACTCAGGCCTGACCTGGGCCGAAGGGACGCTCTGGGTGGGGCAGTATCGCGAGCGCAGGATACACCAGATCGACCCCGAGACCGGGGCAATCCTGCGCACCATCGAATCCAACCGCTTCGTCACCGGCGTGACGTGGGTCGACGGCGAGCTGTGGCACGCCACCTGGGAAGGCGAGCAGAGCGACCTGCGCCGCGTCGATCCGCAAACCGGCAAGGTTCTGGAGAAGCTCGACATGCCGGCCGGCGTGGGCGTCTCAGGGCTGGAATCCGATGGCGGCGACCGCCTCTTCTGCGGCAGCGTATCCGCCGGGGTGGTGCGCGCGGTGCGGCGTCCCCGGTAAGGCCGCTGTGCCGAACCATTGACGGCGAGGGGTCCGAAATCCTTACGCAATTCGTCCGCTCGGACTGGCCGTTGCCCCCTGTCGAACCTAGATAGGGCGTGCACCGGGCGGACCGCCTGGACCATCTTTGCAAGGATCCGATATGCCTGAACATCTACCATTGAACGACGGCGCCGCCATTCCCCAGCTTGGCCTTGGCGTGTGGCAGGTCGATCAGGACATCACCGCTGATGTGGTGGGCTGGGGGATCGAGGCCGGCTACCGTCTGATCGACACCGCCGAGGGCTATCAGAACGAGGAAGGCGTCGGAGAGGCGATCCGCGCCGCCGGCATGCCGCGAGGCGAGCTGTTCATCACCTCCAAGCTGCGCAACGGCGCACACCAGCGCGACGCAGCCCTCAAGGCCTTCGACGAGACGATGGAGAAGCTCGGCATCGAACAGCTCGACCTGTTTCTGATCCACTGGCCGGTGCCCGGCCAGGACAAGTATGTCGAGGCGTGGAAGACGCTAGTCGAACTCAGGCAGGCCGGCCGCATCAAGTCGATCGGCGTGTCGAATTTCAACCAGGATCATCTGGAGCGGATCATCGCGGAGACCGGCGTGACCCCCGTCGTCAACCAGATCGAGCTGCATCCCCAGTTCCAGCAGCGCGGCATCAGGGACTTTCATGCCAGGCACGACATCCGCATCGAAAGCTGGAGCCCGCTGGGCAGCGGCCGGCTGCTGAGCGACGCGACCATCGCGGGCATCGCCAGGAAGCATGGCAAGTCCGCGGCGCAGACGATCATCCGCTGGCACCTTCAGGAAGGGCTGATCGTCATTCCAAAGTCGATCCGCAGGGATCGCATCGCCGCCAATTTCGATGTCTTCGATTTCGAGCTGGACGCGCAGGACCTGCAGACGATCAGGGGCATGGATTCGCCTGACGGCCGCACCGGCCCGAATCCCGCCACGGCTGCGTTTTTGTTCTGAGGGGAGAAGGGAAACCCATTCTCAAATCCCCGAGCCGTCCAGCTGCTGGGCATCTTCGCCTTCCCAGGGCGCCGGCATGGAGGCGCGGCTGAGATTGGCTGTCGGCAGCGGCATCCAGCATTTCAGTTCCGGTTCGGCATATTCGACGACGCGCCCGGGCGAGGAGTCCGACGCGCGCCAGCCTTCGCTGGCGAACTGGTCGGCGCGTGACCAATAGGCGAGGTCGACTTCCGCCGGTCCCTGTTCGGACGGGCGAACCGTGACAAGGATGCGGCTGCCATCCCTCGGCGCCGTCGACATGTGGCGCCACCGTTCGGGCTCGTCCATCGCAATTCCTCCTCGCACCTCTAGCGTCGGGGAAGTGTCGCCTCGCCGTCAGGGGCGGTCAACCCAAAGTTTGCGCCAGCGGGCGAGTCCTGACGAAGTCAGAACCCGGCGGGGGTGAGCCGAAGTTGGCGACCGACATATACTTAGAGAGGGAACTTGAAAACGTCGGTCGCCAGGGGGCGGTTGGGACGCACCACGTTGGGGACGCGATGCAAGGTCAGGCTACGCGTATGCAGGACGTCTTCAAACGGAACGCGGGCACATGGTGAACGACTGGTTACTATCCACAGGGTTCGCCTGTCCGCGACGGTCCGGAGACGGTCCCACAGCTGTGCGCAACGCGCAGCGGCCGGCCATCGGCGCTCGACGGGCTGTGATCCGGTTGATAAGTCCGTCTGCGAAGGAGCGCCTGAGTCGACCATGACCGTTGCGATCGAGATGGGACACACGACCGCAGGCGCCCCGGCGACCCTGGACCTCGAGGAGCTGCTGGCGACCCGCTTGCTGGTGCAGGGCAATTCGGGCTCCGGAAAATCGCATCTGCTGCGGCGTCTGCTGGAGCAGAGTTCCCCCTGGGTGCAGCAGACCATCATCGACCCCGAAGGTGACTTCGTGTCACTGGGCGACCGTTTCGGCCACCTGGTGATCGATGCCGAGGAGCATACCGAACGCGGCCTGCAGAGCGCCGGCGAGCGGGCGCGCATCCACCGCGTCTCCACCGTGCTCAATCTCGAAGGGCTCGACGCCGAGAACCAGATGCGGCGCGCCGCCGCCTTCCTCGGCGGGCTGTTCGAGGTTGCCCGCGACCACTGGTACCCGATGCTGGTGGTGGTGGACGAGGCGCAGCTGTTCGCGCCGGCGGTGGCCGGCGAGGTTTCCGACGAGGCGCGTAAACTCTCGCTCGGCGCCATGACCAATTTGATGTGCCGTGGCCGCAAACGCGGGCTTGCCGGCATCATCGCCACCCAGCGGCTGGCCAAGCTCGCCAAGAACGTCGCCGCCGAGGCGTCCAATTTCCTTATGGGCCGCACCTTCCTCGACATCGACATGGCGCGCGCCGCCGACCTTTTGGGCATGGAACGGCGGCAGGCGGAGGCGTTTCGCGACCTGGAGCGCGGGCAGTTCATGGCGCTCGGCCCGGCGCTGTCGCGCCGGCCGCTCGGCCTGCGCATCGGCCCGACCGATACAAGTCCGCGCAATGGCACGCCGCGGCTGATGCCGCTGCCGGAATCCGCGCTCGAGGACGCGCGCGCCATCATTCTGGCAGCGCCGCCGCCCGAGACCGCGCGCGCGCCGCGCCGGACGGCGTCGCCCGACCTGCTCGACCAACTGATGGCGGCGAAGTCGGCGGCGCTGGAAATCCGCCCCGATCCGGTGGAGCCGCAAATCAGCGCCGAGGATCTGGCCGAGCGCCGCGAGCGCGTCGACCGTGTGCTGCGCGCCATTCTCGCCCAACCTGACGCGGGCTTCCGCGTCATCGGTGTGCTCTATCAGGAGTTCGTCGTGCGTTGCCGCATCGAGGGCCTGGCTTCGGTCGTGCCGGATCTACCGGAGTTCCGCCGCATGCTGACGCGCGCCCGCGCCGGCCTCGGCTCCGACATGGCGGCAGGCGATGACGCCTGGCAGGACGTCTCGGTGCGCGCCTCGCTGCTGCCCGACGACATGCAAGGCGTGTTCATGATGATCGCCCGCGCCGCGAAGGAGGGCTGGCCGTGCCCGAGCGATGCCGCGATCGCCCGCGCCTACGGCTCCCACTCGCTGCGCCGCGCCCGGCGCCTGCTGACCTATATCGAGGAGCAGGGCCTCATCGTCTGCCAGCTCGACGGGACAGGCCGGCGCACCGTGACGCTGGTTGAGCTGGCCTGGGCAACCGCACCGGGCGACCCCAACGCCGAAGAGGCGGAGCAGGGGCGTCTGGCGGTGTGAGGTGGGCGGCGCCAGTTTCCGCCCACCATCCTCAAATGGCCTCCGTCTTAGCCGGCCGAAAAACTACTTTGGCTTTCGGCCGAGGCCCATGGATTTGGCCAGTTTCGAGCGGGTTGCGGAATAATTTGGCGCCACCATCGGGTAGTTGGAAGGCAAGCTCCACTTCTTTCGATACTGATCCGGTGTAAGACCATAGTGCGCCTCGATATGCCGCTTCAACGACTTGAAACGCTTGCCGTCCTCCAGGCAGACGATGAAATCGGGTGTGACGGATTTTCTTACAGGCACAGCAGCTTTGACCGCATCAGGCCTGACGTCGGGAATCCCATCTGAAATGGCCTTAAGCGAAGCGTATATCGTGTTTATGAACTCGGGGAGTTCAGCTGCGGGCAGGGCGTTGTTCGTGACGTAAGACGATACAATACCAGCGGCAATGGGAACGATGGAATCGACGCGCCTCTCCTTACTGAAATAGGCATCGGTGATGTCACCGAATTGAATTGGAACGTCCTCGACCATTGCTTGCGTCTTGATCATGGCTGGTTTTGCATAAGGCTTCTTCAAAAGACATCTCCGTCGGCGATCGTATCGGCGATGCATATTGTGGGAAAATATCACACATGTCAACCTATTGTGGAAGCATTTCCCACGCGCTATTTTCGCGCGGAATTTTAAGATGGATGGCCGATTTTCGGAATTGTGAGGGACGGCGATGAGCAGATCGGCGGGACAATTGGATCCCGATTGGGTCCAGAACGCGTTGAACCGGGTTCTTCGCCCCCTGGTGCGGCTGGCCATCAAGTGCGGGGTGACGTTTCCAACCTTCGTCGATCTGTTGCGTCAGCTCTATGTCAATGTGGCGGAGCATGAATTTGCGCTGCCCGACAAGCAACAGACGGACAGCAGGGTCAGCTTGCTGACAGGCGTCCACCGCAAGGAAGTCAGCCGGTTGAGGGGCGCCGGCGCGCCGGTTCGGGTGGTGCCCGAGTCCGTTTCCAGGACGAGTGCGATTGTCGCGCGCTGGCTTGCGGATCCGCTGTTTGTCGACGCCAAGGGCGTGCCGTTGCCCCTGGCGCGAACGAGTGAGGCGGGAGGGCCGTCATTTGCCGGCCTTGTGGAATCGGTAACCCGCGATTTGCGGCCGAGAGCTGTTCTGGACGATTGGCTTGACCGGCAGCTGGTTGAAATCGACGGGAAGGATCGCATTGTCCTGATGGAAGGGGCCATGGTGCCGCGCGGAGACGGCGAGGTTCGGCTTTACTACTTTGCCCGGAATCTCGGCGACCATGCGGCCGCCGCGGTCGAAAACGTCATGGCCGACGATCCGCCTTTCCTCGAACGGGCCGTCCACTATGACGGCCTGTCCGCGGACCTTGCCAGATCACTCGAAATCTACAGCCGCGAAGTCGCGGTCGAAACGCTGCTGCGTTTGAACAAATACGCCAACCAGGCCATTCAAACCGATCCCGGCGGGACCAGCCGGTGGAACTACGGTGTCTATATTCTGAGATCCGATGGGACTTCGCTGGTTGCCGAGGAATTGCCCCAGCACAAGGGCGCTGGCGGAGAGACGGCATGAGCTGGAACCGGAGGCCGACGCGGCGCGATTTCCTCACGCTCGGCGCTGCCGTGCCGGCAGTGTTTTTCAGCCTGTTCGCAAGAGCGACGGAGCCGTCGAAAGACCAGGGGATTGGCGGCACCGGCTGGACTGCGGGGATGGACGGCGATCAAGGCATCGGCGGCACCGGCATCGTGGGAACCATACAGCGCTTCGGCAGTATTTTCGTCAATGACGTGCGCGTTAGCTATCAGCCGGATGTGCCGGTCTGGGTGGATGGCGTCCGCGTCAACTCGAGCAGCCTGAAGATGGGGCATGTCGTGCGGGTCGCGGTGGTGCAAAAGGCAGGGCTCGTCGTCACCTCTGCGATCCATGTCACCAGCGAGGTGATTGGGCCTGTCGAACGCGCAAGCGCCGGGTCGATGCGGGTCCTGGGCCAGCAGGTCGACATCAGCCAGATTCTGGGCGGATTGAAGATCGCGACGGGCGATATCGTGGCCGTCCACGGCATCCGTCGGCCCGATGGGACAATCGTCGCGAGCCTGGTCGAGGCCAGGCCGCATGAGTCGCACTATTCGGTTCGCGGCCTGGCAATCGTGAAGTCGGGCGCATTGCTGGTCGGACGGCTCAAGATCGGACCGGAATCGTCAGCGCTTGCCAACCGGCGCGTTCAGCTGACCCTGACCAAGGCCAAGGGTGGATACAAGGTGGTGCATCTGGAGGCGGAAGCTCCGGTCCCGCAGGCCACGGTTGCAAACGTGCTCTACGAGACTTTCCTGCAGCGCCGGGGACAGCGGCTGGAATCGGGGCTGGGCGTCGCCGTCGATGACCAGAACGGCGATTCGAAATCGACAGCCAATGTCCGGGCGTTTCTCGCTGTCGGGTTCGATCGTGAGGGCAACATCGTATCGGCGTCGCGTGAGCAGAATGCCGGCCAACGATCGCCAGACCAACCTGGTGCGCCCGGTCAGCCGCCAGGGGGGCCGAACGGACCGGGCGAGCCGCCCGGGGGCCAGCCCGGCGGTCCAGGTGGTCCTGGCGGCGGGCCAGGCGCGCCCTAGCGATCGGGTTATTCCGGAGGAAGCGAACTTCCTCCAGAGGAAGCGAACTTCCTCCAGAGGAAGCGGCGATCCGGCCGGTCTGTCCTTTGCGATGAGACAGACCGGCCGGCGCGGCCGTACGACGAGCTCGTTAAGGGGGGCTTGTTCGAGCTTTTTGGGTACGGCTGCTTTCCGCGGATCACACGGGGGGCGAGTGATCCGCCGAACTTTGATGCCGGCACACCTGCGTGGCAGGTCCGGTCACGTGCTCCTCATCTGCATGCGTCGCTGACTGGATCAGATTGTGGGAAAATTACCCACAAATCAACTCCCGCCGCTTCATTTTCCCATCTGACCTTTGGCGAACCGCGGCGACCGTCCTTCCTGACGGGGACGGTTTTTGTGCGGTGCGCTTGACGTGGGTAATTTTCCCACGTATTGAAACCCAACCCTTGGGGCGCCCTTTTGAAAGCCGGCACCTCGAGGCGCAGATCTGAACAAGCACAGCCGCAACCATGCGGCTTGATCGGTGTGAGGTCTGTCCCGGCAGAAGAATTGCCTGATAGAGCCGATCGCAACAGCAAGGGTAAGTCATTGAAAAAGCTGTATATCGATGCCAGCCTGCCGTTCCGCTGGGGGCCTCATCCGCCGGTGGGCATCCCGCGCGTCGAAACGGCACTCATTCGTCAGGCGCTGCGATGGAAGGCCTCGCCGATCGGCTTCTTCATCGTCGACGCGCACGGGCGGGGCCAGATGCTGGATGACGCGGAACTTCGCTATCTAAGGCAGTTGGTTGACGATGAGCTGGAGCAGCCTGTCGGCGGGGAGGGGAGCTCGTATCTGGCCCGCCTCTGGAAAGTTCTGTCGATCATGCGGGCAGCCCCCTTCGCTCCCGGGCGCGAGTTCGATCGCGTGGCGGCGATCTTCCTCTCGGGCAGCGAGAAGAGAAGGGGGCTGAAGTTTCAGCTGTCCAAGACGGCCATCCGCCTTTTCAAGATCATGAAATCAGCCCTGTGTCCATGCAGGCTGGATACAAAGGATCCGCTGAAGGAAGAGAACGCCATGTGCTTTCTCTCGAGCGCCAGCGTGCACGAACTTGCCGCGATCAAGCGCCCGAACAAAGCCAGGTCCGGCATCTTCACGCTGATGCACGACCTCATCCCGATCGACTTCCCGCAATTCGTCGGTCCTCATCACGCCCGCGGCTTCGTGCGCAACACGGCATGGCAGCTGGAGAATTCGCGCCTGCTCATCTGCGTGTCGAAATACACCGCCGAGCGGGTGAGATGCCATGCGAGCGCTTCCAGCTTTCGTCGGATTCCGCTGGTCGCGGTTGCATCGCCGGGCGCCTTTCTCAGGGAAGGCGTCGCCGATCGCGAGATGTCCTTCGAGCGGCAGAACCAGGGCCGCAAGTTCGTTCTCTACTGCTCGACGATCGAGATCAGGAAGAACCACATCCTGCTGCTCAAGGTCTGGCATCGACTCCTGCCGCTGCTGGGTGAGCGGTTGCCAACGCTCGTGCTGTGCGGCCGATGGGGGTGGATGTACGAGGAGCTGGTCGCCTTCATGGCGCAGCATCCGGAGCTTGGCGAGCATGTTCAGTTCCGCTCCAATCTCAGCGACCGGCAGCTTGCGGAGCTCTATCGCGACGCCGAGTTCAGCGTCTACCCGTCCGCGGTGGAGGGCTGGGGCCTGGGAGCGGCCGAGTGCCTCGATTTCGGACTGCCGGTTCTCATCTCGGATGCGCCATCCCTGACGGAGGCGACGCAAGGCCTGATGCCGACAATTCCGGCGCGCGATGTCGAGGCATGGTGCGCGGCGGTCGCCAAAGCCTGCACGGATCCGGCGTGGCTCGGCCAGCTGCGTGCAACGATCGCGTTGCGATACCGACCGATCCGCGAGCGCGAATTTTTCGCGACCATAGTCGACCATGTCACAGCGCTCGGCTCGAGCCGAGCCTGGGTCCCCACGGTCGCGCAAGCAAGGCCGCAGCTGGAGCAAATCAATGGGTGAGCTGCCGATGTTTTCGGGAATGGGAACGATCGTGAAGACGTCGACCCCCGGCGGGGCGCGGACTCTGCATGGCGATGCCGCCGTGCGAGTCATGGGGGTGCCGAGATCGGGCACAAATCTCGCGAAATATCTGCTCGAACGCTATCTGGGCGTGCCGGTCGTCTTCGATCAGGGGTTCTGGAAACACGGGATTTTTCCAGCCCTCATGAACGGGCGCGACATAGACTATGGCGACTTGCCCATCATCGTCATGAGCAAGGATCCGGTCAGCCAGATCCTGTCGTGGTATCGCCTGGCCAGGAACGATACCATCTTCAAGCCGAACGGGAATCTCGGCTCGTTTGTCAGCAAGCCGTTTGAGGTAAGACAGGATTTCACGCAGCCAAAGCGAATGGAATACAGGTTCCAGTCGCCGGCCGACTACTGGAACCAGTTCTACTTCGCCATGGATTCCCTGCGCCGCGCCGGCGCACCGGTGCATTTCGTAAGCTATGAGCAGCTCGTTTCAGAACCGGCTCTGTCCCTGCATATAGTCTCGCATTTTCTTGGCCGTTCCCGGCCGTTCGACGTCCGCAGCAGCGTGGACATGCCACGCCACACGCTCGGCGCCAGCAATGACATCGACCAGGCCGCTACCCCGACAGCTGACCAGACCCCGTTCAACTCCGCCCGCGCGGAGCTGGCATCCGCCCTCGCCAGGCTCGGATGGCGCAATGCGCGCATCATCCTGAGGGACATCGACGATGACGTGCTTGAGGACGGTCGGGGTTTCGCAAGACGTGCCGGCAAGCGGTTGGCGCCAAGGCGATGCTGAGATCGCTGGTTGGGTTTTGGTGAGGGGCGGGGCGGCGTGCGCGTGGCGGCGGCACTTGATGATCGGCCGCGCTTCTGACCCAAGACCGACCTACCTCTGCCGCGACGTGAACGACAGCTTTGCGCCTTTCTCGGACATTCGAGAGGCGCCATGGCATTTGTCAAACCTGCCGTTCTCTAAAGTCGTCGCAAAGGCCGGACACGTCACGACGGCGGCGTAGTCGAGGCACCCGGCATGTACCTGTTTGGGCAAGCAGTTCCAGACACGGCGCCGGTTACGATGAGCGACCTCAGCGATCATCTCGCGCTCCTTCTTCCACGGCGGACCATGCCCGATTGACGGATCCGCGCCAGTCGCCGCATCGCGCGGTGGCCTGTCGAATTTGGGGAAACGAGACCTTCGTAGACACACCAAGGCAGTGGGCGATACACTTGCGACCAGCGTTAGCCAGAGGCGGAAGGGAATGACGAAGCAACGCGTTCAGCGGCGTCTTGCTGCTATAATGTCGGCTGACGTCGTGGGCTACAGCCGCCTCATGGGAGCGGACGAGACAGGAACACTGAGTGCGCTCAAGGAACTGCGCCGCAATTTGATAAGCCCGATCCTCACCGAGTATCGAGGGCGTCTGGTGAAGCTCATGGGCGATGGAGCATTAATTGAGTTCGCCAGTGCGGTCGATGCGGTGGACTGTGCAGTCTGCATTCAACGTCGCGTTGCCGAACGAAATCTCGCAATGCCCGATAGCGCGTCGATCTCCTTTCGGATTGGTGTGAATGTAGGCGATATCATCATCGATGGCGAAGACATCTATGGCGATGGCGTCAACGTCGCGGCGCGACTTGAAAAGCTGGCTGACCCAGGCGGCATCTGTATCTCCGGCATGGCCTTCGATCAGGTAAAAGGCAAACTCGACGCCGGGTTCCAGGACTTCGGAACTCACCAGGTAAGAAATATCGCAGATCCCGTACGGACGTATCGAGTGGTTGCGGCGAGCGTGTCGAGCCAACCGGCTGGCCCTATTCCCTTGCCGGCCAAACCGTCGATCGCCGTCCTGCCGTTCGACAACATGTCCGATGATCATGCCCAAGAGTATTTCTCGGATGGCATATCCGAAGATCTGACGACGGCACTTTCGCGTTTCGAATGGTTGTTTGTTATCGCGCGCAACTCCGCCTTTACCTATAAGGGCAAGGCCGTTGACGTGAAGAAGATTAGGCGGGAGCTCGGGGTCCGGTATATTCTCGAAGGCAGTGTGCGCCGGGCCGGTGACCGCGTGCGAATCAACGCCCAGTTGATCGATGCGGAGTCAGATCGCCATGTATGGGCACAGCGATACGACCGCAAGATGGATGATCTCTTCGAGTTGCAGGACGACATCGTGGCCAGCATCGCGTCGGTAGTCGGACCCGAAATCACGTTGGCTGAGATCGAGCGGGCGCGAGGAAAACGGCCGGACGATCTCGGTGCATGGGACCACTATTTGCGGGCGATCGCCGCCTATCACAGGATGACGAAGCAGGATGTGGAAGCGGCGATTGCCGATCTCAGAAGAGCGATCGAGATCGACCCCGATTTCGCCAATGCTCACGCCCTGCTTGGTCAATGCCACGTGCACATCGGGTTGCGCGGATGGATTCGTCCGGCGCGCCTGGCCTTCGAAGAGGCCCGGCGCTGGGCGGAGAAGGCGGTTCACCTGGCGCCAACAAACCCGCAGGCCAATCAGTCTCTGGCGTTCATGCTGGCGGTGACCGGAGAGACAGAGCAGGCCATCAGGGTGGCCCAACGGGCGATAGAGCTCAATTCGAACTATGCCGAGGCCTACGCGGTCTTGGGGCATGCGCTGGTGTTTCGTGGCGATTTGGAAGGTGGCTTGGCTGCTTGCCAAAGAGCGGAACGCGGCAACCCACGCGATTCTCGCGGAACCTGGCTATATGACGCGATGGGACACGCTTATTTCTTCCTCGGCGATTATGAAAAAGCGATCGACGTTTCGAAGAAGGGGCTTCAACAAGATCCCGCTCTGTTCGGCGCGCTAGTGACATTGGCGTGTTCCTATGCTCGTCAAGGTCGCCCCAAGGAAGCCAAGCATTACGTCGACGAGCTGCTCCGCCTGATTCCGCGCTACTCGCTGCGTGCCCTGCGGAAGAATCCAATGTTTGTTGACCCCAAGATGGCTGACGACCTCATCGAATGCATGCGCTTGGCAGGATTGCCCGACTAGCAACTGGCTTCAATTCCGATCCGAAAATCGGGATAGGCGCGCAAGGTGCAATTGCGCGATCGAGAGCAATGCGGGAAGAGCCAGGGGCGATGTCGGCTTCGGGGAGATCACATCGATGCCCCCAAGAAGCTGAATGTCCGCTTCTGACGATTCGAGTCTTGAAGCTGCCAGTCCTCTCTCGGCCCAAAGCAGCCACTCCCGCCCCACTCCCCGCTCCTCCACGATCCGTAAATGCGCCGCCGTCGCGAACAGCACGATCAGCCCGAACAAGATCCGCCTTGCCCCCTCCGGCATTTGCAGGATCGTCAGCAGCGTCGTCAGCACGGTGAGGATCAGGGCGCCCAGTCGCGCCGCGGCGAAAGCCATTGGCGGCGGACAGGTCGAGGGCAAGCTGGCATCGGAGGTGCCCCCGCGGCTAAAATCTCAATACCCAGGCTTCCACTTTTCCTTTGCCCTTGACTTCGATAGCGCCGCGCGGCTCGAAGACGAATTGGTCCTTGAGCTGTTCGTAGACGGGGCGCGTCACCTGAACAGAATCGGGAATTCCGCCAGACTCCATGCGGCTCGCCAGGTTCACTGTGTCACCCCATAAATCATAGATGTACTTACTCTTCCCAATGACGCCGGCGACCACCGGCCCGCTGTTGACGCCAACCCTGACCTTGATCGAGACGTTGTGTTCCATCGCGTGCTCGCGGGTAATGTGGACCATGCGGATGGCCATGCGGACCATGCGCTCGGCGTGGTTGGCCACCGGCACGGGTAGGCCGCACACCGCCATATAGGCGTCGCCCACCGTCTTGATCTTCTCGATACCGAGATCATTGGCGGCAACGTCGAAGCGCGTGAAGAGTCCGTTGAGAAACGTCACGACATCGTGCGGCGGCATCCCCGATGTCAGTGCCGTGAACCCGACCAGGTCTGCGAAGGCGACCGTGACCTCGGCGAAGCCGTCGGCGATCCTCTCCTCGCCAGCGCGCAGCCGGTTGGCGATCGGTGCCGGCAGGACGTTGAGCAGCAGCTGCTCGTTCTCGCGGTTCTTGTTCTCGATCACGACATTCTTTTGGTGCAGATCCTCAACCATGCCATTGAAGGCTGAGCAGAGCTCGCCAATCTCGTCGCGCGTGCGGACCGGCACGCTGACCGCATAGTCGCCAGCAGAGAAACGTTTCACCCCGGCAGTGAGATCGCGGAGCGGTCCGAGCAGCGCGCGCGAGAGCCAGGCGGCGGTGGCGGCCACCACGAGCAGCGCAAGTCCGCCGACGACGAGCAGGTCTCTGCGGAGCTGGGCGATCGGTGTGAAGGCCTCGGCGCTGTCGACCTTGGCGACGAGTGCCCAGTTGACGCCGGGAATCGCGAGCGGGCCCCACGAAGCGAGCGTCGGGACGCCACGGTATCCGATGATCTCGCCTGCGCCCTCGACACCGGCGAGCGCGGCACGGGTGGCCTTGGTGTCGATGCGCTGATGCAGCACTGGTGTCCCGTAGCGCTGAATGGCGGCGATCTCCTCGTCCGAAGCGCCGGCGGATTTGAGGTCGGCGAAGAAGTTATCCCGGTTCTCGTAGAACGCCCGCGGGCCAGAGCGCGCCAGATAATCGGGTCCGACGAGATAGGCCTCACCCGTGTCGCCGAACCCTTCCTGCCGCCAGCGGCGGTTGCCGGTGACAACGTTGTCGATCTCATCATTCGACAGTTGCGCGACCAGCGCGCCGATGACGACGCCCTGGGCAATCACCGGTGCTACCATGAAGGCAATCGGTGCGCCGCCTGATGGCGCATAGGAGGCGAAATCTTCGAGGCAGATGGCTGAAGGGTCTGCGATCTGCGAGCAGCGGACGACGGCGGCCGCGACATTGGTGCGGCGGTACGGACCCAACTGAAGGGACGTGGTGAAATCCACCTCTTTCTCGACCGTATAGATCAGGCGACCTGATTTGGGATCGGCAATCATGAAATCGAAAAAGCCGACCGTGGTGGCCGCAGCGCGCATCAATGGATGATATATGGCATGCAGCCTGGAGTATTCGCTTCCGTCGCCGGCGTCGTCGAGAAGCTTGCGCCGCTCCGCCGGGTTGGGATTTTCCACAATGTAGTGATACTGCAGATAGTAGGGGGCACCACCGACCGGCAGGTAGTCCGACAGGGCTGCTTCCCTGCCCAGGGTGCGCGTCATTCCGGGGATGACGTTCTCAGCGTACCAATCGCCGACCTTCTGCCGCAGTTCAGGCGGCGCGCCTGCCCGGTCGAGTTCGTCGACCGCGATCCGGAACTCGCGTGTCGCATCGACCACCATCTTGGAAGTGGCAAGCAGGCGCAGCTCCGCCCGGATCGTGCGGAAGTAGGTTTCAACCTGGCGCGCCTTGGTCTGACGGGCGGCCGTGAGTTGGTCGAAGACTGCTTTTTCGAGAGCGTCGCGGGCGCGGAAGTAACCGAGCACCCCGGTCACCAGGACCGCGATCGCGCCAAGAAGGACGAGGGTTGTAAACAGCTTTGGGGCCAAGCCCCAGCCCGCGGGGCGGGATGAGCCGGTCACATCTGGAGAAGACATGAGACCTGACCTTGCTTTTGCATCACGTCTTCGGAAACAGGAGCGTCGGCGTCGCGTCGGACAGCAAGCCAAGATTGTGTTTCATCTGTTACCCTCTCCCTCGCATATACATACCAACTTTACTGCGAGACGTGTGCGGGAATGCGTTGTCCATTTGCCCGTGGGACCGCACGGCGCAGAACGCGGTCTCACGGACACCGTCCCCTCGTTCAATCGCTGGGGTTAGCAGCTACACTCACCAACTGCATAGCGCCGCACCGTGCTCCGCGCCACCCCGGCGAGCAAACGGTTACGGCCGTGGCCTCGCGCTTCGGCCTCTCGCACTTCGGCAACTTTTCCCCCGAGAACTAGGGTGGACGGACGCTTAGCATCAAGGCCGCAACGTCTCAGTATGGGCCGGAAGCGGTCCGTCAGCTTCTGACAATCAGATGGTGATAGCGGACGTTCAAGAAGGGCTATGGCGGCTAAGCCCGTAAGCAATGGCAGCTTCGATTTGGTGTTCAAACACCTCGGCGTCTCCCTCTTCGACGATGCCCATGATCGCGCGCTGATAGGCATCCCCTAGTGCCAGCGCCACGATCCCGCCAGCGATTGTCAGTGACTCGTTGGAAGGGACTGCGCCAGGCTCAAGTAACCCCGCTATGCGCTGCCGAATAACGCGCGTGCCGGAAAGGTCAAACGCCCTAGACAGAGCGGGAAAGCGCCATCCGTCAGCGACGATCAAGCGATAGAGCGCCAGCGCGTCCGGCTCAAGAAGGGCCGTCGTGAAGGCGTGCAACTCTTCAGCAAGCCGGTCCGCCCTGGGCTTGTTGATGTCGGGTGTCGCGGCGTTCTCGATTCCCTCGCGCATGTACTCACACATCGCGGTGACCAAGCCCTCAAACAACGCCTCCTTACTTGGGAAGTGACGATAGAGGGTCATTTTCGCGATGCCCCCTTCCGCCGCGACCCGGTCCAGCGTCGTTCCGCCGAGGCCATCCCTCAGCAGAATGGGACGCGCCGCACGCAGGATCGAAGCCCTCGTCTCGGCCATCCGCAGCCTGCGCGGATCGTCGTCCCGCCACTTTCTGGAACTTCCTTCTTGCATACGATACGATTCCGTCTTATATGACTTTATACGATACGATTGTGTATCGCCTTATAACTCATAGAGGTCAACATGCGCAACCCCGTCGATCTAGCTCACCTGTTCGCCGACATCATGAACAGCCACAACGCTGAACGCTTCGCCGAACTGGTTTCTGAAGACTACGTCAACCACAACCCCGGCGTCCGGCCCGGCCTGGCCGGTGTCGTTGAGTTCATGGGCCACTGGTTCGAAACGCTCTCCGACACCCACGTCGTCGTCGAGGACGCCTTTGCCGTCGGCGACCGCGTCGTCGGCCGTTACACCTACACGGCCCGCCACACCGGACCGTTCATTGGTGTTCCGGCATCGGGCGCCGAAATTACCATGCGCTCGATCGATATCTGGCGCGTCGAAGGTGATCGGTTCGTCGAGCACTGGGACGAACTCAATCTGCAGGAGGTCCTACACCAGATGGGTGCCTACCCGACGGAAGGAGCTCCGCGATGAGCGTCGCCCTGGTTTTGAACGGGATCGTTGCGCTGGCGTTCGCCGGCGCAGGCCTGGCCAACCTCATCAATGCCGGGAACGCCGAAGCGGACTTCCAACGCTGGGGCTACCCCAAAGGGTGGCGTTTGTTGACGGCGGGTCTGGAGCTCGCAGGGGCAGCGGCTTTGCTGTTTCCATCCACGCGAATCATCGCGCTGGTTGGTCTCACGCTTTTGATCCTCGCCGCGCTGGGCACGCTGATCAAGGCACGCGAGGGCTTCAAGCACCTCGCCCCGGCGATCGGCTTTACTTTCATGATCCTGGCGGACGCAGCCGTGCTGCAGTCCTGGGCCTAAGGATCCATAAAAAGGAGATGAAATGGGCACCTTTGAATTTCGCGTCTACACACTGTGCAATGCAAAGGTGGCGGCGAGAGTTGTCACCGTTTCGCCGTAGCCGACCTCCGCTTTTGGGGGGCGCGACGGGGCCGAAATGACCGCTATGCGGCGCGAAGCGGACATTCGGGTCCGCGCCCCTACCTCTCCTCCACAATCAGCAAATACGCCGCCGTCACGAGCGCGATCAGCCCGACCAAGATCCGCCTTGCCCCCTCCTGCATTTGCAGGAGGGGGCAGCAGCGTCGTCAGCACGGTGCGGGTGAGGACGGCGCCGATGATGGTGCCGGTGTAGCCGCCGCGGCCGCCGAAGAGCGAGGTGCCGCCGATCACCGAGGCGGCCACCGAAGGCAGCACCAGCGGCCAGCGGCAGGGGAGTGTGGGGGGAAGACGGGCGCTCAAGCTGGCCGCATCTTCGGCGCCAGGTGCCGCCGCCAGGTGGATTGTCAGCCCGCCGTGACCGGTGTCGTGCTTCCGGCCTTCGGCTGGTCGCCTATGGCAAAGACGGCGCTTGCCTCGCTGACGATCGAGACGTGGTCTCGCGCAGCCTTGCCGGCGGCAGCGCCGTCGCCGCGCATGATTGCGGTGACGATGGCGTCGTGCTCCTGCCAGGATTTGGCCAGACGGCCGGGCAGCATGAATTGCGCGCGGCGGAACGGCGCCAGCCGGCTGCGTGTCATCACGGTCATTTCGCAGATATGCGTGCTGTGAGCGCCGCGATAAAGCCGGCTGTGGAACTCGGTGTTGAAATATTCATAGTCCTCCTCGGCGCCCAGCTGCACCAGCCGGGCCGAGGCCTGATGCTCGATCTCGAAGGTGCGGCGTTCGCTGCTGGTCATGCGCTCGGCGGAAAAGCGGGCGCAGATCGCCTCCAGTTCGGCCATGCTCTCGAACATCGAGGCGAGATGCTCGTGCGTGACGACGGCGACGATGGCGCCCCGATTGGGTCGTCTCTCGACCAGGCCCATGGCGCTGAGCTGGCCGAGCGCCTCGCGCACCGGCGTGCGTGATACGTCGAAGCGGGCGGCAAGCGAAGTCTCGTCGAGCTTTTCACCTGGGCGAAGGAAGCCGGTGACGATGCGGTCGCCAATCGCCCGCACCATCTGATCGACGGTCGTGCCCGACCGGATCAAGCTGCGCTTTCCCGACACGTCCGCTTCGCCTCCCATGCTTCGGCGTCTCAAGCCATGAAATCCAGCGGCCAAACGGCATGATCCCGACTCAGGCCGCAACCTCTATGCCTATGTTTTAATCTGCCTGTCAAATTGGCTGTTTTCAAGGCAAAAAGTGCATGCAATTGCCTCTCACTTGTGCACGCATCATTTCCATATCAATTGATTTCATTGACGAAATTTCGATTCCTGAATTGGCACGGTGATTGCATGCACTTTATTGAGAAGGCGTTAACCGACCCGGATGGGTCCTACAGGGGAGCATTCACATGACCGACAGATCCATGCTTAACCGCCGCCAGTTGCTCAAGACCTCCGCCGCCGGAGCGGCACTCGGACTTGCCTCCGCGGCCTTTCCCGTCAGCCGGGCCTTTGCCGCCGCCGCCACCGTAGGCTTCATCTATGTCGGGCCGAAAGACGACTATGGCTACAACCAGGCGCATGCCGAGGGTGCGGCGGCGCTGAAGGGCATTGAGGGCATCACCGTCGTCGAGGAGGAGAACGTGCCGGAGACGGTCGATGTCCAGAAGACGATGGAATCGATGATCAACCTCGACGGTGCCTCGCTGATCTTTCCGACCTCCTTCGGTTATTTCGACCCGCATATGCTGGCCATGTGCGCGAAATTCCCCGACGTGCAGTTCCGCCATTGCGGCGGCATGTGGAACAAAGACAAGCATCCGATGAATGCCGGCTCGTATTTCGGCTATATCGGCATGGGCCAGTATCTCAACGGCGTCGTCGCCGGTCACACCTCGAAGAGCAAGAAGCTCGGCTTCGTTGCGGCCAAGCCCATCCCGCAGGTGCTGCTCAACATCAATTCCTTCCTGCTCGGCGCACGTTCTGTCGATCCGACGATCACCTGCCAGGTCATCTTCACCGGCGAATGGTCGCTGGCGGTCAAGGAAGCCGAAGCCACCAACGCGCTGGTCGACCAGGGCGCCGACGTCATCACCTGCCATGTCGACAGCCCGAAGGTCGTGGTCGAGACCGCGGCCGGCCGCGGCGCCTTCGTCTGCGGTTATCACGCCAACCAGAGCCCGCTGGCGCCGGAAAAGTATCTCACCGGCGCGGAATGGAATTGGGCCAAGGTCTACAAGATGTTCGTCGACGACCTCACGGGCGGCAAGCCGCTGCCGAACTTCACCCGCGGCGGCCTGGCCGACGGCTTCGTCAAGATGAGCCCGCTCGGCCCCGCCGTCGGCGAGCCGGCGCGCAAGCAGTTCGACGCCACGCTGGCCGAGATGATGAAGGGCGGCTTCGCCGTCATCAAGGGTCCGCTGAAGAGCAACAAGGGCGTCGTCGTCGCCACCGAAGGCCAGGCCTTCCCGGAGACCGCGATCGAGCTCGAAAGCATGGACTATCTGGTCGACGGGGTCGTCGGCTCGACCGCCTGATCAGAGGGGAACGGGGCGATGGCGGATACGGTGACAGGGGCCGGCGTGCCGGTAATGTTCGGCGCCAAAGGATATCCGGCGGCGCTGGAATGGATCGCGCGGCGGGCGGAAGCTTTCGTCATTCCATTGGTGGCGCTGGTCGTCGGCATGGCCCTGTTCAGCCTGTTCATCCTGGCTGTCGGCAAGTCGCCGGTCCTGCTCTATGAAACCATGTGGCGGGGTGGCTTCGGCTCCTGGTTCTCCATCCAGAACTCGCTGTCGCGGGCCGCACCTCTGCTTTTGGCGGCGCTCTGCGTGGCGCTGCCGGCGCGGCTTGGCCTCGTCGTCATCGGCGGCGAGGGCGCCATCGTGCTCGGCGGCGTCGGTGCCGCCGCCATCGGCGTGGCGCTGAGCGGCGCGCCATCCTTCATCGTCATTCTTGCCATGGGCGTGGCTGGCATGGCCGCCGGCGGCATCTGGATCGGTGCCGTCGGCGCGCTGCGCCACTACCGAGCTGTCAACGAAACCATCTCCAGCCTGCTGATGGCCTACATAGCCATCGCGCTGATGAACCAGCTGGTGGAAGGGCCGCTGCGCGATCCGGCCTCGCTCAACAAGCCGTCGACGCAGCCGCTGGCGGACATCTATCGCATCGGCAACATTCCGGGCATGGACGTGCATTGGGGGCTTGTCGCCGGTATCTTCGCCTGCATTCTGTCCTGGGTGCTGATCGAAAAGACCCGCTGGGGTTTCGCCGCGCGCATCGCCGGCGGCAATGTGCGCGCGGCACAGGTGCAAGGGCTGGCCGTCGGGCCGCTCATCGTCGGCTTCACCGCGCTGGCCGGCGGCTTTGCCGGGCTCGCCGGCATGCTGGAAGTCGCCGCCGTCCAGGGCAGCGCCAATGCCTCGCTCGCCGCGGGCTACGGCTACACCGGCATCCTCGTCGCCTTCCTCGCTCGCCACAACCCGCTGGCCATCATCCCGGTCGCCATCCTGCTTGGCGGCATCGACGCTTCGGGCGGGCTGATCCAGCGCCGCATGGACCTGCCAGACGCCACCGTGCTTGTGCTCCAGGGCATGATCTTCATCGTCATCCTGTTCAGCGAAACCTTTTATGGTCGCCTCAAGGCCTTCAATCCCGATCTCTGGAAGGGAGCCGCCTGATGGACGCGACCGAGATCGGCCTCTGGGGCGTGCCGCTGGCCATTCTGGGCGGCGCCATCCGCGTGTCGACGCCTTTCATCTTCGTCTCGCTGGGCGAGGCGATCACCGAGCGTTCCGGCCGCATCAATCTGGGGCTCGAAGGCACGCTCGTCTTCGGCGCCATGACCGCCTATGCGGTGGCGGTTATGACCAACTCGCCCTGGCTCGGCCTACTCGCCGCAGCCGGCGCCGGCCTGTGCTTCGGCCTGTTCCATGGCTGGATCTGCAAATTTCCGAAGGTAAACGACATCGCCATCGGCATCGCGCTGATGCTGTTCGGCTCGGGCCTGGCTTTCTTCTTCGGCAAGCCTTTCATCAAGCCGAAGGCGCCCAATTTGCCGGCCATTCCCTTCGGCGGCTGGTCCGACATACTGCAGGTGCAGGCCGCGCTCGACGTCAACGTGCTGTTCCTGATCGGGGCGGTGCTTTCGGTCATCCTGTGGTGGGCCTTCCGCAACACCCGCGCCGGCCTCATCGTGCGCGTCGTCGGCGACAGTTCCGACGCGGCCCGCGCCATGGGTCTCAACCCCGATACGGTGCGGCTACTGGCCACCGGCGTCGGCGGCGCGCTGGCCGGCATCGGCGGCGCCTATCTGTCGCTCTACTATCCCGGCAGCTGGACCGAGCGCATCTCGTCGGGCCAGGGCCTGATGGCAGTGGCGCTGGTCATCTTCGCACGCTGGAACCCGCTCGGCTGCTTTGCCGCCGCCCTTCTGTTCGGCGGGGCGGGCGCTCTCGGCCCGGCGCTGCAATCGGTCGGCGTGACGCAGGGCTATTACATGTTCTACGCCGCTCCCTACATCCTCACCCTCATCATCATGATCGCCACCTCGTCACCGACACGCTCGCTCGCGGGTGCGCCGGGTGAACTGTCGATAACCAAATGAGACTGGAGTTTTGCCTATGAACGCCAGAGCCGAATTCATCCAGCACACGATCGACGCCGAGCCCTATCCGTGGCCCTACAATGGCGATCTGCGGCCCGACAACACGGCGCTGATCATCATCGACATGCAGACCGACTTCTGCGGGCCGGGCGGCTATGTCGACCATATGGGCTATGACCTGTCGCTGGTGCGCGCGCCGATCGAACCGATCAAGGCCGTGCTGTCGGCGATGCGGGCCAAGGGCTACACCATCATCCATACGCGTGAGGGGCACCGGCCCGATCTCGCCGACCTGCCTGCCAACAAGCGCTGGCGCTCGCGCCGCATCAATGCCGGCATCGGCGATGCTGGTCCCTGCGGGCGCATCCTGGTGCGCGGCGAGCCGGGCTGGGACATCATCCCCGATCTTTATCCAATCGAGGGCGAGCCGATCATCGACAAGCCCGGCAAGGGCTCGTTCTGCGCGACCGATCTGGAGCTGATCCTCAACCAGCGCGGCATCCAGAATATCGTGCTGACCGGCATCACCACCGATGTCTGCGTGCACACCACCATGCGCGAGGCCAATGACCGCGGCTATGAGTGCATGATGCTGGAGGATTGCTGTGGGGCGACCGACCACGGCAACCACCTGGCGGCCATCAAGATGATCAAGATGCAGGGCGGCGTCTTCGGCACGGTGTCGAATTCGAAGGCGCTCGTCGCGCAGCTGCCCTGAGGGGATGCCATGAGGGGCCACGATGAGTGACAACGTCAGAAAAGCGGTCGGCGTCGAAACCATCGGCATGACCATGCGCTTCGGCGGCTTCACGGCGCTGGACGGCGTCTCCGTAAAGGTGCCGGCAGGCTCCTTCCACGCGCTGCTCGGCGAGAATGGTGCCGGCAAGTCGACCCTGGTCAAATGCATGATGGGCTTTTATCACCCGACCTCCGGCGACATCCTGGTCGATGATCGGGAAGTCAAGATCGCCAGTCCAAGGGGCGCCTCGGCGGTCGGGCTCGGCATGGTCTACCAGCATTTCACGCTGGTGCCGTCGCTGACGGGAGCGGAGAACCTCGTCATCTCGCGCGAGAAGGTTCCAGGTATCATCGACTGGCGCAAGGAACGCGCCGACCTTGCCGCGTTCATGGAGCGGATGCCGTTCAAGCTGCCACTCGATGTGAAGGTGGCGGAGCTTGCGGCCGGCGAGAAGCAGAAGCTCGAAATCATCAAGCAGCTCTATCTCGGCCGCAGTTTCCTGGTGCTGGACGAGCCGACCTCGGTGCTGACGCCTGGCGAGGCGCAGGAGGTGCTGGGTCTTGTCCGCGACATGACAAGAGCAGGCGACCTTACCGTGCTGATGATCTCGCACAAGTTCCATGAGGTTACGGCCTTCGCCGACGATGTCAGCGTGCTGCGCAAGGGCAAGCTTACGGGAACCGGTTGCGTCGCCGACCTCGACCACAAGGCGATGGCGGCGATGATGATCGGTGACCAGCCGATCGCCGCGCTCGACAGCCGCGCCGCGCCGAAACCCGATGCCGAGACGGTGCTGAAGATCAGGTCCCTGAAGGCGCCCGATAGAACCGGGCTGAAGTCGATCAGCATCGTCGATCTCGGCGTGCGCTCGGGCGAGATTGTCGGCATTGCCGGTATTTCCGGCAACGGCCAGAAGGAGTTTCTGGAAGTGCTGGCCGGCCAGCGTCCATGCGAGGCGGGCGAGGTGCTGGTGCGCGGCTCGACCTATGCCGCGACGCGCGCCGAGGCGCGGGCGCTCAACGTGCGGCTCATTCCGGAGGAGCCGCTGAAGAATGCCTGCGCCCCGAGAATGACGGTCGCCGAGAACATCTCGTTCCGCACCTTCGACGTGGACGGCAACGGCAGGCCGGTGAGTTGGATCAGCACCAGTGCCATCCGCGCGTTCAGCACCAGGCTGGTCGAGCAGTTCAAGGTCAAGACCGCATCGCTGTCGTCGCCCATCGCCTCGCTGTCGGGCGGCAATGTGCAGCGCGCCGTGCTGGCGCGCGAACTGACCGGCGAGGTCGACTTGCTCATTGTCTCCAATCCCTGTTTCGGCCTCGATTTCTCGGCAGTGGCCGAGATCCGCGCCCGCATCATGAAGGCACGCAATGCGGGTGCGGCCGTGCTTTTGATGTCGGAAGACCTCGACGAGCTGCTGGAACTGTCGGACCGCATCTTCGTCATGTCGGACGGCGCGCTGGTCTACGAGACGCCAATAGCGCAGGCGAGCGTGCAGACCATTGGCGAGCATATGGCGGGGCATCACTGATGGCTGAAATCGATGCGCAGCCTTTTGCCTTCGGCTTCAAGCTGGGCACCCTGGCGCTGGTGGTCATCGACATGCAGCGCGATTTCGCCGAGCCCGGCGGCTTCGGCGCCAGCCTTGGCAACGATGTCAGCCGCGTCACGGCCATCGTGCCGACGGTGAAGAAGCTGATCGAGGGGTTCCGCGGCGCCGGCCTGCCGGTGATCCATACGATGGAATGCCACAGGGCCGACCTTTCCGATCTGCCGCCGGCCAAGCGCAACCGCGGCAATCCGTCGATCCGCATCGGCGATGTCGGGCCGATGGGCCGCGTGCTGATCGTCGGTGAGCCGGGTACGGCAATCCTAGACGAACTGGCGCCGCTGCCAGGCGAGATCGTTATCGAGAAGCCGGGAAAGGGCGCTTTCTACGCGACCAGTTTTGGCGACGACCTGAGGCGGCTTGGCGCGCGGCAACTCGTTTTCGCCGGCGTCACCACCGAGGTCTGCGTACAGACGACAATGCGCGAGGCCAATGATCGCGGCTATGAGTGCCTGTTGGCCGAAGACGCAACGGAAAGCTATTTCCCGGAGTTCAAGGCAGCGGCCCTTGCCATGATCCGCGCCCAAGGCGCCATCGTCGGTTGGACAGCGACGACCGACCAGGTGCTGCAGGGAATTGCCAATGGCTAATGTGAGTTTTGCCGGCCTTATCGGTGGTGGCTGGCGCGATATGACATTCGAGCCTTTTCGCGAGGGCATCACGGTGCACTGGTTGCTGAAGGGCGGACCTGTCGAACCCTCGGTGGCGATCCTCAACTACCGGGCCGGCGCCGGCGTGCCGCGTCACCGCCATGCCGGGCTTGAAACCATCGTCGTGCTCGAGGGCACGCAGAGCGACGAAAATGGCGACTATCCGGCCGGCAGCGTCATCCTGAACCCGGTCGGGACCGAGCATTCGGTGTGGACGAAGGACGGCTGCGTCGTGCTGATCCAGTGGGACCTGCCGGTGATCATTCTGGGGGAGGCGAAATGAGCGATATCCGCTTCGACATCGGCAGCCTGCACGCGGCCTATGCCAGCGGTGTCCCTGTCGCCGCCATGATCGATGCCGTTCATGCCCGCGTCGAGGCAGCCGATGATCCAGGCATCTTCATCCATCTCGCCGGCAAGGCGGACCTGCTAGCGCAGGCGCAAAAGCTCGGACCGTTCGATCCGGTCACCAAGCCACTGTGGGGCGTGCCGTTCGCGGTGAAGGACAACATCGATGTCGCCGGCTTGCCGACCACGGCGGCCTGCGCCGAATATGCCTATATGCCGGAGAAGGACGCCACTGTCGTCGCCCGGCTGAAGGCCGCTGGTGCGCTGGTGGTCGGAAAGACCAATCTCGACCAGTTCGCCACCGGCCTTGTCGGCGTGCGCACGCCGTATCCGATCCCGAGGAACGCCGTCGATGCCAGCCTGGTCCCCGGCGGCTCCTCGTCGGGGTCGGCAGTGGCGACGGCGCGTGGCATCGTCTCCTTCGCGCTCGGCACCGATACGGCTGGGTCCGGGCGCATTCCGGCCGGTCTCAACAACATCGTCGGGCTGAAGCCAACCGTCGGTGCGCTGTCAGCCGCCGGGGTCGTGCCGGCCTGCCGCACGCTCGACTGCATCTCGGTGTTCGCGTTGACCGTCGATGACGCTTATGCGGTGTTCGGCGTCGCCGCTGCCAAGGATGCCGCCGACGCCTATTCGCGCGCGATCAAGGTGCCGGCCCTGACCGCGCGCCCACCGATGCTGAGCGTCGGTGTGCCTGCGAAGGTCGATCTGAAATTCTTTGGCGACACTTCCATGCAGGTCGGGTTCGAGACTGCTCTTGCCTTGCTGGAAAAGCTTGGCTGCCGGCTGGTCGAAATCCCGTTCGCCGACTTCTACGCCACCGCCAACCTTCTCTACGAAGGCGCCTGGGTGGCAGAACGTTACGCGGCGGTCCGCGACTTCATGGAGGTCAACGAAGCGGCCATGCATCCGGTGACGCGCAAGATCATCGGCGGCGCGCGAAGCCTTTCGGCGGCCGACGCCTTCAAGGGGCTCTATGCGCTTCAGGATTACAAGGCGAAGCTCGCTTCGGTCATCGCCTCGGTCGACCTGTTCTGCGTGCCGACCGCGCCAACGCATTATGCGCTCGATGCGGTGCTCGCCGATCCGGTCACCACCAACAGCCGGCTCGGCACCTACACCAATTTCGTCAATCTGCTCGACATGTGCGGCATCGCCGTGCCGACCGGCAAGCGCGATGATGGGCTGCCGATGAGCGTGACCTTGCTCGCTGCGGCGGGCAGGGATGTCCTCATAGCGGCCCTGGCCCGGGATATCCATGCCGCCAGCGGCCTTGTCCTCGGTGCAACCGGCTGGCAGCAGCCCAGCCACGCGCCCCTTGGCGAATGCGCGCCCGATGAGATGATCGATCTGGTGGTTGTTGGCGCGCATCTTTCGGGCATGCCGCTCAACGGCCAGCTAAGCCAGCTCGGCGCACAGTTCTCGCGCGCGGCAAGAACCTCCGCCGCCTACAGACTCTATGCGCTGGCCGGTCAGTCCGTGCCAAAGCCCGGGCTGATCCGTGTCGCCGAAGGCGGCTCCGCGGTCGAGGTCGAGGTCTGGCGGCTGTCCGCCGATGCCTTCGGCCGTTTCGTCGCGGCCATCCCGCCACCGCTCGGCATCGGCACCATCGAGCTTGAGGACGGCAGTTCGGCCAAGGGTTTTCTGGTTGAGACCGCTGGCCTCAGCGGTGCCTCCGACATCTCGTCCTTCGGTGGCTGGCGCCGCTTCGTCGGCCGATGCAAGGACTTGGCGGACCAAGGCGATCAGCGAGCGAAAAAGGTCCTTTAGCGGCCTATCTGATCAGCCACCGCTTGGGGTCTGTGTGAATGCGGATTGTCCACTACGGTCAGGAACTGACGGTCGCTTCATCGCCACCCCCTACCGCTCCTCCACAATCCGCAGATAAGCCGCCGTCACGAACAGCACTATCAGCCCGAACAATATCCTTCTCGCTCCCTCCGGCATCTGCAGGATGGTCAGCAGCGTCGTCAGCACGGTCAGGATCAGCGCGCCGATGATGGTGCCGGTGTAGCCGCCGCGGCCGCCGAAGATCGAGGTGCCGCCGATCACGGCTGCGGCCACCGAAGGCAGCACCAGCGGTTCGGCGAGCGACAGCGAAGGCGCCTTGATCAGGCCGATATAGAGCAGGCCGGTGATGCCGGCGAGCACGCTGGAGATGACGTAGAGCGCTGTTATCACCTGCCAGTAGCGCACGCCGGAGAGGCGCGTTGCGCGCTCATTGTCACCGACGGCGTAGAGCAGGCGGCCGAAGCCGGTGCGGCTGAGAGTGAAGACGATCAGAGCGGCCAGCGGCACGAAGAGCAGCAGGGCGTTGGGCACGCCGTATGTCAGGCCGGTGCCGAGCCAGGCGAGGAAGTCGGGGATCTTGGCGCCCGACGCAATCACCGTGCGCTGGTAGACCTGCAGGCAGCCGGTGCCGATCAGGCTGGTGCCGAGCGTCATGATCAGCGGGTGGACGCGGAAGACGCCGACTCCGATGCCGTTGACGAGACCGATCAGCACCGCCGGCATCATCGCCAGCAGGAAAGCCACCGCCGGGTCCTGGTTGACGACTTGCGTCGCCATGATGAAGGCGCTCATCGTCGCCACCGTGCCGACCGAGAGGTCGATGCCGCCGGTCAGCATGGTCATGGTCTGGCAGCCGGCGAGGATCGCCAACGGGATGGCAAATTTGATGGTGTTGGCGATCCAGCGTTCGTTGACGATGCCCGGGCGCAGGATCTGCAGGATCACCACCAGGATGACGAGCAGGATGATCAGCGGGATCAGCGGCCGGTCGGCCATGAAGCGTTTGACGCGGCGACCGAAGGGGACGGGTTGGGGGATGGTTGCGGCATTGCTCATGACTGCCGGCTCCGCATTGTGATGAAGGCGCCGAACATCACCACGGCGACCATGATGGCGCCTTCGATGATGGCGGTGACGTTGGGGTCAATCGCGAGCAGCGTCAGGTCGGTGCGCACCAACCGCAAGACGAAGACGGCGACGATCGGGCCGAGCAGGCCGCCCTTGCCGCCGCCGAGCGCCACGCCGCCCAGCACCACCGCCGCGACGCTGGCGAGCAGATAGGGGCCGGGGATGGGCGCGCCGATGCCGGTGCTCATGGTCAGCGCCAGCCCGCCAAAAGCGGCGAACAGACCGGACAGCGCGTAGGCGATGATGCGGGTGCGTGCGACGGGCACACCGCTCCGGAACGCCGCCAGTTCGCTCGAGCCGATGGCGTAGATGGAGAGGCCGAGGCGCGAGCGCCGGAGCGGGATCCAGATGATGCAGAGGCAGATGACGAGCACCAGCAGCGCCTTCGGCAGCCAGGCATCGATGCCGTCGGGCAGGCCCGGTATCGGCACGGTGCCTGAGATCAGCCCCTTCAGCCATTCGGCGGCGGCACCGCCCGGTGCGTCGAGCACCAGCAGCGCAGCGCCCTGCAGCACGAACAAAGTGGCCAGCGTGACGACGATGTCGGGCACGCGGGTGACGACGATGAGCAGGCCGTTGACGGCGCCGAGCACGAGGCCCATGGCGAGCACGAAGGGCACCACGAACAGCGCGTATTCCTCCGAGGCGCCATTCATCATCGAGGCGGCGGTGACGCTGGTCAGTGCCATCATGGCGGCGACCGACAGGTCGATGCCGCCGGCAATGACGACCACGGTCTGTGCGGCGACGGCAAAGGCGTAGGGCAGCACGGCGCGCACCAGCGAGCCGAAATCGTTGCTGCCATAGGCCGGCTGGATCAGCCTGGTGACGATGAACAGCACGACGAAGAGGACGAACAGGCCGAAGACCCAGCCCTGGCGGCGCAGGAAATGGCTCATGGCGTCGTCCCTGGCGCGGTCGAATCCGGGGAACGCGAGGTCTCCGGAGAGGAGGAGTGGGGATCGGCAAGGATGCCGATATCGGCCTTGGCGCCGCGCGGCAGGCCGTAGGCGGCGCGCATCAGCGCCGGCTCGTCGGCCTCCTCGACCGGGAAGATATCGACGACACGGCCGCCGAAGATGACGACGACGCGGTCGCAGACGCGCTGCACCTCTTCCAGTTCGGAGGTGTAGAACAGCACCGACTTGCCGTGGCCGGCGAGCTCGCGCAGCAATTTGTAGATCTCCTGCTTGGTGCCGACATCGATGCCGCGCGTCGGGTCGAAGCACAAAAGGGTCCGCGTGTCGGCGGCGATCCAGCGGGCGATGGTCACCTTCTGCTGGTTGCCGCCGGACAGGCGCTGCACCTCGCCTTGCGCGCGGGTGTCGATCTGCAGCCGCTCGATGGCGCTGACCACCTTGGCGCGCTCCTGGCGCATGGCAATCGGCCCCCAGTTGTGCAGGGCGGCGCTGAAGGGCAGGGCAATGTTCTCGCGCACCGAGCGCTGCATGGCGAGCGCTTCGGCGCGGTCACCCGGCACATAGGCGAGGCCGGCGCGGATAGCGTCGATCGGGTGGGAAAACTTCACCGGCTGGCCGTCGACTTCTATTGCGCCGCCAGACGGCCGGATCGAGCCGGCCAGGGCGGCGAACAGCTCGTCCTG
Organism: Mesorhizobium sp. P2_A8; assembly: GCF_056404935.1. Lineage (NCBI taxonomy): Bacteria > Pseudomonadati > Pseudomonadota > Alphaproteobacteria > Hyphomicrobiales > Phyllobacteriaceae > Mesorhizobium > Mesorhizobium sp. P2_A8. Next base: position 270,213 of record NZ_JBFUDB010000011.1, read on the forward strand.
GCCCTGGCCTTCGAGCGCCACGACGCCGGCGACCTCGCCATCGGCGAGATCGAAGGAGACGTCGTTGAGCTTGGTGCCGACGCGCAGATTGCGCACCGAGAGGCGCGGGCGGGCAGCGGCGGGCGCAGCCTTCTGGGCAGCGCTGCGCGCCGCGACATGGGTCTTCACGATGCGGGCGCCGAGCATTAGCTCGACGATCTGTTCCTCGACGCCGGGCACGATGTCGACGACGCCGACGGTCTCGCCGTCGCGCAGCACGGTGGCGCGGTCGCAGAGCGCCGAGATCTCGACGAAGCGGTGGGAAATGAAGATCACCGCGCGGCCGCTGTCGCCCTGGCGACGCACCACTTCCAGCACCTTTTCGGCAAGGTTGGCGGGCAGGGCCGCGGTCATCTCGTCGAGCAGCAGCACGTCGGGTTCGACGGCCAGCGCCCGCGCCAGGTCGAGCACGCGCAGCACGGCCAGCGGAATGTCGCGCGCGGTGTCGCGGATATCGAGGTCGGGAATGCCGAGTTCGCGCACCCAGGCGCGGAACGGCTCGACCGGCGTGCCGGTCAGCCGCAGATTGGACAGCACGTCGAGATCGGGGATCAGCGACGGCTCCTGGTAGACGGGCAACAGGCCGGCGCGACGCGCGGCGGCGGGCGAGCGTATGTCACGCGCCTCGCCCCGGATCAGGATGCGGCCCGCGTTGGCAGAAATAGCGCCGGTCAGGATCTTCACCAGCGTCGACTTGCCGGCTCCATTGGCGCCCATCAGCGCATGCACCTCGCCCGGCAGGACGGACAGCGACGCGTTGCGCAGCGCGGCAACCGCGCCGTAATTCTTGGCGACGCCGGTGGCGTCGAGGAGGGGACTGGTGGTCAAATTGTTTGGTTCTCGATCATGTGGCTCAAATCATTTCGAGTTGACGCCGCCCCTTACCTGCCTGCCGGCATCCTCTCCCTATAGAAACGGGGAGAGGGCGATGTCACTGGCGTTGCGGCCAGCTGCTCTCTCCCCATTCACGGGGAGAGATGTCCGGCAGGACAGTGAGGGGCAGCGCCGACCGATAGTCAGCAGCGAAGCCCCAGACCTACTCCCCCGGGCCCTTGCACGCTACGATCTGGTCCTTGGTGTAGGTGGTCCAGTCCGGGATCGAGATAGAGACCGGCCATTCAGGGCTCAGCGACGGGTCGGCGGCAGCCTTCAGCTTGGCCTTGCCTTCCTCGGTCGCGTTCTCCCACAGCTGCGGCTCGACCAGCACGGTCTGCTGCGCCGGCTTCTTGCCGTCGAGGATCTGCAGCGCGAGTGTCACGCCGGCACCGCCGATCGAGCCGGGGTTGGTCACCGCCGCACCAACGAGGCCCTTGACCGAGCTGAGCTGGCCGACGAAGCCGGCATTGTCGGCGCCGACCACCGGCACCAGCGGCGCCTGCGACTCGACCAGCGCGTCGACGATGACGTTGTCGATGCCGGACGTCCAGATGCCGTTGATCGGCGTGCCGGTGGCGAGGAAGGACAGCATCTGCTGCTTGGCCTGGTCCTGCTGCCAGCCGGTGAAGACTTCCTGCGCGACCTTCACGTCGGGGAACTCGGCCAGCGCCTTCTTGAAGCCCTTGTCGCGGTCGCTGTCGGCGGACGCGCCGGCCGCACCGCGCATGTAGAACACCTCGCCCTTGCCGCCCATCTGCTGGAACAGCCACTTGGCGCCGAGATAGGCGTATTGCTCCTGGTTGTTGGAGATGATGTAGGCGGACGGTTCGGTGACCGCCTGGTCGACGGCGACGACGACGATGCCGGCCTTGGTGGCTTCCTCGAGGCCCGCCTTGATGCCGGCCGGATCGGCCGGGTTGACGACGATGGCGTCGACCTTGGCGCTGATCAGGTTGCGGATGTCTTCCAGCTGGCCGGCAGCATCCGTGTTGCGGTGGGCGATGTTGAGCTTGGCGACCTCGCCGGAAGCCAACGCCTGCGCCTTCATGGCGCAGACCATCTCCTCGCGCCAGCCATTGCCCTGCACGGTGTTGGAGATGCCGATGGTGTATTTGCCCGCAGCGGACGAGGCGCCCACCGAGGCCAGGAAGGCCGCGCCGGCAAGCAGCGGGACCATGGTCAGATATTTTTTCATGTCAGACTTCCTCCACATTGTTTTTTCAGTTCAATTCCAAGTCGTTAAACCGCGTCGCGTAGAAAGAGATTCAGGCGGCGCGGCTTAAATTCTTGTTCTCGCATGTCGCTGTCCCCAGAAATTCTCCGCCCTTTGGGCGACATGCATTTCCGCGGTCATTTGACGAACGGTCGCAGCACGTCGCGGGCAAGCAGGAAGCCCCGCTTTACCTGATCGTCGCTGCCTTCAAATCGCCTGTCCTCGTGCTCGATGATGATGGGGCCGTCATAGCCGGCCCGGTAGAGGCCGGAGAAGATGATTTTCCAGTCGACATCGCCGAGGCCCGGCATGTGCGGCACCTGCCAGCCTATCCCAGCCGAAAGGATTCCGTGCTCATAAAGTCCATCATGGTCAATCATCAGGTCCTTGGCATGAGCATGCAGCATGTAGGGGCCGAATTCCCGGATGAAGCGGGCTTGGTCGATCATCTGCCAGACCAGATGCGAGGGGTCGAAATTCATGCCGACATCGCCGCCCCAAGCCTCGAGGATTCGGCGCCAGATTTGTGGCGAATAGGCGATGTTGTGCCCACCCGGCCACTCGTCATAGCTGAAGATCATCGGGCAGTTCTCGAAGGCTAGCTTGACGCCATGGTCGCGCGCATGGGCGACGATATCAGGCCAGATCGTGAGCGCCTCCTGCCAGTTGACGTCGACGGTTTTCGAGGCATCGCCGCCGCAGAAGGTATTGACCAGCGGCACGCCCATATTGGCAGCCAGCACGATTACCTTCTTGAGATGGCCGATCACCGCCTCGCGGTGCGCGGGATCGGGATGCAGCGGATTGGGGTAGTAACCAAGGCCGGAGACGGAAATATTCTTTTCCGCCAGCGAGGCGACGATCTCGCTCGCCTGTGAGGATGAGGTCGAGGCGGCGTCGATGTGGCTGGTGCCGGCATAACGGCGGCTGGCGCCGGAGGATTTCGGCCAGCAGGCGATTTCCAGCGCCTCGAAACCCGCCGAACTTGCCCAGCCGGCGACCTCGCCAAGCGGCGTCTCCGCGAAGGGTGCGGTGAGCAGTCCAAGTTTCATCGTGCCTCCCAGCTCCTATAATGCCGATTGTGCGGGCCGCTTCAACCGTGTGGTGTCGGCTTGTTTCAAATTGCGCCTGACGGTTGCCATCGGATCGTCCGAAAGCAAGCCGTCGAGCGCCGATGTGACGGCCCTACGGAAAACATCGTTCACGGCAAGGCCGGGGTCGAAAATCGTGTCGATGGCAAGGATGCCGGACGCTAGCGCCTGTGCATCGCGGCCGGTTGCGTCGGCAATCGCCGCGACCTTGCCGGCATAGGGGTCCGACACTGGCCAGCGTTTGCCGAATTTTTCCGAAGCCTGGATCAGATAGGCCATCCAACCGGCGACCGGCACCGCCAGCAGCGCGATGCTTGCGCCTTGACGCAAGCGCTCGCGGATTGGGTTGAGCAGGCGCTGGACGATCTTTTGCGAGCCGTCGGTGGCGATCTGGTGGTTGCGATGGCGGATCGCGGTGTTCTTCAGCCGGCCGAGGCATTGGGCGACATAGGCAAGCTTCTCCATGCCCGGCACAGGCATCAGTGTCGGCAGCGTCTCCTCGACCAGCATGCGCCGCACGAAGGCCGATAGTAGCGGGTCGGCGATGGCGTCTGATGTGTGCTCGAAGCCGGCCAGCACGCCGAGCGTGGCGAGCGTCGTCTGCGCGCCGTTGAGCACCCGCATCTTGAGATGCTCGAACGGTGTTACGTCGTCGACGAAGCTGGCGCCGACCCGGTCCCAGCGCGGCACGCGGCCGGCGAACTTTTTCTCGATCACCCATTGGCGGAACGGCTCGCTGACGACGACCGCCGCATCGCGGTAGCCATAGCGCCGCTGGACTGTGTCGAGGTCGGCTTGCGTGGTTGCCGGCGCGATGCGGTCGACCATGGCCGAGGGGAAAGCGGCGTGGGCTGATATCCAGTCGGCGAGGGCGTTGCCGCGCCGCTGCGCGAAGGCCTGCACGACATTGGCCAGAATGGTGCCATTGGTCGGGATGTTGTCGCAGGACAGAAGGGTCAGCGGCCTTCCATGCGTCGCCCTGCGCAGTTCCAATGCCCGCGCCATGATGCCGGGAACGCTGCGCGGCTTCTCCGGGTTGGCAAGGTCATGGACGATGTCTGGATTGTCGAGATCGAGCACGCCGCTCGACGGGATGTGGCAATAGCCTTTTTCCGTCACCGTCATCGTCACAAGGTCGATGTCTGGGGAGGACAAGACCTCGAGCGCTGGCGCCGCACTCGCCTGGCTGTCGACAACCTTGACGATGCTGCCGATGACGCGCGCTTCGATGCGGCTGTTTTCGCGGATCAGCCGCGTGTAGAGGCCGCCTTGGCTGCCGAGCGTGCCGGCGAGGCTGGGTGGTCGGATGTTGATGCCGACCACGCCCCAGCGATCGAAATGACTGGCCAGCAAATCGTCGGTGTATTCGGCCTGATGGCAGCGGTGAAAGGCGCCGACGCCGAGATGGGCCATGCCGGGCGCAAGCGTCGCGCGGTCATAGGCCGGCTTCTGGACAGTCGCAGGCAAACGATCGAGCAGCGCAGGCCCAAGCGTCTCGGGGGAGGCGGCAACGCTCACCGGTTCGCCCCGATCACCCACTGTTCCTGGTCGACCAGCGTGCCGGTCATCGGTCCCGCCGCATCGGAGAGCAGGAAGACCGCAAGGTTCGCGATATCGTTGGTCGAGAACAGGCGGCCGAAAGGCTGCGAGGCGTTGGCGGCGTCGAGCCAGCCGGGTCCGTTGCCCAGCGTGTCGGCTTGCATGGCGCGTTCGGCCGGCGTGTCGGTCCAGCCGACATTGATGCCATTGACGCGGATGCGGTCGACGCGATGGGCGTTGGCGGCATTCTTGGTCAGCGTCGCCAGCGCGCCTTTGGTGGCGGAGTAGACGGCGAGTTCCGGCGAGCCGCAATGCGCGTTGATCGACAGGATGTTGAGAATGGCGCCGCCCTGGCCGCGCTTTTTCATGTCGGCGATGGCTGCCTGCATCAGGAAGAACGGCGCACGTGCATTGACGGCGAACAGTGACGCCCAGTCGTCGAGGTCGGCATCCAGGAAGGACGCGCGGTCGGTCAAGCCGGCGGCGTTGACCAAAGCATCGATGCGGCCGAAGCGATTTATGCAGGCCTTCGCCAACAGGTCGGGGGCTTCGGGGTCGGCGAGGTCGGCCGCGACGAAGACGGTCGGCGTGCCCAACTGCGAAAGCTCCGCCGCCACCGCGTCGCCGCGTGCCTTCTCGCGGCCGGTGACCAGCAGGCCGCCGGCGCCGGCACGCGCGAGTGTCTCGGCGATAGCGCGGCCGATGCCTTGCGTCGCACCGGTGACCAGCGCCACCTTGCCGTTGAGTTGAAGCTCCATTCCTCCTCCCGGAACAAAGTTTCTATTTTTAGAAATATGGAACGTGAATTCCCGATAGTCAATTGTGCCAGTGTCGCTTCATTGGCCACGGCGCGCGGCGACGCCTTGGACCAGCGCCATGCCGACCGCCAGCGACGCAGCCAGCGAGCGGAAGCCGGCGAAGTCGGATTCCACCACCTCCAGCCAGGCGTCCGACAGCCGGATCAGCGGGCTGAAGGTGCTGTCGGTGATGGTGACGATGCGGGCGTTGCGCTCATGCGCCACGGCGACGAGGTCGGGCGTGATCGAATTGTAGGGACTGAAGGAGACCGCCAGCACGGCGTCCTGCCTGCCGATGCAGCCGACCTGGTCGAGCGCGGTGGAGCCGACATTGTCGACCAGCACGTTGCGCACGCCTTGCTGCGACAGCGTCAGCGACAGATAGGTGGTGACGGGGAAGGCGCGCTTGGAGCCGATGACATAGATCAGGTCGGCGGCTGCCAGCAGCGCCACCATCTTCTCGAAACTCTTGACGTCGAAGCCGCTCTCGATGCGGCCAAGCGAGGCCTGCGAGGCGCCGACCATGCCATGCAGGAAATGCAGGTTGGCGTTGGGTTCGGTCTCGGCCCGCTGCTCGCCGCGTCCTTCCGGCCATGAGCCCTTGACGTGGTCTTTGAACAGGCCCTGGAAATCGGAAAAGCCGGCATAGCCGAAGATCTGGGCGAAGCGCACCAGCGTCGAAGGCTGCACGCCGGCCTGTGCCGCCACCTGCGCGATGGTGCCGAGCGCGACGTCGCTCGGATGCTGCCACAGGAAGATGGCGACCTGGCGCAGCCGCTTGGGGAAATGCACCGTGCCGGACGACAGCACCGCGCGCAGTTCCTCATAGGTCTGCGGCTGGATGTAGCCGAGTGCCGCCAGCGAGCGCCCGCGCTTGCGGGTCGCCGCCTCGTCGGCAATGGACCGTCCGGATGTTTTGCCTGCCCCACTCATGATTTCAGGCTAGCGCGGCACGATCGTTTTACAATATGGAAATTGGAAATCGTGTTCGAAAGCGCTGGCGGCGCCGTTGGCTCGCACGTCCTCAGAAACGGCCCGCCCGGAGGAGTTTGAAAAATCATGGTCTATGCAACATCGGATGGATCGACACGCCAACGTTTGCGGGTCGGCATGGTTGGCGGCGGCCGCAATGCCTTCATCGGCGCCGTGCATCGGCTGGCCATGCGCCTCGACGACCAGATCGCGCTGGTCGCCGGCGCGCTGTCCTCGGATCCTGAGAACGCCGCCGCATCGGCCGCCGAGATCGGCATCGCGCCGGAGCGCAGCTATGCCGATTATCGCGCCATGGCGCAGGCCGAAGCGGCGCGGCCGGACGGCATCGAGGCGGTCGTCATCGTCACCCCCAACCATCTGCACGCGCCGATCGCGACAGCCTTCCTCGAAGCCGGCATCGACGTGATCTGCGACAAGCCGCTGTCGACGACGCTGGCCGACGCCGAGGCGCTGGTGGCGCTGGCGCGGGCGAAAAAACGCCGCTTCGTCGTCACCCTCAACAACACCGGCTACGCCATGGTCCGCCAGGCGCGCGAGATGGTGGCGGCGGGCGAACTCGGGCGCATCGTTTCCGTGCATGGCGCCTATGTCCAGGACTGGCTGACTAAACCGATCGACGCCGAGGGCCAGAAGCAGGCGGAGTGGCGCACTGACCCGGCAAGGGCAGGGCAGTCGGCGGTGCTGGCCGATATCGGCGTGCATGCCTTCAACCTGGCGAGCTACATCTCTGGCTGCGAGGCCGAGGCTGTCTCGGCCGACCTGTTCACCGCGGTGCCGGGGCGCCGGCTCGACGACAACGCGCATGTGCTGGTGCGCTGGACAGGCGGGGCACGCGGCACGATCCTGGCCAGCCAGACATCGCCCGGCCACTATAATGATCTGTCGGTGCGCATCTATGGCGACAGAGCCGGGCTCGAATGGTCTGGCGCGCGGCCAGAGGAACTGCGCTTTTCCATCTACGGCGAGGAAACCCGCACGCTGGTGCGCGGCGGCCATGGCTCGACGCAAGAGAGCCGCCGCGTATCGCGCATGCCGGCGGCGCATCCCGAAGGCTATATCGAGGCCTTCGCCAATTTCTACCGCGACGCCGCCGACATCATCCGCGCCCATCGTTCGGGTGGCGCCGTCGATCCGGCGCGCGCCGCGCAGGTGCCCGATGTCGTCGACGGCGCCCGCGGCGTGAAGTTCGTCGCGGCGGCGGTGGAGTCGAATGCGGCGGGTGGCACGTGGACGGCTGCGCGGTTCGGGTGAGGATGAGACCTGATCGCTCCTTCAACGTTCCAGCGACCGGCCCACTGCGGCCATCGGCGGCGCATTGAGGCCGGCGGCGGTCAACCGTGCTTCCACGGCCGCCGCCATGGACAGGACCTGTTCGTCGGCGAAGCGCCGTCCGACGATCTGCAGGCCGACCGGCAGCCCGTCAGCGGCAAATCCGGCCGGCAGCGACAGCGCCGGCAATTGCGGCAGCATGTTGAAGGGGCAGGTCAGGTCGAGCCCCTTGAAGCGGCCGTCGGGCAGTGTCGCGGCATGGTCGTCATCGGTCTCTGTCACGGCAGGCGCGGTGATGGCGCAGGTCGGGCACAGCAGGGCATCGTAGCGTTCGTAGAGCCGCGCCATGTCGCGCCACATGGAGGTACGCAACAGCTCGACCCGCTTGTAGGCGGTCGCATTCATTGCCAGCCCGCGTTCGATCATGGATACGACCGGCGGGTCCATATGGTGGCGATGGTCAGTGAGCTCGCCGCCAAAGAAGGCCGACATGAAGACGCACCAGAGATCGAACCATTCGTCGTTGACGGCGCGCGTCCAGCCCATCGGCACTTCGTCGACGACGGCACCAGCCCTGCGCATCTCGGAGACCGCTTGGCGGATGACCGCTTCGACCTGCGGCTGGATGGCGTAATAGCCGAGGTCGATCGACAGCGCGAAGCGCTTGCCTTCGAGCCCTTCTCGCCGTGCCGCCGCGCCGTCGAATCCGATCGGCAGCGAGGTGATGTCCTCGTCACTGCCGCCCGCCGCCGTCTCCATGAAGGCGACGGCGTCGGCAACGCTGCGCGCCAGCGGTCCGAAATGCGAGATGTTGTCGAAGACGCTTGGCAGGATGGTCATCGGGATACGGCCGAGGCTGGGCTTCAATCCGACGACACCGCAGAAGGCAGCCGGAATGCGCACCGAGCCGCCCATGTCCGTGCCTTCCGCGAACGGCACGACGCCGGTTGCCACGGCTACCCCCGCTCCCCCGGAAGAGCCGCCGCTGGTGCGCTCTGGGTTCCACGGATTGCGGGTCAGGCCCCAACGCGGGCTGTTGGTGAAGCTGGAAAAGGCGAACTCCGGCGTCGTCGTCTTGCCCATCAGTATGGCGCCGGCGGCCTCCAGGCGGCGGATGCAGAGCGCCGTCTCGGTCGGCACCCAGTTTCCACGCGTCCATGAACCGAGCGTCGTCAGGTCGCCGGCGGTCGGCGTCAGGTCCTTGGCCGCGAACGGCACGCCATGCAGCGGCCCGGTCGCCTCGCCACGCGCCACGGCCAGGTCCGCCTGGCGCGCGGCTTCCAGCGCCTGTTCCTCGCGGATGATGGCGAACGGATTGAGGGTCTGGCTGACCGCTTTGGTGCGGCGGACGGACTCGCCCACCACTGTCTCGACGCTGAAGGCACCCGAGCGGATGCCGTCGGCGATCGCCTTGGCGGTCAGGTCCAGCGGATGGGTCATGGCTCGGGTCTCCGGAAGTGTTTTGGTGCCGCGCGGCTTTCGCCTTCGGCAAGGACCTGTGACATGCAATACGTGCTTGTGCGGCGCGGGCGCACCTGCGCAATCTCGCCCATGCCGCTAGCATGAGGTCTACCGTCTCGATGAAGTCCGCAGCCAGACAACCCGGCCCGCATGCGTCCTTCGATGCCTGGAATGCCGGCCTCGGCGCGGCGGCCAACGCGATCGGCTCGCGCGGATTTCCGGATGCGCTGGCGGCGGCGCTGCGCCTGCTTGCCCCCTTCCAGATGATGAACGGCTTTCTCTATTCGCCGGGCGGTCGTGCCTTCGACCTCTACAATGAGAAGATCGTGGCCGCGCGCTCGATCATTGTCGACCGTTATCTCGCAGGCGCCTTTGTGCTGGACCCGTTCTACGATGCGGTTCGAGGCGACGGCACCGAGCGCATGATCGTGATGCGGGAGCTGGCGCCCGACGATTTCCTGCAGAGCGAATATCATCGGCAGCACTACGCCACGACCGAGATCGTCGACGAGATCGGTTTCGTGCTGAAGCTGGAAAGCGGCTTTGCCGGTGTCCTGTCGCTGTCGCGAACTGGTGCGGCGCCGCTTTTTGCCGGGGACGAGCTGGCGTGGCTCAGATCCGGCGCGCCAGTCGTCTGCGCGCTTGCGGCGCGACACTGGTTTCATGTCCCCGGCCTCTCGCTCGACCTCAAGAATGCGGGACCAACGGCGAGGATCGAGCATCCGTTGCTGACCCGGCGCGAGCTTGAAATCGTCACTCTGGTGCTCAAGGGACATTCCAACCTCTCGCTCGCCGCGGTCCTTTCGCTGTCGCCCAACACAGTCAAGGTGCATCGCCGGCAGATCTATTCGAAGCTCGCCATTTCCAGCCAGGCAGAGCTGTTCCGGCTGTTCCTAGAGCATGTCGCACACACAGGTGGCCCAGGTTTGGGACAGTGACATGCATGAAAACAGAGGCTTAAATCGCGTCGCTATGAATCCGATTCAACGCGACGCGCTTTAAGTCTGCCTCATTCGGCGAAGTCCATTTCCGGCGGCGCGACCTGGAAGAAGCTGGTCAGGTAGGCGAGATAGGCGACGCCGACCGCCAGCCAGACGAGGCCGAGGACCTTGGCGTTCTCGTCGAGGTTCCACAGCAGGAAGAGGTCGCAGACCGCCGCCAGCGCCGGAATGACCAGCCCGATCAGCACGCCGAGCGGATGGACCTGCTGGTCGCGCTTCAGATAGAGCGCGATCACCGAGACGTTGACGGCGGTGAAAGCAAGAAAGGCGCCGAAATTGATGAACGAGGTCGAGGTGGTGACGTCCATGGTCAGTGCCGCGAGGCCGACGGCGCCGACAAGGATCAGGTTGAGGATCGGCGTGTGCCATTTCGGATGCAGGTTGCCGAAGAACGAGGTCGGTAGCACGGTGTCGCGCCCCATGGCGTAGAGCAGCCGGCCGACGCTGGCCTGCGCGGCAAGGCCGGAGGTGAATTGGGCGACGACCAGTGTTGCCAGGAAGATGGTGACGAACAGGTCGCCGCCGATCGCCCTGGCGATTTCGGTGGCGGCGGCGTCGACCGAGACGAAGTCCGCGCCTGGATGGGCAAGCTGGGTGATATAGGCCGAGGCGATGAAGATCAGGCCGCCGGCAAGCGCGATGATCAGGATCGCCTTCGGCATGGTGCGGCGCGCGTCCCTGGTCTCCTCGGTCAGGGTCGACACGGCGTCGAAGCCGAGAAACGAATAGGCGGCTATCGCGGCACCCGCGACCGAGGCCGAGAAGGGCACGCCGGTCTTGAAGAAGGGCGTGACCGAGAGCAGGCCGCCAGGGCCGTTCAGCGCCACCACATAACGGGCGGCCAGCACCAGGAAGGCGACGAGCACGCCGAGCTGCACCACCATCAGGATGAAGTTGACGCGGTTGGCAAAGGCGATGCCGACGACATTGACCAGCGTGGTCAGCGCGATGAAGCCGACGATCCACAGCCAGGCCGGAACCGCGGGAAAGGCCGAGGTGAGATAGGCAGCACCGATCAGCCAGATCACCATCGGCAGGAAGAAATAGTCGAGCAGGACCGCCCAGCCGACGAGGAAGCCAACGCTCGGGTTGATCGAGCGGCGGGCATAGGTGTAGGCCGAGCCGGCGACGGGATAGACGCGCGCCATGACGCCGTAGCTGATGGCGGTGAGAAGGATGGCCGCGGCCGCGACGAGATAGGCCATCGCGGTGGTGCCCTGGCTGGTCGCCGCCAGCGCGCCAAAGGTGCCGAAGACGATCATCGGCGTCATGTAGGCCAGGCCGAAGAGCACGACGGACCAGAGTCCGAGCGCGCGGTCGAGTTTGACAGTGTCTTTCATTGTTCCGCCTCCGGGAAGGTTGTGTCCGATGCTTTTTCTGGAGACCAGGGCGGGCTTGAGATCGAACCGTTCCGCGCGGGCTGCCGTTCGCATTTCTTGAAGATGAAGGGAAACATGACTTAGCCGGCGCGCGGCGACCATAACCCCAAAGGGGTATGTGCTGGCGTTGTTGCCAGCGGCGCGAAGCTTCGCCGCCGAAACGCTTCAGGATATCAAGGATCTCAAGCCCGGCGAGTTCACCTGGCATCCGGAACGCCAGAAGAAGGGCCGGTCGCCGTTATCACGTGATGAGGCCTCGTTCGCCAAGCGCCAGATCGCACTCGATGATAGGAGGGTGCCGCTATCCACATGTTAATCATGACGCGGGTTCTGCGTTGTCAGGAACATCGCCCGAACGTATTCGGGAACGCCAATGCGCAACGTCGATTTTTTTCTTGCCGCCAGTCTCGGGCTCGAATGTCTCGTCCTCACGGCCGTTTCTCTGGCGCGGTCAGAAGCCGCCGTTACCTTGTTTCCCAATGTCAGGGTGATCAAGGTGGCGCAATGCTCGCGCCTTCTTCAAAGCTATCATGACGGCAGCAGGACGATGCCGGAATCCGGCCCTGAACGCACTCGCTACGAAGATTGCTACTTTCTGATATGCGGGGGACGCAGAGTGGGCGTGTGACCACCACCCGCCACGCATCCGCGTCAGCCAGCCCAATCGGAAGCGCTGACCCCATCCTGCCCGAATATCGCCTCTCCGCATCCTCTCCCGGTTAAAAAAGTATCATCCGTTGCCCTGAATCGTGGTGGCGCCTACTGTCATGAGCCGGTACCGTGGTCTCGAAATGCAGAGCCGAAACCAATTCGGCCGGTTTAGGGAATGTGGGCCGAACGCGGCGACGATCCGTGCCGGCCCGGGAGGAAACGGACATGGAACCGGACCTGGAAGTTGTCCAGATACGACGCGGTGAGTCCTTCAAGGCGTGGTCGCATGGCTACCCTTTCCACACGGTGCGTTGGCATTTCCATCCCGAATATGAATTGCATCAGGTGATCTTCACCAACGGGCGCTATTTCGTCGGCGACTTCATCGGCGAATTCGAGCCGGGCAATCTGGTGCTGACCGGGCCGAACCTGCCGCACAATTGGGTCAGCGATATCCCGAGGGACAGCTCCATCCCGCTGCGCGGCCGCATCATCCAGTTTTCGGAAAGCTTCATCGGCGACGCCATGCATGTGCTGCCGGAACTGGCGGGGCTCGGGCCGCTGCTCGAGGCATCGCGGCGCGGCGTTTTGTTTTCCAACCGCACCAGCAAGGAGCTGGCGCCGCTGATGGAAGAGATGATGCAGGCGCAAGGCGTGCGCCGCATCGAATTGTTCATGATGATTGCCGGTCTGCTCAGCCGCGCGCAGGAGTTCCAGCTGCTGGCCAGCGCCAGCTACCGGCCCGATCCGTCGGGCTACATGACCGCCGGCATGAACAAGGCGCTCGCCTATATCAGGGAGAACCTGACGCAGCTGTTCGACGAGGCGGATCTCGCGGCTATCGCCGGCCAATCGACCGGCGCCTTCTCGCGCTCGTTTCGCCGCCACACCGGCATGTCGCTGGTGCAGTATGTCAAGCGGCTGCGCATCAACCTCGCCTGCCAGATCCTGATGAGCGACGAGCAGGCCTCGATCACCGACATCTGCTACGAGGTCGGCTTCAACAATCTGTCGAATTTCAACCGGCAGTTCCTGGCCGAGAAGGGCATGCCGCCCTCGCGTTTCAGGCGCCTGCTGGCCGACAACATCAACGCGGGAAAAGCCGCTTAACGGAGGAGCCAGGAAGGAACCAAGGGAGGAAACACAATTCTTCGCATGACAACGTGGCCCGCATGACGCGGTCCGCGATGGAGAGCGCTTGTCCCGAAAATCCTTCGTCAGCGGAGGATGTCGGCGCGGCTTGAAAGGCCGGCGCCGAGCCCTGGTTCCCAATTGCAGTTGGGGCGGGGCGGAGGCGCGTCTTCACAACAGCAGTCAACGACCTTCTTACAACCATATCCAGAAACGGAGAAGACCGAATGACCAGATTTTCAATGAAGTCCGCTGGGAAGTCCGCCGGCATGGCAGCCCTTGCGCTGTCGCTGCTGGCCGGCACCGCCGCGATCACCAGGGCTGCCGAAGTCACCGACGCCACCGTCGCCTTCCTGATGCCCGACCAGGCCTCGACCCGCTACGAACAGCACGACTATCCCGGCTTCGCCGCCGAGATGAAGAAGCTGTGCCCGGGCTGCAAGGTGCTCTACCAGAACGCCGATGCCGACGCCTCGCGCCAGCAGCAGCAGTTCAACTCGGTGATCTCGCAGGGCGCCAAGGCGATCGTGCTCGATCCCGTAGATTCGACCGCCGCCGCCTCGCTGGTCAAACTGGCGCAGAGCCAGGGCATCAAGGTCATCGCCTATGACCGGCCGATCCCGACCGCGCCGGCCGACTTCTATGTCTCGTTCAACAATGAAGGCATCGGCAAGGCGATCGCCGACTCGCTGGTCGAGCATCTGAAGGCGCTGAAGGTCGATCCGGCCACCGGCGGCGTGCTGCAGATCAACGGCTCGCCGACCGACGCGGCGGCAGGCCTGATCAAGAAGGGTATCCATGCAGGCCTCGACAACAGCGGCTACCAGATCCTGGCCGAATACGACACGCCGGAATGGGCGCCGCCGAAGGCGCAGCAATGGGCCGGCGGCCAGATCACTCGCTTCGGCCCGAAGATCCTCGGTGTCGTCGCCGCCAATGACGGCACCGGTGGTGGCGCCATCGCCGCCTTCAAGGCGGCCGGCGTCGATCCGGTGCCGCCGGTGACCGGCAATGACGCGACGATCGCCGCGTTGCAGCTGATCATCGCCGGCGACCAGTACAACACCATCTCCAAGCCGAGCGAGATCGTGGCCGCGGCCGCCGCCAACGTCGCCATCAAGCTGCTTTCGGGCGAAACGCCGAAAGCCGAGATGACGCTGTACGACACGCCCTCGCAGCTGTTCACGCCGGCGGTGGTGACGCAGGAAAACCTGAAGGCCGAGATCATCGACAAGAAGATCAACACCGCGGCCGAACTCTGCGTCGATCGCTACGCGGAAGGCTGCAAGAAGCTGGGCATCGGGGGCTGACCGCGACCCTTGCCCGCTCCGCTGCCTGGCCGCCCACGCGGCGGCCAGGCAGCGCTCACCGCTTTTGAACCGGTTTTTTGAAAGGTGTTCCAGGCATGATCGATACCCCGGACGGACCGGTTCCGACAGGCGAGCTGGTGCTCAGCCTACGCGGCATCTCCAAGAATTTTGGCGCCGTCTCGGCGCTGACCGACATCGATCTCGATGTCCATGCCGGCGAGGTGGTGGCGCTGGTCGGCGACAATGGCGCCGGCAAGTCGACGCTGGTCAAGATTCTCGCCGGCGTGCATCAGCCAAGCACTGGCACCATCAGCTTTCGCGGTAAGCAGGTGACGCTTGCCGACCCCAGTGCGGCACTGACGCTCGGCATCGCCACCGTGTTCCAGGACCTGGCGCTGTGCGAGAACCTCGACATCGTCGCCAACATCTTCCTCGGCCGCGAGCTCAACCCGCTGCGGCTGGACGAGGTGGCGATGGAAGTGCGCGCCTGGACGCTGCTCAACGAGCTGTCGGCACGCATCCCAAGTGTGCGCGAAGTGGTCGCGTCGCTGTCGGGCGGCCAGCGCCAGACGGTGGCGATAGCCCGCTCGCTGCTGCTCGAGCCCAAGCTCATCCTGCTCGACGAACCGACGGCGGCCCTCGGTGTTGCGCAGACAGCGGAAGTGCTCAACCTGATCGAGCGCGTGCGCGACCGCGGCCTCGGCGTTGTCATCATCAGCCACAACATGGAAGACGTGCGCGCCGTCGCCGACCGCATCGTCGTGCTGCGGCTTGGCCGCAACAACGGCATCTTCACGCCCGACGCCTCGAACCAGGAGCTGGTCAGCGCCATCACCGGCGCGTCGAACAATTCGGTGTCGCGGCGCGCCGAGCGCAGGCAAGCACGCCAGGATCAAACCCAGGAGCCACACCCATGAGCCGCGACGTGCAACAGACGGCGCCGGTGCCGCCGCAGCTCGACCGCGCCGATGTGCGCGTCAAGCATGAGGCCGGCTTGAGCGGCGCCATCCGCGCCTTCTTCGACCGGGTGCGCTCGGGCGATCTCGGCTCGCTGCCGGTCATCGTGGGGCTGGTCATCATCTGGACTGTGTTCGCCAGCATCAACCCGATCTTCCTATCGAGCAGCAATCTGGTCAACCTGCTGTTCGATTCCTCGACCGTCGGCGTCATTGCGCTCGGCATCGTCTGCGTGCTGATGGTCGGCGAGATCGACCTGTCGGTCGGTTCGATCAGCGGCTTTGCCTCGGCCCTGGTCGGCACGCTGTGGGTCAACCAGGGTTGGCCGGTGGCGCTCGCCATCCTCGCCGCGATCGCCGTCGGCGGCTTCATCGGCGCGCTCTATGCGCTGCTGTTCAACCGGCTCGGCATGCCGAGCTTCGTCTCGACGCTGGCCGGCCTGCTGGCGGTGCTTGGCCTGCAGCTCTACATCCTCGGCTCGACTGGCTCGATCAACCTACCCTACGGCTCGAACCTGGTGAACTTCGGCCAGCTGCTGGTGATGCCGAAATTCGTGTCGTTCGCTCTGGCGGCGGTGCCGGGCATCGTCATGCTGGTCACCGGCCTGCGCACCGTTGCGCGCCGCCGCGCCGCCAACCTGTCGGCGCCCTCGACCGGCGGTCTCGTGACGCGCGCGGTGGCGATCACGATCGTGATCGAACTCATCGTCTTCTATCTCAACCAGGCGCGCGGTATTCCGTGGATGTTCGGCCTGTTCGTCGGCCTGGTCATCGCCATGCACTACGCGCTGACGCGGACGAAATGGGGCCGCTCGATGTCGGCGGTCGGCGGCAACCGCGAGGCGGCACGGCGCGCCGGCATCAATGTGCGGCTGATCTATTCCAGCGCCTTCGTGCTGTGCTCGATGCTGGCCGCCTTTGGCGGCGTGCTGTCGGCGGCGCGGCTGGCTTCGGCGAGCCAGCAGGCCGGTACGGGCGACGTCAACCTCAACGCCATCGCGGCGGCCGTCATCGGCGGCACAAGCCTGTTCGGCGGCCGCGGCAGCGCCTATTCGGCACTGCTCGGCATCATCGTCATCCAGTCGATCGCCAGCGGATTGACGCTGCTCGATCTGTCTTCGTCGCTTCGGTACATGATCACAGGCGCCGTGCTTGCCATCGCAGTCATCGTCGACTCGCTGGCCCGCCGCTCGCGTGTTTCCCATGGCCGGGCCTGAACCCATCAACAGGAAGAGAAAAATGAGTCAGGAACTGAGCGGAAAAGTTGCGGCCATCACCGGTGCCGCATCGGGCATCGGCCTCGAATGCGCCAGATATATGCTGGCGGCGGGCGCCAGCGTGGTGCTGGTCGACCGCGCCGAGGCGACGCTGAACAGCCTGTGCGCCGAACTCGGCTCCAAGGCGATCCCGCTGGTGATCGACCTGATGCAGCCGGCAAGCGTCGCCACCATGATGCCGCAGATCCTGGAAAAGGCCGGCCAGCTCGACATCTTCCATGCCAATGCCGGTGCCTATGTCGGCGGCGAGGTGCTGACCGGTGATCCCGACGCCTGGGACCGCATGCTGAACCTCAACATCAACGCCGTCTTCCGCTCGATCCACGCGGTGCTGCCGCACATGGTCGAACGTAAGACCGGCGACATCATCGTCACCAGTTCGATCGCCGGGCTGGTTCCGGTGGTCTGGGAGCCGATCTACACCGCGTCCAAGCACGCCGTGCAGGCCTTCGTCCACACGGTGCGCCGGCAGGTGGCGAAACACGGCCTGCGCGTTGGCGCGGTGGCGCCCGGCCCGGTGGTGACGGCGCTGGTCAGCGACTGGCCGAAGGCCAAGCTCGAGGAAGAGCTTGCCGCCGGCGGCCTGATGCAGCCGCGCGAGGTGGCCGAGGCGGTGATGTTTATGCTTACCCGGCCGCGCAACGTCACGATCCGGGATCTGGTGATCCTGCCGCAGAGCAATGATTTGTGAGGGGAGTAGGGCAGTAGGTATTAGGCAGTAGGCAGTAGGCAGTAGGGGAAGATGTAGACACCTTTACTGTCCGACCTCCGGTCGAAAAAAAGCACTTCCTGCGTTCTAGCCTGACTCGCTAATCTTCTACTGCCTACTGCCTACTGCCTACTGCCTACTGCCTACTGCCTACTGCCTACTGCCTACTCCCCTGAACCGAAGGTTCCATTATGCCCCACTACCTCGGCATCGACGTCGGCACCGGCAGCGCGCGGGCCGGGGTGTTTGACCACATGGGAAACCTGCTTGCCTCGGCCAAGCAGGACATCGAGGTCTGGCGCGAGCCCGGCGACATCGTCGAGCAGTCGAGCAACGACATCTGGCGGGCGGTGTGCCGTGCCACTCGCGCCGCCGTGGCCGAAGCCGGCATCGCGCCCGAAGCGATCGCCGGCATCGGCTTCGACGCCACCTGTTCGCTGGTGGTGCTGGGCGAGGGCGGCGTGCCGTTGCCGGTCGGCCCGTCCAACAATCCCGAACGCAACATCATCGTCTGGATGGATCATCGTGCGGTCGAGCAGACGCGCCGCATCAACCGCAGCGGCGAGGCGGTGCTGAACTACGTCGGCGGCGTCATCTCGCCGGAGATGGAAACGCCGAAGCTTTTGTGGCTGGCCGAAAATAGGCCCGACACCTTCAATGCCGCCTGGCAGTTCATGGACCTCGCCGACTTCCTAACCTGGCGGGCGACGGGCAGCCTTGCCCGCTCAGTCTGCACCGTAACCTGCAAATGGACCTATCTGGCGCATGAGAGCCGTTGGGACGAGACCTATTTCCGGACCATCGGGCTCGGCAGCCTGGCCGACGAGGCGTTCACGCGCATCGGCACCGAGATCGTGCCGGCGGGTGCCGCTCTCGGCGGCGGGCTGACCGCGCAAGCGGGGGCGGACCTTGGCCTTGTTCCCGGTACGGCGGTGGCGGCCGGGCTGATCGACGCGCATGCCGGTGGCGTCGGCACGGTCGGTGCGCGCGGCGACTTCGGCAGTGTTTTGTCACGCATGGCCTATGTCTTCGGCACCTCGGCCTGCACCATGTCGTCGACCGCCGAACCCGCCTTCGTCGACGGCGTCTGGGGTCCGTATTTCTCGGCCATGGTGCCGGGCCTATGGCTGAACGAGGGCGGCCAATCGGCGGCGGGCGCGGCCATCGACCATCTGGTGCGCATGCACCCGGCGGCTGGCGAAGCGGCGGCCAAGGCACAGGCCGAGGGCGTCAGCCTCAGCGCCTGGCTCTCGCTGCAGGCGCAAGGCCGTGGGGGTGCTGCTGCGACGCCGGCCCTTGTCGGCGATATCCATGTCGTGCCGGAATTTCTCGGCAACCGCGCGCCGTTCGCCGATCCGGATGCGCGTGCGCTGATTGCCGGGCTCGATCTCGACACCAGCCTCGACAGCCTGGTCGGACTCTATGTCGCCGGCGTCTCTGGGTTGGGCTACGGCGCGCGCCAGATCGTGCGGGCCGAACATGATAAGGGTATTCCCGTCGACACCATCGTGGTCAGCGGCGGCGCCGGGCAAAGCCCGCTGGTGCGCCAGCTGCTGGCCGACACCACAGGCATGGTGGTGGTGGCGTCGATCTCGCCGGAGCCGGTGCTGCTCGGCTCGGCAATGCTGGGCGCCGTCGCCGCCGGGGCTTACCAGGATCTGGTGACAGCCATGGCCGGCATGTCGGAACTTGGCGAAGTCTATCATCCCGACGGTTCTTTGGCCGGCTGGCACGCCAAGCGCTTCGCAGCATTCGAGCTGCTGCAGCAAGCCGGCAAGGCGATCAGGGGTTGATCGACTGTTTGGGGATTCTGCTCTGAGCGGCAGTTCGAGTTGCAACTCGGCATTTTCCTCGAGATGCGAGACCGTGCGCTGAGGCTGTTTGTCGTGGTCTCACTGAACAGACTGGATGAGCCATAGGAGAGCCAGAAGGTTGGCGAGCGAGGCGCAGGCCGGGCCGAAGGTTTTCGTCCGATCATCGATCGTGGTGCCTATGACCGCATCTCCAGCCTGCACAAGGATCATTATCCAGGCGATGGCTTCAAGCCATTCCGTCGAACCTGTAAAAAATGGCACGGCGCTTGCGACCACCAAAGCCACGCTGCGTGCACAACCGTACAGTGTTATTGTCCGGGCGTTGCCGGTCTCGTTCATGGCGGCAGCCAAGGAGAAACCGAGACTGACAACCGCGCTGAGGGCTGTGACTGACGCGCAAACGATGAAGGCTGCGAACATCGGATTCCATGCCTTGTGGCCGCTACCTTACTCGAATAGCCAGGGCGGAAATCAAGTCACTCTTTGCCGCCCTCAGTTATAACTTGCGCGGTCACATGCACGAGTCGAATAGCTTCCGCTGCGCTTACAGCCCCTTCTCCGCCAACTCCCTGAATTCGTCGGGGACCGAGCGTGCCGCCTCCAGCGCCACCGTGCCGTAGCCGACCGCCTGTTTGCCGAAGCGCTCGCGGATCTTGTCGATGGCGCGGTCGGCGCCGAAGCGCGCCAGGCCTTTCCGCGTGCCCGGTCGCCGCTTCTCGTCGGCGAGGCCGAGCGGCAGTTCGAGCTGGAGCTCGGCGCTTTCCTCGAGGTGCGAGACCGAGATCGCCAGCAGCGAGATCGTCCTCTCGTGCGGGTGGTCGGCAAGCACGCCGCGCACCAGGTCGCCGGCGATCTCGGCCAGCATGGTGGTAGCCGAGATCGGCTGGTCGAGCGTGATCGAGCGTGTGACGGCGCTGAGATCGGCAAAGCGCACGCGCACCGTCACCGTGCGGCCGGGCCGCGCCTTGGCGCGCAGCCGACTGGCGACGCGGTCCGCCAGATGCAGCAGAGTGGGCACGATGACCCGCGCCACGGCAGGTTTCTGCCCAAGCGCCGATTGCGCGCCGGCCGAATGCGCCCGGCGCTTGGTCTCCAGTCTGCGCGGGTCGCGGTTCCACGACAGCGCCGACAGCTTTTCGCCGGCGGCGGGACCGAGCAGCCGCGTCAGCGCGCCGCTGTGCGTCCTGGCCAACTGGCCGATGGTCTCAATCCCGATTTCGGCCAGCCGCGCTTTGGTCGCCGGGCCGACGCCCCACATCAGCCCGACCGGCAGGTCGTGCAGGAAGGCGATCTCGGTGCCGGGGTCGACCACCACCAGCCCGTCTGGCTTGGCGACCTGCGATGCGATCTTGGCCAGATGCTTGGTACGCGCCACGCCGATCGAGATCGGCAGGCCGAGTTCGGCCCGCACGCGGCGGCGGATCGTCGTGGCGATCTCTCGCGGCGAGCCGAACAGATGCGTGCAGCCGGAGACGTCTGCAAAGGCCTCGTCGATGGAGATGCGCTCGACCAGCGGAGTAAAATCGTCGAGCACTTTGATCGCCGCGTCGCCCAGCCGCTGGTAGTCGCTGAACTTGCCGCCGACGAAGATCAGCTGCGGGCAGAGCTCGCGCGCCTTGCGCCCCGGCATGCCGCCGCGCACCCCGAAGGCGCGCGCCTCATAGGAGGCGGCGAGCACGACGCCACCGCCCACCGCGATCGGCTTGCCGCGCAGCGACGGGTCGAGCAACTGCTCGACGGAGGCATAGAAGGCGTCGAGATCGGCATGCAGGATGGTGGCTGTCGTTTCCATCCGTCCGCACATCCGAAATTGCTGATAGACGCGAACAAATAGAGAACAAAAGGGGATAATTGTCAAGCCGGCGCGGCCACCTAAACGCTATGCTCCGCTCGCAACGCCGCTTTCATCTGTTCCAGCGCGACCTCGCCGCCGACTGCCAGTTCGTCGGCGGTCCGGGCGAGCTTGTCGTCGGCCTTGCGATGCTTGCTGCCCCAGGCGCCGAGCGTCGCCAGCACGGGCAAAAGGTCGATGCCGGCCTCTGTCAGGCGATAGACCGTCTTCAGCCCATGCGTCGGGTCGTCGCTGCGAGTGAGGATGCCTTCGTCCTGCAGCGTCTGCAGCCGCTCGGCCAGCGTGCGCGAGGAGATGCCTTCGTCGGACTGCAGGAATTCTCGAAAATGCTTTTTTCCAGCAAAGATCAGGTCGCGGATGATGAGCAGTGTCCAGCGGTCGCCGAGCAGTTCGAGCGACAGGTTGATCGGACAGCCGGACTTTCCCTTGGTCGACATCGCTATGGTTCCATTTTTAAATCACTTTACAATTGACATCATTTTTATCTTGCGTCAATGGTTCCAAATGTAAAGTATTCCATGCTGACCATGGCAGCGCGCTTGGCGCAGGCTTTCGCCCGCATCCTTGAGCCGGACAACCGAGGAGAATGACGATGAAAAAGCTGATCCTGCAGATGCAGATGTCGGTCGACGGCTTTGTCGGCGCCGACGACGACCATCACTGGCAGCTGTGGGAATGGGGCGACGGCTGCGCCTGGGACGAGGCGCTGAAGCAGGATTTCAACACCGTCTTCGCCAGCATCGACACCATCCTGCTCAGCCGTAAGATGGCCGAGGAGGGGTATCTCACCCATTGGGGCAAGGCGGCGGAGAAATCTGCGAGCGATCCGTTCTATGCCTTCGCGCAGCGCATCGTCGATGCGCGGAAAGTGGTGCTGAGCGACAGGCTCAAAGCCTCGCGATGGGAGCGCACGACGGTGGCCAGCGGCGACCTGCCGCGCGAAGTCAACGCACTGAAGGCGGGCGAGGGCGGCGACATGGCCGTCTTCGGCGGCGCCGGTTTCGCTTCCGCCCTGATCGCGGCCGGGCTGGTCGACGAGTTCCAACTGTTCGTCAACCCGGCGGTTCTGGGTGCGGGACGGCGGATCTTCGACCAGGGCGGTTTCAAGACCCTGCGCCTGCTCGGCTCGAAGGCCTATGCCTGCGGCATGGTGGTCAACCGCTACGCGCCGGCGGTCTAGGTACCGGATCGACTGGCAGGATGGATTCTGCTGCCTCGTGCCCGGGATCGTTGCAGACGCGACCTTTCCTCAGCCACCGCGTCAGCGCTGCCAGAAATCGCGGTGCGGCTCGTGCAGCTCGTCCTCGATTTCGGGGAAGGGGCCAAAGACCTCGATCTTTTTCTGGCCGGAGCCGAACACGGTACGCGAGGATAGGCTCATCGTCGGATTATCCGGGTGATCTCCGGTCAGCGCCAGGATCTTGGTCTCATCGCCCCCGTAGACCAGCCGCCCGATGTTCGCCCAATACATCGTTCCGGCGCACATCGCGCATGGTTCGAAGGTCGAGACCAGCGTGCATTGCCAGAGAAACTCCGGCTCGTAAGCAGCCGCAGCGCGGCGGGCGAGCTCGGTCTCGGCATGGCGCACGGTGTCGAGATTGCCCTGCCGCATGAGCACGCGATCGTCGGGCCCGACCAGCACGCACCCGAACGGATGATGCCCATGCGCCCTCGCTTCGCGCGCGACGGCGTCGGCGGCGCGGAGGTGGGCGAGCATCTGGTCGCGGGTCATGATCGGTTCCCCTCAACGGCGTGACGTTTGTTTCAGCCGAGCCCGCGCCGAGCGCCGTCGTCGCCCGGATCCCGAGCTGAGATTGCTACCAAAGGACGGCATTGGCAAGACCGAGCCGTCGCTGTGAGCGTCCTGCTGCAAGCTCGGTGTCAGCGCATGCGGCGGGGCGCGATCGGCGGGGAAATCGTGGTCGTCGACAGGCTGCAAGGCCATGTCTGGCGGCCGGCGTATCTGGATCCATGCCGATGGCGGCGTGATCGACCATATTGCCGACTATTATGCCTGCCCGTGGATCCTGGACATGGCATCCGCCGACGCTGGATGAATTTTGTGCTCCTCCTTGTCCGGGAGACCATGCTCACTTGGCATCGTGAAAAATGATGCCGACCGTGTGGCGCATGCCTGAGCGCAGCCGGCTGACGCCGTGACGCAAATTGACGCGATAATTGCCCTTGCTTCCCCGCACCGGCCGGTTGTGGACGGCGAAGGCAACCGCGTCGCCCTGGCGCAGCGGCACCACCTCGACCCGGCTCTGCATGCGCGGCCGCTGCTCGGTCAGCGCGAACTCGCCGCCGGTGAAATCTTTGCCCGGTTCGGAAAGCAGGATCGCCACCTGCAGTGGGAAGGCGAGGTCGCCATAGAGATCCTGGTGCAGGCAGTTGAAGTCGCCGGGCACATATTGCAGCAACAGCGGCGTCGGCCGCGTCTGGCCGGCGGCGTGGCACTGTTCGAGAAACTCGGCATGCGTCGCGGGGTAGCGCATGGCTTGCCCCATACGCTCGTTCCACTGGTTGGCGACCTCGGCCAGCCTGGGATAGAGCGCGCTGCGCAGACCGCCGAGCAGGTCCGGCAAGGGGTAGCGGAAACAGCGGTACTCGCCCTTGCCGAAGCCGTGCCTGGCCATATGGATGTGGCTGCGGAAATGCTGTTCCTGGGGATAGAGACTGGCGATCTGCCGGCATTGTTCGGGCGAGAGTAATTTCTCGATCACCGCGCAGCCGAAGCCGTCGAGATCGGCGGCAAGGGCTGGCCAGTCGTAACCGGCGACGCGCGCCTCGGCGGCTTCGACCACGGATGCGGCAACCTTGGCGTGGGCGTTCATTGAGCGGCCTCCTTGTCGAGCAGGGCGCGCTTGCGCTCGACGCCCCAGCGGTAGCCTGCCAGCGTGCCGTCGGCGCGGACAACACGGTGGCAGGGAATGCCGAGCGCGATCGCGTTGGTGGCGCAGGCCGTCGCCACGGCGCGGGCGCCGTTCGGCTGGCCGAGGCGGCGGGCCAATGCGGTGTAGGTGATGGTGGCGCCGCAAGGAATGGTGCGCAGCATGTCCCACACCCTCTGCTGGAATGGCGTGCCGTGGCGCATGTCGAGCGGAAGATCGAGACCGACGCTGGGCGTTTCAATGAAGCGCGCTATGGCCGCGAGATCGTCGCGCAATCCGGCCCCGTCTTCGACCAGCATCTCGCCGGGGAAGCGGTTGCCGAGGTCCCGCTCCAGCGCGTCGGCGTTCGAGTCGATCAGGATGGCGCAGACGCCGATGGCGCTGCGCGCCGCCAGGATCCTGCCGATCGCGGATTGGCCGATGGCATAGGCGATGGTGTCGAGGGCGGCGTTGCGGGCTATCGCCGCCGGTGCGGTCATTTGGCTTTGCATGAGGTTCATTGCCTTCACTCCTTTGTCTGTGCCCGAACCCTACCGAGACGGCGTCCGGTCCTCACTCCGGTGCTTGCTTTCAAATTCAAATCGCAGCCTGTGAAGAAGCGCCCGCCGTAGGGCGCTGATTTTGAACCGTTCACCCTTCGTCACGCGAGGCGGGCGACGGAGAACTCGCCGAGCAGGAACACCTCGCCGGTGAACAAGCGCAGCTCGATCTCGCCGCTCGTGGTCAAATTCCACTCGGCTTTGCCGCCATCGACCAGCTCGCCGATGGCGGTCATCACCAGCGATTTCGCGTCTTGGGACCGTGGGGTGGCGGCAGTGCCGTTGCCGCGGGGCTTCGCATCGGTGGTGGGAGGCCTTGCCATCGCGCGCATTGCCGCCAGGTCCTCCCGCCGTCAGGCCCGCGAAGACCGGTATGCGGTGTCAGGCACCTTCACCGTGCCCGATCCGCCGGACGTCTCACGGTCGAGCAGCGCGCGCTTGCGCTCCGCACCCCAGGCGTAGCCGGACAAGGCACCATCTTTCCTGATCACGCGATGGCAGGGAATGGCGATGGCAAGAGTGTTGGCCGCGCAGGCGGCGGCGATGGCGCGGATCGCCTTTGGCGCACCGATCTGCTGTGCGATTTCAGAGTAAGAAACAGTGCTGCCGACCGGGATATCCTGCAATGCCTGCCAGACGCGCTGCTGGAACGCGGTGCCGCGCACGTCGAGCGGCAGGTCGAGGCCGAGCGCCGGCACTTCCACGAAGCCGACGACGCGAGCGACCAGCGCCTCATAGTCGCGGTCGCCGCCGATCAGCCGTGCCTTGGGAAAACGATCCTGCAGGTCGCGCACCAGCGCGTCGGGGTCGTCGCCAAGCAGGATCGAGGCGACGCCCTTTTGGCTCGAGGCGACCAGTATGGATCCGAGTGAGGATTCGCCGACGGCAAAGCGGATCTCTTCATGGGCGCCACCGGCGCGGTAACGTGTCGGCGTCATGCCGAGCATGCCGGTCGATTTCTCGTAAAAACGCCCGCTCGAATTGAAGCCGGCATCGTAGATCGCCACTGTCACGCTGCTGCCGTCCTCGAGGCCCTGGCGGACCCTTGCGGCGCGGTGGGCGGCGGCATAGTCCTTCGGCGTCAGCCCGGTGACCGCCTTGAAGACGCGGTGGAAATAGCCGGCGCTGCGGCCGGCGGCGGCCGCCAGTTCACCGAGCGACGGCTCTTCCTCGCTCTGCTCGATCCTGCGGCAGGCATCGGCAACCATCGCCGCGTTGCCGGCCTCCAGCGACGGCCCGTTCGGATTGCAGCGCCGGCACGGGCGAAAGCCGGTTGCCTTGGCCTGATCCAGCGTGCTGTGCAACTGCACGTTCTTCGGGTTGGCGCGCCGCGACGGGCAGGAAGGCCGGCAATAGACGCCGGTCGTCGCCACCGAATACCAGAATTTCCCGTCGGCCGCCTTGTCGCGCGCGACGATGCGCGCCCAGCGCGGATCGTCGGCAACCGGCAGCGGCGTGGATTTCAGATTTTTGGCCAGGGTGATGAACATGGCCGCATTGAAGCCGCCAAAAACCGGCCCCGCCACCCGTTTCCTGCCAAGCGCCGCCGATCGTCGTCCCTGAGCCGTCGTTGCTATGCCGCCCGCTTGGGTTCGATCGCGAACGGACTGAGCCCGAGCCATGTCTGCATCTTCCGCGCGATGTCCTGATCGCCGGTCAAGGCGACCTTTGCCCCGGCCTTCTCGACCGTGATCAACCCCATCCAGATCGCCGTCATCGTGTGCAGGTCGGTCGAGACGTAGAGATCGACGTCAAAG
This sequence comes from Mesorhizobium sp. P2_A8, assembly GCF_056404935.1. Lineage (NCBI taxonomy): Bacteria > Pseudomonadati > Pseudomonadota > Alphaproteobacteria > Hyphomicrobiales > Phyllobacteriaceae > Mesorhizobium > Mesorhizobium sp. P2_A8. The sequence continues at coordinate 296,758 of NZ_JBFUDB010000011.1, forward strand.
CCCGGATCGTACCAGCACAGATCGACCTCGCCGTGCTTTTCGACGATCAGCCACCACGACCGTTTGGACGCCGGTAGCTCATGATACAGAAATTGTATCACCGTGCGCCCCTCGGGCAGCGGCGAGGGGTTCAGATTGCGCCGCATGTCCCACATCAGCAGCGACGGATCGAGGTTTTTCAGCGACAGGCGGGACTCGACCCACTTCTGTCCCCAGAAGCCCATCGCCTCGACGACCGGGCGCAAATCCCGACCAGCCTCCGTCAGCCGATACTCGAAGATGCCTTTCTCGCCCGGCACTTCCTTGCGCTCGATGATCGCCGCCAGTTCGAGCTCCTTCAGCCGTTGCGACAGAAGGGTCGGCGACATTTTCGGCACGCCGCGGCGCAGGTCGTTGAAGCGGGTCGAGCCCGCCACCAGTTCGCGCAGCAGCACCATCGTCCAGCGGGTGCAGAGCACCTCGGCGGCCATCGATAGCGGGCAGAACTGCTTGTATCCGTGCTGGGTCATGATTGCGGCCTCTCCCTCGAACCTAGGCTGAATATTAGGCCTTCATGAATGAAGCGGCCAGTACGGAAACTGTACTGCCCCGGTACAGATCGCGGACTGGCTGGCGAGTGCCCTGACATGCGAGCCCTTTGGCCGGTTGCAGGGGATACCCCTTGCACAGCAAACCAGGAGACGACCCATGACCGCCTACATTATCGCAGACATCAAGGTGAAGGACCCGCGGTGGATACCGGCCTACGCCGCGTCGGTGCACGATCTCGTCCATAAGCATGGCGGCAGATATCTGTCGCGCAGCGGCAATGTGAAGACGCTTGAAGGCAAGCCGCTCGACACCACGCTGATCGCCCTGATGGCGTTCCCGTCGGAAGCGGCGGCGCGCGCCTTCACCAGCGATCCGGCCTATGCGCCGTTCGTCACGGCCCGTCAGGATGGCAGCGACAGCCGTTTCCAGATGATCGACAACACCGATCTGGCCGGAACGATCCCGTACCTGCCGAAAGGATGACCGTTCCCGGCATTCGTCGCATCGATCGCGGGATATCCAAGCAACAACAGTCACAGCGCTTGCGTGTCGGGCCTCCGTATTTTTTCGGCGGCCGGCCATCTGTGCTTTTTCAAGAAGAATGGAATGAAGATGACACTCAATTTCCGCAACAGGCTTCTCATTGCGGGGGCCATGCTGGCCGTCTGCACAGCGTTCGCGCAGGCGCATCAGGAAGCGGCTGCACCTGCGTCCGAGCCCAATCCGCTGGCCGACAAGGTACGGGCTGCCAACAGCCGGTTTGTCGACCTCGAGGCAGCTATGGCTGAGGGCTATGCGCCCATTCCCTGCGCCAGCGGCATCACCGGCGGCGCAATGGGCATCCACTACGTCAACGGCCGGTATCTGAAGGACGACAAGATCGACATCGCCCGTCCCGAAGCCGTGATGTACGAGCCGATGGACGACGGCACGCTGAAGCTGGTGGCGGTCGAATACATCACCTCGAAGGGGCCGGCGTCGCTGGACGGACAGCTGTTCAACTTCAACAGCGCGCCCAATCGCTACGGCCTGGGCGCGTTCTACGAACTGCATGTCTGGGCCTGGAAGGGCAACCCGACCGGCACCTTCGCCGACATGAACCCGAACGTGTCATGCGAACACGCGATGGCGCCGAGCCAGTAGCCGGCAAAGCCAGGCGGCGCCAATGCCGCCTGGCCACTCGTCCGAAGCTGTGGGGTCGCGGTTGCCCGGCTTTAGTCGGGCCCGGTCATTGTGGCGCCGGATCCGGAATCGCCGATCCCACCTCGGCGATATCCCGGCTCGCTTGCGGCAGGACGAAACGCCCCGTCAGGGACCAGAGCAGCGACACGACAAGGATCGAGAGGTAGCCATCCACGGCATAGTGCCAGCCGGTGTAAACCGAGCCGAACAGGATCAGCGCCGCGAAGGACCAGCCGATGATAGCCCACCGACAACCGAAGCCGGCCAGGAAGAACGCATTGAGCGTGGCGATTGCAACATGCACACTCGGCATGGCGGAGATGCCGGTACCCAGTTCCGGGCGACCACTTTCGTAGGCCGCAAAGAGATAGCTGGCATAGGCATCGATCGACGCGGAGTAGCCGTTCCGCGCCAGGGCGATCTGCAGTCCGGCAAACCGGTCGCCGCCGTAGAACTGGTCATAGAATATCGGGCCGGTGGACGACAGCAGGGTCGCAAGAACGGTGCCGCACAGGATCGTGGTCAGTGCGAACGCCCATAGATAGCGCAAGCGTCTGACCGGATCGTTCCAGAAGGCAACGAACAGCAGAATGCCGAACCATTGGACATGCCAGACATATGCGTAGCCGGCGAAGATGACGGCTGAAGCCGGTTCGGGAACGACGCTGTGCGCCCATGTCCAGGGATCGGCGCCGTGCAGCCGAACATCAAGCTCCGCCAGGACGCGGTCGGCGTAGAATGGCACGATGTCCGGGATGGCGACCTTCAAGGTAGTGAAGGCGGTGATGCCGAGAAAGAACAAAAGGATGACGGGTGCGGCTGCCAGCCAACGCTGCCTGAGCGTGTCGAGCATGAATCTGGTCGGGTTGTGCCTGGCAAATGTCAGCGCCACCAGGCCGAGCCCCGCCGCCAGAAGCGCGGGCAGGAAGAAGACGAACGGCCTGGCATAGGAATGCGCCAGATGCAGATAGCGATCCGGCTCCAGGTAGAGCGCGGTCACGGCATAGGCCAGACACAGGGCAGTCAGCAGCCAGCCGCTCCTGGTTGCCGCGATGTCCAGGTCAAAAATGGCAACTGAGCGGCGATTACCGCTACTCTGCCCGTTGTGCGCATTCATAGAAGGACATCCCGCCAGCTGCCCAGAAAACTGTATGGAGTATTTCGCAGAGAATGTATTACCGCCTGGTTTACACTTTCACCAAAGTAAAATCATAAAAATTATACAGTTATAATGCGCGATTTGTTGGCAAGGATTCGTTGACGAAGATGTTGCGCCGCGACGCTGCAGCATCATTCGCCGCCATCCGAGGCTTTCGATTGTTGCAGGCTACCTTGTCGTCGGGCTTGGGCTGGATTGAAAGAGAGCCATCGCTTGGATGGCGATGGCCCTGCAATCAGGCGGCCGTGATCAGGCCGAGTTGGGTGAGGGCGGCGACGCCGTCGTCGAGGCCGATCTCCTCGACGATCCTGCCGTCGACCACCTTCAGCACGGTGGTGCCGGTGAAGCGCATGGTGCGGCCGGTGGCGGCGGGCAGCGAACCGACGAGGAAATCGCTGAAGGCCGGACCGGTGTGGGTGCCGCCGCCCTCCCACTGGCCGACGACGTAGTCGCCCTCGGCGATGAGGTCGGCGGTGGCCCAGAAGTTGAGGTCCGGGAAGGCGGCGCGGAAGTCGGTCATGAAGGCCTTGATGTCATCGCGGCCACGGCGCGGCTCATGCAGCGAGTATTTGAGCAGCATGTCCGGCGCGGCGATGTCGTCGACCACAGACAGATCGCCGATCTCACCCCAGAAGTCGGTGAACCATCTGACGACGACGGCCTTGTTGTCTTCCTGTTTGGTCATTGGGACGTCCTCTTGTTGTTTGCTTGTCTTTGTCTTGGGGGTCACCGGACTGGCCGGTGTCCTGGGGCAAGCACTAGGACGATCCGGCGGGCGCAAAACTCCGCTTCTTGCCGGCCAATCGAAAGGCGGGAAGGTCGTTGCAGGAATTGGGAATGCTGCCGATAATTTGGCAATGCCGGATCACCGCTCTCGGCCGGCCCTCCAACGGTAACTGTTTCTTCTCTGGTTTTGCTGCAGATTGCTCCGCGGCGGGGATGAGCGAAACAGACGATGACGCGTCAGGACAAGAAAAGTCGCAATGGAACGTTCTGGGCCAAGGCCCTGGAACGCGCCCATCTTGGCGTCTGGGACTGGGATCTTGCGACCGGCGACTGCTTCTATTCCGCGACTTGGGCGCGGATGCTGGGTTATGATGAAAGCGAACTTGCCAACGCCAGCGACCTGTGGCTGCAGCTGACCCATCCCGACGATCGCGAGCGCGCGCTGGCCAGCGGCGACCGCCACATTGCCGGACAGACCGACGCCATCGAGACCGAACTCAGGCTGAAGCACAAGCTGGGCCATTGGGTGTGGGTGCTCGATCGCGGCGGCATCGTCGAGCGCGACGCGGACGGGCGGCCGCTGCGGCTGATGGGCGTGCAGACCGACATCACCAGGCAGAAGGCGACCGAAGCCGAGCTTGAACAGGTCAATGTGCGCTTCCGCCTGGCGCTCGCCGCCAGCGGCACCGGCATCTGGCACCACGACATCGCCACCAGCAAGAGCTATTGGGACACCCGAACCAGGGATATATTCGGCCTCGTTGCAGACACCGACGAGGTGACGGCCGACCTTTGGCACACCTATCTGCATCCCGACGACAAGGAGGTCACCGAGCGAGCCCACCAGGCGGCAGTCGGAACGGATGGCGTCATCGCCAATCAATACCGCATCATCAGGCGCGACGGCGAGCTCCGCCATGTCGAATCGCTGGTCCGCTTCATCGCCGCCGCGGGTGCCGCGGGCCAGATCCTGGGCACCGTACGAGACATCACCGAGGAAAAGCTGCGCGAGCAGGAGCTCGCCTACCAGGCCCGCCATGACGCGCTGACCGGCCTGTGGAACCGCTCCGCCTTCGACCGGCAACTCGCCGACCATATCGCCGCAGGTGCGCCGCTGGCGGTGTTCTATGTCGATCTCGACTACTTTAAGGCGCTCAACGATTTCGCCGGCCACGCCGCCGGCGACATGGCGCTGAAGAGCGTTGCCGCCGGCATTCGCGGCTGCCTGCCGCCATCGGCGCATGCGGCGCGGCTGGGCGGCGACGAATTCGCGCTGCTGGTGCCGCATTGCGATGCCGCGCAGGCCGAGCGGATCGCAACTGCCGTGCTTGGCGCGGTGCGCGAAGCCGATCTCGGCCTGGCCGCGTCGACGCGCAAGCTGGCGGCCTCGATCGGTATCGCCTTCGTCGATGACGCCAGCACCACGGTGGCCGACGCGCTCGCCTGCGCCGACGACGCCTGCTACGCGGCCAAGGCCGCCGGACGCAACCGTTTCGCGGTGTTCTCGGCGACCGCGGAATCGGGGTCGGGCGGGCTGAATGCAGCGCGCATCGCCGCCGACACCGTCGACGCCATGGAAGACGGACGGCTGAAACTGTTCGGCCAGGAAATCCATCTGCTGGGCAGACCCTGGCAAGAAAGCCGCCATGTCGAGGTGCTGGCGAGGCTCTCCGCGCGCAATGGCCGGCTGGTGCCGCCCGGCGAATTCATTCCGGTGGCCGAGCGGTTCGGCATCGCTTCCAGGCTCGACCGCTGGATCATCCGCACCGCGCTGTCGCGGCATGGCGCGGCCTTGCGCGCGGGCACGCTGACGCTTGGCTTCAACCTGTCGGCGCAGACGCTGAGCGATCCGCAGCTGTGGGAGTTCGTCGACAGCGTCATCGAGCAGACCGGGGCGCCGCATTCGGGCATCGGCTTCGAGATCACCGAGACCGCCGCGGTCACGAATTTCGACGCCGCCGAACAATTTGTGCGCAAGGCGCGCGAGCGGCACTGCCGGGTCAGCCTCGACGATTTCGGCGCCGGCATGAGTTCGTTCGAATATCTCAGGCGCTTCCCCGTCGACACGATCAAGATCGACGGCTCCTTCATCGAGCACATCACGCAAAGCCGCTTCGACCGCGAGATCGTGCTGGCCATCACCAGCATTGCCCGCAGCCTGGGCTGCGATGTTGTGGGCGAGAAGATCGAACGGCAGGACACGTTGACGATGCTGAGCGACATGGGCGTCGCCTTCGGCCAGGGGTTCTTGCTGCACCGGCCGGAACCGCTGGACCAGATCGTCATGCGCGCCACCGAAGGGGTTGCGGCCCGCAAGGCATCGTGATCCAGGGTGTCGAGATCCAGGCCGGGCCGACCGGCCTGACCTGAATCTCGTCACATCCTAGGCGGTTCGCCGCGCCGTCGATTGCGGAAACTCCAGCACCCCAGCCTCGGATCGCTTGTGCTGTGCTTCCGCCACCATTTCGATCAACAGATCGAGGGCGTCGCATGCCGTGCGGCTCGTCTCGTCACTGCCACGCAGATAGTGATAGGCGCGTTCGAGATGGATGCGGGCGGCTGAAAAATCACTGGTCAATCGTCTCTCCATGATCCCGCCCTAATGTATCTTGCCGGGCCTGGCGGAACGCGGGGTAAATATCCACAGGCGGCTTTTATTCAAATGCTGCCAATCTTGCCCGCGCTGCAGCAGAGACTTCGCCCAACTCCTTGCCGCCTCTTGCTGCACGGCTAGACTGTGACGTCCTTGTCCGAGGTGAGATCGATGATCGTCCAGGCCTGTATCAACGGCGCGCGTCCGCGCGATTTCCACCCCAGGCTGCCGCTCGATGCACAGGCGATGGCCAGCGACGCCGCGGCCTGCGTCGCCGCCGGAGCGGCCGAACTGCATATCCACCCGCGCGACGACGGGCGCGAAAGCCTGGCGGCCGTCGATGCCACCGTGCTGGCGGTGCGCCAGGCCTGCCCGGGCACGCTCATCGGCGTGTCGACCGGCGCCTGGATCGAGAACGATGTCGAACGGACCCGCGCGGCGATTGCCGATTGGCGGGAACTGCCCGACTATGCCTCGGTCAATCTGTCGGAGGCCGACGCGCCCGCCGTGATGGAATTGCTGCGCCAGCGCGGCGTCGGCATCGAGGCGGGGCTTGCCACCGTCGCCGATGCCGAGCGCTTCGTCGGTCTTGCCGGCCACGACCGGGTGTTGCGCATCCTGATCGAGATCGACACCCAGGACTTGGCCGCAGCACTTGACGAGGCGCATGGCATCGCCGCCGTGCTCGAGCGCGCCGGGGTGCGGCGGCCGATCCTGCTGCACGGCGCCGACGCCACGGTCTGGCCGTTCGTTGCGCTTGCGCGGCGCAAGCGCTGGTCGACGCGGGTCGGGCTGGAAGACGGCAAGACGCTCGCAGATGGCAAGATGGCGCAGGACAATGCGGCAATCGTTGCGGCCGCCGCCGCGATTTTTCGCGCCGTGCCCACCGGCTGAACAGCCGCATACCTCAGGCTTGTCTGCCTCAGGCTTGCCCGTTGACCGATGCCGTCCAGTTGCGCAAAATGTGTTTCTGGATCTTGCCGGATGCGGTGCGCGGCAGCGCTTGCGTGAGCAAAAACTCCTTCGGCACCTTGTAGCGGGCGATGCGGCTGCCGCAGTGGCTTGCCAGATCCGCCGGATCGACGACGCAGCCGGGTTTGACCACGACGAAGGCGCGCCCGACTTCGCCCCAGCGTTGGTCGGCGACGCCGATCACGGCCGCCTCGGCGATGGCAGGGTGGTCGAGCAGGGCCATCTCGATTTCGACCGGGTAGACGTTCTCGCCGCCGGAGATGAACATGTCCTTGCGGCGGTCGACGAGGGTGACAAAGCCTTCGTCGTCCCGCCGCCCGATGTCGCCGGTGCGGAACCAGCCATCGGCGGTAAAGGCGCGCGCTGTCTCCTCCGGCCGGTTCCAGTAGCCTGATGTGATGCTGGGGCCTGACAGCCATATCTCGCCTGGCTCGCCGGCGGCGACATCGCGGTCATCCCCGCCGACGATGCGCAGGCCGATCGTCGGTGCGGCAAGACCCGCCGAGCCCGCCTTGAGGGCGATCTGGTCGGCCTCGACCGGCATGCCGAGCACGGTGCCGGCTTCCGTCATGCCAAAGCCGTCGACCATGCGCACGCCCTGTGCCAGCCACCAGAGGATGTCGGCGGCCGGATTGGGCGCGCCGCCGGTGAAGATGGCGGTGAGCGAGGTCCAGTTCGCGGGCGCAAAACCCGGATCGTCGCGCAGCATTCTGGCCATTTGCGGCACGCAGAAATAGTGGGTGACGCCAAGCGCGGGATCGGCGAGGCGACGGTTGGTGAGGCGGGCATCGAAGCCGGGCGAGATCAACACCGTGCCGCCCTGCAGCAGCGGTGGACGCAAGCTGGCGATGAGGCCGATGACATGGAACATCGGCGTGTCGCAGAGGAAGATGCTGGCATTGCCGACCCGCCCCAGCACCCCGAAATTGATCGCCGTGGCGAAGGCGTTGCGCTCGGTGACGATGACCCCTTTCGGCCGGCCAGACGTGCCTGACGTGTAGAGGATGATCGACGGCGTACCGTCCGCTGGCAACAGGCGGTGCGGCGCCGGTGCATGCGCCTCGACCGCCGCCGCGAAGGCAGCGACTTCGACCGGCATGCAGCCTTTGGGCGGCGGCATATCGAGGGGCGAGTCATGCAGCAGCAGCACCGGATCGCAATCTTCGAGGATCGTCTTCTGTTCGGCGCTGGCGAGCCGCCAGTTGAGCGGCACGAAGATGGCGCCGAGCCGCATCGCGGCCTGCTGCAGGACAAGCAAGTCGGCGCTGTTGCGGGCGATCGTCGCGATCCGTTGCCCGGGCCCGATGCCATGGCCGGCTTCGAGAACGCCGACAGCGCGCTGGATGGCCGCGTCGAGTGCGACGTAAGTCCAGCGCCGGCCGGTGGCCAGGTCGACACAGGCGACGCGATCCGGCTGCGCCCTGGCGTGCAGGGCCACGGGGTCCGATGTCGTCCAGGCCGGCATCTGCATCTCCTCCCCAGGGTTGCGTTATGCTTGCAGGTCACCTGGCCTTGTCGTAGCTGCCGAGACCGGGCTTGTAGCTCTTTTCGTCGATGAACTGGCGGATGCCTTCCTTGCGGCCCTCATTGTCGTGGGAGTTGGCTGCCTCCTGGGCGCGCACCAGATAATCCTCGGCGTTGTCGTAGGTCATCTCGGCGACGCGGCGGATGGCGTCCTTGGTCGCCTTCAGGGCAATCGGGTTCTTCTTCAGCAGGAGGGTGGCGACCTCGGTGACACGCGCCTTGAGATCCGCCAGTGGCAGGCTTTCGTTGACCAGCTTCCAGGCGGCGGCCTTCCTGCCGTCGATAAGTTCGCCAGTCAGCGCGTGGTACATGGCATCGCGCATCGACAGGAGGTCGACCACCACCTTGGTGGCGCCGCCGCCGGGCAGGATGCCCCAGTTGATCTCCGACAGGGCGAACTGCGCCTCGTCGGCGGCGAAGGCGAGGTCGCAAGCGAAGAGCGGGCCATAGCCGCCGCCGAAGCACCAGCCATTGACCATGGCGATGGTCGGCTTGCCGTACCAGCGCAGCCGCCGCCACCAGCCATAGGCTTCGGACTGCGCCTTGCGGATGGCGCCAAGACCCTTGGCTTCGGTCTCGCGAAAATATTCCTTGAGATCCATGCCCGCCGACCAGGCGCTGCCTTCGCCGGACAGCACCAGCACGCCGACATCGTCGCGGAATTCCAGCTGGTCGAGAACCTCCATCATCCGCCGGTTGAGCGCCGGGTTCATGCAGTTGCGCTTGTCCGGCCGGTTGAAGCGCACCCAGGCGATGCCGTTCTCGACGTCGAAGGCAACGGTCTCTTCGGTCATGTGCAGGTCCTCCCGTTTCGCCTCAGCATTGATGGAAACTGCTATGTGGCATAGCTATCCTGTTTGCTATGTCGCATAGTCTTTTTCGCTTGACAAGGGCCTTGATCGCGGCGATCGGTTGCAACATGGATGAGGTTCATACCAGTCGCAGCGCGCCAGGCACGGCTCCCGAAGACGCGCTGGACGCACAGGTCGGCTACAATCTCAAACGCGCCTCGACCTTTGCGCTCAACGATTTCGCGGTCGAGCTGGCAGAGGCGGAGCTGCGCCCGGTCACCTACGGTATGCTGGCGCTGATCGATGAGAAGCCCGGCATCCGCGCCGCCGAACTCTGCCGCCTGCTCGGCATGAAGAGCGCCAACATGGCGCCGCTGCTCGCCGAACTGGAAGAGCGCGGGCTGGTCGAGCGCGACGACCATGCCGAAGACAAACGCGTGCAGACGCTCGCCCTGACGCAAGCTGCCAGGGAAGCCATGCCCGGATGGCGGCAAAAGGTTCGCCGGCACGAGGATCGGTTCCTGCAGCGGCTGACAAAAAAGGAGCGGGCAACGCTGCTGCGCCTGCTGCGGCTGATCTGGACCGACGAGGATTGATGTCCATTGAGGACCAACTGAAATAAGGGCACGTTCAGGCGCGGGGCATTTTGTCCAACGGAGCTTTTGCATGTCGCTGTCCGGTACGACAACCCGCTACGGAAGCCTCGCCCAGGCATTTCACTGGCTGACGGCACTGCTTGTCCTCATTGCCTTCCTGGTCTCCGAAGGGGGCCCGCCGACGCGGGTCTATTCCGACGCCCGCGCCTCGACGCTGCTGCTTCACGAATCGCTCGGTTTCACCGTTTTCTGGCTGCTGGTCATTCGCCTGATCTGGCGCCTGTTCGACCGTGTTCCCGATACACCGCCGATGCCGGCATGGATGGACGTCACCTCGAAGGCAACGCATTGGGCGCTCTATGCGCTTCTGTTCGCGGTCCCGGCGACCGCCATGCTCGGCGCATGGTTCGGCGGCCACCCGGTGACGGTCTACGGCCTGGGAGCGATCGGGCCGTTTTCCGGCACCTGGGGCGCACCGCTGGCGGAGATCCACGGCACGCTTGGCGATATCATCCTATGGCTCGCCGGCCTGCACGCCGCCGCGGCCATCTTCCATCACGTCGTCCTGCGGGATCGGGTACTGAGCCAGATGCTGCCTGGCTTGCCTAGGGTGCGTTAGCAAATTCAGCTGGCCTGCAAACGACGGCCTTTTGTGCTTCCCACGGGCTCGAATGTCCGCTCCGCTCCGGTTGTCGAGCAGACCATTGCTTCGGTTCCAATGCCCTTGGTCCGAACGTTGGCAGCGCCGACTTGAACAATGAACTTGGCCAACCTCCTACAGCGCAACGATGCGCCCGATTCTTCTGCGAACCGCCTCGCGATAGGCGAGGTCGGCCGCCACCATGTCTTCCATGGCAACGCCCATCGCCTTGTAGACGGTGACCTGGTCGGCGCCGACGCGGCCCGGCCGCAGCCCGAGCAGCATTTCGCCGAGTTCCATTCCGGTTTGCGGATCGATACCGGCCAGTTCGCAGGAGCCGACCGGGGTCGGGGCAAAGGCATCCCTGGTCTCGACGAACAGGCCGGCCCGGCCGGCAAGCTCGACCGGCAGTTCGCCGCCGGGCGGTGCGACGCCGACCGACGAGACGTGGGTGCCGGGCCGCACCCAGTCGGCCGAGATCACCGGCTGGTAGGAATGCGTCGCCAGGCAGACGACATCCGACGAGCGCACCGCGGCCTCGATATCGCTGGCTGCGACGACGCCGGGATGCTGCACGGCAAGGGCCTGCGCATCCGCGAACTCTTTGGAGACGACGCGGATCTCGGCGAAGTCGCGCACCAGCGGCAGAAGTTTGAGGTGCTGGCTGGCCTGCACACCGGCGCCGACCACCGTCACGACCTTGGCGTCACGGCGGGCGAGTTCGCGCACCGACAACACAGCCGAGCCGGAGGTGCGGGCGGCGGTGATGTAGGTGCCGTCCATGATGCAGACCGGCATGCCGGTCTGCGGGTCGAACAGATGGATCGTCGCGAGATGACTCGGGATGCCCCTGGCGATGTTGCCTTCGAAGACGTTGACGATCTTGACCGTCAGATGCATGTCCGCCGCCCAGGCCGGCATCGCCAGCGAATAGCCGGCCTGCGGAATATCGAGCTGCGGCCGGGCCGGACTGACGATCTTCCCACCGGACAGCGCCTTGAAGCCGCCGGCCAGAGCGTCGAGAAGTTGGCGAAGGTCGACGCATGTTTTCACCTCGACTTCGCTCAGAATGAGCACCGGTGTATCGCCCTTGGTCTGGGCGCTGCGGGAGATCGATAGGGCTGATGTCATGAGGTTCGCTTTCGCTGTCGGCAGGAGTGCACGGCAACGGTATTGCGATCTGATGGCGTGATGAAATATGCTGTTTTTGCGATTTTGGCGTGACTATCACGCTTGTTCCGGTTCAAAAGTGTGAATCCTGAAATGGAAGATCTCGACCGTATCGATCGCTCGCTGCTGCGCTTGTTGCAGGAGGACGGCCGCCGCACGACCCTCGATCTGGCGCGGCGGGTCGGCCTGTCGCCGACAGGAGCGGCGCAACGCGTCAAGCGGCTGTTCGCCGAAGGGTTCATCCGCGCGGTGCGAGCCGTTCTCGATCCCGCCAGGATCGGGCAGGCACAGCTCGTCTTCATCGAGGTGCGGCTCGACCATACGGCGCCGCATGTCTTCGACCGCTTCGCCGAGGCGGTCTTGCGGGCGCCCGAGATCATCGAGTGCCACATGGTGGTCGGCGGGTTCGACTATCTGGTCAAGGCGCGCATCGCCGACATGGCGATGTTCCAGGATTTCCTGCAGCGGGTCATCCTGCCGCTGCCCGGCGTCCGGGAAACGCACACCTACGCCTCGATCGCCAATGTGAAGCCCGACGCCCTGTTGCCGATCTAGCTGGCTGCATAGGGTCATTGCAACTGGCGTTGCAATGCACACGCATTTTCCAAGAAATCTTCTACGTCGCGATCCGTTTCCGCCCTTCGGATCGTCCTTGGTGTCGTGAGCTCGGCGGTGTTGAGCGAAATCCGGTGAGGGCGAAACACAGTTAAGTTTGCATCACACAAGTAACAAAGGAGAACCGCAATGGCTCGGATGGTGGTGATTTACCAGATACCGAAGGACGTCGAGGCATTTGACCGACATTACTTTGAAATCCACGTGCCCCTCGCCAAGAAGATTCCGGGTCTGAGGAAATACGAGATCAGCGACGGCCCCATCGCAACGCCTGTGGGAACCTTCAACCTTCATCGGATCGCAATCCTGCATTTCGACGACCTTGCGGCGATCGAAAAGGCGTTTGCCAGCGTGGAGGGACAGGCGACCGGGGCGGATCGCCGACTTTTTGCGCCTGACGACTCGGGCGTTCAGATGTTCCTTTTCGACGACAGGGAAGTTTGAACCCATTCCCCTTCGTTCGTCTCGGCGGGCGAGGGCACAAAATGGCTGGCCGCGGCTTATACAGGTCGTAAAGATCGTAAAAATCATTGGAAAGCAGCCACTCGCCATTCATGTCACAACCGGCCGCTCTGTCGAAGATTCTCATCGACATTTGTGTCCGATCCCTGGCGAAACAGAGCGCGGAAGCGCTGTAGGTCTCGAAACATGAACACGAACGAATTCGAGGATCGTCTGAAAGCGCTGCGGCCGCGCCTTCATCGCTACTGCGCGCGCATGACGGGATCGGCGGTCAATGGCGAGGATGTATTGCAGGATACCCTGGTCAAGGCCCTTCACGCGCGAGCCCAGGGCGCCGCGGTGGACAATCTCGAGGGTTGGCTGTTTCGCATCGCCCACAATGCGAGCCTCGATTTCCTACGCGACAGGTCCCGGAACATGGTCGTTCCGCTCACCGAGGACGTCGAAGCGGCGCCCATACCCGAGGCCGACATCGTCGCGATCAGCTTTCAGACGTTTCTGCGGCTGCCTGAACTTCAGCGCTGCGCGGTGATCCTCAAGGATGTTCTGGGTCATTCGGTCGACGAGATCGCAGGCATCGCTGGGTGCTCTCCGACAGCCGCCAAATCGGCGCTTCAGCGCGGGCGCGTTGCGCTGCGGCAACTGGCTCAGGCGCCTGAAGACATAAGGCTGCCGCTGATGTCCGATGCGGACCGGCGGAAGATCACCGCTTATGTCCACCTGTTTCGGAGCGGCGATTTCGACGCAATCCGCGCCATGCTCGCCGATGACGTAAAGCTCGATCTGGTGAACCGGCTCCAACTGGAAGGGCGCGACAAGATTGGCCTATATTTCACGCGCTATGCGGAAGTGACGAAATGGCGGTTCGCCCTCGGCGCAGTTGAAGGACGACCGGCCATGCTGGTCTTCGACAGCACCAGCCTGATGGAAAAACCTGCGCATTTTGTCCTGATCGACTGGTCGGAAAGCCGGATCATCGAGATCCGAGATTTCCTGTTCGCTCCCTATGTGCTGGAAACCATAGATTGGGTACGGTTAGGCTAAAGCCCAACCCATGCGGCCACCTGCAATTCATCCGCTGAACTAGACTGGTGGTCTTGCTCCGGCATCGAGCAGCCATTGCCGCACGGCTTGCGTCGGCTCGGGATGCCGCTGTTTTCTCGGCATCACGATGTAGAAATCCTGAGTGCCGCGCATCTCGCCACTGACCGGCTGAACCAGCCGGCCGGCGGCGAGATCGGCCGCGACCAGAAAGCGGCTGGCCAGCGCGATGCCCTGGCCAGCGACGGCCGCGTCTATGGCCAGCCCGGTCTGGTTGAAACGCATGCGTTTCAGCTCGGTCGTCATCTTCAGGCCGACGGCCTTTTCCATGAATTCCGGCCACAGATTATGCGTGTCGTGCAGCAGGACATGATACTGGATTTCAGCCGCCGCGATCTCACCGGCGCCAGCCGGCAGCAGGGCCGGGCTGCAGACGGCGATGATCTGCTGGGGAAACAACAGGTCGACAATCAGGCCGGCGCCGAACGGCGGGCGCCCTTGCCGGACAGCAATGTCGACGCCATCGGCCTGGAAACTCGACAGGCTTTCGCTGGCCAGGATACGCAGATCGACCAGCGGATTGTGCGCCACGAAATCCTGCAGTCGCGGGATCAGCCATTTGGTGGCGAAGCTCGGTGTCACGCTGATCGTCAGCCGCGCCGGCTCGGGGCGCAACAGCAGCGTCGCCTCCGAAATCAGGTCGAAGGCGCGGCGGATGTTGGGCACATAGGCGCGGCCCTCATCGGTCAGGGCCAGGCCGCGCGGCAGCCGCTCGAACAGTTTTGCGCCGAGATCGGCCTCCAGCCCGCGAATGTGCTGGGCCACCGCACCTTGCGTGACGTTCAACTCCTCGGCCGCGATGCGGAAGTTGAGATGACGCGCCGAGGCTTCGAAGGCGCGAAGCGCATTCAACGGCGGCAGGCTCAGGAAGGCTTCGGGCATGCAGTAGTTTTTCTACAGCTTGATTTCAGGCATTCTGGTTCGAACCAGCCGTGGAAACCAGCTATATCACCGCCCGAAGCTTGAAAACACTGCTTGCAGAGTCCTGCCAACCCGAGAGGAAATCCAATGAGTTCAGAGAAAACAGCTGTTGTCGTGGCCGGCGGCAGCGGCATGGGTGCGGCGGCGGCGAAGCGCCTGGCGGCGGATGGGTTCAAGGTCGCCATCCTGTCCTCGTCGGGCAAGGGCGAGGCGCTGGCCAAGGAGCTTGGCGGGCTCGGCGTCACCGGCTCCAACCAGTCGAACGAGGATCTGCAGCGTCTCGTCGACCAGACGCTCGAGCGCTATGGCCGCATCGACGTGCTGGTCAACAGCGGCGGCCACGGGCCGCGCGCGCCGATCCTCGAGATCACGGACGAGCAGTGGCACACCGGCATGGATGTCTACCTGCTCAACGTCATCCGGCCGGTTCGCATCGTCGCACCGCAGATGGTCAAGCAGAAGGCTGGCGCCATCATCAACATCTCGACCGCCTGGGTGGTCGAGCCGAGCCCGATGTTCCCGACTTCCGCCGTGTTCCGCGCCGGGCTCGCCGCCTACACCAAGATCTTCGCCAACACTTATGCATCAGACAATGTGCGCATGAACAACGTGCTGCCCGGCTGGATCGACAGCCTGCCGGCCACCGAGGAGCGCCGCGACAGCGTGCCGATGCAGCGTTACGGCACCTCGGAAGAGATCGCCGCGACCATCGCCTTCCTGGCGTCCGAAGGCGCCGGCTACATTACCGGCCAGAATATTCGTGTCGACGGCGGCATCATCCGCGCTATCTGAGGCGTCGACCCGGGGGAGGAGCCATGTCCGACACCTATCTGCGTTTCGTGCCATATGACCCGCACTGGCACCCCGACGAGCCGGCGGCCGCCGCAGCCATAAAGGTTGCGCGTGAACTGTTCCCGCTGGCCGAGCATATCGCCGTCGAATTGGAAGAAGGCGTGACGTTCTTTGACGCCGGAGCAAACACGGAAAGCATCCATTGTCCGTTTTGCGGCAGTGACATCGAGGAATGGTGGGGCGACGCGATGGACCAAGCTGCAGCATCGCGCTTCGAAGACCTGTCCGTCACCACGCCGTGTTGCCATAAGCCCGCGTCGCTGAACGATCTGCGCTATATCTGGCCCGCGGCGTTCGGAGTCTGCGCGCTTACGGTCGTCGATCCGGGAGTGACCTCCTTGGCCAGCAAGCAGTTGCGGACGATCGAGCAAGCCATGGGCTCGCCGCTGAAGGCGATCTGGCAGCATCTCTGAGACGGCGAATTCCAATAATCCCCAAGGAGCAAAAAATGCGGCTTTTGATACTCGGCACCGGCTGGATGGCGCAGGAACATGCAAGGCGCTTCAGCGCCATCGAGGGCGTCGACATCGTCGGCGCCGTCGATGTCGATGCGGCGCGCGTCGGCGAATTCGCCGACGGCTTCAACATCCCTAACCGTTTCACTTCGCTGGAGGAGGCGCTGACATGGGGGGAGTTCGACGCGGTGGCCAATGTCACGCCGGACCGCATCCATCATCCGACCACCATGGCGCTGATCGCCGCCGGCAAGCCGGTGTTGTGCGAGAAGCCGCTGGCCGAGAACTTCGGCAAGGCCACCGAGATGGCCGACGCGGCCGAGGCTGCCGGCCTCGTCAACATGGTGAACCTCACCTATCGCAATGTCGCGGCGCTGCAGAAGGCCCGCCAGATGGTGCAGGCGGGCGAAATCGGCACGGTCAGGCATGTCGAGGCGTCCTATCTGCAAAGCTGGCTGGTGTCGAAATTCTGGGGCGACTGGCGCACCGATCCGAAATGGCTCTGGCGCCTGTCGCGCGGCCACGGCTCGAATGGCGTGCTCGGCGATGTCGGCATCCACATCCTCGATTTCGCCAGCTATGGTGCGGCTCTCGACGTCGACCATGTCTTCTGCCGGCTGCGCGCCTTCGACAAGGCGCCCGGCAACCGCATCGGCGACTACGGGCTCGACGCCAATGACAGCTTCGCCATGACGCTGGATTTTTCCAATGGCGCCTTCGGCGTGGTGCACGCCAGCCGCTGGGCTACCGGCCATCTCAACGAGCTGCGTCTGCGCATCTATGGCGACAAGGGCAGCCTCGAAGTGGTGCACAATCTCGACGGCTCGGTGCTCAAGGCCTGCGTCGGCGAGAATGTCGAGAACGCCAGATGGGAAGAGCTCGACGCCGGCATGGTGCCGACCAACTACCAGCGCTTCGTCGATGCCGTCACCAGCGGCGTGCAGACCGAGCCCAGCTTCCGCCACGCCGCCGGCCTGCAAAAGGTGCTCGACCTCGCCGTGGTGTCGGACGAGAAGCGGGCGGAGCTGAGGGCACACGCGGATACGCAGTGAGGGTGGATTCAAGGGCCGGTGGTTGGCGGCGCCTTCGCTTCTCCCACAGGGGGAGAAGGCGACCTCGCGAAGCGAGGTCGGATGGGGGGTGTTCCGGCTTGGCAACGACGGCGATCCGTCCAGCGCCCCTCAACCGTCTCGGCGCTGCGCGCCGATCCACCTTCTCCCACAGGGGGAGAAGGGAAGGCGCGAGTCACTGCTGATCCGCGTCGGTCAGCGTTTGCAGGAAGGCGACGATGTCGTCGATCTCGGGATCGGTCAGCGCCGGCCTGTCGCCGGATTTCTTGCCGAAGGGCGGATCCTGGTTGAGGTTGTGCCAGTAAGCCTTTGGCAAATCGTCGTTTTGTCGGATCGTGCCGTCGGCGTTCTTGGGGTACCAGTGGCCGGGATCGCTGTCGCGGCTGGCGTAGAAGGCGACCGCGTCGCGCAGCGTGTGGAAATATCCATTGTGGAAGAAGCTTTTTCGCAGCGCGACGTTGCGCAGCGTCGGCGTCTTGAACAGGCCGCAATACTCCGC
The DNA here is from genome assembly GCF_056404935.1 of Mesorhizobium sp. P2_A8. Classification (NCBI taxonomy): domain Bacteria; kingdom Pseudomonadati; phylum Pseudomonadota; class Alphaproteobacteria; order Hyphomicrobiales; family Phyllobacteriaceae; genus Mesorhizobium; species Mesorhizobium sp. P2_A8. The sequence goes on from NZ_JBFUDB010000011.1 coordinate 314,617, forward strand.
CCGGCCGTGAAAATCGGTGCGCAGCGGCCCGCACAGGCCGAGATCGAAATAGGCGGGGTCGGTGTTGGCCGGGATGGCCGGATTGCGCGGCACGGCAACGGCGATCAGGCCGAAATCGGTGAACTGCGGCGGCTCGCCGTCATTGGCGGGTTCGCTTAGATGGCAGGAGGCGCAATTGCCCTTGGTCTCGTCCTCGAACAGCGCGCGGCCGTGCAATTCCTGTGCCGACAGCGTCGCCTTGCCGGCGAGGAAGGCATCGTAGCGGCTGGAGTAGGGATAGAAGTCGGGCGCACTCTGCTCGAAGGTGCCAAGCGCCTCTGCGGCGGCGTCGAAGGCATCATCCGGGTGGTCGAACACGGTGTCGCCGAAAGCGGCCTTGAAGTCATCGGCGTATGCCGACTTGCGCAATCCGGCGGTGATGGCGGCGGCATCCTTGTTGGCCATCTCGAACGGCGACAGCAGCGGGATCCTGGCCTGGTCGCGGCCGCGGTCGACGCGGCCGTCCCAGGTCAGGCCGCCGGTCGGGCCGTTGTCGATGCTCTCGTCGCCTTCATCCTCGGAATCGTAGAAATGCTCGGTGAAGGCGGGCACCGCCTGGAGGTAACGCAGCGACGGCACGGCGCGCAGTCCGGGCTGGTCGAGATGCGGCCCGCCCATCTCGACCGGTGCGGCCGAGCCGGGGCCGAAGGCATGGTGCGGATCATGGCAGGACGAGCAGGCCTGCTTGCCCGAGGCCGACAGCGACGGGTCGAAGAACATCTTGCGGCCGAGCGCCGTCAGCGCCTGCGCCCGCGCGAAGGCATCCGCCCGCGACATCGGCCCTGGATGGACGCTGCGTGCGCTGACAATGCTTGCGGAAAGGATCGCGGCGATGCCGAGCATCGATGCGGCGATGGCGCATTTCTTCCATTGTCCCGCTGTCATGTCGTCCGGTCCGTTTTTCCGCCCCGGAGTTAAGACCGTACTGCTGCGGATTGATGACCGGCTCACTCGCTCACGCAACCGTGTTTGCAGGACCAGAAAATGTCACAAAGGTGACAAGGCGTCGACCTAGCGTTCGCCCATGGCTCGTCGCTCGCGGCCATGCATTTGCCCCTCTAGCCACCACCCCAGCCATGAGGAATTCCCATGACGCGGCCTTTCACCTCGCTTTGCCTGGCCGGCACCGTGCTGACCTCGATTCCGCTTGCAGCCAACGCCGCCCCGCCCGGCTACGACAAGATCGACACCGTCGTCGTCATCTATGCCGAGAACCGCAGCTTCGATAATCTCTATGGCGGCTTCCCCGGCGCCAATGGGCTGGCCAACCTCTCGGCCGGCCAGGTGCGCCAGCTCGACCGCGACGGCAAGCCGCTGACCGAACTGCCGCCGGCCTGGGGCGGCCTGACTGCCAAGGGCGTGACGCCGCCGATGACCGAGGCGCAATCGGCGCATCTCAGCAATGCCAGCTTCGCCATCGACGACGCCGGCGGCTTCAACGAGAAGACCTCCGTCGTCACGCGCGACCTCTGGCACCGCTTCTACCAGGAGCAGATGCAGATCGATGGCGGGAAGAACGACAAGTTCGTCGCCTGGGCCGATTCCGGCGGCCTGGTGATGGGCCACTATGACGGCTCCAGCCTGCCGATGTGGGCGGTGGCGAAGAAATACGTGCTGGCCGACAATTTCTTCCAGGGCGCCTTCGGCGGCTCCTTCCTCAACCATATCATGCTCGCCTGCGCCTGCGTGCCGGTCTATCCCCACGCCGACACCAGCCCGGTCAAGGGCCAGATCGCCGTCGTTGAGGCCGATGGCACGACGCTGAAGGTCGCCGACAATTCGCCGGCCTCGGCGCTCGGCGGCGTGCCGAAATTCGTCAATGACGGCGCCATCACGCCCGACTTCTATGCCGTCAACACCATGCAGCCGCCCTACCAGCCGAGCGCCAACAAGCCGGCAGAAGGCGGCGACACGGCACTGGCCGATCCGGCGCTGCCGACCACGCTGCCGCCGCAGCACGACATCACCATCGGCGACCTGTTGTCGCTGAAGGGCGTCAGTTGGGCCTGGTATTCCGGCGCTTGGCAGGCCACGCTCGACGGCAAGAACGCGACGCCGGTGCCGAACTTCCAGTTCCACCACCAGCCGTTCAACTATTTCGCCGCCTACGCGCCTGGCACTGCCGCGCGGGCCGAGCACCTGAGGGATGGCGGTCTCGACGGCGCCGAATTCATCAAGACGATCGACGACGGCAAGCTGCCGGCGGTGAGTTTCTACAAGCCGCAAGGCAATCTCAACGAGCATAGCGGCTATGCCGATGTGACGAGCGGCGACCAGCATCTCGCCGACATCGTCGCGCATCTGGAGAAAAGCCCGCAATGGAGCCACATGCTGGTGGTCGTCACCTATGACGAGAATGGCGGCTTCTGGGACCATGTCGCACCGCCGAAGGCCGACCGCTGGGGGCCGGGCAACCGCATCCCGGCCTTCATCATCTCGCCCTATGCGAAGATGGGCACGGTCGACCACACACAATACGACACGACGTCGATCCTGCGCTTCATCACCGCGCGTTACGATTTGCCGGTGCTGTCCGGCATCGCCGCCCGCGACAAGGCGCTGCGCAACAACGACCAGCCACCGATGGGCGACCTGAGCGCTGCGCTCGATCTGAGCCGGTAGAGCGGCTGACTGAACCTCGGTGCGGCGACACCGCTCTGGTCTAGCCGCCTGACCGTCTGATCAGGTCGCGGCCGATCGGCTTTGGTGTCTCGCTGCGCAACACCAGCGCCGTCGTGACCGCGCCATGGCGGGCCACGGCGTCGACGATGGTTTCAAGCTGCGCCGGCGAGGGGACGACCACTTTCAGGATGAAGCAATCCTCGCCGGTCAGTCGGTGCACCTCGGTGATCTGTGGCATCTCGGCGAATTGCTTCAGGCAGGGGCGGATGTGCTCATGCGTGGTGCGCACCCGGATGATCGCCATCATGCCGAGGCCGAGTGCGGCCGGATCGATCACCGCGGTGTAGCCGGCAATGATGCCGCGCTCCTCCAGCCGTTTCACCCGCTCGGACGTTGCCGGCTGCGACAGGCCGACCCGGCGGCCAAGCTCGGACATGCCGATGCGGCCGTTCTCCTGCATGGCTTCGAGAATGGCGATGTCGGTCGGATCGAGCGGCGCGCGCTCATCGCTGTTTTTCATGGCCACCTTGAATCCATCGGAAGTCTAGCGACTTTTCCGATGGTTTCCCATTTTCCGCCGCGAAGCAAGACGCCACCATGCTGCTCCGATAGATAGGAGCAAGGCGACATGACGCATTTCATCATCCTGCCCGGCAGCGGCGGTTCGGGCCCGGCGCACTGGCAGTCGCGCTGGGAAAGCGCCAATCCGGCGATGCGGCGGTTCCAGCCGTCGAGCTGGGACCTGCCGGATTTCACCGACTGGCTGGCGGCGCTGGAGGCTGCCGTGATCGAGGCGCCCGAGCCGCCGGTGTTGGTCGCGCACAGCCTGTCTTGCCTGCTGATCGCCCATTGGCAGAAGATCTCACCGCGCCCTGTCAAAGCGGCCTTGCTGGTCGGCGTTCCCGATCCGACGGCGGCGCTCTTCCCCCGATACGGCATGGCTTTCGCCAACATTCCGCAAGGCCGGCTGCGCTTTGCCTCGCTGGTGGTGACCAGCACCAACGATCCCTATGGCGCGCCGGACTATGCCGAGGCGATTGCGAAGCAGTGGGGCAGCTGCATGGCCGTCATCGGCGCGTTCGGCCACATCAATGCTGACAGCGGCCTGGGCGACTGGCCGGAAGGTCTTGCGCTTCTCGACGGTCTGGTTTCCGAAGCCTAGAGCCCTTTGTTTTGACGCAATTCCGAAGGGAAAGCGCTACGCGCTTTTCCCGGGAAAACCGTTTCACAATTTTTCCTGGAATTGCTTTGGCGTCAGCCGCCATTGACCAAAGCGAGGATCAGCTTCTGCAGATTGCCTCCCTGGCCGAGTTCGACGCGGTCGAAATCGCGGCTCGCCTGCCGCTGCGCCTGTGACAGTTCGGACAGGCGTTTCGTCATTTCGGTGCGGATCTTGCTGCATTTGGGATCGTCGGCAACGCTGAGGCCGACGGTCGCCGCCTCGATCTTGCGCACCATGTCGATGATATCGGCGCCATGTACTCTTTCGTGGGCGCTGACGCCCGCGATGAAAACCTCCCAGTTTCTCTCGATGGCCGGCGGCAGCGGTGCGGAGGGGCTGGGCAAGGTGTAGGTGATGATGAGCTTCGGCCGTGCCGAGACCAGCACGCAGGCTCCGGCCCGCGCCTGATAGTCCCTGGTCCAGGTCAGCTTGAAATTGGTGTGGGCGATGGCGCGGGCCACGCCGAGCTTCGGACCCTTCTCGCCGATCGAGCGGTAGAGCTCCGGCCCAGACTGGCCTGAAATGGCGTAGGTCTCGACCTTCTCGACCGGCTTCCAGTCGGCATGGGCGGCGAGCGGCAAGGCCAGCCAGGCGGCCAACGACAGACACAGACGAACACAGGCTCTCAACACCGCTCTCCGAACAATCAGGACGGGACGCCGCAACGGGCGATGCCACCGAACGGCTTTTCCTATAGAATGCCGGCGGGTACGGCGGCAAATGTCTGAGGGGGAAGTCATGAGATATCTCATCGTCATGGGCGCGGTGGCGGTCTTGCAGGCCGCGCAGCCGGCCTTTGCCGCGTCGTGCAGCGGCTGGAACGCGAAGATGGAGGAAGACGAGGGCGGCAGCGTGCTGACCGCCTCGGTCTGCGGCGGGCCGAAAGGCGATGCGCATCTGATGCTGACCTGTTTCGACACGCCGGTGCTGAGCTTAGACCTCGGCGCCACCGGCCAGCAGCTGGAGCCCGGCATCAGCGGCTCGTTCGACTTCAAGGCCGGCGGCAAGACAGTGACGAAGACGCTGCAACTCGAAGCCATGTACAACTACTTCGTCGTGAACCTGGCCAAAGCCGATCCGCTGCTCGACCTGTTGCGTGGGAAAGGCGATGTCAGCGTCGGTGCCGCCAAATACGGCCAGACCAGTTTTCCGCTGAAAGGCTCGAGCGGGGCCATAGGCAAGGTGCTGGCGCAGTGTGGCAAGGCCGCGCCCGCGGATGGGGATGCGGACTGATTGGTGAGGCCCTGCGGTTCGAAGAGCCGGGTGGCTGAGCCTCGAACGCTTGCTGCGCCAGCCCTGGCCAAAGGCCGTCATCTTGCCGCTGCCGGTGCCTGGCTGTATCTCAACAGCATGATCACCTTCCGCAAGGCGCAAGCGTCCGATCTGCCAGATATCGTCGCGATGCTGGCCGACGATCCGCTCGGCGCCGGCCGCGAGGACGCCTCGGTGCCGCTGGCGCGCGGCTATGTCGATGCCTTCTACGCCATCGACGCCGATCCCAACCAGCTGCTGGCGGTGGCAGTCGACGGCGGCGAGGTGATCGGCACCTTGCAAATCACCTACCTTGCCGGCCTGTCGCGCAAGGGCGCCTGGCGCGGGCAGATCGAGGCCGTCAGGGTCGCCGGCCACAGGCGCTCGGGCGGGATCGGCAGGCTGATGATCGACTGGGCGATCGCGCAATGCCGGGCGCGCAACTGCAGCCTGGTCCAGCTCACCACCGACAGGTCACGAGCGGACGCGCACCGCTTCTATGAGGAGCTCGGCTTCACCGGCAGCCATCTCGGCTACAAGAAGACCTTGTAATGCCCGTCACCAGTCCGGGCCGGCGCCGACTGGCGTATACCGGAAGGCTGTCAGGCTCTATTCAAATTGCCGGGAAGGGCTGATATAGGTCAGTCAGGTTGACCTATATAAAAAATTGTCGCGGGAGGCGCGCCTTGACCTTGATGAACCTGCTGGCTTCGCGCTCGTCGCGCATGAAGGCGTCCGAAATCCGCGAACTCCTGAAGCTGCTCGACCAGCCCGACATCATCTCCTTTGCCGGCGGCATTCCCGATCCGACGCTGTTTCCGGCCGAGGCGATCCGCGATGCCTATGCCTCGGTGCTTGGTGGCGGCGAGGCGGGGGCGGCGCTGCAGTACCAGGTCTCGGAAGGCTATCTGCCGTTGCGGCGCTGGCTGGCCGGGCAGATGGGCAAGCTCGGCGTCGCCTGCGACGAGGCCAACATCTTCATCACCTCCGGCTCGCAGCAGGCGCTGGATTATCTCGGCAAGCTGTTCCTGTCGCCGGGCGACACCGCGCTGGTGACATGGCCGACCTATCTCGGCGCGCTGCAGGCGTTCAACGCCTATGAGCCGCGCTATGAGCGGCTGACGGTCGCCGGCGGCAACATGACGCCGGCGGCCTATCGCGCCGCCGCCGCCGCGAATGGCGGGCGGGCCAAGTTCGCCTATCTGGTGCCGGATTTCGCCAACCCGACCGGCGAAACGCTGAACCGCCAGCAGCGCGAGGCGGTGCTCGACCTCGCCGGCGAGCTCGACATCGCCGTCATCGAGGACGCCGCCTATCGCGCGCTGCGCTATGACGGCGAGGGCGTGCCGCCGATCCTGGCGCTCGACTGCGCCCGATCCGGCGGCATCGACAAGGCGCGCACGCTCTATTGCGGCTCGTTCTCGAAAATCCTGTCGCCGGGCATGCGCGTCGGCTGGGTGTGCGCGCCGCGCCACATCGTCGAGAAGCTGGTGCTGATGAAACAGGCCTCCGACCTGCACAGCCCGTCGATCAACCAGGTGGTGATGCATCGCGTCGCCGAAGCCGTGTTCGACGACCAGGTGGAAAAGCTCATCGGTGCCTACCGCGAGCGCCGCGACGGCCTGCTTGCTGCGCTCGAGGCCAACATGCTGGCAGGCGTGACCTGGAGCCGCCCGGAAGGCGGCATGTTCGTCTGGGCGACGCTGCCGGAAGGGTCCGACGCCACCGCACTGCTGGCGCGGGCGGTGAAGGAGGCGCGCGTCGCCTTCGTGCCCGGCAGCGCGTTCTTTGCCGACGCAACCGGGCGCAACACGCTGCGGCTATCGTTCACGCTCGCCGACCGGCGCGCGGTGAGCGAGGGCATCCCCAGGCTGGCTGCCATATTGAAGGGATAGCCCGGCGCCCGGAGCGGCGTCCTTACGCCGCCACGTTGACCAGGTGGTTGAGAGTCGAGAGACTGGTGCGGGCGAGCTTGCGGATCGGTCTTTCGAAATCGTCCTGGCCGACCTCGACGACGAAGACCAATGTCACGAAGTCCAGCATGAACTCGTCGATGGCCGCCGTGACGTCCTGCGACCCGCCCTTGAAGCGACGCAACAAAGCGTTTGCCTCTTTGACATCGTCGACACCGGCGCTGTCGATCAGCGCTTCGAGCCTGTGAAAACTATCCAATTGGATTCCTCCCTGCTGCGGGACGAAACCTGGCTCCGAACAAAAGGTTCCAGCTGAAACGGGATTGATCGCCTGACACATGGTCCGGCTTCCGAGAACCGACAAACTCGCTGGCGGTTTTTTTCGTTCCGGTGGAACCTCTGCGGCACATAAAAGTTCTCACCATGTCTGATCCCCCGTCAGACATCAGAAAGCTCGGTATCAGCTTTCCAAAGGCCCGCCGGATCCCCCTCCCGGCGGGCTTTTTCTGTTCGAGACAGACCGATGGTGCCATGGCCGGGCGTGTGGCAGGACTGGCGGTTGGCAAGCCCCTGCATTGACGGCCCGCCGTCCGAACCTAAATTCGAAAGCCTTGCGAGGAGGAATTTTCATGGAACTGGATCGCGGCCGGCTCATCGACCATATCCAGCTGGTGGTCAAGGACCTGCCTGCCAGCCGGCGTTTCTACGAGGCGATCTTGCAGGTGCTCGATGTGCCGATCGGTGGTGTCGGCGACGACTATTTCTGGGCCGACGAACTGTTCGTCTCCAGTGCCGACAGCCGGGCGGCGCAGGGAAAGCTCACCGGCCGCCATCATCTCGCCTTCCAGGCAAGGGACCATGCCATGGTCGATGCCTTCTACAAGGCCGGGCTCGCCGGCGGCGGCACGGACAATGGCGCGCCGGGTGAACGCCCCTATCATCCCGGCTACTACGCTGCCTTCCTGCTCGATCCGGACGGCAACAACATCGAGGCCGTCCATCACGGGCCGGCCAAGCGCAGCGCCGCCTCGGTGAAAATCACCTTCTGAGCGGCTTTCCACTCATCGCGTATCCTCGTATACGAGAATCCGAAAACCGATCGAGGAGTCGCATGAGTCCACTGCCTGAAACCGTGCCGTTCTTCAGCCAGTGGGAAACATCAGACATGACCATGGACGTGCTCGCCGAGGGCGCTGAAGTCGCGCTCCGGCGCGATCCTCTGTGGCAGCGGTCGGGGGCTGAGACAGTTGAGGAGTACTCGGTCTGGGCCGCCAACATCTGTGGCATGGCGTGCCTGAAGATGATCCTGGCGACGCGCGGCGAGATCGTTCCGACGATCGAACTGGCCCGGCGCTGCGCTGGATATGGCGGCTATGTCGTCACCGAAGGTTCGATCAAGGGGCTGATCTACGCGCCCTTCGTCAGCTTCGTGCAGGAGGTTTTCGGACTGCAAGCCGAGGTGATGACGAATGTCGCGACATCGGACATTCCGGCGATCCTGGCGCGGTCGCGCTTCTTCATCGCTTCGGTCAGCAGCTCGATCCGCTGGCCCGAGCGCCAGCCGCCCTCGAAGGGCGGCCATCTGGTGCTGGTCACCGCGGCGTCGGACGAGGGTTTCCGCTTCCACAATCCGTCCGGCCATACCAGCGCCACACAGGAAAACGCAGAGTTGGCGCCGGCCGATTTCGACCGCTTCTTCGCCAATCGGGGCATTGCGGTTGCCATTTGATTTTTGACAGTTGAGGGATTTCGATGACGGACAAGACAAGGGTGGCCATCCTCTATGGCGGGCGTTCGGCTGAACATGACGTGTCGCGTCTTTCGGCCGCCAATGTGCTGAAGGCGATCGACCGGACACGCTACGAGATCGTGCCGATCGCCATCTCCAGGGATGGCAGGTGGCTGCTGCAACAGTCCGCCGCCGGCGACGGGGCAGGGGCTCCGGTATCCGAGGACGGTGTGGAGGTCGCGCTGTTGCCCGGCGGCAGGGGCAGGCTGGTCGCCGTGTCGCGGGATGGAACGCAACCTGACCCCGTCGATGTCGTCTTTCCGGTGTTGCACGGGCCGTTCGGCGAGGACGGCTCGGTGCAGGGCTACGCCGAGGTCGCCGATGTCGCCTATGTCGGCTGCGGTATCCTCGCCTCGGCCGCCGCCATGGACAAGGATGTCGCCAAGCGGCTGATGCGCGAGGCCGGCCTTGCCGTTGCCCGCTCGGTCACCTTGCATCGAAACGATGTCAGTTCGTTCCAGGAGATTGCAGGGGCGCTCGGCCTGCCATTCTTCGCCAAGCCGGCGCGCCAGGGTTCGTCCTTCGGGGTGAGCAAGGTGAGTGACAGGGACGGTTTCCGGCAGGCCGTCGAAACGGCTTTCCGCTATGACGGCAAGGCGCTGATCGAGGAGTTCGTCGAAGGCCGCGAGATCGAGTGCTCGGTCCTGCAGCGGGCCGACGGCACGCTGACGGTCTCGCTGCCCGGCGAGATCATTCCGGCCGGCAAGCACGGCTTCTACACCTATGAGGCCAAATATCTCGATGCCGATGGCGCGGTGGTCAAGGTGCCGGCCGATGTCCCGGCCGCGGTCGCCGACAGAGCGAGGGAGATGGCGCGGCAGGCCTTTCAGGCGCTCGGCTGCGAAGCCATGGCGCGCGTCGACTTTTTCCTGCGTGCCGACGGTTCGCTGCTGGTCAACGAGGTCAACACGCTTCCCGGCTTCACCGACATCTCGATGTATGCCAAGGCGCTGGCGGCGTCAGGCATAGGCTACAGCCAGACCATCGACGTGCTGATCGAGCACGCGCTGGCCAGGCATGGGGCGCGAACAGTCTGAGTCTGGCCGGCCGAAATTCAGTCGCCAGGTTGACTACTGTGTCCGGGAACTCGCAAAGCCAAAATGATGCAGCGGATCGTAATTCTCGGAAACGCCGGAAGCGGCAAGTCGACCCTTGCGCGGCAGATCGGTGAGCGGCTGCATTTGCCGGTCGTGCATCTCGACAAGCTCTTCTGGGGACCAGGCTGGAGCAAACCCGAACCCGAAGTTTTCCGGGCACGCGTCGGCGCGGCGGTTGCGGGTGCCGGCTGGGTCTGTGAGGGAAACTACTACCGGCAGACCTTTGATTTGAGGCTTCCCAAGTCCGATCTCGTTGTCTGGCTGAACACGCCTCGCACCACCTGTCTGAGACGTGTGGTCCTGCGCAGCGTGTTGAACCGCCCCCGGCCTGATCTGCCTGCCGGATGCACCGAGCGGCTGGATGCGGAGTACCTGTCGTTTCTCCGCTACATCTGGAATTTCGATCGCGACAGCCGGCCTGCCATCGAGGCGGAGCGGGCAATCCGCGGGCCGCTGGTGCCAGTGGTGAATTTGAGTGGCGCCCGTCAAATCAGCCAGGTCCTGGATTCGCTTGCTCGCCAGCGAGGCTCCTGATTTTTGCAGGACGTGAAGAATGCTTGAAATTCGCCCCCGCGCTTCAGATGGCGGCCGCCTGATCGCCTTCATGCGATGGGGGCGGCGGATTTTCCGCCGCCCCCACCTTACCGGTCACGGATGATGATGGATATGCCGTTCGGCATCGACTTCTCCAACCGTCAAGCTCTGGAAGCCCGGCATAAGCTGCCATATGGCTGCAAGGCCGATGACCAGATAGGCCAGGCGGGCCAGCATGGCGCCCCCGAGGACCGTGCCGATTACGTCGTAGCCCGTTACACCCATGGACAGAAAGTTGAGACCGCCAAGGATGATGAGGGCGAGGGTGGCGAGATTCATGACGCGCATAAACGCCTCCTGATGTTGCCTGAGAAAAGGCGCCTAGTGTTGCCTGAGAAAAAGACGCCTGCAAAAAAACGCCTGCCGTTTCAACCGGTTCCGTTGATCACGAAAATGTGAACGGCCGCCATGGTCCGAACGCGGCCGGCTTGCTCGACCCGGCCTACTCGACCAGGATATGCGCCTCGCGCGCAGCCTCGACAAAAGCCTCCCTGGCGATGTCGGGGGACACGTCGCCACTGGTCGCCCGGCGGCAGGCGCGCAGCGCGGACTGATGCTTCACGCTGCCTGTGTCGCGCCAATGTGTCGTGAAGCCTGCTGGGTATTGGACAGATTGCGGGTGGAACCGGTGACGCCGACGGAAACCACCACGGGTTTGGAGAACCATGCGGTTTGCATTGGAAACCTCGACTGCGTTGCAGCGTTAGAACGCCGCTGGCAGCGTGGGGTTTCATCCCTGCCGATCACTGTAGCGTGAGTGGCCGCCGGCAGAGGCTGACGCATCCGCTGGCGCCGCGCTGCGACCTTCTACCGACGCGACTTGACGCCAACCCTGACGCACTTTGGCTGCCAGACATTATCGCCGGCCGATTTACTGTGGAGACGCACCACGTGCAAAAGCACCTGGAGCGGCCTTTTGGCGCTCATCCGCTGTCGCGCTGGCCGGGGAGCCGCGCGCAACGCGTTTTGGCAAACCTCAGCCCTCGAGAAAATGACGCTCTGCGCTCCCCCCTGTGAGACGACGGACCGGGCGGTTGATGGCCAAGGTGGCGATGGCCAGGGCGTCAGGCGCTGGTCTGCCCCGGGTCAGTGCATCTGGAGGGCACGGGGGTTGACGGCCACTATTCAGTGTTGCTATATACTGGTAGTTAGTAACGCTTAGTAGCTACAGGAGATGTTGCGTGGGCAAGCAGATGACGGAGATGCTGAAGGGCACGCTGGAGGGCATCATCCTCGCGATCCTCTCCGTGCAGCCCGCGTACGGCTACGAGATCACGGCACGGTTGCGGGAGCAGGGCTTCTCCGACATCGCCGAAGGCACCGTCTACGCCCTGCTCATCAGGAACGAGCAAAAGGGCCTCGTCGACGTGGAGAAGATCCCGTCCGAGAAGGGGCCGCCGCGCAAGGTGTATTCGGTCAACGCTCGGGGACGGGAATATCTCGAAGAGTTCTGGAGGACGTGGAGTTTCCTCGCGGAACGGCTCGAGCAGCTTCACACGGAAAGGAAATAGACATGGCCACAGGGTGGATTGAGCAGATCGCAGTGTCGATCGAGCAGAAGAAGCGTTACCGGCACTACAAGGCGCGCACGGCACAGCTTCCCGCGAACTATCGCGCGGCGATCGATGCGCTGGATCGATACCTGATGTACTTCGGGGCGATAACGAAAGGCGACACCCTGGTGTCGATGCTGGAGGATCTCGCGGATCTCTTCGAGCAGAGCGCGGCCATCGGAACCCCGATCCGTGCGATCGTCGGGGAGGATCCTGTGGAGTTCGCCGAGGCGTTTCTCCAAAACTACTCGGAGGGTCAGTGGATCAACAAGGAGCGGAAACGGCTGACCGACGCCATTGATCGTGTCGCGAGCAACGAACCGTAACGGGATGCAGCGCCTTGATCTCGAACAATGTCACCAGGGGAGCGTACGGCCGAGATAATCGAGATATTCCAGGCCCGGTTTTCCCTGCTTCGCGAGAAGCACGTTCACCAAGCTGGGAATGCTCTCCTCGATGCTCAGCCGTCCGTCCGGGCCGCCCAGATCGGTTCGGACCCAGCCCGGCGCCATCACCACCATGGCGCGCGATGTGCCGGCCTGGCGGGCGGCGAAGCTTCTCATGAACATGTTCAGGGCCGCCTTGCTGCCGCGATAGACCTCGCGCTGGCCGGTCTCGTTGTTGGCGACGCTGCCTTGCCCGGATGACATAACGCCGATCAGACCTGTCGCGGGAACGTATGGCTCCAGGCTTTCGATGACACGCATCGGGCTCAGCGAATTGGTGACCATCACCCTGACGAACTCGTCGGTCGTCACATCCGCGATCGTTTCGAACGGGTTGTTGCTCACGCCGGCGTTGACGAACAGCATGTCGAACAGTCTGCCGGACAGGCGGTCGTGCAGCGCCGCGAGCTGATCGGGCTCGCAAATGTCCAGGATCTCGATCTCGACCCTACCGCCATACTCGGCCGCCAGATCGTGCAACAGGGTCCGTTTTCCACCGCCACGGATGGTGCCGACCACGTTCCATCCCTTCTTCAGGAACTCGGCCGCCATGGCATGGCCGAGGCCACGCGATGCGCCAATGAGGAGGATTGTGCGGGCTCGATCGCTCAAAACGGCTGTGGGCATGGGTGAATGTCTTTCGGGTGGTGAGGGTTGACCGCGGATATAAGCAACCACACGCCGGGCGCCAGACGCATCACAATCAAGGTATAGTTGCATCGGGCGCTATGTCATACGGAGCGAGTGGGGTAGGCTCATTGCATGGACAATGCCGATGTGGATCTGAACCTTCTCGCAGCGCTGGATGTGTTGCTCGCCGAGGGCAGCGTGACCGGTGCGGCCCGTCGTCTCGGCTTGAGTACATCGGCCATGAGCCGGACCCTGACCAGGCTTCGGGCAGCGACGGGCGACCCGCTGCTCGTCCGCGCCGGGCGGGGACTTGTGCCGACACCGCGCGCCGCCGAGCTGCGCGACCGCGTCCATGAGCTCGCGCGGGACGTGCAAGCGGTGCTGCGGCCGCAAATCACCGACGTGGACGCCACCTCGCTCGACCTGACATTCACCATACGTGTCAGCGAAGCCTTCCTGGAATTTCTGTCCGGCCCCGTCGTGACCGCCGTCACGCAGGCGGCGCCACGCATCTGCCTGCGCTTTGTCGCCAAACCCAACAAGGATGCGCGACCGCTACGGGAGGGGCTGATCGATCTGGAGATCGGCGTGCTTGGCACCTCCGCGCCGGAGATACGCACTCAGTTGTTGTTCCACGACAGGCTTGTCGGCGTCGCCCGGATTGGGCATCCCCTTCTGGGAACAGTGGTGACGCCCGAAAATTATGCGGCCTGCAACCATGTGGTGGCCTGCAGGGAAGGCGATCCGATCGAGCCGATCGATGCCGCCCTGCAGAGGCTGGGGCTGAAACGGGCAATAAGGGTTATCGTGCCCGGCTACCCGGATGCGATGCGGATCGCACGCCAGTCGGATCTGGTCGCGGCCGTGCCGCGTTCGTGTCTTGGCAACACCATGGCATGCGACCACGCCGCCACGGCGGGTCTTGCGGCCTTCGAAATCCCGCTGCCCGTGCCGGAGTTCAAAATATCGGCGATGTGGCATCCGCGCATGGATGCCGACCCGGCGCATCGCTGGCTGCGCGACACCGTGATGTCCGTGTGCAGGGCAGCGTATCCGCGGCGATGACCTTACGCAGAGGCGCGAAAACCCGCTAGCCAGCCCGTCAACTGGCGAAAGTTGCACGCCGGCTCAATATGCCCGATCATGGCGGTTGGCAGGGGAGAGACCAAGTGGCGGCCAATCGTCGAAACGGCACGGCGTCTCCGGCTCATGGGTTGGAGGACATTCTTGCGGCCGCGGCGCCCCATCCGCGAACGTCGTTGCCCAACGTGGCGACCACCGTCACGACGGTGGCGGCGCTGTATTTCGGGCGCGAGGTTTTCCTGCCGATCGCCATCGCGCTGCTGCTGACCTTCGCGCTCGCGCCGCTCGTCGCGGCGCTCAAACGGGTCGGCATTCCCAGGATTGCGGCTGTCATTGCCAGCGTGCTCGGCGCTTTCGCTGCACTTGCCCTGTTCAGCTTCATCGTCGTCACCCAGGTCAGCGAACTGGCGCAAAACATCCCGGTCTACCAGACCAACATCCTGACCAAGATCCGTTCGCTCAAGGAAACCGGCGTCGGGGGAGGCATCATTGCCAAATTGAGCCGCGTGGTCGAGCGCGTCGGCCAGGAGATCAACAGGCAGGACGCTTCGCTGCCGGCCGCCACGCCGGACAAGCCGGTGCGCGAGCCGGTGCCCGTCGAGATCGTCGCGCGCGAACGGCCGCTCGAAGTCCTGCAGAACATCGTCGGCCCGCTGATAAGCCCGCTCGGATCGGCCGGGCTGATCATCGTCGTAGTCATTTTCATGCTGCTCGAACGGGAGGATTTGCGCGACCGCTTCATCCGGCTCGTCGGCTACGGCGACCTTCACCGCACCACTGAGGCGCTTCGGGATGCCGGCAAGCGGGTGGGCCTCTATCTGCTGATGCAATTGGTCGTCAACATCGTCTACGCCATACCCATTGCCATTGGACTGTGGATCCTCGGCATTCCCAATGCCCTGCTGTGGGGGCTGCTCGCGCTGGCGCTGCGTTTCGTTCCCTATATCGGCCCGGCCATCGGCATGCTGCTGCCGCTGTTCCTGGCGCTGGCCGTGGCACCCGGCTGGTCGCTCGTCCTGTGGACGGCCGCGCTGTTCGTGGTGATGGAACTGGTCACCGGCAATGTCGTCGAACCCTGGCTCTACGGGTCGCGGACGGGGCTGTCGCCGCTGGCGATCATCGTTGCGGCCATCTTCTGGACCTGGCTGTGGGGGCCGCTCGGACTGGTCCTGTCAACACCGCTCACCGTCTGCCTGGTGGTGCTGGGCAGGCACGTGCCGCAGTTCGAATTCCTCGACGTGCTGTTCGGCAACGAGCCCGTACTCGAACCGCATGCGCGCCTCTACCAGCGGCTGCTGGCCGGTGATCCGGAGGAAGCCACCGACCACGCCGAGGAGATGCTGGAAGAGAAATATCTGGTCGAATTCTACGACAAGGTGGCAATTCCGGCACTGCTGCTGGGCGAGCGGGACCGGGTGCGCGGCGTCATGGGTGACGCACAAAGGCGTCAGGTGGCGGCCAGTGCCCTGACCTTGGTGGCAAACCTCGACGACAGCGCACATGAGGAAGCGGCCGAAGAGGATGACCCGGCCGAAGCGGGGGAGGCGGCCGACGATGGCGATACCGCCGGCGAGGACGAGCCGGAGCTGCCCGATGGCACCGGCATGTCGGTGCTTTGCTCCGGCGGGCGTGGCGAACTCGACGATGCCGCAGCCGCGATGCTGGCGCAGGTGCTGGAAGTGCAGGGCGCGACAGCGTTGAAGGCGGGCTTCGCCGAGATGGAACCGGCGAGCATCCGCCGCCTCGAGCTCGAGACCATCGACAGCGTCGTGGTCGGCTTCCTCAACCGGGATTCCGTCAAGCACGCCCGTTTTCTGGTTCGCCGGCTGAAGCGTGCGAAGGCGTCGCTGCGGGTGGGCATCGTGTTCTGGTCGGAGACCGGCAATGACGACAAGGAAGCGGCCGCCAAGCTGGCCCATGACATGAACGCCGATTTCGTCGCGCATGACATGGTAGCCGCCGTGCTGGGCGCGCTGTCAAAAGAGCCGCCGGTTGCCCTCAAGCTGACCGCCAAACGCCGCCCGCGCCGGCAGCGGGCCGTGCCCAAAAAGGTCTCGGCAGCGGCTGCGAGCTAGGGGCAAAACCCGATCACTCCAACGACCGGGTTCGGCCCGTTGCGGAGGTTCAGTTGCTAGCGTCGGATGATGCGATGTGACCCAACGGTGACCTTCATTGTCCGCGTTGCGAATGGCAGCAATGCGCCTCTATGTCGGCCATAGAGGCAAACCGCGCCCGGAAGCAGACATCGCGGGTGACCATGATGGAGGTCGCGGTTGCGTCAGGAGCCGATATTCCGTCGAACATCACCTTTTCGGAATTCAAGGCGAACGCTCGCAGCCGATTTTGTAACGTACCGCATCGGAGAAGGGACTGCTTGCTGCTACCTCTCGCTAGCCAGTGAGTATGGTCTTGCCACTACGCTTTCCTTATAGTTCTGCCTGAAATGGAACAGGGTCAACATCTGGAACGAAAGTTGGTCGCGCTCCTCGCCGCCGACGTGGTGGGGTACAGCCGCCTGATGGGCCTGGACGAGACAGGCACCCTTTCTCGGCTCAAAGAATTTCGCCGCGAATTCATCGAACCGTTGATCAATGGGTACCACGGCCGCGTCGTCAAGCTCATGGGCGACGGGGCGTTGGTCGAGTTCACCAGCGTCGTTGATGCCGTGGCATGCGCTGTCGAAATTCAGCAAATTGCCGCGCAGCAGAACCTTAATGTTCCCGAGGACTCCCGGATCGTTTTCCGAATGGGGATAAATCTGGGTGACGTGATCATCGATGGGGATGACTTCTATGGCGATGGCGTCAACATCGCTGCCCGGCTGGAGGGGTTCAGCGATCCAGGCGGCGTGGTCATCTCGGGAGCTGCTTACGATCAAGCCAGGAACAAGCTTGGCTTGGCCTTCAAGTCGTTGGGCGAACAGCACCTCAAGAACATCGCCGAGCCAGTCCGCGTCTATCGGGTCCTGTTGGAGCAGACCGCAATCCCCAAGAAGCTGCGTTCCCGGCGATGGTTCATGATCCCCGCGGTACTGTTCGTGTTCCTAGCGGTAGGCCGCGTTGTGTTATTCCTTTGGCCGCAGGCGACTGCACTTCTTCCTGACCACAGTCCCACCACTGTCGGCGCGGCGGCGGGCAAGCCCTCCATCGCCGTATTGCCGTTCGGTGATATCAGCGACAAATCCGAGCAGGACTATTTCGCCGAAGGGCTCACGGACGATCTCATCACTGATCTATCGAAGATTTCCGGGCTGCTCGTTATCGCTCGCAATTCCGTATTCTCATTCAAGGATCGAACCCTGGACGTCCGGCAGATCGCGGAGCAATTGAACGTCCGTTACGTGCTCGAGGGCAGCGTTCGCCGTGAGGGGGACGCAGTTCGCATCAACGTGCAGCTCATCGATGTGACGACGGGAAGCAACGTTTGGGCAGAGCGGTATGACCGCGACTACTCCAAGATATTCGCGCTGCAGGACGAACTGATCGGACGCATCGTCGAGGCCCTCTCGGTACGGCTGACGGAGGGCGAGAGAACCCAGATTGCGCGCCTCCCGACCCGAAATCTGGAAGCCTACGACTTCTATATCCGAGCCGAGCAGAAAGTGTATGCACTCGACTACAAGTCTCTCGGGGAGGCTCTCGCCCTTTATCAAAGCGCGATCAAGCTCGATCCTGGGTTCGCAGACGCCTATTCGGGCTACGCCCGGGCTACCGTGGACGTGCTGGGTTTCGACTACCAGCTCATCATGCTGAGCGCCGTCGCTCGCCAGCGCGCCTATGAAGCGGCGGGGCGAGCGCTGGAACTCAACCCCCAGTCTCCGCGCGCCTATGCCGTGCTCGGCATCCTGCAGATGCTCGACGGCGAAATGGACGAGGCGATCGTGTCGGTCCAGAAGGCGGTGGCACTCGATCCGAATGGTGCCGAGGCAGAGCTCAACCTGGCGATCGTACTGACCTACGCCGGTCAGAACCCGGAGGCGCTAGCGGCCATGGAACGCGTGCTGCAACTCGATCCCAAGCCGCGGGCGCAGGTCTTCGATTATTATGCCTTAGTGCTCTACATGAACCGGCAATACGAGAAGGCCATCCAGGCGCTGCACGAACTCCAGCCGGAAGAGCGGAGCGACCTCGGCCTTGAAACGCTGGCCATGACAAACGCGCGTCTGGGCCGAATGGCGGAAGCGCACAACGCGGTCGCAGCAATGCTGGAAAGGTCCCACGAGCAGAACCTCGCCGGCCTTCGCGTCGTGTACGCCCATCATCGGCGGCAACAGGATCTCGATCACCGGCTGGATGCTCTTCGCGCCGCGGGGATGCCGGAGTGGAGCTACGACTTCCGCGGGCGGGCGGAGGACCGCCTCGACGCCTCTGCTATACAGGCCCTGACTATCAACCACACATGGATCGGGCATCAACATAATGGTGCGCCGTTTGTGATGGAGCTGAATGCAAACGGCGACTTCGCCCTGAGCTCTCAAAACAGTATGATCGCCGGCGCGTTCACTCTAGAGGACAACCTGTTCTGCACGCGATCCTCAGCGACTTTGCTCGGCCGCAAATTCTGCAGCCCGGTCTACCGCAATCCCAACGGGAGCAGCGATACGCAGGACGAGTACGCTTGGCCGGACTCCGTCACAGTCTGGAATTTCTCGGTGTCTCCGTGACGGGCGCCATTCAACTTGCGGGCTCACGACATCGCGCCGGAGCTAGTTGGCGGCCGCTCTAGCCTCGAGTTCCTTGGCCTCCACTGCGGGCCATTCGGCTTCCGCTTTCGCAATGACAGGCGCCGGGTTGGCATCGAAGTCTTCCTCCAGGCCCTCCTTTCCGGAGAACAGGAAGAGCTTGCCATCGACGATGCGGAAGGCTTCCGGGTCAAGGTTCGCGGATGCCTCCTTAACTGACATTCCCCCGGTGCAGAAGCCGCCGAACTGAGGGGCATAGCGCACCGGCTCGGAAACAAAGGCATCCCGGTGTTGGACGCTGGCGAAGTACCACGTCGCTCCGAGCCACTTCCTCGAGATGTTGGGCGAACCCATCGTCGCGCGACCGTCGGTGAAGTATGCTACCGGATCATAACCCAGGATGGCGACGTTGCCGAAGTATCCGGTGTTCACTCCGTCGCCGGCGTGGGATCCACCGGTGCCGAAGAGGAGGAGGGAGGCGGCGGCTACTCCCGCGCAAAGCAAACTGTCAAACCTTCTGGAACGGTTCTCTGTCATGTTCTCCTCCAGTAACCTTTCTCGATGTCAGTTGCCGAGGGCGATGCACACCTTGTACGACGACCCCATCGTTTCCTTGGGTTGGCATTTTGCGCCGTGCTTCTTGAGCAAAACCATCACGTCGGTGCTCTGATAGAATGTCGCGCGGCTGAGAGGCGTGTACCCGTATTCCTGGATTGCCTCGACCTGTGCGCCGCGCGCGATCAACAGCTCCGCGATGGCCGTCTGGTTCTCTTCTGCTGCCACATGCAGCGGCGTGATCTTGTGCGTGCTCAACGCGTCGACCTCGGCCCCGTGGTCGAGCAGCAATTTTGCAATGTCCAGGCTTCCTGAGTAGGCTGCCGCATGTAGCGCGGTGAAGCCGCGATCGTTGCGGGCTTCGATGTCGGCCTTGGCCTCGATCAACGCAATGGCGACCTCGGTCTTGCCGGCAAGCGCCGCATCGATCAGCGGGGTCTGACGGCTCTCGTCGCGATCGTTCACATTGGCGCCTTGTGCCAGGAGTTCGGCAACCTTTCCGGCGTCGCCCTCCCGCGCAGCGTCATGAAGCGGCCCTGCGGTCGCCGCACCACCAGCAATTCCGAGCCAGGAAATGCACGCAACGAGCGCAGCAATGCAGACAAGCCGATCCGGGCCTATTCCGAGGGGCGTGACCCTCAGTGAGGCCATCAGCAACCGTATTCGCTTGGTGACGGTCACGACAAACCTCCGGGCGACGTTCGCTCGCAGACCGATTTATGGGATACTCTACTCCATTCGGCGCGCGGGGGCTACGGATTCCGTCATTTCACCAAAGGGTAATCGGCGATGCGCTCCAGGAGATTCTTTGCTCTAGATGGGAAAGGC
The DNA here is from genome assembly GCF_056404935.1 of Mesorhizobium sp. P2_A8. NCBI lineage: Bacteria > Pseudomonadati > Pseudomonadota > Alphaproteobacteria > Hyphomicrobiales > Phyllobacteriaceae > Mesorhizobium > Mesorhizobium sp. P2_A8. The sequence continues at coordinate 334,920 of NZ_JBFUDB010000011.1, forward strand.
AGCCTCGCGCGGTTCTGTTTCTGAACCCAGGGCATTGCGTCCGCGCGCCGCTTCCATGCGCCAAAGCAATGTTCGGATTGGGTCAGGTCACGACGATGCCTACGCCCCCCAAAATGTCCGTGGCAAACTGCCTTACCCCTTGTTTGGACGCAACTCCGGACGGAAAGCCGTTTCACACTTTTCCTGGAATTGCTCTGGCAACTTGGAGCAGGCTGCGGCTGCATTCGACCCGACATTCAGCGTGTCGGCGAGCCTTGCTTCAGCTGTAGCGAGACTTCAAGATTCGGCCAATCTGGACCAGGTTCAGCAGCACAAAGAAGACATTCCAGCCGACGACGTTCATGAGCGGCGTCGGCTGGCTGTAGAAATACACGGCGAGGCAGATTGCGGCCGCTGTGGTGAGGATTCTCAACCGCAGAATATCCAAGGTGAAGTAGGCGACCACATACATGATATTCGCCATGTTTATGAGAATTTCCATGTCTTTGGTTCCATTTGAGGGCGAGCACTCAGACGCAATCTTCCTTGAGATGCTCTCGAACGGCGTAGGAGATCGCAGCGCGGCGAATGCCAATGTCCTTCAGGATATGGTCAGGTAGTTCGCGCAAAGCCCTTTCGGCTCTGCGCGCCCTCAGCCCGATCGAAATGCGCTTTAGGTAGTGAAACATCGTTTTCTCCACTGGTCAGGAATCGTGGCGCCAGAGAATGCGGGCAGGCCGCTCCAGGCGCCGTTCTGATCATTGCTTGCTGGTTGGATGACGCTGCCTCACGTTGACCACGCGAGGCAGCGACTGGAGGTCGTCAGGCGGCCGCCGTCGAAATCGGATCGTTCCGAAGGATGACGGTGTCGGCAACCGGGTAGAATTCCTCGCCAGGCATGCCGACGCGCTTGGCGTGATCCCGGATGGCCTCACCGTCCTTGGCCTCGTAGATGCAGAAGGTGCCGATGCGCCCATCGGGTTCATGCACAACGTAACTGCGGATCCAGTTGACCGTGCCCGACATCTGCTCCTTGGCGACCTTTGCCGATTTCGCGCCGGCGGCTTCGAGTTCCTGCAGAGATGCCCACGCGCTCGGGCGACGGATGACAAAGAGGTTCATGATTTTCCCTTTCACTTTCGCGCCGACCCTTCGCCGGCGCCGCTGATGGCCACGCGTGTCTGCATGGCTGGGAAAAAATACGTCTTGGGGGACTGATCGTCCTTATCCAGGGCTGATCTCTGGCTGATCTTTCCGATCGCCGGCTGACAACCGTATCAGCAGATCATCCAGGCAAGCAGGAGGGCAGGGGTCAAGCAGTCAGCGCTTGCATAGAGCCGTCGCCAGGCGACTGGCTATCTTGCGAAAGGCTATGGCGAAGCATCGCGGCTTCCTCTGCCAAACGCTGCGATCCCAGGTGGCGAGCCGATCTCTCCGCCGCGGTGATTTCCACCTTCGCCCCACTGATGTCGCCCGAGTTCAGCAATGCCTTTGCTAGCTGTAGCCGAACCCTCGCCGCATGATAATCGACGCCTGTGCTGGTCCAGAGTTGCCGGGCCAGTAGCAGAAGCCGATTTCCGTTCGGGTCGCCGGGCTCGCAAAGCGCAGCCTTGGTTTCGGCTATCAAAGCCTGCGTAGCCGGCTGTCGCCAGCGCTCTGGCTGTGCATCGATTTCAGCGAGATAGATTGATGCTTGGGCTGAGCGCCCACCGCGCGCCGCTATGCAGGCCGCGTTCACCAACAGGTTTCCGCGTCGCTGAAGATGGAACCACGACATCCCCTGTAAAGCCCGATCAAGTGCGGCCAGCGCACCGTCCAGATCGCCGGTTTCGAACAACAGCTGGGCGTTGCCCGGCTCCGCATCCCAGCCGAGTGCATAGGCCTGATCGTAGTCGGCGCGCGCCGCTGCGAGATCGCCGATCATGGCGAAGATATCACCACGGACGCGAAAGCCTTCGCCAAGCGACCAGGATTCCTCCGCGGAGAGTTTGGGAAGCGCCTCGTTTATGCAGGTGAGGGCCTCAGGCAATATCTGCTGCGCTGCGACGACTTCCGCGCGATGAAGGTCACAGGCTCCTGATGTTTGCGCAAAACTTGCGGTGCACCAGCTTTCAAAGCCTTCGCTCCACTGGCGAGCCCGCGGCCAGTCGGCAAAGGTCCTGCAACTCCAGAGGATATTGCAGTACACCAGGCTACCGGTGATGGGGTCGACTTGACTCGACAACGCGATCGCCGCCGCATGGTTTTGCTGCTCGCTGCCCTCATCGATCTTGCCGAGGGCCAGATTGAAAAATCCCTTGTACGTCAGGGTCAGCGCTCGCAGGCCAGGATCTTCGCAATTTTCAGCTATCGCGTGGGCGGCTGACGCCAGTTGAAGCGCTTCCTCCGGGCGACCGCCCGAGGATGCAAGGCGCGATCTCATCCAGAGCAGATATGACTGCGTACTGTCGTCTGGCGACTGAGACAGAAGCGAAGCAGCACGTTCCAGCCATCCCTCCGCAACGGCACTCGATCCGCGTTCGGCCTGGATCTTGGCGAGCGTGACGGCAGATCTCGCGGCGCGCGCGAAATCGCCAGCTTCGATATGAGCCGCTACAGCGCGAGCCAGCACAGGGATCGCCTCGGTTGGCCGCCCGCCACATTCGACGACCAGAGCCCAAAGGTCGATGTCCGCCGAAGAGAGAGCTTCAATCTCTGCAAGATTGGCGAAGAGTTTTGCAGCCGCGCTCCAATCGCGTGCGGCGGCCAGCCTGCGAGCCTCAGCGAGATCGTCGGCCCCTTGGAACGAGGCAGGCTGTGCATATCCCAGCCCCGGCTCATCGATGGCGAAGCGATAACCGTGGCGAACGTAGCTGTGTATCGCGTCCTGCAACCCGCCTGCTGCAAGCGCCTTGCGGGTGAGGCTGACCACGCGCTGAAGCGAAGCTTCAGTCACAATGACATCGGGCCAAAGAGCGTCCATCAGTTCGTCTTTGGGGACGACTCTGCCCGCGTTGCGGACCAGGTACACCAGCAAGTCAAAAACAAGCGGCTGGATTTTCTGCCCAACGCCTCTCAGCGACAGTTTGCGAGCAGCTTCATCGAGTTCGAATTGTCCAAATGAGTGGTGCATCGCCCCCTTCCGGTGCAACAATCTACCCTATCAAGCTAAAACATGGGAGAGGCTCAAGACATGTGTTGCCTGGTTGCGCTCTGGCGGCAACATCATGTCGCCGATCAGGCGCAGATGAAATCCGTATGACCTTGGCCTCAGATCCCAGCTTGGCTAGAGTTCGTAGCATGCTGAACGCCATTCACCACGTCGCGCTCATCTGCACCGACTACGACCGGTCGCGACGGTTCTATGTCGAACTCCTCGGCCTCGATCTGATCCGGGAGGTCTATCGGGAGGAGCGGCAGTCATGGAAGGCGGATCTGCGGATCGGCTCCGTCCAGCTGGAATTGTTCTCCTTCCCTGCACCCGTGATGCGGCCGTCCTATCCGGAGGCGGCAGGCCTGAGACATCTGGCATTTGCCGTGGCGAATCTTGATCCCGCAATCATGCGCCTGGAAGCCGCCGGCGTTGCCGTTGAGCCAATCCGGATCGACCCATATACAAACCAACGGTTTACCTTTTTCAGCGACCCGGATGGATTGCCGCTGGAGCTCTACGAAGCCCCATAAGAAACGGTTCGCTTTCGCGACCACGCATCGCAGGTGGGAGCGGAAGTCGGCAATTTTGCGGTTATCCGAAAGCAGACACCTCCAGCGACCAACTGGGGGTCGGCTCGCGCCAGGAACCTGCTATGCCGGTAGACGACTAACGGTCTCATCGGTATCGGCGGAGCCGCGAATCTGTGGTAAGCCGCCGCTCAACCAACCAAAGGACGACACCTGTGAGCGAACCGACCGTGGCCCAGGCTACCGAAAGTATCTATGCCTCCCTCCGGGCGGACAATGCCGACATCGACGCACATATCGCGACGCTTAAGGCGGCTCTGACACGAGAAGGGATAAAACAGGCGGTGTTCGACCCGACCAAGTTGGCACAGAACAACCGCTCGGGCAGGAAGTTGATGCAGGCATATTTTCGGCAGCGCGGCGTGAGCGTGAGGTTTTCGGACCAGTAGAGCCGCGCGCGGGCGACTGGGATTGAAGCTATGCCAAACCCGCACGACGGGCGCCTTCCCTGATCGCAGCAATGGCGACAGGATTGGTTACCGGATAGGTGCTGATGAACACTTCGGCCGTGAAGTCCGGGAATTCGTCCTTCAGTCGCGCATTGATCCTGGCGACCTGAGGCGTTTCATTGAGCATCGCATGAGCCATTGCTAGAAATAGAAGTGTGGCGGGCGAGTCTGGCGCAGCTTGACGTAGCGCGACCAACGATTCCCGGTGAAGGCCAAGAACGAAGCTGCATCGCGCAAGCATTCCATAGTACCAGGGAACATACGGATTTAGCCGGACCGCTCGCTTGGCCAATTCGTAGCCCCGCTTCGGGTCTCTTCCAACGAGAGCAAGGCTACCCGCAAGAAAGGCAAGTGCGTCAGCGTCATTTGGAGCCGCCGCCAACACTCGGTCATGTTCTTCGACAGCAGCGTCGATATCGCCCTGCAATGCCCGAAGATCAGCAAGCATTATGCGGGCGTAACTATCGGCCGGATCGAGTGCCAGCGCTTGCTTGACACATTTGCTCCAGCTCTCGATCGAGCCGGAAACGTCGTCAGTAAACCCGTTGATAGCATCCACAGCATGCGCAAGTGCCAACGCGGTCCAGGCTCTTGCAAGACCCGGATCGAGTTCGATTGCACGCGTCAGCAGCCGTATCGCCTCCTTGTTCGACGCACGGCTGAAAAGGTGCTTCTGCTCAAGCCCAAGCAGGTAGCAGTCATAGGCCTGCAAACTTGCCGGAGGCTTCCGACGAGCCGCATCGCGTCGCAGATTGGCGAGCTGACCGTGGCCAGTCGCGAGGACATTGATGATGTTCTCGGTCACGCTGTCCAGCATCGCAAACAGGTTGTTCGCGGACCGATCGTAACGCACCGTCCAGACATCAACCCCTGTGTGGGCGTCGACGAGTTGCACGCGAATGCGCACCCGCTGCCCGTCCACTTGAAAACTTCCCTCGATCACATAGTCAGCATTCAACTCTCGTCCGAGGTCTCGGACGTCAGCATGCCGTCCCTTGTAGGAAAGCATTGTCTGACGGGCGATCACCGCTAGGTCGCGGTAACGGGCGAGATCAACTATGAGGTCCGCCGACAAACCATCAGCGATACGAGTCCAGCGTTCTTCTCCGCTTAGATTGTCGAACGGGAGAACCGCGACGACTGGCGGCCCCGACTCGTCCATCGAAAGGCTGTCGGGTGGTGCTTGGCCGAGGTCCTGCTGGCGGTGATCGGCAAGCAACGCAGCAAGTGCCACTTTGCTGCGAACATCGAGTTTCCGGTAGATGGCCGAAAGATGGGTCCGAACGGTGGTAGGCGCTATGAAGAGTGTCTCGCCGATTTCGCGATAGGTCATCCCCTCGGCGAACTTTGCCGCGACCACCAGCTCCCGATCCGACAGGCCGGCGAGACGATTGCCTACGGCGCCAAGCATCGTTTCAAATTTCCCATCCGCTGCCGACCTGTGGCCAAGAACTCTAGCGTCAGGGCGAAAATACTACAGATGCGTCATCGAAAACACTGCATTTGCACGATTCCATCCGACGGGTCAGCATTCTAGCCTCCGCAGGCCGGCAGGGTCTGGTCGCTTGGCAGACTCGGAAACACGGAGGGATCCATGACAAAATTGTCTGTCTTGGCCGCAATACTGGTGCTGTCCGTATCGGCGGGGCCATGCTTGTCTGAAGGCGCCCAAACCAACGGCAAGCTGATTCCCGAAGATGCGGTGAAAGCCGCCAGCGCTCTACTGTATTCCGACATCCTCGTGCGTGCATGCAGGAACGGATGGCGGTATCCTCACAGCCACATCGAAAGCGGATTCAAGCGCCACCTCGCAGAGCTGAAACTGCAGCTTGTCGACCAGGGTTACACTGTCTTACCCGACATGACCGCGAATGATCTGCATGTCGAAGGAACGATATCGGGGACTGAACGCCAGCTGATCGGCTCGCGCCGGTTCAGCTGTTCCCACCCATACTGGCGCAACGAATGACCTTCCGAGCGAACAGGCGAGAAGGCGCGGTGTCAGGGGCTGTCATTGGTTGTTAATCACGGAATGACCGCTTTCTCCCCGTGCGGCGATCTTGAGATCGGTCGGTGGCTGGGCTGCTTTGTGCCGCCGTTCGAAAGAAACCAGCCTGCGTCCAACGCTAGCTTGGCCGACCGATCCACCGCATGATTTCATAGGCCGGCATCGGGCGGCGAAAACCTTTCAGCGTCAGTTCGCCAACAAGAACGGATTCGACCAGCGACTCGACAGCGCCGAGGACCCGTTGGCTAACGAGAATCTGGCGGGATTTGGCCTCCTCGCACAATCGGGCAGCATGGTTCGACACAGTGCCGATGACGGCATAGTCCGAGCGCTGATCAAAACCGATGCGCCCTATGGTTGCGTGGCCCCTCGCAATGCCGATCCCGAAGCCCAGCAAATAGTCCCGTTTGCGCCATCGCTCGGAATGCTCGGCAATTGCGTCGCGCATCGCAGCAGCCATCGAAACGGCTCTCTCGCTGTGGTCGGCGCATAGCAGTGGATCGTTGAAAACCACGACGATACCGTCGCCCACGAACCGCTCGAGAGTTCCCTCGTGGCTGACGATTTGTTCACCAAGACAGGAATGATACTCGGCAAGAACTGTCATGACTTCTTCGGGTTCGGCGGTCTCCGCGAAGGCCGTAAAGCCGCGCAAATCGCAAAAGACTACGGTCACCTCGCGACGGTGGCTCTGCAAGAGCGCGTCTCCATTGCCCGCCGCAACAATGAGGTCGGCGACCTGTTCGGGCAGGAACCGCCTGAGCCGCGCCATTCGCTCGAGCTCCGTCACCTGGCCGGCCACCGTTTGCTCGAGCGCGCGGTTCCAGTCGGAAAGTTGCGCGGCTTGGTCCTCAAGGCGCTTGGCCTGGCTCGCGACAGTGTCGTGAAGCGCCTTCTGGCGCAGCATCGAGCGCACCCGCGCCAACAGCGCCTGGTGCTCGAAGGGCTTTGTCAAATAGTCGTCGCCCCCGGCGTCCAGCCCCTCGACCACATCGCGCGTGTCGGCCTTCGCGGTGACGAGGATGACCGGAATCGCCTGCAGGGAGGTGTCCTGCTTGAGCATGCGTACCACACTGATGCCGTCGAGCTTCGGCATCATGATGTCGAGCAGGATCAGATCCGGCGCGAGTTCGCGGGCTTTCGCAAGCCCCTCTTCACCATCGGCGGCGGTTGCAACTTCGTAGCCGTTCGCCTCGAGGCGCATGCGCAGGATCTCGAGGTTTTCCGGAGTATCGTCGACCGCGAGAATGCGTGGCGGATCGTGCAAGGCGCTGCCTCCCCTAGGAAAGGAACCCGCGAATCTCGGAAAGCAACTGGCGCGGACTGAATGGCTTGGCAATGTAACCATCGCACCCGGCAGCAAGGGCTTTCGCCTCGTCGCCCGACAACGCGTAGGAGGTGACGGCGATAATCGGAATGTGCCGGAGCGCCGGATCGGCCTTGATGCGGCGGGCCGCTTCATACCCGTCGATCAGCGGGAGCTGAATGTCCATAAGGATCAGGTCTGGCCTGTGCGCTGCGGCTGCAGCGATGCCGGCGGCGCCGTCCGCCGCCTCGATCAGTTCGTATTCGGTGGTGGCAATGAGATCGCGGATGATCTGGCGGTTGTCCTCGGTGTCTTCCACCATCAGGATTCGTTTGCTCATGCGGCCCTCACGTCCTTATTCACCCGGATTGGTACCTTGAAACGGAATGTCGACCCTGACCCGATCACGGACTCGACGTCTATGGTTCCGCCATGCATTTCGACGATGCGCTTCGAGATCGCCAGGCCAAGACCTGTGCCACCCTTCTGCCTGGTGCTGCTGTTGTCGACCTGCTGGAATTCTTCGAAGATGAGAGCCTGATCCTTGGACGCGATGCCGGGACCGGTGTCTCGGACGGTGATCTCGAAGTGCCCGTCGACCGCATCGGCAAGAATGTCGACTGCACCCGTTTCGGTGAACTTGACTGCATTGCCTGCAAGATTGAGCAGGACCTGCGTCAAACGGCGTTCGTCCCCACGGCCGATTGGAAGGTTCGCGGCAACAGTCGTTGAAAGCTCAAGACCCTTCGCTCGTGCCAGTGGCTCGATGGCCGCAACGGTCGATCGAACAATCTGCGCGACCGAGTAGTCCTCGATCGCCAGCGTGAGCTGGCCGGCTTCGATCTTGGAAAGGTCGAGTACGTCGTTGATGAGCCCGAGGAGGTGACGGCCGTTTGCCTGCACGCGCGCGACGGTCGTCTTTGCCCTGTCCGGGAGTTCGCCGTAGATGCCGTCGACCAGCAGTTCTGTGAAGCCCAAGACCGAATTGAGCGGTGTCCTGAGCTCGTGGCTCATATTCGCGAGGAACTGGGACTTGTGGCGGCTAGCGGCCTCCAGCTCCAGGCCTTTCTCCTCGATCTCGCGGAACAGCTTGGCATTCTGGATCGCGAGCACCGATTGGGCTGCGAAGGTCTCCAGCAGGTGGACAACTTGCTCAGGGAAGGCACCTGGCTTGTGGCGCCTGACGACCAGTGCACCGACGATCTTGTTGGGCCTCAGCAGCGGAACGATCAGGATACCGCGATATCCCGCGTCGACGATCGTCTTTCTTACAAGGAAGGATGAGGTCGCCTCGCTGAGGTCGGGAAACTGCACCGGCATGCAGCGCCCGGGTGCGTCGCCGATCCCCATGTCGGCCAGGCCGATCGTCTGGTTTGAGACGGCGGCGATAAGCTCATCGCTCATACCGAAGTTTGCGCGCGGGCGGAATTGCTGCCGCGTGCTGCTGAACACGTAGATGGTTCCAGCATCCGTCTCCGACAACTGGACCGCTTTGGCGACGATCGTTTTCAGCACCGTGTCGAGATCCAGCGTCGAATTGACCGCCTTGCTCACCTCGCCAAGCGCCTCGAGCTCACCAACAGACGCGGCAAGCTCGCGCGTGCGTGACTGCACCGCCTCGAAGAGCCGCGCATTCTCGATGGCGATCACGGCCTGGTCGGCGAATGTCTCGACGAGCGCGATCTCCTTGGGATTGAAAGCTTGCGGCTCAACCCTCGTCATGACGAATACGCCAACGAGATCACCTTCCCGCAACAGCGGGGCAGCGAGGACGGTGCGGAAACCGCCGGCCTCAGCGATCAAGGCAACGCGGTAGTCCGGATCGGCGGTCACGTCTTCGATTTGTACAATCCGCCGTTCTTCGATTACGCGCCCTACGGCGGAGCCTCGGCCTGCGGCAAGCGCTGGAACCGGATTGGCGTCGACATAAGCACGGAAACTGGGCGGGTAGCCATGCGTCGACACATAGCGGAACACGCCATCCAGCAACTGCACGATGCCACCCTTGTCGGCACGGCAGAGCCTGACAGCCGATTCCACCAACGTATCGAGCACGACCTGCAGATCGAAGGTAGAGCGGCTGATGACCTTCAGAACGTCTGCAGTGGCTGTCTGCTGCTGAAGGGCTTCGTCGAGCTGCTGGGTGCGCGTCTCAATCTCCTGATACAGGCGCCCCAGCTGGTCGGAGGTCTGGTTGACGTTGGCGGCAAGCACTCCAAGCTCGTCGCGATTGGCGACGGCAACCTGTTGGGCGAAGTCGCCCGCCGCTATCTGGCTGAGACGCGCTTCGATCTTCTTGACCGGTTCGATCAACGACCAGGAGATGATGTAGCCGAGCCCCAACGCCAGCAGGATACTGCCCACCGCAAACGAGACCACGATCAGTCTGGACGTGCCGTACGCACCCTCGGTGGTTTCGATGGCCGCGACCATGTCGGCTTCGGCCATGTTGACCAGCTGGTTTGTCAGCCGCTCGAGGCGATCAGCCGACGGTATGATTTCATCAAGCTGAACCTTGCGCGCCTCCTCAGTGCGGCCGGCGTGGACGAGCTCTGCCACGTGCGTCACCCCGGCTGTCAGCCGTTCGTACTCTTGCCTGACCTGGCCAAGCACTTCCACCTCGGCTTTGGCGACGAACTCCATGCGGTCGAGGTCGTAGCCGAACTGATTGAGCTGGCGCAGCGCAGCATCCAGCATCCGGTCGTCCTGAAGCAACAGACCGGTGGAGATGCCGTAGAGCTGGGTGGTCGTGTCGTGCTGTACCTGGCGGTAGGCCGCGATCCTGCGCTGCAGCTTGATCAGCTCGTTGGTTTGATCGTTGACCCCACTCAGCACCTGCAACCCGACGGCCCCGAGCACGATCAGCAGGCCGACGATCGACAGGAACGCGATCAAGAGCTTGGTCTGGACGCGCGCCGGCAGCCGGGCAACCCAGCCAACGAGCCGGTTCGTTATGCTATTTGGATTCGTCCAAGAGGCTGACAAGGTCATCCCGGAACTCCTCCAAGTCGAACCGGACGCCAAGATACTGTACTCGCAAGATGCCATTGGGGTCTACGAGCGACGTCAACAATGTATGGTCGACATCTCCGTTCGCCGCCTTCTTCGCGATGACCCCGTATTTCTGTCCAACCTCATGGACAGTCGCCGGATCACCGGTGAGAAACGACCAGCCCTTCAGATCGGCACCAAAATTCTGCGCATATTCCTTCAAAACGTCGGGCGTGTCGCGCTCCGGGTCGACAGTGATCGAAACAAAGGCGATTTGGGATCCGAACGCACTACCCAACTTTTCCTGCACGCTGGCCATATGGGCGGTCAGCATGGGGCAGACGTCGGTACAGTACGTATAGATGAATGAGACGGCGACCACCTTGCCGCGAAAGTCGTGCAGCGAGACCGGCTTGTGGTCCTGAGATATCAGCGTGAAATTCGGTGCAGCGCCCATCATCGGCAGGCGCTCGTCGTGAGGCGCGTCGTGCGCGTATGCCGGCCCGGAAATCAACGCCAGCAGCAAGATGCGCGCCGGCCACTCGCTCACGTTTTCATCTCGCGCTTGATCTCGTTGAGGAAACGCCAATCCGTGCCGTTGGCGATGATCTTGTTAGGGCCGGCCTTGATGAAGCCGACTTCGTTCATCCGCAGTGCGTAGAAGCGCATTGTGTCTTCGGGGTCGAACTCCCGCCACACGTCGTAGCGCGCTTCGCGCAAGCCTTCCAACGCATAGTCGTATCGATCTGTGAACTTGCCATCGACCGATAGTTGCGCAGCCAGTTCCGGATCCGATGCGCAGATGTCGGCGGCCTTGAGAATGGCTCGCAGCACGCGTTTGGTCGCGGCCGGGTGTCTGTCGACATAGTCCGCGCTGCCGGCAAGCATGCAGCAGTAGTGTTGCGACCATGGCCGGTCGGCGGTCGTATTGAGGATCGTGTGGCCGAAGTTCCGGACGCGCTGCTCCTGCGGCTCGGGTGGCACCGCCAGAAAGGCATCGACCTTTCCCTCGTTAAAGAGTTGCATAGAGCTGACGTCCGGGTTCGCGACCCATTCGAGATCGGTGGCAGGATCAAGACCGACATAGGCGGCCATGAGGGTCACGAGCACGTGCGGAGCTGACGTCAGAGCGAACACGCCCACCCTCTTGCCCTTGAGGTCGGCGATGCTGCTGATGCTTTCCTTGACGATCAGTTCGAGGCAGCCGGAGTGCAGGCCGGCGACCACCTTTATCGGCATGCCGGCTTCGATCGCCATGATGTGCGCTGGCGGAAAGTCGGTGGTGAAATCCAGTTCGCCGCTTGCCAGCATCGCGGACGGGTCGGAGTCGGCGGCCAAGTCAATGTAGCGTACATCGGTGAACCCTTCGGCGCGCAATAGCTCCCCGGCGATATTCTTGGGTGCTTCGCAAAGGGCGCGGAACGACCTTGGCAAACGCACTGTCGTGGTCTCTGGTGCCGGCTCGGCAAGAGCCGATGTTGGCACGCTGACGAGCCCTGCGGCGCCGGCCGCCGATAGGCCCACCATGAAACGGCGTCGATTCTGAATGATCCGCATGTCACGCTTCCTCCCCAGGACAAAGCAGGCTCAGATTTTCAACTCGCGCTTGATCTCGTTGAAGAACTGCCAATCGGTGCCATTCGCGATGATCTCGTTTGGGCTCGACTTGACAATCCCGGCTTCATGCAGCCGCAACGAGAAGAACCTCATCGTGTCCTCGGGATCGAAGTCGCGCCAACTGGAGTACGGGAGCTCGCGGAGCGACTGCACAGCGTAGTCATAGTGTTTGGTGCGTCCGCCATCTACCAGAAGGCGCGCAACCCGCTCCGGCTCGGCCGCGCAGATGTCGGCCGATTTTAGTATGGAACGGACGACCCGCTTGGTGGCAGCCGGATTCTTCTCCGCATAGCCAGCGTTGACCGCCAGCATGCAGCAGTAATACTGCGACCACGGCCGGTCCTTCGCGCTGTCGAGTATGACGTGGCCGACTTTGCGGGCGCGGAGGTCTTGAGCCTCAGGCGAAAAAGCCAGGAAGGCGTCGACCTTGCCTTCGGCGAAGAGCTCCGCCGGCTTTGCCGCGCCGACGATCCATTCGATGTCGCGTTGCGGATCGAGCCCGACGTAAGTCGCCATGGCGCTCACGAAGATGTGCGGATCCGATGTCAGGTTATAGCCGACGCCGACCTTGCGGCCCTTGAGATCCGTGATGCTTTTGATGTCCTCGCGCCCAAACAATTCGTAGCAGCCGACATGCACGCCGGAGATCACCTTGATCGGGGCGCCGGTGCCGATCGGAATGACGAGCGCGGTTGCAAAGTTGATGGCGAAGTCGATATCGCCGCGCGCCAGCATCTCGGTCTGTGCGATACCGGGCTCCATTGCGACATAGCGAAAATCCGATAGGCCCTCCGCCCGGATCAACTCCTCGGCGACATATTGTGGAGCGATGCAGATGGCTGGTCCCGCCGCCATGCGAGCGGTGATGGTTTCAGGTGGGGCCTCGGTTGCTGCCGCATTGCGGCCGTTGGCAAGGCCCGCTGCTGCGAGCGCCGACAGGCCTGTGAGGAACCGGCGACGGTTCTGGATAATCTGCACGAGTCTCTCCTTCCTTGAAAAAGACACAGCGTGTCGGCGATAGGTCTACGTCTTCAGCTCTCGCTTCAGCTCGTTGAGGAACCGCCAATCGGTACCGTCCGCGATGATCTGCTGCGGGCTCGACTTGATCATGCCCGTCTCCTGCATGCGCAGCGCGTAGAAGCGCATCGAGGCTTCGGCATCGTAGTCTCGCCATACGTCGTACCGCGTGTCGCTCAGCGTTTGCAGCGCGATTTCGTAGCTGGGGACGAAACCTCGATCGACCATTTGCGCTGCACTCCATGCGGGATCCGAAATGCATAGGTCGGCGCCCTTGAGGATGGCCCTGAGCACGCGCTTGGTCGCCACCGGGTATCTGTTCACGTAGTCCGCAGCGGCCGAGGTCATGCAGCAGAAGTGCTGCGACCAAGGGCGGTCGAGGGTCGTGTTGAGGATCGTGTGGCCGATTTTCTTGGCGCGCAGTTGCTGCGTCTCCGGCGGCGTGAAGAGATAGGCATCGAACTTCCCGTCGGCGAAGGCTTCCACCGGCTTGCTTTCCTGGACCCATTCGATGTCCTGGACGGGGTCCAGTCCGATATAGGCGGCCATCAGGGCGACCAGCACGCGCGACGGCGCATCGATGTCGTGCATGCCCACCCGCTTGCCCTTGAGGTCCGGGATGCCTTGGATGCTGTCGTTGGCGATCAGCTCGAGGCACCCGGAGTGCAGACCGCCAAGCACCCTGATTGGCACGCCGGCGTCGATCGAGGCGACATGGACCGGCGCGTAATTCATGCTGAAATCCGTGTCGCCGCGTGCAATCCACACCGCCTGATCGACTTTCTCGTCGCCCTGCACGTAGCGGACGTCGGTGAAGCCCTCCGCTTTGAGGAGCTCTCCGGCCAGGTACATCCCCGCCCAGCAGTAGGCACCATCGATCCACCGCGGCAAGCGGACGGAGGTCGTTTCAGGGGGTGCCTCGGCCCAAGCGTCAGTCGTTGCGCCGATGAGACCTGCAGCGCCTGCTGCCGCAGCACCGGCCAGGAAGCGGCGGCGGTTCTGGATGATCTGCATGGGGTTCTCCCTCCCATTGAAAATGGCACGAGGCTGCCTGCCCCTCACGTCTTCAACTCGCGTTTCAACTCGTTGAGGAACCGCCAATCGGTACCGTCCGCGATGATCTTCTGGGGGGCCGACCTGATCATGCCTGCCTCTTGAAGTCGCAGCGCGTAAAACCGGATCGTGTCTTCCGGATCGTATTCTCTCCACTTGTTGTAAGGCACGTCGGTCATCGTCTGCAGTGCGTAGTCATAGTTGGCCGTGTAGCCGTCATCGACGATCTGTCGTGCGACGCGCTGTGGCTCAGAGACGCAAAGGTCGGCGGCTTTCAAAATGGCGCGGACGACGCGCTTGGTCGCGATCGGGTTGGTGTGAACGAAGTCGGCGTTGCCGGCCAGCATGCAGCAAAAATACTGCGACCAGGGACGATCGACGGCGCTGTTGACGACTACGTGGCCGACGTTTTGGGCGCGCAGTTCCTGAGGTTCGGGCGGAAAGCCGAGGAACGCATCGATTTGCCCTCGCTTGAAGAGCGTTATTGGCTTGATGGTCGGGCTGGTGACCCAATTTATGTCCTTGACTGGATCCAGCCCGACATAGGCCGCCATGCCCGTCAAAAATACATGCGGACTCGAGCCCAAGCCTTGGACGCCGACACTCTTGCCCTTCAGGTCCGTAATCCCGTGGATATTCTCGTTTCCGAATAGCTCAAAGCAGCCAGGGTGCACCCCGGCCAGCACCGAGATCGGCCCCCCTGCATCCATCACCACCACAAGCGGCGCGGCGAAATTCAAAGTAAAGTCCACCTCGCCACTCGCGACAGCGTCAGATGTCCCCGCGGCTGACTCAGTCATTACATAGCGAACTTCGGTGAAGCCCTCCGCATGCAACAACTCCTCGGCAACATATTGAGGCGCGATGCAGATGCCCCTGATCTTTGCAAGGCGGACGCTGGTGGTTTCCGGCGGTGGCTCTGCGGAGAGCGATTGCTGGACCCCAACGAGGCTCGCGGCGCCGACTGACGCAGCGCCGGCCAGGAAGCGCCGGCGGTTCTGGATGATCTGCATAAGCATCTCCTTCCTCGATAGGGCGCACGGCGTGTTGGCGATTGCCTACGTCTTCAACTCGTTCTTCAGTTCGTTGAGGAACCGCCAGTCGGTGCCCTGGGCCAAGAGCTTCTGGGGGGTGCTCTTGAGCATCCCGACCTCGTGCAGGCGCAAGGCGTAGAAGCGCAGGGTGTCCTCAGCGCTATACTCACGCCAACCGTAGGGGAGCCCCTTTATGACCTGGAGGGCATGGTCATAGCGCCTGGTATAGCCCTGCTCCACCAAGAACTGGGCGGACTGCTCGGGCTCGCTGGTGCAGAAATCCGCCGCTTTCAAGATGGCGCGGAGGGCACGTTTGGTGGCCACCGGATTCGTGCGGACGAACTCCCGGTTCCCAGCCAGCATGCAGCAGAAGTATTGCGACCAGGGCCGGTCCACGGTGCTGCTAATCACCACATGGCCGATCTGCTGCTCCCGCATCTCCTGCGGTTCGGGGGGAAAGCCCAGGTAGGCGTCGATCTTCCTCTCACTGAGGAGCCGGATGGACTCGGGGCCCGGATGCGTGACGAAGTGTATGTCCTTATGGAGGTCCAGGCCCACATACGCCGTCATAGCGGCGAGAAAGACGTATCGGCTGGAATCCAGCGACGGCACAGCCACGGTCTTCCCCTTGAGGTCGCGGATCGATTGCACGCCATCGGTGCCGAACAGCTCAAAGCAGCCGACGTGGAGTCCAGCCAGGATGACGATGGGATCCCCAGCCTCCAGGTGGAGAAGGAGCGGGGCGGCGAAATGCGCACTGAGGTCGGCTTCACCAGAGGCGAGAGCCGGCGCGATGTCTGCGGTCCCCCTCTTTTGGAGGTAGTGCACCTCGGTGAACCCTTCGCTGCGCAGCAGTTCTTCGGCTACATATTGGGGGGCCTGACAGATGCTGGGAATCCGGATGAGCCGGATCCGCGTCGTCTCTGGCGGTGGCTCTGCGGAGAACGATTGCCCGACCCCAACGAGACTCGCGGCGCCGGTTGCCGAAAGGCCGGCCAGGAAGCGCCGGCGGCTCTGGATGATTTGCATCTCCACGTCTCCCCTTGAGACAAATGGGATCAGGTTTTCAGCTCACGCTTCAACTCGTCGAGGACGCGCCAGTCCGTTCCGTTGGCGATGATCTGTTGCGGGCTCGATTTGATCATGCCCGTCTCCTGCATGCGCAGTGCGTAGAACCGCAGGGAGTCTTCAGGATCGAATTCCCGCCAGCGGTCGTACCGGATGTCCTTGAGCGTCTGGAGCGCGTAGTCGTACGACGGGACGAAATCGCGATCGACCATCTGCTGCGCCACCCGTTGCGGATCCGACACGCATAGGTCGGCGGCTTTGAGGATGGATCGCAAGACCCGCTTGGTCGCCACCGGGTACCTGTTCACGTAGTCCGTGGTGGCGGAGATCATGCAGCAGAAATACTGTGACCATGGGCGGTCGACGGCATTGTTGAGGATCGTGTGACCGATCTTCTTGGCGCGCAGCTCCTGCGGCTGGGGCGGCGTGCCGAGGAATGCGTCGATCTTTCCTTGGATGAAGAGTTCCGTCGGCGTGACGTCCTTGGTCAGGACCCAGTGGATATCGTTCACGGGATCGAGCCCGACATACGCGGACATGAGGGTCAGCCACATGTGTCGCGAGTTGTTGAAGCCATCCACGCCCACCCTCTTGCCCCGCAGTTCCGCGACGCTGCGGATGCTCTCCTTGGCGATCAGTTCGAGGCATCCCGAGTGCAACCCGGTCAGCACCTTGATCGGCACGCCGGCGTCGATCGACACGATCTGATTGGGCGGAAAGTTCACAGAGAAATCCGTCTCACCGCGTGCAATCCATTCCGATTGGTCGACGCTTTTGTCGGCTTCCACATAGCGAATGTCGGTGAAGCCCTCTGCGCGCATCAGTTCTCCGGCGATGTACGCGCCTGCCCAGCAGTAGGAACCACCAATCTTCAGCGGCAGACGAACCGTCGTTGTTTCCAGCGGCGGCTCCGCGTGGAGTGACTCGGGAAGACCGACGATACCGGCAGCGCCTGCCATCGCAGCGCCGGCCAGGAATCGGCGGCGGGTTTGCATGATCTGCATCCGTACGCTCCTCTTCCGAATCGCAAAGGGCAATTGGCCGGAACCGAGCAAAAGAGGTTTCGGCGGAGGCAGATGGTCTCGTGGGTGCGACGAGTAGTTGTGGATTCTATCGCGCCCAGTCCGCTGCGGGAGTCTTGCGCTCTCAGTCGCCGGCTCATGTATTAGCAGCCGACGATATTTCGACGATACGCCCAATTTGCATTGGTTGCGAGCGCAAAACTTTGCCACGCCAAACGTCCCGCCAGCACCTCGCTGTCAGGGGACTGTTTGGGTTGTTGAATGTTCACAGCTTGCGCATCCCCCCGCTTTCGGGGCTCTAGATTGCGTGCAGGCGATCCTGGGTCAGCCGAGCGTTGGCTGCCACCGGCCGCCCTGGCACCGGGACTATGTTTGCCTCCGCCACGTTTCGTGGCTGCTTTCTCGCAGCCGGATTCAGTCCGCGTGCTTGGAACCAATGACGGGCGAGACTGTTCAGTTGTAACTTTGACACGACGCTGACCCGCCGTGCCGGCTGGGTAAGCGGCGCTCTTGAGGAGTTCTCATCATGAAGATTTCGTCCACATTTCGTTCAATCGCGTTTGCCGTCGTCGCCGCAGGGGCAGCCAGCGTTGCCAGCGCCGCGCATGCCGACAGCGGTACGATCCGCTTCGCCGTCTACAAGGCTGCGTTCTTTGTGGGTGGCTCTGGAGGCGAGGGCACGCTGACCTTCCATGGTCGCCGCTATCCCATCTCTGTCGGCGGCATCTCGGGCGGCCTCGCCTTCGGGGTCTCCAAGACCTATTTCAAAGGTACCGTGCGCCATATCAGCCGCGTCCGGGATGTGACGGGGGTCTACGGTGCGGCGGGCGGTGGCGGTGCGCTGGGCAAAGGGGCCCAGGTGATTGTCATGACCAATGACAAGGGCGCCCAACTCGAACTCACGGGCAAGCAGGTAGGCATGCAAGTCAACGCGGATCTCAGCGGTATGGCCATCACGGTGAAGTAAGGGTCGTCGTGCCTGCAGTCGGCCCACTGTGCTCAATACAAAGTCGGCTTTGGCCATCTTCCTTTTGGCCAAAGGTGGCGCAGGCGAGATGGTGGGCGCCAAGCGTGTCTGCGTGTAAGCGGCCGGTGCAGCGGCCTTCAGGACCCCGTCGCCTCGGCCGAAACCCACTTATGGAACGCGGCGATACGAGGGTCGGTCCAGCAATCTCTTCTGCAACACAAGTAGTAGGCCTCCGTGTCGTCACAGATCTGCATATCCTTGAACGGCAGGACCAGTTCTCCCTTGCTGATCTCTTCGTGGAGCACCGAGAGGTCTCCGATCGCGACGCCCTGGCCCATGGCCGCGGCGCGATAGGCCATGTCGGCACTGGGCAAGACCTCACCCGAGTTCAAGTCAAGAAGGTTCGGCGCAAATCGCCCGGCCCAGACTTTCCAATCGTGCCGGTCAGGCGTTTCATGCAGCAGGTTATGGTGAACCAGGTCGGCAGGAGAGGTCAGCGGCACGCCTCTCTCCAGCAGCTTTGGAGAGCAAACTGGGGTGCATAACGATTGCAACACCAGCACCGCCTCGATATCTTTGGGCCGATTTGGATTACCGCAGTCAAAGGCCAGATCGAACTCACCTCCGAAGAAAATTTCCCAGTCATAGGGAGCGGTCGTTAACCGGACACCGATTGCAGGCCATTGCTGCTTGAAACGGTCAAGTCGCGGCAGCAACCACCGAATGGAGAAGGTGGGCGGGCAGATGACCTTGAGATGCCGAGGCTGGCGTTGAAGGTCTTGAGCACCCGCGGCAATGCTCTCGAACGCGGCCGCCAGGATGGGTTGGAAATTGCGGCCCGCATCGGTCAATACCAACCGGCGCGGCAATCGTCGAAACAATTCCACTTGCAATGCTTCTTCCAAGAGCTTGACGTGCCTGCTGATCGCTCCTTCAGTCACGCATAGCTCCTCGGCCGCGCGCGCAAAGCTTTCATGGCGCGCGGCTGCTTCAAACGCCCGAAGAGCATTGAGTGAAGGGAGACGCATCGACTGTCACTGCCTCAGGAATTCTGAGCCTACCCCGGAGAAAGACTGGTTTGTAGCCGGTACGCAGCCTGCCTAAGCTGCCATCTGCAAGCGCGAGCTTGGCACGGAGGCCTGACGGTGGGCAACAATCTTCTGGCGTCGACGTTACAGCATTCGGTCTGGGCGGTTCGAGCAATCAAATTAGCTGGCTATGTCTCAAGATGGCGGGAGCGGCATTTCTACCGCCGTGACCTCGCGCGACTATCCAGCGTAGCGCCACACATGATCGACGATATTGGCTTGACGAAGGACGAAGTGGAGTCTGAACTTGCAAAGCCATTCTGGCGATGATCGGGTCCTGTGCGACAGACCTATCAAGCTGCCAAGTGGATGCGATTTCGGCCGGCTATTTTTGCGGAATAGAGGGCAGTGTCGGCCCGCGCCAGCACGTCGGCAACGATGTCGCTCACCTGGGCCGTCGCGATACCTGCCGAGAAAGTGTATCCAAAATCAGGGCGATCTCTGAGGGGTCTTGAGCTGCGAATAGCGGCTAGCATGCGCGCCACGATCAGCTCAGCCGCGTCCGTTGATGTGTTCGGCAGCACCAACAGAAATTCCTCACCTCCGACGCGGCCAAAACAATCGCTCCGTCTTACTTCCCGCTGGATCCGCGTTGCGAAGTCCCGCAAGATAGTGTCACCCGCCTGATGTCCGAACCTGTCGTTGACATATTTGAAGTTGTCGAGGTCGAGCACGCAGACGCAGCCAAGTTCATTGCGCGATTCCGATCGCCGGAGCATTTCTTCCAAACGGGCGGTCACAAAGCGTCGATTGGCAACCCCGGTGAGCTCATCCGTATTAGAGGCCTTTATAGCTACGTCCCGGTCTTGCCGAACCGATCGTCCGCTGGCCCGCAATTTGGTGATGTCGTTGGCGATGCAAAGCATCCAGCCTTCACGGTCAACAGTCTCCGTCATCCAGAGCCAGCGTCCTTCGACAAGATCCGTCTCGAATGCCCTGAACCCGATCTTGCCGCGTCTCGACAGCGTGGGGATCAACCAGGCTTCGAAATCCCGCTCCTTTATGACGGTTCCTCTGCCCGCATAAAAATTGCGGCGCATGAGATCCGGCCACAACGGCGTCTCGTCGGGATCAACGAAAAATGCCGAACGAAATGCTTCATTTGCGTAGCGTAGGCGATCGAAACTGTCATACGCCGCCACCAACACCGGCGTGTGATGGTAGAGATGGAGAAGCTTGCTGGAAATCTCATCCATCCCGCCTTCTTACAGGCTCAGGCTTAAGGGGAAATTACCCGGCGGGGGAGGCCAATGGTATTTTCAATGGAACGCTAATATACATAGACGGTCGAAGGAGCAGCGCCTGCCAGATACTGAGGAATGCCATGCGAAGATTCATCTTCACGGCAATATGTATCGCCGCCGCAACAGCTGCCAGCGCCCATGATTGGTACGAAGACAAGATTGACCCGCAGACGAAATTCAAGTGTTGCGGTGGCTCTGATTGCCGCGCCATACCTCGTTCTTCGGTGCGGTTAAGGGTCGATGGCGGCTATATTTACTTGCCGCACAATTTCATCATCCCACGGGACCGTGTACAGGAATCCCAAGATGATCAATTCCACATCTGCGAGAATACCTACGTCGTAACCAATCAGCTGTATCTGCGTTGCTTTTTCGCACCCCGCGTCAAGATCTCTCTGCTTCTCCCCAGGCCAAGGTAATTACCGCACGCTAAAGAAATGTACCGGCCACTGTGGGCGATGGCCGCAACCGACATGACCGCGGCGGCGGGTCACCCGTCGGTTGCTCTCCCAGCAGCTGTGATTTTGGCAGGCCATGTCTTTGCCGTCGATGGCAGCGAGACGCTTGTCCGATTATCCCCCGGCAAGACGCGGCAGCAGGAAAATCTCAGCGCCTTTTGGCAATTCCTTCGACCAGGTGTCGCGATAGATCGTCCCGTCGATGGCTACGGCGATGCCGCGGTCGATCAAGGGCTCTATGCCGGGATACTGTTCAGCCAGCTTCCTGAACAGCTCCCTTATGTCCTTGGCCTCGATCTCGACCTTGTTCTTGCCTCCGGCGGCCGCGCCAAGCGATCCCCAGAGCGTCACTTCGACCATCAGCCTGCCCGTTTCGTCTCGATCGCCGCCAGGATGCGTGGCGGCGACATCGGGATATGCGTCATCCGCACGCCGGCGGCGTTCGACACCGCATTGGCGATCGCCGCCAGCGGCGGCACGATCGATGTCTCGCCGACGCCGCGCACCCCGTAGGGGTGGTTGGGGTTGGGGATCTCGAGGATCTGCGTGTCGATCATCGGCAGGTCCGAGCAGACCGGGATGCGGTAGTCGAGGAAGCCGGGGTTCTGCAGCCGCCCGTCCTTGCCGTAGATATACTCCTCGTTGAGCGCCCAGCCGATGCCTTGCGCGGCACCGCCCTGGTACTGGCCCTCGACATAGGTCGGGTGCACCGCCTTGCCGGCATCCTGCACCACAGTGTAGCGAATGACCCTGGTGGCGCCGGTCTCGGGATCGACCTCGATATCGCAGATATGGGTGGCGAAGGAGACGCCGGCGCCATCGGCGACGAGCTCGCTGTGGCCGGCGATCGGTCCGCCGGTCGTGCCCGACGCGAGCGCGATCTCCTTCAGCGACAGCTGCCCAAGATTGCCGTGCTTCTCGCCCTTGGCAATCGCGTGGCCTTTTTCCCAGACGACGTCGTCGACCGAAATGTCCCACATCTGCGCGGCGCGTTCGCGCAGGATTTTGATCGCGTTGCGCGCGGCCGAGATGGTCGCCATGGAGGACGAGAAGGTGCCCCGGCTGCCGTCCGTCATGTCGTTGTAGCCGAGGCTGGAGGTGTCGGCGACGATCGCCTTGACCTGCTCATAGGCGATGCCGAGTTCCTCCGCCGCCACCAGCGACAGCGATGCGCGGGAACCACCCACATCGACGGTACCGACGGCAAGCGAGACCGAACCGTCCATGCCGATGTTGAGGTCGGTGCAGGTCTGGCCGCCGAAGTTGAACCAGAAGCCGCAAGCCATGCCGCGGCCCTGGTTCTTGCCCAGCGGCGCCTTCATGTGCGGATGGTTCTTCACCGCTTCGAGCGTCGGGCCGATGCCGATCGGGCCGTAGACCGGGCCGTAGGACGATCTGGTGCCTTCCTGCGCGGCGTTCCGGATCCGGAACTCGACCGGATCCATGCCGATCTCCTTGGCCAGCTCGTCGACGGCGCTTTCCACCGCGAACGCCGCCATCGGCGCCGACGGCGCGCGATAGGCCGCGGTTTTCGGCCGGTTGACCAGCACTTCGTAGCCGACCGTCTTGACGTTATCGAGCTTGTAGCAGGCAAACGCGGTCATGGCGCCGATCTCGGCCCAGGAGCCGGCATACGGGCCGCAGCTATAGCGCAGCGTCGCTTCGGCCGCGGTGATGGTGCCGTCCGTGCGGGCGCCGATCTTGATGTCGATCGAGGTGGCGCTGGTCGGGCCCGAGGCGCGGAACACCTCGTCGCGGGTCATCACCAGCTTGACCGGTCGGCCGGCCTTGCGCGACAGCGCCAGCGCCACCGGCTCGGCCCAGACATGGGTCTTGCCGCCGAAGCCGCCGCCGATCTCCGAGGAGGTGACGCGCAGCTTCGAGGCTTCCATGCCAAGCAGCTGCGCGCAGTGCTGGCGGTAGACGAAATGACCTTGGGTGCAGACCCAGAGGTCGGCGGTGCCGTCGGAGCTGACGCTCGCCACGCAGGCATGCGGCTCGATATAGCCCTGGTGCGTCTGCTCGGTCTTGAAGGAGCGCTCGACGATGAAATCGGCGTGGCCGAAACCCTGATGGACATCGCCATGGCCAAACTGGCTGCGCTTGGTGACGTTGGAGGGTTTTACCGGCTTTTCCTCAAGGCCTTCGGTGAAGATTGCGTCGTTGATGAGAGGCGCGGAGTGCTTCATCGCCTCGTCGACGTCGGTGACATGCGGCAACAGCTCGTAGTCGACCTCGATCAGCTTCAGCGCCTGCCTGGCCGTGCGGGCGTCGACCGCGGCGACCGCGGCGACCGCATGGCCGTCATAGAGCGCCTTGCCGCGCGCCATGCAGTTGTCGAGGACGTCGTACATGGCGGCGTCGCCATCGGTGAGGTCCGGCAGATCGGCAGCGGTGATCACCGCCTTGACGCCGGGGAGCTTCTCCGCCTTCGAGGTGTCGATCTTCCTGATTTTCGCGTGCGCATGCGGGCTGCGCAGAACACGCCCGACCAGTTGGCCGGCCATGTTGAAGTCGGCGCCGTAGCGGGCGCGGCCCGTGACCTTGTCGACGCCGTCGGGACGGATCGGGCGCGTGCCAACGGATGTGAATTTGCGCCCCGAAAAACGTGGATCGAAATTCATCTCAGGCTCCCTTCATCACGGTGGCCGCGTCCTGGACGGCGCGCACGATCTTGTCATAGCCGGTGCAGCGGCACAGGTTCCCGGCGAGGCCGAAGCGGATTTCCTCCTCGGTCGGATCGGGGTTCTTGGCCAAAAGGTCCTTCGCCGCGATCAGGAAGCCTGGCGTGCAGATGCCGCATTGCAGTGCCGCGTGCTCGAGGAACTTCTGCTGCAGCGGATGCAACTGATCGCCATGCGCCATGCCCTCGACGGTCTCGATGTGCCGGCCTTCAGCTTCCGCGCCGAGCACCAGGCACGAGCACACCAGGCGGTCGTCGAGGACGATGCTGCAGGCGCCGCAGTCGCCGGTTCCGCAGCCTTCCTTGGCGCCCGTCAGCCCCAGGCGATCGCGCAGGACATCGAGCAGTGTCTCGTCCGGCTGGCAAAGATACTCGACAGTGTCGCCGTTGATTGTGGTTGAGACTGCTACACCAGCCATCATTTGCCTCCTGCGCGCGCATAGGCGGAAATGGCGGCCCGCTTGGCCAGCACACCTGCAACCTTCCTTCTGAATTCGATGGTGCCGCGCTTGTCGTCGATGGGACGGCAAGCTCCCGAGCAGACCTTGGCGAGCCTCTCGAGCGCGGCTTCGTCCAGCTTGGAGCCGATGAGAACCTGCGCGGCCTCCTCAACCAGAAGCACCGTTGGCGCCGCGGCGCCGATAGCCACGCGGGCCGCTATGACGACGCCGCCCTCATCGAGCGTCAAATTCACGCCGGCGCTGACCACCGCGATATCCATCTCGGTGCGCGGAATGAAACGCAGATAGGCATCGCCCGAGCGCGGCGGGCGCTTGTCGAGCAGGATCGCCTCGATGATCTCGCCTTTGGCCAAGGACGTCTTGCCCGGCCCGGTCGGCACGCTTTCGACGGGAATCGTGCGCCTGCCCGCCGGGCCGACGACCGATGCCCTGGCGCCGGCCGCGACCAGCGCCGGCACGCTGTCGGCAGCCGGCGAGGCGTTGCAGAGATTGCCGGTGATTGTGCAGCGCCCCTGCACCTGCTTCGAGCCGATCAGCTTGGCCGCTTCGACGACGCCGGGCCATGCCTTCTTCAGGACAGCGCTCTCTCCCAGGACGGCGCAGGGGACCGTGGCACCGATGCTGAAGCCGTCGGCCGTTTCCCTGATCTCGCTGAAGCCCTCGATCGCCTTGATGTCGACGATCAGGTCTGGTTCGACAAAGCCGCCCTTCATTCTCACCAGCAGGTCGCTGCCCCCGGCGAGAATGGCGGCCGTACCGGCCGACCCGGCCAGCTGGCCGACGGCATCTTCGATTGAAAGCGGACGTATGTAGCGCATCGTCTCCCCTTGGTCATCACGATCTCAGCGACCGTTATAAACAGTCTCCCCATAATGGCTATCCGGTTCGTCATTTGCGTCGATTGGGCCAGGCGGCGCAAAAACGAGTCCCAATGACCTGGCGTGCCCCGCTGAATGGCAGAGCCCCTCTACCGGTCGACCATCGCCAGACCGCGCTCGCCATAGCGCGGGCCGGAGATTTTTCCCGGCGCGAGCGCCTCGTCGAGCGCGGCCATCTCGGCGGCGTCGAGCGTGGTCGCGGCGGCGGCGATGTTCTCCTCCAGATACTTCCTCCGCTTGGTGCCGGGGATGGGCACGATGTCGATGGCGAAATCCGTGCCCTTGTGGAGCAGCCAGGCCAGCGCGATCTGGCCGGGCCTGGCGCCCTTGCTCGCCGCGATGTCGCGCACCTTGGCGGCCGCCTCGACATTGGCGTCGTAGTTTTCGCCCTGGTAGCGCGGGTCATTGCGACGGTAATCGCCCTCGGAATAGTCCTCCGCGCGCTTGACCTCACCGGTGAGGAAACCGCGGCCGAGCGGCGAGAACGGCACCAGGCCGATACCGAGTTCGCCGAGCAGCGGGATGATCTCCGGCTCCAGATTTCGCTCCCACAGCGAATATTCGCTCTGCACCGCCGACACCGGATAGACGGCATGCGCCCGGCGGATGTTGGCCGCACCCGCCTCGGACAGGCCGAAGAAGCGAACCTTGCCTTGCGCGACCAGCTCGCCGACCGTGCCGGCGACATCCTCGATCGGCACGGCCGGGTCGACGCGGTGCTGGTAGAGCAGGTCGATATGGTCGGTGGCGAGCCGGCTCAGCGAAGCGTCCACAACCGCGCGGATATGCTCGGGCCGGCTATCGGTCCCGTCGAGCTGT
Organism: Mesorhizobium sp. P2_A8; assembly: GCF_056404935.1. Lineage (NCBI taxonomy): Bacteria > Pseudomonadati > Pseudomonadota > Alphaproteobacteria > Hyphomicrobiales > Phyllobacteriaceae > Mesorhizobium > Mesorhizobium sp. P2_A8. Next base: position 360,782 of record NZ_JBFUDB010000011.1, read on the forward strand.
TTGCCGTTTTCGATGCGGAAGCCGAATTTGGTGGCGATGGTCACCTGGTCGCGCTTGCCCTTCAGCGCCCGGCCCAGCAGCGCCTCATTGGTATGAGGGCCATAGACCTCGGCGGTGTCGAGAAAGGTGCAGCCGAGTTCGATGGCGCGGTGCAGCGTTGCGATGGATTCGGCCTCATCGGCCGGGCCGTAGGACTGGCTCATGCCCATGCAGCCGAGGCCGATCGCCGAGACGTGCAGCCCCTGGCTGCCGAGCTTGCGTGTTTTCAGGGTCATGGCTGGCGTTCTCCGGTGGGGGGATGCCAGACTTATAGCAGCCGCCCGCTCAATTCCCACAGCCCGTTCTGCCGCATCGCGATCGAGGGCACGGTCAGGGCGGTGGGGTGAAATCAGGCTCTTTCGCCGCCGACGTCGCCACGTCCAGTCTCGCAGTGATTTCGAGAGGGGAGCCTCACATGTTCGAGGCGACGTCGCGGGAAGACAGTGGCTTGGGCTTGTGGGCCGGACGCTGCCTTGTCGGGTGCTCGGCGGCGCGGGGAGCGGCTTTGACCGTCTTCTCGGTGTTGGGGCTCACGGTCTGGGGGTTCCCGGTCTTGGGATTCGGGCTCTGGGGCGCTTGCGCCTTGCGGCGCTTGAGCCAGCTGGCAGACAGGTCGGCAAGGAGACTGCGCAGGTCTTTCACAACATGCTCCTCCTGTTGGGCGACCGGATAATTTCCAAAGGCCGCACTTGTTCCCGCGTGAGTATGAAGGACGCTGACGGTGCCGGCGGGAGCGCGTCGCTGCTGAGCAAATGCACCGGTCCGGCGTCGAAGCGCTGGATCTAGAAAAGGGACCTCCCGGCATGGCTCGAAGGTGTGCCGCCGGGAGGTCTCGTATTAGAGTCGGTTCACGTTGCGAACGCCGTCGCGGCCGATTTCATTTGAGGTGTAGTTCTCGGCATCGGCGTCAAACCCGGTCCAGCCGTCGGCCCGATATTGGCTGCGACGCTCCTCCAGATTCACGGACTTCGTCTGTCCCAGAATCCTTTCGGCCACGTCCTCGAACTGGTCGTCGACCTTGGCGGTGACCAAAGTGCCGCCTCGGCGGACGCCCTCTGCATAAACGTGGGCGTCGTTCTCAGGCACGCCGGAATCGGTCAGCGCCCCGACGATGCCGCCTGCAGCGCCACCCACCACGGCACCGCCCACGGCGCCGACTGCCGTGGCAGCCAGCCAACCAGCGGCGACTACGGGGCCGACGCCCGGAATGGCCATGAGGCCAAGCCCGGTCAACAGTCCGCCGGCTCCGCCGACAACGGCACCGAGGCCGGCGCCATCCGCGGCATCGTCTGCGGCCTTGGATCCGTCGTTGTCGTGCCAGTTGTCGGCGTTGTTGGCGACAATGCTGATATCGGAATGCGGAATGCCGGTGGCTTCCAGTTCGCCAACGGCATCGGAAGCGTCGTCATAGTTGTCAAACAGGCCGGTTACGGTTTTCATCTGTTGGATCTCCTTGATGTCGGTTGATTAATTGGTGCCGGCAACGACGTTGCCCTGATAGTCCAGCGACACTGCAATGGCCTTGCCGCCCTTCGTTGCCTGGCCTCGCCAGATGCCCTGATCGTCCTTGGCCAGCTTGGACACATCCGAGAAGCCGGCATCCTGGATGCGGTCCTTGGCCTGATCCTCGGTGAAGCTGTTGGCACCGGGAACGGGCGCCGACGGGTTCGCGGTGTCGGTCGTGGTCACCGCCGGCGTCGTGGAGGTGGTTGCCGCTGACTTGTCACCCACCGTGGAAGCGATCTTTTCGATCATCTCCTGATGCATCTTCAGTGTCGGAACGGTTTCCTGGGCGAAGGTCTTCAACTCGGGGTTGTCGCCGTCCCTGGCATAGCTTTCGAACAGCTTGACCGCATCGGAATGCGCATCGCGCTGCATCTGGACATAGGGCCCATCGATCGGGTCCGTGGCATTCTGCAGCGTGTCGACATCACTCTTGTGCTTGGCGTCCAGTTCCTTGGGGACTGTCAGCTTCTGCTCGCCGGCGATCGACTCGAGCTTGGCGTTGGCCGCGCCGTGGTCGTCGATCATCTTGTGCGCGAAATCCTTCACGCTTTGGTCCTGCGCTTTGGTTTCGGCAATCTTGCTCGAATTCACTTCGAACATTCCGCCGGCTGCTGCCTTGTCGACAAAGTCTTGTGCGCTGTCGGCGGCGAGGGCGGGCAGGGCGAAAGCCATAGCTGTAGCGGTGGCCAGTGAGGCCATTAGTAGGCGGGTTTTCATGGGGATGTCCTTGTTTCTGCACACATGTGCCGTGGAGCTAATCTGCGTCCGCGGCCTTTGTTCCGGACGATCGGCAATAAGCTCCCAGGACCCGTTCGGTTATCGCGCTTTGGCAGATCGGCGGGCAGGGCCCTGTCTGGCGGATGAACGCAACCCGCTCTTGCGTGCTCACCGTGTCACTCAAGGAGGGAAAGACCTGCGACTTAAGTCCGCTCATGAAACGCATTGGTCTTGCCAGGCGCGCCTCGGGAACGGCCAGCTCTCACGGTCGTTGTCTGCTGCAGATTTGCTGGAGGAAAGCTGTGGACAGGAGTGTTGATCAAGCGCGCTGGTTGCTCGCGCCGATCTTCGCGGTGGCCATCACCTATCTGGTGATTGGGATTACCCTCGGCTGACCCGACCGACCCCGCGTTTTGCCATCGGCGCAGCTATGTCCCTTCCTGCGCTGGTAGGGTTCGCTCGCCGCTCCCGTGCGGCGGGCGAACCCTCAAGTCTCAGTAGTTATAGTAGGTCACGGCAACATAGACCGCCGGTCCAACGATCAGGCAAATCCCCATTCCGATAACCAACGCAATGCCTAGGCGCTCTGTGCGCCTGACAATGTCATCGACCTTGGCGTCGTCAGTGGAAGGGATGAGGTCAAGGACGGACAAAACCTCCGGGACACGAGCCTTGTTGTCATTCGCGGGTCGGTTTTCGCCATCGCGCGTGCTCGGTTGGATAAAGGTCACGGTTTCGCCTCGCTGCCGGGAACGCCTCGCCGCCGCTGCGGGGACGCTGGATCTGGTGCCCCGCTATGGGGAATGGTGGATGGACACTCGTTTGGGTGCCGACCAAGGACTCATGCTCGGCGGCGCCGTTGTAACGCATTTGCCAGGCATAGGTTGCCTGTTAGGACTTCAGTCGTACCACCCTCGGACCTTGGCCTTACCCGCGGAACGCAATGCCGCAGGGGTCGTTGCTCACCTGTGATGGGCAGTCAAAACCTGGCTGCCAGGTGACGCAACGGAGAAAGATTTTGCCATGAAGAAATATCTTGTCAGTACAGTCGCAGGCCTCGCGCTCGTCGCTGGAGTTGGTGCTTCCTTTGCGGGAGACGTCGTGATTCTCAAGCCGGAGCAGCAGACGGTGGTTCGCGAATACATCCACAAACAGAAGCTCGCATCAGTCAGCCTGCTTGGTGTCGAACTCAACGTCGGCACCGCGCTCCCGGACACGGTCGAGCTTCACCAAATCGACGTCCCCGACGTCAAATACAAGTATACTGTCGTCGGAGATCATGCAGTTCTCGTGGATCCGGATACACGCAAGGTCGTGCAGATCATCGAGTAACCTGCTGTGGCAGGCCAGCCCGCTTCCCGATCTGTTTCGGGAAGCGGGCAAATCGAGGCTTTCACACGGATCGATCCCGGTTGCCGTGCCGGAACATCTTTCTCGCGCCCCACCTCGTGTGCGGCGCGACGCGCTCGTTAGAACCATAAGGGCGCTGGCCAGCAAATGGAACTCAAACAGCATTCGGAGATTTCTCCGTTACAATTTTCACAATTTTATGAGGATGCCTAATGTTCACCGACAAGGAGACAAGGTTTCTGGAGGCGGGCCTGCTCCTGGCCGTGCCTGTCTGCGTGGCGGTCACCGCGCTGATCGCTGTCTTCGCCTTGCCCTGGGTATGATGGGCAATAGCTGGATGGGCTGCCGGTGCGGTGTCGAGGCTTGGCAAGCCGGCCACGAGGACTGTTAGAAAGAACCGCTTCCTTTTCGTCGCGGCCGACCCTCAAGGCAGGCTTTCACAGGCAGAAATCGAACGCTTTTTGGTGGCAGCGCAAGCGCTGGAGCTTATCCGCCTGTTTATATCTGACACCTATGAGCCCTAGCGGGCCATGCGGATTTGCGGGTAGTGACAGGCAACGTCGAGTTCATCCAGTGGAACACCACAGGACCGAGGCGGGTCCCCTATGGCTGGGTAGCGCCTTTAGGCCAATTGCGCGATTGCTAATATGCTCATAATCAAGCAGCGCGGGGGACGTCTAACGCTTCCCGCAGTGGCCGGTGTGGTCCGTTGCCCCCACGGTGGAGCCCCCACTGCACCGGCCATTCCGCTACGGCTGGGTAGCGCCATTTGGTCAGCTTGATATCTTCCCGGTTGCGCGATTGTCGCCGCTGCCCACGGACGGCAGCGGTATCTAGCTCCCATTCGATGGAACGGGACATCGCCGGTGAACTAGCCCCGACGGCATGGTTGGGACTTCAGTCTTAGTCCCGCCAATAGGATTAGTTGCGCAGTTTCTAATATTCCATAATTTAAGCAGCGCGGGGAACGCAACCCCTTCCCGCAGTGACCGGTGCGGCTTTCGCATCCCCAAGATAGCCCCAAGGCCGCACCGGCCATCGTATCAAGACGGGTTGCGCGCGCTCGCTTTTTGTTTTTCGAGGAACTGCTCGGCGTGTTCGCCCCATTCCGCAGCCGCGATTTTGTTTTCTTGAACAGATCTCCTGAAAGCCTTGCGCAGAGCGTCAAGGTCAATAGCCCACAGCTTTTCGTTCCGATTTCGCGTCGCCCATCCCCATTAAAATGACGACAGGCTCCGCAAGTTTAGGCCTTCAAGGACGGAGCCTGACTTTTTGGGTATGAACTGCGCGGGTCAACGGCTTGGTAGCGCCAGCTACTTCCGCACAATCCATTCGAGCAACTCGGGTTCAATGTCGGCGCTACCCATAAACTCGGTGATCAAAAGCGTGGCTTTCGCCCGCCATTGGTCGTCGGGAATGTTCTGTTCGAGGACGGATTTTATGAAGGCGCTGCGAATGATGTCGCAGTCAAAAGCCGATATCTGAATACCTGGCTGGTCCATGATGCCAACTCCCATGAAGGGCGGGAGCACAATGAACTCTCAAGCACCGATGCAGCCCACTACTCGCCCGGTGACGATGTGATTCATATCCCCTTCGCTCACGTGTTCAATGGGATTCGATTGTACGTTTTTAACCAAGCGGCCGGGCACGTTGTCGGCTAGCTGGCGCGCTCTAGCTCCCGCATGCGGCAACCCCTCAAGAAGCCGCAGTGACCGACGCGGTTTTTTAGGCAATGCTTTCACCGCAACCGCGTCGGTCATTTAAGCGAGTTGCCATCAGCGACCCCTTCAACGGAATTCGCCACAACGTCTGTGACGAAAAGCCTTGAGACGATGGTAGGCGGCCTCGTCGCCGCTATGGAACGCGTCCAGGGGGACGTCACCGAAATCCGGCGCGACATCAAGGACGGTGACGCGCGAACTGCGCTCGCCTTGACCAATAGAACAGCGCCTCAGCATCACTCGTTACCGCCTATTGGTCAGAGATCTGGCGCGCTTTGCGGGGCGGCTGACCTGGCCGCCCACAGGCAGGCCGATTTCGTTTTGGCCGGGAAACTTTTTCAGAAGAGCGAAGTTTGTTCAATAAGCTGCCGCTTTGGCAGCCTCAAACGGAGGATTTTTCCATGAACCTGAAAACGCTCACGATGGGCGCGATGGCGCTTGCGATAATGACTGGCTCGGCTCTTGCTGGCAACACATCGGCGCTCGATGACCCAGCTAAGATGTCTCCCTTCTTCACCGATGCCGGTATGAAGACCATGAAGTCGGAGGCGGAATTCAAAACCGCCTGGATGGCCATGACGGAAGAAGACCGCGCAGCCATGATGAAGGAATGCGGCGACGAAGCCATTGCCAAAGAGCATGACAATTTCTGCAAAATGACCAAGCAACTCGGCGGCGCCAACTAGCCGCGCTCAATGCGGATCGATGAAGTGGCGTGCTTTGAGGCGCGCCATTTCGCATGTGCCGCTGCACAGGTCCGGCGCACTGCCAAACGGCGGCAGGCTTTTTGTATGTTAGATGAAACTAATGCTGCCTTCTCAAGTTACCCCTCCGGCCAGCATAACGTCCCCGGGCTGGCAACCAAGGGAGCCCGCCACCTTTGACCCAAGGTGGCGGGCTTTTTGCGCTCTAAAGCGTCCGGCCGGTGCACTCTACAGTGGAACATTAGGGGTCTCTAACGGTTCTATGTGTTGGCGATTTCCGAAAGCATCATGGGCACGGCAATGGCAGTATTGGCGTTTGAGACGGTCTATCTTTTCGGCCTGACGGGGGACGACCTGTTAGGTGGGGTCGTGTCGATGGTGGCGTGCATGCTGCTTTTCAACGCCATGGCGAAGGATCGCTCAAACCCATAGGCACGCGTGAAGAAGAGTAAGGGCCAACGCCTGCTCCCGCCGTCGCTGGTACATCCGCAGTCGACGGCGGGTGCCGGATTCGAAGCTTGCACCGGCCACTGCGGGAGGTCCCGCGCTGGTGAATTTACATCCAACATCAGCAGTCACTCAACTAAGGCTAAGTGCGGGTGGCCATCATCCTTTCAGGGGCTTTCCTCGCCGTCCGTGCCGTTTTATGAACGGCCCTCCCGTCCGACCACATCGCGTCCCTATCATCCGCCTTTGCATGCCGTCTTATCGTCCGAGCTTGATCGTGCGGCAAACATTACCGGGGACACCACTGTGGCCCGTGCTCTGCCTCCCCCGTCAGGGCGCCGCGGCATTGTCAGGTTCGCAAGGCGGCTGGCCTTTGAAGTCACGAGCAAGGCATCCATACTTGTCGAACGTCTGCCCGGTTTCCCGCGCAGCTTTGGCCATGCCGCAGCCCGAAATGGCCAGGCAGCAGAGCAGAGCAATCGCGGTTCTCATAACGAGCATCGATCCATGTCTGCCTCGGGGTAAGTTCATAGCCGTCCGGGAAAACGCGAGGCTGCATTGTGACTTCTCTGACATCTGACGTTCCTCATGGCGCAACTCGCCCGCGCGGTGCGGTCGATACCGTTGCGGGTGTGATTCTGAAGGGTCTCAGCGTCACCACGCGTTTAGCCAGTGTGGGGTGCCTGTTATCGGCGGTCCAAGTCCCTGACAGCTTCGTCCTAAGGCTTCGAACATCCTCCCGGCAGGGCAACAATCCTCTATTTGGCCGGCGCTGCGGGACAAGCGTTCAATTCGAGCTACCTGTCGCTGCTCCGGAGAAATGGATCGGACGCGGTAGCCCGCCTGAGCCTGGCACGTGCGGGTGATGCCCCCATCTCCCGTCCGCACCGCACCGCGTCCTTAAAGCCCGCTTAGCATGCCATTGCGGTGTGAGATATGTTCGCCAAGTAACATGCCAGTGAACACCGAGCGCGATAGACCCCTCCACCGCTCGTTGACCTTGCGCTGGTTGATCCCAGCACTCCCAGATCTTTGCCGCTGCCGAAAGGTGGCGGGCTTTTGGCATTTTAGATGAAACTAATGTTTCTGCAGAAAGTTAGTTCTCGGCCAGCTAATGTCCCTCTGCTGGCGTCTTTGGAAGCCCGTCACCCTCTAACCCAAGGTGGCGGGCTTTTTGCGTTCATGGGCCGAGATCGAGCGGTTTGTGTCCGGGCCTCTCATGCCAAATGATTTGCCGAAGGTCTCCCCTATCAACCAACTGGCCGCAGGTTGGGACTGTAGGCCGGACAGGCATTGCTGCTGCAGATGCGGCATGCGCGGCCCTACTTCCATTGCAGGTGCCGCTTACCCCCAATCTCCAAGTTGATCAAACGACACTTGTTCCCTTAGCCTACCAAGATGTTCGCGCTCGTAGCTCAATCAGGTGCGCACTCGGCAGGGGGCAATTGGGGCCTCGCCGCTTCGCAAATGGAGCGGCGGGCTTTTTCATTTAGGGCCGAGACAGAGGGTTCGTTGCAGGGAGGGGTGCCATGCGAGAATTGCCGTCTAACGTCGATGCGGATGCCGTGATTGAAGTCGGCCGTTACCTGGATGATCACGCGAAAACCACACCAGTTTCGATATCGGACGCGATACGCGTCGTTAGACGTCGGGCGCCCACAACTTGTCCCGGCGATGGGTGGCTGGAGGAGCTGATTGTAGAAAGCGCCGCGACCAGAAAGCTCGCCCTCTTGTTGGACAACCACAATTAAGGGGCGCGGGGCCGGGCCAAGCAAACCGCTGCTGACCCTAGTCAAAGCTGGCGCACTGACGGAGGCGGAACGGCTTCACAGAAGCATTGTCCAACCGCTTCTATCCCCTAGCAGCGATCATTACCGGGCGCTGCAACGCACGCATGAAGCGCTGTTGAAGACGGTCAAGGATATCACCGGCAAGGATGCGCCATTCATCCGGCGGAACGGGACAGGGCCAGTGAAAGGGTAGTCCTATTGTCGAAGCAGTGGTTGCAAAGGCCAAGGTGGCTAGCAGTTGCCGACATAGGGTCGAATGGCTGGCCGCAATGGATGCATTCGATCTTGGCAACGGGCCCATACCGCTCGTTCGTCGCCGCGTGGCGGCTCTTGAGATAGTCCTGAACTTCCTTATCCGGGAACACAGACTTGTCAGACATACGCCTTACTCCACACTCTACGGGGAAGCCTTATATCAGAAATGGCTAATATTCAAAGCCGCGCGTTTTGGTACCGTGTTCCCTCCACGGCACGTACGCATTTCGAGGCGGCAGAGAAGGCGCTTGGGCACGGAGTAACCCTGCGCGGCGATGCAGCAGATGGGTCCGTGTTACGGACCTCGTGGTCACAAAGCCGACCCGGTTCCGGCTACTTTGAATTCAGACGAAGGGTAGGCCCTACGCCTGGGTAGCGCCGGAACCAATCCCTGTCGGTTGCCGTTGGGTCAATAGGAAGGGACATCCAATATGATTCAAACCGTGGCAACGCCGCCGAGCGCGGTTCAAGGCTTTACAGTGGTGCAACGCCTCATGGCCGAAACTGGCATTACCGAAGCACAAGCTATCGAGCTAATCGCCTTCCTGGGGCTCAACTGGCCATCGCTGGTGCGTGAGGCCAAACTGTTGAACCCGAGGCACTAGAGCCGCACGAACTTTTCCAGCCCTAGGCGTATCCGCTGGCCTTCCGCAAAGGCTAGGGCGTAGGATTCCAGCTCGAATGTCAGGGTTCTTTCTTGGTCTTGCCCCACCACGCGGACGTGCCATTCGCCGCAGGCTTCGACCACTTCAACGCAAGGGTGGACCTTGCCATTCATGGTTACGCTGTCCATCGCAATTCTCCTCCAAGAGCAATGGGAAACGTCGATTTTTATAAGTCCGCCGAAATCGGTCTTTCAATTAAAAAAGACATACGCCCCTACATTTTTGCCGTGCCCTCGCTGGCTGCTCGCCGGATTGCAAGACCGCTGGGCGTGACCGCCAGCCGGTCGTGTTCTTCACCGTCATTCCTGACTCCGAAGGCCAGCTACGGGAGCGGTACCGCGACTGGAACCGACTTTCGAGCGGAAGCCACCGGCTTGACGGAACATTCGCAAAGGGGCTGGCTCGCTGAATTTAGCTATTTGTTTTCTGTATTCTTAAGCTTGTTGGCGCAGACTTACGGCGGGAGGTCGGTATCGATGCACCCAAGAAGCGTCATTTTTGTCGCCGTGGGACTTGGATTACTCGGTACCGCGGTCCCGATAGCAGGCGCGGTCTACCTCTCGTGGCAAGCAGCCGTGGCAGATGACACGGAACGGCTGAGCCAACTCGCCGATCAGGCGATCGATAGAACAGTTTTCATGTTCAATCAGGCGACCCAGGTGCTTCGTACCATAAGTGCCTCCGGATACATCCCGTGCTCCTCCGACCACATCGCCGAGATGCGCCGCCTTACCATGAACGCACGAGCCGTCGACGAAATCGGATATTTCGAAGCGGGCAAACTTCGCTGCACGTCCTGGGGGCTGACGACCGTCGACGTCGCCCTGGAGCCAGGAACCTTCAGAACCAAAGGTGATATCGAGGTTACGACAGACATGAGTCCACGTGTCACCCGTGGCAAACGGATGATGGCTGTCCAACTCGGCAGCTACAACGTGCTGGTCGACCCGATGCGTATGTTCGATGTCATCGGCGACCCAGAGGTGAAGCTGGCCGTGGCTCATGAGAGCGGAAACCTTGTTGTTGCTGATGATGACGCGGGTAGGACCCTTTTCGATCAGGCGCGCCGATCTTCATTCAGCGATGACTTTATCGTAGCCCACGCAAAGCACGGCGAATGGCAGGCTGCAGCGGCGCTGCCCCGCGCACAGACCCGCCGGCATCTCTGGCGCGAACTCCTGTTTATGCTGCCCATCGGTGCAGGAATGGCGGCGATCATAGTGGGGATTGTCGTCTATTTCTCACGCAAGCGTTTGTCCCCTGAAGGTGAACTTGCACTCGCAGTCGCGAATAGGGAATTTGTGGTCCAATACCAGCCAATTCTGGAGCTCAAGACTGGTGCCTGCACCGGTGCCGAAGCATTGGTGCGGTGGCGACGTCCCGACGGCTCAATGGTGCGGCCAGACCTGTTCATTCCACTCGCCGAAGAAACAGGCCTGATCCTGCCGATCACAGATCAGGTCATCGCCAATGTCATCGCCGATCTTGGCGCCGCACTGATAGAGAACCGTGACCTCCATATCGCGATCAACTTTGCCGCTGTGGACATGAAGACGGGCCGCGTTCTTGACGTGCTGCAGTCCGCATTGGATGGAACCGGTATCGAACCGCAGCAGATTTGGCTTGAGGCAACCGAGAGGGGATGCCTCGATTTGGAGCCTACAGTTCAGACGATCACTCGCGCCAGAGCGCTTGGTCACGCAGTCGCGATCGACGATTTCGGCACGGGCTATTCGAGCCTCCAGTACCTTGCCAAGCTGCCCCTCGACGCCCTTAAGATCGACAAATCGTTCGTTGATACGATCGGCAAAGACACGGCTACGAGCGCGGTCACCCTACACATTATCGAAATGGCGAAAGCGCTCAACCTGCTGATTGTGGCCGAAGGCATAGAGACCAAGGAACAACTCGACTATCTGGTCGAGCACCAGGTTGGCTTCGGACAGGGCTGGCTCTTTTCGAAACCAGTTTCTGCCCTCGATTTTATGGACTACTTCAACCGCAGGAAGCCTCGTCGCACTGCCGTGGCGACATTGGTCCATTCAGCGGCCTAGATCGCAGGCCCTCAGCTAGGTAAAGGCTTGTGGCTGAGAGCAGAGAAAGCCCGGTCGGGCCGGGCAATAGGAGATCTTGGGGAACACCGCCCTTGGCGGCGGGCTTTTCCATAGCACCGCGCCTTGCCAGGTCCCTCGATACCAGGAAGATGATCCTCTCGTTGCGGCGACCTTCAACGGAGTTCGCCTATGGCCAGAAGCAAACTTCACAAGCAGCTTTCACAAGGTAAAATCGGCCGCTTTCTGAGGGTGGCGGAACGGCTTCACAAGAGCATCGTCCAATCGCTTCTATCCCCTAGCAGCGATGATTACCGGCAAGGATGCTCGGTTCGGTCCGGTGCAGGCCACGCTTGATGGAACATTAGCCGTCTCGAGTAGTTGATTTGATGCTGCGGATGCCGCTGCTTGGCTCCGTCGCAAGGCTGGTGGGCATACATCAGCAGAGGCCCGCGTCATCTGGTCCCCTCCGTGGCGCGGGCTTTCTACGGGAAGGTGGGGCGCCGACCTCACCCGCAGGGATCTCCTGTGCGACGCGCGATCATGGAGTGCGGCATGGCCAAGAGTTTGAGGCAGGCGTATCTCGATGCGCAGGACGAGTTGAAGCGCGCCGGCATCAGCGATGAAACGCGCTTGCTACTGCGGAAGTACCACGCTGTGATCGAGTACCACAGTCTTTACGAAGAGGTACTGCCATTCACTTTCGATCTGGATGACGATCTGGATGAGGACGGCAACGACATGTCGCCCAACTAGCTAGCGCCCAGGAAGCGGGCTTAACGGAACATAAGCAACCTCTAAAAGTTTCTCGCTTACGGCAGGGTGCTTCACCCCATCCCTGCCGTAGATCAGGTACGCACTGCCCTGATCGGCCCGCGTTCTCCGCCAGAGGCGCGGGCTTTCATTGACCAGGGGAGACCGACAAGCCGAGCGGTGGGTTTTGTTGGTAGAACCTCAGAGCATCCAGCGCCCGCTCGATCTACCGTTACATAAGCCCGGACAGGTGGATTAGGTGGGCAACTCGCATACCGAGACCAATGGTGAACTCGCCTTGATTAGTGGCAAAGTCCCAACCGAAGAATGCAGCCCAGCCAAAAAGCAGAACCGAGAAGCGCATTAGAGGATGCTAAGATAGGCATGTTGAAAAAATGTTAAGCCGACTCTCGATCGCATAAGGCCCATGTGCCCGCAATGGGTCACTACGCTTGGCACCCTCGATCTAAGCGCAAGCCTTGTCCTTTCCTCAGATCGCGCCAAAGCAGCGCCACTGCCAAGAGCCGTCAATCCAAGATTTTCTGATACAGACGCTTGTGGGACTGATGACTGGCCCCGATCGGCGGCAAAGCGCCTCGTTCAGGCTGTAAGTTTCGTACAATCCCGCCCTGCGCGCGCCCGTCCATCTCGCCGTCGCTTCGCAAATGGTCGGCGGGCCTTCGACCTGGCAGTGGTTGGAAGCCGACTTTCGATCGGACCTTGATGATGGAACATTAGCGACTTCTAAAGGTTTTTCGCTTGCGGCAGGTGGTGCCCTCCATCGCCTGCTGAAGATCGGGTCTCCGATCGGCCCGCGCTTAAGCCGAGAGCGCGGGCTTTTGCGTGGCGGCTACCCCCTTCACTATGTGGCACGGGGGTGTTGCCGCTGCGGCTGAGTAGCCGGACTAGGGACTTCAGTCTTAGTTGAGCTATCTCTAATATGAGAATAGCTTAAATAGCCACAGATTGGGCTGGGGCGAGGACCCGTCGCTTCCCAAATGGGGCCTTTTGAGGGTTTCGACGGAGCGGCCCGGCACCTTGTTGGGTGGGGCGGGGGCACCGGGCCTAACCGACCGGATGCTCGCGAACATCGCAGCCGGCTGGAAACTTTATGCGCTCCTGCTAATCTAAAGTGAAGCATCGAATGAAGGAACGCGACACGTCGTGAGCGTCTTTGAGAAGCCGCACCGCAATGGGCTGGCAACGGTCACTAATCGATCCGCCTAATACGGCCCTTTTCGAGGCGGAAGACCCCGGAGTTGCCGCCTTGCTTCTCGAAGTCGGTCTGCAGTTCATCCCACGTGCCGAGGTACTGTCCGCAATCATCGCAAACGATTGGCGTCTCCGGGCGAGCGTCGTGCGGGATTCTCAGCCTTATTGTGAGACAGTAGGGGCATTCCAATCGATGGTCGAGGAATTGCGGGTGGGACATAGCGATGGAGACTCCACTCGGTGGGGTATCCCTACAAGGTCACCCTAAGGGGCCCCGATGCTCCTTACTCCGCCGACTTACTCCGCCGACCCATTGTCGGCAAAGGGTGAGGCGCTCGGGATGCACTGCAGCGACCAACCGGGCGGTGTTGGCTGCTTTTGATATTCGGCGATGGCGGCAGCGCATTGTTCACGCTTGTCGAAGGTGCTGGGCAGCACGACTATTCCGCCTTGCGGACCGGAGATTACCAGATACCAGATCAACGCTGCGGTCGAAGTCATGGGATATTCATTCTTCCGCTCGGGAGCCTCGATGGGTCAGACGATATCAACTAGACTTCGACCGGGTGGCGAAAGCATGGCCGGCGCGCGCCTAGCTGGCTTTCACCCTTGAACTGGCGTCGGCGGGGAGCCCGCCACCACATAGGCGGCGGGCTGCAGCCATAGGTGTGGTCAGTCATAAACCTTGATAATCTTGCGAGTGCCCGGTTCCACGAGAACCGTCCGATTGTCGATTACGACATAGCGGTATTTGACGTCGGGCACTTCATGCAGCTCGACAGTGTCGGGCAGCGCTGTGCCGATATTGAGTTCAACGCCGGGAACCTTTACCGATGCCAAAGGCTGCTTCTTCACATACTCATGGATGACCGTATCCTGCTCAGGCGTGATGATCACCTCCTCAGCAGCGACCGCGCCGACACCAGCGAAGAGCAACAACGCCGCAGCAGCGCCCGTAAGATGCATTTTCATGACTTTCTCCTCTTGCGGCCGGCGCACCACGACATCCTAAGCCGACCTCCAAGCCGAACTTGGGATAACCTCAAACGTTCCGGGGTTGGGGCTTCGGTCTGGCGGCGCGTAGGGCTTAAGTCTGATCGCAAAACGCAATGGTCTTATGCGTGCCCTTGCGTGGAACAGCATGCGTCGACGGTTATTGTTTCTCCGGAAAGCTCGGAGGAATCAGATGGATAGAAGTGTTAGCCAGGCGCGCTGGTTGCTCGCACCGCTATTCGGGACCGCCGTCATCTTTCTCGTGGTCGCAATAGTGCTTGGCTGACATTTTTTGCAGATCGGCGCAGCTACGTCCCTTCCTGTGCTGATAGGGTTCGCGAGCCGCACGGCGGTTGGCGAACCCAATTGTACCGGGCGCAAAGCCTGCCTTTCCCGGCCGCGCGCCTTAAGAGTTGGTAACATTAGAGTTGTGTAACACTGGGAGGCTTTCTATGGATCGGCGATCCTTCTTGACAGCAATGTTTGGCATTGCAGGGGCCGCGGCCTTTGCAAGCGCGGTTCGGCCTATCAACGC
>NZ_JBFUDB010000012.1:0-205032 GCF_056404935.1 Mesorhizobium sp. P2_A8
CCGCGGATTGATGTACGGGCTCGTATCATCAAAGCACCACTCGCTGCCGGGCCTTGTCTCGCAGGAAGCTTTTCGCCGCGGCCTGGTGATCGAGACCGCTGGCTCGTTCGGTGAGGTCCTGAAGTTCATGACTGCCCTCACCATCACCGAGGCTGACCTGAGCCGGGGGCTATCCATCATTCGCGAAAGCATCAGCGCGGTGCAGGACAGTATCACGGCAAGCCGCTGAGAGTAGAAGGACATTCTGCTGCCGTAACCGATCTTCCGGCGGGGCTTTTGGCTTGGGCTTTGGCGAGCCAGTTGTGCCTTCTCACTCCGCACCAACTTTAGGAGTTCATGATCATGGTGAGAAGAATTGGCATGGCTAATACAGACGTAATCAGAAATTTCATCGATGGGGAGTGGCGGGATTCTTTGTCCGGCAATCGTATCGAGGTTGATGATCCGTCGCATGCCGAGACGATTGCCGTCGTAGCAGAAGCAGGTCCCGAAGAGGTCGAACTCGCCGTTGCTTCCGCCCACCGCGTTTTTCGGGACCGCGTTCTGATAGACATGCCTCCCTATGATCGTGGATGCATGCTGTTTCGCATCGCCGAAGCACTCGAAGCGCGCGGCGACGAGATCGCGACCATTAACTGCATGGAGACGGGAAAGGCGTTGAGTGGCGCGCATGACGAAGTTCGGACCGCCATCAGATACCTGCGGTACTACGGGGGCTTGGCCGACAAACTTGAAGGTCGCTCAATCCCGCGCGGGGCCAACTTGGTCGACTACACTATCAGAAGCCCCTTCGGCGTCTCCGCCCAAATCGTTCCGTGGAATAACCCGCTGGAACTGACGGCCCGTTCCCTGGCCTGCGCGATCGCAACCGGCAACTCAGTGGTGGTGAAGTCCCCTGAGTTGGCGCCTCTATCCGGAATTGAAATTGCACGTGCCTGCGAAACCGCTGGTGTGCCTGCCGGAGCAGTCAACGTGCTCACAGGCTACGGCCAAACGACAGGCCAGGCACTGATAGAACATCCCGCTGTCCGCCACATCGTCTTCACAGGCTCGCTTGCCACCGGGCGAACGATCCTCAAGGCCGCATCGGAGCGTATCGTGCCATGTATCATGGAACTGGGCGGCAAGTCGGCGGCGGTTGTGTATTCCGATGCCGATCTAGATTGCGTTGTGGATGCCGTGCGCATAGGAACCTATTATAATGCGGGCCAGAATTGCAACGGCCTTACACGTCTGCTTGTAGAACGTTCGATTGCAGACGAACTGGTGGAACGAGTAAAGGTCCGCATCGAAGGACTGTCGATCGGTCCAGGACGCGAGAACTGCGACATTACGCCGTTGATCTCACAAAGACAGCGGCAGGGGGTCGAGCAGGCTTGCCAGACGGCGCTCAGTCAGGGTGCGCGGCTTGTGACCGGCGGGACCGCGCTTTCTGATCGGAGCGGCTATTTTATGGCACCGACATTATTTGCCGATGTTGCGCGAGACAGTAGTCTCTTCCAGAAAGAAACCTTTGGCCCTGTTCTCGCTGTCACGACCTTCGACGACCCCACAATGGCGGTCGATCTTGCCAACGGTACCGATCAGGGCTTGGCTGCAGGCGTATTCACGCGAAATCTAGACCGGGCCCTTTGGACCGCCGACCGCCTTTGGGCTGGCCAAGTTTACGTGAATGGATGGTACGTCGGCGGCGTGGAAACCCCGTTCGGTGGAATAAATCAGTCCGGCTACGGTAGGGAGAAGGGTCAGGAAGCGCTGGACGGCTACGTTCAGACGAGAAATATAGGGATTCGGATCTCACAACCATCCGGTGACGCATCAGCAGGCATGTGAGTAGACCATGGGGACAACTGACTAAGGATCGCCTTTAGGTCGCGCCCGATTGGTCATCTGGGAAAGCTAGGCGCATGGGACTTGTCGATGTCGAGCGCTCTTTGCGGGTCGAGCTCGGAGGGGCTACCCGCGATCGAAACGCGTCACATAACCAGATTTGATCGCCGCCCCACGTGCGTGCAATTCCGAAGGCAACTCCGCGATCGAGTAAGCTCAAACGCTTCGTCATGGATGAGGACCAAGTGAAGAACGTGGGTCATCTCGGTATTCCGTAACAGCCGAACGCATGCAAATAACACCGGCCCAAGGCTCGTTCCATCGCGGCGCGCGAACAGCGACATACGGGTCCGCACTCGTCGTCCGCCTCCCCATACGACCATCTCCACGTGTGGAGACGCATCATACCCGGGAGCTTCGGAACGGATGTCGCGCTACCGATAGCTCCCTCTGCAGACAAGCCGCACTTGGGTGCAACTTGGTTCGTCGGGTATCGTCGCCTCAACCGGCCCCCCTGCGTTTACGCGAGACCAGGCAGGGATGAAGGCGTTCTCTCCAGAAGGACCATGGACTGTTCGAGCGTGGAACGAGTGTCACGCCGTTCCGATGCGGGATGACCTCGTCCCAGAGCAAGGCGTCAGGTCGTCAATGGGCGAACGCACGAGCCGCCAGTACAGCCCAGTGTCGTCCACCCGAAACAGGAACCTGAACCCCTATGCTCGGCGTAGACTCGTGCGCCAGTCCACGCTTCACGATCTGACACCACTTACCCGGCGCAGCGGATTTGCCGCCGGCCGGCCAGGCCCGCCCGGAGGACTCGACGTTTGATTAGATGCCGGCTATGAGCATAAGCTTCTGTTCCGTGTACTCTTCTATGCCGTGGCGGGATCCTTCGCGACCAATGCCCGACTCCTTGACGCCCCCGAAAGGAGCGAGCTCGGTCGAGAGACGCCCGCTGTTGATTGCGACCATACCGTACTCGAGGGCCTCTGCGACACGCCAGATCCGGCCAATATCGCGCGCATAAAAGTAGGCGGCGAGGCCGAATTCGGTGTCGTTCGCCATCGCAATCACGTCCTTGTCATCGCTGAATCGGAACAGCGGGGCAAGCGGTCCGAACGTCTCTTCTCGGGCGACCTTCATCGACTGGGTGACGTCGGAAAGCACCGTCGGCTTGTAGAAGGTGCCACCTAGCTCATGACGAGCGCCCCCTGTAAGAATGCGCGCACCCTTCGCCACTGCGTCGGCAATATGCTGCTCCACCTTCGCAACCGCGGCCGCGCTTATCAACGGTCCCTGGCCAATGCCTTCGGCCATGCCATCGCCGACCTTGAGCCGCGCAACTTCGGTCGCAAGCTTTTCGGCAAACGCATCGTAGATGGAATCTTGAACATAGATGCGGTTCGCGCACACACAGGTCTGGCCCATGTTGCGGAATTTCGATGCCATGGCCCCCGCGACGGCCGCATCGATGTCGGCGTCATCAAAGACGATGAAGGGAGCGTTGCCACCCAATTCGAGCGCGAGTTTCTTCACGGTGGTCGCGCACTGCGCCATCAGGAGCTTCCCGACCGCCGTGGAACCGGTGAAACTCAGCACGCGGACATCCGGGCTGTCGCAAAGTGCCTTACCGATCGCCTGAGCGTTTCCCGTGATGACATTGAGGACGCCGGGCGGCAGACCCGCCTTCTGACCGAGGGCAGCAATGGCGAATGCCGTGAGCGGTGTTTCCAGCGCAGGTTTGACGATGGCCGTGCAGCCAGCCGCAAGGGCCGGGCCAACTTTACGGGTTATCATCGCTGCCGGAAAGTTCCAAGGCGTGATTGCGGCAACGACGCCCGCTGGTTGACGGATCACCACAATGCGGCCGTCCTGGATGTGGCTTGGAATTGTCTCGCCATAGATCCGCTTTGCTTCTTCGGCGTAGAATTCCAAAAAAGAGGCCGCGTACAGGATCTCGGCCTTGGCTTCCGATAGCGGTTTGCCCTGTTCGCTGGTTAGTAAGCGAGCCAATTCGTCGGCATATTCCACCACGAGATCGTGCCATCGGCGCAAAGTCGTCGATCGTTCCTTGGCGAGGAGACCTGCCCAAGCCGGGAACGCGCGCTTGGCCGCTGCGATGGCCTTGGCAGTCTCTGCCGGGCCGAAATCGGGAACCTTTGCAATTTCTTCGTTGGTGGAGGGATTGAGCACCGACAATTCAGGTTCACCCACCCATTCGCCATCCACAAGGCATTGCGCGGGCCAGCGCTCTCGCATCTCGGAGCTCTCGGTTGTCTTGGTGCGTTCAGCGATTTCGCCAGCAGCGCGCTTCGCCAGTTCAATGTCAGGCATAATCATGTGATTCCAACCTCGGTCGGGGTGATAGTGACTGGCCATGCGGGGAGCGAACTCCCCTCCGTCACGTCGATGAACGCTCCAACGAATGGATCCGCATGAAGAAGTCACGAACGGACGCATGATCCCGGAGGTCGGCGGGGCCGGCTAGCAGGCGGCCCCCCGGACGGTATTTCGTTGCGAACCGCCTGCTCAGCGGCTCGCAAGGTGTCCGCGTTCTGGCTGAAAAAGGCCACGTCCGCATCGGCGACGCACAGTCGGCGAACGCAGGCCAAATTCCCGACGACCCTCCTGAGACAACGGCAACTTTCGTGAAAGGCGCCTTCGTCATACCAGTTCCGATGGTTCGCCAAGAGTGCCCGTAAAAAGGGAGATCGGTGGGTGCGCATCAGGATCGGTGATGACTTCGATCAGCACCGGCGCCTTCGAGGACAGAGCGCGGTCAAGGGCAGACCCAATGTCGCCCGGATTTTTGACTGTGATCGCTTCGCAGCCGCAGGCCTTTGCGAGAGCAGCATGGTCGACGGGCGCGAAGTGACAGGCTGTCGTATAGCCGCCGAACTTCACGGTCTCGGCATCTTTTTGGAAGCCGAGCACGCCGTTGTTGAGCACGATCACCGTGAGGTTGATTTCGGACCGCACGAGCGTTTCGAGTTCTCCCCAGCTATGGGCGAACCCGCCGTCTCCGACGAGTACGACAACAGGACTGTCGGGTCTCGCCAGCTTGGCGCCCATGCCGAGTGGCAGGCCCCATCCCAGACCTGCCAGGCCCCGCGGAGCGATAAACCGCTGCCCTGCCCGAAGTGTGCGGAGCTGGCCGACGATCCACATTGAAGAATAGCTCGCGTCTGCCACGACGATGGTTTCCGGCGTCATACGCGATTGCAGGTCGTGCATGATGCGTTCCGGCCTCAACGGCGTCTGGTTGCTGCCGCTGAAGATGCTGCGATCCTGCTCAAATTGCTCCCAGGCTTCGGCGATGTCACGTTCAAGCGACACCTTCTTGGCCGAGCGATTGGAGAGATCCTCCGATCGAAGCGCTTCAGTCAGGGCTTGAATTGTTGTGGCGACGTCTCCGACGAGGCGGACAGACTGGTAGTTTCTGCCGATCTCGCAAGGATCGATGTCAAGGTGTACGACCGTCGCCGTAGAAGGAATCGAACGCCAACTATCGGTTCCGTTCTGGTTGGTCCTAGTGCCGACGAGAAAGACGAGATCTGCCTCATCCATGATGGCGCGCGTGCGGTAGCCGAGGGACCTGGGGCCATTCAGAGCCCCAAGGACGCCGCAAGCAAGGGGCGCGCGCTCATCGACAGCGCCTTTGCCCATATTTGTTGTGAAGACGGGTAGATGGGCCATGGTTTGCAGCTCCGCGAGCGCCTTGCTCGCCGCCGGCGAAACCGCACCGCCTCCGGCCAGCACCACGGGCGACTCGGCGCGAGCGAGCAACTTGGCGACCGCCGCGAGCGCGTCGTCGCTCGGGCGGATGGGGTCAAGCGGCCACGTGCCGTAGTTCCCTGTCCGACCGCGTGCGCCAGCAGAAACATTCTCGCGGAGCAGGTCGGCCGGAAGGATGAGCACGGCTGGGCCAGGCCGGCCACTGGTGGCCGCGATAAACGCGGAGTCGACATGGTCCTCGATCCGATCAGCCGTTATCACCCGTCGTGTCCATTTGGAACAGGCCGAGAAAAGGGCGATGTGGTCCAGTTCTTGGAATGCGTTCCGGTCAAGCTGGTTGCGCTCGACCTCCTGCACCAAGGCCACCACCGGAATACTCGCCTTAAGCGCTTCAGATAGCGGCGGTACGAGCAACGTTGCGGCAGGCCCATTTTGGGCACACACGACGCCCACTTTGCCCGATATGCGGGAGTAACCATCGGCCATGGCCCCACCCATATTTTCCTGCCGGTAGGCGATCTGCCGGATTCCGATCTTTTCGCATGCCAGAACCACCGCCGAGGGTAGGCTCTGGGCAAAAATCATCTCGACGCTGTTGCGTTGCAGGGCTGCTGCAATCCGTTCGGCTACAGTTTCTACGGACATTACTCCGGTTTCTCCATATTGTTGATGTCTGCTGCGTGTTCTTGAAGGAAGAGATGAAACAGGTCGGATATCGTGTCGACCTCGGTCTGTCCCATCGGTGTCGACAGGCACGCGGCAGCCCCATTCGGCAAAATGACACCATGCCAGGCAAAGAAGCGGGAGAGCGTCCTTAGGACGGCGTTTTGGGCTGGATTGGTTGCCGTGTCCCTGAACTCTCGCGGTTTGCGCCGTGTCGGATGAATTCGAAACAGGGACGCGGCTCCTGTAACTACAAAGGGAGCGTCGCGTTGCGTAATGATCTCGGTGAGGTTGGCGCGCAGCCGGTCGCCCAGTTCGTCGAGGCGCGCGAACGCTGCTTTGTCCAAATCTCGCATCGAGGCGATGCCGGCTACAATCGACAGTGGATTGGCCGAGAACGTTCCGCCCTGTGGCAGGAGGGGGCGACCGGACTTGGCGCTGAAGACCTGCATGACCTCTTCGCGTCCGCCGATCGCGCCAATGGGCAGTCCACCGCCGATTATCTTGCCCATAGTGATCAGGTCGGGTTTCAGCCCATATCGCGCCGAAGCGCCGTGGTAGCCTTGGCGCAGGTTCAACACTTCGTCAGCGATGATGAGCAAGCCGTGATGGCGGCAGAGCCGATGCAGCGCCTCCAGGAAGCCCGGGTTCGGCGCTATCAGGCCAGCCCGGCTCGGCATCGGATCGATTACGACCGCCGCGATCCGATGCGCGTGGGCCTGGAGCTTCTTCTCAAGCAGCTCAGTGTCGTTGAAGCGCAGCACAAGCGTCTCGTGGAGAACGCTTTCCGGCATACCCTTGTACAACGGCACCGAGACCGGATCATCGGCAGGTCCCCAATTGTCTGGGTTTGCCGACTGGCTGACTTCAACCCAGTCGTAGGCGCCATGGTAGGCTCCCTCGAACTTGGCGATCCCTGCCTTGCCGGTGAAAGCTCGTGCGGCCTTGATGGCGAACATTACGGCTTCAGTGCCGGTGTTTACAAATCGAACACGATCGACATTCGGAATCCGCTCGCAAAGGATCCTCGCCAGCTCGATTTCCATCTTCGTCGGATTGGCAAAGCAGCTGCCGCTCGCCAGTTGCCGATTGACGGCCTCGATGACCGGTTTGAACGCATGTCCGTGGATGAGGGTCGTAAAATTCCCGTTCAGGTCAAGATAGCGGTTTCCGTCGACATCGAAGAGATAAGCGCCCTCGCCTCGCTCCATGTACGTCGGAATTGGATCGCGTTCGATCGTTGCCCGGCTCGTACCGTCAGGAAATACCGACAACGCCCGTGCGAACGCTTCCTCCGACTGGGTCAGGGCCGGCGTTTCGGGCCGAACTTCTGCATTTGATTGCGTAGTCATTGACATCCCCCCCGCACCTCGAGCCATATCTGCAACGCCGGTGCGAGCGCTGCCGCCGCTGCGCTTTCCACCGTTTGCTCGATCACTCCCATGGAGATTGTTCCCAAGTTTCATGAATGGCATCTACAAGGGCGGCGGCTAAATCTTGGACATCGGTATTGCTCATCGGTGTCGAGAGCGCGCCGGAGCAATTCGGCGTCATCAGAAAACCGCGTTCCAGCATTGCAAGGTGTATCTTTGCCAGCGCAGTCTTCTGCAAGGGGCTCGGGAACGAGGTCCGGTAGTTTCGGATAACTTCAGTCTTCAGGTGGAGCCGAAAGAGGGAGCTCATGCCCGTAACCTGCGCGGGGAGTTCGCGCCTTCTGAGTTGCTCAGTGATTTCGCTACGAAGCATATCGCCCATCCTGTTAAGACGGGCCACGGCGTCTATAGTGTATGATTGCAGCGCCGCCAGCCCAGCGGTCATGCTGAGCGGGTTGGCGCTGAACGTGCCGCCGTGGGAGACGGCTGGCTTGCCCTTGGTGTGATCGAAGACCGCCATGTGTGACGCAGGCCCTGCGACGGCCCCTACAGGCAAGCCTCCGCCGATGATCTTTCCCAAAGCCACCAAATCCGGCTCAAAGCCGAACGTGGCATGGGCGCCATGATAACCGATGCGGTAAGAAACGACCTCGTCGATCACAAGCAGGATGCCGTAGCGGTTACAGCAATCCTGGATGACCTCCCGCACATCCGCCTCCATCGGAACCATGCCGACGCGGGAGGCGAGCGGATCGAGGAGGATTGCGGCGAGACGATCATGGTGTGCACGGATGAGCTCTCTGCACGTCTCGGGGTCGTTATAGGGGAGGACCAGAACCTCCGCGGCGGTGGAGACGGGAGTTCCCTTAGCGTAGAGCACACTCTCAGGCGATGAATCGCCCCAGTTCATTGGAGTAGAATCAAGGCTGACTTCCACATAGTCGTAGGCGCCGTGATATGCACCCTCAAACTTCGCGATCATCGGGCGACCTGTAATCGCGCGCGCGGCCTTGACGGCGTACATGACAGCCTCGGTGCCGGAGCTCGTGAAGCGGACCTGCTCAAGCCTCGGCGAGCGCGCGCTGATGGCTTCCGCAAGGCTGGTCTCACTTGTGGTCGGAAGCCCGTATGCGGTGCCGTCGTCCAGCACCTTGTGCAGCGCCTCAATTACCGGCGGAAAGGCATGGCCGTGAACGAGCGAGAAGAAGTTGTTTGCGCAGTCGAAGACCTTCCTGCCGTCCGCGTCGGTGATCCAGCAGCCGGCTGCTGACACGGCATAAGGCGGCTGGGGAGCAAAAAAAGGGGCAGCGCGCATGCTTCCGCCTGGCGTGATCCTTAGTGCTCGTTGAAACTCGTCGCGAGACTTCGGGCCAACGACCTCTCCCCGGTTATGGCCTAAGCTTGAAATGGACCGCACGTCGCAACTCCTTGCACTTTTGTTGATATGACTGGATCACATGAACCATTTTATGTCAATCAGGATCAAATGCTTCATTTCAATACGCGCATATTCGCCTACTCAGCTTCGGAGGCTGGTTGAGACTAACCTCCGCTGCCCTGCAAACTAGGGGGCGAGCAGAGCAACTTTTTCGAGTTGCTCGGCCGGGCCCAAAGGCGTGGGGCAGCGTACCCGCAAAAGCTCTCGCCTTCGCGCTTCTGTGGCCAAAAGATCGACTGCAAGCAAATTGGAGCTGAGGACGACGCCGTAGACGTCCCTGGCTACCTCAGGGCTCACGACCTCGTCTACCACGTCGCGCTGAACCGCGAGGGCATCGCGCCTGAGTGGATCTCCGAAGCCACCACCGCCTGGGGAGCTGACGTCCACCCTTGCAGATCCTAACTGCATGATTCCGTATTGCGGAAGGGCAATCTCTTCGCCGCCGTCCAACAGCGTCACGGCGATTGTGCCTTTCACTCCCGGCTCGCCGCCTACGATGCCATAACCGGTTGGTTTGCGACTGCCTTCACTGCGAAACGAGTAGTCTGCGGGCTGATATGTGGAGGCGGAGTATTCAAGGCCGGTTCCGCCGCGAAACTCGCCTGCCCCCCCGCTGTCCTTTCGCATCTCGTAGCGATGAATCTTTACGGGATAGATTTGCTCGTAGGTCTCGACATTGGGCAGGTTCATCCCGCCGAGAGTGCAGAGCTGACCGGCCGCAGGGAAGCCATCGCGCCCCCGGACGGCTCCTGCCCCGGACGACCCGTTCCAGTGATACATCACGTACGTTCTGCCGTCGTCTTTCCGTCCCGACGAAATGCAGTAGCAAGTCTTTCCCCAGCCGGCATAGCCTTCCAAAGGCATGGCGGTCGCAAGCGCGCGCCAGACGGCGTGGACAATCTCGCTCGTCGGATGCACGGTGTTCATCGTCATTGGCGCCGGCGGAAGGGCATTGACGACAGTGCCGGGCGGTGCCTCAATCGTCATCTGCCGCATGGCGCCCTGATTCTGCGGTACGCGCCCGTTGAAGAACGACATTACCGCGAGGAAGACCGCCGAACTCGTATTGGCAATCGAGCTGTTCTTGAAGCCGCGGATTTGCGGCGCGCTGCCGGAGAAGTCGACATGCAGATGCTCGTTCTTTACCGTAAGGGTGACGCGAACGGGCACGTCCATCGACTCAAAGCAGTCGGTGTCGGAGACATCCTCTCCATAATAGACACCCTCGGGAATTGTACGGATCATTTCCTTCATCAGTGTCTGCGCATGATCAAGGATCGCGCTGAAAACCCCCTCAGTTTCAGAGAAACCATACTCGCGGGCGAGCGCGACTACCTTGTCGCGCCCGGTGCGCGTCGAGCCAACCATGGCGGCAAGATCACCGTCAAGAAGATCCGAGGTTCGGCTGTTGAGCAGAAGGAGGCGCCAAAGGTCTTCGCGCACACGGCCGCGCTCGAAGAGGCGGAGGACGGGAAGCCGGATGCCTTCATGAAAAATCTCTGTCGCGGCAGCATTGTACGTTCCCGCCGCACCCCCACCGATGTCGGATTGATGTGCCCTGTTGCTCGCAAACCCAAGAAACCTGTCATCGACGATGATCGGGCGGATTATCGTCCAGTCCGGAAGATGGTTTCCTCCCGCTTCGTAGGGATCGCTCAGCAGGAAGACGTCGCCATCGTGAAGATCACCGCCATAGTCGCGAAGTACCGCGCGAACGGCAAAATCGCCTCCCCCGGTATGGATCGGAAGCCCGTCGGCGACGGATAGCGCATCGCCTCGGGCATTGCTTAGGAAGCAGGAAAAGTCGTGGCTCTCGCTGAAGATCGGGCTCTGCGCGGTCCGCGTCATCGCCCAGCCCATGTAGCGAGAGATGTGATCCAAACGCTTCTGCACCAGCGTCATCATGATCGGGTCGACGGCCATGGTCATCACTCCGAAATAGAAAGTTGAATAGAATAGTTCCCGCCCTCATCGACCAGCAGCATGTCCGCCGCTCCGAGGAGAATGGTCGTCGTCAGTTCCTCGATGATGGCGGGGCCTGTTATCCTCGCCCCGGGACTTAGCGTCGAGGGAGAGAACACGGGCGCATCGACGAAGCCAGTGCGAGTGTCGATCCATATGCTGCGGGTGATACTTGCCTGCGGGCTTTCCGCCGTCGCGCCGACGGCTTCCAGCGCAAGCGCGGGGAACCGGCCCTTGCCGATAAGATGAAAGGCTACGATTTGTATCTCGTTGCGTTCCTGCACGTAGCCGTAGATGCTCGAGAACTCTTCCTCGAAGCGATGCCGCAGCGTCTGCTTGCTGTCCGTGACGCCGAAGAACGGTACGCGCACTGTCCATTGTTGGCCGCGATAGCGCAGTTCCAAGAAGCAATCGATGACGATTGCCTCGTCGGAGAAGCTTTCAAGAAGTCGGCCGCGTTGTTCGTCCTCACGCTCGGACACCTGTTCGGAAATCCGCGCAAGCGTCTCATCCGAAAGCTCGACCATGCAGGATTGAATGAGGTCGTGACGAATATTGGAATTGCACATTCCAAACGCGCAGAAGACGCCGGCAAGCCGGGGCACGAACACCGACCGGCATCCCAGAAGCCGAGCCACTGCCACACCGTGGAGCGCTCCGGCGCCTCCGCAAGCAACGAGCGTCAGGGCTTGGGGGTTGACGCCGCGCTCGCTAGACATCCGCTCCATTGCGTGCAGCATGTTCTGTTCGGCGAGGCGGATGATGCCGATCGCTGCCCCTTCCACCGTCAGACCCAGCGGTTGCGCCACGTGCTCGGCGATCGCTTCACGCGCGAGTTCCGAGCGGATGTTGACCGATCCGTCCGCGTAGGCGCCGGGCCGCAGCCGCCCCAATACGACGTGGGCATCGGTAACCGTGGCCATCGTTCCCCCGAGCCCGTAGCAGGCCGGGCCCGGGCGCGAGCCGGCGCCCTGCGGGCCGACCTGGAGCATGCCGCCAGCATCGACATAGGCGATCGTGCCGCCGCCGGTACCGACCGTATTGATTTCAACGCTCGCCGTGATCGCCGGGTACCCGGCGATGTCAAGCCGGGTGGTCTCACCAACCTTTCCCCGGTCATAAAGCATGACATCGCAACTCGTCCCGCCAATCTCCATAGTGATGAGACCGCCAAGGCCATCTTTCCCAGAGAAATAGTCAAGCGCGCCGACACCAGCGGCCGGTCCTGAGAGGAGCAGGGAAACCGGGCGCTGTTCTATATCATCAATAAAGGCCGCGCCTCCGTTGCTTTGAACGAGAAGGAGCCTATTCGACATCCCGAGTTCACTAAGGCGCTCGTCGAGCTGTCGTAGATAGGGAACGACCCTTGGACCAATATAGGCGTTGACGACAGCAGTCGAGGAACGTTCGTACTCGCCCATGATCGCTGCGAGCTTTGCCGATCCGCAAACAAAGCAATCCGGCATTGCCGCTCGAAGGTAACGAACGCAAAGTTCTTCATTGGCATCATTAAGGTAGCTGTTGATGAAGCAGACGGCAACCGCCTGAACGCCAGACGCCTTGAACCGTGCGATGGCGTCATCGAGATCTGCCCGATCGACTTCAGCTTCGATGCGTCCGTCCTTCAGTACCCGCTCGGTCACCGGCCTGCGTAGCCAGCGTGGCACTAGCACATCGGGCCAAGGCGTCCGATAGTCCCATACGTTCTCGCGAAAGCCGCGGCGGATCTCGATTGCATCGCGAAAGCCCCGAGTAACGAGCATACCCGTCTTGGCACCCTTTCCTTCGAGAAGAGTGTTGGTGGCGACGGTGGTGCCATGGACGAAATGGGTGCATGCCGACAGGAATTCCCGGATCGTAAGACCCTGGCTCTCCGCCAGCGCGGAAACCCCGGCAAGAACACCCACGGAAGGATCGTCTGGCGTAGATGCGGTCTTATGAATGCGAATACCGGAACGGGATCCGACGGCGACGACATCGGTGAAGGTGCCGCCGACATCAATCCCAACTCGCCAAGATTCTTTCGCCAATTCCTTTTCTCCTACGGATTTATCTTTGTGCGTTGGGAGTGACATATCTTTGGAAAACGCTCCCGGCCTGCAGTCACGATCATTGGATCATACAGTTCAGCGTTCGTCAATATGGATCAATTGCTTCTAACTGGGAATCGTGGCAGCGTATGATAGCAATGCGGATCGTATTCATGAATCCCACACCGTCCGACATAGACGCGAAGTTGCGGCAACTCATGCCGGAGGCTCGCGGGCCTGCGGCTGCTGCGATCCAGTTCCTTATTGCCCACCGCGACGAGATACCCTTTCGCTCCATGCGCGAGCTTGCTAAGCGCGCTGGGGTGCCTTCAGTGACGCTAGTGCGGTTGGCGCAGAATCTTGGCTTCAAGGGTTTCGATGAATTCCGCGAGGTGCATATTGCTGAATTGATCAAAGGTCAGGGCAGCAACAGGGGCCGCGCTGCCGAGTTGGTATCCCTCGGGCAGAAGGAAGGTGCACTTGGATTTGCTGCACAGTTCGTTGAGCGAGAGATCGAGGCGCAAAGAGCAGCAGTTACGGCGCTGAGCGAAAAGCAGCTTGAAGCGGCAGTCCGTGCGTTGGTCGCAGCTTCACGGGTCTATGTGATCGGCCGCCGCCCCTTCTTTGCCCCCGCTTATTCACTTTCCTATTCCTTGCGGAAGGCCAAACCGAACACTCACCTGCTCGATACCGGTGGAGGATCAGGATTGGAACTCGATGACCTCACGCAAGAGGACGTCGTCATCGGCTTCACTTCCTACCCCTATAGTCGGGTCACCTTTGACGTGTCGCAAAATGCGAAGTCCCAAGGGGCTACGGTTATTGCCATCACTGACAGCGAGAACGCGCCAATCGCAAAGTGTTCGGACCATCTTTTCCTGATGACTGCGCGAAGCTACGCCTTTCCGGACTCCGTCGCGGGCGCTTATGTCATCGGGAATATTCTGGTCGCGCTCACCGTCTCGAGACTCGGGGCAAAAGCATTGGCGCGCATCGAGCGTAACGAGCTGGAAATCCGTGAAACGGGAGAATATCTGGCGGACCCCGCGCGGAAAAGCTCCAAGCGATCGAATGGGGCTAAATAGCCGTGTAGCGATACGGGCACTCGGCTGTGCAACCCAATTAAGTGCACAGAACCTGCGAATTCATGTGGCTGTGGGACCGGAACGCTTCGAAATCCACCACTCGGCCACAGGGCTTCGAACTGATTAGCCGGGATTGTCGGGCATTTCAGCTGTTCATAAAAGTCAAAGATGAGCCCGCTGCCATACCATCGATCTCCCAGTCCAGGATCACACGATGGAACCGCAACCATTTGGTGAGGCTGTTAGACTATTACCGCAGACGACGTTCGACCCGACGACGAGTATACTGGCGTGGCTCATACTCGATCTTGTCGACAGGATAGAACGGCCGCGCGTGCTGCCAAGGCAACTCGTCAACGTCGTACGAGCTCATGCCTGGCGTATCGACCGTAACCACATGGCCAATTTTGGCGAAATTCAGCTGAAAGTGATAGCCAGAGCGAGAGACAATGATTTTGGCCTTTTCAGGATCGAGACCCACGGCTCTGAAATAGTCGGGGTCCACATAGGAGTACGGCTGGTTTGTGAGCAATACGCTGATGTTCCCGACCCTGAAGACCGCGTATTTTTCAATGTACGTCTTCGTGCCGCGGTCCGACGGACCGTCGTACAGGACCGGAACGTTCGCGCCCAGACTTACAACCTTGCCTTTGGCGGTCACGCTCGGGCTTGCGCTGGAGTATTTTCCCCCGAAATTTAGGCAGATCTCGCCTCCGATGCCGGCATGATCACATGTTGCTACGGCGTCGGCATCGTAGATCGGAAAGTACGTTTCGACGTTGATCTTGTTCTCCAACAGGTAATTCAGGACATAAGTGCTGTCGCCTGGGCTGCCTGCAATCACGCGGTCTCCCTGATCACCTATAATGATCGGACGAGCCGACTGTTCGATATCCTTCAGCTGCTCTTCGAGGGTCGGGTACTTTGTGATCAGATCGTCCCGGTAGTCCCAGATCATTTTCATGATCTCATTGGCAAGCTTCCGCGCCTCATCAACTCGGCCGTTTCCATAGGCCAATACGGTCTGCCCAACCGAGGGGACGTCCAAAAACTGCTGGGTGTTAAAAATGGATACATCCCATGCCCGGCCCCGCTCCACAGCATTGTGGGCGTGGGCGTGTATCTCGACGAGCGGGCCGGAGAGCGTAGTGTCATTGCCCAACGTCAGCAAAGGTAGGAAGGTGGCGGCCAGAACCGGCTCGAATGTGCCATCAAGAATTCCCATCGCCGCTCGGAAAGCGCGCTTTGCGGTGGCGGACTGATCCTCGTGCGGATTTGTCAAATAACCCGAAAGGAAATCGAGGGGCGCCAGTGTGTTCTCTTTCACGTGAGCATGGAGGTCGAATGCCGCCGTGATCGGGACCCCATTGCCGACGATGGCACGGAGTCGCTCAACCAAGAGACCCTCTGGATCCGACAGGGTCTCGGTAAGCATACCGCCGTGCAGAGGAAGTACGATAGCGTCGAATTCGCCCCGCCTTGCCGCTTCGACCATGATTTCACTCACCTCGGCGAAGACTATGTCGTCCACGGGTCCCCCAGATTGCGCCCGGAAAAGGGTTGGGACAATCAGGTCCACGCCGGCCTCATGGGCGGAGTCGATAATCCCGCCAAACGTGGAATTTGCTCCGCGGTTGAGCTCGACGGCACCTTGCCCTTCAATAATCGTGAAGCGTTCTCGACGAGTGACGATAGGGTTGAAACTATGGGACTCTTGCGCAATACCCCCAGTGAGAACTCGCCTCCTAGCCATGTTAGACCTCGTTTTTGTTTCCCTGAGGCTAACATCGGGGGTTGTTTGAGCAAGTACCTCTACCGGCGCGGTTAATAAACTGACCAGACTCCCATCCTCGGCTTGCTGGCTTCTTGGCTCAGCTATTGCCATCGCATTGGGTATTGTCGTGATCTGCGGCACGGTCCGGCAAGCAGACCAACCATCGCGCCGATCATGCTTTCATCTATTGGCGCTGCAGGACTTTCCATCGTGCCATACTTGCAAGCGTCACGGCCAGGGGTCATCTCAGTATGTGGGCGGCGTGACCGCGCTCAGTATCTCGCTTTCCCGGTCGTAGACGTTGCGGAACCTGTGCGGCACACGGCTGTCAAAATAGTAGCCGTCGCCTGTCCGCAGAACCTTTTTTTGATCTCCTACGGTGACCTCAACCGCTCCGGAGATAACCATTCCGGCCTCTTGCGCTGCGTGGGTGAACTCTTCGCCAGAGTCTGCTCCTATGGCGTATCTCTCCTGAAGCATCAGCAGTTGCCGGTTCGGATGATTTAGCCCGATCACCCGGTACGAGATCGTCTCAACTTTTCCTATCTCCACAAGATCGGCGGCCGAATAAAACGGCGTGTAAGGCAGACTCGACTGGAGGTCAGAAAAGAATCCTGTAAGCGTCGTTCCAAGGGCATCCAAGACGGCCCCAAGGGTGTCGATCGAGGGGCTCATTTTATCCCGTTCCATTAAGGAGATCGTAGAATGCGAAATGCCGGATCGAACGGCGAGTTCTCGAACCCCTAGGTCGCGCCGGCGCCTCAGTTCCCGAAGCTTGCTTCCGATCTTAGGAATTGGGATCTCCTATTGTCTCAACAGGTGTAGCTAGCCGGCACGCGTTGATCCAGAGCTGCAAGTGGTGAAAATACTGAACAGATGGTTTCTGCGCAATTGCCCGAAAGACTCCTTTGCCTGATGCTCGTGAACCAACGAACAAAGGAGACCTCTATGATGTCGCGCCTCGAGGCCCTCAAAGGCAAGTTTATCCAGATAAAAGCTCCGAAGGGAGACGCGGTTACGGACAGTGCAACCACCGAGAGAACCGTAAACGATATCATCACCAACGTCCGCGAGCGTGGAGACGCAGCAATTCGGGAATACTCAATCGCGTTTGATAAAGCGGATGTCGCTAATGCCGAAGTTACGCACGACGAGAGGCTGCAGGCTATCTCTAGCCTAAACCCTCAGACCCGTGAGGACACAGAATTTGCTATCGCAAACGTTCGTCGGTTCGCCGAGGCACAGTTGAACACCATTCTCCCGCTCGAAGTTGAAAGCTTGCCAGGAGTTCATCTTGGCCACCGCGTCATTCCCATTGAAATCATTGGCTGCTACGTCCCGGGGGGGCGCTATCCGCTTCTGTCGGCTCCAGTGATGACCATTGTGCCGGCAAAGGTCGCCGGGTGTGACCAGATTATCGCTTGCCTTCCCCCGAATGCCCACCCTGCAATGATTGCCGGCTGCCATCTCGCTGGCGCAGATCGAATTTTCCGGGTTGGCGGAGCCCAGGCCATTGCCGCTATGGCGTACGGCACCGAAACGATTCCGGCCGTCGACAAAATCGTCGGCCCCGGCAACGCCTTCGTCAACGAAGCCAAACGGCAGGTTTTCGGAGAGGTTGGTATTGACCAGCTTGCTGGTCCCAGCGAAATTTTCATTGTTGCCGACGAAACTGGAGACGCGGCAATGATCGCCACTGATCTTCTAGCCCAGGCCGAGCACGACGTCCGCACCCGCGTCGGTTTGGTGACCACCGATCCTAAATTGGCTGAAGACACCCTCAAGGAAGTAGAAAAACAGCTTCGAGACCTCCCAACTGCGTCCGTAGCCGGTGTCGCCTGGAAAGACTACGGCGAAATCACTTTGGTCACGGACGAGGCATCAATGATTGCCTACTCCGACTATATCGCAGCGGAGCACTTGCAAGTTCATACTCGTGATCCGCAGGCGATCGCCAGGAAGTTGCGTAATTATGGCTCACTCTTCATCGGCGAACTGGCTAGCGTTGTTTATTCCGACAAGTGCTGTGGAACGAACCACACCTTGCCGACGATGGCGGCGGGTCGTTATACAGGCGGCCTTTGGGTTGGCTCGTACGTTAAAATCGCGACTCATCAGTGGCTTGACGAGCGTGGCGTCGCTGCCGTGGCCCCAGCCGCTGTCCGCCAGAGCACGACCGAGCGATTGGAAGGCCATCGTCGGGCTGCTGCGCTGCGCCATTTGTCCGCAGTGGACTCTAACGGGCTTAGGCACTGATGCGCCGAACGTCGATCGCGGCCAGCTCTTCAACCGCCACCGCCGACATGATCGAGCGAGCGGATCTCGAAATCTTATCCAATCCGATGGAGCGGGGCGATCCAGTTTGTCGGCGAGATCTTATGGAACCTCGAAACACGCGAAGTCGTAATGGTCATAGTCCCGAACGTGCGGCGCCTCGGTCGCTCGGAACTCGCCGAAAATCGGCTGCAGTTTTTGTCCGCTGCCCACCTACAGTGTCGTGAACATGCTCTTGTCCACAATGTGAGCGGCCGGAAGGAGAACTTTGACGCCGTTGAGATGGACCGATCGACCGTTTGCCTAGCTGCCGCAAATGGGCACAATCGCCTCGCGGAAGCGCAGCTGAACTCTTTCGACAAGGGGTTCGCTATCTCTCGCAAGAGGGCCAGCATTTCGGGTGTCACAGCATCCTTCAAAAGCATCCTTTGTCCTCGCATCAGACATAGGTCTGGGGCTTCAAATCTGCCGTTTGGTCGACGGACACCATCTCGCTTCTCCGAGGTCATGCCGTGAGGAGCAACAGGCAGATCGATGCCATCGCCGGAGCCCATCAAGGCATGCGTGGGGCGGACTAGCGCCCTGCAAATAGTGCAACTCATTCACCCACGTGGCCGCTATTTTGACTTGTGGGCCAAAGCCGCGAGCATGGCTTCCCCCACGCCATTGACCCCCTGAGCGTTTAGAATGTCACCTGCGTTCTGAAGGTCGCGCGCCTCTTTATTCTGGCTGAGCTTGAACTTGCCGACCAGGCTAGTTATCTCGATCTCCAAGGCCACGATCGCCTTGGTCATCGTGTCGACGAAGTCCTTTGGCGCGTCGCCCATTTTCCCTGGCGCTGGCTGGCTGGACTCGTGCATATGGGTGAGCTTTGCGATGTTGCGACGGACGTAGCGTTCATCGTCCCGGACGGTAATGCGTCCGTGGGCGTGGGCAACTAAGTAGTTCCAGGTTGGCACCTGCTTCTGGAATTCGTGGTTGCTCGGATACCAGTTCGGGGAGATATAGGTGTCAGCCGCACGAAAGACGAAGAGGACCTCGTCGCCATCGGTTACTTCCTCCCAGACCGGATTTTTGCGATTATCTGTCTCTCTCCGGAATTAAGCCAAGGTTAGAAGATCGTGTCGGTATTGCGCGCGCCCGGTCAAACCGGGTTGATTTGCGGCGTGCCCGACGTGTCTTACGCTAGTGTAGGGGGCGTCGCACGCTGTTCCCGATTGTCGCCCGAATATCTGCTTACTGGCGACAGTGAAAGCGCAGAGCTGGACCTTGGTCGAAAGGACTGCTCCGGTTTGCCAATCCTGTCGTCTTGAGGTTGACCAATCCGTTGTCGACCGTGAGCGGGTTTACCAATAAGGGCGGCTATATTCTACGCAAATCCAATATGCCAATCCATAATTAACTGTCATTGAGGCCATTGGTAAACCCGATCTTTGGATCGGAAACCCCTACCCTCAGCCAGAAAACACTCCTGTTTTCAATCGCATAGGCCACCCACAAGCGACCCAGAATTCGGGACTGGTAAACCCCGTGAAATGCCAAATAATTCCGGACGTCACACCAGTCTGCCATTTATGCGACTTTTGAGTACCAAGCATGAACGCCGAAAGGTCGTGGCAGTCGTTTTAATAGAGCCAAACTCGCGGGGTTCGCGTAGAAATGTCGGCGATGATATCGTCGACACCCTCCATCCATCCCGTTGCACAACCGCCTCAAACGTCTCCGGCAAGGACATTGAACAACAGCCCGACCGTCCCATCGAGCAGCCGTCAAGAACGACATTTCTAGCGTGTTTACGGCACACCTTCGCGACTGTAGAAAGGGAAAGAGCGTGTCAGCCGCGCTGCGGGTAATCTCACACTCAAAAGATGCATGTCGAAGGAAGACGGACCGAGGAAGTGTGGCGCCTCCGCCATTCCCACTCGAAATCAGCAAATAGTGTATGGCAGTTCGCTGCGTCGGTCGTGGTCGATCGTAATCGTGCTCTTGAGCGGCGGAACGGCGCGTTGGGTACAATCCAAGCGCCCGCAAATGCGGCAGGAAACGCCGATGGGCTCGAACGCTGAGCTGTTTGTAAAATCCAGCCGGTCTGCGTAGACGAAATCGCCGGCGTCGGAGATCTCGCATCCGAGCGCGATCGCATAGCGTCGATGAGGAGTTCCAAATCCACCGTCCGCCTTGGTGATTTCCGTGGCGATACTGAGATAACGCACGCCGTCCGGCGTCTCGGCCAGCTGGCAAATCATGCGGCCTGGGGTTTCGAACGCCTGATGAGCGTTCCACAGTGGACAGGCTGCACCGTAGCGGGCGAACTGCAACTTCGCGGCGCTGTGGCGTTTGGTGATGTTGCCAGCTCGGTCGATTCGCGCGAAGAAGACCGGCACGCCCTTCATCCGAGGCCTTTGCAAAGTTGAAAGGCGATGCGCCACCTGCTCAAGGCTGGCGCCGAAGCGCATTGCAAGCAGGTGAAGGTCGTGCCGAAGTTCTTTTGCAGCGGCGAGGAAGGGACGGTATGGCAACATGAGCGCGCCGGCAAAATAGTTCTGGAGGCCGATCCTGCATATCTCTGCCGCTTCGGAGGTACGGAAGCGCGCTCGCTCGATGATTGCATCGATTTCCGCCCGGTGGTCTAAGGCGCCGATCTGGAACGCCATCTGAAAACTGCGCGTCGATGCAGGCGAATAAGAGTTCAAATACAGGACGCGCGCGGAAGCGTCGAAACGCCTGATTACCCTCTCGCCACTGGCAGCACGCGCAAGGCGAACGTGATGTTGCTGTTCCAGATGATCCGCCAACACGGTGCCCACATCTCGATCCGGCACGCCGAGGCCCTTGGCCAACTTCTCAGCTGCCCGGTCGAGCTCATCGATGTAGTTATCAACGAAATGAAAGAAGTCCCGGACTTCCTCGTAGGGTGTCGGCTCGGCAAAAGCATTGGTTCGGATCAGCTGGTCGTCGAAGCTGGCAAGCTGCTCGCTATTCCTGCGATATGCCTGATGACAGGTGATCAGCGCGTGTGCGAGAGACGGTGCGTTTTGGGCAACGAGCTTGAGTTCCTGAAATCCGGCCGAAACTCCGCTGAACACCGGGTCAGCAAGGGCCTCACTCAATGCCGAGAGCAGGCGGTCGGCCTCGCTGCCGCCGATCGAAGCGATATCGACCTGGAATTTCTCAGCCAGGGCAAGAAGCACTGCCGCTGAGACTGGTCGTTGGTTGTTTTCTATCTGGTTCAGATAGCTGGTCGAAATCCCCAACCGCTCGCCAAATGCCGCCTGGGTGGCCTTGCTGGCCTCCCGCAGTTCGCGCACGCGGCGTCCAATGAAGAGCTTACCGTTTGCCATTTGCAAATTCGCATATTTCTATTCGCAATTTCATACATTTCGCAATCGCACACGGTCAAGCCTTTCCCGTGCATTGCCGGCGAACTAATGCGGGGCGCAATTCCAGTGGAGGCGCTCATGCGATTATTCGGCCAAGCAAACCCGAGTTCGAGGCAAAGCCGGCTGACCGCGATGCAGTTGCCGACGGCTTTGGACTTTGAAGCAAAGGCTGGCCGGTAATGCGAGCCGTGCTCGAACAACTCGAAATCCGTCGTGCTCAGGCTCGCATGGGCGGCGGGCAGAAGCGTGTCGATGCCCAACACGCGAAGGGCAAGCTGACCGCCAGGGAGCGCCTAGTTGTGCTTCTCGATGAAGGCTCCTTCGAAGAATACGACATGTATGTCACGCATCGCGCGACGGACTTCGGCATGGCCGAACAGAAGGTCGCTGGCGATGGCGTGGTCACAGGCTGGGGTACGATTAACGGCAGGCTGGTTTACGTCTTCTCTCAGGACTTCACGGTGCTCGGCGGATCGCTGTCGGAGACACACGCCCAGAAGATCTGCAAGATCATGGGCATGGCGGTGCGCAACGGGGCGCCGGTGATCGGCCTCAATGATTCCGGTGGCGCGCGCATCCAGGAGGGCGTTGCCTCGCTGGCCGGCTACGCCGACGTCTTCAAGCGCAATGTCGATGCTTCCGGCGTCATTCCGCAGATTTCGGTGATCATGGGCCCGTGCGCCGGCGGGGCGGTCTATTCGCCGGCCATGACAGACTTCATCTTCATGGTTCGTGATTCCTCTTACATGTTTGTGACCGGCCCCGATGTGGTGAAGACCGTCACAAACGAGATCGTGACCGCGGAGGAACTGGGCGGCGCTGCAACGCACACGCAAAAGTCCTCGGTCGCGGACGGGGCTTTCGAGAACGACATCGAGGCTCTGGAAGAGGTTCGCCGCCTCTTTGATTTCCTGCCGCTGAACAATCGGGAAAAACCGCCGGTGCGGCCCTTCCATGACGATCCCGAGCGGATTGAGTTGCGCCTCGACACGTTGGCGCCGGAGAGCGCCAATAAGCCTTACGACATGACGGAACTGATCCTTGCCGTTGCCGATGAAGGCGACTTCTTCGAGCTTCAGGCCGCCTTCGCCCGCAACATCATCACCGGATTTGTTCGCATCGAGGGCAGGACGGTCGGCGTGGTGGCCAACCAGCCCATGGTGCTGGCCGGATGCCTCGACATTGATTCCTCCCGCAAGGCGGCGCGTTTCGTTCGCTTCTGCGACGCCTTCGACATCCCGATCCTGACGCTCGTCGACGTGCCAGGTTTCCTGCCGGGCACCGCGCAGGAATATGGCGGCGTCATCAAGCACGGCGCCAAGCTGCTGTTTGCCTATTCCCAGGCGACTGTGCCGATGGTCACGTTGATCACCCGAAAGGCCTATGGCGGGGCTTACGACGTGATGGCGTCGAAACATATCGGCGCCGACATCAACTACGCCTGGCCAACCGCTGAAATCGCGGTGATGGGGGCAAAGGGTGCTGCCGAAATCCTCTACCGGTCAGAACTCGGCGATCCCGAGCGGCTGGCGGCTCGCGCCTGGGAATACGAGCAGCGTTTCGCCAACCCCTTCGTTGCCGCCGAGCGCGGCTTCATCGACGAAGTGATCATGCCGCATTCCTCACGCAAGCGGATCGCGCGTGCCTTTGCCGCGCTGCGGGGCAAGAGCGTCGAGACGCGTTGGAAAAAGCACGACACCATCCCGCTTTGAGTGTGCAAAAGATGTTCAAGAAGATACTGATTGCCAATCGTGGCGAGATCGCGTGCCGGGTGATCAAGACGGCGCAGAGGCTCGGCATTGCCACGGTCGCCGTCTACTCCGACGCTGACCGCGACGCCTTGCACGTCCGGCAGGCGGATGAGGCGGTCCATATCGGCCCCGCCGCCTCCGCCCAGTCCTATCTGAGCATTCCCAACCTCCTGGAGGCCGTCACCGCCACCGGCGCTGATGCGGTTCATCCGGGCTATGGGTTCCTATCCGAGAACTCGAATTTTGCCGAAGGACTCAAAGCCATTGGCGTGGCCTTCATCGGCCCCTCACCCGTCGCAATTGAGGCGATGGGCGACAAGATCACCTCGAAGAAGATCGCAGCATCCGCCGGTGTCTCCACCGTGCCCGGCCACATGGGGCTGATCGAGGATGCTGAGGAAGCGGTGCGCATCGCCGCAGAGATTGGCTTTCCTGTCATGATCAAGGCATCCGCCGGCGGTGGCGGCAAGGGCATGCGCATCGCCTGGAACGACGTCGAGGCGCGAGAGGGATTTCAGTCCTCGCGAAACGAGGCCAAGAACGCCTTTGGCGACGACCGCATCTTCATCGAGAAATTCGTTACCGAGCCGCGTCACATCGAAATCCAGGTGCTCGGCGATCAGTACGGCAATATCGTTTATCTCGGCGAACGGGAATGCTCGATCCAGCGCCGCAACCAGAAGATCATCGAGGAAGCACCCTCCCCGTTCCTCGACGAAGCAACCCGGCAGGCGATGGGAAAGCAGGCCGTCGCTCTTTCCAAGGCCGTGGGCTACCATTCCGCGGGTACAGTTGAATTCATCGTCGATCGCGATCGCAACTTCTATTTCCTCGAGATGAACACCCGGCTTCAGGTCGAGCATCCGGTCACCGAACTTGTAACCGCCATCGATCTGGTCGAGGAAATGATCCGCATCGCCGCCGGCGAAAAGCTGCGCTTTGCCCAAGAAGACGTGGAGCTGAATGGCTGGGCGGTCGAAAGCCGGCTCTACGCCGAAGACCCGTATCGCAATTTCCTGCCCTCGATCGGTCGTCTGACACGCTACCGGCCGCCCGCCGAAGGTCCGCGTGCGGACGGCTCTCTTATTCGCAACGATACCGGTGTGGTCGAGGGCTCTGAAATCTCGATGCACTATGATCCCATGATCGCCAAGCTCTGCGCCTGGGCGCCCGATCGGCTGGGCGCAATCAATGCGATGGCTGCTGCGCTGGATGATTTCGAAGTGGAAGGCATCGGCAACAACCTGCCGTTTCTCGCCGCGGTCATGGACCATCCCCGGTTTCGCGAGGGACGGCTAAGCACAGCCTTTATCGCCGAGGAGTTTCGGGACGGCTTCGCAGGTGTATCTCCGACCTATGCGGATCAGCGCAAGCTCGCGGCGGTCGCCGCACAGATCAACTGGAAACTCCAGCACCGCAATGTCCAGATCTCCGGGGCGATGGACAATCATCGTCGCAAAATCCCCAGCGATTGGATGGTCAAGCTTGGCGACCATGCCCTTGCGGTCGCGGTATGCGATCAGGAAGATGCAACCGCGGTGTCATTCGATGACGGCTCGACCCTGAGCGTTGCAAGCGACTGGCTGCCGGGATGGCATATCGCGCACTTTCAGATTGGCACTGAGATCACGTCAATCAAGACGTCGCGGTCAGGAACCGGCTACCGACTGCGCTGGCGCGGAATGGATGTTGTCGCCCATGTGCGCAGCCCCGCGATCGCCGAGCTGGCGCGAATGATGCCGAAGAAGCAGCCGCCGGACACTTCAAAGTTGTTGCTTTGCCCGATGCCCGGCGTGGTCACCGCGATTGCGGTGTCCGAGGGAGACTCGGTCGAGGCTGGACAGGTGCTCGCCACCGTCGAGGCCATGAAGATGGAGAACGTGCTTCGCGCCGAACGGCGGGCCGTCGTCAAACGGATCACAGCCAAGGCGGGAGCAAGTCTTGCCGTTGACGAACCCATTCTGGAGTTCGAATGATGGCCAAACTCGACGACTGGCGCACTCTTGCCGAACGGGAGGTGAAGACCTCCCCCGATGCCCTGATCTGGCGAACCCCCGAAGGCATCGACGTCAAGCCGCTCTATACGGCAGATGATCTGGATGGGATCAACCACCTCGGTACGCTGCCCGGGCTGAAACCCTTCGTCCGCGGCCCGCGCGCGACCATGTATGCCGGCAGGCCGTGGACAATCCGGCAATATGCAGGCTTCTCGACGGCGGAGGAGTCAAACGCCTTCTACCGCAAGGCGCTCGCCGCCGGCCAGCAGGGCGTGTCGGTTGCCTTCGATCTCGCCACCCATCGCGGCTATGACAGCGACCATCCGCGTGTCGTCGCCGATGTCGGCAAGGCGGGGGTAGCAATCGATTCCATCGAGGACATGAAGATCCTGTTCGAGGGCATACCGCTCAAGGACATTTCCGTCTCCATGACCATGAACGGGCGGTCATCCCGATCCTTGCCTGCTTCATCGTTGCCGGCGAGGAACAGGGCTGCCCGCCAGCTGAGCTTGCCGGGACCATCCAGAACGACATCCTCAAGGAGTTCATGGTCCGCAACACCTACATCTATCCGCCCGAACCTTCGATGCGCATCGTCGCCGATATCATCGAGTACACCGCAAAGGAGATGCCGAAGTTCAACTCGATTTCCATTTCTGGCTATCACATGCAGGAGGCGGGCGCGACGCTGGGTGCAGGAACTCGCCTTCACCCTGGCCGATGGGCGTGAATATGTCCGCGCGGCGTTGAAAAAAGGCCTCGACGTCGACGATTTTGCCGGGCGGCTATCGTTCTTCTTTGCGGTGGGCATGAATTTCTTCATGGAGGCCGCCAAGCTGCGGGCGGCGCGACTTCTGTGGTCGCGTATCATGGAAGAGTTCCAACCGAAGAAGCCTGCATCGCTTATGCTGCGCACGCACTGCCAGACATCGGGCGTGTCGCTGCAGGAACAGGACCCCTACAACAACATCGTCCGCACCGCCTATGAGGCGTTGGCCGCAGTGCTTGGCGGCACGCAGTCACTCCACACCAACTCCTTCGATGAGGCGATCGCACTTCCGACTGAGTTTTCGGCGCGGATCGCGCGAAACACGCAGCTTATTCTTCAGCACGAGACCGGTGTTACCAAGGTCGTCGATCCGCTGGCCGGCTCCTATTATGTCGAAAGCCTGACCGCCGAACTTGCTGATAAGGCGTGGGCGCTCATCGAGGAAATCGAGGCCATCGGCGACCAAGGCCGTCATCGACGGTTTGCCAAAACGCTTGATCGAGACGGCGGCGACCCGCCGCCAGGCGGGGGTTGACCTCGGCGCCGAGGTGATCGTCGGCGTCAACAAATACCGGCTGGAAACCGAGGCCCCGATCGAAAGTCTTGAGATAGACAATGCGGCGGTGCGCGATGCTCAGATCCGTCGTCTCGAACAAACAAAGCGTCAACGCGACCCCAAGCGCGTCGACGCAGCCCTTGCCGCGCTTGGCGAGACAGCGGCCAGCGGCAAGGGCAATATACTCCAGGCTGCGGTTGAAGCGGTTCGCGCTCGCGCGACAGTCGGGGAGACCTCCGACGCTCTGCGCCGCGCCTTCGGCGATCACGTGGCCGTTCCTGAGGTGACCTCGGAGGTTTACGGCGCCGCCTTCCAGAATGAGCCTGAATACCGAACCCTAGCGTCGCGTATCAGAGACGTTTCCGTCTCGCTTGGCGGCCGGCCGAAGCTGATGGTGGCCAAGCTCGGCCAGGATGGCCATGACCGCGGCGCCAAAGTGATCGCATCGCCGTTCGGCGATCTCGGCTTCGACGTTGTCGCGGGGCCGCTGTTCCAAACACCGGAAGAAGCAGCAAGCATGGCCGTGGCTTCTCATGTTCATGTCGTCGGCGCATCCTCGCTCGCGGCCGGGCATAAGACACTACTGCCGCAGCTGGTCGAGGCCTTGAAAGCAAAGGGCGCCGAAAACATCATCGTGGTGTGCGGTGGCGTGGTGCCGCGCCAGGATTATCAGTTTCTGTTGGACCGTGGGGTCGCTGCCGTGTTCGGCCCTGGAACCCATGTCCTGGATGCCGCTCGTGCGGTCGTCGATCACCTTGAAGGAAGGCGTCGCAATCAATGATGGTCTTGCCAGATCGGCAATCCGGCGAAGCGCTCATGCTCTGAAATCCACAAGCCCAATGAGCATCCGACGGACAATGGTCCGAATACTGCGGGCGTCCCCATTTTGTATCGACGAAAGGCCCCCGGGAATTCACTATGCGCTGCGGCTTCAACTAGAGCGGTGGAAAACCTAGCAGAATGCCGAAGACGATCTGCTTCGGCATCAGTCGACCTTGGCGTGTTCCTGCCCTAACTGGACTTACGGCTCCTTTAGACCCTGGGACAATGGCTACACAGCGCCGGCGATCGACGCTGCTTTGCCTACTCACAGCGATTCGACGCACAGGCAATCCCGATGCCCGCCGCCGATGCACAAGGTCGCGAGCCCCTTTGAGACGCCGCACCGCTTCATCTCGAAGAGGAGTGTATTGAGAACGCGTGCGCCCGACGCTCCGATCAGATGGCCGATTGCGATGGCGCCGCCATTGACGTTGACGATCCACGGGACCCGACCCAGATCCTTGTTAACGGCGCAAGCCTACGCCGCGAAGGCTTGGTTCGCTTCGACGAGCCCGAAGTCCCCGACCGACCAACCGGCCTGCCCATGATCAGCGGGTCGACTCCGGCCGTCGCCCAGGAGACGATGCGCGCGAGCGGCTGGTACCGCGCCTTCCGGCTTCCGCCTCAGTCATCAGAAGCGTGGCGGCAGCACCATCATTGATGCCGGAAGCGTTACCGGCGATAACTGTGTTGTCCTTGTCGAAAGCGGGCCTGAGCTTCGCCATCCAATCGAGAGTGGCGTCATGGGACGATCTCATCGGCGAACTTGCCGGCCTTCTGGGCAGCTTCCGTGTTCTGGCAGCGGAATGCGAAGTCGTCGTGCTCCTCGCGGGTCAGCTGCACTTGCGCGCGATAGAGCGCAAACTTTCCAGCGTCGGCGCCAATCTGCTCAGCAACGCACTTTAGCATTGCACGAGGCGGAGTTTCGTCGCTCGCCAACACCTTGCCCAAATATCGCATCATGCAGGGCTGTACGGCAAATCCGACCTGATTGTGTTCTCGTCTGCGAAGTCCAATCTCAAGCCTGTCAGCCGACGACAACGAAAGTGTCGGATGAGGCCGTCCTCATCGGGTGGTATATCGAAAAGTCTCTGCCGATCCTGAACTTAGAAGCCTTCGTTTACCTATCGCCCAACTCCATCCACGACTAATCTGCCGGTAAATTTGTCGAGTCGGACGGCGAAGAGATCAAGATTGGGCCCTGCCAATCGTCTATCTCCTATCAAACGACGGACCAACCGCGAAAAGGGGCGCATTTAACCGACCGGCGGTTGTGTCTAGTCCGGCAGCCCCACCATGGGCGAACGGCTCGCCCGTTGGCAGATCTTCTCCGCCATTACAAGTCAGGAATACAAGATCGTCCGTGGGTAATCTGTGATGTAGTCGAAGCCGGTCTGTGTGACGACAATCGAGTCACCGATACGGCCACCAAGTTTTCCGTCGACAGTGATGCCCCATCTACCGCGAAGGTCATGCCAGCTTGGAGCACTGTGTTGTCACCGAGCTTCAATTCAGGCGCCTCGAGATAAGCCACACCAATCGAACGGCCTGTGCGATAGCCGGTGGTGTAGCCGGCAGCAGCGTAGGCGTCGTTTGCAGCCATGGCGACGCTTTCTGCAGTGACTCCAGCACGGATTGAGTGCAATGCGACCTGTTGGGCGTCAATCGCGGCCTGCTGCACTTTCACCGCTTCATCACACGCTTCTTCCACGAAGAACATGCGGTCGAACCCAAGTTTATACTGCTTGAACTGGGCCATGTTGCAGAAGCAAAAGTAAACCGGGTCACCCTTTCGGAGTAACCTCGTGTTCGCCCGGCGATGCACCATCGAAGTGTCTGCGCCCGATTGCATTATCTGCAAGTTATGGATGAGGGGTGAGACAAATGCCTCCCATCCTTTCGGGGTAAGGAAGCCGGCGGCCTTGCGGGTACCTGCTGCCATAACGGCGAGCGCAGATTCGTATTCCGGCGCCCCAACCTCGAGCGACTGATGCGCGGCAGCCATCATCGCGCCAGCGATCTCCCCCGCTTGCTTCATCACTTCGATTTCGGCTGGAGACTTGATCGTGCGCATCTCCCCGACAGTTCGCGAGATATTCTTCAGCGCCACGGATTTGTAACCCTCGTCGAGGAAGTTCCTAACGATAGCGGGAATGAGGTTGGTCTCGATCCATATCGAATCAGGCGCCTTACCGATAGCGTCACTCAAGACGTTTTCCCAGCGGTTCGGGCCAGAGTCTTCCCAGCCACGAACATTTTCCACCCAAGTCATCTTTGACACCATTTCACTTTCCATAAATGGCGTAATGACCGTGGGCTCTTCGTCCGGGCGAACGAGGAGGAAGGTCGGTCGACCAAATTCAACCGAGAGATAGCCCCAGAAACCCGCAAGGTAGGCGATGGAGCTCTCGTCCGTGAAAATCGCAAGTTCTACGCCTTGGGCACGAAGTCGATCTTGCAGGACGCGTGTTCTCGCGCGCGCTTCTTCAAGCATCATCAATTCTCCACTTCCCGCATCCTGCAGCAGATTGGGAGCATATCAATTTCTAATTCGTGTTTAGTATGGAGCCTGTAGGTCATTCATCGAGACATAGATTGTCTTCATCTCTGTATAGTGGTGTATCGCAAGCTTGGAATTTTCCCGACCGACGCCCGATAACTTTGAACCGCCGAATGGCGCTTCGACAGGTGCTACATTGTA
Organism: Mesorhizobium sp. P2_A8; assembly: GCF_056404935.1. Lineage (NCBI taxonomy): Bacteria > Pseudomonadati > Pseudomonadota > Alphaproteobacteria > Hyphomicrobiales > Phyllobacteriaceae > Mesorhizobium > Mesorhizobium sp. P2_A8. Next base: position 30,141 of record NZ_JBFUDB010000012.1, read on the forward strand.
GGTGTTTATGTAGCAGGTTCCTGCTTCGAATTCCTTGGCTACCCGATGGGCTCTCGTAAGGTCGGCGGTGAATATGCCTGCCGCCAGGCCGAACTCGGTCGCATTGGCTCTTGTGATTACCTCCTCTTCGGTTTCGAATTCCAGCACGGACATGACGGGACCGAAGATTTCCTCTCGCGCTATCGTCATTTCGTCTGTCACATCAGCAAAGACCGTGGGCTGCAGATAAAACCCCGGTCTGTCCAGCTGAAGTCCTCCGCGAACAAGTCGCGCGCCCTCCGCGAGGCCCTTGGCAATATAAGCCTTCACTATTTCCAACTGGCGTTCACTTACCATGGGTCCAAAGTTGACCTGTGGGTCCATGGGGTCGCCTATGTTTGCTGAAGCCAGTCTCGAGGAAAGCCTTTCAAGGAAGGCAGTCTTTATTCCTTTCTGCACGAAGACGCGTGTACCGTTGGAGCAGACTTGACCCGAGGAGAAGAAGTTTCCAATGATGGCGCCACTCACGGAATTCTCTAGGTCTGCGTCGTCGAAAACAATCAGTGGCGATTTCCCGCCGAGTTCCATCGTAACGTGTTTCATCCCCTCGGCTGCAGCCGCGTATACCCTGCGCCCCGTCGGAACAGAGCCAGTCAGGGACACTTTGGCGACGCGCCAATCGGCCACGAGGACGGCTCCAACATCGCCATAGCCCTGCACAACGTTGAAGATGCCCTTCGGAGCACCGGCTTCCACAAGAGCTTCAGCAAGCTTTAGCACGGATAGCGGCGTCGTTTCGGATGGCTTGAAAATCATTGCATTGCCGCAAGCTAAGGCCGGTGCGGCCTTCAAACAGGCGATTTGAATCGGATAATTCCATGCGCCTATGCCAACACAAACGCCAAGCGGCTCCGGTATTGTGAAGGCGAAGTCTCCATTGGCTAGGGGAATATACTCGCCCGTCAAGCTCGCGGCCAGCCCACCAAAATATTCCAATGCATCGGCCCCGGAAGATGCATCCGCAACGAGCGTTTCCTGGATGGGTTTGCCGGTGTTGTGCGTCTCGAGTTCAGAAAGGTCGTAATTGCGCGCACGCACTATCTCGGCTGCGCGACGCAGAACGCGTCCGCGCTCTGTTCCTGTCTTAGCGGCCCAATTCCTCTGCGCGGTCTTTGCTGACTGGAGCGCCTTTTCCACTATAGCTGGCGTGGCGGCGTGAAGCCTAGCGATTGTCTCACCCGTCGCCGGATATATAACCTCGATCGCTTTGCCGGCTGCGCTCTCGACATATTCTCCGTCGATGAAGTGACTGGCCTTCGGCTGAAATTTCATTTCGTTTGCACCTTGGACGAGTTCACATGCAGGGTTGAGTCCGCTTCAGCCGGCAATCCTGTTTCAATGCAGACTTCGGCTTCTGCTACAGAGGTTTGAGGCTTCTGCTACAGAGGTTTGACCCCGTCGTATCATCCCTAGCCACAGGCCTGGCGCGAAAAAAAGTAATGTGGTCAGTGACTTTGTTTCGGCCACCGCGCGCCAAAAGCTCGAGTATAAGCTTGGCAACAAGGCAAAATGGGGCCGACCAATGTCATTCAAGGGATTAATCCGCCCGTCAACACGCCGTTTCAGGCGAACGGATTGATCGGCGGCGACGGCTTCTGTGTCATGCAGATGCTGTTGGCAGGCGTTGGTTGGACGACCGGCAAATACTACGCCGAACGTCATCGTTATTTAGAGGTGACGGAGGCGGTGAACGGCGAGGGGCGGTCGGGCTTGCCCACGACAATCAATACCGGCTCGCAGCCTCGATCTTCACGGTAAACCTCGGCAAGGCAGATTGTATCGCGCGCAACATCCGCCACGGTGACATGGTGGACCGTCTACATTGCCGCGCGAAAGGGGACCTTCGATCATAGGCACGAGGTCGTGGGCGTAACGACTTCCCCACCCACTTAAGCCTAAACCCTGAAGCCGCCGCATAAGTCCTGCCATCGGGGCCGCTGCCGGCAAAGCTAGAATTGGAGTTGTACTATATGTTTGTTTCGCCTATCATGGAAATCGAGAAGGATGGATAGACTATAACGGCCATCTCAACATGGCCTATTACAACGTTCTCTTAGATCGCGCTGGAGAAGATGCGTTCGAAACGATGGGGCTTGGGGCTGGGTACGCGCGCGCGCGCCTTGACCAGCTATTCTGCCGAACTTCACGTCTGTTATGTCCGGGAACTCCATTTCGGACACTGCGTCACCGCCACATTCCAGCTTCTGGACCATGACGAGAAGCGTATGCGCTTTTACTGACGGATGGCTAGCGGCAACGTCCGAATAACCGTGCCTCCATATCGAGATGTCAGGTCCGAAGGTGTGCCATTTCCCCCCGACATTCTTACGAATCTGAAACGGGTGCAGGCCAAGCACGCGTTGCGGGGTATCCCTGTCCGCGCTGGTTAGTACGATTGCGATCAAGAGGAAGACGCACGGATGAAGCTGGTGATCCGGGGCAATGGGATGTTGATGCCGCCTTTGGTTGAATTCTGTTGACGACCCCTCCCGGACAGGCGGGAAGGCGCACGTCCATGGCGAGGAGCAGGAGATCATCTTCCGGCGGGTCCAAGAAGCCGGACGAATCAGATCACTCGTGCCAATGATTGCCATAGCATCAAGGTTTTCGGCCCCAATGTATATCAGCCGGGCTAGTCTTGAGCGGTTCAGACTGTCCTAGCGATCGGACCGAGTTGAGGGGTGTTCAAGGCATCGCCCGGCATAGCAAAGCTCGGGAAAACGGGGCTCAACACACTTAGGAAATCATACCAGCGCCACCGATTGCGCGCACTCCGCTGTGATCACGGAGCCCTGCCAGTTCCCGGCGCTCTCCATCCGCCTGGAGCGGATCGCCTTGTCCAACCAGCCGACCTCCATCTCTGGAACGGAAGATAGCAGTAGATCGGTATAGGGATCGAACGGTGGGGCGAGAACCTGACCCTTTGGCCCATAGCGGACTACCTGCCCGCGATACATCACCGAGATGGTGTCGGCGATCGATTTCACCGTTGCGAGGTCGTGGGTAATGAAGAGATAGGCTACCCCCTCCTCCCTCTGCAACTGCACCAAAAGCTTCAAAATGCCATTGGCGACCAAGGGATCTAGAGCCGACGTCACCTCGTCGCATATGATCAGCTTGGGCTTTGCCGCCAGCGCTCGCGCTATGCAAACGCGCTGCTTTTGCCCGCCCGACAGTTCTGCTGGATATCGGTTCGCAAGGCTCTTCCCAATCTCGATCTTGTCAAGCAGGTCGGCTACGCGCCTGTCACGCTCCGCGCCGCGAATCCCGAAATAGAATTCGAGCGGCCGACCGATGATCGTCGCCACGGTCTGGCGGGGGTTCATCGCGGTATCGGCCATTTGATAGATCATCTGAAGCTGCCGCAGGTCCTCCTTCGAGCGCTCTGCCAGCCGCCGCGGAAGGTCGCGCGCGTCGAACTGGATGCTGCCTGCCGAAGGCGGCAACAACCCAGAGATAACTCTTGCCAGCGTTGATTTTCCCGAACCCGATTCGCCGACCACGGCGAGCGTCTGTCCAGCATGAAGGTCAAGGGAAACATCCTGCAGAACCTTGACTGCTGCGTCGCCGTAACCTGCTGTCAGACCTTTGACTGACAGCACAGGCGCCGTGCCGCAGTCCTTCTGCTCGTGATCGATATGATGCACTGAAACGAGGGCTTGCGTGTATTGCTCGTGTGGCTGCTTGATGATCTGCTGCGTCATTCCCCGCTCTACGATTTTGCCATGCCGCAGGACCATGATCTCGTCTGCGACCTGCGCCACCACCGCCAAGTCGTGTGTAATGTAGAGTGCCGCGACGCCGGTATCCCGGATGGCGTCTCGGATCGCAGCCAACACATCAATTTGCGTGGTGACGTCGAGTGCCGTAGTCGGCTCGTCGAAGACAATGAGGTCAGGTTCGGAACAGAGTGCCATAGCGGTCATGACTCGCTGCAACTGACCGCCTGAGACTTGATGGGGAAAACGTTTGCCGATGTTCTCGGAATCAGGGAGGGCAAGCTTCTTGAACAGAGCAATCGCCCGTTTCTCGGCTTCGGTCCGCGTCGCCATCCCGTGGAGAAGGGCCGCCTCCACCACCTGGTCCATCAGCCGATGGGCGGGGTTGAATGCGGCGGCGGCCGACTGAGCAACGTAGCAGACTTGGCGGCCCCTGAGTTTCCGCACGCCATCTGCTCCGACCTTTAGTATATCACGGCCTCCAAGAATGACCTCGCCGCCAGTTATTTTCACCCCGCCGCGACTATAACCCATGCTGGCCAGGCCAATGGTGGACTTGCCCGCGCCGGACTCCCCGATTAATCCCAAGACCCTGCCCCGTTTCAGCGTGAGCGAAACGTCATCGACGAGAATTACCTCGTTTGGGCTCTCGCCAAGTGGGTAAACCGTCGCCTCAATCCGGAGGTTGCGGATGTCGAGCAATGTCTCGGCGGTTCCCTCCCAGCTATCTTCGCTACGGCTTGCGTCGACCGGGGCGTCGCCCTGCACATTCAAGTACACGATTTTCCTCGACAATTGCTGTTCTCTCCCGATTTGGTTGTTCACGTGGCATTTCCTTATACGTGACAATCGACTGGAACCAGGAAACGATCAACAGCCCCACGGCAACAAGCGTCCACTCATGGTCGACCAGCGTCCGATGGCCGGTATCCTGCTAGTCCTCGTTGAGCCCACTTGCCCAATTAAGAAGCCAGTCCACAACCATGTTAATCGCTACCGACAGCAGAGCGATCGCGCCGGCTGGAAGCAGCGGCGTGATGTCGCCATATGTGATCAATGTCGCGCTTTCGCGAACCATGGAGCCCCAGTCCGCTGTCGGGGGCTGGATGCCAAGACCAAGGAAGGATAGCCCGCTGATTAGCAGAAATACGAAACAAAACCGCAGGCCGAACTCCGAAATGAGCGTCGGTGCAATGTTTGGCAGGATCTCTCGTGTCATGATCCAAATAGGGCCTTCACCGCGGAGTCGCGACACTTCAACGTAATCCGAGACGGCGGCGTTGATCGCGACCGATCGCGCCAAGCGAAAAACCCGGGTGGAATCCAAAACAGCAATGACAATTACGAGCGCTGGAATTGAGGTACCAAAAATCGACAGAAGGAGCAGCGCGAAGATCAATTGAGGTATGGACATCAACACGTCCACAAGGCGCGACAGAAGCTGGTCGGTCCAGCCTCCGAAGGTGGCGGCTGCCAACCCCGCTGAGGCACCAATGGAAAAGGCAAGGACGGTCGTCATCAGCGCTATGCCGAGTGTATTGCGGGCGCCGAACATAAGTCTCGTGAACATGTCACGCCCTAAGCTGTCAGTACCTAGCCAGAACTGAGCACTCCAGGGCTCGAATGGCGTTGCGACGATCTCGGCTTCGCCGTACGGCGCCAAATGAGATGCGAAAAGTGCTGCCAGCGTATAGAGTATGATGACCGAAATGCCAAACTTTGCGCTCAACGGTGACGAAGCCAATTTACTGGCTCCAGTCCTAATGATTCTTGGTGCAGACAGGAATGTCATGACGTATTTTCCAAAGGGTGATTGTGAGTCATTTTGGATGCATCAGGCGCGGGTTCATTATTATTGATAGTACGTCCGCCGTTAGATTGAGGAGGACATACGTCGCCGCGAATATAAGACTGCAAGCCTGGACAACCGGAATGTCTCTCTTCTGCACCGAATCGACAATGAGCTGCCCAAGCCCCGGATAAACAAAGACGACCTCAACCACTACGACCCCGGTTATCAGGTATGCGAGGTTGAGGACGACGATCGTGGCGATGGGTGCCAGTGCGTTAGGCAATGCATGCCTGACAAGGACGCGCCACTCCGGTAGACCTTTCAATCGCGCAGTCTCGATATATTGATTGCCCAGAAGATTGATGATCGAGGTTCTTGTCATTCTCATCATATGGGCAAGCACGACCACCGCCAGGGTGAACGATGGAAGGGCGATCGCAGTCAAACGTCCAAGGACGCTCGTCCCAGAATCCACGTCGGAGAGGCTTGGGAGGATGCCGGCATGAACTGCAAATACTAGGATAAGGATGTAAGCGACGAAAAACTCAGGAAATGAGATGGAGGCAAGCGTAACCACATTGATTGCACGATCGATGAACGTGTTCCGGTAGAGCGCGGCCACAATCCCTCCGAGCAGTGCCAGTGGAACCGAGATCACCGCAGAACTCGCAGCGAGCACCAGAGTGTTAAAAAGCCGCGGCCTGATGAGCTCCCCTATGTCCCTACCGGTGGCAAGCGTCGTCCCGAAGTTTCCACGTAAGATAGACCCGAGCCAGTCGAAGTAGCGCAGATAAATGGGTATATCGAGCCCAAGGCTTTTCCGGAGCGCCGCCACAGATTCGGGTGTTGCCGATTGCCCAAGGAGCTCAGTCGCGATGTCCCCGGGCAAGAATTGCACCCCCGCGAATATGATGAGCGAGACGATCCACAGCGTCAGCGCGCCTAAGGCGACGCGCTGACAGATGATCTTTGATATCGAGGTCATTGGCGAAATGAAAATTCCCTAGACATCCTTCAACCACCAGCGCTCTGCACAGCGGAAACTGTCCAAATCCCAATTCGACCCGATCTTGTTATGACCGACTTTCGTCGATAGCGCATTGATGTAGTTCGCGAAGACGGGAATGACGGAGCCCCCGTCGTCTCTGCATAGGCTCTGCATCTCAGTGTACATCTCAAGCCGTTTCGCGTCGTCGAGTTCGCCCCTTGCGGTTATCAAGAGTTCATTGAAGCGGGGGTTTTTCCAGTGGGTGTCATTCCAAGAAGCCCCGGCCGCATAGCCTACAGTGAACATCCAGTCCGCAGTAGGCCTACCACCCCAATAGCCGGTGCTCCAGGGCTTCTTGAGCCAAACGTTGTCCCAATAGCCGTCACTCGGTTCTCGGACAACATCAACGGTGATACCTATCTTCGCAGCATCCTGCTGATAAAGCACCGCGGCGTCGACTGCGCCGGTGTATGCAGCATCGGAGGCGGACAACTGCACCTTCAAGTTCGTCAACCCGGCCTTCTTGAGATGGAAACGTGCCTTGTCGAGATCCTGCTCGCGTTGAGGCAGGTTCTTGGCGAAGAAGCGGTTCGTGGAGGCAATTGGATGGTCGTTGCCCAGTCGTCCATATCCATTCAGGACGGTGTTGAGCATTTGTTGCCGATTGATTGCATACTTTAGCGCCAAGCGGACATCCACGTTGTCGAATGGGGGAGCATCAACAAGCATGGGAAAGGTGTAGTGCTGAGTGCCGCTCACCGATGTGACCTCCAGGCTCTTATTTCGCTCTAGGAGGTGGACGGTCTTCAGGTCGCATTTGTCCATTGCGTGAATCTGGCCCGTCGTCACAGCATTCGTTCGCGCAGCGACATCACGAATGGATAGGACCTCGAAAGAGTCGAACCAAGCCGCATTCGGCTTCCAATAGTTCGCAAACCGTTTGGAAGTGGCCTTCACGCCGAAATCTACGTTGTCGAGCACATAGCCGCCACAGCCTACTCCGGAAGTATCAGCTTTCCCGTCCTTGGCGGGCATCATAGGAAGCTGAAAATGCTCCAGAAGGTAGGGGAAATCTACGTTGGCTTCTCGTAGCGAGATAACAACGGTCTGCGAGCCATCGGAGTGGATGTCCTCGACCGTCTTAACGATGTCTTTCGCTCCCGATACGGATTTTTCCCCGCGGTGATGGTTGAGGGAAGCGATTACGTCGTCAGCAACGAAACTTTTGCCGTTGTGAAACTCCACGCCTTTCCGGAGCTTCAGGGTCCAAGTCTTGGCATCCTTCGAGGGTTCCCACGATTCTGCAAGCTCACCGACGAGATTCCCGTCAGGATCCATCTCGGTGAGATAGCCATGGAGGCTATGGCCGAGGATGTACACGAACGACTCGTTATACGTTGCAGGATCGAGCGAGTCGGACGTAGACCCAGAGCCAACGCCGATCTTGAAGTGCCCGCCCTTGCTTGGAGTAGAAGCTTCAGCCAGCGATGGCAGAATTCCGCTGGCAGAACCGATGGCCATAGCCCCGACTCCCGCTGCGGTTTGTAGAAAACGCCTGCGGCTAACTGCCGTCAGCGGCGAAAATCCGTCCCTTTTGACCATCTTAGTCCTCCTCTGTGAACGTCCTTCTCGGTGACGCCCTTCTTAATTTTGACACCGGCGAAAGCACTTGGCGTCATTGAGCTCAGCTAGCCCTTCAATCCGGCAACGGTCACCGTCAACGAAAACCACTCCCGCTCGCAAACCGATTATCAACGCTAGCATGCCTGACCGGCACAGGTGTCGCGTAAAAAAGTCATCTAGCAAATGACTTTATTGCCAGTTTTCAGCCCCTTCCGTGGAAACTTTTAAGCGCCCCAAACTGATCTAGATCAATGTCCGCTCGGCTCTCCGCGACGTGATCGACGAAGTCGGTACGACAAGCATCCATCGCGGCGATGCGCCATTGCCCTCGCAAAGGCTTGGCAGACCAAGCACCTTGCACCAACCGGTCTCCGCGACGAGCTTTGGCAGCCTCGCCAGATTGTGGGCCGCAGCTGCACAGTTGAAGGCGGTCCGATACGATCGTGGCCGGCACAAGACCAGGTTCCGCAGCTACGACCCTGACTCGACCGAATTCATCTTCGATGCGCTGGTTGCCAGCGTAGCGGTCTTGCACCCTCGATCGCGGAGCTTCGGCCGCCGTGTTCTCCGCTATATACCAGAGCTTGTCAGTCGAGCCCCTTATAAGGCTCCTGCGCTTTGTCAAGCGCGGCTCGAAGGCCTCGCTCTTTTATCATCTTCATCATTTCGGCATATTCTGGCATTGCTTGGTGCCCCATAATCGCCACTTGTTCTAGATAATAGTCTGTCGCGCTTCTTATACCCTGCATCTCGTAGACGCGGTTTATGTACATTTTGTGCATCCGCTGTAGGTCACGTGGCATCGCAGCCATCAGCTTGGCCTTACGCTTTGTAGCCTCGTGCAGCTCATGAGTTTCAACGACCTCAGTGACCAGGCCGATATCTTTGGCTCTTTGGGCAGACACTTCGCCACCGGTGAGCATAATATCTTTCGCAGTCTTCATGTTGACAATCCAAGGCAAAAACATGCAATGCCCGCCAATTGCGTAGCGAAACTCGTTGTAGCCCATCTTAGTATCTGACGTCACGATAGTAACGTCGCAGAACAACGAAAGCTCGAAACCCTTGCCAATAGCAATGCTGTGAACAGATGCAATGACGGGCTTGGTCACGCGCCACGGCGTCGTGAAGTCCTCAAACTGTTTGAAAAAGTGCGTGCGATACTCGTAAATAGATGAAAATTCATCGTCTGCATCTTCATAAAGATCATGTCCGGCACAAAACCCCCTTCCATTTCCGCGGATAACGACGACGTTTACGTTATCGTCGTCATCTGCCCTTAGCAGCGCGTCCCTGAGTTCAGCGATCAGGCGCTTGTTCATCGCGTTGATTTTTTCTGGCCGATTGAGCGTCAGCCAGCAAATATTGTCGGAGTCAACCTCGTATAGGAGGTGCTCGTACTCGTTAGTGCTCGCGATTGCAGAGTTCATGGGAACCTCGTTTCAAAGTGATTTCTATCCGGCGCGACGGGAATGCTCGCCGTAGCGATAGCCGCTGGAACTAGGCTTCGCAGCACGGTTGCTAACCAATACCAGCTTTGCTCTTAGGACGCGGTCCACAAAAAAATCATCTGCCTGGTGATTTCCTCGCAAATTCTAACTGACATGCAGTCGATCCCAGCATCCGCCCTCAGCAGGACAGCCGGACGCAATCAAGTATTTTGCTAAAAGAACTTGATCGGCGGTGCTGCCCGAGAGAGCAGGGAAGCTCGATCTATATCGGGGAGATGGTTGAGCGCACGGTAACTCGGTGTTTCAGCATGTGCTGTCGCCGGTGGGGCCCCGCACGGCGATGGCGGGGGATGATACCGACGCCGATGTGGCTGAAAGCGGAGGGGATGTTCTTGGATTCCCAGGAGTTTTGAACGCGCCCAAGCGTCGAAGAATCAGCGGACGGGCGCCTGCTCCCCGTTGCTGAGTGGCAGGAATCGATGAGAAGACGGATCTGCTCCGGTACCTCGACAACGTGAGCTTTCGTTAGACGAACTGCGTCACATTCCGGCGCGGAAGGCCCGCCTTTGCCTATCCGCCGCTCATGGCCAGAGCCGCGCCTGGCTCGGCCCCGGCGTGATTTCTAACTATGCCAGTACAGATCGCATGGCAGCTATAATCGAGCGATGAGGAATAAGCTCTTCCCTATATCCTCGACCTGGGCGAGCGTTTGCTCGAAGCTTATCCAGAAGTCCCAGCAAGTCGCATGACTGCATCGACCGCGACCACTCCTTGCCCTTCAAGGCGCACCATTAGCGGATTTATCTCCGCTTCGACAAAGCGCTTTTCATTTGCAATCGCGAATTGGGCAAACTTCTGAATGGCATCGACCGCCGCGTCCAAATCGCCCTTTGGTCGGCCGCGCCAACCGCAAAGCATAGGGAATAACCGAAGGTTTCGCAAAGCATCGGCGATGGAATCACGCGAGGATGGCAAAAGAATCGTAGTAGTGTCGTGTAGCAACTCGGCTTCGGTGCCCCCACTTCCGATAGTGAGGGCTAGTCCGATTGGATCTACACGGCGTATCCCGATTAAGACCTCACCGACCGCATCCTTGACCATCTCCTCCACTAGGAAACCCCGGAGACATATATCCGGGGCGCTAATTTTTAATTTGTGGGCCATAGCGTCTATGCTTTGCCAAACTGCCTCTGGTGTTTCGAGGTTCAGTGCAACAGCTCCCAACTCACTCTTGTGCGCAAGCCCAGCGCTCAGGGCCTTGACTGCCACTGGAAAACTGATCCCAGCTAGTTGATCGGTTCGCTCGACCGTGACAACCCAGCTACGAGGCACAACTATCCCACATGCCTCGAGTTCGGCTTTGGCATCCGCCTCATCGAGAGCCACTCCGGCGCCCGCGATGCCCGAGTATTGCGGCAGAACAATCTCTCCATCAGTCTGTCCGGCGAGAGTGTCTGCCAGCTCTGAAAAACGCACCGCATTCGCCACGGCACGCAGGCCATCATCAATGCCCATAAGCGGCACCAGTCCCTCAGCTATCATCCTTTCTCGAACGCCTTTCGACAGCATCTCCGGGACGGTGTTGACGAATGCAGCGGGCAAGCCCCTCTCTCTGGCCGCTCGTGCAAATGCTTTGGTAGTTATGTCCCAGCCGCTAGGATCCCACCCCCCCTCGGGGGGATAACACATCACCTCAACGGCCACGTCGTGATCGTCTGACAGGAACGCTCGATAAATACTCAGATTCAGATCCAAGTCCGTGTCGCTACCGTGCGCAGAAGATATGTCGAGAGGATTGGCAGGATGGACAAAAGGCGGAAGATGCATTTCCAGCGTCGCCGCCGCCTTAGCGGACGGAGATTGCAGGACTAGGCCATTAGCCTCTGCAATATCGCTGCCAAGAACCGCATAGGAGCCTGAACTCGTTACAAAAGCAGTGCGCGGTCCTTTCACTTTTGGTGCGTAAACGAGCATCTTCAAAGTCTCGACCGCTTCCATAGGGGTACGGACTTCGACAAAACCAAGTCGCTTAAAAAGCGCTGAGGCCACAATATCGTCGCCTGCCAGCGAAGCCGTGTGTGACTGACTTGCGCGACGGCCCGCTGTTGTTCTACCGCCTTTTATGACGACCACCGGAATACCTTTGCGCGCGGCTTTCAAGCCGGCCGCCGAAAGACGCGCCGCATCAACTATGCCTTCTAAATACAGATTCACGGCGCGAACGCGATCATCATCGAGCACCACATCCAATATGTCGGCGGCCGTTATCATGGCCTGGTTACCGAGCCCCACCGAGTAGGCAACTGGTAACGATCTGTCGGCACACCCAAGATCGGAGAGATACGCTCCTCCGTTGCTTATAATAGCAACACAACCATCATCGCCATGGTGACCGAAATGGTCCATCATGAAAACGGACCGGTCAACAAAGTTCGCCACTCCGGGGCAATTTGGCCCAATGATGGGCATTCCACCCGCCGCTTCCACCAAGTCACGTTGGGATTTTTCTCCGCCATGCATTTCGGAAAATCCGGAACTGTTGCAGATCGCGCCCCCAACTCCGATCTCTGATGCTTCCCGCACCACTCCGACAAGGCTCTCTCGCGGTACAGCTAGATAAGCGACGTCCGGTATTTCCGGGAGGAGGGTCAAGTTTGGTACACAGGTAATACCCGCCAGTTCACTGCGACGAGGATTTACGACATGGATTTTTCCGCGAAATCCGCGCGCACGGCAATAATCTATGGCTGGAACCGTGGCGGCCCCGCCGACAAAAACTGCACTCTTCGGTGACAACATACGTTTCAGACGTTCACGTCGAGTCTCAATTGCGTTTGCGATATTCAAGATCAATACTCCATGGTAGTGGCGACTAAGGCCCCGCCAATCTGAGCTCCAAGCCGCCGTTATAAGCAAAGTCGCATGGAGGAGAATCCGAAATAAAATCATTCGGCAGATTACATTTTGTGCGACGAAAGCCTGGCAGCGCCAAGCGAGATTGCGGTTTCCCACCAAACACGCCTGAAGGATCGAAGCCGTTGGCAAGCAAGTGGCCCAGGGGTTCGCCCCGGGAGCGAGAACCGCGTCAGGCTAAGGCCCGACCTCTTTCAACAGGCGGCTCGAGGGTCAGTTCGAAACCGTGTAGCCGTCGGATGGGTATTCCGATCCAACAATTGATAGCTTGTGGTCCCCGATGCTCGACGCGAAAGCCACGGGCGCATGCCTTAAACATGACCTTGGGAGCAGCCGTCGTGAACCTCTTGGCACGGTCGCCATGTTAGCTTGAATCGTTGCACTAACGGATGCTTTGAACTCATGCAAAAGTCTCATTCAAATGCTAATCTGAGTTCAGTCTCGTCGGTTAGAATTGGTGCGCTGAGGGTGCTCAATGGTTCGTCGGTATTATGATCTCCCATCTTTGACGGCTCTCGCCATTTTTGAGGCCTCCGCAAGACATTTGTCGTTCAAGCTTGCAGCTTCCGAGCTCAACGTCACGCCAAGCGCAGTTAGCCGGCAAATTAAGGCCCTTGAGGAAGAACTCGGAGTTCCACTGTTTTTGAGGGATAGATCCAAGGTTTCGCTCAGCAGCCCCGGCGAGGATCTTTACGCGGTGCTGTCAAGCGGCTTCTCCCGAGCGTCTCAGGTTGTCAGAACGATCAAGCGCGGCGATCGTCCAAAGAATGTGACACTTGCTTGCACAGATGGCTTCGGGTCGATGTGGCTTATGCCGCGCATGCCGGATTTTTGGAAAAGATATCCGGAAATCTCCGTGGACCATCTGATGTCCAATGATACGCGTGACTACAAACGTGCGGAAGTCGATCTCTGTATTCGTTACGGGTTAGGCGCGTGGCAGGGCGAAATTGCAGAACTACTGTTTCCCGATACCATATACCCTGTATGCGGACCGGCCTACTTACAACAGCACCCCGATGCCACACCCGAGTCGCTACCTGAGCTCCCCCTTCTGCACTTCAACTGGGTAGATCAGGACTGGACGGGCTGGGATGAGGTGTTCCGACGCGGCGGAATACCCCATGGAACGCTGCGAGGCCGGCGGTTCAGCAGATTTTTCTTGACAATCCAAGCCGCCTTGGCTGACCAGGGTATAGCCGTTGGATTGCATAGGTTGGTGAAGCCTTTGATAGATGAGGGCAAACTATGCAGGATTACCGACCTTGAGCTGCGAGCGCCGGGCGATTGGTTTGTGGCGTGGAGCGACAATAAGGCGCTTTCTCCAGCGGCGGAGGTGCTGCGCTCATGGTTGCTGGAAACTTCTGCAGCGGAGCGGTCCAACTAATCACGCCAAGCCGTTTCTTGCACCCCTTGCATTTTCCAAGTCTAGCGCCTTCCCGGAGCTTGATTCGCGACTTTGTGCGAGCGCCAGCGGGGGCGATACGCGCCAAAAGCCAAACGGAAACCTGTTTGCCAAATGCAGCCCCGCGAAGCCCTCCGTGCGGGACTAACGAAGAGCGCTTCTAATCGATAGACGCCTAGGAAAATAAGCCAAGCGCTTCTATCTCATCCAGCACACGGTCAACGTCCGCCATGTCGTTGTAGGCGTGAACCGAAATCCGCAGTCGCCCATCGCCGCCCCAGGTCAAAACACCGCGCTGGCGCAGCCGCGCTTCCAATTGTTCGGAATGGGTTGTTGCAATCGATATATTGCCGGCCCTGCTCGCGGGCCTCTCAGGTGTGAGCAGATTGACGCCCAAGCGATTAAGCCCAACAAGCAGCGCTCGGCCAAGCTCAAGAACATGCGATTCAATCCTGGAGATTCCGATCTTCTCGAGCGTTGCCAGAGCGTTCTCAAGATAGTAGATGCTCATAAAGCTGGGGTTGCCTCCTTCGAATTTCTCTAGTGTAGGCTTCAACTGAAAGCTGGTTCGTTGGCGCCAGTCCGCCTCGTGTATAACCGAGTTCCAACCGACTGCCTTTGGTTCAAGTTGGTGCCATCGTCTGGAGTTCACGAAGAACACCCCGACCCCATGCGTCCCTAGCAGCCATTTGTAGCAACAGGAAACAACGACGTCGCAAAGCGAACCGTCTACAGGGACGACGCCGAGCGAATGCGATGCATCGACCACGAGCCGCGCACGACACCTGTCGGCAATCCCTCTCACAGCAGCAAGGTCGCTTCGCGCGCCGGTGAGGTAGCTGACGTGACTGACCACGATCGCTCGTGTGTGTTCATCCGCTGCGTCGGCAATCTCTTCTGAAGTGGCGCGCGGGCCAGTGCCAACTCTTCTCACTTCGATCCCAGCAGCCTGCCAGATATGAAGCAGGGATGCGAATTCACTTGCACCGACGACGACGTTGTCGCCGGGGTTCCAGTCTATTCCAAGAGCGACTGCGTGGAGGCCCGCGGTTGCGTTCCACAGGAGCGCAATCTCTTGTGATGTAGCACCGAGGAGCCTAGCCAGGCGCTCCCTCGCTCTGGTGGCGGTCGCAAACATCCGATCTCGGCCCGGCATGCCAACGCCCTTGTCGACCATAAATCGTGTCACCGCGCCAACGTTGCTGATCAGAACCGGCGTTTCACCACCGGCGGCAAGGTGGGTCACGTTCTCAAGTCCGATGAATTCACTCTTTGGGATAAGACTGCCAATGCCCATTTCGATACCTCTCACGGAGAGCGGCTGATGCAACAATCAGCTCGAATCCTCAGGAGCGAATCTTGTTCCTCCAATAGATGCGTCAGGGCACGCCGAGGATTGCGGAGCGGCGCAACCTTTAAGACGTGCAGAGCGTCATTCGCTCTTCGAGCACGTTATTCCCTACCGCATGCGATCTTTGCGAACAACATCCTCGCAGCGTAGAATGAATGGCCTGTCAAGCGCTTGGTGGAGGACGGTAGCTCACGAAGTCGTGCTGACCTAGAGGTACTTCAACCCATGCGTTCCGATGCGTAGCTTCCTGGACTTGCTGGGAAGACGACAGTTCGGTTGCCGTTCAAGAAAACGCGGTGATGAATATGGGCGTGGATCGCTCGTGCCAGAACCTGACTTTCAACGTCACGGCCCATCGAGACATAGTCTTCCACACTTTGAGCGTGCGTAATGCGAACCGTATCCTGCTCAATGATTGGCCCTTCATCAAGATCCGGCGTCACATAATGGGCGGTGGCGCCGATCAGCTTCACACCGCGCTCATACGCCTGCTTGTAAGGATTAGCGCCCTTGAAGCTGGGTAGGAAGGAGTGATGGATGTTAATGATCTTTCCCGACATCTTGCGGCACATTGCGTCGGAAAGAACCTGCATATAACGGGCGAGCACGATCAGCTCAGTACCTGTCTGCTCGACGAGGTCCATGAGCTGCGCTTCCGCCTGAGGCTTGTTCTCTTTCGTCACCTTGATGTGATGGAAGGGAATATCATGGTTGACCACGACCTTCTGGTAATGGAAGTGGTTCGAGACGACGCCGACGATATCGATCGGCAGCCCCCCGATCCGCCAACGGTATAGGAGGTCGTTGAGGCAGTGGCCGAACGCCGACACCATCAACAGCACTTTCATCCTTTGCGTCTGGATGTGAAGCTCTGCTTCCATATGAAATTTTTCGGCGATTGGTTTTAGCCCTTCGGCAAGCGCTTCGGCTTCTTTCCCGGCCTCTGAAATGAAGGAGACGCGCATAAAGAAGCGACCAGTGCTGAGATCGTCGAATTGCGAACTATCGACGATATTGCAGTCCATTTCGTAGAGAAAACCGGAGATGGCGGCCACTATTCCTCGCGTTGATTGACACGTTGCCGTCAGGATAAAAGTTGTCATTCGCTTGCCTTTGCAGGTTATCGGGAAAGGTCCCATTAATTCGTGAGGCGGGAAGTTGGCGGCAAAAGTGGCTAGAGGCTTTTCGGGGGCAGCCTTTTGCATCCGACCACGACAAACGTTGCGATTCGGCGAGGAGGTTAACTCAGAAATTCGCGCCAGGCGCTCAGATCCACGTTCCCCCCGGATACCACTGCAACGACAGTCTTGCCGCTCCACGTTTCGGGGTGCCGCAGGACCGCGGCAACCGCAGCTGCTCCACCGGGTTCGGCAACGATCTTCATCTCATCCGCCAATAATCGCATCGCGAAAATGACGTCAGCTTCCGACGCCTCGTAGCCGTGGGAGACAAGTTTCTGATTGATCGGAAAGGTCTTTTCACCTGGAATTTGCGTTACGATCGAGTCGCAGATCGAGTTGTACCCGGGTTCATTTCCAACACGCTCGCCTGCTATCAACGATCGCCTGGTATCGTCGAAATGTTCCGGCTCAGCCGCGCAGATAGTGGTCGCCGGGGACAACTCTGCCATGGCGGTGGCGATGCCAGCGATCAGCCCTCCACCACCAACGGGGCACACCAGAGCGTCTGCGGACGTTTTCAGTTTCGCCAGCTGATCGACGATTTCCAGTCCAACGGTTCCCTGCCCCGACATCAAAACGTAATCATCATAGGGAGCAATCAAAGTTGCTCCTGTTTGCTCGGCGACATCTCGTGCGATCTTGGCCCTGTCACCGGTTGCCCGATCGTATGTGATCACCTTGGCACCGTACTGCGCGGTGTTGCGCAGTTTCACGGCCGGCGCATCCTGCGGCATGACTATGGTAGATGTGACATTCATTTCGGCAGCTGCGGCGGCAACCCCTTGAGCATGATTGCCGGATGAAAAAGCCACGACACCCGCCGTGCGCTCCTTTTTGCTCAACGACGCGATCTTGACGTAAGCTCCACGAATCTTGAACGATCCGGTATGCTGCAAGCACTCGGCTTTTACGAGGAAGCGGAAACCAAGACGGCGGTTGAGAAGTTCGGATTCGAGCACCGGCGTAACCCGTGTTACGCCTTCGAGAACCCGGCCGGCATCAACGATCATTTTATATTCGAGCATCGCGCTGCTTTCCAACTAGGAGCTAGTAAAATCTCGTTGCCGCTCGTTGATCACATCGCGCAATCAGCGGGTGAACCCGGAGTGGGCTCTAAGCTAGGAAGGTCCGTGCTCGCGGCAGGCCTGTTCAAATCGCTGAATTTGCTCTGTGCTGTCGCAGTAGGACATCACAATGCGGACGCCTTGACCTTTGTCCTGAAAGTTCCAAGGCCTTAGATGGATATCCTTGTCCCGGAGTGCTTCCAGAAGGCTCGGCGGCAAAATGGCGAACACCTCATTAATATGCACTGGATGAACCAGCTCAACACCGGCACACGGTCTTAAAGCATCTGCTATTCGGGCGGCGTTCCGGTTCGCCTGCAGAGCATTTCGGCGCCAGAGGTCATCCTCCAGATAGCTCAAGAGCTGCACTGACATGTAGCGCATCTTTGAGCACAGGTGCCCGGCGCGTTTGTGCATGAAGCTCAGTATCTCCGCGATTGCAGGATCGAACGTGATCACCGCTTCCGCATTCATGGTTCCGTTCTTGATGGTGCCCAAGGTGAGAATGTCCACTCCGGCCTTCCAGCTCATTTCGGCTGGCGTTACGCCCAAATGAACCATAGCGTTCGCCAAGCGCGCCCCATCAAGGTGGACTTTCATGCCTGCTTCATGCGCTATTGCACTCAGCGCTCGTATTTCGTCCAGTTCATAAACGACTCCGGCTTCCGTGGCTTGGGTAAGGCTGAGTGCGCTGACCGCCATATGATGCACGTTGCCGATACCGTGACTTTGCAGGCTGTCCTCGAGCGTGACAGGCGATATCTTATGGTGCTGACCCATCAGCAAAGTCATGCGGCTGCCCCCGCTATAGAACTCTGGAGCGCCAGCTTCGGTCGTCACGATATGGGCACCCCCGTGACAAAAGATCGTGCCATACGGCGGCGTGATGGCGCCGAGCGCGAGACCGTTGCCTGCGGTGCCTGTAGGCACCGGAAAAAGGAAGGTTTCACGCTCAAAAAAGTTCGAATACGCTTGTGCCAAAGTCCCGGTGAATCGATCCGCGCCGTAGGCCACCTCAACGCCTCGGTTGCAGTTAACGAGCGCGTTCATCACCTGTTCGCAAACCGGCGCGCCGTTGTCCGAATTGAAGTGATAAGTTGCTATTTTAGATCCTCCCGTTCCCAGGAAAAGCCGCCGCCAAATTCAGTTGAAGCATCCTGGAGCACATCCCATAGGTAGTCGGCTGAGGCGAAATCAGTCAGCATGTGCAGGCCGTAGGGCCCGTCCTTCATTTCGCGGATCAATACGGCGCTGATCCGCGCTACTACCGTTTGTACGACCTCACCTTGGAGAAGCCGATCGCTGCGCAAATCCACACCGCAAATCTTCGCCATCATCTGCGCAATACACCTGCCCTCTAGATGGAGCCAACTATGGCTGTCGGCACGGGGAAGCGGGTACCCTATTCGGCGCTCACCGCTGGCATCGTCGGCATTCCAGCTTGCCTCCAGGTCGGTGCACACATTACCTACCGCGTCTGGGTTAGGCAGGACGAGGTACTCTTCCTTTCCGAGCCGCGCGATGAGAGAGCCATCGGACAGGGCAATCGCTTTGTTTGGAACGTCTGGGACGGCGCTGACCTTCGAGCTCAGCCATTTCGTCGTCCCGTTACCCTTGAAGCCGATCCGCGGCAGCGTCGACAGGTCACGGATGACGACATTATCGTTCTGCGGAGTCTGGCTCGCGCCGGTCAAGCGATGAGCGAACGGACTTCTAGCAATAGCGCCCACCTTACATCTCCTGCCGCAGGTTTTCGGGATCGTAGAAATGAGGAGAGACGACTTCCGCCTGATGCTCGCTGCCGTCACTTGAACGCAGCACAATTCGTGTTCCAAGATTGGCGTCCAAGCGATCGGCATAGGCCAGGCCGATGATTTTCCCCAACGTCGGCGAAAAAGCGATTGAGGTGATGAACCCTGCTATGGATCCATTCTTCACAACCAGATTAGACTCCTGGAGCCCAGCCGTCGGCATCCTGTCGAGCACAAACCCGACCAGTTTTCGGCTCGACAACATCTTGTTCCGGATTTCCAAACTGCGCTTTCCAATGAAAAAGGGCTTCGAGTTAGCGACTGCCCAGCTCATATCGAGCTCCTCAGGCGTGGTCATGCCGTCAGTGTCTTGACCGATAATCACATGTCCCTTTTCGAGCCGCATGAGCCGTTGGGCTTCAAGGCCAAATGGGCGAATACCGGAAGCTCGGCCCGCATCCCCGACTGCCCGCCAGAGTTCCGATGCGAAGCGTGAGGGCACATGTATTTCGTAACCAAGCTCGCCGATGAAACCCACTCGGAATACCCGTGCAGGGATCCCCGCTACCGTCCCCTCACGGTAAGCCAGGTATGGGAAGTCTTGCGGCGACAGGGCAATGTCATCGCAAAGGTTTTCAAGTACCTTGCGGGCATTAGGCCCTGCCAGGTTAACCCCCGCATAAGCGGCCGTAACATTCGCGATATCCACGTCGAGGCGCCACTGGGCGTTCCACCACAGCATGTTGCGGTATATTCTATCCACGCCGGTGGTGGTCGCCGTGACGTAGAAATAGTTTTCGCCGCGTCGACACGCGACACCGTCATCAATGACCGTACCCGCCTCATTTGTCATAAGCAGGTAACGGGTCTTGCCAACGGGCAGCTTCACATAGGCAAACGTGTACATCCGATTTAGAAATTCGGCCGCATCAGGCCCCCGCACGTCTAACCCGCCCAGAGTCGAAACATCGATCATGCCTACGTTGTTTCTTGCGTTCACAACCTCTTCGGCAATGAGCCTCTTGGCATCGCGTTCATGACCATAGTAGGCGGGGCGCAGCCAATTTCCCGCAAGCAGCCATGCTGCTCCTTGAGCGGTATGCTGTTCATGCATCGGTGTTTGGCGAAATGGCGTAAACTTTCGACCAGCCAAAGTCGCGATTTTTTCCGTTGTAACCGGCGGCCGGGCGGTGGTGACGCCCACCTCACTTATTGTCCGATTTGTGTATTTCGATACGAGCATTGCAGTTGCCAGAGCAGCATGCCGGCCTTGACTTGGCCCCATGCCAACGGTCGAAAACCGCTTTACGAGTTCGAGCTCGCGGTACCCGTCCGCAATGGCGTTCTTGATGTCCTTGACCTGAAGGTCTTCGTCAAAGTCGACAAAGTCCATTCCCTTGGGATGCGGGAAGATCGGGCAAGGATGATTTGGGGAACCTCGATCCCGAGCTGGAAGCGCTGGCCGACGTTTGCTTTGATAGCCGCAATCGATCGCGGCCGCCAAGCCCTGAGCCGCGCCATGAGCTATGCAACCGTCCAGGTCGAAGAACCCGTCGACCGACCCGGCAAGCATTACGCCTTTGCCCTGCCCGTCGATGGTGAACTGCGCGGCCCCGTCATCGTAAGCGAGCTTGCCACCCGCCTGCAGTGGCAGCTGATAGGCGGGGATATAGCCGACGGATATGCAGACCAGGTCACAGTCGATCCTTCGGCGCCTCCTGCCTGCTGCGCCTTCCGCATCGATTTCGGCAAGCTCTACCCCACGGACGTGCAAATGCCCCTTTTCGGGCTGTGCCTCATAGAGGCACCATCCGTCCAGAATCTCGACCTTTCGTTCCGTAAGCTCCGAACGCAATGGTCCATGGCTGCCGGCCTTGCGGAGATCGCAAATTGCCGTCAGGTCGACGCCGGCTTCAAGAAGGTCAAGCGCCACGCCATATGCGTCATCGTTGGCAGCGAGTATGACTGCACGATGACCAGGCTTCACACCAAACAGCCGAATGAGCCGTTGAGCCGCCGAGCCCTGCATGATGCCGGGCAAATCATTGTTTCGAAACTGTGATGGCTGCTCAATTAGCCCGGTCGCGAAAATGACCTGTTTAGCCCGCAGCTTGTGTAGCCGGTTACCGCGAATTACCGGCAGCCAGTTATCAGCATACCACGCATTGCAGATCGCGTCGGTCCAAATCTCGATTTTGCTGTGGGCCTTGACCTCGCTGACAAGGTCCCTTTCGCTTGCCAGTCGCGCATAGTTCAGCGCCCCGCCTATCCGTGGGTTCTCGTCCAACAGCAAGACTGACGCGCCAGTATCGGCCGCAGCAATCGCCGCCGCCATACCAGCAGGCCCCGCACCGACAACGACCACATCGTACCAGCCATAGGCCTTGTCGTAATACCCTTCGGTGGCTTTTGTGACGTCGAGCTTACCCAGCCCAGCTTTGGCCCTAATGATGGGCTCCCACACCTTTTCCCAAATTCCTTTGGGTTTGTAGAAGGTCCGATAGTAAAAGCCGACCGGCATGAAGCGGGAAAGCCTGTTCATGACGAACCCGCTGTCCCTGCGTGCCGACTTGCCAACATTTTGGGCACGTACGGTCAGACCGTCTGATATAGGATGACGATCGGCAAAGACGCTTACCTCGTTCCCGATTTGGACAAGTGTGTTCGCGTCTTGAGCGGCCATGGTCAGGATACCGCGCGGTCGGTGATATTTGAATGACCGCGACAATATCCATTCGCCGTTAGCCGCAAGCGCTGAGGCGATGGTATCCCCGGATAGGCCTTCATACTCCCGCCCGTCGAACGTGAACTTAAGCTTCCTCGACGCGTCGATAAGCAGGCCCTTGCGTGGCGTCGCGCTTTTCATGACGCTTCTCCCAGAGGTCCATCTGCCGGTACAGGAAATGTGGCCAGAATCTCATCGGTCACTGTGTTCCGTTCCGCAAGGAACCAGAAGTTCGTCGGTGTGTGACACCACCACTCCCGCACGACGCCCGCCGTATTGTTGGGCATCCAGACGTACTCGGCCCACTCGTGGTCGCTCGCGCCCGACGGCTCAGGTTGCCGATGCACCTCTCCACCGCACTGGAACTCGGTCATGTTGCGTGGCCCGTTCAGAGGGCAAGTCATCAACTTCACGTTCAGTTCCTCAATGGCTTGCAGCGGTAGCGCCCATCTCGTTGACCAGATCGAAACTGTCGAACCGGCTTAACTGAAATGGCCTGATCTCGTCAGGGATGCGGTTTTCCGAAATGGCCTTCGCCAAGAAGAATCCGCTGGCCGGGGTCGCCTTGAAGACCCAGGTACCCCAACCTGCGTCCAGCCAATAGTTCGAGAGCGGACCCTGACCCATGATCGGGCTATAATCCGGCGTCATATCGGTGATCCCGGCCCACTGGCGCAAGATCTTGAGTTCTCCAATGAACGGGAACATCTCCAGCGCCGAAGCAGCAAGACCTTCCTTGAGCTCCAGGGTCGAGCGAGTGTTGTAGAGCTCGTATGGGTCCGAGCCGCCTCCGATGACGAGTTCGCCTCTCGCCGATTGCGAAACGTAGCAATGCAGAGCGGTTGACGACACCATCGGATCCAGGAAGGGTTTGACAGGATGCGTCACCATTGCCTGAAGTGGATAGCTGCGGATCGGCAGCTTCAAACCGGCCATCTTTGCTACGACTGAGGAGTAACCGGCGACGCACTGCACCACGGTCCCGGCTGAAACATCGCCGCGATTTGTGCGCAGGCGTGTGACTCTATTGCCGGAGACTTCCATCCCCAGGACTTCCGTCCTTTGATGAAGCTCGACCCCACGCTCACACGCGCGAATGGCATA
Source organism: Mesorhizobium sp. P2_A8 (assembly GCF_056404935.1). Lineage (NCBI taxonomy): Bacteria > Pseudomonadati > Pseudomonadota > Alphaproteobacteria > Hyphomicrobiales > Phyllobacteriaceae > Mesorhizobium > Mesorhizobium sp. P2_A8. The sequence continues at coordinate 53,247 of NZ_JBFUDB010000012.1, forward strand.
TCCCCATACGACTGCGTCGTGACGTGCGATGGCTGCGCTCGGGTGCCAAAGACCGCAAAGGATCGGCATACCCTTGATATCGAGATTGAGCGAAGGCACCAAGCTTCTGATCTGCTGGCGATCAACAATCTCGTTAGCCTCACCACAAAAGACGCCGGCGTCGGCGCGCAGGCGAAGCGATCGCGAAACGCCGTCCGAGTGCGACAACGTGAGCTGTCCCCGACGGGAATACATCATGTTGTAATCGAGCTCATTGGCAAAGGATTCATAAAGTCTCAGGGCCTTCGCATAGAACCGTATCGAGCGTTGATCCGTATAGTTCGAGCGGATCACCGTGGTGTTGCGCGCGGTGTTGCCGCCTCCAAGATAGCCCTTCTCCAGAATCGCAACGTTGGTGATCCCATGGTGCTTCGCCAGGTGGTAAGCCAAGGAGGCTCCGTGACCACCGCCGCCGATGATGACGACGTCGTAGTGGGATTGCAGATCCGGAGTTCGCGGTATCTCATCGCGCTCGGGATAACGTCTTGAAAAGCCGTACTTTAGAAGCGCAAACACCATATTTCTCCCTCTAGGAGCGCGGCGGGGAAATGGGCGCTTTGCTCGCTTGCAGGAGCGATGCCAATAACCGTCGTTTGGTCAAAGCGGGGTCCAATCACGCGCGATGCGATACGCATCCGCGCAGCCCTTCCAGGTTCGGCAAAACGTCGTGAGAAGGCATATCTTGGGGACGTATATGCCATCTCAGGCGTCTACTTTCGGTAGCGGAATTGAGAATTGGTCGCTTCGCTCAATTGCGTGTGCGGCACGCAAGACAGTCATCTCGTCAAAATACCGGCCCACCAATTGCAGTGCGATCGGGAGACCCTGCGTATGCATCGCGCATGGCATTGTCAGCGCCGGGTGGCCGGTCATATTGAAGAATGTCGTGAACCGGGTGATCGCGTTGCCGATCGCTTCGTTGACCCCGTTTCGTGTCACCTTGACGGTGCCCACTTTCTGGGCGATTTCGGGCGTCGCCGGGGTGAGGATCAGATCGACTTGGTCAAAAAGCCTATTCGTCTGCTGCCGGTAGATCTCGATGAACCGCTTCGCTTTGATATAGTGCTCCGCCAGAATGCACTGCCCCAACGCCAAACCAGCACGGAAATCCGCGGAATAAAGGTCGCCGCGCTCCTGCAAATGAGCGGAATGCGCGCTGAGGGCTTCAGGCATCTGCACGGTGAGCGAGACTGTACGGCTATGTTCCATATCCGGAAATGTCACCGGCACTAGCCTTGCGCCGTTTGCGACAAGATACTCTTTCACCCGTTCAAGAGCCTCAAGGATTTCGTCGTCCGCACGCTCGTAGTAGAAGTTGCTTGGAATACCGACGCGCAATCCTGAGACGTCCCGATCAAGCGCTTCAGAGCAGTTTTCAACGGGCCGATTGACTGAAGCGGGATCGGTGGGATCGTAGCCCGACACAATGCTCAGCAGATCGGCGCAGTCGGCAATCGTGCGTGTCATCAATCCGACGTGATCCAGCGTCCAGCAATACGGCACCACCCCCGAAGTGGGGACACGGCCGATCGTGGGCTTAAAGCCCACGAGCCCGTTCAACGCAGCGGGAGCACGGACGGAGCCACCGGTATCCGTTCCAAGTGCCGCCGGCACGAGACCAAAAGCCACCGCGGCCGCGGAGCCGCTCGACGAGCCACCCGCGAGACGCGTCGGATCGTAAGCGTTCACGGCCGTCCCATAAACCTCGTTTTCGCCCGTCGCGCCGTATGCGAATTCATGCAGGTTCGTCTTGCCAAGACTAAGCGCCTGGGCTGCCCGCAGCTTGGCAATTGCAAACGCATCCTTTTTGGCAATCCTGTCGTGGAAGACCCGCGACCCAGCGGACGTTCGAACACCCTGCACGTCGAACAGATCCTTGGAGGCGTAGGGAATTCCGGCGAACGAGGAGCCGTTCAAATCACCAAGCGAGAGCCGCGACGCCTGTTCTCGCGCAGTATCAATCGTCGTCGTGATGAACGCCTTTGATTGTGGATTGTGTCGTTCGATCCTCTCGGCGAATGTATCCACAAGCTCGACTGGGGTTACGTCACCGCGCAGAAGCATCGACCTCAGGCTCTTGACGCTTTGAAATGCGATATTGTTACCCATGCCTGTCTGCACCTTGGACGCTCATAGCCGGTGGCGTGGTCCCCAGGTCGATTTTCCTTAGCTCTTCAAGCTCATTCAACAGATCTTGAAACCCGGTAATGATTCCCAGATGGGGATCGACCAGCTCGTTTATTTCCTCTTCCGACCAGCTATGTGATGCCATCTGTGCGCATATGCCGGTCAGCGTAGCTTTTGTAAGTTTTTGCATGAAGATCCTCGGACAAACGGTAAGAACAGCGTGCGCCGACACTTGACCGTCAGCGCACGCCTGCGAGTCATCAACGAATGATCGGGGTCTCCGGCGTCTTATTTGTCAATATCTCGCCGCCGTTCACGGTTACCAACACGGTATTGGAGATGAAATAATCTGCCACTGTTGTGTTGGTGAACCAGGAATGGGCATGAACAACCATGCCGACTTCAATTTTGCGGGTCGATTTCGGGAAGAGACTCGTCACCATGGAGCCGCCCGTCCAGCTGGGAGGGAAACCAATCCCTACAAGGTAACCGCAATGATGGCGATGGTAATCAACAAGGCCCGCGCTTGCCGCTACTTCATGCCAAGCCTCGTAGGCGTCACCCGCATCCGCGCCGGGCTGAAGCGCTTGGCAGATCGCCTTCATGCCGCGAATAGCGAGTTCCGCAGACTCTTCGACACCCTTCGGTGCGTTACCGACATACACAAGCCTGCCCATTGGAGACTGATACTTGCGATATGAGGCGCAGGTTTCAAGGAAGACGGCATCTCCGTCCCGGAATACCTCGCCACGCCAGGTGGTGTGCTCTTCACCCAAGCGGCTGGTCGGACGGATGAACGGGCCAAAACCAGGGTATTCGCTGCCCTCGAGGATCATCTTGCTGTGGTAGGCCGCGGCGACTTCGTAGTCCGACCCACCGTCACGTATTGCCGCGACCGCGGCCAACGTCCCGAGATCCACCGCATGGGCCGCCTTCCGCGTATATTCTATTTCAAGGGGAGATTTCACGAGACGCAGGTCATCAAGAACCCCGGAAGCATCCACCCACTTTACACCCGAACGGTCGTCCTGAATGCGCTCCGCGTGTCGAGGCGTAAGAAAAAGGCTGCGCTTCTCAATGCCCACGCGGGCTCCCGACAGGCCTAGATCTTTCATGGCCTGATGAACGTAGTCCGAGAGCTCCTCGTGATCCTTATGCCCGTAGAAGCGTGCGTTTTGGACCTGGTTCTCAACTGTTATCCGCTCCATCGCGCGGCAGCAAAGGGCCATTTCTCCGCTTTGGTTCAAAACGAGCACATGCGCCGCGAAGAATCCCCAGTGATCAAGCCCGGTGAGATAATAAATGTTCTCAGGAACGGCAATCAAGATGCCATCAAGGTTGTTCTCTGTAAGCGCCTTACGCGCGTTCGATACACGACGATCAAGCTCATCTTTTGGAAAGGGTGAAAGGTAGGTCATGAACGCCTCTCGGGTGCTGTATCCAGTTTTCAACATCGGGATAGGTACACCTCTCGTACCGTCACTCTCAAAAAATGGCAATGGCAATTTTCTAAAGTCGACGCAATAACCCCATTTTAGCGGAAAATTGCGACGAGCAGGAACATCCCTTGCGGCTTCTTTGGCGCAATGGTATACCTCTTAGGCAATTTTGCATAAACCCAAAAACAAAGGGAACGGATGAAATGAAAGCTATCTTGGCTGCAATCGCCGCGACTGCTGCCCTATTTATCGGCGTCGCTCACGCTGACGGGCTGACGGACAGCGCTAAAGCGGGAAAACCAATACGCATTGGCTTCGCTCATGAAATCCCTTGGGCTTATCCCGGGGATAAAAACGAACCGCTGGGATTCGCGAACGCACTGGCGGTCGGCGTCCTAAAGTCTATGGGGTACACTAATATCGAGCCAGTCGTGACCGATTGGGGTGGCTTGATACCGGGGCTTCAGGCAGGTCGCTTCGACATTATCACCGGCGGAATGTACATCACCGGCAAGCGTTGCAAGAACGTCGCCTTTGCCGAACCAATGGGGAAATTTGGCAACGCGTTTATTGTCAAAAAAGGCAACCCGAAGGGAATTCAGAACTATAAGGACATTAAGGAGAAGGACGCAACGATGGTGACGGTGTCCGGCTACGTCAATGTTGACGAGGCTCTTAAGGAAGGAGTCCCTGAAAGCAAGATTATGCAGGTGCCAGGCCCCACTGAACTGCTTGCTGCCGTTCGCGCGGGCCGAGCGGACGCCGGAGCTAGTAACTATTTCGACGCCAAAAATCTGGCCGCTAGCGCATCCGACGAAATCGAAGTGACTGACCCGGCCGCTCTACCCGATTGGACGAATAATTGGGTAGCGATTGCATTCAAGCCTGAGGACAAGGACTTTTTGAAGGCGTACAACGAGGCCCAGGCAAAGTACCTCGGTTCGCCGGAAATGCTTGAGGCAGTCGGAAAGTTTCAATACACGAAAGCTCAGCTTCCGGGCGATGCAAAAACCGAATGGATCTGCGCCAATCGGTAACAATGAGTTGGCTGGCGAGCTGCGTGAGGCAGCTCGTCAGCATTGCCGAAGTGAGCTCCTATGACATACACCTCGTTCCTTGCGGATTATGGTACCCGGTTTGTAGACGGCGCGCTCGTGACCGCCATCCAATTCCTTTGCTCCTTGGGGCTGGCCGTATTAGTGGCCAACCTCTTCGGCCTGATGATGCTGTCTTCGAACCCGGTTGTGAGGAGAGCCGCAGTGGGCTACGTCGAGTTTTTTCGCGGCACCTCACTGCTGGTCCAGCTTTTTTGGTTGTTTTACGTGTTGCCGCTGTTTGGCATCACATTGGATAATTTTCTTACCGGATTTCTTGCAGTCGGCCTGAACCTTGGCGCCTACGGCGCTGAGCTGGTTCGGGGCGCCATACAGTCGGTGCCGCGCGGTCAGTGGGAGGCATCTTACGCATTGTCGATGTCGCCAGCCCAACAAATGCGAAAGATTATCATCCCGCAGGCCTTTGTAATTATGCTGCCGGCCTGGGGAAACTTGGTGGTCGAGCTGCTCAAAAGCACCGCGCTGGTGGCGCTGATAGCAGTTCCTGATCTTATGTTTGAGGCGCGTCAGCTGAACAGTTCAACTTATCTCTCTACGTGGACTTTTGGAACAGCCCTGATCATCTACTACGTCTTCTCTCGATTTCTCATCACGCCTTGCATGCGCTGGACCGAGCGCATCATGGCTCGGCGGATAGGAAGGGCTTGAGCGATGCAGTGGGACTTCGCATTCACAGCCGAAATCCTGCCCAAGATGCTTTGGGCTACGGGCAATACCCTTCTGGCTGCGGGCATGGGATACGCCATTGCCGTTGTCATTGGTCTCTTGTTTGCACTTGCTCAGCGAACACCGTTGCGTATTTTGACCTATATTGCTCGCGAAATCGTCGAGTTCATCCGCTCAACTCCGCTCGTCCTGCAGATCTTCTTTGTGTATTACGTCGGGCCAGAATACGGGATTTTTGTGAGCCCTTGGGTGGCAGGCATGATCGCTATCGGCCTGCACTATGCTGCCTATCTCTCTGAAGTTTATCGGGGTGGCATTGAGTCGGTCCCGAAGGGGCAATGGGAAGCATGCACGGCCATCAATCTAACGACGATGCAGACCTATAGGCGTATTGTTTTGCCGCAGGCTCTTCCCCCGTCAATTGCTGGGATGGGAAACTACTTGGTCAGCATTTTCAAAGATACGCCTATGCTATCTGTAATTGGTGTTGCCGAATTGATGCAGGCAGCAAACGCCGTAGGCGGGCAAAACTATCGCTACCTTGAGCCTTACACCATGGTGGGCGTTATCTTCTTGGTTATCTCACTGACCGCCGCGCGCGCCATTCGTTGGTTTGAAGCGACCGTTCGCCGTAAGTTAGGAATGCAATGATGGAAGACCTCTCGTCATATCCCCTCGAGCTCGTCGGTCCAGACATACCGATGGTACGGTTCATGAAGGTCCGTAAAAGCTATGGCGACCTTATCGTTCTGGACAACCTGAACTTGGACATCGCACCAAGTGAGATGGTGAGCATCATTGGCCCATCGGGATCCGGCAAGACGACGGTGCTGCGCATGCTGATGACCCTCGAGACCATCAACGGCGGCGTCATCTATGTGGATGGCAAACCCCTCACCCACATGCCAAAAAACGGCGTACTGGTGCGGGCAGATGCAAAGTACCTACGAAAAGCACGCTCCTCGATAGGAATGTGCTTCCAGCATTTCAACTTGTTTCCCCACATGACGGCGCTACAGAACTGTATGGAGGGGCCGGTCTTAGTCTTGGGTCTCTCGCGACGCGAGGCTCGAGAACGTGCCGAAGAGCTTCTCCTGATGGTTGGCATGATCGACAAGAAGGACCAACATCCCTCCCGGCTTTCGGGTGGCCAACAACAGCGCGTAGCGATTGCCCGCGCCCTGGCGATGAGGCCCAAGGTTATGTTGTTTGACGAAGTTACCTCTGCCCTTGATCCCGAGGTTATCGGCGAAGTCACGAATGTGATTAAGGATTTGGTGTTCAAGCACAGGCTGACGATGCTTATGGTGACCCATCAAATGGGTTTTGCTCGTGATATTTCTGATCGCGTCTGCTTTTTCTATGGTGGAAAGATTGAAGAACAAGGCAGTCCTGCTGAACTGTTTTCCAATCCCAAAAGCAAACGAACGCAACAATTCTTGAGCGCAGTCAAAGCGGCAGATTGATGGTCGGGACTCCTGTCAGAATTGGAATAGCTGGGATTGGCGCCATAGGCTCGTCCGTGGCACACGCATTGGATCGGGGGGAAATAGTTGGGTGCGAACTGGTGGCTATCTCGGCCCGGAGCCAAAATCGGGCCGCAGAGTTCAATGCCACTTTAAACAGTCATGTTTCCTGCCTCTCGTTTGAAGATTTGGCAAGAGAGTGTGATACAGTTTTGGAGGGTCTCCCGCCAAAGATGTTCGACGCTATCGCGCTGCCTGTCCTGAGCGCCGGCAAGACCCTCATCGCTATGTCAGCGAGCCAGTTGCTCGGTCGAGAAGATCTAGTGGAGTTGGCGCGCCGCATCGGTGGGCGAATTGTGGTCCCATCCGGGGCGATGCTTGGGCTCGACGCCATCAAAGCCGCGGCAGTTGGTGAGATCCGCAAGGTGACGATCCGCACCCGCAAACCGCCAAGGAGCCTTGCAACCGCACCTTATGTCGTTCGCAACGGATTGAACTTGGAAAGCCTCGAGGAAGCAGTTTGCGTTTTAAAAGGCACCGTGAGCGACGTGGCGAAGGAATTCCCCGCCAACGTGAATGTCGCTGCTGCTCTAAGCCTGGCGGGTCTCGGACCGGACCGAACGCAGATGGAGATTTGGGCAGATCCTAGTCTAATGTTCAACACCCACAACGTAGATGTGGAATCCGACAGTTCGAACTTTTCGATGTCGATACAGAATCGCCCAAGCGACGAGAACCCGGCTACGGGGCGTATTACCGCGCAGAGCGTAATCGCGTACTTACGTCAAATGAACTCGACTTTGCGCGTTGGAACGTGACTCGATGCCGTTCACCCCTGCTGCCGCTTAGAGAAAGCTAGCGATGAAACGCCACAGCGCCTTGGTATCTACGAACGAAACCACCTTCACTGCTCATGAAGACAAAGACGGAGTTATGGACGGAGAGAGGCAACCCGCCGGAAAAATGAGCAAACAGGAAATATACCTCGAGTTACGGCGGCGAATATGCCTCCTTGACTACCAGCCAGGTAGCCGACTCAACGAGAGGGAACTTGCATCGGAATTCGGTGTCAGTCGAACTCCCCTTCGCACGGTCCTGCAGCGCCTCGAGTACGACGGGCTGATCATAAGCCAGCACGGCAACGGCACCGAAGTCACATCGATCGATCTGAGCTCGATGCGAGATATATACATCGTTCGGATGCGATTGATGGACGCTATGGCAGAGTCGTCCCCCCTTCCCGTGACTGACGACACACTCCGCGAAATCCACGACCTGGAGCAAACCTGTCGACAACTGTTAGATGTGAAGGATAAAAGGCAATTTGCCGAAATCATTATCCGACTGCATAAAGTTCTGCATGGTTTGAGTAGCAATGGCCCTCTGAGAGACTTCAACGATATCCTTTTCTTCCAGTCAGCTAGATTTTGGTTCCTGCTTCTTGAGAAAATGGATTTTCGGCAGCAGGTAGAAGACCTTATCGATGAGCTGCGCGTGATACGAAGAAGCCTGGAGCTTCGGGATGTACGTCTGGTTGCGACGGTTCACAAATCACATCTGGCGATGGTGTTGTCCAGGCTCGACGCAATGGAGGCAGCTAGCGCAAACCGGTCGGCATTTTGAAAGCTCGGGCGGCATGCGATATTGGAGTCACCATATGAACATGCCGACAATTGGGTTTATTGGAACCGGCGACTTCTCCGCCTACTTAATCGCCGCCTTGCGAAGGGGTGGGTTTGGCGGTCGAATTCTTCTCTCGCCCTATAGCCGAGTCAAGGCAGAGCGGCTTGCCACTACCCACGACTGCACGGTAGCCGCGGATAATGCGAGCATGCTCGCCGAGGCCGACTGGATCCTTTTGGCGGTGCGGCCCGAACAGCTTGCCAATGCGTTGCCCAATCTGGCTATGCGTCCAGAGCAGGTATTAATTTCGGCCGTCGCGGGCGTCACCATCGCAGAATTACGGGCGGCAACGGGCAAAGACATATCGGTGGTGCGCATCATGCCGTCGAGCTATATTGATACGATTAACGATGGCATTATTCCGGTATTTCCTGCGTCTCACGGCCTCGAACCGGTGCTGAATTGTGCAGGTAAGGTCGTGACGTTCGATACCGAAGATCAATTCGAACTTGCGATGTTCGGTGCCTGCCTCGCTGGGTGGATGTACCGTTTCGTCGCCACGCTTGAAGGTTGGTTCTTGGAGCGCGGACTCACGCCGGCCCAAGCCCGGCTAATTGTTGCAGGGAATGTTGCGGGAGCGACTGGCTACGCGCTCGCGCGGCAGGATGTAGCACTTGAGGTCGTTTCTGACGGCATCGCAACGGAAGGTACCTACACAAAAGTGGGGCTGGAGCACCTCGCCGAAAGGCGAGCCGCTCTGCCTTGGGTGGAGGCTTTTGATATCCTCTTTGGAAAGTTGAACTTGTCAAAAGCCTAATCAACGACTGGCTGGCGCCCAATGCGGCGCACCTTCCGGCCGGGTCCGGGCAATCGGCAACGGGGCGTTTGACCTCGGGCAGATCGCTCACGTCGATGCGCGCGAAGGACGCCATCGCCTGATCGGCGAGTTCGCCGCCGGCCATCTGCTTGCGCCAGGTATAGAGCTGTGACGGAGTTACGCCGAACGCTTCCGCGATCTGTCGCGGCAATTGAAGGTGTGCGCAGCGCAAGCCGTCTCGCAACAAGGCTTGGAATCGGGATCATGAAAACACCGCCGCCAGTGTCGGCAGCGGGCGCAGTCGTACCTTACTGGCGATCTCGACTTCCGTCGCCATGCTCTCGATTTCTTCCAAGATGGGGTCCATCTGTTCGTGTAGGCGGGCCCATCGTTCAGAGCCCTAACAATGCCGAGCCCGCTCCAGCTTCCGGATCGTCATCTCCTGATGTGCGAGCGCCGAGGTGGGGTGGGCCGGGCTGCGGCATGTCCGGCGGCGTGCCCCTTCAAAATGCGGATGATCCCGCCCGAAAATTTCGATCGGCTAGTTGCCTGCCTCCTCGTTCGAGGAACAGGCTAATCTCAAACCGATTGCTTTTCAGGGACACGTCGTTGCCAACCTAGAACCCCGGGTTTCTTTCGCCAAAATCCGGCTCAGCTGATCGGCCACTTTGTTTCTTCAATGATCCGCAAAAAGCCGACCATACCCATCCATCCTATCGTTCACACCGGCCAGTCGCAAGCAATCCCACATCATAGCTTGATTGCTGACGATTACCGGCTTGCCTAAGGCGGCCTCTAGATCCGAGATGATGTCCAGCGAACGTAGAGCGCCACAGCTAATAAAGATCGCGTCAGCATCCGGACTGTCGACGCTACGAGCGAAATCAAACAGATATTGCCGCGTTACACGCACAATATCTGCGTCGTTTTCAATTCCAAGACCTTGAATATTTAACACCTCGAAGCCACGTTGCTCCAAGTAGACGTGCTCGATTTCATTAATCCCCGCAACGTACGGTGTAGCGATCGCGATTTTTCGGGCGTTCACGGCTTTCAGAGCACGTATCACTCCTGAGATTATAGAGGTCGGTATTGCCGTCGGAGCTCCGCAGCGAAGCAGATCGAATACCTTCTCTTCGCCGATAATCACACTACCAGATGTGCAAGCGTAGCATACGACATCTAGGTTTCCCTCCGGAACGATCAATGCTGCGGCGCCTTCGATGCCTTCAGCCATTGCGCCTAGGGTTTCAACATTACAAAGGTTCGGCATAGGCGCTCTCTGGAAGTGTACCCCTACGCCCATGGGCGCCATACGAAACATGTTCTCCTCGATGGTTTGCTCCATCGCTAGAAGGACGAAGCCAAGCTTGGCTCGGTGATGGCTGCCGGTGTCAAGCTGAACGTCAGCGCGTTCGATCTTCCCTGATGGGACTGAGTTATGCGGCATAAGCGCTCCTCCGAAAATGCAAGTTAGGTGTACACATCTTCGAGATCGCAAGCAAGAGATCGACATGCAATTCCTCTGGTTAAGGGCGCGTTTTTGCAAGAATCATTAGCTGGAGTTTCCTGCCATCGTTGATGGTGCATACAGCTTAACGGCGATGCGGCTGGATGAGCTACATGTGCTTGCAGCGTGTCCCATTGCCAATTGGCTTTCCCCCTCACACACGTGCGCTTCGATCTCCCAGCACTCGCCTTCTTTCCGACCCGCATCGTATGCTGCTTGCGTCGTAGTTCGCGCCATCCGCGTAGCTGGCGGGGGGAAAGGAAGCGCGTGTCAGCGTCTCACTCTGACCAGCCCGCCAAGGCACCGTGCCGCAGCGAGGTCAGCTCACGCCAGGCGCCCCCTTTTGTTTGTGAAATACCCAGTCATCCCGGATCCGGCCGGACAATTGCAGCCCAGAAAGGCAGGTCTCGGGCGGGGCTCGCCTCTCAGTTGTCGCGAGAGGAACGCGAAGCGCCCAACGGCGACAGCCGGGTCTTGTCCTCATGGAACGTTAGGCCAAAGCCGGCCAGCCGCACCTAGAGCCAACAGCAACCCCTACCTCGCGCTTCTTCTCAACCTCTTTGCGGAGTCGCCAGTGTAACGCCACGATCATAGCGCAATGCATCGCGCCGATCCCCATTCGTCGGCCGGCGATCAAGGGCAATTAGGATTGCCTTGCTAAGAACCAGATCGTTGCGGGGTATCAATGTCTGTCGTTCTTGTCCTCAAAGACGCCAGCCCTGTAACCACAGCTCAGAAAAGCCGTGGGATGGGAGTATTAGCGATATTTTGCGCCACCATCCGCAAACCGATGCGTGGTACTCTTGCTGCCAATGTCGGGTCGAGCATCCTGCTGGGGCATTCACGACCGCAGACTGATTTCAAGATCGCTGACTGTTAAAGTCGATATCTTGGATTTAAAGATAGCAAAGCGCTACTTTGCGGTGTTAGACACAGAATCATTTATTTCGAGCAAAGTGGCGCTCCAGGCGAAACATTCCTTCCGCTATCATATTGCGGTTTACATATCCCATGCCGCGTATATCTGAAACTTCCACACAGTTTTTGATTAGCTCGAGTTCTCGACAGAGACCATCAACTGCCTCAGGCCACATCGTGTCGACGACCCCATACCACACTCTAGCAGTTTGAAAATACAGGTTGTCATGCAACGCCCTGAGGGGCGCGTTGCTGATCATCTCATTGATGAAAATATGTCTGTCATTTTCAATTCTCCAGAACTGCCGTAGATCCTTCCCACTTCGAAGGAGGTTCGCCGAGGCAAGCAAGATGGATATCTGCTTCACGGCGTCTGCCGAAGGTTGACGGGGAGCAAAATCTCCGACCAGTTCGGCCACTCGAAGCCTCAACCTGTAAACATCTGAAAGCGCAGAATAATCGACGGGGGTAACCAAGTTCCCCACACCGTCGCGAACCTCGACGAGCCCCTCGATCTCCAACCTCTGTAAAATCTGCCGGATAGGCGTTCGGCTTGTTTGGAATTGCCTTGCAAGTTCGCTTTCGCGAAGAATGCTGCCTGGAGGAATTTCAAAGAAACAAATGCGGTTGCGCAGAATATTGTAGATTGCGTTAAGCTTCGCCCGCCCGCCCTTTCGGCCGGACCTGTTAGGTGTCTGCCGGCGTCGGGACACAACACTGTCATTCATTACGATAGGTCACCTCAATGCGGCGGCGATACTGAGCATGGATTCGATTGCGAGGCATTAGGTTGAGACCTAGAGATCAACATTCTCTAAATAGTCTACCATATAAGTCGCTCCGATCGCGGACTCCCGCCAATCTGAGGCAGTCCCACATCATGGCCTGATTGCTGGTGATGACCGGTTTCCCAGTTTCTGCTTCCAGTGCCTGAATGATGTCCACTGACCGCAGCGCTCCGCAACTAATGAAAATTGCGTCGGAACCAGGACGATCCACTTGCTTAGCAAACTCGAATAGATAATCAGGAGTTATCCGAACCATGTCCTCGTCATTTTCGACGTTAAGGCCCTGAATGTTCAGGATCTCGAATCCTCTTTCCTCCATATATCGACGTTCAATTTCATTAACGGGATCGACGTACGGCGTCGCAACAGTAATCTTTTTCGCATTCACACTTTTCAGAGCACGCATAACTCCGGAAATAATTGAGGTCGGCTTGGCGCCAGGCGCCCCTCGGGTGAGCTCGGCAAAAACCTTGTCTTCACCGATCACTACGCTCCCAGACGTACACCCATAACATATTACATCAAGCTTCACCTCCGGAACGATCAAAGCCGCCGCGTCGCCGATACCCGATGCCATCGCCAACAGAGTTTCGACATCCACTTTGTTGGCCATAGGCGCTCGCTGGAAGTGAACTCCCACGCCTTCTGGTGCCAATTTGAACATGTCCTCCTCGATTGTCTGCTCCATGGCCAAAAGCACAAAACCGATCTTTGCCTTATTGTGACGACCCGCATCAAAGCGGATGCCGCCGCAGCCGATCTGATCTTCAAATTCCCCAGTGCGCTGCATCTTTCCCTCCAATTGCGACAACCCCACCTGTACACACCTATGACAGCTGGAGCAAGACAAGGCGGGCAAACGCCGCAATTTCCGGGCAGTTGACAGGGGTTTAGAGCTGGCATATAGATTTTTTTATCGCACCTGCATACAGCTTGGATCGAAAACATGAAAACGGGTGAGCTTCGCACCGAAAAATTGAAGAGCGCGCTTGAGGCAGCCGGCTTCGAGATCGCCTTGCTGACCAACCCAGACTCCATTGCGTACTTCGGGGAGTATCTAAACTACCTAGGTATCGACTTCGGCCGCCCCACCTTAATGGCCGTCCCAGTTGATGGTGACCCGATCATGATCACGCCTCTTATGGAAACAGAGATGTGTTCACGGATGAGCTGGGTCCGCGATATCCGCCCCTGGAGCGATGGCATCGATGATGAGTGGCGAAGGGTCCTCAAATCGGCGATCGCGGGCAAGGCCCGCCGTATCGCGATCGAGAAACGATCCATCCCTGCCCTCGTTGCCAACGACCTACTTCCCATAGTTCGAGACGCCGAACTCGGTGATGTTGGACCCCTCGTGTCCGAGATACGCATGATAAAGTCCGCTGACGAAATCGAGATTATGCGAAAGGCAGGTCAGGTTGCGGTGGCGATGGTGCAAGGAGCGCGCGAGACCATCGCCGTTGGTGTGCCAGAGTACGAAGTGGCTCTAGCGGTCATTGCTGCTGGAACACGAAAGGCTGCATCATTCCTCGACGACGATACCGACCGTTTCGTGTCTCCTACCATTTACAATCTCCAGATTCTCCAATCCGGCACTGACGTTTGCTTGGTTCATCGCCGCTCTTCTGTCCGCGAAATCCGCTTAGGAGATCCCGTCTATCTCTGCTTCTGCGGCATCGCCAACTTCCGCAACTACAAGCTTGGCTTCGACCGCGAATTCTTTGTGGGTGGAGCGACGGATGAGCAAGCCCGTGTTTACCAGACCGCTGTAGCCGCACAGCAGTCGGCACTCGCAGCTATCAGGCCTGGAATTAGCTGCGAGGAAGTGAATGCCGCCGCGGAGGCGGTCTACACGGAGGCGGGCTTCTCTCCGGGATATCGCACCGGCCGGTCCGTCGGCCAATCCTTTCTGGAAGCGCCGGAATTAAAGCGAGGAGAGAAGCGACAGTTGGCTGTCGGTATGACTTTCGCGGTCGACGGGGGCATTACCATCGAAGGCACCTTCGGTGGACGCATTGGAGACTCGATTGTTGTGACGGAAACTGGATTTGACTACCTAACCGAATACCCGCGTGAACTCGCAGTGTTGTGAGGGACAGCGTAGCACATCCCTACGGAATCTAGACGCCGACGAACGTTGAGGTTTTTGACCGTTCCGGAATGAAGAGGGCACCAGCAATATCGTCACCAACGCGGCTCGGGTAATGGCGTTGGCCTTCATTCCACATCTTCGAGGATCGCTGCTTGTGCGGTGCTGTTATTGCCCCAGTCCGTAGCAAAATGCCGTAATGCTTCGGCCACGAGTACACTGTGAGGAGAGAAGACAAGTCATACAGAACAACCGGTCTACCTTCAATAAGCCGAGCTGGCGAAAAAGAGCCAGCCAATCCAGAGGAGTAACAACTATGAATAGAATTTCGATTTTCGTGGCAGGCGTTGCACTGGCCAGTGTATCCACGATTCCGGCCTTCGCCGAGGATCGGCTGGTGGTAGCTTCCTTCGGGGGTGCCTACACTGCCGCTCAGTCGAAGGCTTTCATCGAACCTTACATGGCCGAGAAGGGCACTAAGGTACTGACGGCCGATTACAATGGCGGGCTGGCTGAACTCCGGTCGCAGGTGCAGTCTGGCAATGGGGCATGGGATGTTATCGATCTTGAACTCCAGGACGCGCTTCGGGCATGTGATGACGGTCTGATCGAAAAGATCGATGCCACCCAGCTCGCGCAGGCCGCGGACGGGACCTCCGCGATCGACGATTTTCTGCCGGGCACTTTGATGGATTGCGGCGTCGGGACCGTCACCTGGTCCAACGTAATCGCTTACGACAAAACGAAGTTTCCGAACGGAGGGCCGAAGACGATCGCTGATTTCTTCGATCTGAAGAAGTTTCCGGGGAAGCGGGGCTTGAATAATAAGCCGAACGTGATGCTCGAATGGGCGCTCATGGCAGATGGCGTGCCCAACAATAAGGTCTACCAAACGCTAGCGACGAAGGAAGGCCTTGACCGGGCATTCGCAAAGCTTGACACAATAAAGAAGGACGTTGTGTTCTTTGGCGCGCAAGCGCAAGCGCCGCAGCTCCTTGCCGACGGTGAAGTTGTAATGACAACGGCGGGCAACGGTCGCATCTACGACGCCATCTCAAAAGAAAATAAGCCGTTCGAAATTGTCTGGGATGGCCAGATCTGGAATCTCGATGTGTGGGCGATCTCAAAAGCGAGCAAGAACAAGGACGCTGCCTTGGACTTCGTGAAGTTTTCGACGACAAGTCAGCGCTTGGCGGACATGACGAAATGGATCAGCTACGGCCCCGTGAGAAAGTCCTCGCAGCCTCTCGTCCCGGAAGCTGTCCGACCCAACCTTCCTACATATGAATCTAACTTCAAGACGTCCCTCGCCAATGATCTTGAGTTCTGGGCCGATCATCAGGACGAGATCAATCAGCGCTGGGCGACTTGGCAGGCGAAGTGATCCGTCTTCGATTAACCTCTTTAGTGAAGGTCGGAGCTTAAGCTCCGACCTTCGGATACAGCGATTTGCTGCTACTGTTGGGGTCAGGGAATGCTCATGAATACCGACAACAGCTTCGTAAAGTTCCACGAAGTACAAAAAAGCTATGACGGTTCTTCTCTCGTCGTGAAATCCCTTTCGTTGACGATCGCTAAAGGCGAATTTTTGACCATGCTAGGGCCATCCGGTTCTGGCAAGACCACATCTTTGATGATGCTCGCCGGCTTCGAGCGTCCCACGGGTGGTAAGATTAGCGTAGCGGGTCGCGATCTGACCGACCTTCCACCGCACCGACGTGAGATCGGTATGGTCTTTCAAAACTATGCCCTGTTCCCACACATGACTATCGAGGAGAACGTCGCATTCCCGCTTGTTGCTCGTAAAATCCCGAAGCCAGAGATCGCCTCGCGGGTGTGTTCTGCTCTCGAGCGGATCCGTATGGGAGCTTTGGCGCATCGACGACCTGCGCAACTTTCTGGCGGCCAACAGCAGCGGGTTGCCCTCGCCCGTGCACTTGTCTTTGAGCCCTCACTCGTTCTCATGGATGAACCGCTCGGAGCGCTCGACAAACAGCTTCGAGAGCACATGCAGATGGAAATCAAACACCTGCACGAAGAGCTCGGCCTGACCGTGGTCTATGTTACCCACGATCAAGACGAAGCCCTGGCACTGTCAGATCGAGTGGCCGTTTTCAACAATGGTATGATCGAGCAGGTGGGGCCGGCCCGGGCTATCTACGAGGCGCCGGAAACGTCATTCGTTTCGTCTTTTGTCGGCGAGAACAACCATCTCGCTGGCATTGCAACTTCCGTGAGCGGAAGCGCATGCGCTATCATGGTTGGAAATGCCCAGATTCAATGCGTCGCTGTCGGCCCGTTAAAGCAAGGTGGTCGGGTAGTCGTCTCGCTTCGACCAGAACGCGTTTGCCTGGCGCTTAGTGACGACGATTTCGCCAACAAGGTGAAGGGCATCGCTAAGGAGGTTGTGTACTTCGGAGACCATCTGCGTATATCTTGTCAGCTTGAAAGCGGCCAAACACTAACATTAAAGCAACCTAACCGAGGCGGCATCCCTGAGGTCTCGGTAGGGCATCCCGTCATACTCGGTTGGCATGCGACGGATGCTCGGGCTCTTGCAGCCGAGGGAAAGGCCTCCAATGGCTGAGGCAATATTTTTCGCCACGCCTGATGACCTGGGCCACCGAGTAGCGCGGTCCCGTCGCAGCGATACTCGGAAGGGCCTTCTACTGTTGGCGCCTGCATTGGTGCTCTTGTTCATCGCTTTCATCGTCCCGCTCGGTTACATCTTGCGGCTGAGTATATATGACCCGATCGTTCCGGATGGGCTTCCACGAGTCGTCCAAGCGCTTGAGCATTGGAGTGGAAGGGGTGCTCCGGATGAGGAAACCTTCCGAGCGCTTGCGGAAGACCTCAGCGAAGCCCGGAAAGCTGATACGGTTGGCTTAATTGCAAACCGCCTCAATGTTGAGTACCCCGGTTTACGCAGCACGGTCATGCGGACTGTGCGCCGCTTGGGTCAAACGCCACCCGTCGACAACTTTACAGAGTTTTTTGTCAAAGCCGATCCAAATTGGGCAGCTCAATCGACCTGGCAGGCTATCAATCAGTTGCGCCACTCCGTAAATGCTAACTACTATCTCGCCGCTGTCGATCTTCGCCGCGATGCTTCCGGCAGCTTGGAACTCGCGCCGGAGGAAAATCGCATTTACACCACACTGTTCGTGAGGACTTTTCTTATAGCATTTTCGGTGACGTCGCTTTGTATTCTGCTCGGATATCCTGTCGCCTACTTGATCGCTACGTCATCGAAGCTCGTTGCCTCAGTCTCGATCATGCTCGTTCTTCTACCATTCTGGACGTCGCTGCTTGTCAGAACAACAGGATGGATCGTGCTGCTGCAGTCGCAGGGTGTGCTGAACGATCTCTTCGTCTATCTCGGCATCATTTCAGACGAAAACCGCGTGAGGATGATTTACAACCTCGCCGGCACGTTGATCGCTATGACGCATATCCTCCTGCCCTTCTTTATCCTTCCGCTATACAGCGTGATGGTCTCCATTTCGCCTGTGTACATGCGCGCGGCGCAGTCGCTTGGTGCTCACAGGTTCTATGCGTTCTGGAAGGTCTATTTCCCAAATACGCTGCCAGGACTTGGATCTGGCGCTCTCCTAGTCTTCATCCTTGCTGTTGGGTACTACATCACCCCCGCGCTCGTCGGCGGACAGTCCGGACAAATGATCTCTAACCTGATTGCATTTCACATGCAGTCATCGCTCAACTGGGGGTTGGCTGCGGCACTCGGGGTGATACTCCTGGCAGTCGTGCTGATCCTTTACGGCGTCTACAATCGATATTCCGGCGCAAACCGCCTGATGAACTGAGGGCTCGACATGCACAGTTTTAATGTCGAATACGCGTGGTCGGGGCTGTTTCGCGTGATCTGCGGCGCAATTTTGATGTTTCTCATCGCGCCTATTTTCATCATCGTACCCCTCTCCTTCAATTCGGAGCCCTATTTCACCTTCACCGGTGGCATGTTGCATTTCCGGTCGGAGGCATACTCTATCCGGTGGTATGAAGCGTTCGTTTCGGATGCGGGCTGGAGGGTTGCCGTGCGCAATAGCTTCTTTGTGGGTGGCCTTTCTACTCTGCTGGCTACCGCACTCGGCACTCTTGCCGCTCTGGGGCTAAACAGGCCTTTGCCAATGCGCAGCTTCATCCTGAGTCTTCTTCTTGCGCCGATGATCGTTCCGATCGTTGTGCTGGCGGCTGGTACGTATTTCGTCTTCGCAAAAGTCGGGCTTGTGGACAGCTACGTTGGACTCGTCCTAGCGCATTCCACCCTTGGACTTCCTTTCGTAGTGGTAACGGTGCTTGCCACTCTATCCAATTTCGATCAAGGGCTCGTGCGGGCTGCCCTAGTTTGCGGCGCCCATCCCACAATGGTTTTCCGCCGGGTCACGCTGCCTCTTATCGCTCCAGGAGTTCTGTCAGGAGCCGCTTTAGCGTTTGTCACATCGTTCGATGAGGCAGTAATCACGCTGTTCCTTTCACCTAGTCCAGAGTACTACACGGTTCCTCGCAAAATGTGGTCAGGGCTGCGCGAGCAGATCAGTCCCACCATCCTGGCTGTAGCCACCACTTGGATCGTACTCTCCTTGATGTTGATGATCCTCATGGGCGTCTTGCGGCGGCAATCGGCTCGAGCCACAGGAAACCGCTGACTAGCCAAATCGAGTCCCGACGCGTCCACCTGACAGTCGGGTTCTGCGGTCTGCCATCGCAAATCGTCCGCACCCCGCCGACCTGAGGGACAAGAGTTCATTCGTAGATGGATGAATGGCTTGGCCTACTCTTTTCGTAAACGGTGGTTCCGGACCACCTTTCGGGCGTGGTCGCGATATTGCCGGTTCTGCATTGGGGATCGGAAATCGGCTTGTGTCTGGATTTGATCCTACGGCGCCTGGCGGCCGGCGCCAGTGGTCTGTGGATGACAAAGGGCGGATCATCGCGGAGACGCTAGAGCGAACGCAATCATTTCCGATGTCGCTCGCCGTTATGGCCTGAGCGCAGGGCGGCTGCGCCTTTGGCATCCGCGTCTGGTGCATGAACGGCTGCTGAAGATCTCACCAAAACTATTCGCTCACGAGACGACGGCGCCGGTACTCAATCCCGGCCGCGGCTAGACGAAGGCTGGGTAGCTCTGCCCTATCCCCGCGATGACCGAGGGAGCGCCCCGCCGGCGTGCCGGATGGGAAAGGCGAGCGCATGACGCTCGCCTTCCTGGGCCATTGTTTGAGCTTTGCAGAGAGTTGCTGGATCGGGTTCAGATCGGGCGAGTGTATCGGCACCAGAATGCGCCGGCGCCACGATGGCGCGGCGAACAGCCCTACCCTTCAGCGAGCCGAAATTGCCCATGATCACGATGTCACCGACTTTGAGTTTCGGAACCACCACGCCCATCAGCAGCCACGGCGGTCTTCAGGCGATCATGACACAGCGTCGCCAGGAAGATTAATAGTCTGCCTATGGGACTTCGGCTTGGAGCCGCTGCCCAACCAGAAGCTCGCCCACAGCCGCGCCATGTTGGTCTTGGTCTAGGTGTCTCGACGAACCCCAGACGGAAAGGATCGTTTCCCGCGCATATAGCTGACGCCGGCGCGATGCATGCGCCCGGCCACGAAGTGAAACAGCGCCTGTTCTATACCCATGTGGTGAGGGCAGGCCTCGTAACGTGCAAGTCACGGGTTCTCGGTCAAGCTATACACAGCTCGCCGCTGTACGGCAAACAAAAACCGCGCTCTGCGGCGCACCACTCTTGACATGGCAGCCAGAAAGCCGTACTGCTGTATACATCATAACTCTTTAGAGTTTCAGAGCGCTGGGCTCACGAAGGAGAGAATCGTATGGATGACAGCCTTTATGGAAGCCGTGATAAACGGGGCCAGTGGTCACCTCATAAGCGGCCCGCCCGCGAGCCCTTGTTTGTATGGCCGGCTCAACCGAAAAAGTTTCTCGTGTGGATATTCGGCTTTCCTGGATATCTCTGGCCCTGGAATATGCTCCTCATCGGTATATCGGTTGTCGCGTGGGTCTATCTGACGCCGACGATGGATACGATGCGAGAGTTCAGCATCGGCTGGGTGGCGGCTATTCTCTTGCGCAACGCCGCGCTGGCCGTCCTTATATATGGAGGGCTACACACGCTTCTATACATTCAGCGCCGACAACACACTAGCTTCAAATACAATGCAAAGTGGCCCGACACCGACAATTCAGTATTTTTATTCAAAAGCCAAACGGCCGAGAACGTATTCTGGACTATGTGTAGCGGGGTGCCAGTTTGGACGGCTTATGAGGTGCTCGCTTGGTGGATGTATGCAAATGGCCACATGGCGCAACTGAATATTCACCAGCATCTTCCGTACTTTATCGGATTGCTGCTGATTACGCCCGCTTGGTTGAAGCTGCAATTCTACTTGGTTCACCGCTTGATCCACATTGGGCCCCTCTACCACACCATCCACAAAGTGCATCATAATAACGTTAATCCGGGACCATGGTCGGGTTTGTCGATGCATACGTTTGAGCACATCCTATATTTCTCTGGGGTGCTTCTTTACTTCGTTGTGCCCTCTCACCCGACGAACGTGATGTTCTGCCTTATGATCCAGGCGCTGATCCCAGCGCTGGGTCATCTCGGCTTCGACAAGATCGTATCCGAAGGGGACAAGAATCTCGATACCGAAGGCTACTATCATTACCTACACCATAGGTATTTTGAGGTGAACTACGGCGATACGTTAATCCCGTTTGATGAGTGGTTCGGCACAGCGCACGATGGCTCGCCCGAGGCCGACGATGCGATGTACAGGCGAATGAAGGCAAAAAACTTCAACCGCGGCGGTTCCAAGACATAAGCTGCACTCGGGCTGCACTTTTCTCGGCGAATAGTTGCTCTCTGCAGCAAGCGGGGCACGGCGGCTTTGCATCATTAGCGCCGTGTTCGATACCAAACCAAAGAGAGAAAGAGACATGACCAAACCAGGAGAGTGGGTGGAGGTTTGCGCCTTGGAGGCTTTAGCGCCTGAAGAAGCTATGAGGTTCGACCATGGCGGGCGCTCGTTCGCAGTCATTCGGTCGCCAGACGGCAACTACTTTGCGATCGACGGGCACTGCAGCCATGAAAAGGTCCATCTGGCAGACGGCCTTGTGGACGGCAACATCATCGAATGTCCCAAGCATTTTGGGGCGTTCGACTACCGAACCGGCGAAGCTCGAGCTCTGCCCGCTTGCATCGACCTAAGGCGCTACGAGATCAAGGTCGATTCTAATGTCGTGTTCATCAAGTTCTGAATGCCTATCGGGAGGAGAGTGATGCCGCATAGATACCAAGCTGCGCCATTATGCTGCAAGAAATTGCCCGCATGAAACCTGAACGCCCTATGGTAATTGTCGGTGCGGGCGAGGCGGGAACGGCCGCTGCTGTTGCGTTAAGGGAGAGAGGGTGCGGCGGACGCGTCATCCTGATCGGCAATGAAGCTACACTACCTTATGAACGACCACCGCTATCAAAACGCCTTTTGGCCGAGAGTGGAGATGATGGGCCAAAGTTCCTTATCACTCATGAGCGGCTGAAAAAGTTGGCAATCGAATACCTTGATGGGCGCAACGTCCAGTCAGTCGATCGCGCAACACATACAGTTTCGCTCTCGGGAGGCGAACTTCTGGCTTACGAGCGTTTGCTCTTAGCAACCGGCGCCCGTCCCCGAGGATTAACTGTCCCAGTCAACCCACACTGTCGAGTGAACACGCTTCGCACTTATGCCGACGCCGTCGCTATTCGGCAGGCCCTCAGGCCAGGATGTAATGTCGTCGTGATCGGAGGTGGCTTCATCGGGCTTGAAGTTGCCGCAAGTGCGATGTCCAGGGGCGCCTCTGTAACAGTGCTTGAGACCGGCCCACGGCTGCTGATGAGAGCAGTACCAGCCAGCATGGCAGAGCGCGTCAAAGCAAAACATCTGGGTGCTGGCGTACGCATTGAGCTGAATTCTACGGTCACGGGAGTCGAGGCGGCTGAAGAACGATCTGCGGTATTGTTGGCGGACGGCCGCACATACCTCGCCGATCTGGTGCTGGTGGGGGTCGGTGCCGTTCCAAACATAGAACTTGCACAAGCGGCAGGGCTAGCGATCGAAAATGGGATCGCGGCGAACGACACGCTAGCCACCTCCGATCCTGACATTTTTACGGCCGGCGACTGTTGTTCTTTCCTACATCCCCTCTACGGCGAGCGAATTAGGCTCGAGGTGTGGCGGAACGCGTGGCAACAGGGCGCGGCTGCGGCAGCTAATATGTTGGGCTCAAACTCCGCTTACGAGCGCGTTCCATGGTTCTGGTCGGACCAGTACGACGAGACGCTTCAGATCGCTGGTATTTGTAGTAATTCGGGTGCCACTATAAACAGGGACCTTGGCGAGAAGGGACAGATTTCCTTTAACTTGGCCCCTGACGGGCGCTTAGTGGCGGCATGCGGGTTTGGCAGTGCTGCCGCTATCGGGAAGGATATACGCGTCGCCGAGACGATGATCGGAAGGCGAATTTGTGCCGAAGCTGACGCACTGGCAAATCCCGCAATCGCCCTTAAAGCGTTGATGTTGCATTAAGCGGCATTCCAAGACTGACCAAATTGAAGGATCCCTGATATTGAAGATTGACAATTGAACGACATGAGGCAAATGCACCCCGCGCTCACCCGCTCATTCTGCCGATGACCAACTGAACCGGAGAGCATGCCTTCCGTTCGATGACCAAGTGGGGGTCTGATAATGCGCCGCGTTTTTGCCGGGAGCAGTCATCTGCTGCAACTCGGCGGTCACAGGATCGTGCATCGAATTTTCAAGGTGATTGCCTTCCGGCAATGACAGCCGAACCAACAAACGTTTGGGGATCGATCCTGACAATATGTTCAGAAAAGAGGCGGCTTTGCCTTGCATAGAACGAGGGCGAGATATGACCAATGGAGTTGCGGCATGAACGGAGAAGCGGAATCAAAGAAGGTGGGCGCTATCGAAATTCACGACCTGATGAGAGATCGCATTTGTCTTCTTGAATATGCGCCGGGGACAATGCTTCGCGAAAGCGATATCGCTGTTGAATTCCACGTCAGCCGGACACCAGTTCGTGAAGCATTCCAACGGCTGTCGATCGAAGGACTGGTGGAGGTGAGAAACGGCATCGGTACTTTCGTGACAACCCTTGACCCCGTGCAAATGCGTGAGGTTTTCGATCTTAGAATTGAAATGGCGCAGCTTTTTGGCCGAATTGAAGCCCGTGATGCGACGACAGCAGATGTGGCTGTCTTGGAAACCCTGCTTAGCCGGTCACACGGTTTGGCAGAGAAATTTGATGTCGGTGAGCATTGGCAAATAAACCATATCTTACACTTCGCGATTAGCGATCTTTTGCTAAACAACGTGTTCCGTGAGATGTGGCACAACCTTTATTTTAGGGCTGCCAGAGCATGGTACGACATGTCCCGCGACATATGGCCGGATGCCGTTAGATTGCTACAACTAGAAATAACTGATCTGCTCACAGCAGTGCGAGAGAACGATATCGAGGCAATCGGTTATATCAAACGCAACTACATCAAATTTTCGTGGAAGCGTATCTCTTCCAAGCAGAAACAATAGCACGGCCTCTGCAAGATCGTTGATGCTACGCGGTCTGTCCGTTTCGCTTTCTCTTAAGCCGACTTGTCATTCAAGCCTTGCAGGCTGATCCTCGGCGACCAACCCTGCACTTTCGGAATAACCACGCCTACACGGGAATTGATCTATGGACGTACGCGCCGCTGTTGCCGTTCAGGCCGGAAAACCGCTTGAAAATATGACCGTTCAGCTCGAAGGTCCGCGCGCCGGCGAAGTACTGGTCGAGGTGAAGGCGACTGGCATTTGCCACACCGACGACTTCACCCTCTCAGGCGCCGACCCGGAAGGTCTCTTCCCCGCCATTCTCGGCCACGAGGGCGCGGGCATCGTCGTCGATGTCGGCCCGGGTGTGACTTCGGTCAAGAAGGGCGACCACGTCATTCCGCTCTACACGCCGGAATGCCGCGAATGCTTTTCGTGCCTTTCGCGCAAGACGAACCTTTGCACGGCCATCCGTTCGACGCAGGGTCAGGGTCTGATGCCCGACGGTTCGTCGCGCTTCTCGATCGGCAAGGACAAGATTTTCCACTACATGGGCTGCTCAACCTTCGCCAATTTCACCGTGCTGCCGGAAATCGCCGTCGCCAAGGTCAATTCCGCCGCCCCCTTCGACAAGATCTGCTACATCGGCTGCGGCGTCACGACGGGCATCGGCGCCGTCATCAACACGGCCAAGGTGGAGATCGGCTCGACGGCGATCGTCTTCGGCCTGGGCGGCATCGGACTCAACGTGCTGCAGGGCCTGAAGCTTGCAGGCGCCGGCATGATCATCGGCGTCGACGTTAATCCCGGCCGCAAGGAGTGGGGCGAGAAATTCGGCATGACGCACTTCGTCAACCCAAAGGAAGTCGGCGACGACATCGTGCCCTACCTCGTCAACATGACGAAGCGTAACGGCGACCTGATCGGCGGCGCCGACTATACATTCGACTGCACAGGCAGCACGAAGGTGATGCGCCAGGCGCTCGAATCATCGCATCGCGGCTGGGGCAAGTCGATCATCATCGGCGTCGCTGGCGCCGGCCAAGAAATCTCGACGCGCCCATTCCAACTCGTCACCGGCCGCAACTGGATGGGCACCGCCTTCGGCGGCGCACGTGGCCGCACAGATGTTCCGAAGATCGTCGAATGGTACATGCAAGGCAAGATCCAGATCGACCCGATGATCACGCATACAATGCCGCTGGAAGACATCAACAAAGGCTTCGATCTGATGCATTCCGGTAAGAGCATCCGCGGGGTGGTCGTTTACTAGCGTCAGGAGGATAATCTCAAGGCGATGGTGCCGATATCTGGGATTTGCGCAGCTTGCGAGCTCGTTACGCAAGGGTGTCGGCGATCCCGCTCTCTATTCAAATGCTCCCTTCGCCATGCAGCGCTCGCCTGACGAATTCTAGTCATTTCGATACTGTCACAACGGGGCACCTTTAACGATACGGGAGGCGTGATGCAGCAACTCAAGGTTCTTCAATCACTCTGGGCAATGGAGCGACGCGAGCCCGATGGGTTCGAACGAACCCTAGACGAAAACCTTCGCATGATTGCAGATGCGCGCTTTGACGGAGTAAGCGTCTTCCTGGGCAGTAAGGAGCAGTCTCAGTCGCTTAAACGGGCGCTCGGCGGAGCCGGCCTGCTTGTCGAAGCATGCGCGCTTCCTGCGAGCGATGATGATTTGAGGCGGCAAATCGACATTGTCGGTGAGCTTGGCGCACTGCATTTCAATGTGCAACCGGACGCAAGACTGCGTCGACTAGCCGATGGCATCGACCTCATTGAGCGCTGGATGAAGATTAGCGAAGGTGCTGGCTTTCAGGTTTATTTTGAGACGCATCGCAATCGGCTCACGACCGATCTCTTTTACACACTTGATCTGTTGGATGCCGTGCCGAGCATGCCGCTTCTCGCGGATTTGTCGCATTTCCTTGTAGGTCGCGAGTTTGCTTGGCCTGTAAGCGACGAAAATCATCGGCTCATCGAAAGAATTTTGGATTCATCCTGGGCATTTCATGGCCGTGTGGCATCGCGCGAACAGGTCCAGATCGAGATCTCATTCCCGCATCATAAGATGTGGGTGGACCTGTTCGCTGGCTGGTGGCGCTACGGATTCGAAAGTTGGCGCCGCCGCGCAGATTTTGACGCCCAACTAAGCTTTACTTGTGAGCTTGGGCCACGCCCTTATGCAATCACAACCAGTGCTGGAAATGACTCGACAGATCGTTGGGCTGAAGCGCTGCTAATGCGCGATCTCGTGATGGGTGTTTGGGCTGCGCCAGCATTAACAGGCGTCTAAACCTTCATGTTAGGTCATCCCAAGGGAGCCTAGTTGAGGCTTTTGGTGCTTCAGGAGGGATGCCGGCCACAGACATCGGGGCGCCGGCATTGTTTCGGCAATCATCTAAATTAGATGCCACGAAGCCAGCGTGACAGAATTACTCGGTTGGCATCGCAAGATGCTTAAGCCGGATATGCCCAGACTCGGCGGCCTGGAGGTAGGCGGCCGGCAGGAGGTCGTCGATCTGCCCGCTGGGCTGACCGTTGACGATACTGGTGAGGAAATCGGCGCGATCGTCGAGCGGTTGGACGTTGTTGAGTTTGCGGATCTCAAGGCGACGATGGCCCGTGCTCCGCGACGCCGTTCGATCCTGTGAAGAGCGCGTTCATGCCTACGTGGGCCGCGCGAAACGAGACGCTCTCAGCCTCTGGCTTCCGATTGGAATTGACTAACCTTGCAATCTAAGGTTCAATTCAGTGAAACCAAATAATGGTTCTCATCAACAAAATTGAAGGCTGATCCCGATGAACGCCCCGCTCAATCATCCTTTGCCGCTGCTTGACCTCGAAGTGCTGCGCACCTTTGTGGCGATCGCCGAGACTGGCAGCTTCACCACCGCAGCCAACGCGGTCTTCCGCACGCCGTCGGCCGTATCCATGCAGATCAAGAAGCTGGAAGACATTCTCGGCCGTTCCGTCTTCGCGCGCGACGCCCGTTCGGTGGCACTCACCACCGATGGCGAGATGCTGCTCGGCTATGCGCGCCGGCTACTGTCAATCAACCGGGAAGTGGTGTCGAAATTCATCATCCCCGAGATCGTCGGCGTGGTGCGGCTCGGCTCGCCGGACGATTATGGCGAGCGCGTGCTGCCCCACGTGCTGAAGCGTTTCGCGCAGTCGCACCCTTCGATTGCGGTCGACGTCACCATCGACCAGAGCGTCAATCTTCGCCGGCGCATGGATGACCGCGCGCTCGATATCACGCTGCTCACCAACTCCCACAAGACCAAGGCGCTCGGCGCCGAGGTGCTTTTAACCGAACCGATCGTCTGGGCCGGGGCCAAGGGCGGCTGCGCGCATTTGCGCGAACCGCTGCCGGTGTCACTGTGGGAAGAAGGCTGCGCCTGGCGGGCCGGCGCGCTCGAAGCGCTCGGCCGCGACGGTCGCAATTACCGCATCGCCTATATGAGCGCGCATACGGCCGGCCAGCGCGCCGCAATCATGGCCGACCTCGCGGTAGCGCCGCTGCCGAAGTCGTTCCTTGGCAACGACATGGTCGAACTTTGCTCGAAGGACGGTATGCCCGATATCGGCACCTACAATCTGGTGATGGTGGTAGCACCGGACGCCAGTGCGCCGGTCAAGGCCGTGGCCGACCACATCCGCGCGACCTTCGAAGTGTTCAAGGAAACCGGCAAGTTTTGAGAGCTGAATGGGAGCGCAGAGAGGTCTGCGGCAAGGATTTGGAACTGCTCGGCCAGGGATGGATTCGGATTGACGGCCAACCTCGCCTGCCGTTTAGAATGATCGCGGCTGATCCTCTGATTCGAAGCCGAGCATTGACCGGATGCGGCGCTTGATGCGCCGATGGTCCTGTTCGATCCGGGTATTCAGGTATTTACTCTTGCGAATCCGGATCGGTCAGCCGACGCCGGGAACGATCCTGCAAACGATTTGTGATGTCACAGGTAAACGATAGCCTCCTGGTTGGTCTGGGCTACCATCGATGACGACGCGGTCGGGCCCGCTGTGCCGTCCAGAATTATCTGTCTCCGTCCGGAATTAAGCCCTGCTTCGAAGATCGTTTGCGGTTGTGCGCCCCCTGTGTCTGGACCGTGAACGAAGCGTATGATCGACGTCGACGCGAGGGGGAAGCGGCGCAGAGCGGGATCTTGGTCGATAGGGCTGCGCCGGTTTACCAATTCTGTCGTCTTGGGTTTACCAATCCGTTGCCGACGGTGAGCGGGTTGACTAAGGGCGGCTATATTCTACGCGAATCCAATCACTTAATGCCAATCCACAATTAACTGTCATTGAGGCCATTGGTAAACTCGGTCTCAGGATCGGAAACCCCTACCTTGAGCCAGAAAACTCTCCTGTTTTCAACTGCATAGGCCACGCACCAGAAACCCATAATTCCGGACTGGTAAACCCCGTGAAATGACCAACTAGTTCCGGTCGTCACACCAGTCTGCCATTTATGCGACTTTCGAAGCACATATGGTGAACGTCAACGCAGCCGCAATCGATCGAGAAATGCATTTACAGGCGGCAGTGACCCAACGGGCCGTTCCTGCCGATTAACCTTCCAACACCATTCCGATCGAGCGGGACATAACGTAGTTAGGCGCGGGAACATCCGACCAAAATCTATTCGCCGCTTGCCCGTTTTCGAACCAAGCCCAACATCCGACGCATCCACCTCACAGGCAGTTTTGCCTCCGGTTTATTTGCAACATAGCTTCGGATGTCGAAGCTCAGGTCGCCGACCGCTGCTGGCGGATAGTTCGGGCAAGAAGGCGCTGACCAACGCCGGAACCGGTCGGCCTCGGAGACCAGGCCGGTATTGCCGTCATACGAGAGATAGGCACCTACCCTGGCCCGCCGATTCCAGGGCGTGACCATCTGGACGACCAGTCCTACCGCAAGCGAGGCACACCGTTGGACCACACGACCTGCGGACGCCCGCCAGCAGCGCCATCATTTTTCGCACTCCATTGCTCGACGACCGGTTGGTCGACGCGGACGAAACGATTGATCGGGACGGAGCGCTTACCGGGCTCAAGCCATAGCAGCCCAGTTGCGCTGTCGTTGCTCAACACCAGCAGTCCGTGCGGCGTTTTCGGGCACGACTGGAAAAACCCGGGCACGAACGTATTGCCACTCTCAATATCCACCCCGCTGAAACGGGGAAGGCCGCGACCACCGTGGGTATGAACATGGAGGAGGGTCGAAGCTGGCCGATAGGCCGCCTGCGCGGCTTTGCGCATGGCGTTAGAGCCGATCCTTGCGCCGACATTTGGAGCGACTTCGTAGTCTTCGTCGGCGACCGGCATGTAGCCGCGAACCAACAGCAACAGGCCATCTGGCGCTATGGCCGCGCCCGCCGTCAGGAAGCCGACACGCTCGTTTGCGAAGAAGTGCGGCCTTGAGAGGTCGCTCCGGAGCTGGTCGAGCAGCGGGCCGGCGATCTTGAGGCTTACTCTCATTTGAGCTGCCCCAGGTGATTTGCGAGGATTTGTCCAAGGCAACGACGCCGGCACATTGTTGAAGGACATCGCGTGCCACGCGCGGCCCATGATCTGGTGGACCGTCCAGTTCTGACCGCGGTTCGGGAAGGGCTTCGACAGGAAGAGGCGCGTCGTGTAGCTCGAATGGCTGCGCGGGCAAAACTGGCCATCTACCGTCACGGTACCCCCGTTGTGCAGGATGTTCATGTTCGGGAGAAAGACGAGGGGTTGCCCCCCTCGTCCCACAGTTCTGCCAGGCGAATGATCCGCCGCAATGCCGCAAGTTGGAGCTGGGCCGTCATGACGATTGCCCCACTGGCGGATGGGAGGCGAATTCCATCCCGTCCTTCACCTTCAGGCGCTCGCCCGGCGCCATCTCACGGAAGACCCCATCGGAGCCGATGATGTCGAGCTTGTAGCCGGGGGGAACTCCGAAGATGCTCATCAGCTCTTCGGTGGTGTAAACGCGGCGTTCGAGTTCGAACTCGACACCGCCGCCGTAGATTACCGTCACCGACTTCTTGCGCTTGCGCAGCTTGGAGCGCTCGACATCGTCGCCGCCGATATTGACCTCGTCATCATCGTCGAAGATCTGGTAGAGGCCCGGACGTTCAAGGATCAGCGCCTGCTGGTCGCCGGCGCCGGCAAGAAACTTGATCTGCGAGGCGATCAGCTTCTTGCGCGGCCACTCCATCGCCAAGCCTTCTACGAAGAAGCGGTGCGTGATGCCGCCTTCCACCACGAAGAAGGGGTCGGAACAGAGCAGTGCGAAATCGTACGCTAAGAGCGAACGGATCTTGAACTCTACGGTAGTGCGGCTGTGCAGCATCCGATCCCTGTGGACTACCATCGCAGGGCACCAGTTTTGATTTCTTCGTCCGACCGACTCGACGACGCTCCCGGCACATCAGTCGTGGATGGAGTTGGTCGATGGGTAAACGGAGGCTTCTCAAGGTTCGGGATCAACAAAGACTTTTCGATATACCAACCGATGAGGACGGCCTCATCCGACACTATTCGTTGTCGCCGGCTGACAGGCTTGAGATTGGACTTCGCAGTCGAGAACACAATCAGCTCGGATTTGCCGTTCAGCTCTGTCTGATGCGATATCCAGGCAGGGTGTTGGCGATCGACGAAACTCCGCCTCGCGCAATGCTAAAGTACGTTGCTGAGCAGATCGGCGCCGACGCTGGAAAGTTTGCGCTGTATGCACGCCGTGAAGAAACGCGTCGCGATCACATTGCTCGCTTGATGGTTTATCTGGCCGCGCGGAGCGCGACGGGGCAAGACCGTAGAGCTGCGCTGCTGGCTGCAATTCAGGCGGCCGCGGTCTCCGACGAGGGGGGACGCGATAGCGAGTGCTACTGTAACGCGGATCTCTACTGCCGTTAATCGACACGATCGAACGGATCGGTCTTGTCGCCCGCGCCATTGCCCGTCGGCGAGCGGAGAGAGCGCTGATCGAAGAAATTTCGGTCGATACGCTTCAATCATTGGATAAGCTGTTGGAGGTTGACCCGGCCATCGGCCAAACGCGCTTTCATTGGCTGCGATCAGCGCCGGATGCGCCAAGTGCGTCAGACCTTGTCGGGCTGACCGAACGGATCGCCTTCTTGCGCAAGCTAGAAATCGACCCGAAATTGCAGATGCGCATATCGTCTGGACGGTGGGATCTGAGGGCAACGCCACACCGGCATGGCTGGCCAACGACTTCAATGCCAGCCGTCGCCACAAGGGAGAAGCTGCACATAAACTGAAGCGCGCCGTCTTCTTCCACGAGCGCGGCGAAATCCGCGACCGATCATTCGAAAGCCAGGCGTTCCGCGCCTCCGGCCTCAATCTTGTAGTCAGCGCGATCGTCCACTGGAACACTGTCTAACTCGACCGCGCGGCTACAGAACTCAAACGAGCGCGAAGGAACATCCCAGATACGGTGTTGAAGCATATCTCGCCGCTGAGTCGGGAGCACATCAACCTGACGGGCATCTACACCTGGGACAGCGAGCAACATCTCCCGGAGGGCTTCAGGTCGCTTCGCCTCCCGGCAGGGCTACGGCGTGCCGCATAACGTTCCTGCTCCGTTCGACCTTAGCGTACGATTTCGAACTGCTCTTGTTCCGACCCCCTCTACGAACGCACAAGCGTCATCATACCACGAACCTCGGCTTCAGCGAATGGGCCAGCGTCTTCGGCGATGCCAAGATGACAACCGCGCTTCTCGACCGACTGACCCATCATTGCAACATCCTCGAAACCGGAAACGACAGCTTCCGGTTCAAAAACAGATCTGCCCACGAACCGAAAAAAGCGAAGGAGAAAACCAGAACCTTGACCGTCCCCGCAGAGCTTCCGGTGGAAATGCCGGGTCAGTTCTTACTGAAAATCAACAGCCAATCCGTTGGCCTCGCCCGGGCGAAAAATCCCGCTGCTTGATGCCGGCTACGGGAGAGATTTGCGGCATCACGCGAGTGGCACCCACTCGCTTCGCAGAGTGGCGAACAGTCGAAGGCATCGACGACCAGAAGCCGACATTGTGCCGTAAACAGCGTGTTGGCTACTCATCGAAATCGGGTACATCCCTTAGGGATTCGGCAGCTCTGTTAACTCGCGGTAAGGCAGATATCCGTAGGAAAAAATGTCTCATCCCTGCATATCGGTTCTAGATGACTCCGATATACAATCAGCATTTGACGCAAGGTGCCGCGCGATGGATGTTGAGTTACAGAGCGTCCTAGCATTCAAGTTAGTCAGCTGATCGACCGTTTCTGCTCAATTTCCTGATATGTCCACGGTTCTGCCTTTCGGGAAATAATATCGGCGTAGCGCTGAATCCGGGGCTCCCCTGACCAAGGATCAACATTTCAATGGGAGACGTCAATGCACCATCTTATGAACCGCAGGCGTTTTATGCAGGCCACGTCGTCCGGACTCGCGGTTGGCGCGCTATCTTCTCTGGCTGGCCGGGCTGCAGCGCAGTCGACAAATGAACTGCGAGTATTGGTCAACGGTGGCGAAGTTGGAAAGGCTAATATCGAAGCTTATGTGAAACCCTTCGAAGCAGAAACTGGAATCAAGGTTACTCCAATCACCCAAGATTTCGATTTCGCTAAGCTCGAGCTGATGGTGAAAGCGAATAACGTTACGATCGACGCGAGTCCCATGGGTCCAGGTGCGATGCTTCCTGCGGCCGCGAAGGGATACCTCGAAAAGATCGATTACTCGATCCACAAGAAAGAAGAGATTGACGGCCTCTTCGATTTCGCCAAGCATCCGTTCGGCGTCGCATCGCTCATCTATTCTTACAACATGGTCTACAATACCAATACGTTCCCTGACGGCAAGCCACGACCGGGCAACTGGGCCGAATTCTGGGACGTCTCAAAGTTTCCTGGTACTCGATTCCTCGTGTCTGGTCAGTATGGGTCTGAAGGACCTTGGGAGGAAGCATTGATGGCGGACGGCGTCGCTATCGATAAACTTTATCCGATGGACATTGATCGTATTTTCGCCAGCCTCGACAAGATTAAGCCGCATGTCCGCAAGTGGTGGTCGAGTGGGTCCGAGATCCAGCAATTGATGAGTGGTGGAACTGGCGACATCATGAATTCCTACGACGGCCGAGCGATCTCTTCGATGGATAAGGGCTTGCCGGTCGAAATTAGCCGCAATCAAGCCAAGCTAACATGGGACTATTGGGTTATCCCAAAAGGAGGCCCCAATACGCAAAATGCTCAGAAGTTTGTTGAGTTCGCTGCCCGAGGCGAGAACCAAGCGAACTTCTCCAAAATGTACCCTGAAGGTCCGAGCAACCGCAACGCGTTCAAGTTGATACCGGACGACATTGCCCGAAGGCTTCCAACCCATCCTGACTATATGTCGCAAGGCATCCCCATAAACGGAGCGTGGTACGCTGAAGTCGGCTCGGATGGCCTGACGAATACACAGAGGCTCGCCCAGCGCTGGAGCGAGTGGGTCCTTCGCTAGATCCTCGGCGAGTTGAAAGGCAGGGCGGCATTCATTTGTTTGCCGCCTTGCCCAATGATATTCTGGAGCCAGCATGTCGGACGCACTTGTCTTTGCAGAACAGGACCCCAGTCCCGGGCGATCCGGTCAATCTCGATTTTGGCCCCGGCCATCACGATTTAGCCGCGTCCACCCACGTATTGAGGATAACGCATTGGAGCAGAGCCCAACTTCCGCCGAGATTGAATTTCGCCACGTCACCAAGGTGTATGGGCAAGTAGCCGCGGTCGAGGACTTGTCCCTTACAGTTCGCCGGGGCGAGTTCTTGACTATTCTCGGACCGAGCGGTTCAGGCAAGACCACGGCGCTGATGCTGCTCGCCGGGTTTGTGGCGCCGACTGGAGGCGACATCCTTATCGCTGGAAATTCTGTTGCCGCAGTCCCATCTTACCGGCGCGATCAAGGCATTGTCTTTCAAAGCTATGCGCTGTTTCCGCACCTCACGGTAAATCGCAATCTGGAATTTCCTCTCGAAATGCGTGGCATCAAAGCGACCGATAGGACAAAGCGGGTCGAGCGTATCCTCGAGAGAGTGCACCTCAAGGGCTTTGGCGGCCGCATGCCTTCGCAACTGAGCGGTGGCCAGCAGCAGCGTGTGGCGCTTGCCCGCGCGCTGATCGCCGATCCGCCGTTTCTCTTGCTCGACGAGCCGCTCGGCGCCCTCGACCGCAACCTTCGCGAACAGATGCAGATCGAGATGAAGAACCTGCACAAAGAGTTCGGGATTACCACCATATGCGTGACGCACGACCAGGAGGAGGCGCTCACCTTGTCCGACCGTATTGTTGTCATGCGTGCCGGGCGCATCGAACAGACCGACACCCCGGAAGCCCTTTACGATAGGCCGAAATCACGTTTCGTGGCGAATTTTATTGGTGAAGCCAACATCCTCGAAAATCTCGATTGTGAGGCGGGATCCGATACGGCGCGGCCGGCCGGCACCGTGCCCATGATCCGGCCAGAGCGTATCTGCGCCGCCTCGCCGACTGCGCCGAAGCGGGCCGATGCAAGTCGTTGCCAGTCGATCACCGGTATAGTTGAGGACATGATCTACGCCGGACCTTTGCGGAAATACCATGTGCGTGTCGGGAGCAGTGTGCTCGTCGCCCGCGAGCATGTTGCCTCGGGTCAGCAGATCTTCCAACCGGGGGATACTGTGCGGCTTGATTGGCTTCGATCCGACGTCCGCTTCGTCGCGGTGTGAGCCCCTGGAAGACGAGCGATGCAAATACTTCAAAAATTGGTACGCACGCCGATTGCACTCACCGTGCCGGCCCTCACCATTCTGCTCGTCGTATTCGGCGTTCCGATCGTTCAGCTCTTCCTGAATAGCCTCAATGCTCCGGGCTTTTCGGTCGCCAACTATAGTGCATTTTTCGGCCAGTCGGCAAATGTGCGCGTGCTCTACCAGACGATCCAGATTAGCCTAGTGGCTACGGCGATCTGCCTTATCATCGGCTATCCCACGGCTTACCTGATCGTGACTGCCTCAAAGCGCGTGCGCATGGCACTGATCGTGCTCGTCGTAATTCCGTATCTGACAAGCGGTTTGGCGCGCACTTATGCATGGATCATAATTCTCGGCGATGGCGGCCTGATAAACAATTTGCTGCTCGAACTCGGTTTCATCTCGAGTCCGATCCCGCTCATCTACAACCGTATGGCTGTTTACATCGCCATGGTCCACATCATGCTGCCGATGATGATCCTGCCTCTCGTCAGCGTCATGATGGGCATTGACAGGTCGCTGATGGCCGCCGCGCGCAGCATGGGCGCGCGACCGTTTACCGCTTTCTGGCGTGTGTTCTTCCCACTCAGCTTACCGGGCGTGCGCAGTGGCTCCCTGTTGGTCTTTGTGATCTGCCTCGGCTTCTACATCACGCCGGCGGCCGTTGGTGGATTGCGCGATGCGATGATGTCGACCTTCATCGCGTCACAGGTCTCGACCGGCCTTGACATGGCGCCTATTGCAGCCTCGTCGTTTATTCTGTTGGCGATCGCTGTGATCGTGCTTTCCGTCTTGGGGCTCGATCTTTCGGGTACCCAAGCAGGCACAGTCCCAACGGCGCGGAAGTGGCGAAGCCGGCTGCCCTTGTTCAGGGCGATGAAACGCTACTATGACGAACTACCCATTTCTTCACGTGCGAAGCGATGGGAGGTCCAACTCTATCAGACTGGGCATGAGAGCAAATGGTCGAAAATTGTTGGACCGACGATTGTAGTCCTAGTTATGTTCTACCTGCTGTTTCCAGAGGTGGTTGTTATAATCATGTCATTCAGCGCCGGGTCGATTCTGGAATTTCCTCCCTCGGGTTTTTCGTTTCGATGGTACAGTTCGTTCTTCGAGGATCCGTCTTGGTATGGCGCAGCCTGGACCAGCATTCAGATCGGCGTCGCGGTCGCCATAGTGTCGACCCTCGTTGGCACTCTTGCCGCCTACGGCATTAGCGGCGCCCGTCCTCAGTTACGCCGCTTGCTGACTCTGGCGATCCTGACGCCGATCACCATCCCGGTTATCGTTGTAGCCGTGGCGACATACTTTGGCTTGGTCAATCTCGGACTGGTCGGTTCGCAAACAGGTGTTGTGCTGGCGCACAGCATCGGCGCCATCGGCTATGTCGTCGTAATAGTGTCAGCGACATTGGCAAATTTTGACCGGAGGCTGGAGCAGGCAGCCATGAGCTTGCGCGCCGGACCGTTACAGACCTTCAAAAGAGTGACGTTGCCCTTGATCCGACCCGGCATTATCGGCGGCGCGGTGTTCGCCTTCATTCACTCGTTTGACGAGGTCGTCGTCACATCATTTGTAGGCGGATTCTCAGTCTACACGCTGCCGCTGAAGATGTGGGAAAACATACGGAACCAGATCGACCCAACGCTCGCCGCAGTGGCATCGCTGTTGACGCTTCTTCCTGTGCTCTGGCTGGTGGCTCTCTACATCACGTGGCGGCGATCTAGGCAAACGAGTCAAGGGGCTGTTTTTTCGGCATGACAGTAATTAGTGCGCTCAGTATCTCGCTTTCCGGGGTCGTACACCTTGCGGAACCTGACGGCAAACGGCTGTCAAAATAATAACCGTCGCCTGACTGCAGAACCTTTTTGTGATTTCCTAGGGTAACCTCAACCGCAACGGCGATAACCATTCCGGCCTCCTGCGCTGCGTGGGTGAATTCCTCGCCGGAGTCTGCTCCTAAGGCATATCTCTCCTGAAGCATGAGCAGTTGCCGGTTCGGTTGATTCAGCCTGATTACCAGGTGTGAGATCGTCTCAACTTTCCTATCTCCACAAGATCGGCGGCCGAATAAAACGACGTGTAGGGCGTTATCGTCGGTAGGGTGTGGTTTGTACCGCACCAATTGTCCGAACGATAGCGTCGAAGTCGCCCCGCCTTACCGCTTCGACCATGATTTCGCGCACCTCGGCGAATACCATGTCGTGTACGGGGTCCCCCAGATTGCGCACGGAACAGGGTGGGCCAATCAGCTCAACGCCGGCCTGATGAGCGGAGTCAACAACCCGCCGAACGTGGAATGTGCTCGCCGGCACGACTATGCGTGAGGAACCGATATCGGCATCCTCAGATACACGATACTTCGACCTTTGCCTGACCTGAGCCTCGCAAAATTGCTATTGGTGAACAGGGGCGCCAGAATCGGCCGTTGCCCATTTCTCGCAATATTCTCGCTCCTCACGTGTCTCCGGCCGCGGCGGCGAAGGCGGACGCCACGCCAGAAAGCCATTCGAGCGACACCGGATCGATCAGCGGCCTGACGTCGGCAAGGACGATCCGGTGATAATCGGCCAGCCAGCGGCGCTCGCCGGCGTCGAGGCGTGAAGAATCGATGAGCTTTGGATCGATTGGCAGCCGAGAGATGGTGTCGAAGCCGGCAAAGCCTACCTGCGGCGCGGCCACGACGACCATGTGGCTTTCGATACGCACGCCGAAATCGTCGGCGGCATAGTAGCCTGGCTCGTTCGTGATGAGCATGCCTGGTTCGATGGGTGTCGTCGACTCCACCCCAGCTCTCGGCGCGATGTAAGGCCCCTCATGGATGTTGAGGAATGCGCCGACGCCGTGCCCGGTGCTGTGGTCGTAGTCCATGCCTTCCTGCCACAGCGCCTGGCGGGCGAGGCAGTCGAGCCGCATCCCCTGGATGCCCGTCGGAAAACGGGCGGTCGCCAGCGCCACGAAGCCTTTGAGCACGAGCGTATGGGCGAGCACGTGTTTGGGCTCAGGCTGGCAGAGTCCTTGGGTGAGTGTGTTGTCGGTCGTGGCGCCAGGATATTGCCCGCCCGAATCCATCCAGTAGATCGGATGGTCGTTGAGTCGCCGACATCCCTCGCGCCTGGGCACGTAGTGTGGCTGCGCCCCGTTCGGCCCGGAGGCCGACATCAGGGGCATGGACGGTCCTTTGTATTGCGGGTACTCGCGGCGCAGCGCCTCCAGCCGCTCTGCCGCCTCAAATTCGGTGACACTCTGCACCGGTACTGTCCGCGCCAGCCATGCCATGAAGCGCACCACGGCGGCGGCGTCGATGATATGCGCGCGCCGTGCCGCCTCGATTTCAGCGGCGTGCTTGCGCCAACGGCTAAGCGCAACGGTATCGTCGGCCCGGATGCTGCCATTGGCCTCGATCATATCGGCGAGTGCGGCTGGCGTGCGGCGAAGGTCGGCACCGACGGGGCCGCGCCGGCAGGTCGCCGCGAGCACCTCGCCGATCTTGTCGGGCGGCGCGATCGAGACCCCATTTTTTTCGCGGGCAAGCAGAGTCGGCGCAAGCTTACGCCGGTCCACGAACCAGGTCACCTTGCCCTCGCGTTCCACCAGCGCTCGGCTGCGGCAGGCGGGCACGATGTGCCAGTCGCCGACCTCGGTCTGCAGCGCCTCGTCAGCGGCGCGTACGTTGAGGAGCCATGACACATCCTCAGGGTCGGCGACGAGCTGAGCCTCCAGTCCCTGTCCGCGCAAGTGTTCGGCAAGCGTCGCGCATTTCTGTGTATGGGAGACGCCGGCCAGCGATAAAGGATGATCGACAGCCATTGGCGAAAACGCCGGTTGCATATCCTTGCTCCGCAGGCGATCGACAGGGCTCCCGGGAAGGGCCACCAGGACGAAGTTGAGCTCGTCCGCTAGTGACTGCCATTCGGCCCGTTCGATTACCGAGTGAAGCCAAAGATCAAGGCCGATGCGCGCGCTTTTCGGAAGGGCTTCGCCGAGCCAGGCGCGACGGGCTGCAATCGTCGCATGCTCAATTGATAACGGCGCGCCGCGGGTGTCGGCAAGGCCCTGTTGGGCATAGCGCCCGTCAAGGAAGAGCGCCGCCTTCTCGCGCAGCACGACCGCCTCGCCAGTCGACCCGCGGAAGGCCGTTGCCCAGCGCAGCCGCCGTTCTGAGGGGGGCGCGAACTCGCTCAGGAAGCCATCTGTCGACGGGATGACGAGCCCGGCCAGCTCGCTGCCCGCAAGCCAGTTCTGGATATCGCGTACATGGTCTACACCGCGCTCACCTGTGCGGGATGCGAGCGCGTTATGGGCGTCATTTTCGGGAAGGCTCATCTATGTTCTCCTCCAATGTTGCCGCCATTGGACGGACTACAATTTTCCGCCGTAGATAATCGCCGCAGTGGCGAAACCCAGGAGCCTCGCCAAAAATGTACCCAGAAGCCTTCCCTTCCGGCTTTCGGCGATTTCACAGGGGTCTAGATTTGACGCGGAGGCGGGGTCACTTACATCTTCTATCAGCTTGGCGTGCCTGCAGATAAATGTCGGATACCGAGCCAATTAACAACGAGGGAAGCGAGCTTCTCGCTCACCCGGGCGCGTGTGATGCGTGGTGGCCGCTGTCGACGACCTAATTCTCGAGGAATTCGTCTCAACACAATTTGTAGCATGTTAAGCGAGATAAAGTGTCGGTGGTATGCTACTCAATACTTCCGCGCCACGCGCGGTTACCAAGACCTGAGCACCGACTCCAATCAAGTATCCAGTCTCGCTTCGCAATATATTCGGCATGTGCAATGTCATTCCGGGTTGGAGGACATCTTCGACGCCTGGCTCCAAACTCAGATTTCCGCGCTCAGTCCAATGAATGCCGGTTAGATATCCTGTTCGTTGGCGAAAAACCCCCTTGCGTCCAGAACGCTTCAGCACCTCTCGACCCGCAGCGTCCACTGCGGCCGCGGTGGTACCCGGCCTGATGGCGGCGACGAGCGTCTCGATGACCTCTTCTGCCAACGCATGCAGGGACTCGGTCTCCGGATGTCGGCCAAGCACGGCGCATCGGACCATCCCGGCGGCGTACCCGTATTTGGATGCGCCGATTTCTAGAAAGGCCGGCTCGTTATTACTGATTGGATGATGCGTCGCTGGGCCGTGCGGCAACTTTGTCCGCTCCCCGAACAGGATGGTCATAGACGGAGACAGTCCAACTCCGCCGCCAGCGGAGCCGACGTCTGCATTTACCGCCGCCGCTATCGTCTCAACCATTTCAAGTTCGGTGAGACCGGGCCGCAGAGAAGTCTGGAAGGTCCTTATCGCCAAGTCGGTCATATTCATGGCGTCGCGCATGCATTGTAGCTCCAATTCGCCCTTCACCGCCGCGAGCGCTGGAACTAGTCCGCTTGCATCTGTGATCTTTAGATTGGGAAGCTTGGCTTTAATTGCACTGAGATCTGATGGAGCGAAGTTCCAGCATCCAAGCTCAAAACCAACTCGCTTGTTCTGCAACCCATACTTCGTAATTAGCTCCGCAAATACCCTCGCAAAATCAGGTTGATGAGTGTATGTGACGATCTCCTCGATACAGCAATACGCTCGAACGGCGTGCTCATCATATTCGCGAACGAGATATATAGGGGATTGACCCGGTATAAAAATCAGAGGAAACGGCGCAAAGTATCCGCCGCTTCCATCGTACCCGCTGAGGTAGCGAA
The DNA here is from genome assembly GCF_056404935.1 of Mesorhizobium sp. P2_A8. Classification (NCBI taxonomy): domain Bacteria; kingdom Pseudomonadati; phylum Pseudomonadota; class Alphaproteobacteria; order Hyphomicrobiales; family Phyllobacteriaceae; genus Mesorhizobium; species Mesorhizobium sp. P2_A8. The sequence goes on from NZ_JBFUDB010000012.1 coordinate 93,957, forward strand.
GATGCCCATGCGCAGTCACCACAAGAGCGTCGAGACTGGCATTGGCAACCGCCTCCAGCAAATTGTTCTGCCGGCGTTCGTACTCTGATAGAGGGAACGGAACGCCCGTCATAGGGATGGTTGAAGACATCATCGCCATATCTCACCTAAGTATTTTCATGTTGGTGGGGTCGGCTGCGGTAAGACGCATCCGGCTATTCGAAGCCGTTCGCTCAAAGCTCCGAACTTCAGCTCGGTCAGACAATCAACAGTCGCAGTGGCTGTCGTCAAATGCAGTTTTGATATTGTTCTCATCTGGCCGCGAGATGTGAGTGTTGGGGATTAGACGAAAAATGCAGTTGGTGCCCGGTGTGAAGCTCCTCTCTCTGCGTTTCATCCGGACGTCTGAGACACCTCAGTGGACGCGTAAACATAAATGCGCATCGCTCGCCTGCGTGATCCGGTTTTCCTGCCATCTAGATGCCAGATGACCACAATATGAATACAGCATTTGACGCGAGCGATTGGTAATTGGATGGTCCGAACCAGGGAACTGCGAAACACGAATCGGTCGGCCCCATGAGTAGAATGCCGGGTGCAGACGCGGATCCCATCGAGCCTACGACATTTGCCCCGCTCAAAAACCCTATCTTTCGCTTGCTCTGGCTCGCGACTCAGGTTTCTAGCCTCGGTTGGCTCACGCAAGCCGTTGCTATCAGTTGGATGATGGCGACAATCTCGGCTTCTGACTTGATGGTTGCATTGGTGCAGGCCTCCGCGACGCTACCCGCATTTATCCTGTCGGTTTTCGTTGGCGCTCTAGCCGACAATTTTAGTCGTCGCCGAGTGATGTTCGTAGGCAGGATCATTATGGCTGTCGCATCTGCGCTGCTGGTGGTCTTTGTCGCATTGGGTTTCGCTGATCCTTGGACGATCCTTGGATTCAGCTTTTTGATTGCATGTGGGGGAGCTCTCCACGATCCTGCATGGCAAGCTTCGGTTAGTGATATCGCCGAACGACGCGATGTGCCTGCCGCAATTACTCTACTTTCCGTCGGCTTCAATATCGTCAGAACCATCGGCCCGGCATTCGGCGGGCTCGTCGTTTCCTCTTTTGGGCTTCTGGCGGCGCTGGGCATAGCAACACTCAGCTACTTAGTACCCATGGGCGCCATATGGCGCTACAAATGGAAAGTGAATTCCTCACCGCTCCCGCGGGAGCCAATAGGGACGGCCATCTATGACGGGCTCCGCTTCACCGCAATGTCGTCCGAAATTAAAGCAGCAATCGCGCGCGGGACACTTTTTGGGTTTGCAGGAATCGCAATACTAGCTTTGCTGCCATTGGTAGTTCGCGATCAGTTGGGGGCAGGTCCTGTCGCCTACGGCAGTCTAATGGCATGTTTTGGAGCTGGAGCAGTCGTCGCAGGCATTCTCAATCGTTCGTTTAGGCGGAAGCATTCTCAAGAACGTTTGATTAAGTTTGCCTGCTTTGCCTGCGCCGCGAGTTCTCTAGCTCTCGCTATGACAACTTCGCTCGTGGTAGCGGCCCCCGCACTTGCCTTAGGCGGTGCAGGCTGGGCGACGGCCTGGGCGGGAATTGGGGTTAGTGTGCAGTTGGCTAGTCCGCGTTGGGTGGTAGGGCGCACAATCTCGATTTACTATGCATTGATAGATGGCGGTATCGCTGTCGGCAGTTGGGCCTGGGGGACGGTTGTGCAGAACAACTCCCTTCCCTTGGCGCTAGGAAGCTCTGCTGGAGCCTTGCTATTTGTAGCCGGAGCGGGCTTTTTTTTCCCCTTGCGCGAGCGGCGCGATTCCGAGCCCGATCCCTTGGACAAGTTCGATGCCCCCACAATTGCGCTGTCTCTGAAGCCAAGAAGCGGCCCCATCGTTGTTAAGACTGAGTATTTGGTGTCTGAGGAAAATGTTGGGGCATTCCTTGAGTTGATGAGGGAGCGTAGGCATGTGCAAAGTCGTATCGGTGCCCGACATTGGACGCTTCAGCGTAATCTTCAGAAGCCCATGCAGTGGACCGAGACGTTTCGCACTCCCACTTGGAACGATTATCTTCGGATGAATTATCGCCTTACCAAGGCAGATATAGACTTAGAAGATCGATTTCTGCATTTGCATATGGGGAAGCATCCGCCGTGTGTAACACTTTCTATTGAGCGACCTACAAGTGTGAACACCAAGACCGAGCAGGCGCCCCCATTCTTTCCTCGCCTTTAGACTCTTCGTGTGATCTCTCGGATTGCATGCGGATCGCCACATCCTAGTCCGGACCTAACATAGTAGAGCCATAGTGCACTGCCCCTGGCGCGATATACAGGCGCCGCCTATCCTTCGAGCATAGCAGGCAGCTTGTGAGTACCGAGAGGTACACCTTGGAATTCAAGGATGTGAATCGGCGTGCAAAATTGACCCCATAATGGAGTGCGCCCCTCGGAGCGGACAGATTGACTAAGCAGAATTGACTTGGAAGCCGGGCTTTCGAAGGATGGAAGCCATGACTGCACATCGCGCGCACAGCATCGAGTTCAAACGTCAGGTAGTGCAAGAGTTCCTCTCGGCGAGACGCTTCATTGTCTGGCCAGGCGGCACGAACTAGCGCGTAACCTGATCCGTATCTGGGTCCAGAAATACGAGGCCGGCGCCTTCGACGAGGATGTAGCGGCGGCCGAGACGATGCAGACCTATGAGGCTCGGATCGCGCGCTGGAGCGGCTGGTAGGCCGGCAAGCCTTGGAAATCGAGTTTCTAAAGGGGGCTCTAAAAAGCGCACCACGTCCCAGAAGCGGGCCTACATCCGTGATCACCGGCCCCGCGGTGTCTCCATCGCTGAAGGATGCCGGCTGATGGGGATCGCGCGATCAACCTACTACGATCAGCCCGAAACCGCCGTGGATGACACAGCGCTCGTCGAGACGATGGGTGAGATCTCCGACAGCTTCGAAGCCTACGGCTATCGCCGCATGCAGGCGGCGCTGCGGCAGAGCGGCATTGTCGTGAACCACAAGAAGGTCAGACGATTGATGCGCGAGCATGATCTGCAGCCCAGGATCATGCGACGCTTTATCGCCACCACGGACAGCAATCATGAATTGCCGATCTTCCCGAACCTGGCGAAGGACGTGACACTCGATGGCCCGAACCGGCTTTGGGTAAGCGACATAACCTACGTGGCGATTGCGGCAGGCTTCGTCTACGTCGCGGTCATCTTGGATGCCTGGTCCCGCAAGGTCGTTGGTTACGCCATCGGCCGGTCGATCGACGCGCGCTTGACCGTTGCAGAATTGAAGGCGGCAATCGAACGGCGAAAGCCACGGGCTGCGTCCATCACTCGGATCGAGGGGCGCAATATGCCGCGCTCCTCTATCGCAATCTTCTCGCCGAGCACGATCTTATTGGATCGATGGGTCGGCGCGGCAATCCCTACGATAATGCCAAAGCGGAAAGCTTCATGAAGACGATGAAGGTCGAAGCCATCTATCCGATGGCCTATGAAACCTTCACCGACCTCGCTGAGGACCTTCCCCGCTTCATTGATGAGGTTTACAACACCCGCCGATTGCACTCAGCGCTCGGCTATCTCAGCAACAGTTCGAAGACCAACACGCCCGGAAGATGGTCAAAACTGCCGCCTGATCCTGTCCGCTCCGAGGGGCGCACTCCAATCGAGGGTCAGTCTTGGAAGCCGTTTGACACGCGGATGCCGGGCGTGGTCTCCGCTTTCGGTCGTCGCCGGCCAGGTCGGTGAAAGCGGGCGACGTTCTGCTTTCGAAGCGATCAAGATGGAAACGGCGCTGCATGCCGAGCGCGACGGGACGTTCGCCGAGTGTTGGTCAAGGCCGGCGATCAGATCGGTTCCAAGGAGTTGCTCGTTGTAGTTGAGGCTGCACATTCAACTTTGGCAGGCCTCGCAGCCGGCGGCGGCGCTATGTCCGAATTTTGCCAGCAATAAGGAGCTGGTTTAAACATCAGTCACTTCTCGAGCGCCTCAACGTGCTTCGGGCGGACGCCGGGGGCACTGGCAAGCGAGGATCGAAGGTTGATGTCCCATTTGGTCCGCCGCAACGCCGCAACGCATTTCTATCCAGCGCCTTGAGAAAATGCGCCCCGCCGGTGGGGAGGGAGCACCGGCAGGGCGCGCCGCGAATGTCGCGGCCTGGTGACCGCTGGACAGCGGCAGCACCTTGGCTCCGCGTGTCTCGCGGGGGGTCTGCCGAGACTCGATCGCGTGCTGCGCGCAAGCGAGTGCCCGGAAAATGACTTCCCGGCGACCCTGGGGCATCACCCGCCCTGTCAGGTTTAAAGCGCGCCCTCGGCCTTCAGCGCACGGTAAGTCGTATCGACCGATTTCGCGGTCGCGTCGACGATGATGTCCACCTCGGCCCGGGTGATGATCAGCGGCGGGGCAAAGCCGAGGATATCGCCGTGCGGCATGGCTCGGCCAATGACACCGTTCTCAAGCAGAGCAGCGGCGGCACGCACGCCGACCTGCAGCTCGGGCTCAAAAGGTACGCGCGTTTTGGGATCCCGCATCATCTCTACGCCAGAGAGGATTCCAACGCCACGAACTTCGCCGACAATGGGATGTCCCTCCAGTTCGGCTTTCATGCGGGAAAGCCAATAGGGCGCGACATCCTGGACATGTTCCAGGATGTTTCTTTCCTTAAGGACTTGAATGTTGGCGAGTGCGGCTGCCGCGCAAAGCGTATGACCGGAATATGTCCAGCCATGGCCCAGAGCTCCGTGCTTCTCCGTTCCTTCTTCAAGGACTTTCCAGACGCGGTCGCCGATAATTGACCCAGAGATGGGGAGGTAAGCGGAGCTGACGCCCTTGGCGATTGTGACGAAATCCGGGCGCATACCATAAAGGTGCGAACCAAATTTCTCGCCAGTTCGCGCGAAGCCGCAAACCACTTCATCGGCGATCAGCAGGATATCATACTTGTCCAGCACCTCTTGAATGGCCGTCCAGTAGCCCTTTGGGGGCGGAACGATGCCGCCGGTCCCAAGTGCCGGTTCTCCGATAAAGGCTGCAACCGTATCTGGGCCCTCGGCAAGAATAAGGGCTTCAAGTTCGTCGGCGCAGCGTTTGGAGAAGGCCTCCTCAGTTTCGCCCTCATGCGCCTGGCGATAGTAATGTGGCGTCGTTGTGTGGCGCACCAGGTTCAAAGGCAGATCGAAGAATTTGTGAAAGAACGGAAGGCCTGTCAGGCTGCCGGTGAACAGCCCGGACCCGTGATAACCGCGGTGTCGCGAGATGATTTTCTTCTTTTCAGGGCGCCCAAGGATGTTGTTGTAGTACCAGACGAGCTTGATGTTGGTTTCGTTGGCATCAGAACCGGACAGGCCAAAATAGACCCTTCTCATGTTCTGTCCAAAATATTCGACGATAGCCTCCGCCAAACGGGCGACAGGCTCCGTGCCCTGGCTGGCATAGACATGAGCGAACGGCAGGTCGTGCGCTTGCTTGGCAATGGCGTCGGCGATCTCCGTGCATCCATATCCCATATTGACGCAGTAGAGCCCGCCGAAACCGTCGAGGCTCTTTCGGCCTTCAGTATCCCATATGTAGACGCCTTCCGCTCCGGCCATGATCCGGTTTGGCGTCTCGCCGCGGCTGTGTTTTGCCAAGTGCGTGGACGGATGAAAGACGAAGCTCCGATCCTTCTCCTGGATTTGCTTGGTTCCCAGATTGGTCAGGCTCATTGCCGCTCTCCCTTTGATCGCCCGGCGGAGAACACTTGGTCAGCCGCTCGTCAAGGGATGATCATACCTACGGACACACCTCACGTTCCACGGTAATGCGCGTCCGCGGCCGACGAATCCACGGAACTTGCGCCAATCTCCGTGGAAAACACGGGCTCCACAAAATCACCGCTCTCTTAGTGCGGACAAGGGTATCGGCGAATTGGATTTAACGGATTTCGTCACGACCAGGCTATAATATTGGTCGATCCCGAGACCTACCTGTAGCAACCCCTCCATGAATTCCTGATAGGCAGCCATAGAGGGCGCTGCAACGCGCATCAGGTAATCGACCCGGCCCCCGATAGCCCAGCAGTCCATAATTTCGGGGACGCCCTTAATCGCGGTCTCAAAGTGTCGTTGATCTTCGAGGCGGTGACGATCGAGCACCACCTCCACCATCACGAAAATCACGCCCCCAGTGAGGGACGGACTCAGCCGCGCGTAATAGCCTTCAATAGCCCCTGCAGCTTCGAGTGTGCGGAGCCGCTCCGAGCAAGCCGACGCCGACAGATGAACGCGCTTGGCAAGCTCACTTTTCGATATCCGACCGTCTGCTTGCAGCTCGGACAGAATCCGAAGGTCCCAAGCGTCAAGGCATACGGTGTTGAGTTTCGACTTCATGGCCCTGCCGGAGCTGAATCACAGCTTTACGTTTAGGCGGCTTTTGGGTCCGCGCCAATTACATCTATGGTGCCGAGCGCCAACTAAACGTTGTGTTCGTCGCGGGTGGTTGAGGCATGGCATGGGCTCATTCGCAGCTTGCCCAAACCAAGCGCATAGCCTTCTCGTTGCCCTTCGGAGCCTATGGATAAGCGACGCAGGACAATTGTTTGACGGAATTATCAAACGCCTATGTTGCGCGCGATGCTATCGGCAGCCATGCGCTTGCGCCATTCAATCGGCCCAGAATTATGAATCGAGTTTCCCTCGACATCGACAGCCATGATCACCGGCATATCCTGGACCTCGAATTCATAAATGGCTTCCATGCCCAGGTCTTCGAAGGCAACGAGCCGCGCCGCCTTGATCGATTTTGATATCAGGTAGGCAGCGCCACCCACTGCGGCCAGATAGGGGGTCTTGTGTCTGGCAATCGATGCAATGGCGGCTGGGCCCCTCTCCGCCTTACCGACCATTGCAAATAGCCCGGTCTGCGCGAGCAATTTTTCCGTAAAATCGTCCATGCGGCTTGAGGTTGTTGGGCCAGCCGGCCCCACGACCTCATTCCTCACCGCGCGGACCGGTCCGACATAGTAGATCACGCGTCCCCGCAGATCGATCGGGAGCGGCTTGCCGGCATCGATCAGGTCGACCATTCGCTTGTGGGCGGCGTCACGACCCGTCAGCATCTTTCCGGATAGAAGAAGAGTTTCCCCGCAGCGCCACGATGCTGTCTCTGCCCTGGTCAGCCCATCCAAGTTGACCCGGCGGATGCCGGTTGTTTGCAAGTCCTCGGGACCGATCTGGGGCCATTGGGAAAGGTCGGGCGGTTGGAGCTGCACTGGTCCTTTACCGTCCAATGTGAACGTCAAGTGCCGGTTCGCTGCACATTGCGGGATGAGTGCCACGGGCTTGGACGCCGCATGAGTTGGATATGTTGCGACCTTGACATCAACGACTGTCGTCAGGCCACCAAGGCCCTGGGCGCCGATCCCGAGAGCGTTGATGCGTTCATAAAGCTCAATGCGGAGCGCCTCCTCCGCGTTGGCAGGTCCCCTGGAAAGCAGTTCCGACATGTCGATAGGTTCGTTCATAGCCTCCTTGGCGAGCAGCATCGCCTTTTCGGCGCTACCACCGATGCCGACCGAGATCAGGCCGGGCGGGCACCATCCACTACCAAGCGTCGAAACGGTGTCGACCACCCAGTCGGCAACAGACGCGCTGGGGTTAAGGGTGGTGAAACGTGCCTTGTTTTCCGACCCGCCGCCTTTTGCGGCGATGGTGATCTCAATCTTGTTGCCTTGCACAAGTTCGATGTGGACGACTGCCGGCGTGTTGTCGCGGGTGTTCAATCGTCGGCCAAGCGGATCCGAGACGATCGATGGTCGAAGAGGATTGTCGGGGTCGAGATATGCCTGTCGGACGCCTTCATTCACGAGGTCGGCGAAACTGGTCGCAGACTTGATGCGAACGCCCATCCCGACCTTGGCGAAAACCACCACGAGACCAGTGTCCTGGCAGATCGGCCGCCGCCCAAATGCCGCCATGCGCGAATTCAGCAGTATCTGCCCAATGGCGTTCTTTGCCGACGGGCTCTGTTCGCGCTCGTATGCCTGCGAAAGGTACTGGATATAGTCTGGAGGATGGTAATACGAGATGTACTGAAGGGCGTCGGCGACGCTCCTTGCTATGTCTTCACCGGCAATTGTGCGTGCCCTTTTATCCACCAACTCTCACCCGAATGACCCGAGCCCGTTAACCAGTTTCAGGCTTTGGAAGCTCCGCAGGCCGTGCTCGCCACCTTCATACCCATAGCCGCTCTGTTTGACGCCTCCATACGGCGCATCCGCGGAAACCCCCTTTAGGTAATTTACACTGACAGCGCCCGCCGAAACACCGCCAATCAGCGCCCGTTTTGCATCGGCGGCGCCGGTGAAGAAATAGGCCGCCAGGCCATATTCGGTGGCATTGGCTTCTTCGATAGCCTCCTCGATCGTGTCGAACGGCGCCACGGTCAGGATCGGCCCGAACGGCTCGTCATGAAGCACTTTCGCATCCTTTGGTACCCCGGTCAGGACGGTTGGCGGCCAGTAAAAGCCAGGCCCGTCCAGGCGGGCGCCACCGGTCTCGACGCGGGCGCCGCGATCCACCGCGTCCTTTACCAGAAGCTGCATGGCGTCGATTCGCCGAGCGTTTGCCATCGGTCCCATCTCGGTCGTAGGGTCGTCGGGCGGGCCGATCTTGATTTTGCGCGCAACGTCGGTCATCCGGGATAGAAACTCCTCATAGAGTGGCCGGGCGACGAGGATTCTGCTGGGCGCATTGCAGCTCTGGCCGGCACACTCGAACTTGTATTCGGAAATTGCCGGAACGGCCGTTGCGAGATCCGCGTCCTCGCAGACAACGACAGGGGAGTGCCCGCCGAGTTCAAGGACACACCGTTGCAAGTTATTCGCGGCGAGCTTGGCCAGGTGTTTTCCAACAGCGGTGGAACCCGTAAAGGTCAAGACTTTCACAATTGGCGAACTGAGCAGGTGCTCAGAAATCTGCGCCGGCACGCCGAAGACAAGATTGACCACGCCGTCCGGGATACCCGCCTGGCGCAACGCTTCGACAATGTGGATGGCCGCACTCGGTGTCTCTTCAGCCCCCTTGAGGATCACAGGACAGCCTGCCGCCAACGCGGGGGCAAGCTTGCGGGCGATAAGCACTGCGGGATAGTTCCACGGCGTGAAGGCAGCGACTACGCCGAGCGGCTCAGGGACGATCATTCGGTTCGGGCCATGTGGAATTGGGGCCGACAATTCTTCGGCGTGTGTGCCGTACCACTCCAGCGTCTCGACGGCGCGTGCGTATTCGCCCGTTGCTTCGGCAATCGTCTTGCCCTGTTCTCTCGACAAATCCTTGGCTGCGTCTCTCACCTTCGTGGCCAGGATGCTGGCGGCCGCGACAAGGATTTCGCCGCGACCCTTCGACGGTCGGGAGGACCAGGCCCGGCGGCTTGCCTCTGCAGAAGAAAGGGCCTCGTCCAGATCCGAAGCTGACGCTGCGGCGACCGAGCCAAATACCGTTTCTGTCGCCGGGTTGGTCACCGTCAGGGTTGCGCTACCGTCTCGCCAACTGCCGTTGATGAAAAGCTGATAGGTCGTGGCGTTGGACATCGCATGCTCCGCTTTCGTGAATTTGGCCAGGTACGAAAACGGCCGATATCCGAACCGTTTTTCACTCCTCTGCGATTTCACCGCGATAGTCGCATGTGGTCAAATATCGAATGTCGCCCAAAACCATCTCAAATCCAGATCGATACCGCTTACGCAGCCGCGAAGAGCGATAGTACTGGAAGAAAACTTCGCTTGGGGACTTGCTAGAGCCGGTCCGGAACCGTGGCTGACCAGTGCTTACCCTCGATCAAAGTCTTTACGACCTTAGGGATCAGCTTGCGGACCGCGGATACTGCTGGAGAGCGCTCATCTTTCGGGTTCACGGCAAGCACGACGGAACGGGTGATCACTGGATCAATGATTTTGACCGTCCGGACCAGGCCTTGAGACGCCTCTCTTTGAATGGCGGACGGGGTAAGGATGGAATACGCCTTTCCTTCCATGACCATATTGATGATCGTGGAAAGGGAGTCGACTTCGAACCTAACGTCCAGAACACAACCGTGCTGGGCAACGACATCAGCCACCGAACGCCTGACATTGTTGTTGCGCATGGGAACCGCCAAGGGAAATGCGTGCAGGTCGGCGAGCGCTATTGAATCTTCGAAGGGCGGTTGACCAGGCGGCACCACAAGGCAAAATTCTTCGCGAGCCAGCACCGCCATTTGCCCAACGCTCTCAGCAGTGCGGTAGAGAACAGCCAGATTGAAACGGCCAGCAGCCATCCACTCCTCCAGCGGTCCGGTCATCCCCTCGATCATCTTCAATGAGATCCTCGGCAATTCGCTTCTTACCGATTCAAGCAGGGGACCGCTAAGGACGCGAGCGGCTCCGGACGGAATGCCAATGGTCACCTCTCCGGAAGGAGCAGCCACCGAGTTGGTCAGTTCGGCCTCAGTGAGCTGAATTTCCTTCAGGATGGTCCGCGCCCGCTCGAGCAACTTGTCTCCGGATGCCGTGACGCTGACACCGGTTCTGTCGCGAACGAGCAGTTGAGTACCGAATCCTTCCTCTAGTTGACGCACATGCAGGCTTAGAGCGCTTTGAGCAACGTTGAGGGTTGCAGCTGCCTTCGTGAAACTGCCGGCTTCGACGACGCCGACAAAGTATCTTAGCTGCCTGATGTCCACGACGAAGAAATCCACCCGGGGCATGTTCCCAGTGCTTTTATATCTATCTCGAAACGAGATGGCAGGCAAGCCACAAAACTGTCGCATTAGGTTCAAAACCGCCTGCGTCCGCCTATAGGCTCAGCTATTGCTTGAGAGGGCGAGGATTTCGCGGGCGCGCCGCACCACTGGCGGATCGATCATTTTGCCATTCAACGAGAATGCAGAGAGGCCACGCGTGGTGGCATCATTTTCGGCCGCGACGACTTTATGTGCCCACTCGAGTTCCTGGGCGTTTGGCGAGAAAGCCTCATTGAAGATGGCCACCTGGGTCGGATGGATCGCCAAGGCTCCGGCAAAGCCTAGCCGCCGCGCATGCACCGCGGCTTCACGAAGTTTATGCGTGTCCGAGAAATCGCCGATGCTTCCTATGAAGCCAAGCGGGAGCAAGCCTGCCGCACGGGCGGCAAACAGAACAGAAAGGTTCGGCGTCAACAGAAGGTCGAATTCCGGGGTACCGCCAACAGCGGCACTGAAGTCTTCAGGACCAAGAGCCATTGCGACCATCCTTGCATGCGCTGAGGCAATAGCCGCAAGCCTTTGCAGTGCGCCCGGAGTCTCGATCTGAGCAAGGAACCGGATGCGTCCCGGCGCAAGATTTCTTTCCCGTTCAAGTTCTGAAACCGCATTCGCGATCTCTAATATCCAATCTGCCGAATCCGTCTTCGGAAGAACAAGCGCGTCAACACCCGCTATTACTGCTGCATCAAGATCGGCCGCCAGAGCGCGCAAACTACGATTCACGCGGACCAAAACGGATGCGCCCTTGCGAGCCACCTTTGCCACAGATTCAGGAAGCCGCTTCCGTGCCTCGCCCTTCTGATCCTGGGGAACGGAATCTTCCAGGTCGAGTATGACGCCATCCGCACCCCGCTCATGGGCCGTCTCCACAAATCGCGGTACGTGAGTGGGAACGAAGAGCAGGGATCTCCAGCGAGGTACAGACATCGCGCTTTCAACGGCCGAAAAGGTGTCCTTGATCATGGAGTCGCCTCTGCAATCAATCTTAGCGAGCGTGGCGGCGGTGGGCTTGCTGGATGGCCGATGCGTTGAGATGACCCAAGGTCCACAGGCTTTTCGCAAACCGCGACCGAACTCCCCTTACTCAGACGCGCGCGGCTCTTTCGCGCAAAAGCCCCAGAACCTCCTCGCGGACAGCGTCGGTATGAGCGCCAAGAGCCGGAACTGGGCGCAGCGAGGGGTGCTCCGAGTTGAAAATCGCCGCCGGCGCTATCGTCTCGACAGCTCCTTCGGGTGTTCCAACCTGCACCCTGCGAAGGTGTGGATGCCTTGAAACATCCACCACTTCGTTCAGTCGGCCATATGCAAGGCCGGCCGCCTCAAGCTCCTGCATCGCTTGGTGGCAGGAAAGTTCAGAAAACCGCCGTTCGATGATCTCATCAAGTTGCGCACGGTGACCGAGACGCTCCATATTGTCAGCAAAGCCAGGTGCGCGTGTAAGCGCCGGCTGCTTCAGGAATTTATCGCAGAAATTTACCCATTCGCGGTCATTCTGAACGGAAAAGATGACCTCTTTGCCGTCGGCGCAACGATAGGCGCCATATGGCGCAAGCGACGGGTGTTTCACACCCGCGCGAACCGTGTGGTAGCCGCTGTAATCGTTTTGCAGAACCGGCACGTTCATCCAGTCCGCGACGGCATCGAACAGTGACACCTGGATGCCTGTTCCTTCTCTGGTGACCTCGCGGTGGTACAGTGCCTGAAGAATGGCGCTATGTGCCGTCATGCCCGCCGAAATGTCGCAAACCGAGACCCCCACACGCGCGGGACCCTGTGGGTTGCCGGTGATCGCGCATAGACCTGTCTCGGCCTGGACGATGAGATCATAGGCTTTCAAATGGGAATACGGCCCTGTGTCCCCGAAACCAGAAATGTCGCAGGTGATCAGCCGCGGAAAACGTCGACGCAGATCCGCAGACGCGAAACCCAGTTTTTCGATACTGCCCGGCTTCAGATTCTGGATAAAGACGTCAGCACTGGCAATAAGCGTGTCCAGGACGGCGCGATCCGTCTCCAACCTCAGGTCCAGACAGACCGACTCCTTACCCCGATTAAGCCAGACGAAATAGGCACTTTGCCCACGTACCAACTTGTCGTAGTTTCGGGCAAAATCCCCTTCGGGCCTCTCAATCTTGATCACCCGGGCGCCGGCGTCCGCAAGGCGCGAGGATGCGTAAGGCGCGGCCACCGCCTGCTCCACGGCTACGACAGTGATCCCCTCAAGAGAGTTCTGCATACGACACCGTGCTTTTATCCAATTTTTTCGTTTTGGGTCCGACGATGGTTCAGCATCGCCAGCAACCGATTCTGTTCGTTCCCAACAATTGAGAATGCCTCGTCGACACCCATTCCGGGCTTTGCAAGCATCATGTCGGCCTGGGTTGCCACAGATACGTGGACGGAAGCTTGGGCGGAGAGATCTGTCTCGGTACAGCTTCCCCCGACATATGCGCCTACCTTATTCGCTTTGCAGAGAAGAACTGCCCGCGCTGTATCGGCAATTGAGCCGACATCCGGCGTCTTGATTTGAACGAGATGCGTGGCCTTCGCTTCGGCAAAGAGCCGGATATCCTCAAGCGTATTGCATCTCTCATCCACGACAATGCGCGCGCTGGAACCCCGGTTGTCCAAAATCGATACGATCTTGGCGTAGTTCTCAATTTGAGCTTGCGTCGAACCAAAATCCGCCGGGGACTCGATGTTGAGCGTGAAATCCGGGACTGTATCTGCAACCTTGCAGATAAAGTCGGCGATCCGTTGCGGCTCTAGGCCGATTTCCTGGCCGATCCAGCCATACACATCGAAATGCAGCACCGGATGGTATCCTGGACTGCCGATTTGACGCGTACGCGTCACAACCCACTTCACAAACTCCATGAAGGTCAGGCCGTCGACACCGAATTTCTGCCGTGAATTGATCAGACCGTGGGGAAGCACATCCACGGCTTTCAAAATCATCTTGTCGACGTTAAGTTCCCGAGCATCACCGCTCTGGCAATAGATCGGGACCCTGCGCGTTGGCAGCGGTAGGTCAAATTCACTGCATACGATCTCTGCCATTGTCGTACGTTGAAGGTGGGCTGCTGCGCGAAGGAGCGCCTGGCTGACGCCATACTCAATCGCGAGAGGTAACCGCTTGTGTCCGATGGGCTCGAAAACGTTCGCGCAGGCATCAAGGTAGCGAGACACATCGACATCGATAAGCCGAGGCACCACGACCCGCGACGTCAAATCCGAGATTTGCCAAGTTTCAAACAACGCATCGCGTCCACCGGCACCAGAATACTGAACGCTCATCATATCGCCCCAAACGACGGTGTCGTCGACAAGGACAAGCCCGATACTTAGCGAATTTGCCGGAACGCGAATGGATTGGAAGGCGGGCGTCGTGGGTTGGCCCACATAGACAAAACCGTCCTGCGAGGCACCCGCTCTTATGGCTGCCTGATCGTCGTAGAAAAACGCGCCGTTTCCTGGCGCGAGGAGTACATCTTTGATCTGCACTTCAGTTCGCTCGATTTCTGCAGGACGGTGTTGACGGGCGGATGCGGTTGGTTCCTGCGAAGTATGTGCCAGTTGGCATTGGGTCCGCCAATATAATGTTCCGGGCTATGTCATCGCGTTTTGAGATGGCCAGTGCCTATTTTTAAGACCGCCGTCGCCTCTTTTGTTCTTGCACTACAATATGTCTGCTTCGCTCGCTGATCCGGTCATCATACGTCTAACCGTAGGTCAAACAGAACAAGACAGATGCGGCCGACGCCGACCGAAGGGTCACAAGACCGAACATGGGGTTCGTGCCGGTCAAGAGCGCGAGCAGCAGCCTATTCTTGCTATGCATTTGGTCCCGACCCTTGCTGGTGCGTCAACGAACGGCATCGATCGATGCAGTTCGGGAATTACACGGTGAGTTCGGTCCGCTGGCCGCAAAGGGAAGCATCAGGGTCGTCATGTTGCGTCGGCGCATCGAAGGAATGGAACCCAACTTGCTACTGCAACAGATCGGCTCGGCGCCCAAGGTGCCAATCTTTATGGCCTGGACCTTTCGCCGGCGGTCCGCGTTGACGCCGACGGCAATGATGGCGGGAGACTATTCGCCCAGCGCGCGGCGGACCTTCAGGCAGGTGGCGTCGATCCACAGTTACGGCCAATCGCCCTCGATCAGCCGCTCGACGAAGGCTTTCGCCTTGTCGTCGATTTCCTCGCACAGCCGTGAGCCCTGGCTCTTGGAGATGCCGCTCATCCCCGCTGCGACGCATCACGCGCGATAGAGTGTGTGTGGTGTACCGCTGAGTATTTCCGATCCGCGCTCCGTCACCAAGACAGTCTCGCTACAGCCAAATAAGTAACGACCTTCTCCAATGAGAATGACGGGCATATGGACGGTCATATTGGCCTGAAGGACGTCCAGTGCGCTGGGCTCCAGGCTGATATTGCCGCGTTCGCCCCATGGGGACCCGGTCTGGTATCCAACCCGATGATTAAGGGCTTTGGGTCTAACAGATCGCTCGATCACCCTTCGGGCGGCCGCGTCCACCTCTCCCGCCGTTACACCTGGCCTAATTGCAGCGATGGCGGCTTCAAGTGCCTCCTCCGCCAAAGCATGCAGGGTCTCGGTCTCTGCATGCTTGCCAAGCACTGCACCGCGAACCAGAGGCCCGGCATACCCCTGCTTAATGCCGCCGACTTCAACCATCGCAGGTTCGTTGTTACCCATTGGATGGCGTGTCAGCTTCGTGTGCGGCAGCTTCGTCCTCTCGCCAAATCCGACTGAGACAAGCCTGACGTCCTCGCCGCCGGACTTGGTAACCTCACTCTGGATGGCCACCGCCATTTCAGCTTCGGATATGCCGGCCCTCAGAGACCGCTGAAATGCACGCACGGCCACGTCGGTCGCGGCCATCGCATGACGCATTGCATTAATCTCCAACTCGTTCTTCACGGCCATAACTGATGAGACCAGACGAGAGGCATCGGCAATCTTCATTTCGGGAATGAGGGTCTGAAGCGCATATACATCCGCTGGAGCGAGGCCCCAGCAGCCCAACTCGAACCCGACCTTCTTGCCTGCTAATCCCGACCTCCGTAAAACGTCGGCAGTCACTTTGGCAAAATCTGGTTGCTCTGTATAACCAACCAGCTCATCAATGCAGCTCTCCGCGCGAACGCCAGTGAACTCGTATTCCCGGACTACATATATTGGAGCCCTTCCCGGCACGAGAATCAACGGAAACGGCATGAAATACGCCCCCATTCCATCGTATCCGCTGAGATACTGGAGATGACCGTGGGCGGTGACCACGAGTGCGTCCAGCTCGGATCGAGCTATCTCTTCAAGCACCTTGTTCTGCCGTCGTTCGTACTCTGATTTTGGGAACGGTGCGCCGGTGAAGGGAATCGATTCGGCCGTAGTCATAGATAACTCCTTATCGTTGGTTGTAGTCGGTCAAATTGAGGGAAGAGATAGGCCCCCTGGGGCTACGTTCCGTACTCGACGGCCACGGACAGTCGGCTAACCAATATGCGCTCCCAGATGCAATCTGGCGTCCAAAGAAGAATTCCCGATCTCCTGCGTTCACGGATACCGGGACTAAACATCTGAAATCGCATACGATCGCCGAGGTACTCAGGTGGTGGTGGGCAACGTTCCCTCAAGTGCCAACTACCTCCTATCGTTGGGCTCAAGCACCAGGATCACCGGCGCGGTAGCGGAATCGCGCGACCACATCATCTAGTGGTGCGCCCATGGCCCGCTCTAGGTTCGCCCAGTAATACTCGGCACTAGCCAGTAGCTCCTCGCTCTGGTCAGGTGCGCGCTCCGCCTTCCAGTATCTGATCAACGCCAGCATGGTGAGCCGCGCGAGAGCCGCAACTGGCAAAAGTGGGAGTTCTGACTGGTTTATCGGCCTGCTATGCTCGTACCCGGCGACAAAGGCAAAGGCATCCTCCCAAGGGTTATCCTGAGAGCGGCCGATCAGGTGCGCGACCGTATTGGCAGGATCGAAGATCACCGCGCTATGGACAGTGTCACCAAAGTCAAGGATGGCCGTAACGAAGACATCGCTATGCGGATCCACCACGACATTGTTGGGAGCGTAGTCACCATGGATCACTTGCATTTCAAGACTTGTCAGCCTCGGCAGAACGACTTCTTCAAAGAGCCTGAAGACCCGTTGAGCCAGCAATCGGTGCCTGGGGTCTGGCGCGTAATCGACAAGTCCCGCCCAATGGGGGAAGTGCTTAATGTCGTAAACTAAGCTGCGCTCGGCAGCTGGATGCCCGAATAATCGCAGCGCAATGTTTACTCGCCCGAGCATGTCTCCCACCTTGGTCAATTGCTCGACGTTAGCATCCATTTGTTCCCATAACAGGCCTTCGACAAAACAGAAGACGCTAAGTGTTCGACACGTGTCATCCCCCAAGTCGATTGGAACGCTATCCCTTCGCTCAAGGGTGGGCTTGATCCGCTGGATCGGCAAGGCGTGAGCGGCGTCATCAAGATAACGCATCGCTGCAATCTGCAACGCCGTAACTTGTTCCGGCTCGTCGGACGGTGACACCTTTACCAGGTATTCATTCACGCCGGTTTTGAACCTGAACGTATGGCCCTTTTCACTGCCCAATCGTTCAACCCGTCCGCTGAGCCCGTAGTGCCTTTCAAGCATGGTATTCAAAAACAAGGGGTCGATAGATTGGCTTGATGAGAGCAGGCTACTCTCCTCCAGAAGCCGTTGCAGCATTGCGCCAGATAATGTGTTCATGTTGCTAGAGTCCTCTAGAGCCGCTGTTTTGCCACGATGGCAAAGGTCTCAAGGAATCGAGACACATCGGCAGCGGTGAAGGCGACTGGAGGACGAACTTTCAACACGTTGCCTGCGGAGCCGGTCCGGCTGATCAGAACTCGACGATCCCGAAGGTTCTTAATGATGCTTTCGCAACGAATGGGATCAGGCTCGAGTGTCTCTCTGTCCTTGACGATCTCGACACCAAGGTACAGCCCGCTGCCTCGGATCTGCGCAACATATGGAGAATCCCGTGTCAGCGTTTCAAGCCCTGCCAGCAAGGTCGCTCCGTTCACGGCTACGCGTTCACGCACATTCTCCTGCTCGAAAACATCGAGCACTGCGGACGCTGCGGCTACGGAAAGCGACCGGCCGCCCAGTGTGTTGAAGTAGCTGACTTTTCGTCCGAATTCATCAGAGACCTCCGGGCGGAAGGCAACGCCAGAGATTGGAAAACCGTTCCCAATCGCTTTGCCCATTGTGACGATATCGGGAACCACGCCGTGCCGACTGAACCCCCACATCGAATCCCCGAGTTGAGCGAACCCCGATTGAACCTCGTCAGCAATGTGGAGGCCGCCAGCGGCATGGACCTCATCGACCATTGCCTGCATGAATCCCACAGGGTGAGTAAAAATGCCGTCGGAGGTAAAAGCGGAATCGGCAATCAAGGCTGCTAGCCGGTATCCGTGCCGTTCGAGATCAAGAATCGCGGCACGCACTTGATCCCGCATATAATTCTCGAGGGATTGCCCGGGTGCGCAGAGCCTGGGATCAGGAGCGGAAATGAGTCGGACGTTTGGTCCGAGCGGGGATCCTGCCCCTAGCATTGGGGAAAAACTGGCGACTTCGCGCGTGCGACCGTGAAACGCCCAACGCGTAACTATGATACCCTCGCCGCCCGTATGGTACCTCGCGACCCGAATTGCTAGGTCATTCGCTTCAGATCCAGTGCAGGGCAAGCTTAGCTTCGACAGCTCAACTGGGAAAGTTGCAAGTAGCCGCTCAGCATAGGCGACCAGCGCTTCCTGGGGGTAGCGAGTATCAGTGTTGACTGTGGCAATCTGGCGGGAAACGGCATCCGCAACGTGCCTGTGGGCGTGGCCGACGCCTTGAACGTTGTTAAACGCATCGAGATAATCATTGCCGTCGATGTCTATCAAGTGGGCACCAAATCCCGAGACAAACTCCACCGGAATCGTCTCGGAAAATTGGTAGCCAGGACCGAGGACTTCGCCACGGCGTCGGATGATGTCCTGGAGTCGTTCTGGCAGATCGCTGACGCCAATCGCATCAATCTGCTTGGGGTTGCGCGAGCTCATCTCAGCGCGACAGCACGATCGAAGAAAACCGCTGGAGTTTTCGTCGGGTCCACTGCTATCTGGTGAATCAGAGCAACGCATCGCATAAGAATGGCAGGTTCAGCCTCGACGCGAGATGTTGCGATCGTTACGCTAACTGCTGCAAAAAAACATTCGTTCATTCGAAGTGCCCTGTAGGCTGCAATCAAATCCATGCCTTTGATCAGGAATAGACAGCCATCGGCCGCCGCAGTCCAATTCCGTTTACAGATTGTTGTCTTCTCGCGACGAGATGACAACTAGCGAGGCGATAATTGGAGCAGTGCGAGCATGCGTCAAGCACGGCGCTGGTGGGTCGCAATGCGCTGACCCCGTTTCGCCAGCGCGCTGCGGATACTACCCACAACTGTCTGTCCCCGGCGACGCCCCGCTCCTTGGGCAAGGCTACTTGAGGTGCGTGAGAAAGGGCGGCGAACTCGGGTTAATGAGCTACGATGGTTGATTCCGTGGGTGCCCCGTCGCCGACAAACGCTCCATCAAGCTAAGGCGAAAAGAAGCCGGATCGAGCAGCGGCTACCTCGCTTTAATAAACCAAGTCAGTCGTGCAATTCCGGCTACCAGTTTTCGACCTCTTCGGCGACGCAACCGCCCTCGCTGTTAATCATGTAAAAGGTACCGGTGTAATCCGCAGGATCCGTCGCAACGATTTTTCTGTAGGCACCGAGAGCCGACGCTGCGGTGTATTGCACCGTTCGACATCACCAGAGTTTCGAATTGTTCGTTTGCAACTCGCCAGCGCTAGGTGAATTGCTCAAACTACCGCCGCGGCAGCTGAACGTCATCCCTGACTGCTATCGGCAATGCTCCCTGCTTTGTCTGGCTATGTCGGCAAGCGGCCATCTACCCTGAAGATCTGAGGCCCTCAACCATCTGCCTATGCACCTGACGGCTGCGCCAAAGAATCATTTCGCGCCAATCCTCCGATCTCGGATCGTAGTGTTCGCGAAGACGGAGTCGGATGGCTCGTGCAAGGTCCGGGTCAGCGTCGGGATGCTTCGCTAACCAATGATCCTCTCTGAGGACCCTTCGACCGTTCTCCGGATCGAACGTACCGAATTCGAGCGCTACGTAAATGTGGCGCTCACCTATCAGCCGCTGCCAAAACTCATCAACGCAGCCCCGTATCGGCACTGACGATGAGGTCCCAAGATCAGGCGAGGTTACCGATCTGCCGAACATTGCCAATGCACGTTCATAACCAGCAAGCCCAGAGGGCTGCTCGGTCTGAAGCTCGCCGTATCCGAAGGGGCCCAGGCCGGTATGTGCGTCCACAATCACCACCCGATCCCGGGATTTTAGACAGAAATCGTCCGAAATGCTCTCTAGCGTCAAACGCGAATGGCTGGGGCCGAAGCCTCCGAAGAATACGCCGTCGGGATAACTATACTGTCCAGCCTTTCGCGCGGTTTGGAAGGCGACTTCGCCATTCTCCTCGCGAAATTTCTCAATAGCCAGCTCAGAGGCTTCAAACTCGGGACCACTTATCAGTGCTGGGACTAGATGATTGGCAAGATCGTCATACCCCGGATTAATCGGAAGAGGCTGCGAGAAGTCCACGAAATTGCGATTAAGGTCACAACCCTCTTCGGTGACGCGGCGGTTCCACGCAAAACCATATGGGTTTAGTGCATGTATCAGCAACATCGCCTGGTCCGGCCCCAGCGAGCTCGCATTGCCGCCTCGCATCCAGTCCACTTGCCCAGCCGAGCCGCAGTAGCCCTCTACGCCGTGTGTGGCCGAGATCAATACGCTCACGTGACACGCGTCTGGATTGCCGAACCACGCGACATCGGTGAACAATTCCTCGCCACCCGGTCCCCGGGCGGGCGATTTGTATGATTTCACAGACTTGGCGAGCTCGAGGAACTTCCGGCGCGCTTTGAAATACGTGTCGGAAAAACTTTCGGAGATGTCCTGCAGTATCACGTCGCGCATTGTCAGTCCTTAACGATCAACTCGGTCAGTCCTTAAGGATCAACTCGAGGCAGGTTTTCGATGAGTGACTCGTACCCATCCTCAGTGAGGATTAACGATCGGGTGATGGTAGTGCCACTCTCTCTTCGAGACAAAGTCCGATACGAGGGGGAACGACACTTCGGATTCAAGGAATTCGGGCTCCCAAGAATGCTTCCAGTCTCTGTATTTTGCATCGGGGGGGAAATACCAGAGTTAATTAACCAACAATAAGGTAAGCCATTTTCTGTCTTGTCGTGGTGGCCGCCCGGAGGCGTTCTACTTTGGTTAGCGTAAGGCCGCCACCCGTAGATACATTTAGGACCCGTCACAGGATTGCTTGATGCGTAGCAAAAACCCCGTGAAGAGGTCTGGGTTTGGGTCGGGCTTACCGTTTTCGGGATTCCGGGCAAGTTGGATGATCGCTGCGGCGACCTCGGCAGCTTCAATACTCGCCTCGCCTATTTCCGACGGAGTAATCGGCAGATGCTCGGAGATCGTGGGGGTGTGAATACGGCCCGTTGGCGCACACGACCTCCCGGTAGTCCTGCGGGATGGGCTGTATGTTGTTATCCGCAACAGGCATAACTCGCAGATCCAATGTTTCGTTGACTGGATCACGCCCGTGACCGCCGCAGAATCCGAAACGCTGCGCGCGCCGCTCCAATAGAAACTTCTTTGTTGATAAATCGATGATGGTTTGCCTACCACCTTCGAGCACCGGCAATAGAACTGGCTTTGTTCAACACGACCATCCTCAATGCCTGCCGCCTCGGAACTTTACTTGACCCGGAGCGGAGCAATCGCCTTTTGAATGCTGGCGATAAGAGCGTCGCGTTGCGCAGAGAGGTTAGCCGGAGATTGCCCGTCGGCCTCCTGCTCAACGCCCGATACGAGCTTCTCCGCTCTAGGTGCAGCACACCAAGATCATCCCACCAGCGGTTAAAGCTGTCGGTGTAGGTTCACAGAACGCTCCGAGGCCGCCCTCACCCGCCCCGAGGTGGAAAAGCATTGTCGGGCCCATGGCGGCCCAACGAAGTCCAGGACCGGACCACATAGCCTTGTCCACGTCGCCGACGGATGCGACACCTGTCTTGACGAGATGGATCGCTTCGCGCCAGACGGCGGCCTGCAAACGATTCGCAACATGGCCTGGGGATCTCACGATTGACGCGGATGGTCACTTTGCCGATTGCCGCGTAGAACCGCTCCGCATCTTCGACCACCCCACCGGCGGTCTGGTCATTGCCCATTATCTCGACAAGCGGAATGAGATGCGGCGGATTGAAAGGATGACCGAGTACGAAGCGAGACGGATTGCCCCAGCCTCTCTGCATCTCCGACAGCGTCAGGCCCGATGCAGAAGTCGCGACCACAGCGTCGGCTGCTAGATGAGCTTCGATTTCACCGTAAAGAGCGTGCTTGATCGCGAGCCTTTCAGGGACATTCTCCTGTACGAAGGATGCACCTTCGACCGCTTCAGCTGCAGTTTTGTTGAACCGCATACGGTCGGGGCTGCCATCCTTGACCAGCCCGATTTCCTCTAACGAGGGCCACGCCCGTTCGACGTAATCCCGAATGCTTTTTTCCATGTTGGGAGTAATATCGTGTACCGCGACGTCCCTTCCGGATGCTAAAAATAGGGCAGTCCAGCTGGCACCGATGACCCCTGCCCCGAGGACCGCGGTGTTCTTGAATTCAGTCATTGTCGTATCCCAGGTTGAAGCGCGGCTCGGTCCAGCGTCGATGGTAAACTCTTCGGTGATCCAGGCCTAGTTCCGGCCGATTATGAGAAGATTGCCTGTGGCGTTAGAACGCCACTTTGTCCGCGCCTTTCAAACCGAGACGCTGCCGTGCCTCATCCGGGGTTGCGACTGTTCTTCCAAGGTGTTCGACGATGGATCTATCTTGCGCACTTGCTCCGCGCTGAACTTCTTCGATGTAGAGGCTGTCCTCCAAGCAGACCCGCAGGTCACCGCCCAGCAGTGCAGCCTGCGGGTGAATTGCACCCTGATGCCTCCCGGCAGCAAGCACCGACCGCTCGTAGCTTCTCCCAAAAAGCTTTTCAGCGATGGTACGCATGTGCACAAGGTTACGAGATCGGGACCGACGCCGCCGAGAATGCCAAAGACCATCTGCATGAAGAATGGAGGCTTGATCCAACCATGGCCGAAGATCCACGCACGATTGTAAAGGTGGCTTAGGTCGTAGCACTCGAACTCGAACTTCGTGCTGTGACCCTCGCCGAGTTCCTTGATCGCGTATTCAATGTCGGCGAAAGTCTCGCAAAATACTTGGTCCCGGGTGATCTGCTGCGCCTGGCACCGCCCGGCATGTCACCGTTTTCCGCTTGATCTCCTGGGTGGTTGACGACGAACATCAGACCCTCAGTGAGCTAAGGGTCGTGCGAGTATCGCCACTTCTTCGTCGCCTTGGACATACAGTGCTGATCGGATTGCGAACACGATAGATTTCGATTGCGCGCGAATATCGATGGAAGCAGCGGACAGCGAACCCATCGGATGTAGGACGCCTACCACATCTCCCTGCTTCACTTCATCCATCACCGAGCAGCGCGGTTCGAAGATGCCCGGCGAAGGCGATTTCAACTGGTCGGAGGCAGTTGTTTCCAGTGTTTGGCCGGACTTCTGCTGACGGAACGTCGAATACTCGGCCTTGCCCGCGACCAACCCTAGCGCAATGAGCCCGTTGCGAACCCCAGCTTCATACATGGTAAGAGCTTCGGCGCTAACTACGCCGCCGCCAAATTCAGTGCAAATGAACGTTTTGCCCTGTCTATGCACGCAAGTATCGAACATTCCATCCGTTTCGTTGTGCTCCCAGAGCAACGTCACCGGCAACTTGAATGCCTTCGAAATGCTGACCGTCTTCGTCATCTGATCGATATCGGCAATAGGGTGTGAGATGATCGACGGTGCACAATCCCAGGTCGGCCCAAAACTGTGCAGATCGAGAACGGTGTCCACCATAGGCAACAATAGACGCGAAATCGCATCTGCGATCCGTTCACTTACCGAGCCATCCGATCGACCCGGAAACACTCGGTTGAGGTTCTTTCCGTCAATTGGCGTGTTGCGGGTCCAAGCTTGCACGGCAAGTGGATTGATCTCCGGTACGATGATAATCCTGCCGCACCTCTGCGCTTCGGGAAGCCATTCAACAAGTCGCCGAGCAAGAACCGGGCCTTGCAGTTCATTGCCATGGTTTCCGCCAGTGATAAGTAGGCTGGGTCCCTCCCCTCTATTGCAGCTGAAGACCGGGAGCGAAAGAGAGTCGTAGTCCGCACCTTTGGGCACAACAAGGTGCCCCGTGCTTACGCCAGGGCTGTCGAGATCAAACGTAAGATGGGGTGCTTCGCTCATTTTTCATCCCTATTCGAGTAGCATGGCGACCAGGAGCCGGTGTGGGTTTTTCCGTTTTATGAGTATGCGCCGGACTGTCTTCAATAGGCCAATATAATCTTCCGAGCGGTACCATCGCGCTCTTAGATGGCCGCCGCCTGACTCGATGTTCACAAGGGCGCTGCGACAGGCACGTTACGCCTGGCCCTGTACTATCGCGCCCTTCGATGCCGCTCCTTCGAACGGCCCGGCAGATCTCAGTAGGGTCGGCGGCTATCCCCCCAAAAAGATGTGCGGGAGAGATCAAACCGGTCACGCTGAATGTAGCGCACCGCGCCACGAGAAGCCCGCGCGAAACTCGGCCCTATGATCGTCCGGCAGCGATAGCGCAAAGTCCAAGACCAGCCGAGTAATCGGGCGCCGCGCGATCTGTGAGGAAGCGCTGGGGCGTACGCTTGAAGGACGACGTAGCGCCTGGGTGCCTGTGCTTGAAATTTGTTCGGATGAAATTTCCCCTTTAGGTAGGCGCTCGTACTCTGATCTTGGGAAGCGACCGGGCGGACCTTCTCGGTTGTCGTGCGGCGCTGCACTGAGTTGATCCCTTCACGCGGCGGAGGGAAGAATGGATCGGAAGTCATAGTTGCAAACTTAGGCGTAAGCCTATGCATTATCGCCTCCGCTGTCTGATCCGGCAAAACGGGTGCGTTCCAGCAGTTTTGGAAGTTCACCCCCTTAGCATCTCTCGATATCCATTGAAGATTGCATATCGCGTCACTGTTGTGGTCGATTGTCTGCCCAGGACCATCTCGCTGCTAGATGACCATAATACAAAGACTGCATTTGACGCGTTCGATCAGTAATCGGATCGTGTCCCGCCAAGTGGTTTAGGTCGGCGGAACACAATCGGTCGGAGCAATGAGCAGAGCGGCGGGCGCAGATACAGATCGAAGTCCGCCAGCGACTTTTGCGCTGCTCAGGAACTCGACATTTCGCTCTATCTGGCTCGCCACGCCGGTCTCAAGCCTCGGCTGGTTGATGCAGACTGTTGCCATCAGCTGGCTGATGGCGACGATCTCGACTTCCGATCTGATGGTTGCGCTGGTATAGCCTTCACCGAACCCGCCCGCGTTCATCTTATCTGTCTTCGCCGGGGTGCTCGCCGACAATTTCAGCCGTCGCAGGGTCATGTTCGCCGGCCGCTGCCTTATGGTGATAGCCTCTGCGATGCTGACCGCTGTTGTGGCGCTGGGCTTTGTCAGCCCGTGGATGATCCTCGGCTTCAGCTTCTTGATCGCAAGCGGCGTTGCTGTCAACAATCCCGCCTGGCAAGCGCCTGTCGGCGATATTGTGGATCGGCGCGACGTTCCCGCTGCCGTCACTCTGCTCTCCGTCGGCTTCAACACTGTCCGGACCGTAGGCCCGGCACTCGGCGGCATCGTGGTTGCCTCGTTCGGGCTTATGGTGGCCTTCTGTGTGACCACCCTCACCTATTTGGTACCCCTGGCCACCATATGGCGCTGCAAGTGGAAGGTTCGCTCCACCCCTCTTCGACGCGAGTCGATGAGGACGGCGATCTATGATGGATTGCGCTTCACGGCGATGTCATCGGCGATCGCTCGTAGAACCCTCTTTGGCCTGGCTGGCATCGCCACACTCGCGCTGCCCCTGGTTGTTCGCGACCAGTTGAGAGGAGGACCACTCGCCTATGGCACGCTGATGGCCAGCTTCGGGGCAGGCGCTGTCTTTGCCGGCATCTCCAACAGCTTGTTCAGACGGAGCTTGTCTCAAGAACGGCTGATGACACTCGCCTGCCTCGCCTGCGCTTCATGTTCTCTTTCCCTTGCATTGACCTCGTCGATCGTAGTGGCGGCAATAGCATTCGCCTTGGGCGGCGCGGGGTGGGTCACCGCATGGCCCGGGGTTGGCGTATCTGGTACCCGCGGAGAATCTCGAAGCTTTCCTGGACCTTATGCGCCAGCGTCGGCATGTGCACAGCCGTGTCGGGGCTCGATACTGGACGCTCCAGCGCAACCTGCAGAAGCCCTTGCGATGGACTGAGACATTCCGTACGCCGACCTGGACCGACTACCGTCGCCTGAACCATCGTCTCACCGAGGCAGACAAGAAACCGGACGAGAAAATTCTCCTTCTGCACAAAGGAAAGCATGCACCGCAAACAACGTTGTCAATCGAGCGGTCAACAAGTGCCCTCGCAAGTCAACGCCATATTTCCCTCGCCATTGAATCGGAGGGAACAAGCGCCTCAGGTCGAAGTTGATGCGCACTGCAAGCTGCATAAAGATGCGTAAGAAGGGATGTCAATGCAATATAACAACATCAAAAAGGCAACAAGCAATGGCTACCATCGCGTGTCTAACAAACAGAATGTAGAGGACTTGTAAAATGAAGAGTCATTTACCTGTGCCAACATCTCTTGACAGGCTGACGGCATGCAAGTGCCTGGAGCTATACCGAAAGCGGCAGGTCTCGCCCGTTGAAGTCGTCGATGACTGTCTCAGCCGCATCGACGCAAACAACCCGACGCTGAACGCATTTTGCGTGGTCGATTACCAAGAGGCTATGTCTGTTGCCCGGGCTTCGGAGGAGCGCTGGATGAAGGGCGAGCCCGCCGGAGTTCTCGATGGCATTCCGGCCACCATCAAAGATCTGACATTAACGCGGGGCTTGCCGACGAGGCGTGGATCACTGTCCGGGAGCGCCGACGGACCTTGGACAGACGATGCGCCCGTTACAGCGCGCATTCGCGAGGCTGGCGGCATTATCCTTGGCAAGACAACCACTCCGGAGTTTGGCTGGAAGGGTGTTACAGATAGCCCCCTCTATGGCATCACTCGTAACCCCTGGAACCCTGACCTGACACCAGGTGGATCCTCGGGCGGCGCCGGAGTCGCGGCAGCCCTGAACCTTGGCTTTCTTCATCAAGGTAGCGACGGTGGCGGATCAATCCGTATACCGGCGAGCTTCACAGGAACCTTTGGCTTCAAGCCGACCTTCGGGATCGTTCCGCAATGGCCTGCCAGCGCCATGACCACCCTGTCTCACTTGGGGCCGATGACCCGCACCGTTGCGGATGCGATCCTGATGATGAACGTCATCGCGCGAAAGGACGCTCGCGACGGTTATGCGGGACCCACTTATCCCGGTCTCCCGGTCGATCCGCTAAAAACCCTCAAGGGTCTGCGCGTCGGCTACAGTCGAGACCTTGGGTATGTGAAGGTGGCCCACGACATCCAAAGAGTTACCGATAAGGCGGTCGACCAGCTTCGGGCTCTCGGAGCCGAGGTGGTGGAAGTCAATCCAGGGTTCGCAAATCCGGTCGAAGCATTTACTACATTTTGGTATGCCGGCGCCGCTCGTATCCTGTCGCGAATGGATGATAGGCAAAGGCAACTCTTAGATCCAGGCTTTCTCGAAGGTGCCGAACGCGGCCTGACGATCAGGCTGGCCGAGTTCCAGGAAGCGGAGGCGGTTCGGTTCGAGCTTTCCGCTCTCATGGCGAAGTTCCACGAAAAATATGATCTTCTGGTCACCCCCACGATGCCGGTCGCACCGTTCGCAGTCGGACGGGACAGACCAAACGATGGTTTCAAGGGGTGGGTCGACTGGACGCCCTTCACCTATCCCTTCAACCTGACACAGCAACCGGCAGCGTCCCTTCCATCGGGACTGGATGATCACGGGCTCCCCGTTGGGCTACAGTTGATCGGTGCGCGTTATTGCGACACCACCGTTCTTAAGGCGGCTTATGCGATCGAAAGCGGCCTGGGACACCTTTCTTTGCCGAGTAACCGCGTTGCCGCCGTCGAAGCTTCGGAGTGAGGCCATGTTGAGACTCTCGAAGGTGGCCTGGTTCACTCTCCATCGGCGGAAAAACTCTGTATGTGCTAATGTCCTTAGCCATAGCCGTTTCTCGCGTTCCATCCGCTTGCCTCTGTTACCGAATATACGGAGACCATATTGGCCGCCCGAGCTGGCCAAGGCGCGTTGCGTTGGGGTGGGACACCCCGATTACGCTCCTTGATGAAGGAAGCCTCGTCAGGAGGCCAAGCTCGCGCTCGATCTGGAGGAGCGTCACGTCCGAAAAGTATCACGAGGGGGTTCGCATGCCATCTCCAGCGTGTGCAGCACCACAGAATCAGTTCGCGTTCCTTGTCCGCCGGCACCTGATATTGAGCTCATGGATCCAGCCATGCGGCGCCACCATGCCCTTCGGCCACCAGCCGCCGCTGCTCGTCCGGATAACGGAGCGCGCATACGGCCGGCACGAAGAAGCTGGCCCAGATATCATTCTTCGCCAGCACATTGAGCATGCGCGGCACACCGACGCGGTTGCCGTACTGGCCCTGCGACATGCGCCCGAGGGAGTTGCCGCCGACGAACAGCTCGTTGGTCTTGTGGTCGTTATCGGAGGAGAGAGCCACGGCACAGCGTTTGCCGTCCTTCCATCTCTTAGGCGTCAACGAGCGGCCCGCCCGCACCTTGTTGACTTTGGAGCGCCAGACGTCCTCGCTCCACTCCCACGGTTCCATGTCGATCTCGGATCGATAGCTTGATAATTCAATCAGTGTTCAGGTTGGGAACACGAGAACATCGGAGGCTGCGAAGCAAAGCCGCACGGGTTGTCCCGGCACGACCGTCGGAATCCTCCCGACATTCTTTCGGACTACCTGCAACCGAGTCTCACCCGGTAGGTCGACGACCACATGCACATCGGCCCCCAGAGGCGCCACGTCGACTACGACACCCTCTAAGAGATTCTGGTCTGGTTCATCACTCATAACACCCTGTGTGACCTCCATGAGTTCAATATGTTCTGGTCTGATGCATAGATCGGCACTTCCACGCCGGTCTGTCGGCGCCGATCTCGTGCGAATCTCAATTCCATTGCTGGTGATATAGGAGCTAAGGTCTCCACTTGATCGACTACGTTTAGTTGCGCAGAACCAGTTGGATCTACCAACGAATTCAGCTACAAACTTATCTGCGGGCGCCTTGTAGATTTCTATCGGAGAACCGCGCTGAATCACTTTTCCCGCATGCATGACAACGACTTCGTCGCCAAGGCTCAGAGCTTCCTCCTGATCGTGCGTAACGACAATGGTGGTCGCGCCTACTGATCTGAGAATTTCCTTTAGCTCGATACGCAACTCCAGGCGAAGCTTGGCATCAAGTGCGGACAGTGGCTCGTCTAGCAGGACGATTTGGGGGTCAGTTGCCAGCGCCCGGGCAAGCGCTACGCGCTGCTGTTGTCCACCGCTTAGCTGGCTAGGATATCTGGCCTCCATACCGAGCATGCGCACAAGTGACAGCATCTGCTGGACCCGAGAAGGTATCATCGGTTTCGGTGTTCCGCGGTACCGCAGTCCATACGCGACATTCTGCTCCACCGTCATGTGTGGGAAGAGCGCGTAATCCTGGAACAGAAGCCCAACATTGCGTTCGTAGGGCTTCAGATGGTCAACGTTTTCGCCAGCGATTGCCACTGTGCCGCTGTTCGGCGTTGTAAACCCAGCTATCATGCGTAGCGTGGTGGATTTCCCACAACCACTCGGCCCCAAAAGAGAAAGAATCTTTCCTTCTTCTATTTCCAAGCAGACGCCTTCAACAGCGACAAATTCGCCGTATTTCTTGGTGACGTTTTTCAATTCAAGAACATTCATTGATTCAAGCCTTATAGATGCCATGGCCGATAACCCGCTCGAGACCGAATATGCGATCGAGCACGATCAAAATGACGACAGTTAGCCCCATCAGAAAAACGGCGGCCGCGGCGAGAGTAAGATCGAAGTTCGACCTCATAAGACCTACGAGAGCGACGGGAAGCGTATACGTATTGAAGTCGCTCAAAAAGAGGCTGATTGTTAAATCGTCCATGGAGAATGCGAAGGCAAAGATCGCACCAGCGGCGATACTATTCTTAGCGAGAGGCAAGGTTATCGTAAAGAAAGCTTGGCGTTCATGGGCGCCAAGGCTCAAAGCCGCTTCACGCAACGTGGCACTTATGCCAGTCAGCCCAATCAGTGTCATTCTGATCGTAAAGGGAATTGTGATGATAAGGTGCCCAGCGAGCATTTTAAGAAATGTCGGCAGCACGTTCAATGCCGAAAATGCCATCAGCAACGCAAACCCAATGATAACTCCTGGCAGCACTAAAGGCGACAGGAAGGCCGTCGTAATAGGATCCCGCCATTGCGCAGACATTCGACTGATTGCCAGCGCGGCCAAGGCTCCAATCGTGGTCGCGGCGGCGGTCGCCGCAGCCGCCAGCAATAGGCTCGTGCGGAGTCCGGACCAGAGATAGCCATTGAGAACGAACTTGGTGTACCATTTAGCCGACAGACTCGGGGGAGGAAATTGACCAAGATAGTCACGCGAGTCAAATGACATGATCACGGTCATCACGACTGGGAGCAGCAAAAACACTGCCGTCACCGCGATTACTGCCTTTAGGAGTACCCCAAGACCGGCGTCTGCGTCTCGCCTGCTGATCATTATCAGGTCCTATCAAGCAACGTTGCAATTCGAGAGATAATAAAAATCATTAGAAGCGATAAGATCATCATGATAATCGATATTGCAGCCCCGCTGGGATAGTTCGATACTTCACTGAAGCGACTGTAAATAATGTTTGAAATAAACTGCACCCTTCCTCGCCCCAGGATCCAAGGGATGGCGAAAGCGCTTACGCCAAACGTCATTGAAACCAAAAATGCAGACACGATTCCTTTAATGCACAACGGGATCGTTACTGAAAGATGCGACTCTATTGCAGATGCGCCAAGAGACTGCGCCGCCTCAGTCAAGCGAGGATTGAGATTCAGTATCGCGCCTATCATGATCAGGACCGATATCGGTATTGCGTAGTGGAGCAATCCGACGATGATGATGATGTTAATATATGCACTGCCGTTCATGTTAACGCCAAAAAAGGACATGAACGGGGCCAGTATCCCGACAGAACCAAATGTCAATTCGATCGCATAGATCCGAACCAATGCGCTCAAGAACATTAGCCCGATGAGAGCTGAGATCCAAATCTTCCGCACACTGACAGATGCATTCTTCGCGATGTAATAGGCGACTGGAAAGGCTATGATGATAGCGATCACGGACGCGAAAAAAGCCAACAGATAGGTTTGGCCAAAGTACCTCGCATAGACCGGGCCGAAGAATTCGGTGTAATTCTTAATGGTAAGCGGAGCTCCTGCCACGGCCCCGACACGGCCTGGCGTGAATGAGCGAAAGCTCTCCTCGATGACTATCAATAGCGGCAGCACGAGGAAGAGGGAAAATACTGCTGCCGCCGGAAGCAGCAGCAGTATTTGAGATTTAGAACGTCTCATCGATCCCTCCAGCCAACGCACCTGCGCCAAAGATTGCGGGGCTTTTACTAAAGCAGAGGCTGGATTTCCTGCTCCCAGCGCTTCATCCAAGGATCCGACTGTTCGGAGACATACGACCAGTCCGGAACGTAGGCGTATTTATTCATTTCCTCGTTGTTGAATACGAACGGTTTGGCCTCGTCAGGGATCGCCGCCTTGACGCTGGCAGGCAGACCTCCCACAAGCCGATTGTATTCGGCGGTGATATCCGGGCTGATGAGAAAGTTCACCAACTTGAACGCGGATTCAGTATTCCCACCCTTCAGCACACACCAGCCTTCCTGCAGGTAGAACGTCCGGAACCCTGTGGTTGTTGGATCCATCCTGTTCAGCAATCGCATTTTGAAGTTACGATTCAACGCCGTATAGGTTGAGTTTGCATTGAAGGTTATACTGGTTTCTCCCGAGCTAAGGGAGTTTGTGACGTCAACATCTGCGTTTGCGACTCGACCAATGTTCCCGCTGCTGGCCAATTTCTTCATGAAATCCCAGGCCGGCTCCATATTTCTCTCGTCGCCTCCCTTGGAAAGCGCCAAAGAGACCATCTGGACATTCTGATTTAGTGTGGGAATCGGAAAGCAGATCTTGCCCTTCAGGCGCGGGTCCAAAAGGTCGTCAAGCTTGGCAATTTCGAAGGGAGTGGTATCTTCCCGGTAGAACCATGAAAGGCCGGTAACCGTACGGGGAATGTTTACGATGTTTCCAGCGCCATCCTTGACCAGCAACTTTTCTGGAACATCGGCGAGATTTGGAACCTTTTCCAAGGTGACCGGCTCCGCCCAGCCCTCACGGGCGACTGTTTGCCACGATACATCCCATCCCGTGAGAAGATCTATGCCAGGGTGTGGCCACATGGCCTTGATCTTCGGCAGAATGGCGGCGGAACCGCCTGTATGCAGGATCCAATTGACATTAATGTCCGACTGTTTGGCGACAACTGTCTTCATTGCTTCGAAGTAGTCTCCGCCCCATTCAACCACGGTGATCGTCTCGGCAGCACGCGCCCCGGCTACCCGCGCGAGCGAGAGACCAACACCAGCAGCCCCAACCGAAGCTGCACTCTTTAGAAGATTTCGGCGTGATATTGTGAACATAATCGTTCTCCCAATGAGAGTTTCACGGCAGGCTATGCGCTAGGACCGCGTATTTTGACGCGCTCGCCTCCCTCAGGCGACGGACGCCAAGGTCATTCGGCAGAGGGTCGTAATGTCGTAGACAGGCAGGCCCGTCATTCGCCGAACCGCCGGCGCCGTCAACGGCATTGCCGTGCACTCGAATAGAAAGGCCTTGATATCTGGATGTGAACCCCGGATACGCTCGGCGCACGCCAAGACATCTTTTTCTATATCCGCCATATCTGTCGGCGGCGGTGGTCGCATATTCTCATTTCGCACGAGTGCGCTATCTTCAATCCCTCCGATGACCACCCTGGCCCGTGCAAACGGATCGGTGATCCCGAGCATATCTTCGCTCAAGTGCTTCGGCTGGGCGACCAGAACGGCGAGCTTAGCGTCGGCCGGCAATTGGCCGAGTAGTGCCGGCAGAAGCAGCAGGCTCGAAGACACCACGGGGACATTCACGGCCGCCGCCACGGCAGCTTGGTGTCGGATAAAGTAGCCGCAGTTGGCACTAATTGCCACCGCGCCGCGGTCGACTAGGCGCTTCGCTGCTGCAACGCAGGCTGACTCCAGCTCGGGCGCGCCAGGGACAACGAGGTCAACCCATGCACCCACAACGGTTTCCGAAATGACGGGAAAATCGTAGGTGGCCGAACTCATCAAGCAACCGCGTGGTGGCGCCGCCGGCATGGCGTCCGCCGCTGCCCCGCGTTCAAGATTGAGAATTCCTAGAGATCGCTGGGGTTGCGGTGCCATTCAGGACTCCGTTGGCGTTAGTATGGTGTATCTTCGAAAACATTATCGCGACGTGACGCCTAGCTCCGTGTAAAGCCAGCCGGTCCTTTAGGTTGCTGCTATCGCTCCAACTAAGTGATAGTAGTGGACAGCAGGCGGCCGCAGGCGTCCAATTCAGTTTGTAGATTGGTGTCTTCTGGCGACGAGATGACGGCATTTTCGACCCCGATGCAATCATCTCGAAGCGATCGTCATTACGACGAGCGTATGAGTCGCCCGGCGGCTCGAAAGCATAGTCGCCAGCGCTAAAACCGCCTCCCGGCGTGATGTTGACGCGCCGACAGTTATCGTAGAAAACCAAACTAAATCGGTTCAGCTGCTTCCGCGACGTAACTCAGCCCAGCCAGATCAGGGATCATGTACCATCAGGAAAAGCCGACCAGGCAACGCAGATCTGGAGGCAAGGGCAACAACGTCAAGGCCGACCTGATCGCCGTCGTCGTCGCGATGAACAACAGCGTCCCCTGCGTTCTCACTATCCCGCGGGCAAACGCCTTGCCGTCAGGTCCGTTCGAACTCGCTCACCGTTCGTTGCAGTCCGGCCTCAGGGGATGGGTCGAACAACAGACCGGCCACCCGCTCGGCTATATCGAACAGCTCTACACCTTCGCCGATCGCGACCGGATTGGCGCTGAGGAGCGCATAATCTCGATCAGCTATCTGGCGCTTACGCAGATCGAAGATGCGGGCGCCGCCGCCAGGCGATCCTGGGCAAGCTGGTACGACTATTTTCCATGGGAGGATCACCGCTCCGGCGCACCGGCGGCAGTGCTGGAAGATTTGCGACCGCGCCTGAGGGAATGGGCGGATAGCGCTGACGAGAAAGCCATGCGTCTAGATCGCCGGCGGCGCACGGCTGTTGCCTTCGGGTTCGAGAACCGGTCATGGAACGAAGAGTTCGCGCTGCAGCGTTATGAGCTTCTCTACGAGGCGGGGCTTGTGAAGGAAGCGATACGCGGTAGACCTTCAGCCGCACCTACTCCGATAACGGGCAAATCGATGATCGCCGATCACCGCCGCATCCTGGCAACGGCTATTGCGCGGCTGCGCTCCAAGATCAAATACCGGCCCGTCGTGTTCGAGCTGATGCCGCCACTCTTTACGCTTTTGCAGCTGCAGCGAACCGTGGAAGCTCTCTCTGGGAGGCTCATCAACAAGCCGAACTTTCGCCGACTCATAGAGCAACAAGAGCTGGTTGAGAAAACCGGGGAGACGACCACTGAGACCGGCGGCCGGCCGGCGCAGCTCTACCGCTTCCGCCACGACATTCTCGATGAGCGGCCGGTGGCTGGGACAAAGTTGCCGCTTACGAGGGCTTGACATCCCTTATAGTCACAAAGGATATATAGGCCTTATATTCTTGTAGACTATAACTGGAGGCTCGATGAGCGCCATCCTGCCTTCAGGCGCGTCGCTGTACGACCGCGTTCGCCACTTTGTCCCCCCGATCGAATGGCCGGTCTTTGCCGGGGACATCGAGGCCATTCTCGACCTCAAAAAGCAGCACAATGCCGTCATCCTGGCGCACAACTACCAGACGCCCGAAATCTTCCACTGCGTCGCCGACATCGTCGGCGACAGCCTGGCGCTGGCCCGCAAGGCGATGTCGACCGAAGCGGATGTCATTGTGCTGGCCGGCGTGCACTTCATGGCCGAGACGGCGAAGCTGCTCAACCCGCAGAAGACGGTACTCATCCCCGACTTGCGCGCAGGCTGTTCGCTGGCGGATTCGATCACCGCCGCGGACATCCGGCTGCTGCGGCAACGCTACCCGGGCGTGCCGGTCGTCACCTACGTCAACACGTCGGCCGTCGTGAAAGCCGAGTCCGACATCTGCTGTACCTCCGGCAATGCCAAGGCCGTCGTCGAGTCCCTCGGTGTTCCCCAGGTGATCATGCTGCCCGACGAGTATCTGGCCCAGAACATCGCCGCCCAGACCGAGGTGGAGATCATCGCCTGGAAAGGGCATTGCGAGGTGCATGAGCGTTTTACGCCTGCCGACATCCGCCAGTTGCGCGAGGATCATCCGGGCGTGACGGTGCTGGCGCATCCCGAATGCCCGCCAGACGTGGTGTCTGAAGCCGATTTTTCCGGGTCGACCGCAGCCATGTCCGACTATGTCGGACGACAAAAACCGCCACGTGTCGTGCTGCTGACGGAATGCTCGATGAGCGACAATGTCGCGGTCGAGCATCCCGAGGTCGAGTTCATCCGGCCCTGCAATTTGTGCCCGCACATGAAGCGGATTACGCTCGCCAACATCCGCGCCGCGCTCGAGCAGAAACGTCATGTCGTAACCATCGAGCCGGAGATCGCCGGGCGCGCGCGGCTTGCCGTCGAGCGGATGCTCGCCGTATGAGCGCGGATGTCCGCAGCTTCTTTGGCCGGCCCATCATAATTGGCGGCGGCATTGCCGGGTTGATGACGGCGCTTCATCTTGCACCCGAACCGGTGCTTCTTCTGTCCAGAACGCCGCTTGGAGCCGACGCTTCGAGCACGTGGGCACAGGGCGGCCTGGCTGCCAGTCTTGGCGTTGACGATGATCCGGAAGCGCATCTCGCCGACACGCTCGCCGCTGGCGATGGGCTGTGCGACGCGGAAATCGCCAGTCGCATCCTCCATGCGGCTCCTAGCGCGATTGAGGCCCTTGCGACTCTTGGGGTCCGTTTCGATCGGACGCCGGAAGGCACATTGCGCCTCGGATTGGAGGCCGCGCATGGCCGCCGTCGTATCGTCCATGCCGGCGGCGATGGCAGCGGACGCGAAGTCATGCGTGCCTTGGTCGCGGCTGTGCGTTCCACCCCGTCGATTGTGGCCGTCGAAGGTGTGGAAGCGCGCCGGCTGGCGGTCAAGGAGAATGCGGTCCGTGGTGTCTGGGCAAGCTGTTCGATGGGTTCGGTATTCTTCGGCTCGCGACGGGTGGTTCTCGCCACCGGCGGGATTGGCGGGCTGTTTCTCGACAGCACCAATCCTCTTGGCAGTTGCGGACAGGGCCTGGCGCTCGCGGCCCGTGCGGGAGTTATCCTTGCCGGTCTGGAATTCATCCAGTTCCACCCGACCGCGCTCGACGGGCCGGACCGTCCAATGCAACTCATCAGCGAAGCGGTTCGCGGCGAAGGCGGTGAGATCGTCGATGAAACCGGCCAGCGCTTCCTCGAAGGCTTACAAGGTGCAGAACTCGCGCCGCGCGACGTTGTAGCGCGCGCCGTCTGGAAACATCTCTCGAACGGCCACCGCGTCTTTCTCGATGCGCGAGAAAAACCCGGCACGGCGTTCGAGCGGCAGTTTCCGACGATCGCAGCAGCCTGCCGCGATGTCGGCATCGATCCAGCACATGACCTCATTCCCATTCGGCCTGCACAGCACTATCACATGGGTGGTGTCGCCGTGGATGGCGCCGGTCGCTCGTCTGTTTCAGGCCTTTGGGCTTGCGGCGAAGTGGCCTCGACGGGATTGCACGGCGCCAACCGGCTTGCCAGCAACTCGCTGACCGAGGCCGTGGTGTGCGCGCGTTGGGTCGCCGAAAGCGTCGCTGGTACGCCTGCACGCAGGACAAAACCTTTCCTTGCACGCGATTACCCATCGCCCGATCCCATACAAGTGCGCCCTCTCCTGTCGAACGCACTCGGCATCGTCCGGAATGGAGAATGTTTGAAAGCAACTGCAAGCGCTTTGTTGCCGCTCGCCGAGGCCAACGACGCGGCATCGGATCCGGCGGCTGTCGGTTTGATGATGACGATCGCCGCCTTGTCGCGGGAAGAAAGCCGGGGCGCCCACTACCGCGCCGACTTTCCCCATCGTGAAGCCGTTGCCAGACGTTTCGAACTTACTCTCGCCGATGCTTTGGCGGCAGCGCGGGAACTCGCACACGTCCCGAACCTCGAGGGCGCCAGATGATGAAGCTCGCACCACTTCCCACGGTCATGCTGGAGCCACTTGTCCGGGCAGCTCTTCTAGAAGACCTCGGCAGAGCCGGCGACGTGACCACGGACGCGATCGTACCGAAAGAACACTATGCGAGGACCGTGCTGGCGACGCGCCAATCAGGAGTTGTCGCCGGCCTCGATCTGGCGATGCTTGCTTTCCGCCTGATTGATCCTGGTGTCGAAATCTCGGTGGAGCGTCCGGACGGCAGCGACGTCGCGAAAGGAGAGGTCATTGCGTCAGTGGTTGGTCCGGCCCGGGCCATTCTCACGGCCGAACGGACGGCACTCAATTTTCTGAGCCATCTGAGTGGTGTCGCCACGGCAACGGCATCGATCGTCACCGCGGTTCGCGGGCATTGCGCAAAAATCGTCTGCACGCGCAAGACGACGCCCGGATTGCGGGCGCTGGAAAAATACGCCGTGCGCGCCGGCGGCGGCTGCAATCATCGCTTCGGCCTCGACGACGCCATCCTGATCAAGGACAACCACATAGCCATCGCCGGCGGAATACGCGCCGCGCTCGAGCGGGCACGAGCGAGCGCCGGCCATCTGGTCAAGATCGAAGTCGAGGTCGATACGCTGGCCCAGTTGGAGGAGGTCCTCGGTTTCGCGCCCGATGCGGTCCTTCTCGACAACATGTCCCTCGACGATCTCCGTCGCGCCGTCGCAATCGTTGGCGGTCGGGCGATCACGGAGGCTTCCGGCACCATCACATCCGATACAGCGCGGGCGATTGCCGCGACCGGCGTTGACCTGATTTCCATCGGCCGACTGACACACAGCGCGCCGATCCTGGATATCGGTCTCGACTATCGGAGCTCATGATCGCGCGAACGGAATGGAGCAGGTCGGTAACCGTTTCGATCGCCATCAAGCGCACAAAAAAGCCGCGGCAAAACCAGGACCGAGAAAACAGGATCGATATGAACGCAACCAGTTCGACAAAGACATCGTCACAGGCTCAAGCCCCTGACACCGGGATGTGGACCCTGGAGAAGGCTCGGGCGCTCCACGACGCTCCCTTCAACAATCTCCTCTTCCTCGCGCAAACCGTCCACCGCGAGAATTTCGATCCCAACAAGGTCCAGCTCAGCCGGCTTCTCAGCATCAAGACAGGCGGATGTCCGGAAGATTGCGGCTATTGCAGCCAGTCGGCGCATCACGAAACCGGTCTGAAGGCGTCGAAGCTGATGGAAGTCAGGCGCGTCATCGCCGAGGCGACCAAGGCGCGTGACGCCGGCGCCACCCGCTATTGCATGGGCGCGGCCTGGCGGAACCCCAAGGCGCGCGACATGGACGCCGTGGTGGCGATGGTCGAAGGCGTGAAAGCGCTGGGCATGGAGACCTGCATGACCCTTGGCATGCTCGATCTTGAGCAGACCGCTCGTCTGAAACAGGCTGGTCTCGACTATTACAACCACAACATCGATACGTCGGAACGCTACTACAGCGAGATCATCAGCACGCGCAGCTTTGCCGACCGGCTCGATACTCTCGAGCAGGTTCGCCAAGCCGGCATCAAGGTCTGCAGCGGGGGCATTGTCGGCATGGGCGAAGAACCGGTGAACCGGATCGACATGCTGGTCACGCTGGCCAATCTGCCGGAACATCCGCAAAGCGTTCCGATCAACATGCTTATTCCGATCGCCGGCACCCCGCTTGCCGAAGCCAAGCCCATCGAGCCGATCGAATTCGTGCGCGTGATCGCGCTGGCGCGCATCATGATGCCGAAATCGCATGTGCGGCTTTCCGCCGGCCGCACCGCCATGACCGACGAGATGCAGGCGCTGTGCTTTTTTGCCGGCGCCAATTCGATCTTCGTCGGCGACACGCTGCTGACGGCGGACAATCCCGGCGAGGACAAGGATCTTTTGCTCTTCCGGCGCCTCGGCATCGAGCCGATGGAACTCGAGGCGCAATGAACGGGGCACCGCTTGCCCGCTATGACGCGACCTTGCAGGGACTGGCGCGCAAGGACCGGCTGCGGACGCTTGCGCCGCGCGCAGGTCTCGATTTCTCGTCGAACGACTATCTCGGGCTCGCCGCCTCGAGGAGGCTCGGCGACGCGGTTGCGGCGGCGATCGCGCAGGGCACGCCGGTCGGCGCAACAGGATCGCGGCTGTTGCGCGGCAATGCACCGGAACATGAGCAACTGGAGGCGGACGCGGCGACGTTCTTTGGCGCCGAACGCGCACTGTTCTTCGGCAGCGGCTACATCGCCAACTTCGCGCTCCTGACCGCGCTGCCGCAGAAAGGCGACCTGCTGGTCCTCGACGAGCTCGCCCATGCCAGCATGCATGAGGGCGCGCAGGCCGGGCGCGCCGAGTTCAAGCTGGCCGCGCACAACGACGTTGGTGCTATCGAGGACGTGATCACGCGCTGGCGCGCCGAAGGCGGCATGGGACGCGTCTGGATCGCGGTCGAAAGCCTTTACAGCATGGATGGCGACCGCGCGCCGATGGAGAGTATCGTCGCGCTTGCCGATCGGCACGAGGCATTCCTCGTCGTCGACGAGGCGCATGCCACCGGCGTCTGGGGACCGGACGGCCGCGGGCTGGCCGCCGCTTTCGAGGGCCGCGACAACATCATCGCGCTCCACACATGCGGTAAGGCGCTCGGCGCTTCCGGCGCGCTGGTCACCGGGCCGCAAACACTGTGCGACTATCTCATCAACCGGTGCCGGCCATTCATCTACGCCACCGCGCCATCGCCGCTGATGGCAGTCGCGGCGCGCGAAGCGCTTGCCATACTGTCCGACGAGCCGCTGCGCCGGGTTCAGCTGCAAGAGCGCGTTGCCTTCGCGGGCTGTCAACTGGCCGAGCGCTGTGGCGTGACGCCCAGCGGCTCGCAGATCCAACCTGTTGTCATCGGCGATGTCGGGCGCACCATGGCGGTGGCGGCGGCATTGCAGGCGCGCGGCTTCGACATTCGCGGCATTCGTCCGCCGACCGTGCCCGAGGGCACATCGCGACTGCGCATTTCGCTGACGCTCAACGTCGACGAAGCCGACATTTCCGCCATGGTTGAGGCGCTGGTCGAGGTGTCGGCCCAGACATGACCGGAGCCGACATGACCCAACGCATCGTCATCACCGGAACCGACACCGGCATTGGCAAGACCGTGTTTGCGGCCGGGCTCGCCGGCCTGCTCGACGGTTTCTACTGGAAGCCGGTGCAATCGGGCCTTGAGGGCGAGACCGACAGCGAGGTGGTTGCGCGACTTGCCGGCCTGCCGTCGGGGCGCGTGCTGCCGGAAGCCTACCGCTTGCAGAGCCCGCTTTCACCGCATCGTTCGGCCGAGATCGACGGCGTCGCGATCAAGGCTGCCGATCTTACTTTTCCCGTCCTGCCGACGCCGCTCGTCATCGAGGGCGCGGGCGGGCTGATGGTGCCGCTCAACCGGCGCACAAGGTTCATCGACATCTTTGCTGAGTGGCGGCTGCCGGTCATTCTATGCGCCCGCACCACGCTCGGCACCATCAACCACACGCTGCTGTCGATCGAGGCGCTGCGCGCCCGCTCCATCCCGCTGGCCGGCATCGCCTTTATCGGCGATGAGATGGCCGACACGCAACGGACCATCGTGGAAATGGGCGGTGTGCCGCAGCTCGGTAGGCTGCCCTATCTCGACCCGCTGACGGACAAGACGCTGCGGGACGCAATGATTGCCGGATTTGCCTTCGCCTCGTGCACGGGATATCACTGATGTCGCATGTCTGGCATCCCTTCACCCAGCACGCACTCGAGCCGGCGATCCCGGAAATCGTCCTGACCGAGGGCGCCTATCTCCACAAGGCTGACGGCTCCCGCATCCTGGACGCGATTTCCTCCTGGTGGGTCGTCACCCATGGCCACCGCCATCCCCGCATCATCAGGGCCATCGAGACGACCGCGTCGAGCCTCGACCAGATTATCTTCGCGGGCTTCACCCACGAGCCAGCCGAACGCTTGGCCAGGGCGCTTGTCGGGCTCGCTCCCACCGGTCTCGACTGGGTGTTTTATTCCGACAGCGGCTCGACCTCAGTCGAAGTCGCGCTGAAGATGGCGCTCGGCTATTTCCGCAACATCGGCGCGCCGCGCTCGCGCATCGTCGTCATGGAGCACAGCTATCATGGCGACACGATCGGCACGATGAGCGTCGGTGCCCGCGGCGTGTTCAACGCCGCCTACGAGCCCTTGCTGTTCGAGGTCGATACCGTCCCCTTCCCGGCCGCCGGCCGCGAACAGGACACGCTGGATCGTTTCGAGGCCGTCAGCCGCGACCGGCGCGCCGCCGCGCTGATCGTCGAGCCGCTGGTGCTCGGCGCCGGCGGCATGCTGATGTATCCGGCTTCAGTTCTGACCGAATTGAAGAAGATTGCCGAAGCCTCCGGCACGCTCTTGATCGCCGACGAAGTGATGACCGGCTGGGCGCGCACCGGAACCATGTTCGCCTGCGAGCAGGCGCCCATCTCTCCGGACATCCTGTGCACCTCGAAGGGCTTGACCGGCGGCGCCATCCCGCTGGCGGCCACGCTCGCCACCGATGCCATCTTCCAGGCCCATTATTCCGCGGACCGGAAGAAGACCTTCTTCCACTCGAGTTCCTACACCGCCAATCCGATTGCCTGCGCGGCAGCACTCGCCAATGTCGAGATCTGGCGTGACGAGCCCGTGGCCGAGCGGGTCGCGGCCTTGAGCGCGATGCAGGCCGCCGGGCTTCGGCGCTTTCGCGACAATCCGTTCTTCACCGACAGCCGGACGACCGGCACGATTGTGGCGCTCGATTTGCGCACCGGCTCTGCCGGCTATTTGGCCGAGATCGGACCGAAGCTGCGCGCTTTTTTCCTCGAGCGCGGCCTGCTTGTTCGTCCGCTCGGCAATGTCCTCTACCTTCTCCCGCCCTATTGCATCACCGGCGACGAACTGGACGGACTCTATGACGCGATCGAGGAGGCCGGCGAACGCTTCGGTTCGAGGCCATGAGCAGATCGTCGCGCATTCTCGGGTTTGGCCACCATGCGCCCGGGCGAAAGGTCGAGAACCCGGAAATCGAAAACCGTCTCGGGCTCGAACCCGGCTGGATCGAGCGGCGCACCGGAATTCGCTCGCGCTTCTGGGCAACCAACGAAGATACGCTGTCTGGCCTTGCCGCGCAGGCCGGCGACATGGCGCTGGCGGACGCCGGCATCGACCGTGGCGACATCGGTCTTTTGTTGCTCGCCACCTCGACGCCCGACCACCTGCTGCCGCCCAGTGCGCCGCTGGTCGCACATCGGCTCGGACTCGGCCGAG
Organism: Mesorhizobium sp. P2_A8; assembly: GCF_056404935.1. Taxonomy (NCBI): domain Bacteria; kingdom Pseudomonadati; phylum Pseudomonadota; class Alphaproteobacteria; order Hyphomicrobiales; family Phyllobacteriaceae; genus Mesorhizobium; species Mesorhizobium sp. P2_A8. Next base: position 136,682 of record NZ_JBFUDB010000012.1, read on the forward strand.
CCGGAGCGGTCGATCTGACCGGCGCCTGCGCTGGCTTCGTCTATGCGCTGATGTTCGCGGACGGATTCACCCGCCTGCATGGCAAAGCGGCCCTTGTCATTGCCGCCAACATCCTCAGCCGCCGCATCAATCCGGCCGAGCGCGCCAGCGCCGTCCTGTTTGCCGATGCCGCCGGCGCCCTGGTGATCGGACCGTGCGAGGATCCTGATCGGGGCATTCTCGGCGCTTCGGTTGATTCGGACGGCTCGCGCTACGGGCTGATCCAGATTCCCGCCGGAGGAAGCAACACGCCGTTCCATGGTGACCTCGACCTCGGGCAGACCCGGATGACGATCACCGACGGCCGTGAAGTGTTCAGCAAGGCCGTGGAGATGATGACTGCCTGCTCGCAGGACGCACTCGCCGCAGCCCGAATGCGGCTGCAAGACGTCGATCGGTTCGTGCCGCATCAGGCCAACGCCCGCATTTTCGATGCCGTCGGGCGAAACCTCGGCATTGCGGATCAAGCGATCGTCAGGACGATCGTCGACTACGGTAACTCTTCCGCCGCGACGATCCCGCTCTCGCTCTCGCTGGCCCATCAGGCGGAGCCGTTTCGACCAGGCGAAAAGCTCCTCCTGGCAGCGGCAGGTGCGGGCCTCGGCGGCGGTGCGCTCGTCGTCGGAATTTAGCGGGGCGACCTGGCCGCCCAGATGACGGCGGGACAAGTCATCCCATGATGATAGGAAAGAAGAAAAAATGCGAAAACTAGTCGCCGGCAAGCTGCACGGCATCTACGTCACCGAAGCGAATCTCAACTACCACGGTTCGATAACGCTCGACCCCGACCACTGCGAAGAAGCAGGGATCCTACCCATGGAATTCGTGGAGATATGGAACAAGAATTCCGGGGCGCGGATTTCGACCTATGTCATTCTTGGCGAGCGCGGCTCGCGATGCTGTATCCTCAACGGAGCGGCGGCCCGCACCTGCCAGCCCGACGACCAGATCATTGGCTGCAGCTCCATCTATCTGGACGAAGCGCATATCACGTCGCTGAAGCCGCGGATTGTCACGTTCGACCAGGATAACAACATACTCGACCGCCTGAGCTACTCCGTCAATCTTGACGCAGATGGCCGTTACAGCTTCTCCATCCTTGACGAGACTGATCAGGCTTTGGCCATTCCTGCGCTGGTCTCCGGGGCGTAACACCCGCCGCAGAAGTAACATCAGTGTTCGTCAATAGGTGGCCTGCTGGCAAGGCCGAGCCTGGCGCGTTGGCCATCGGCGAAATTCTCAGCGGGCGACTGTGTCTTGAACCGATGAACTGTCAGTTTGCCGTCCTCCACAGTATGAACCACCCATCCCCCACCGCACCGCTTGACGCGCACGTCGTTTGGTTCGCCAGCCACCATTGCCGCCCCTCATTTTCGTCGCCCTGGACCGAGACTGGAAGTCGCTCCACGCACGGCGAAAAACACGGGACCTTACGTTACGTCAAGCACAGATTTTCTGATCGCTGATCGTTTGGAAATTTGACCACGACAGCAAATTCAGGACCCGAGCGTCCGGGTGCGCGGCATCCTGCATACAGATCGATTTAGATGCCCAAATTTTGCATGTTAATGCGCCTTTAATTATCCGCAGCTAATTTTACTGGGAACGCGTATTCTGTTCGAGTAGGTTTGCAGAAAACCCGCCGCTCTTGCCCCCAAGAGTGGCGGGTTTTTCGGTTGTGAACACTGGTGCGGTCGGTGCGTATGCTTTCACACCAAGCGCCGTGGCCGTCATCCCTGCCCCTTTCCATAATGTCGCGGTGCTGCTTTTCGGGGCGGCCGCTCGTCGAGGACGAAGCTGAACGCACCAGCCGCTTTTGCTGATGCCGGGCGCCGCCCCCCTCCCCGGAGCACGCGCCTTGGCGCCTGGGGTGCTCGGGGCAATCGGAGCGATCGTTTCCGGTCTCGACCAGATCGTTGCAGAGGAACAGGAGAACACCTGTCCTACCGGCGAGTTCGATCCTGCTGCTTCACAGGCGGCCAGCTCTGGTCGCGGAAGTAGGCATTGTCGAGCGTGCCGGGCCGGAATTTTTCAAATGATCGAGTCCGATCTTCAGCATAGAAAGAGACCGAGAACAGGTTTGGCAGCGTTGCAGCTCAGGATCATTCCCTCATGCTACATCCAGCATGGATGAGCCAACCGCGGTCGGATCAATGCGACGCAAGACACCCTTGACCGCAGTGCAGGACGAGCATCGCGACAGTCCTGCCGGGGCTTTATTGCTTTCAGCGGCAACCGCCACTATGTAGCGACACTTCGCCGACCGTCTTTCAAGCCATCCGGAGAGTTTCATGACAGAAGAAGCCGACAACAACATCGACGTCCTCATCGAGCTGACCGCCGATGTCGTCTCAGCCTATGTCTCGAACAATCCGGTCCCGGTCGGCGAACTCCCTGCCCTGATCGGCCAGGTGCACGCGGCACTCAAAGGCACGGCCGGCACCAGCGTTTCGGCGGAAGAACCGGTGGTTCTCAAGCCTGCCGTATCGATCAGGAAGTCGGTGACGCCGGACTACCTCATCTGCCTTGAGGACGGGAAAAAATTCAAATCGCTGAAGCGCCATCTGTCGACCCACTATGGGCTGACGCCGGACGACTATCGCGCCAAATGGGGTCTGCCGGCGGATTATCCGATGGTCGCGCCGAACTACGCCGCTACGCGCTCGGCATTGGCCAAAACGATGGGGCTCGGCCGCAAACCGGTAGAACCGGAAAAGCCGGCGCCGGCGAAGCGGACCCGCAAGAAGGTCGCAGCTTGATTTCAGCAATCGAGCTTTGTTCTGGGGGCGCTGCTGCCACTGGCATAGATTGCATCTGGTCCGGAATATGAAAGGCGGGGTCTATCCCGCCTTCCCTTTCAGGCCGCTTGGCTTCCCCAGGACTTCGACCGGAGCAGCCAGCCGCTCAAGCCCTCCGGTCGAGCCCTGTGCTCGCCCACTCTTATCACGCGGCGTCAGACCACCTGGACCTATCGCGTCCATCCGCCCTTGACGGGAGCCAGGGTAAAAAATTCAGCCGGCTTTGCTGAGGCTGCCAGCCGAGGACTTGCCGGTGCGGCGGTCCTGTTCGATCTCATAGTTGATCTTCTGGCCATCAGCGAGGGTCGAAAGTCCCGCCCGTTCAACGGCGGAAATGTGGACAAAAACATCCTGACCGCCATTGTCGGGCTGGATAAATCCAAATCCCTTGGTGCTGTTGAACCATTTTACCGATCCTGTCGCCATACGCGGTTTCCTTTGTAACAATTGTGGGCAGGCCCTCAGGCCAGTCGCGATTCATAACCGAAACTTCTGCGTCAGGCCCAGCAAAAACGAGAAATTTGCAAGCCTCGGTTTTACCGGCCGCCGCAACCCCTCATGTATCGTCCAGAACCCCGATGGGGCTTCACGTTACGACACGCCTTACGACCCCGATGCGATACCCGAGACGGACGGGGCGATAAGGCAAACGCTGCGAGCCAAGGCGACGAGAAGTCGTTCGTTTTGAGCAAGTGGGGGCTGCGGCCGCCGCCGCCGCTGGCGGACGGTTTGGGCCTCGCCGGCATCGTCGGACGCTGGCCGTAAGCCTTCCCCGCAACGGGTTCACCCGGCGCAAGGGACGCACGACTTTTCGTGAGCGGTGGTCCTATGCAAAAGCCACACGTGCGCAGTAGATGTCCACCCGGCCGGACAGGCCAAGAGCCTTTTGGGGAATCGACATTGCCGCTGCTCCCGCCTTTGATCCGCCACCTCAAATCTCCTGACCTGTTTGGCAGCCTTGACCGCCTGCCGGCGCTTGGCAAACCAGTCAGTGAACGGACATTTGAGGTCCTTAACCCATCAACGGGCGAAGTGCTGGCGGAGCTTCCCGACATGGGTGTCGAGGAGACGCGCGCCGCGATCGACAAAGCCTATAAAGCGCAGCCTGGATGGGCGGCATTGACGGCGCGTGAGCGCAGCGACGTTCTGTGGCGCTGGCATCAGCTCATCATCGACCACGCCGATGACCTTGCCGCGATATTGACCGCTGAAATGGGTAAGCCCCTTGCCGAGGCCAAATCGGAAGTGTCGCATGCGGCGGCCTACCTGCAATGGTACGCCGAAGAGGCCAACCGCATTTATGGCGAGACCATCTCCGCGCCATCGACGGACCGTCGCCTGCTGGTGATCAAGCAGCCGATCGGCGTCGTCGGCACGATTACGCCATGGAATTTCCCGGCTTCCATGGTGGCGCGCAAGATCTCTCCGGCCTTGGCGGCGGGCTGCACGATCGTGCTCAAGCCTGCTGAACAGACGCCGCTCGTTGCCGGTGCAATGTTCGCCCTTGCGCATCAGGCTGGCTTTCCCGAAGGCGTGGTCAACCTGGTCTACGCTTCTGAAGGCGATGCCGTCGGACGAGAACTCTGCACAAACCCCACGGTCCGCAAGATCAGCTTCACCGGCTCGACCGAGGTTGGCCGGCTGCTCATGCGCCAGTGCTCGGACCAGATCAAGAAGGTCAGCCTCGAACTCGGCGGCAATGCGCCTTTCATCGTGTTCGACGATGCTGACGTCGATGCGGCGGTCGACGGGGCGATCCAGGCCAAGTTCCGCAACGCCGGCCAGACCTGCGTTTCCGCGAACCGGCTTTACGTCCAATCGGGCGTTCACGATGAATTTGTCGACAAGTTCGTCGAGCGGGTTCGCCAGCTTCAGGTTGGTGACGGTTTCGATCCAGGTGTGGCCATCGGCCCGCTGATCGACGGGCATGCGCTCACCAAGATCGAATCGCATATCGCCGATGCCGTCGCAAAAGGCGGTACAATTCGCTGTGGAGGCAAACGCATTGGCAAGGACAGCACATTCTTTCAACCGACGGTCCTCACTGAAGTCTCCAGCGAGATGACGATTGCGCAGGAGGAGACGTTCGGACCGCTGGCCCCAACCATTCGCTTCGACGATGCGGATCAGGTCGTGCACGAGGCAAATGACACGATCTACGGCTTGGCCGCCTACTTCTATGCCTCGAACCTGCAGCGTGTCTGGCGTGTGGCCGAGGCCTTGGAATATGGCATGGTGGGAATCAACACCGGACGCATGTCATCGGAAGCCGCACCCTTCGGCGGCATGAAGCAATCCGGCATCGGAAGGGAGGGTTCGCGCCACGGGATCGAGGACTATCTGGAAATGAAATACCTCTGCATGGGTGGCATCTGAAGCATCCGCTTGCGAATTCGCGGAGCCGCCGGCGCAAGCGATCCTCGAACATGTGAAGCAAAAGTCGCACCTCGATGGGCGGCGGCTCCGGTCCGCAGAAACCGTCGCATTCGTCACCTTGAGGTGAGCTTCGCGCCGACGCCGCCGTTGTACCGCAGTCAGGCTAGGTGGTCGCCACGATGTGAGCGCGGCCCTGCAAAGCCTGGGAATACCGAACCTGGACAAGCGTTCACATCATCGTTTCAGGCCAACGGCTGTCCCGGCGATGGCCAGTCAGCAGTTCCTGAGCATCCCAGCTTTCTAATCGCTGCGCAGGATCTTTGCTTCAAGCGCAGCTGCCACGAAAGCTCTTCGAGCAGCCGCTGGATAAGCCTCACCGCGCAATACCTGCAGACAGGCATCCATCGCGGCCTTCCGTTTCACGGTCTGACGTTGAAGATCACGCAGCAAGATAGCGGCCGCGTCATTGACCTCGAACACGATCCGCTCTGAGCTGTGATGGCTAACCTGAACAACGACTGGCCTCTCAAATCTGCTCAAGCCAGCCAATGTCAGCGCTCCTGTGAGGCAAATAGCCTCGATCGCATCTTTTTGCCCAGCCGAACGGTTCCGCTGCTCGCAGAACCTGGCCCCTCGCGATCAATGTGCGGTACCTGATTCATGGTGGGATCGCGCCGCTAATGTCGAGACCTGCTTTTGCTTTCGGCTATCCGTGAAATCTCGACGCAATGCTCACCACGGCGTGCCCCGTGCCAGATGCCTATACCTGCACTTTTCCACGGCCCGACTTGCAGGCAGCGAGCCATTGCATGGCGGAAATTGCATCTTCCAATATCGCTGCGCGTTTCGCAAAGCCGAAAAAGGCATTGCGCGCCGCGCTTACAGGTTTTCGTCCATCGTATGCATCATAGCATGCCCTGAGGGCGGCTTCGTGGATCAGGTTTCTGCGATCTTCTGGCCAGTCATTGAGGAAATCGATAGCGTCCGCAAGGCTGGCAATCTCCTGCACGATGTAGGTTGCACGCTTCACGAAAACTGGGCTGCTGAAAGCCTCAGGGTTCATTGGTTCCTCCCGACCTACTGAACGACTGGTCTGCGTGAACAGGCGCTTCATCGACACCCGCCGACACTCGCAGAATGTGTTGTCAGGGCAATGACGGTTCAAGAGGAAGGCAGCGGCGTGATGCCCTCCGGTAAGCCAGCAGGCCGATTCCATACATACTGTTGCAAGAGCGGCTCATCAGGTGGCAAAAAAATCTGCATCGTTCCGACCATTGCGTACGAAACGCTTGGTACATCTTCCAGCGTTGACCCCCCACGAGGAAGCGGCTCCGCACCCTCCGCTTCGCCACAGGGCTACTCCCAGGGTTGTATGGATTTGCTGCCTTCAGCCTACCTGAGCAAGGCGACGTGACCATCGAGATACGAGACAACCAGACCACGCTGCAAAAGTGCCGGTCCTGCTATTCAAATACCTGGCTCCAGACCCACCGGCTCCGCGGCAATGCCAGGAATTTCGCCTATCCGGATAGGTTTCCCGATTAAATAGCCTTGAGCTTCGTCACATCTGACGCAGCGCAGATAGTCGAGCTGTTCGGGAGTTTCTACGCCTTCGGCTGTTACCTCGATTCGAAGCTCATGCGCCAGCTCAACCAATGATCGTACAATCGCGGCGCAGTCCGCATCGGTGAGCATATCCTGGACAAAAGATCGGTCGATCTTGAGGCGCGAAAGAGGCAGTTTACGAAGATAGGTCAGTGATGAATAGCCGGTGCCAAAATCGTCAAGAGCAACTGTGACGGATAGAGAAACTAACGATTGTAAGAATGAAATCGTTTCTTCAAAATTCGAAATCAGCACAGTTTCTGTGATCTCGACCTCGAGTCTTCGGGGCTCCAAACCGGCTTCAGCCAAGGCCACCACAATTCCATCCAGCAAGGCCTTGTTCTTAAGCTGCATTACCGACAAGTTGACGGAGACCCGCAAGTCGCGCGGCCAGCGCGCCGCTGCCAAACAAGCCGTTTTGACGACCCAGTGTCCGATGGAGTGAATCAAACCCGTTTCTTCAGCGATGGGTATGAACTCCGTCGGAGGGATCTGGCCAAGGGTCGGATGCTGCCAGCGCAGAAGCGCTTCAAAACCTCGGATGCGATCGCTCCCGAGGTCGAGAAAGGGTTGAAAAGCGAGCCAAAGCTGGTCATTGGCCAGCGCAGATGACAGATCGCGTTCAAGGACATGGCGCCTTGCAGCAGCTTCATCGTCGCTTGCGCTGAAAAACTGGATGGAGCCCGCCCCCAGCGTCTTGGCCCTGTATAACGCGGTGTCGACGCACCGCAGGAGTTGGTTGGCATCCAAACCGTCAGCGGGGGCCAAAGCGATGCCGATAGAGGCCCTGCAATATAATTCGCGCCCTTCGATCAAGAACGGGGGGCGCATGGCCTCTATGATCTCTTTGGCCAAGGACCTGATCTGATCTGGCCTGATATCGCGCGTAGCGATTATTGCAAATTCGCCACCCTCCAATCTGGCAATGCCATCGCTCTCCCGCGTCGATCTCCGAAGTCTCGCAGCCACTTCGACCAAAAGGGCATCCGCCATGGCTCGGCCAAAGCGATCATTCACCTCGGCAAAATTGTTAAGATCGAACAAAAGCAACGCACAGTGCTGGTCAAACTGCTTTGCGTCCACCAACGCGTTCTCCAGCCGCTCGTTGAAGCTGAACCGGTTTGGCAACCTCGTTAGAACATCCCTGCGAATGGCATTTTCGCTTTCCGCTTGCAGAATGAAGCGTCGGGTAAATTCGAACGCGTGGGCAAGCACCGCGCGAAACAGCGTGATGGCGTAGCTCACTATCAGGATTGCGACGGGCAGATTGATGGCGCCTTCCACCCACGCGATCGCAAGCATCGAACCGACGAAAATCGGGAGCGTATACGCGACGGCCGCAATAGGAATCGTGGAAAAAGAAGCGGCACCGCCTGCGATCATCCCGGCGCTCAGGCAGGTAATGACGACCTGGGCGGCACTTGTTGCCCCACTGAAGAACAGAACGGGAAGTGCTCCCCACCATGTGCCGAACAGGAACGCGTTCCGCACCAGGTTTTGCGTTGTCCGGCGAGACACCGACCTTGGTTTGACTGACTGAAACGAAGATCTCGCTCTTAGGCCGACGAAACCAGCGGCGACGATGATGACACTCGCCCAGAGGATGGCTTTCGTTTGGTCCGGGGAGCCCCAAAGCGCCATAACAAGAGTGGCCGCATTGAGTATGTTCGCAGCCATGCCAAGAGGCGTGTTGCGAAGCACGATACTGACCTGCTCCGCCCTGATTCGGCCGGCAAGGGGTTCGATTGTCGAGGGCCCGCCAAAAACTCGCAGGTCTCCCGCCAGAAGATCACCAAACCTTGCGGCATACAGACGCTGCATCACTCTTTCGCTCCCCCCACGCTAGAGTAGTAGCTGCGTGTTGGTCCCCTAGCATCGAACACTTCGGAAAAAAGTAAATTTCAACCGCAAAAATTGGACAGCCCAGTTGGGAAACGGAGGGCTTCGGAAATTCGAAGATGGCGAAAACCGCGATGCTCCCTTAGCACATCGCCGACATAACCTGATCCTACATGTCTTCGCAATTGTCTGTTGGCGATCGCGCTGTCTTTTTCGATACCTGCTAGACTAAGCTGATTCAATGAGCCGGCTCATTCTCGAAAGGATCGAAATTCGGCGATGGTTTCGACCTCCCGAATCGCGCTCTGCAGGATAAGCATCAGCGGCACGGCGAACCGCTGCTCGAGGCGCTACGCCCGTTCGATGTAACGCGGGAAGGCGCAGCCGTCGATCGCGGCTGAGCGGGCAGAACCGAGTTTCCGAAATGCGCCACCATCTCAGCATATGAGCTGTTGATCTGTGGAACCCAGCATCATCTCCGAACGCTCGCGAGTCTCACCACGAACGTGCGACGCGCTTGCGCACTACGCCGCGCTGTTCTTGACCAGGCGCAGTTCGTGGATGCTCTGCCGTCGGGAAGCGGGCGTCCTGCCTTTGCCGCTCGTATGCTGGGCGAATTCGGAAATCGGGCAGGGTCGGCCAAGTAGGTAACCCTGGATCGCATCGCAGGCTTCTTGCCGCAAAAAGGCCAGCTCCGCGTCCGTTTCGACACCCTCTGCCAGGACCGGGAGCTTGAGGCCCCGAGCGAGGCCAAAGACCGCGCGCATGACGGCGGCCGCCTCATCGCTGGTATCCACCGCCCGGATAAGAGACTGATCGACTTTGATCTTGTCAAACGGGAATGCCCGCAGATTCGATAGCGACGAGTATCCCGTGCCAAAATCATCCATGGCGATTTGAACCCCAAGGCTTTTGAGCTGACGCAGGGCAGCGAGCGCCCGCCCGATATCCTTGATCAGGCAAGTTTCGGTAATTTCCAGCTCGAGGCGAAACGGATCGAGACCGGTTTCTTTCAGCACTGCCCCGACCAGCTCGGGCAAATTCCCGCCGTGGAGTTGCATGGCCGAAACGTTGACGCTGATTGCTAGCGGTTGTTGCCAGCTTGCCGCTTCGGCGCAGGCGGTCCGCAGCACCCATTCACCGATCTTCAGAATGGCGCCACACTCCTCCGCGACCGGGATGAACACCGCCGGCGGAACGGCGCCGCGTTCCGGATGATCCCACCGGAGCAGCGCTTCGAAACCAAAGACCTCGTTGGACAGGAGTTGCGCCTGCGGTTGATAGACGAGGCGGAGTTCCTTGCGCGAGATCGCGTGACGGATGTCGTGCTCGAATTGGCGGCGATCGCGCAGATGCTCACCCATGGCCGGCTCAAAAACGCAATAAAGGCCGCGCCCCTGCATCTTTGCCTCATAAAGCGCAGCGTCGGCATGGCTCAGAAGCGTCTCCCGATCGGGTGCATCGTTCGGGAATACAGCGATGCCTATGCTGGTGCCGATGGAGACGCCGGCGGGCAGGTTGGCGCCTGTGTCGTTGAATGCGTCCAGGATGGCTTCAGCAGTGCGCGTCGCATAGCCCGCGCTCGGCAGACCGGGAACAATTACCGCGAACTCGTCGCCGCCCAAGCGCGCAACCATCTGCCCTGGCTTAAGGACGCCCCTGATCTTGTCGGCCACACACTGCAGCACAGCGTCTCCGACGAGATGGCCGAAGAGGTCGTTGATCTCCTTGAAGCGGTCGAGATCGAGGAAGAGGACGGCAAGGCACCGCTCAGCGCTGCGATGCGTCGCAAACTCGGCCTCCAGCTTTTCGTTGAAGCTCGTGCGGTTTGGAAGCTTGGTCAAGGGATCGTGGTGGGCAAGGAAATGAATTTCCTCCTCCGCCCGCTTGCGCCCGCGGATATCGCGCACGGCAAGAACCTGGTGTTGCTTGCCGGCATAGAGCATGCTGTGCCGGATCAGCTCAACCGAGACAGTACTGCCGTCCGTCGCACGTAGCCCCACCTCAAGCGGCGTTTGCGCAGTGCCCGTGAACTCGCCTTGGGAAACCGTGGGAAAGAAGTGGGCGAGCGGCCGGCCGGCCGGCTGAGAGCCGTCGACGCAGGCAAGCGCGGCGAAACTGCGATTGGCTGCCACGATCTCGGTTTCGTTGCACACGATCAGCCCCTCGACGGCCGCGTCGGCCAGCTCCTGCATACGCGCTGCCTCGCCGGCGCGACGGAGATCGCGCACATCGAGGGCGAGGCCGATGATGGCCAAAAGGATGATGAGGATCGAAACGAGGGCCACGCCAGCCGCCATCCAGTCCGCGGGCAACGCCGTTGCGGAAATGACAATGCGCGGGTCTGGCATGATTGCAGCCGCGGCCATCGCCGTGAAATGGTGGCTGCAAATCGCTACCGTCAGCACGAGGGCGCCGAGCGCCTTCCATTTGACCGTGTTGGCGTGAAGGGCAACCGGCAATGAGGCCGCGCCGAACAGCCCACCAAGAATGATTGAGGCCGCGACGAGCGGCACGTCCCAGACGACGCGGCCCGCGATCTCGAATGCGGCCATGCCAGTGTAGTGCATCACCGCGATGCCGCCTCCCACGATCGCACCGCCGATCCAGCGTCCATGAGGAACGCGTGGCGAGATGCCGATCGTGAGACCCGTCCCGGTCAAGGCGATCGCGGCCAGCAACGACATGATCGTCAAGGCGATGTTGTAGCCGCTCGGTACGGCGGGCTGGAAGGCCAACATGGCTATGAAATGCGTCGCCCAGATGCCGAAGCCGGTGGCGACCGCGGCGACGGCCAGCCAGATCCGTCGCATTTCGCTTTCACTGCGCCCGACATGGTGGAGGAGATTCACGGCCGTGAAGGAGGCCAGGGCGCAGATGAAGGCCGCTAGCGCGACCAGACGCAGATCGTGCTGGGTCGCAATGCAAGTGTAGACTTTCAACATGCTCTTCCCCCAGGCAGGATGATCACCTGTCTGGGAAGAAATCTACGGCCAAAACTTGAATAAAGCGCTTAAGCGGAAAATCCACTTTGATTATCGTTACCGAAGGTTGTGAAGGAACTCCACAGGCTCGCTGCAAAATGGGCGGGCCGGTGGCACGCCGTATATGGGAACGCCTGATTGTAGGCTTGGCCCTCATGTTTGCCTCAGGCTACGGGCGTGAGGCGAACTCAGCGGAGGCCGTCGATGTCGAGCTGCGCTTGCGGTCGACGATGTCGCCGGCGGAGCTCGAGGTCCAGCGCAAGGCTACGCTGCCGCTCTACACTAACGACCGGTGATCCAGGAAATCGAGCAGGGTGCATCACCCCGCGCGTCTGGATCAACGACAATGGGCTGCGGAACAAGCCTGGGTCAGCGCCACTCTTGCGACGTCTCAACCCGGTGGAGGGAAGCCGATGCTATGTGCACCAGAGTGCGGCAGCTTTGGGATTGCCAGGCGCTTGCGTGCGGCAATCCGTGCCCGGCACCCATGCCATCCGGCACATTGACGTCCATCAGCAGCATGAATCAGTCGCAGGTGACCGATTCCAAAAATGCGTTGGACGGGCCCGATACACTCGGGAACATGGGAGTATGGACAAGGGTAGCGGCCATCTTCATTGCATTTTGAATATTTTGCGGCTTCGCGATGGGCCTAATAAAGGCGACTGCGTGGGCGATATGATCGTCGTGGCGATCGCGCTGAAAGCTGGACAAGAGATCGCGAGCGCTGGCCCGGGTGCCGGCGGCGAGCAGCTTTCGTCGTGGCTTGGACGGCGGCAAAGTCTCCGAAAACCTTTGGAGAATGCGTGGCGGCGGGTGGACGAAGGCGTGCGCTCCGCCTAGAGGACATCAGCAACGCCCCCAAAAATCCGCGAGATCACCATGAGGCAGCCACAGCGACCCTTTGTCGTCGAGATCAAACAGAAGCGTGCGCTGGTAAAGCGGCCACAGTCGATCTGGGGCGGCATCGACCTGGCTGCCATCGCGAACGACGTCGCGGAAGCAAAGACGGAAGATGCGATCGCTGAAGCGATCCCGCAGCCGATTTTCTCCGACGATGTTCGTTCTCAGCCCTTGCCAACTACCGGTGAAGCGGTATCCAACGCCCAGGGCGTGATCGTGCCCGACGAATCGTCTCCTAAGCCGCCAACGGTTGAGGAAGCGTCGATGCCAGAAGCATCGAACGCACAGCCTGGAGGCAGGCGAACCCGCAAGTTAAAGCGCTGGCAGAAAGATGTTCCTTTGCCGCGAGGTCAACGATGGAAGCGGCGCCTGCCTTGGGTTCTCCGCCAGATCCGGGCCTAGCGGTAGGTCGACCGCTCCCAATTGAATCTGCCCTTGTCAGACTGTTCATGCCAGTCCGGCAGCGCATCCAGATAACGAAGAGCCGCCCTGTCAGCCGCTCTCGGATTTGGGCGCGAGAATGAAATCAAAAACAGGCTCAGGCAGCTGGCCAGGTGTCGGATTTCGCAAAACAGTCGGAAAAGTTGTGGCCGTTTCGGCTCCGACAGCGAGGGCGGCGGGGATCATTCCGACCGCAGCCTCAAAGAGCCGGCTCGGCCGAAGTGCCACCCGGCGAAAGAGCGCTGCGGCCCTTGCCGCATGGCGCGCGGCAGCGACCCTCTTTCCCTCGCGGATCTTCACCCCGGCCGCTGCCAATAGGATCAATCCCTTGAAGAAAAGTCGATGCTGGGCGCTTTGTTTCGCAGCATGCCATAGAGGCTCCCAAGCCTCATGGGCTTCCCAGTAATAGCCGTGGTTGAAAAGGTCGATGCCCCATCGGAACACGTTTGAGCTGAGTGATTCCTCGACCGTAACAACGGTCACCGGGTCGCTTTGGTAACTGTGACCCAAGGGGTCGCGAACCGGATGCGGATATTTGCCAGGCAGGTACGCGTAGCCCGGGAAATTCCTTTCGGGCAGCAATCGAGGACGTGACATAGACCCCAGCAATCATGAATGCACGTCCGTGGCAATTCCAGATGAAGTAATCGCTTGCGCCAGAGTGCCAGCGGTAAAGAAATATCTTGCGCTGCCCCGATAAAATGCGCTCATGGTGCCATTCCTCCATGGGCACGTGCGCCGGGAGGGCACCTCTAACACGACCTATAGACCGAAGGAGGGCTCAACCCAATGAGCAGGGTGGCGCACGAAGATGCGAGTCCAGCTTCGTCGGCGACATTTGCGCCGCTCGAGAATGTGACCTTTCGTTCGATCTGGCTTGCCACCCAGGTCGCCAGCCTTGGCTGGCTAATTCAAACTGTCGCCATCAGTTGGCTGATGGCGACCATCTCGACCTCGGACGTGATGGTCGCCCTGGTGCAGGCTTCGACCACACTGCCCGTATTCGTCCTGTCGATCTTCGCCGGGGCCCTGGCTGACAACTACAGCCGCCGCAATCTCATGTTCGCCGGCTGGTGCGCGATAGCGTTGTCCTCGGCGATGCTGACTGTTCTTGCGGCGCTGGGGATTTTCAATCCATGGATGGTTCTCGCCTTCAGCTGTTTGGCCGGAGCCGGCGCCGCTTTCACCGATCCAGCCTGGCACGCGTCGGTGGGCGATATCTTGCGAAAACGCGAAGTCCCGGCCGCGGTCACGCTCATCTCGGTTGGATACAACGCCATTCGAAGCGTCGGCCCGGCGCTCGGTGGCATCGTCGTTGCCTCCTTTGGACCTCTAACAGCCTTCGCTGTGGCGACACTAACCTATTTAGCCCTGCTGTGGACCATAGGGCGCCGCAAATGGGATGTTCGCGCTTCCCCTCTCCCGCGCGAGCCATTGACCACTGCCATCCATGACGGAGCGCGCTTCACGGCCCTGTCTGCGGAGATCAAGGCGGCCATCGCGCGTGGAGCGCTTTTCGGCCTGACCAGCATCTCCATACTCGCGCTTCTGCCTCTCGTCGCCCGCGATCAACTGGGCGGAGGCCCAATCGTTTACGGTGTCCTGATGGCCGGCTTCGGGACGGGTGCCCTATGCGTCGGCATTTGCAACAATGTCTTGAGGCGGTCTCTGTCCCAGGAACGGCTGACAACACTGGCATGCATTGCCTGTGCGGCGTGTTGTCTATCTCTTGCTCTCACGTCTTCAGTCGTGGTGGCGGCTATTGCGCTGGCGCTCGGCGGCGCGGGCTGGGTTGTCACCTGGACGGGGCTCGACGTGAGTGTCCAGTTGGCAAGCCCAAGGTGGGTCGTCGGCCGCACGCTCTCGATCCACTATGCGCTTTCGTCTGGCGGTATCGCGGCCGGCAGCTGGCTTTGGGGCTCAGTGGCTGAGACCTATTCGCTTACCTTGGCCCTGGAGGTTTCCGCCGGCGCGCTAATGATGGTCGCGGCCACCGGCTTCCTGATGCCTATCCGTCAATGGCAAGATTCTGATCAGGATCCTTTTGGCTTCGAAACGCCACAGCTCGCTCTCGACCTGAAGCCGAGAAGCGGGCCGATCGTCGTCAAGATCGAGTACTCGATACCGGAGGCAAACGTCGAACCTTTCTTGGACCGGATGCAGGAACGACGGCGCGTGCAAAGCCGCGTCGGTGCGCGGCACTGGAACCTCCAGCGCGATCTTCAGGATCCTTTGCTTTGGACAGAAACCTTCCGCACGCCGACCTGGATGGACTATCTGCGGCTGAACCATCGTCTGACGACGGCGGACAAGGAGTTGGACCAACATCTGCTCGAATTGAATCTGGGAATTGCGCCTCGTACCAAGCTTTCGATCGAACGACCTACCGGGGCAACCCGCAAGCGGGATCAATCGACGCGATTTTTCTTCCGGCTATGATCGTAGGCTCTGGGCTGGTAGGACTTGGAGGGCGCGGCGACATGACCGCCTGTGGTCCGCGAATGGTTGGAAGTAAGCCAAATCGAGGTGAAACAGGGGTTCCGCAACAGCTGTGCGGCCATGGCGCGGGGTTATCCCGGCTACGAAGCGCTCGCGCTATGAACTGCAGTTGTAAGCGACGATCGTGGACGCCGAAGAGATGGCTCTTTCCGAGTGCCACCAGCGCAACCGCCGGCCTTGCGAAGTGACGCGCCAGGTTTGCGTCCAGTAAGACGCATTCTTCGAAAACTCGGCGCTGACGAGTTTGACAGACACGGTGTCGTTGCTCGGTTCCCTCACGGAAGTGTCATGAATGACGGCTAACGTGGTCTTCCTTGGGGGAGCGGTTCATCGTTGTGGACGAACAGCAAGCGCATAGCGACGCCTACCGCCTCGAGCGCATGGACAATGTCGCGCCATACCTGTTGCGATTTTCTATTCGGCGGCCGAGGCATTAGCCGTCTTAGGCTTTATGGTCGATGGCTACCGCTTGATGCTTGGTGACAGACAAGTATGGCCGGCATCCGGCGGTCAGGACAGCATCGCAACCTAGGCACGCCGACTGCCGAACTATTCGGTGTTGCCAAGACGTCCTTACTCGCCTCGGCCGGACGGAATCTAGCTCCCCCTGGGGTCCAGTTTTGAGCGGATTGTGCGCTTTGGGCGGCTTCCGACAATCACGCGCGAGCTCAATCTTATAGTTAGACAGGCCCCGTTTCTTGTCTGGGAACGTCATCTCATTGCCGTAAATTGCCGTTCGATCTGAACGACACAGCGGTAATGCTCTCGTCGACGCAGACCGGAATCTGCGCTATCCGCCTGTAGGCTGCATTTTCTGCCATGTGCATCCTCTGATGAAAAGCCACGCGTCCATAATTTTCGCGAGATATTGCGATTGACGACGACACCTCGCCCGGCGGGGCGGTCGGCCCTCACGCCTTCATGATGGTGTCGGCGGCTTGCCGGTCCAGCGCGATGTCTAGTAGGCCTTCAGTTGTCTGGATGGAGAGAATGCCAAAGGTGCCTTTCTCGTCCATGACCGTGCCGACATGGATTTCGGTCGGCACGAAAGGCCGTGCTTTTTCCACACGTTTCATGGTTACTCGCGTCGTGATCAACTTCAGGAAGTCGAGCGCGGCGGGCCGTTTCAGCCGCACCATACCGTCTTGAGGCCCGAGCACGCTCAGTGCTCATAATGGTAGGCGTGCAAGTGCTCGGGCTGGTCCTGCAGTTCGACAATCAGATTTCGAACCAAACCGCTTCGACACGCCGCGCCTTGCCGCATCGATGCGTGGAACGGGCTGCATGCTGTGGCCATCGCGATCGCCGTCTGGCAAAATGAGAAGCCGCTTGAATACAGTGTGCGAGAAGGCAAGCTGTTTTTGTTCGACAAGCTGTGTAGCATACAGCCAAAAGACAGCGATTGACCGTTTACGGCGGTTTGCCGAATCACACAGGTACGACTGACGAGCGACCTCCCTTCTCCGAAGCAAGCGAGTTCGAGGGGCCGCGCAAGGAGCGGAAGGACTCGCGTGTCCTTTTTTACGGTTCGCGGAAAAGTCTTCAGCCTAAATATGATTATTGTGGTTCGCCTGTCGCATTTCCAAAGGCCATTGGACGGTAGAGTAACAGCGCCTCGCCGCGCGCGCGGCGGGCAATCGCAGCTTCATGCCAAGTACGGCAAGTCGGCGCAGACCGTCACGCTCTAAAGAAGACGTCACTTTCCAGAGGGAATCTTCATCAGGGGTCCGGCGATCGGGAGGTTCGGCCGGTGAATGGACGACGACTATGACGTGCTCAGGAGATAGATGGCACGATCCGGGCCAGGCACCGGCACGGATCGCCTCCCAAAAATGGCAGCCCGGTCCCGGAATCGAGCCACCGTCGCGAGCTTTTCGCGGCCGTGGAGGCTTCGCCGTCTGCTGTCCACAGGGCGAAGCGCGCAGCAGATGAGATGGAATGGGTACCGCCGCTGCGGCCTGTGTTGACCGCCGAACGTCGACTAAAAAAATTCGATTTCTCCGCGTCCCACATTGGTCGGTCAGCCCCAATTTGCCCTCGCTGACCGCTAGTCACGCAGCACTGGGCGCAGCCCCACTCGCGCAAATTCATGGCAGCTTCATAAATCCGTTGCGGCGATTTCGTAGATGGAGAAGGCGGCTTTGCTTTGCGGCCGCCCCTGGAAAAGGATGGAAGAATGTCCAAGATAACCGGCAAGACTGAATCGATCGAGACCGCCGAATTCCCCACCATCGAGCCGTCCAAGGCTGCCGAGCAAGTCCGTGCTGTCGCCGATCAGAGCGTTGAGCAATCGAAGGAAGTATTTTCCAAATTGAGCTCGGACACCGAAACGACTCAAAAGACTTTAGAGTCGACCTTTGAAATGGCCAGGACCACCAGCAACGAGATGCTCCTGAAGACAATTGCCGCTCTGCAAGCCAATGCTGAAGCCGGTTTCACGCACCTCGAAGCACTGGTTGCCGTTAAGTCGCCGTCCGAGTTCTTCGAGCTGCAGGCCGCATTCCTGCACAAACAGATCGAGACGTCCGCCGAGCAAGCCAAGGCCCTCCAGGCATTGATGTTGAGAGCTACCGAGGACGTGTCCAAACCGATTAAGGATGCCTTTGAGAAGGCTTTGAAGGTAGGCAAGGCCGCCTGATTGCTTTAGGCGATCGGCGGCTGGCGGTCAGTGGCCTCGTCCACTGGGCGCATCGCGCCGGTCTTGTCGGACGGCTTGTCTGCCGGACCGCATCGCAGTGACGTCGCCCTCACGTTTTTCGGCACTTCTTAGCCTCTAAGGGCATCAGTCGCGGTTCTCCCCGCTGTAGTGGACAAGCCGCGCGATTTGTTCATGCAATCAGGTGGTGCGGCCAGTCGGGGAATGCACCGCTTGTCGCCCTCTCGACAATCGCGCTGCGCACCGCTTCGGGGATCTGCTGCCAATGCACCAAGGTCGCGGCAGCAAGATGCTGCAGTGGTATCTGAACGTCCTTCTCGAAGGATCTCGACGCCACGCGGCTTTCTGCAATGCATTGCGGTAACGCGTTTAGGGGGGCAGCCTCTCGCGCGATGCCTGGCTCATTCGCTGGTTTCGAGGTTTCTCGGCTCGTCCGCAATAAGATGCAGAGTGGCGATCAGGCGCTTTTATTCTTCGAGGAGGCCGGCAGATAAATGCGCGAGTTGAACGGCATCGCCCTAATCGTGTGACGCTTCCCATGCCACCATGTGCGGCAAACCTCAATCTGTTGCTCGCGAATTGCTATTCGGTCGGCATTGGTTGGATGCAAGCGCCATGCTTCTGGTCAAGAGCCGTCGTCTACACGCTCGGCTATGGCGAACGCCTGTAGGTTTTTTGACCTTTCCGTGGTCCTGGTCGGCATTGACGATAATCGAAAAGAACGCTGCGCGGGCGATGTCCTTCTTTGACGCGTTCGGGTGCTCTTTCCGTGCCGCCTTGATCAATTGCTTGGGCGTCATATCCGACGTCACGATCCGCATCAAAGTGTCGCTGATCGCCTGCAATTCGGTTGCATCCATTGGGAAATGCTCCGTCCCTGGCTCCCCGCAAGCAGTCTAGCAGAGCGCCTTTATTAGCTGAAGCTACATTAACGTACCTAGGAGCCTCGCCAGCGCCCATTCCGGCTGGCCGACTGTCTCATATGGCGAAAGCGGCCCCTTCGCCAGAAGTAGGCCGGGCAATGCCGCTCCGCAACGGGGCGGAGAGACAGAGAGTGAAAAAGCTCCGCAGGGAGTTTCAGTCTTCCTTCAAATCTTCGGCTTCGTCTTTGAGCTTGGGCCAGTCGGCACCATGCTTGCGCAACAAAGCGCGGGCCTGTTTCGGCGACACGTCGGCAATTTCTGTCAGGTGCTCTACCTCCAACTCTTGCCCCTTCACCACGCGGCTCGCCTCCTTTTTTCCTTTCTTTTCTTTGGTAGCCATCTTCGTGTCCTTCTCCTGCATCATCAGATGAACGAGGACTGAGAATTGTGGTTCCGGCTCGCGCATTGTCGCCCGCCGGCTTGACGTCCGGCCGCAATTGGCCGAGGCGGGCGGTTGTTTGTGACAGGTGGTCCCTCCGATTGCCGTGAAGCGACCCTGCGCCGAGGACATCATGCAGGGAAACGGAACTTAAGCTCGAGCTTTCGCAATCGGGTGCGGGGTCGCTCCTGAAGAAAAAACCGTTCGGATCCTCGCCCACCATTCTTCAGCAGAGATCCATCTATTTCGACACCCCCGGATGGGATCTGTCCAGCGCGACTTGTCGCTTCGGATTCGGCAATCGGGAAATGAACGGATACAAACCGTCAAAGCCGGCGATGATGCCGCGACCGGATCGTTCACACGCGAGGAATGGGAGCGATCGGTCGGCGCCGATAAACCGATAGTTGACGACGCAGATCCGGAGACTTGCTTGCGGGGGCTGGCCCAAAGCTCGCGCCCTTGTTCGAGGTTCATGTCTAACGGCATCGTTGGAATGTGATCGATGGCGATGCACGATCGAAGGCGCTTTGGATCTCAAAAAGGTCGTTGCAGCCGATCGCGAGGCGCCGCTCTGCGAGATCGAGTTGGAAAGGAAGGCGGGCTCGGCGACTGCACTGTTTGCGCTCGCCCGGAAAGTCGACCTGATCACGCCAGCGCATATCGGGGTGCTGAGCAAAGCGGAACGGTTGCTTGGTTCGGCGTCCTCTTGCGGATAGCGCCCTGCCGGTGGGGAGGGACACCGGCAGGGCGCGCCGCACATACGTCGCGGCGTTAGGCAGCAGGACATCGGCGGCAAGCCGTGGCGCGGGGCAGAAGCCTCTTCGCCATTGCGCGGGTGTGGATGCTCAACTATCCGACTTCGAACGTCACGCCCTGAGCGAGCGGCAGGCTACGACCGTAATTAATGGTATTGGTGGCCCGGCGCATATAAGCTTTCCAGGCGTCCGAGCCGGATTCGCGGCCGCCGCCAGTTTCCTTTTCGCCACCGAACGCGCCACCGATTTCGGCGCCGGATGGGCCGATATTCACATTGGCGATGCCGCAGTCTGAACCTCGCACTGAAAGAAAAGTCTCGGCCTCGCGCAGGTCATTGGTGAAGATCGACGACGACAGGCCTTGCGGCACGGCGTTGTGCAGCCGCAGGGCCTCATCGAAATCACCGTAACGAATCACGTAGAGGATGGGGGCAAAGGTCTCTTTTTCAACCGAACCTGTCTGCTCGGCGATCTCGACCAGCGCAGGGCGGACATAGTAGGCGTCCTCGCCGAAGCCGGCATCGACCCTCTCGCCCCCAAAGACCTTGCCGTTAGCGGACCTTGCGGCGGAAAGGGCGGCCTGCTGTGCGTCGTAGGCTGCCTTGTCAATCAAGGGGCCGATGAGGTTTCCCGATTCGAGGGGGTTGCCGACCGAAACGGAGACATAGGCCTTCTTCAGTCGCGGAATGAAGCTGTCATAGACGCTGTCATGCACGAGCAAGCGCCGCAGCGAGGTGCAGCGTTGCCCGGCGGTGCCCATCGCTGAGAAGGCGATGCCGCGCAGGGTCAGGTCTAGATCCGCAGTAGCGGTGACGATTGCCGCATTGTTTCCACCCAGCTCCAGGATCGAGCGACCGAAACGGGAGGCGACGCGAGGACCGACCGCGCGACCCATCGCCGTCGAACCGGTGGCGGAGAGCAGCGGCACCATCGGATGTTCGACCAGCACCTCGCCGATATCCCGGGCGCCGATCAGCACGCTCGCAAGTCCATGTGGGACGCTTCCGCCTTCATCCTCGAAGCGCTTAACCGCCCGGCCGAACAAGGCTTGAGCCGCTAGCGCGGTTAGCGGCGTCTTCTCCGAGGGCTTCCAGACGATAGGGTTCCCACAGACCAGGGCAAGCGCCGCGTTCCACGACCAGACGGCGACAGGGAAGTTGAATGCCGAGATGATGCCGGTGACGCCGAGCGGATGCCAGGTTTCCATCATCCGATGCTCGGCACGCTCGGTTGCGATCGTCAAGCCGTACAACTGACGCGACAGGCCGACTGCGAAGTCGCAGACGTCGATCATCTCCTGGACCTCGCCCAGGCCCTCCGAAGGGATCTTGCCAACTTCTATTGAGACAAGACGTCCGAGGTCAGCCTTGGCCACCCTGAGCTCCTCGCCAAGCAAACGGATCAGGTCGCCGCGCTTAGGCGCGGGCACCAGTCGCCACTCGAGGAAGGCCGAATGCGCGTTCTCTATGGCTTTGTTGGCGGTTGCGGTATCGACCGTCTTCACTCGCGCTAGCGTCTCGCCCGAAATGGGTGATTTCACGATAAGCTCGCCAGCGTTCACGGTGGCGACATCGACCCCGCAGCGACTGAGGATTGCGGCGACCTCGTCGGCGAGTGATGGACGGGCGATCTGCGTGGCGTGGGAAGTCATGGTGTTCCTCCAAGTGTTAGCAATGCGTATTGGCGGCGACAGGTGCGTGACAGAGATGCGGTAAGTTGGTGGCACCGGGAGCATACCTGCTTCAGCATGAAGCCTCGCTTGACCGGGTTCCTGTTCCGCGATCTTTCAATGGCGACACCGACGTCGGCGACTGACCGTTGGTGCCGGTTTCCACCGCCACGGCCCGAAAGGGGTGTGCGCTCAAAATTGCCTGAAGCGGAAGGAGCAATAAGGCGGTCTAAGTCGTCTTCCTCAGGTGGATGAAGAACCGCGACCGGTACGATCAGAAAGATGCTGTCGTTAGCGGCGAACAGAATTCGGCTAGCGAGGCTGGGCGGGAAGTCGCCACAGCAACCGGAGCACCCCAGCGCGCCGAAGATCCGCAATAAATCGGCCGTCGTCCCGATCCGCCCCATCGTGTTCATGGCGCTTTGCGTGCTGCTTTGCTCAGCTGCGCCAATGCCTCGTCGATCGAGTCCTGTTGCGCCTTGGCGTAGAGATCAAGTTCGTTGGCGACCTTAACTCCCAAGCCTTGTTCGAAAGCATCCCGATTGGAACATTCAGAATAGTTCTCCTGCTCGTCGGTACCGAGATTCGATTGGAAGATTCCTGCGGCGCTGACCGGCAGGAAATCTTCATAGATGATCGGATCGAAATGCAAATGGCCGCGCGCGACGAGCTCATCGACCGATGGCAGGATCTCCTTGCTTGCAGCGGCGGCAAAGCCTTCTCGAGTCGGTGCGTAGCGAAAATAGGCGAGTCCTTGTTCGCGAAGTGCGCTCCAACTGTCAGGAAACTCTTTGAACCGCTCTTTCAGTTGGCTCTCGTAGGTACCGGCACGATAGCCTGCCGCGCCAACCTGGACCTGGCGGCGAACCGACGCCAGCAGCCTGTCATAGAGCTTGCGTCCCTTCGGCGTAAGCGCAACGCCGCGCTGCTCGATTTCACCGAACCGGGCCGTGTGCCTGCCCTCAAGCAAGGCCCCTGCTGCTTTGAACTCGATTCGCTCCTCAAGCGCTTTGAAGCTGGTCTGGCGAAGCAGGATTGGGCAGTCGCGACGCGGCGGGCCCTCGATGACCGCCTTGGGCGTGATGCCGCGTTTGGGCATGCCGGCCTGCACCGCGTCTATGTCAAGCGTGCGCGGCGTCAGATGGTTGATGTGCGGTCCGCGGAAACTCACGACGTCGGCAATCAGCCGGTGAGCGCCGTGCAGCTTGTTGTAGGTGGCAAGCGTCACGGTGGCGTCGCTATGCCAGCGGAAAGTCTCCAGAGCCTCGCGTACGAACTCCTCGGCCTCTGCCTGCTCAAGGCCGCCCTCGGCTTCGAAGACCTCGACGAGTTCGAGTGCGCGCGCGGTGAATATCTGTCGCTGCGCTAGTATGCGCGCCGCCATTTTGCGCAGTGCTTCGTCCTCGATCAGCTCGAGGCGAAGAAGCGAGGTGAAAACGCGGAACGGGTTGTTTCGCAACGCATCGTCTTCAACAGGGCGGAAGGCCGTGGAATGCACGGGCACGCCAGCGACCGACAGATCGTAGTAGCCGACCGGATGCATGCCGAGCACCGCAAAGATGCGGCGGATGTTGAAAAGTTCTTCCGGCGTGCCGAGACGAATGGCGCCGTGACGCTCGACACCGAGCCGGTCCAACTCGTGGCTGCGGCGCAACGCCTGTTCCAGCTTCGGGTCGCTCGCCATCGTTGCAGTGTTGATGTCGGTTACCAGCCCAATGAGGGTGCCATACTGCGGCACCTCGGCGCGGTACATCTCCGACATGGCATTCGAAAACAGCGACCGGATGTCGTCGGCGTGGACCGTCATTGACGACATCCTGAGCGACTTTATCTGAGCATGCATGGTCATACGGACCTCCTGAATGCCAACCGGAGAAAGAAGCAGCCGACGCTTGCGGCTGCTCGAGGGATCTGGATGCGATCAAACCATCCTTCTGCCGGCTTCGATATCGACATCTATTCAGAAGTTCATTCCGAATTGGAATGAATACAAATTGAGACGGCTCGATCGACGGCATCACGCAGCTTCAGCTTAATCTACATGTTGAACTGCGTTCACGCGTCGATCTGACAGCTTGAAGCCGGAGCAATTTTCGCCGTGAACGCCAGGCCCCCGCCTGAGGGTTAAAGCGAGGTCTAAGCGTGGAACTTCCGCCGACCGACAAGGAAGGAAGGGGGAGACGCCTGGTCATGCGGCGACAGTAACACCATGGCCCTTCACCGGTTCTCCCTGGCGATAATAGAGGCCGAAGCGGTTTCGCAAAAATGCGTCGAGGGCAATGTCCTCCTGGCGAACGAAGCCGGAGGCCGGAATATTGCCGTCAGCAAGTAGATCGAGTACCGCGCAGATGCTGGAAGCGGTCGTAACCTGGATCGCGCTCGTGGTGCGGCCGCCAATCTGCGTGCTGTAGATCTTGTTCGCATAGGTCTCCTGGATCAGCCTGCCGCTCCTGCGCCCGGAAACCGTGACAAACACGATCACGACGTCCTGGAGCGTCGTCGGAAGGGCGTTTTCGAGTATGTCCTTCAGTACCTCACGGCGGTGCCGTAGCCCCAAGTCCTGCAAAAGCGCCTTCATGATCGCGGCGTGACCAGGATAGCGGATGGTTCGATAGTTGAGCGTATTGACCTTGCCCTTCAGCGTTTCGCATAGCGTCCCCAATCCGCCGGAGGTGTTGAAGGCCTCATAGGTGACGCCGTCGAGCGAGAATTCTTCCCGCTCCTCCAGTGCCGGCACTTCAATGAGCTCGCCGTTGACGACGGCCTCGCAGGGCTGGATGTACTCGTTGATGACCCCGTCCGTGCTCCAGGTGAGGTTGTAGTTCAAGGCGTTGCTCGGAAACTGCGGGAGTGCGCCAACGCGCAGCCGCACGCTGTCGAGGCTGTCGAACTTGCGGGCAAGGTCGCTCGCCACGATGGAGATGAAACCGGGCGCCAGACCGCATTGTGGAATAAATGCCGTCTTGGCTGTCTTGGCGATCTGTCTCACCTGCCGAGTGGATTCTACATCCTCCGTGAGGTCGAGATAATGCACCCCAGCTTTGGCAGCGGCAGTGGCGATGGAAACTGTAAGCTGGAAAGGCGCCGCGCTTAGCACAGCAAATTTGCCGGACAGCTGAGCCGACAAGGCTGCTTCGTCGGTGATATCGAGGATTGCCGTCGAAAGGGCGGGACCACTTTCAATTTCCGCCAGTTGATCCGCGCTGCGATCAACGACTGTCACATGATAGTCCCCGGTATCCGCGAGCAACCGAGCGATAGTGGATCCGATCTTTCCTGATCCGATGACGACGACGTCTTTCATTGTTTCCTCCTGCGACACGACTTGGGTCCGAGCGCGTCATGTCTCTCAGCTCGTGCGGTTGATTTGCAGCGATGAATTTCATAAAACTACTATTCATTTTGGACATATCGCAGGGACAATTCGACGAAATGCAGGTCTCGGCAAAAGATCGCCAACTTCTGATGCTGCTTGCCGAAGACGCGCGCACGCCCATCGCCGTGCTTGCCCGCAAGCTGGACCTCTCACGAACAACCGTTCAGACTCGGTTGGATCGCCTTGAACAGGAGGGGGTCATAGCCGGATATGGCGTGCGGCTGTCAGACACTTACGAGCACGGCCTGGTTCGAGCTCATGTCATGATTGTCCTCAAGTCTAAGGCGCTCGGCGCGGTCGTTCGCGCGCTTCGTGCCCTTCCGGAAGTCATGTCTGTCCATTCGGTCAGCGGGGCCTTCGACCTGATCGCCGACGTCGCCGCGCCATCGATCAGCGAGCTTGACAAGACAATCGACGTGATTGGTGACGTCGAGGGTGTCGAAAAAACCCAGTCGTCGATCATCCTTTCGACGCGATTCCAGCGATAGGCGCCGGACTGGTGCCGTGCGGCGGCGCCGGCGATCCAAGCAGCCAACAGCTGCCGAGAGCTGTTGAAATGAACTCGATGAGCGTAGTAGATACGAAGCACGAGTTCCGCTCACAGAAGGTGCTAAGTTTGCATTCGGTGGGTCACCACAATCTCCCCTCCTATGCCCTGTTGCGCAGCTTTGAATGCGCTGCGCGTCACGAAAGCTTTACACAGGCGGCTGAGGAGCTTCATCTCACGCAAAGCGCAGTCAGCCGACAAGTCAAAGAGCTTGAAGACATGATGGGCGCGACATTGTTCAGGCGGGTTGGACGACGGGTCGTATTAACCGAGGCTGGCAGGCGGTTTGCGGCGGACCTAGCGATCGATCTCGAGAACCTCAAGCAATCGGTGGTGCGGGCGATTGCAGTCGGCGAGCGAATGTCGACGTTGCGCATTGGCATACTGCCAACATTTGCCAGTCGTTGGCTGATCCCCAGACTAGCGACGTTCCTGGGCGATCATCCCAATATCGATATCAGGCTGGAGACCCGCACAATACCGTTCGATCTCACCCGAGAGCGCTTCGATGTCGCCATCCATTTTGGAAGGGCCGACTGGCCAGACGCCCGTATGACCAAGCTGTTTGATGAGGAAATGCTGCCGGTAGCATCTCCCAAATTCCGCGACATGCACATGGCCACCGAGCCGGCGCGTCTCGCGGAGGCTCCGCTGCTGCACCTCATCACCCGCGAGAGCGCCTGGATTGACTGGTTTGCCATGAACAACATCAGCGACAAGCGGCTGCTGACCGGCCGGCATTTCGATCAGTTTTCCATGATCATCTCGGCTGCCGCGGCTTCCCTTGGCGCCGCGCTTCTACCGAAATATCTAATAGAAACTGAGCTCGAGGGGGGAATTCTGATCCCGCTAAGTGACATGCCCCTGAAGACGCATAACAGCTATTTCGTGGTCAGCGCGGCTGGCGACGTCAACCCACCGGTAAACGCATTTACGCGCTGGCTGATGTCGGCTGCAAAGCGCGCCAACCGGACATTAGCATAGCTTCTCACAATTCGCCTAAGACTGCGCTGCATTTAGGCTGCCTATCTCGATACGACCGAGCATGCCCAGGGACGAACATGACTCGGCAGCCTTCCGAAATGATCTTTGAAGGCTTTCGAAAAATGCGAAGATGAAACATATCCGCAGGCTATTGCCACCTCGATGACCGACATGTCTGTCGTCTCGAGAAGTTGCCGCGCCTTTTTGAGCCTAACCTGAGAGTAATAAGTCATCGGGGTAGTTTTCAGATGCTTTGAGAATAGACGCTCGATTTGGCGACGCGATAAACTGACTGAGTGAGCGATTTTCTTGAGTGGCAACGGTTCCTCTACGTGCCCCTCCATCAGTCTGATCACGCAAATGAGCTTTTCGACGGCACCGGTGTAGCGCACTCCAAGCGGCACCGATTGGCAATGGTTACCTGTACGAAATCTGTCCGCACTCAACTGACCACAAACTCGCCGGGCCAGGTCCTCTCCGTGCCGAAGGCGGATCATTTCAGCTGCGAGATCGAACGCTGCGAATTCACCGGCGCAAGTTGTAACGGAGCCATGCTGGACAAAGAGGCAATCTTCGGTGACCAACTCGGAGAACTTTTCGCCTAAAGGTGCAAGTTTCGACCAATGAATCGTGCATCGCATGCCGCCATGTAGGATCCCTGCGTCAGCCAGCAACCAAGCAGCGGTTCCAATCGCACAGATTGGCAATTTGCGATGACTTTTCAGGCGTAAGAGAGCGGAAAGTAGACGTGATTTTTGCTCTTCGATGCGCTCGCCACCGATTATTACAATGGGGGAATCGTCATCGTTGTTTCTGTAGCAATTGATGTCGATGTCGGGCGAAATTGCGATCCCGCTCGAGCTTACAACGGGGGACATATCTGTGCCGATGACTCGCCAGCCAAATAACTTTTCGCCGGCGCTGCAATTCGCTTGATAAAACGGTTCTACGAACGAAGAAAGGCTAAGCTGCGAGAACCCTGGCAGAACAAGGATGTTGAGCCTGAGCGTGCTCTCAGATGATGCCTTTCCTTCCGATGAGACTGCGTCGTAGTCGAGGTCCGGTGCGGGCAAGCCTATATTGGCGGTTTCAACCATGGTCAGGCCCTTCGTTTCCGCCTCGCTGCTGTCAGGTCGCTAAGGTTGCAGGCTCAGACCCCGCTTAGCAGCGGCGTGACGGTCAGCGACCTTGACCTTCCAGCCGCACGTTGCCTCCACATTCCGCCCAGAGGCGCGGTTACAAATGAGGCTTCATCCWTCGCAGAGCGATGAGAACCACAGCCGCCATGTCATCAATGTCATGCTCAGACATTGCCGTTGACAGGAAACCAGTACCCGTTTCGACCATGAGCAGGCCGCCGTCGAAAAGATGCCCGACGAATGCCGAAAGAAGCCCAGCTTTCTCCGACGACAAGTAGGCCTGCCGGTAGTTGGCAGGCGCATCCGCGGATAGATGGATTCGAAACATCGATCCTTGGCCGGTAACACAGGCAGGCACGCCGGCAATCTTGATAGCCTCGCCGATCGAGCCGCGTGCGCGGTCGCCCAGTGCGTTGAGCCTGTCAACAACCTCCCGGTCGTACAACTTCATCGCCGTATGGCCGGCGATCATCGTGATTGGGTTTGCCGAGAAAGTGCCAGAAAGCGGGAAAGGCGCCGGACCATTGAGGGGGTTCAGGACTTCCATCACCTCAGTACTACCGGCAATGGCCCCGACGGGAAAGCCGCCCCCTATCATCTTGCCTAAGGCCGTGATGTCCGGCTGGACATCATACCATTGCTGCGCCCCTCCAAATTTGGACCGGAACGTGATCACTTCGTCGAAGATCAAGAGCGCCCCGTTATGCTCGGTCCAGCGTCTCAGCGCTTGAATGAAATCTTGAGCCGCTTGTACTACGCCTATGCGATGAGGAAGCAGGTCGACCAGCACGCACGCCAATTGGTCGCGATGTTCGTCGAGTATCTCGATCGCCCGTCGCACATCGTTGAACGGGATCACAACGACATCGTCGAGTAAGCGCTGAGGCGTGCCGCGCGACACTGCAACGCTAGACGGGCGCTCCGGCTGTCCCCAATTGTCCGGCTTGGCTGTCTGGCTTGCCTCGGCGTAGTCGTAAAGGCCGTGGTAGGCCCCTTCGACCTTTGCGATCTTCGGTCGCCCGGTGAATGCCCGCGCAGCTTTGAGGCTCGCCATGACCGCCTCGGTGCCCGAATTGACGAAGCGGATTCTCTCAAAGGCAGGATTGCGGCTACGAATATACTCGGCATAATCGATCTCGACTTCGGTGCCGAGGGTAAAAGCGGTTCCTTTCCCCAATTGCTCGCTGACAGCAGCAACGATCGCCGGGTGTGCATGCCCGTGAATCAGCGAAGCAATATTGTTCGCAAAGTCAGTGCGACGGACGCCTTCCACATCGTAGACGTAGCACCCTTGCCCTCTCTCGACGTAGATCGGATGCGGCTTGCGCAAAATCGTATTTCGACTACATCCGCCAGGCAAAACGGATTTGGCGCGCTCAAACAGGGCTGCGCTTTTCGATATATCCGTATGCAAATTCGCGTCCATGCGCGTCTCCCAACAGCAGCTAGCGGTCCAAATGGCTGAACTTGCCTTGCACCCCATCCCACGCCGCTGCGTCGGGGAGTGGTTCCTTGGAATCAGTTATGTTGGGCCACAATCGCGAAAGCTCTTCGTTCAGCTCCAAAAAGTGCTCCATATCCGCCGGCAGGTCCGTATCCCGGTAGATCGCTTTTGCCGGACACACCGGTGTACAGGCATCGCAATCAATGCATTCGTCGGGGTGAATAACGAGAAAGTTCGGGCCCTCGTAAAAGCAATCGACCGGGCACACATCTACGCAGTCGGTAAATTTGCACTTGATGCAATTCTCGGTGACAACAAAGGTCACGTTGGGCTCCCATACTGTTTGGAAAATGGCGAATCCTATCGCGCGCAGCTATTCCGCCGCCTGCAGGAATGCGGGGTTGATCCCATACATGGAATAGAGGCCAGCCTCGTCGAAGATGACGCGATCATCGTAACCGTTGAACCAGATTGCCTCCGGGTTTCGGCCGACCATGGTCACCTTGCATCGGTCGCGTGCATCAGCGGCTGAACGCAAGAGCTTGAAGATCACGACGCCTTTTTCACCACCAGGTACTCCCGGAACGGGCTCGTTGGTGACGGCCGCCACTTCGGTCTTGCCCTTGTAGTGAGTGATCGAAAGCCGCGCATGGGCCTCGACGCCCGACAAGCCCTTTTGCGACTCGTTCAGGATTTGCCATGCGCGCTCGATTGGCACATTGAATGCCTTGTGCCCGACTATGTCGCGACCACAGAAGAAATAGTGGTTGTTGATGCCGTTTCGGAGCATCTCGCGTTGCATGGTCCGCAGCGCTTCGGCATCGTCGTTGATATCGCGGATGATCGGCGACTGATTGTGGATGGTGATCCAGTCGCGCCGGGCGAGTTCCTTGACCGCAACCCGCGTTTCGGGGATCCATTGCAGCCCACCGCCCTGATTGTCGACATAGCCGCCATCCGGTGTCTTGCGGAGAAACTCATCAGGATGGTTGAAGTGCACCATCATCCGCAGGCTGACCTCCGGATAGGCCTCATGGAAAGCGTCGAGCATCGCGAAGAACGTCTGGTCGAACCGCTGCGGATGAAAAGCGAGTTCCTTGGTCCCGATGCGGATATTCTCGACGCCGGCTTCAGCTAGCCCGGCCAGCCAGGCAGCAATGTTCTTGTTCCCCAGAACCATGGGATCGCCGCCCGACATCAGAATCTCGCGGAGCTTTTCGCGGCCGGATTCTGGATGCCGACCGCCGTTCGCCGTGACGGCCCTGTTGTGCTCCCGAATGTATTCGACAATCTCATTGAGCTGCGCCAAGCCTTTAGGCGCTACCGTCCCATCCTCGCGGGCGATCTCTTTGCGGCCTATCAGTTCCTCGCGATAGCAGAAGCGACAGTGGGCGGAGCATGTCGACGCCACATAGAGCAGACCAAGCTCATACTTATGGATCAGCCCTTCGCGCGGGCTGTAGGTCATTTGCTTGCCCGGATCCTCGGCACCGTCGAGATCATAGGTTTCCTTCGGGCTGGCTTTCACCAGCGTCTGCATGGGCCGGCTGTATTGCGCCTGTTCGTAGTAGTGCCGCGTGATCTTGATCGGCATCCTGGCTTCCAGATCCTTTGCGGTGCCCTTCAGTTCTAGGATCCGGTCCAGTTCTTCTTGCGAATAGAACCCCCGCATGTCCTGAGCCACGTCACCGCTGGCGAACTTGGCTATGCCAGTGATGATCTGCCGGTCGTATTTGCCATTGACGACTGTGTCCAAGAACGACTGCTCACGCTGCGTGGGCATGTATTTTTCGACGATACTCACGGCGCAAACCTCCAAAGCTGAAAGATTTCAGTCCGGCGTCGCGGACCAACGTCTGCTCTAATTGCTTCACTCTCAGATGCGCGGGCTCGACTTACAAACGCATATACGTCACCATTCAGTGACCAATACTCATGAAAGACCCGTTGGCAGGCTGGCGATGTTGCACTCAGCATTCATGCGGCGAGTTCTGTTCGACGATTTAGCCCTGATCCCTAAAAATGATGCGGTTTGCGACCTGACGGGCAAAACCACGTCTCGTGGGCGACGCACAGCATCGTCATACCTCCTCGGCGAGCTAGATCATGGTGTTGAGCACTCAAGCTTATAAAATATCATTTGCCTCAGCTACCGCGCTCCCTTCGTAGAAACTTGGTGCGGTACTTCGGGAGCTGGTAGATCCATATATTCGCGTTCATTCTCGCCCCGGATCATTCGGGAACCCCTCGACCCTTCAGCTGCTACGCGCGAGTCGCGTTTTAGTCTCTGGATCTCGCAGAGCTGTCGATCCGCCGCACCGACCGATAGCTTCAGCTCTGTTCAGCATCAGATTTGTGCGGCATCAGCGACGCCTGTCCACCGCGCCTGCCATGCGAGAACATGCCCCTTGCAGATCAAGTGTCTCGACGCGCAGCCCACCAAGGTTGGTTGCAAATGTAGCCGAGGAAGCCGGTTACGATCATCGCACCTAGATTTGCTGATGCCCCGGTCCGAACGTCGAGCAGCGGATTGACCTCGACGAAATCGAAGCCCGAAATATGATGCCGTTCGGCGATTGCCTTCAAACTTTCCATGAGCTGACGGAAAGTCAGTCCATCCGGTGTGCCCGAAACACAGCCTGGAATGATACTGATGTCGAGCACATCCACATCGATTGTGACATACACATCAGAGCCTGCCGGCAACAATTCGGCGATGCCCTGCGGCCCGAGCCGCCGCGTCTCGGTCATGCAGACGACTCTGTGACCATTCGCGCGCAACTCTTCGACATGGGATTTGTTGGTGCGCAGGCCGCGGATTCCCACCTGAGTCAACGAGAGGCACTCTTCATTTTGGCGGAATGCATGCATGTTTGTTCGATTCATATCCTCGTCGATTTCGGAGTAGTCCTGATGGGCGTCGAACTGGATGACGTGAAGCGGCTTCTTGAAAGCTTCGAAGATCGGATAGGAAATGGAACGATCGCCGCCGATTACGACGGGGAGCAGGCCAGCTTCAATTATCTCCCGAACTCGCTGCGTGATCAGTTCAAAGGTCCTCGCGGCGTTCGCGGGTCGGATGTCGACATCGCCGCAATCTACAATCAGGCCACGTTTAAACTCCTCGCCCAAGTAGGTTTCATTCACGTCTGGATCGTACAGCGCCTCCGTAGGGGAGAACCGAATCGAATGCTCTCGGATCGCCCGAGGGCCCATGCGTGAGCCAGGCAAGAAAGGAGAGCCCTCATCAAATGGCACCCCCAGAATGCCGATTTTTGCCCCGACGTAGTCGGCCTGCGTTAGCGCTATGCGCTGCCGCAGGTAGCTGGGGATTCCGGTGTAGGGGAGATTGATCGCCTTCAACGTAAAATCTCCTTTGTTGCGTGGCTTGACCGCAAGCTGGGATAGAAGACCGGATCCGTCTGAGAAATTATTGGCGCGTGACAGAGCTCTTGGCGCCCAACAATGACCAGCCAACCGCCCATTGAATTTTATCGACCACCCAAAAAACTCTGTGATACCGATCGCGCGGTCGTGGATCCACTCTCGAACGCGCCCTCTATCCAACCAATATAAGGCGACCGCGATATATCAGCGCCCGCGAACGCGATCCTACCATGAGGTCTTTGGATGTCCGGGAGCAATTCGGAGAGCTGACCTGGGCGCAAGGTGGCCCAAGTACCCTGCGAAAACTCATCCGAAACCCAATCATGTGCAGTGACCTCGATGACTTCAAGACCGGGTACGTAGGCGCGGAGGGCATTCTGCACCGCGTTACGATCGAAAATATCGAACTTGCTCCGATCAGCGCCGAAGCAAGTCACGAGAGTGTCGCCGTCAATCCGATACTCGGTCTGGACGTAGCTGAGCGGATTTGCGTGAATCGGGGAAGAGGCGCCAAAAGGTTCGATTTGTCCCCGGACGAGAGCCCATAACTTAAAGTTACGATTCGGCTGCTGCTCCTCAACCAATCGCTTGGTAGGCATACGAAGCCCGGGTGAGAGATCGATCTGATGCAGCGTGTTGATTGGGACAGCGACAATTGCAGCGCGTGCCTGAATGGATTCACCTGCCCGAGTTGTAGTCACAACCTGGGTACCATCGTCGACGATCTTCGCAACTGGTGCGCTAAGGCGAAACTCTGCACGACTTTCATCAGCAATGGCTTCGATTAAGCTCTTCGTACCTGTCTTGAGCCTCCAACCACCAGCTGAACTGAAGAAGGTCTGCCAATTCCCTATCGCAGAGACGTAGCGCAACAATGAGGTGATTGACTGCTCTTCGGGGAACGTGGCGATTTCACTGAGGACCGCGCTAGCAAGATCACGCGTCAGGGGATGGGAGATACGTGCGTACCGATCGGCGTATGATTCTTGATCCACCCTTGTGATATCGACCCGGCCCGCTTCATAAGGATACGGGAACACTTCTTGAGCATCAGCTAGCATTGCCTCGAGACCAGGTGCCGCCAGCTTGTAGAGCTCCTCTGCCGCGCCTGAGTGGAGCTTACCTCCCGCAATCCAGTGCCGCTTGTCGCGTCGAAGAGTAGGCGGTGCCAACTCAAGCCCATACCGTAGTATTTCACGGAATACATGTGGCT
Source organism: Mesorhizobium sp. P2_A8 (assembly GCF_056404935.1). Taxonomy (NCBI): domain Bacteria; kingdom Pseudomonadati; phylum Pseudomonadota; class Alphaproteobacteria; order Hyphomicrobiales; family Phyllobacteriaceae; genus Mesorhizobium; species Mesorhizobium sp. P2_A8. Next base: position 170,641 of record NZ_JBFUDB010000012.1, read on the forward strand.
GAGACCACTGAAGGTAGGTGCCGCCGAGTTCCAAGGGAACACCATATTTCTGCTCAGTTCGCGTGCGCCCCCCGATTCGCTCCCGACCCTCAAGCACCAAGACCTTGTGCCCATAATGACGCAGTTCACGAGCGGCAATAACACCAGCAAAACCTGCGCCGACTATGACGACGTCGTATTTCATGGTCAGATTTCCTTGTTGAATTGAGCCTTAACGTATCGCGGAGGTACCACGATGCTGGCGTACTCAGTCTCTGGAATCTGGTTGGCCGCGTACAGAGAAATGCGTCGTCTTTCCTGACTTCGGTAGCCCAGCAACGAAAACTCTCATACTCGTTTTCCAATAGTGTTGACGAATTGGGCTGGCTCGGCTCACCCCCTCTTGAGGCCTCACTGCCGAGTCGCTCACCCGTAAGGCGTAGCATTGAGTTTGAACGGTTCAGTTCAATTCAATACTATACAGTTTGCCGCGTCCCAGGAAACGGTCACCGGCGTTCCCCCGGCGAGTTGGGCTTGCCCGCGATTCTGCTGCTTGACAGTAATCGTTTCATTGTTGCAACGAACCGCATAGCGCGTCATCTCGCCTAGAAATAAGGCGTCATTGACAACTCCACTGAGGACGTTCTCGGCGTTAGGGATTGCGCCGATCGGGCTAATATCAACATGCTCGGGCCGCACAAAGAGCCATCCCGCTTCGCCCCCCAATTGCCCGGACAAGCGAGCGACGCCTGACGTAGAAGCGCCGATGGTAACCTTGCCTGCCCCATTTTCAATGCGATCGACTCGGCAGGGGAGAAGGTTGGACTCACCGACGAACGACGCAACGAAACGGTCTTGAGGGCTGTAGTAGAGGCTCCTGCTGTCAGCGACCTGAACGAGCCTGCCTTCATTGATGACAGCAACGCGGTCCGACATAGTCAGGGCTTCGTCCTGATCGTGGGTAACGAAGACGACAGTCATATTCAACTCGTCCTGGATGCGCATGATCTCGATTTTCATGTGTTCGCGGAGATTGCGGTCGAGAGCGCCGAGCGGCTCGTCCATGAGCAGGATGCTCGGATTGAAGACGACGGCGCGCGCAAGGGCAATGCGTTGCTGCTGTCCACCTGAAAGCTGATTTGGGTAGCGGTCACGGTACTCGACCATTTTGACCAATTGCAAAGCCCGCAAGACTTTTTCCTCGGTCTCGGCCCGCCCAACCCTGCGGACCGTGAGCGGAAAGGCAACGTTTTCGGCGACTGTCATATGTGGAAAAAGCGCATAATTCTGGAACACCATGCCGATCCCGCGCTCATAAGGCGGCACGTCTACGATGGAGCGTGGCCCGAGCAACATGTCGCCACCACTCGGAGATTCAAAGCCGGCGATCATTTTCAGGGCGGTTGTCTTGCCTGACCCAGAGGGACCTAGAAAGGTTAGAAACTCTCCCGGCTTAACGTAGAGGTCGAAGTCGCACACGACGTGGAGCGCCCCATACCATTTCTGGATTTTCTTCATCTCAAGGCTGGTCGACATCATTGCCTCCGATCATTCATTTGTTGGCGCTGGCCGAGGTACGCTTTTCATGCCGTACCCTGATCCACTGAACAGTCAGGATCGACACGATCACGAGCGCGACGATGAAGGTCGAGGCCGTGCTAAGGAGCGGGTTGACCTGGAACTTGATGTCCCCCCAGAATTTCATCGGTAGCGTTGACGTCTGTCGTCCAAGCAGAAAGATGCTGACGAGCAGTTCGTCGAATGAGGTCAAGAACGCGAGAAGACCCGCGGTAATCAATGCCGGCTTAAGGATCGGCAACGTTACGAGGCGAAGTACCTGGATGGGGCGCGCGCCGTGCACCGCAGCGGCCCTCTCGAGCGACTGATCGAAACCACGCAACGCGGCGGTCATGACCACGATGACATAGGGCACCGACAGAACAATATGTCCAATCACCAGCCCAATGAAGCTTCCTAGCAGGTGGATGCGCGCTTCGAAGACGTAGAGCGACGTCGCGACGATGACAACCGGCACCATGAGGGGTGACAGCGAAAACAGGAAAAGTGCTCTCTTGATTGGCAGCGTCGTGCGGACCAGCCAGAAGGCGCCCATGGTGCCGATGATCGTCGCGAGTAGCGCAGAGGTGAGCCCGAGCTTAGTCGAGAAGAGGAAGGAGGCATGCCAATCCGTGGCGTTCGCCAACTCTTCCCACCACCGCAGCGAAAAGCCTGGAGGAGGGAAGACGACGAAGGGGGACGAACTGAACGACAGGACGACAATGACGATCAGAGGCGCCGTTAGAAACACCACGACGATGATCGTGTAGATCCAAAGCCAGCGCGATTTAACGGTCAAGAGCGGCTTCGTGACTGCATGAACTAGCGTTTCGACAGCAACCAGCAGCGGGTCCAAAATCCGTCTAGCGCCCTTTAAGGCGCGGGCTCTCGCGCTAGGCGGCCGGTTCGACAGGTCGGCGATTGAGGGAGACCAGATCATCTCGAGAGGAATAAAGAGGCTTGCGAGGAAGAGCGTCGCAATGGTCACCAGCAGGAGCACAATCGACGACGCATAGCTGATTTCGAAATTCAGCAGCGTCGTCATCTGCGTGACTATCAGCTGCGATATCATCGTGTCGCTTGGCCCGCCGAGAAGGGCCGGCGTGATGTAGAACCCGATTGCTATGATGAAGATCAGGACCCCAGCGGAGAAGACGCCCGGGAGCGACATCGGGAAATAGACACGCAAGAATGCCTGAACCGGTTTCGCGCCAAGAATCTGCGCCGCGCGAGCGAAATCATGATCGATCCGCACCATCGACGAATACATCGTGAAGATTGCCATCGGAATGAACACATGTGTCATGCCGATGACGACTGCGAAGGTCGTATTGAGGAGCGGCAGAGGCTCGCTGACAATGCCGAGCCAGAGAAGTGTGTTGTTGATAATCCCTTGACGACCGAGGATGATGATCCACGCGTAGGTCCGGATAAGAAAGGCGGTGAACAACGGGATGAGAATGAATATGGTCACGATCGACAATGCTCGCGGCCTGATCTTCGTGAGCAGATACGCAACCGGGTACCCTGCTGCGAGTGAGACCACGGTCACGATCAGCCCAATCCTCAGAGTGTACAACAGGATCTTCAGGTTGGTTTCATTGGAGAGTGTGCGCGCGTAGTGCGCAAAGTTCAGTTTGGTACCTTCGACGCTGCCCCACAGGATAAAGCACAGCGGAATGACGAGAAAACCGACCAAAAGCACAACGAGCGGACCAGCAATGATGCTACCCCGAAGCCAGGGCTTTGCCAGGAGGTTTTTCATTTGACTTCGCCTCTTGTCCACTGGTGATGCGGCCGAACCAGTGGCCATTCCTGTTGTCAACATCACACTCATACAAATGTCGCTCCTGGTTTTCATCCCATTTTCTGGGACGCCGGCGCCCAGTGCCAAGAATCCTCTCGGGACGCTCCAAGGCGTTCCGCGGAGGAGCGCCCTTCCGCGCACTCATCCCCACACCAGCATCCCATCAAACCGACTACAAATCGGGCCAAAAGACACTGGCGCTGTGTCATCAGTACAGATCTCAACAGCGCCCTGCAGCTACCTAGGTAGTCGATCGAGATATGGTCCTGACGACAAAGGTGGCTGTGATTCATGTCTATCCAGAAGCGACATAACCGCAATCATTTGAGGGCGGTCAGAGTGCTACCTGTCACGCCGTTGGCACATTAGCCGCTACAGGGTTTCCGCGCCTGCAGCGGCTCCCGTATCACTGCGACAGCAGAGCCACGCAGCGATCTAGCGCAACATCGTAGTTGGTGCGGCCATCAGAGGCGGCCTTGCCCCACCATTCGTAGTTCTGGAAAACCTGATTCTTCACGATTCCCGGTGAGCCGGGCATTATATCGGCAAGCTCCTTGGGAAGCAGCTTGTACGCATCACTGTTGATCGGCCCGTAGAATATCCCTTCGGCGAAAGTCGCCTGCGGTTCTGGTCGGGTGATATAGGCCAAATATTTCATCGCATTCTCCTTGTTGGGAGAATTTTTCGTGACAACCCAATATCCATGCTGAAGCAGTGATTGATCCCACGACATCTCAAGCGGGGCGCCTTGCTTCTTCGCAGCCACAATTCGTCCGTTGTAAGTCGAGGCCATATCGACCTCACCGTCGATAAGGCTCTGGGGGCCATCGGCGCCGGCAACCAGCCAGCGACCCACGTCCGGCATCAAGGCTTTGATTTTGGCAAAGGCACGATCCATGTCGAGAGGATAAAGCTTGTCAGATGGGACGCCGTCACCCAAGAGAGCCCCTTCGAGCAAACCGCCGTCAACCATCTTTTCGCATTTCGATAATGCCCGTTTCCCAGGGAAATCCTTGACGTTGTAGAAGTCGACCCAGTTCTTTGGGTGCTTGCCATCCGCCGGGAATTTTTTGGTGTTATAAGCAATAAGAGACGACCATAGATAGTCACCAACCCCAAAATCGTTTCTCATCTCTTGTGGTATTTTGGCCGAAGTCTCCTCCGCAAAGTAACTGTAGTCTATCTTCTCAAGAGCGTCCTTGGTCACCCAACTCGTTAGCTCGCCCCCGGCAATGTCGGCGATGTCGTTTGCGGGCTGTCCGACCTTCACTGAGGTCAACAGCTTTGCATGATCCTCTGGAACCAGCACAACCTTGATGCCGGTGTCACGCGTAAACGGATCGTAAAATGCCTTCCTGGCCGCAGCTTCGAAGGTTCCTCCGCCCGTTTCTATAACGACTTCCCCGCTACCTTTGAGGTTCGCAGGAACTTCTTGCGATTGCGCGGCAACGGTCGTCGACAGCAGGAACGCCGTAATGAATGCAAGATTTTTGGTTTTCATTTTTAATTCCCCTGTTTTTGTGATTGGCTCTCATTATCTGTCCAAGCCGCACGGTTTGAGCCCTTTTCCTGCGGTAAGTAATGCCACCCGGAAGATGAACAGAGACTTGTTTGGAGGTGACGAGACTTCGCTTCACCGCCGCATGAGCGGCAACGCAGGCGCTGGCTCGCACGGCCAATCAACTCCCATTCGTGGATGGCCTGCGCTCCAGGATCAGCTTCCCATTTTTGCCACTGCGTTTCTTCCTTGATCGCAAGCTTGGGGCTCCTCCCGGTGCGTAACAGCCTGGAGCTTTCTTTTCCAACCGGAGGTTTCCATAGATTTCTTAGCTTGGAAAATAGAATTTCATCGCTCTTTAATCCAATTTCGATATATGCGAAGTCGTCCTTTCTGCTTGGCCGCGCGGCAGTAATCGCGCCATTCTCACAAGCGGGGCCGCCGCCAAGGGCATCAGCCTGCTTCAACAAGCGAACCATGACCCGCAGAGCTTCACGCAACAGGCTGCGTCACTCGGTTCGAAGCCGCGCAAAAATCTCGAAATGAAGTGCAGCAGGGTAAACGTCGCCGTCCGGTGAACCGGACGGTTGCAGATTTGCTTTGGAGCTAGCGGCAACACACCACCGGATCTCGCCCGACTAGCCGGACGATTTCGACAATAAAATCGACAGCTCGCCGTCTATGGATGAAACTAAGCTAAGGCTAGTTCATCAACTCGTCTTCATAGGGAAAGGTCGAAAGCTTTTGACAGCCGTCGCGAGTCACAAGCACTTGCTCCTCCAGCTTCACGCCTTCGATTCCGTGCTCCGAGCCGATGAAGCTCTCGATGCAGATCGTCATGCCCTCCTCGAGGACGCCATCGTAGCCATACTGCTTCCAGTCGAAGGCATGAGTGATGTAAGGATACTCGTCACACATTCCGATCCCGTGCGCGAGGCAAGAGTACCGGTGGTACACGAATTCGTCAGGGATCTTCCAGGCTTTCTCGGAAAGTTCTCTGAAGCTAAAGCCGGGTCGCACAAGAGCAAGATTATGTGCCACCTCCTCAACGGCGTGGTTGTACAGCCGCCGCTGCTCATCTGTCGGCTTGCCTGGCTTGCAATAGAAAGTTCGAGAGACGTCGACAGCGTAGCCGAATGGACCGATCATGTCCGTGTCAAAAGCAACCAGCTCTCCTGCGCGGATCATCTTGTCGCTGCTGCCCTTTCCCCATGGCAGGATGTTGCCGCCCGAGTTCAGGAGACGTGCTTCGATCCATTCACCTCCATGCGCAATATTGGTATGATGGAGATGTGCCCACAGCTCGTTTTCCGTCATGCCCGGTCGCAGGGCTTCGCGCATCCGGTACATGCCCTCCTCACCGACCGTAATCGCCATGCTCATGCATGCAATCTCTTCGTCCGACTTGATGACCCGGGCCAATTCCAGCGGCTTCTGGGCGTTTCCGATTGCATAGCCCTTGGCCTGGAATGCTCCGATTGTCTCCGGGTCGATGCGGTCGATGGCGATCCGCTTGTCACTTCCCACCATGCTCTGCAAGACGTCGCAGGCGTCGTTGACCCAAGCCTTTACGAATTCTTCGTTGCGCGGACCGCCTGCAAAGAAGGTGGTCGACAGCGGACCTCGCACTTCGGCCACTGTTTGAAGCGTGCTCGTTTCCTTTTCCAATTTGTCGAACTCATAAATCACCGATAGGCCCTCCGCCGGCAAAATGAGGCAGCGCATTGGCAGATGGAAATTGAGAATGGGATGACGGCTGGCGCCGGACGCGTACCGAATATTGATAGGATCGAACAGTACGGCTGCCGCGTATCCAGCTTTCGCGAGCTGATCCTGGGTCCGCTTCATTCGGTAGATTCTCATTTTTGCGAAATCTACTTGGGCTGTATAGTCCTGTAGCTTCATCTGGGGAGTTGATCGCGCGACCCTGAGTGTTTCGTCCGCAACCATTAATAATCCTCCTATTGGTCATATGCGATTTGCAAGCAACTCGTGGCACGCCTGCGCCGTTCAGACGGTCAACGGCGTTTACGCATCGAGCCGACTCCAGTTCGATATCTGTACATTGCTGGCGAAAACATGCGATGCGAACGCAGGTGCCCCAAATTATTGGGGGGGTCTGTGTTCCTGGGTGCCGATTGCCCCCATAAAAGAGCCCTCTTTGATTGATGGATGCGTGACACGCCACAGAAGACAGCCTGAATCCGGAGCGTTGACTTCGGTTAGTGTCTCGCCGAAGAGATTGGTGATCGTGCCAAGCCTTTGGCCCTTGGTTACAGGGTCGCCGGGTTCCACTTCGGCGTGGAAGTCTCCGCCAACTGGACAATAAACCCAGAGATAGTCATCACACACCACTTGTGCGTTTCGGATTTCTGACCGCGGAGTGCTGATGACACCGAGAGCGCGGGCCACGTTCAACACTCCGTCGACGAAAAAGGAGACTGTGTCTTCGGTCGCTAGACCGTTTGCTCCAGCTTCCGGGAGCACGGCGAGTCGACCTTGGCGAGCGAAAGCTGAGGGAGAATATGTTCCTGGCCTGTCGATAAAGCGCGTCGGCAGAGCAAGCACAAACTCCGCGTCGAAGCACATCGCCAACTGCCGCGCTCGGGCACTAAGCTGAAGGTCAAGCGAATTTTGAACGATCACGAACTTCGAGACGTTCTCTCGCAAGTTGCCGCCATGCATGTCTATGAGGCAATCTGCGCCGTCGCACCATTCGTTCATGATCGCGTCGCAAAGGGCTTCGGAAAAAGTTCCGTCCTTCTTGCCGGGAAACGTGTGTTCGATATTTTTGCCGTCAAGCGGACAAACGTAATCAGGATACTCAAAGAGCCCCGGCTGGTTGATGAACGGAATAATGGAAACGCTGCCCGCCATAATCTCCGGATCGAACGCTTTTTGAAGCCGCACGGCTGCTTCTATTGCCGACACCTCATTTGGGTGAATACCCGCGCAGATACAGAGACGCGGACCTGCCCTTTTCCCACGGATCTCGCAAATCTCCCATTTGTAGCCGGCGAGCCGCGGACTATCAAAATGTACGTGTCCACGAAAAATGCCGGGTTGGCCGTATTCGCAGCTGTTGCTGAGTGCGATGACTTCCATTTTACTCATTACTTTCCGATTAGAGCGTTTGCTTTCCGAACCGACCGATGCGGTTGGCATAGTCGTCGCTGCAGGCAGACCCCTCCCTGCAGCGACAGATCACTGCGATAGCAGCGCGACACATTGTTCCATCGCAACTTCATAGTTGGTGCGGCCATCTGGTCCGGTTTTGCCCCACCACTGGTAGTTTTGGAACACCTGCTTCTTAATGAGATCCGGCGCACCGGGTAGATTTTCGGCTAGCTGCTTAGGAAGCAGCTTGAACGCGTCCTGATTGACCGGGCCGTATTGGATCGCCTCGGCAAAAACCGCCTGCGGTCCTGGGCGGGAGATATAGGCCAGGAACTTGAACGCGTTTTCCTTGTTCGGTGAGCCTTTCATAACCACCCAGTAGTCATATTGAAGCAAGGACTGCTCCCACGAAAACGCAACGGGTGCTCCTTGCTCCTTTGCAGCCGCCATCCGCCCATTGTAGGTCGAGGCCATGTCGGCCTCGCCGTCGATTAGGCTCTGGGGCCCATCTGCACCAGCGACCAGCCAGCGACCTACATCTGGCATAAGCGCCTTGATTTTGGTAAAGGCCCGAGCTATGTCGATCGGGTACACTTGGTCGACCGGCACACCATCGCCCATCAGCGCCCCTTCGAGTAGGCCGCCCTCAACCATCTTTTCGCATTTCGATAGTGCGCGCTTCCCCGGAAACTCCTTGACGTTATAGAAGTCGACCCAGTTCTTTGGGTGCTTTCCGTCCTCCGGAAACTTTTTGGTGTTGTAGCCTATGACAGCCGAATAGGTGAAATTGCCAACGCCGAATTCGTTTCTGAGTGCCTCCGGTATGCTCGCAAGGGTCTCCTTGGCGAAGTAGCTATAGTCTATCTTCTCAGCACCATCCTTGGCGATCCAACTCGCAAGCTGACCACCAGCCAGGTCGGCGATGTCATTTGCGGGCTGGCCAAGCTGTACCGAGGCCAACAGCTTTGCGTGATCCTCTGCAACCAGCACAACTTTGATGCCGGTGTCTCGCGTAAAGGGATCGAAAAATGCCTTCTTCTCGGCCGCTTCCAAGGTCCCGCCGCTCGATTCTATGACGACCTCGCCCGTACCTTTGAGGTTATCAGGAATCTCCTCCGATTGTGCTGCAAAAGGCAACGCTACAATCAGCAGTCCTGCATTCAATGCAAAGTATGTTGTTAGCGCTTTCATGATCTTTCCCCTGTTTTTGTGATAGTCGCTCTCGTTATCTCTTATCGGTGCCGCGTTGGAGCCATGGCCTCTGGTAACACTGGGGCGTTACTTGCCTCCTCCTAGGAATCCGTGACAGCAAAAAGCGACCGGACCAGTCATGCGAACTGTATCGCCCTGCAGAAGTTCGATATCGAGCTTTCCGCCCGGGAGATGGACGGCGATTTTGTTGGAGGTGACGAGGCCTCGTTTGAGCGCAGCATAGGAGGCAACGCACGCGCCGGTTCCACATGCCCTAGTGAGTTTGCCTGGTCTTTCCCAGACGACGAGCCGAAGGGTCTGTCCATCAAGGATCTGAGCGGCCCCCACGTTGGCCCCCTCCGGGAAGAGAGGATCACTATGGACCGCGGGCGCATAGCGACCCATGTCGACGCTATCGAGTTGGTCTGCAAAGAAAACGGCATGTGGATTGCCGATGTAGAGGGCGGCGCCATCCGACAGCGGTCCGCTTTCGATAGGCAGGTGGAGCGTATCAACCTCTCGCGACAATGGAATCTTGCGCCAATCCATGCTGATTGGTCCGAGCGTGATGCTGACCTCCATCGGCCCCGCCCTGCGGCAGTGGACAACTCCCCCCGCCAACTCCATGAGCACTTCGTCCCGGCCGGATTCTTCGAGCAGCAGATAAGCCATGCAGCGCGTGGCGTTGCCGCATGCCCCAACTTCCCTGCCGTCGATATTGAAGATCCGCATCGCCGCATAGGCGCCGGAGCGCAGCCCCTCCTCCGAAGCCCGTTCAATGGTCAGCAGCTGCTCGCCGCCGACGCCGACGTTGATGCTGCATATGCGCACAATTTCTTCAGTATCTAGCGGTTTGCTGCCGTCTCGACGATCGAGAATAACAAAATAGTTCTCCAGACCGTGCATCTTGATGAATGGCCACTGCAGCGGCAATCCGATTGGCGAAGGGAGCGAGAGAAGATCCGTGTGTATCATCGGCCAATCAACCAACCTTCGCGGATAGCGTCCGGCGCAACGGGGCGCAAAGCAATTGCGACGGGGTCCTTCCTTGAGCACAAGCTAAGAGTTCCTGTTGCATAGCAGCCGCCGCCTCTCCTTTTCCGACCAGAGATTTCCACGGATATCTTAGTTTGGAAAATAGAATTTCGCTGCCGTTTAATCCAATCTGGATATATGGAAGGGCCTCTATCACGTTGCGTTTTCCTGCAACCGCCTCGCTGCTGTTTCCACCGCGTGCCAGAGTGATGCGGCAAACGACCGTGCCCCCAGGAGGGCAATATGGTATTCGTTCCGGCGGATCACGAAGCAGCTCATGTCATCGAGGCCGGTTCGTGTCGCTCGGCCAGGGCCAAAGCCCGCGGTATCTATGTTAACGAGCTTCGACAACAATGCCTCAAGAGGCTTGATTCCGGCCCCCGAAACAATCTCAAACACGATCCAGCCATCCGTTTGCTCGGTTATCGTACAATCGGCCGCGCGCCTTTCCAGATCGGCGGCGAAATCCTCCTCGGCACGGCCCTCGGCCTCGATCATCCAATGATCCGGGCCGACCCAAAAGGCTGCCACCCCCTGCCCTGCCACCCAGTGACCCGGCTCCGGAAGCTCAAGGCCAAAGGGCACTGGCTTTGTCGCACCGCGGCCTAGCGCCAGAGAAGCAAGCGCCAGATTTGGATTCTCCCGGATGTCTAGTGCCGCAAAAGATCCCAGGCGGGGCTGCGCGGCGCCGAGCGCCGCAAAGGCGTTAAGGTCAGTCACGCAGACGTGCTCCTTCTGGATCAACGAAGTGTGCCGGCACGATCCGCAGGCGTTCTGTTTCGCGTTCGACGGGGTTCGCGGCGACAATCACCTCGCCTAGACGTTGGTCGCCGTTTTCCAGAAAACCGAGCCCAATCATCGATCCTACATGTGGGCTGTAGCAGGCCGACGTGATCCAGCCTTGGTCGGTGTCGAGATTTTGCGCTGCGCCCTCGGTAAACAGATGCGACCCGGCAACAACCTTGCCCGCGCGCTCGATGGGCTGAAGACCCACAATACGGCGGACATCAGCCGCCAGTCCCTCACGTTGCGACATGACCGCGCCGATGGCGTCCTTTTTCTGCGACACCATTTTGCCTAACCCAAGCATCGTGGCCGTGCTCTGGCCATTCAGTTCCGAACCACCTACGTGGCCCTTTTCGACGCGCAGGACGGATAGCGCTTCAACTCCGTAGGGCGTGACTCCGAGGTCAGCTCCCATCTGTATCAGCCGTTCCATGAGGGCCTGGCCGTAGCGGGCGGGTACCGCGATTTCGTAGGCGAGTTCACCGGAGAACGAGATGCGGAAGAGCCGCGCGCGTAAACCACCGCAAACAGTCAGTTCCGCGCAGGCCATAAAGGGGAAGGCTTCGTTCGACAGGTCCAAACCTTCCACGATGCGACCGACCAGGTCCCGCGATTTTGGTCCGGCCACTGCGATCTGTGCCCAGGCGTCCGTCGTGGAGATGATCTGCACGTCGAGTTCCGGCCACAGGCATTGCCGGGCAAACTCCATGTTGCGGTAGACTAGCCCGGCGTTGGCAGTCGTCGTTGTGACGACATAGTGATCCTCGGCTAGCCGGGCGCAGGTGCCGTCGTCATAGGCAAAGCCGTCTTCGCGCAGCATTAGCCCGTAGCGGACTCGACCGACCTTCAGCGTATTCATCACATTGCTATAGAGCCGATTCAGAAATTCCCCGGCATCCGCGCCCTGCACGTCGACCTTGCCGAGGGTCGAGACGTCGCACAAGCCCACAGCGCTGCGAACTGCCTTGGTCTCACGGTCAACGCTTTGGCGCCAATGCGTTTCGCCCTGACGGGGGAAATACTCGGCTCGCATCCACTGGCCGCTCTCAACGAAAACGGCACCTTGGGCTTCAGCCCAACCATGCGTCGGCGTAAGGCGGCGCGGGCGGAAATACGGTCCTGTATCGCCTCCGCCCAGCACCGAGATGGTCACTGGAGTGTAGGGCGGGCGGAAGATTGTCGTTCCAGTCTCGGGAATCGATCTCCCGGTCAGTGCCGCCATCACGGCGAGCCCGGTCACATTCGATGTTTTGCCCTGGTCCGTCGCCATGCCCAGCGTCGTGTAGCGTTTCAAATGCTCTACCGGACGCATGTTCTCGGCATGGGCGATCTTGATGTCCTTCACCGTCACGTCGTTCTGAAAATCGACCCAAGCGCGTCTTTTTCCCGGTACGTGGAAAATGGGCGCGACCCCGTACACTGGGTCTTCCGATTGTGGCAAAACGGGCAGTGCTGTCGCAATTGCGAGTTCGTCCAGCGCGCGCAGAGCTGCCTCACCACCCGAGCGAAGTGCCCGGGTGGTGGAAAAATGACCCGCAGCCGCACCTGCCGAAAGCAATCCCGCAGGACCATCAGCGCCCGGAAGGAACGCCTGCAACGGTTCATCCCAAACAGGCCTGCCGCGATGATGGGAGGTCAGGTGCACATTCGGGTTCCAACCGCCGGAAACACCCAGCGCGCCGGACTCGATCCATTCGCGGCGACCGTTGGCGGAAACCTCGATCGCTGTCAGGCCCAGCCGCCCGCGGGAACCCGTCACCATGCCGCCGGCGATCACGCGATAATCGCCCTGGGCCTTGGCCTCACGACGCGTGTCGATAACGGCCGCGACATGTACGCCCTTGGCGGCAAGGTCGCGGGCAGTGCGATGGCCGTCGTCGTTGTTAGTGAAGACAGCGATTGTCTTGGAAGGGCATGCTGCCCAGCGATTGGCGTAAGCCCGCAGTGCGGCCGCCAACATAATTCCAGGACGGTCATTGTCGGCAAAGGCGATGGGTCGTTCGGTGGCACCTGCAGCCAATATCGAGCGTTTGGCAGTGATGCGCCACAGCGTCTGGCGGACCTTGTCGCCCGGTTCCGGAAGGTGATCGGAAACCCGTTCCACAGCACCGTAGATTCCGTGGTCAAAGACACCGAATACGGTCGTGCGACGCATCACGCGAACGTTCGGCAAGCTCTCAAATTCAGCCTCCAACGCCGAGATCCAATCGGTAGCGGGCGCGCCGTCCAGCGCTTCCGTCTCGGCCAAGAGCCTGCCGCCCAAGCGGAAATCCTCATCCGCCAGGATCACGCGTGCACCAGAGCGCGCCGCTGTCAGTGCCGCCGCAAGCCCGGCCGGACCCCCTCCGATGACCAAGAGGTCGCAATGCAAGAAGCCCTTGTCGTAGGCATCCGGATCAGCCTGCATGGACAAGCTTCCGAGGCCGGCCGCCTTGCGGATCGCAGGCTCGTAAAGCTTTTCCCAGAAGGCTTTCGGCCACATGAAGGTCTTGTAGTAGAACCCGGCCGTGAAAAACGGCGATAGCAAATCATTGACCGCTAAGGCATCGAAGCTGAGTGAGGGCCAACGATTCTGGCTTCGCGCCACAAGCCCTTCAAACAACTCCGCAACGGTTGCGCGCGTATTGGGCTCCTGACGAGCGCCCAAGCGCAGCTCGACCAAGGCGTTTGGCTCCTCGGAGCCGGCTGAGAGCACACCGCGCGGACGATGATACTTGAAGCTGCGGCCCATCAGGCGCACGCCATTGGCCAGAAGCGCTGAGGCTAGCGTGTCGCCTGGATGACCCTGGTAGCGCTTGCCGTCGAAGGAAAAGTTCAGGGTTTTCGAGCGGTCGACCAGACCGCCTGCTAGCCGGGTCATTGACCGCTCCTTTTGCGCGCCAGCGCGGCATCGCGAGCCAGTTCAGCGCCGAGGATTTCGTGCGTTACTGTGTTGCGCGTGATCAACAGCCATGATCGATCGCCCTGCTCATGGAACCACAGCTCGCGGTGGACGCCCGCCGGGTTGTCGCGCAGAAAGACGTAGTCGCAGAAGGAGTGCTCGGCATTCGGCCTGGTCGGGTCGGGACGGTCGAGGAGCCGGACATCGCCGAGATAGATGAATTCTCGCGCATCGCGCGAACCCAGAATTGGATGCGGAATTAGCATTCGGTTGACCTCAATGCAGGTTGGGCTGTGCCCCGGTGCCGGTTTCATCAATTACATACCCGCGTGAAAAACGATCGAGCCGGTAAGCGCGCGCAGTCTCGTGTGGGGATCCGGTGGCAAGCAGATGGGCGAAGGCATATCCGCTGGCAGGCGTCGCCTTAAAGCCACCAATGCACCAGCCGCCGTTGAAAAAGAGACCTTCGACGTTCGTGCGGTCAATGATCGGTGAGCCGTCCATGGACATATCCATCAGGCCGCCCCACATACGCAGGAGCCGGGCACGCCCGATCATTGGCATTAGCGCCAAGCCGCATTCGGCCGCATGCTCGACCACAGGCAGGTTGCCCCGCTGGGCGTAGGAATTGTAGCCATCGATATCGCCACCGAAGACGAGGCCCCCCTTGTCCGACTGACTGATGTAGAAATGTCCCGCCCCGAAGGTAATGACGCCAGGAAGGATGGGCTTTAAGCCTTCCGAGACGTACGCCTGCAGGACATGACTCTCCATCGGAAGCCGCATCCCCGCCATTGCCATGACCCGGCCCGAAGACCCCGCAACCGCAACGCCAACCTTGCCGGCACCGATGTAACCGCGCGAGGTCTCGACACCGCGGAGCTTGCCATCAGAAATCCGGAAACCTGTGACCTCGCAGTTCTGGATCAGGTCCACACCACGCAGATCGGCGCCACGAGCGTATCCCCACGCAACACCGTCATGACGCGCCGTTCCCCCCCGCGGCTGCAATAAGCCGCCACGGATTGGAAAGCGGGCGTTGTCGAAATTCAGAAAAGGAACCATCGCGCGCAAATCCTCACGGCTCAACAGACGCGCGTCAGCTCCGGCGAGTATCGCCGCATTTGCGCGGCGTCGAAATGAATCGCGCTGCGAATCCGAGTGGAGAAGGTTGATAACTCCGCGTTGAGAAATCATCGCGTTGAAGTTGAGCTCTTGCTCCAATCCTTCCCAGAGCTTCATCGAAAATTCGTAGAATGGCTCGTTGCCGGGAAGCAGGTAGTTTGAACGGATAATGGTCGTATTGCGGCCAATATTCCCCGATCCCAACCAGCCCTTCTCCAGCACAGCGATACGGGACTGCCGGAACGTCTTGGCCAGATAGTAAGCGGTCGCTAGACCGTGACCGCCGCCACCGACGACCACATAGTCATAGTCTGATTGGGGCTCCGGATTGCGCCAAAGCGGGCGCCATCCGGTGTTCCCCTTGAGCGCTTCGGCAAATACGCGGAAGCCTGAGAATTTCATTTCCTAAAGTCCTTTTTAGACAGCGCTTCGAACCGGTGACAGTCAAACGAATGAGGTGCCTAGTCAGAGTTAGAGGCATTCCGACCGCCCTTTCCCGGCTTTCGTCGGCCTTCCGCTTTTCTCAAGCAGAGTGAGTCGCGTGTGCTGGCTATGCCGGGCGTGCCGAATGTGCGGCCGTCCTATCGCCCGGCACCCTGAGGCCCGCCAACCCATCCTGAAGTGTTCATGCTACTGGTGAACCGATGTCTCCTCGACTGCGACCGCTCCTATGGGCGACCCTTTTGGGATCGTTGGATGCGTCATCCGCCACAACAGAAAACCCGTCTCCGGTGCGGCGACTTCTGCCAGGGTCTCGCCGAAGAGATTGCTGATCGTGCCGAGGCGTTGGCCCTTGATAACCCGATCACCCGGCTCGACCTCAGCGTGGAACTCGCCATCCACGGGGCTGTCAACCCAGAGATACTCATCACATGGAATTCGCGCGTTCAGGAACGATGCCAGGGGCGCGTCGATAATTCCGAGAGTCCGGGCGATGTTGAGCACTCCTTCAAGGTGGAAGGAGATCGAACCCTCGTCCAGAAGCCCATTCGCTCCTGCTTCCGACATCAGGGCCAGCCGGTTGTGACGAGCAAAACCTGTCGGGGCTCGACCCGACTTTTCCATGTCTGCAGGAGGTAGACCCATAACTATCTCGGCGTCGAAGCACATCGCCATACGCCTTCCTTTAGCGTCGAGCTCGGCATTCTGAGTGCGCTGGAAGATCGAGAATTTTGAGACATTCTCTCGCAGGTCGCCCCCATGCATATCGACGTAGCAATCAGCGTCTACGCACCATTCATTCATGATCGAGTCGCACAGCGCTTCCGAAAAAGTTCCATCCCTATTGCCCGGAAAGGTGAAATTGATGTTTCGACCGTCAATCGGGCAGACTAATTCGGTATACTTGTAGAACGCCGGCTGGTTGATCAACGGAATGATAGAGACTGAACCCTGGATCGTTTCCGGATCTATCATTCGTTGTAAGCGTACAGCGGCTTCGATGCTGGATACCTCATTGACGTGAACTCCGGCGGATACACATAGCCGCGGACCAGGCTTTCTACCGCGGATTTCACAAAGTGGCCAGCTGTAGTCTGCGAGACGAGGATTGTCGAAACGCAAATACCCTCGAAAAATACCAGGTCGCCCATAAGCACAGCTATCTTTTGAGGGGCTGATTTCCATTGTCTTAATCTACCGCTCTGATGATCGAGTTTTGGCTGGCCAGGTGCTGCCACACTCTACGATGCTGGGCTCTGTGGCGTAGCGGCTACTGTTTATTGGCCGCTTCGAGAAAACCATGACAGCAGAACGCAACCGGTCCGGTCATACGGACCCTGTCGCCATCCAGAAGTTCGATATCGAGCTTCCCGGCCGGAAGATGGACGGCGATTTTCTTCGAAGTGACAAGGCCTCGTTTAAGCGCCGCATAAGCGGCAACGCAGGCGCCGGTGCCACATGCCCTGGTTATTATGCCTTGCCGCTCCCAGACCTCAAGCCGAAGGGTCTGTCCATCAAGGATCTGAGCGGCGCCCACGTTGGCACCCTCTGGGAAGAGAGGATCACTATGGACGGCGGGCGCATAGCGACCCAGGTCGACGCTATCGACTTGATCGACAAAGAAGACCGCATGGGGGTTGCCGATGTAAAGAGCGATACCATCGACGAGCGGGCCGCTTTCGATGGGCAGGTGTAGCGTATCAACCTCTCTCGATAATGGAATCTTGCGCCAATCCATGCTGATTGGTCCGAGGGTGACGCTGACCTCCATTGGTCCTGCCTTACGACACAGGACAGCGCCCCCCGCTAACTCCATCACCACTTCATCCTGGCCGGATTCTTCGAGCAACAGATACGCCATGCAGCGCGTGGCATTGCCGCATGCCCCAACTTCCCTGCCGTCGATGTTGAAGATTCTCATCGCCGCGTAAGCGCCAGCGCGCAGCCCCTCCTCCGAGGCCCGCTCAATGGTCAGAAGCTGCTCGCCCCCAACGCCGATGTTCGTGCTGCAGATGCGCACTATGTCGTCGGCATCTAGGGCTTTGTTGCCGTCGCGCCGGTCGAGAATAACAAAGTAGTTCTCCAGACCGTGCATCTTGATGAATGGCCACTGGAGCGGCAACTCAACCGGGGACGGTAGCGAGAGAAGATCCGTGTGCTTCATATCTCTTTCCATTCGTGTCTGAGATCTGTCGCCGCGTGGACAGGAGATTGTTGCCACTCTGTCTCTTCCTCGAGCGTCAGCAACGCTTCGGTGGTCTGCCTACGCCGGATCACCCGGAAGCGATCCCCGTCGACAAGAACTTCAGCTGCGAGATCGCGCGCATTGTAGGTTGATGCCATCGAGGCGCCGTAGGCGCCGGCGCACCCAAAGGCGAGACGGTCCCCGGATCGCAGAAGAGGCAGATCTTCATAGGTACCGAAGATGTCCGAACTCTCGCAAACGGGGCCGGCAATCTGATAGGTGTGCGAGCCTTGCCGACCCTGCTTCACAGGGAAAACTGGATGTACGGCCCCATACATCGCAGGCCGCATAAGATCGTTCATGCCCGCATCGACAATGGCCGTAAGCCGGTCGGCGGTCTCTTTAATGTAAAGCACTTCGGTCACAAGAATCCCGGCCGGCCCAACCAACCAACGCCCTGGTTCGACCGTCAGCTCGCAACCGAGACCGCCAACTGTTTCCTGTACGATCGTCGCGTACGCGCCCAAGTCCGGCCCGCTGCCTAGATCGTAAGAGATGCCGATGCCGCCACCAAGATCAAGGCGACGAACGGGCATGCCTTGCGAACGCAACCGTCTAACCAGTTCAGCAACACGAGAATACGCCGCGCGATAAGGCGACAGATCCATAATCTGCGATCCGATATGCACCGCAAGGCCGACCAGATCGAGCTCTGGCGCTGCCAAGGCTTTCGCATGAAGCGCCGGTATGTCTTCGAAGGGGATACCGAACTTGTCATGCTTCTTGCCTGTGCTGATTTTGGCATGGGTCCCGGCGTCCACATCTGGATTCACCCGCAGAGCAACTGCGGCACAGATGCCCAGTGCGCCGGCCACGTCAATGACAGCGTCGAGTTCGGCTTCAGATTCGATGTTGATCTGGTGAATACCCACCTCCAATGCGCTGGCGATCTCGGAACGCCTCTTGCCAACGCCGGAGAAGATGATCTTCGATGCGGGGACACCCGCCGACACTGCGCGTTCCAGTTCGCCGCCCGACACGATGTCCATGCCGCTTCCTAGATCTGCCAATAGTCGGAGAATGGACAGGTTTCCGTTGGCCTTGACCGCGAAGCAGATTGAGGCGCCAACAGGCTTAACCGCGGCGCTCAGGGTAAGGTATGCCGTCCTTATCGAGTCGGCAGAGTAACAATAGAACGGCGTGGGAACTGCCGCTGCAATTGTGTCGATGCAAACGCGCTCCATGTGCAAGGCTTGGTCGCGACACGCCAGCTCTCTCGAGACGGTCTCGGCGCCTGGGGCGGCAACCATTGCTATGGCATGTTCAGCCATCCGGGGTCCTGTCAATTTGCGCTTTCGGCTTTGCATTCTCAGCAAAGATGATTGCAGAAAACCCTTGGCCAGAAAAATAGATTGTCGTAGGCCTCTAATTTAGTTTTGATATATGGGAGAGCGACAAACGTGCGTCTCAATCAGCGCCAGATAGAAATCTTCAACGCCATCATGGTGCATAAGAGCGTGACGGCAGCGGCGGCCATTTTGAGAACGTCCCAGCCAACCGTTAGTCGCGAGTTGCGCGAACTTGAAAAGCAAATAGGTTTCGATCTGTTCAACAGGTTCGGCAAGCGCCTAACGCCGACAAGCCAGGCGCAACTGCTGCATTCGGCTGTTGCACGATCATTTGTTGGGATGGAAGAAATTAGCCGGGTAGCCACAGCTATCAAAGGACGCAACGCCGCGCACCTTCGGATCGCCTGCCTTCCGGCCTACGCGGAAGCGCTTTTGCCTGATGTGGCACACCGTTTCTTAAAGACCCGTCCCCGAGTACATCTTTTAGTCCATTCGCTGGGTGAAGTAGCGCTCCGGCATGACATGACTACGCAATTATTCGACATCGGTCTGACAGAAGGGAGCTACGACTACGACGAGGCGACATCGGAAAACATTGATGTGGGTGAACTCCTCTGCGTTCTTCCTGCGGGACATCGTTTGACCGCGAAGGCAATTATCGATCCACAGGACTTCGAGGGTGTCGACTTCGTCTATTACTCCGAGGATGATCCTTACAGGCGCAAGCTAGACGAGGTCTTCGATGCTGCAGGTGTTGGGCGTCATTACACCGTCGAAACGACCACCGCCACCGGGCTTTGCTCAATGGTGGCCGCTGGAGTGGGCGTTTCGATTGTGAATCCGTTCACTGCCGCGCATTACGCAAAGAGAGGCATCGTCTTGCGCAAGCTGAGCGTTCGTGTGCCCTATCATGTGTACCTATGGAGACCCGCAAAGGGACTTCGCTCTGCGCTAGCGGATCGGTTTGTTGGAGTGTTGCGCCAGGTCACAGAAGAGATGAAGCAGCGAATCAAGCTGTTATTGGCAGATTGATCGATACAGACCACCTCGCGGAGCATCCCGCTGAGGACTATGCGTCAAATGCTTCAACCACATCGCCGCAGATAACCCCGCGGGATAGGCGCCAGAGAACAAGCCCAGCAGATGGGAGGTCGATCTGACCGATCGACATGGCCCAGACCCACGAGTCACGACGCCCGCAATTTCCTGCTCGCGGCCTGACGCAACCACGCGACTAATCATGATGCCGCGACGAAAGTAGTCCGGGCCGTCCCGCTGCAGTTTGGCGAGACCAGACCGGCCAAATCGTCTGGCGCGGGGCAGCCAAGGCAGCGACGTTCCACCGTGCAGTTATCTGTCGCTGTCTGGAGTTATGCGGGCTTTGGAGGTCGTGTGGGCTGCAAGACCGACACCGACTAAGCATGGCGGTTAGGAACTCCACCACAGAGCCTGTCCAATCGAAGGCGCGCAAACTCAGTTCCATACAGCGAGCGCTATTCGTGGCAGGTGGACCAACAATGCCCTTCATAATCTACGCAAATCCGCGCGCTCCGCAGCCCAAAAATACTCCTGAGAGTAATGGCATAGGCCACCCACCAGCGACCCAAAATTCCGGACTGGTAAACCCCCGCGAAATGCCAAATATCTCCGGACTTTACAGTGAGTTCCAGACTGCCATTTATGCGACTATTTGATGTAGCAGCTAAGTTAAAATGTCCGGATCTGGCAAAGTAGGAATGTCGCTCCTGCTTGTGCCTTGTCAATCTTCTCGCCGCCTTCGACAACGCGGGAGATTGCGGATTGGAGTGATTTAATGAGCGAACGCGACTGCACCGCATCGAGGTCCTATCGAAGGTCATTGAGCGGCGAATGACGACTGTTGCAGCGGCGAGCCTGCTCGGCGTTTCAGTTCGCCAGCCACGATATCGCGGCATAGCGGACGATAATCATGTCGCCAGTAGCCTCACGCCGTCGCCAGCGCTCGGCCGACAGATCGTAGTGTCGGTAGATATTGGCAAGCAGCGGCGAAATCACCGAACCCTGCCCGGTTCCCATCACTAACCGTGACCATCCTGTCTTCCAGGACACCAGCCTTGAGCCATTTGCGGTTCCTTCACTGACTCCGTCGAAAAAGCTCGCAATGTCGGCTTCCAGAATGAAGCTCACCCTCCGCGTTTCGACCCCGACAAACAGGGCGTCCAGCGCATCATGCTGGCCGCGCTCCGATCGGAACCCATAGCTGAACCGAGGAAGTCCCCCCTCGTAGATTTGGTTCAGCATTGCCGCCGTCGCCCTCTGGACGATCTTGTCTTCAAGGGCGGCAATCGCAAGCGGCCGCTGCCGCCCGTCTGGCTTCAGTATATACGTTCGCCGCGACGGCAGGGCACGATACGCCTCCCGTTGAACCGGACTGAGCAGGTATCCGCGATCCGTTGATCGAGGTCTGCTTCATAAGTTCGCCAAGTCTGCCCATCTGCGCCGGGGGCCGCGTCACGCTCAAGGCGTAGAACGCCGTCCTCAGCATCCCTGGATTGATCTGGTGGAACTGCGCGGTGAATTTCTCCTTCTTCCCTCCTTTGCCTTGCGGCCTGCCGTATGCGGTCCAGCGCATGTGACACGCTTTCCCGGTCATGTGCCCGGCTCGTGCTGATCCGTCGCACAGGATCGGTCCGCGACGATTGTTGCCTCAGGCTATGGGAAAAGGAATTCGTGGAAAAACATCTGTGCCACACTGGTGAAGCGCCGTAGGAAAGGGGGCTTCGCTGGCCCATACCGATCAACGATTATCAATTGCGGCGCGGGTAGATCCTCGACTATGCGTTTGCGCGTTAACATATCGCTGTCTGGACTTCCACGACCGAGGGGTCGCATGTTGAGAATTGAAAAACCGAATCCGCAAGCGACTGCGGCCCGCACGGACTCATAGCTACGGGTCCTAAAACCCACTTTTGGCCGTTCTCCAACGATATCGAACAAGGTCAACAAGTACGCAGAAGTTTGCGGCAAGTCGAGAAGCACCAGAGGCAACCGCGCGAGTTCGGTCAGGCTAACTTCAGCATGCTTGGCCAACTCACTCTCAACGTGCAACAGAGCATGAGGGGGAACACGAGCTAAAATCGCGGCATCCCCGGGAAGCCCTGCACCTATGTCATAGGTGAGCACGGCGTCAACAGTATTGCCTTCCAGCCACCTTAGGAGTTGTGGCTGCTCGCCCTCGAACAACTGAACCTCAACCCCTTCCTGGTCTATGAAACGACGCAAAAGCTCGGGCATAAAGAGAGCTCCGAAAGGTTCGAAACAACCTAGCCGAAGAATCTTAGGCGCCTTGGGGCTGTGCCTCTCCATTGAGCGCTCGAATTCTGCTTCCGCTGCAAGCAGCAGGCCCGCTGAACCTAAGAAGCGCTGACCCGCAGGCGTCGCGACGACGCCGCGTGAGGGGCGTCGTTCAAACAACCGGGCCCCCATCTCGATCTCAGCGGCGTCGACAGCCGACAGAATGGATGATTGCGAAATCCGGCAGGTTCGGGCCGCTGCAGCGATCGACCCCGATTCTGCAACAGTTGCAACATAGCGGAGCTGGCGGAGCGACATATCCATAACTACATCCTATGCACTAAAGCGCACCAAATAATGCATTTTATAGGGTTTTGATTTTCCTGCATAGTCCGCTCACAGGGGGAGGAAAAATGAACCTGAAGACTGCGGGCAGTGGCAAGTACTTGCCGGAGCTAGGGGTGTCGGAACTCAATGGTTTCGGCGTCGAAAGCCTCGCGGAAGCGTATCGAAATAAACAGCTTTCGCCTGTCGAAATAACCCAGGCGACGCTCGCTCGAGCCACTGAAATACAAGGGTCGCTAAACCCGTTCACCTTCCTTGATCCGGAAAATGCCCTGGCGACCGCTCGCTCCGCCGAACGAAGATGGGCGAAAGGTGAGCCGCTCTCGCCGATAGATGGCATTCCCACTACAGTGAAGGATATCGTTCATGTGCGGCGATGGACTGTTCGATATGGTAGCCGTACGACCGACCCAGCCCCCATGGATCGGGATGCTCCTTCAGTCGCGCGGTTGCGTGAGGCCGGAGCCATCTTTATTGGCCAGACCACCACACCTGAGTTCGGCTGGAAAGCGGTGACTGACAGCCCTGCATTTGGGGTCACCCGCAACCCGTGGAACCCAACCCGCACACCAGGCGGCTCCTCGGGCGGAGCGGCCGTTGCGGCAGCCTGCGGGGCAGGCATCTTGCACCTTGGCACGGACGGCGGGGGATCAATTCGAATCCCCTCGTCATTCACGGGCATTGTAGGCCACAAGCCGACTTACGGGCGAGTTGCTGCCCATCCTTTAAGCTCATTTGGCACGGTAGCACACATTGGACCAATGACGCGCACGGTGGCTGATGCTGTTGCAATGTTGGAAGTAGTGTCCGGGCGCGATTTGCGCGACTGGACCCAGCCCCCCATTAGGTACCCGAAGTTGAATGTGTCCCATCTCGATTGGAAGGGAAAGCGCATCGGTTATTGGAAAGAGCCTTGCGTCGGCAACGTTGAGCCTGCTGTGGCCGCGGCGATTGAAGGCGTTGTAAATGACCTCGAGGAAGCCGGCGCCATAGTCGCGGAGATACGCCTTCCGGGACAGGAAAATCTCCTCG
The DNA here is from genome assembly GCF_056404935.1 of Mesorhizobium sp. P2_A8. Lineage (NCBI taxonomy): Bacteria > Pseudomonadati > Pseudomonadota > Alphaproteobacteria > Hyphomicrobiales > Phyllobacteriaceae > Mesorhizobium > Mesorhizobium sp. P2_A8. Next base: position 194,242 of record NZ_JBFUDB010000012.1, read on the forward strand.
AACTCTTCTACGCTCACTGGTATGTCGGAGCGGCGAATAGGTTAGCTTCGATCGATCCTGAGAAGTGGTCCACCCTCGACCCAGGGTTTCTAAACGCGGCCAGTGAGGGGCAAGGCTATACTGGCGTCGAACGCATGGCTGCGGAGATACGGCGCGCTAAGTTCGGAGCCGCCATGGATGCCTTGCTTGCCGAACATGACTTTATCATCTCGCCGACTGTCCCGGTGCTGCCATTCGAAGCCGGTCACGATACTCCGCCTGGAGGCGACCTGCAAAGCTGGGTCTCGTGGTCTTCATTCAGCTTTCCGATCAATCTCAGCCAGCAGCCTGCTTCAACTGTGCCGTGCGGGTTGACAGAGGATGGATTGCCCATAGGCATGCAGATTATCGGCGCACGCGGGGAGGACAGCGCCGTCTTAAGCGCTGCGCTATCGTACGAAGAGATGTATCCGCATCGCTTCCTGAGTTGCAACCTAGTAAACCAGCCGTAAAATCCAGAAAAGGGGAATGGCAATGACAAATCTACGCAAATGCTTTGCAGTCTCAGTCATGTCGTTATTTATCGCTGGGGCGACTAACATTTCATATGGGAGCGCGTTAGCTCAAACGATTGATGAGGTGAAAGCGAACGGCGCAACGATCGCAATCGCCAATGATCCCCCATTGATGACCATGAACGCAGACGGTTCTCCGGGCGGTTTGGGACCAGAAATGGATGCAGCTATTCTCGCGGAGGCCGGCATCACCAAGTACTCCGGTCAGGTCATGGAATATGGTGCGATGATCCCCGCGCTGCAATCGAAACGCGCCACGCTGTCTACGAGCGGGGCCCTCTACATCAAGCCGGAGCGTTGCGAGGCGGTCCTTTTCTCGGATCCGGTCTCGTGCAATGCCGAGGTCCTAATCGTGCCCGCCGCGCTAGCCGACAAGGTGAACACTTACAAGGACATTGCTGAGCAGGGTCTGACGATTGGCGTATGCGGTGGGTGTTATGAGCAGAAGTTGGCGCTGGCCGCTGGAGTGAAGGAGGACAAAATCGTTGTGTTTCCCGACGCGACCAGCGGCATTAAGCTTCTGACTGACAAACGCATCGACGTCTACGCTCACGACTCCTACACGGGGGCTGCGATGTTCAAAAGGCTGGACCCCAAGGAAATGCGATTCGTCCGTCTGGACAACCTCAAATCCTGCGCGGCGGCCGGCTTCAACAAGGATAGCTCCGCGTTGCGCGACGCATACAACGATGGTCTTCGTAAGATTCGCGCCAATGGCAAATACATTGAGATATTGAAAAAGTACAATTTCGAAGAAGGCGCGCATGTCGAAAACGTAACTACGGAAAAACTCTGCGCCAAATGAGGCGTTTGTTGACGAGACAGGGACGCACCCCGAAAGTGGTGCTTCCCTTTCCAACAAGTACGGCCAAGATACCGACTGGCCGTCTATGAGCCCAGGGACCGACGTTCTCTGTCGATTTGTGGGCCAATGCTTCCGGGAGCTGTCATGGCATCGCCTATGGTCCAATTCACCGACGTGCGCAAACTATATGGCGCGCATCCCGTTCTGACCGATCTGAGTTTCAGTGTGTCGCCTGGAGAGAAACTGGCGCTGATTGGCGCGTCAGGCTCGGGCAAGACCACAATCCTGCGTATCTTGATGACCCTCGCAGAAATTGAAGGCGGCAGTGTCGCCATCCAGGGCTCGCCACTGTGGAACCCTGGCATGGCGAAGCTAAGTACGCGGCAACGCGAAACTCAGCTTCACGAGGTGCGCCGAAACATCGGCATGGTGTTTCAGCAATTTAATCTTTTCCCCCATATGACAGTCCTGCGCAACGTGGCCTTGGCGCCGATCCTCACTCAAGGGCTATCTCAGGCAGCCGCCAAGGTTTTAGCCATGGAGCTGCTCGAAATGGTGGGCATGGCGCACAAAGCTGACGCACTCCCTGCCGAACTGTCCGGTGGCCAGAAGCAACGTGTGGCGATAGCACGAGCGCTGGCCCTGAAGCCAAAAGTCATGTTGTTCGATGAGGTCACCTCGGCGCTGGACCCCGAGCTTGTCGAGGAAGTTCTCAATGTGATGCGCAAACTGGCGGTCGAGACCGACATGACGATGTTGCTCGTAACCCACGAGATGAGTTTCGCGCGCGATTTTGCTGACCGCGTGCTCTTTCTGGACGGCGGGCGCATCATAGAGGAAGGCCCGCCCAAAGACATCTTCTCCAACCCGCAGCAAGAACGGACCAAGCAATTCCTTCACAAGATTGTGGCCGCAGGACTAAGTCTTTAGATGCCAGCGTCTATTGAATTCTTGCCCATCATCCTCAGTGGCGCGATCCTAACCATAGAGCTCACGCTTATGGGAGGCCTGTTGGCGCTCTTCGTGGCTTTCGTGGTGGGTTTCGCACGCCTCGCCAACACTGTCTGGCTTCGGTGGCCGGCCAGGGTATTTATGGAGTTTTTCCGAGGCAGTTCGATGCTTGTCCAGCTGTTCTGGGCCTATTTCGTGCTGCCTTTGGCGGGAGTGTCGCTGACTCCGCTTCAAGCAGGGGTGCTCATCCTGGGTCTTAATTCGGGTGCCTACATGTCCGAAATTGTCCGCGGCGCCATGCTGGCATTGCCACGTGAGCAGTTCGAGGCATGTATCGCGTTAAACCTGGGACGTTGGGAGCGGCTTAGATACGTGCTCTTGCCTCAAGCCTTGCGGCTGATGATCCCACCCTTCTCGAATAGCGCTGTTGAACTGCTGAAATCAACCTCCGTCGTGTCATTGATCTCGCTTTCAGACATGACTTTCCGAGCGCAGACCGTACGTGCGCAAACGGGCGACGCGTCGGTACCGTTCACCACCATCCTGATCGTCTACTTCGTGCTGGCGATGATCCTCTCGTCGCTTTTTAGCGCCGTCGAACGACGACTCCGGCCCACTCCAGGACGAAGGACTTAACATGGAATGGGATTGGTCCTTTGCGCTGCAGATTATCCCGCTGCTAGCACAGGGCGTGAAGATAACAGTATACGCCAGTCTTTTGGCGTCTGCGCTCGCCATGCTGGCTGGGTTGGGGATTGCAATTCTGAGGCGCTCGGCCGGCCCTGTCATGGGCTCGTTCGTTCGGTTCACCATCGGCTTTGTGCGCGGCACTCCACTTCTTGTGCAGCTTTACTTCACGTTTTACGTCCTGCCCGATGTCGGGATTTACCTAAGCCCTCTCATGGCGGGAGTTATTACGCTAGGCATCCACTATTCGAGCTATACGTCCGAGGTATACCGTGCCGGTATCGACAATATTGATCCGGGCCTCTGGGAAGCGGCCAAAGCCCTGAACCTGACCCGACTACAGACCTGGCGGTACGTTATCGTGCCGCTGGCGGTACCCCCGATGTTGCCTGCGCTTGGTAACTACATTGTTGCGATGTTCAAGGAGACCCCCTTGCTCTCAGTGATTACCGTCATAGAACTGATGGGCGAGGCACGGATCATCGCCAACATTCACTATCGATACCTTGAGCCGATCACTATGGTGGGACTGTTTTTTTTGGCGGTCAGCGTACCCTCTGTCATCGCGCTTCACTATCTTGAGAAACACTACGGAGTAGAGCAGAAACGCCACCGTAATATGCGTATATTTTGAAGGCAACGCCTAGGGCATTATCCCGGCGATATGTGACGACAGAGGGATCTTCATATTGTGTCTTCATGTTGTGCCCGTCAGCATTGGCCAGCTTGAATTGCTATCGATCAAAACGCCAAGGAGGCAGTATATGACGATGTACAGGGGTCCGCAGGCATTCCCCCGAACAGAATATTTGGGCAGGCTGGCCGCGGTAAAAAAAGAGATGTCACGGCGCGACCTCGACGCGCTTGTCGTTACTTCCGCCAGCGACATTACCTACCTAACGGGCTATACCGCGCTGTCAGGTTACGTGCCGCAAGGACTTGTGGTGCAGATCGCAGAGGAAGAACCGACATTCATTCTGCGGCGTATGGATGCGCCGGCGGCCATCCATGAGACTTTCCTCGATCGCACAAAGATCATCGGCTATCCGGAGGCACTTGTCGGCAATCCTGATACAGACGGCTACGATACAATAATCGACTTTTTGCTGGAGTCGGGCCTTGAAAACCGCGGGATAGGGGTCGAAATCAGTTCCCTGTTTTTTCAAACCGCGGAGAAATTCAAGAGCCGTTTGCCCAAGGCGAAGTTAGTCGACTGCACCAAAGCAGTTGCCTGGATACGCCTCGTCAAGTCCGATCGTGAGATTGAAATTATGCGCGAAGCGGCTGCGATTTCCGATGCAGCGATTCAGCGCGCGGCCGAGGTCATACGGCCAGGGGTGAGAGAGGCTGACGCGATCGGTGAAATTCTGGGCACGCTGGCGCGCGGCGCCAATGGCAAGCCCGGAACAATGATCCAACAGATTGGCTTGTGCTCCTCGCCACGCACGGGCACCTCTCACATCCCGTGGAGTGAGGACGTTTTTCGCGATGGCTCGCAGATCAACCTTGAACTTGGCGGTGTGCGCTACGGCTATTGTGCCGGCATAATGCGTACATTTTCGATTGGCGCGCCATCTGACCGACTGCGCCGCATCCACGATGCGGAGGTTGCAGGGCTTGGGGCCGCGCTTGAGACGATCCGGCCAGGATGCACCTGCAGCGATGTCGCCAACGCATTCTACCGTACGATTGAGAAGGAGGGCTTCAGAAAGGAATCACGCTGCGGCTACGCCCACGGTATCGGTTGGATGGAGCCAACCGCCAGTCTCAAAGACGGTGACATGACGGAACTGAAGGCCAACATGACGTTTCATCTAATGCTGGGCAATTGGATCGATGAGGATTTTGGATACGTTATCAGCGAGACCTTTCGGGTAACCGACACGGGAGCGGAAGTGTTGACCAGCGCGCCTCGGCAGATCTTCCAGATCTAAGCCCCCAGCGTCAGACGAGGGAGATCGCAGTTGTTTTGGCCGATTGACAATGAGGTTACGCGGCGATGAAAGGCATAGGTTTGATAACGCTCTCGACCGACCCGGTCGGAGAGGACGCCTTTAAAGCGGAGATGGCGAGTTATCCGATACGAGTTTTTACGACTCGCACCTCTTATGACGAGGCCGATCATCAAGCTGGAGGCTTTATCCCGGTCCCTGATTGGCCCGTTTTGCTGGCAACGCTACCGCCCGGCGATTTGGTGGACTTGGTAGCGTTTGCGTGCACCTCCGCGACCATTGCGCTCGGAAATGAGGTGCTTATCAATCATCTTAGTTCCGCGCGGAGCGGCCTTCGCTATACATCGCCCGGAATAGCAGCAGTCACGATGATGCACCGGTTCGGCATCAAACGAATCGCGTTGCTGACCCCGTATGGGCCTGCTTTGCACAATAAATTCGCGCCGTATTTTGCATCACACGGGATCCAAGTGATCGCCGCGTATTCGCTATCGCATCCCATGAATCTTGTTACCGATGATGACATTTCCCGCGTGCCGATCGAGCGCATCCAAGCCGAACTGAAGAGGCTTTTGGATTCAACGGGGCCGTTGGATGCGCTATTTGTCTCGTGCGCGGCCTTCTCGATCGAGCGCCGAGACCTTGCGCGAATTGGAGATGTCCTGGGTCACCCAGTGCTGGGTAGCGTCAATGCGATGGCTTGGCATTCTCTGGATTTGCTTGGCGAACACAGTCGCCGCGACGAGTTAGCGGCGGAAATTGGCTTGCCGCGAAATTAGACCTAGGCGTCGTTTCAAAGACGATGAAGTGGAAGCGGATTGCCCTTCCGCTGATCTGCCGACGCCATCTGAGCGGGTGCCAAAAGCGGTCGAACTTTCGCGGAGTATACCGGCATTCACCCTGCTGCGAAACGACCACCGCTGGTTTTGATCAGATACGTGCCATGAGGAGCGCAACAACATGAACCCTCAGATCAACAGTTTCCTCACCAGTTCCGAACACGAGGCGCTGCTAGAACTGCGCCATGCGTTGCATCGGGAGCCGGAACTATCGAACACCGAGTGGAAGACACAACAGCGTATCCGGGAAACCTTGGAAAGGTTCGGTCTCACCGGCGCGAAGGTATTTCATGATACGGGACTCTACATCGACATTGAGGGAACAGCTTCGGGACAGAGACGCTCGCTCGCAGTTCGGGGCGACATTGATGCTCTGTCGATAAGCGAGGTTAGGGAGGATCTACCATATCGATCTCAGGTAGAGGGGATAATGCACGCGTGCGGCCACGACGTGCATGCTTCAATCGCCATGGGCGTAGCGTTGGCCTTTCACAGATTACGGCACAATTTTGCCGGGAGGCTTCGCGTGGTATTCCAGCCGGCTGAGGAAGCCGAGCCCCTCGGAGGACGGTCCGTTGTGGAAGCGGACTTGCTTACCGGCTTCGATTGTGCCGTGGGCTTCCATGTCGATCCCTCCATGCCCCGTGGAAAATATGGTGCTCTTCCCGGTGCAGATCCGCAGACCAGTTCAGCGTCACCGTGACAGGCACCTCCGCGCACGGAGCAACTCCGCACGCTGGCGTTGATGCCATCACCATCGCCGCCGCATTCATCAACGAGGTCCAAAAGGTCGTGTCGCGGGAAATGCCTATAGATGATAGATCAATTATCACCATAGGTACAATTCATGGAGGAAACGCAACCAACATAATTTGTCCTTCGGTTGTGCTGGAAGGCACGATCAGGACAAGCAGTCCGGCACGCCGGGCTCAGCTATCTCAACGGGTGCGGGAAATCGCAGAAGGTGTCGCGGCAATGCACCGCGGGAAAGCCAAATGCATTATACGTTCAGGTGAGCCTGCAGTGATAAACGACGCCAATATGGTCAACCGGTTTCGCAGCACGGTGCTAGAGGTGGCTGGGCCCGATGCTTTTTCGCAGGACATTACGCGCAGTGGCAGCGATGATTTCGGCTTCTACGCCCAATGCATACCCTCCATCTATTTCTTGTTCGGCAGCGGCGAGCCCGGCAAGAACTCAGGCCTCCATACACCGACTTTCGCCGTTTCGGACGAAATTCTCATTCCCGCAACTGAGCTAGCTATCACGTACTGTTTTGCCCTGCTCGAGGGATAAAGAAACCGTTTGGAATCGAGGTGTAGTGGATCGGGCGGCCGACGTGTTTCGCTGGACTGATCCTGAACTCGCAACTCCCAATCGTCGAGATCGCGATGGCTGTGGTTTCGTCTCGGCCTCGCACTTTTCAAAGGCGTATCGCGAGAATTTTGAAATGACTCCAAGTAGGATGCCGCAGAACGCCGACGGAGCGGGCCAGCCGGGCGACCTGTTCATATTGCTTAGGAGAGGCGCCTTGGGCCGCTGAACTCTATTTCCTAGACATGTTCAAGAAGCTAACTGACGCGTTACGGAGCGCGTTGTGGCCTACAAAATAGAAGGATAATCAGAATGAAGAAGGCCAGGGCTATGTAGCCGGCCGCCTGAGTAGACACACCCAAAGCGCCTGATCTTAGAGGGCCGTCCCGTCGCACGTGCATCTTCTATCAGGCATTCCTTATCATAAGCCGTTGTCGGCCGATCTCTGGATCGCGCCAATGGTTTATAACCTCGGGCTTGAAGCGGGGCTAAAGCACTCAATTGTGGCAACCAGCCTGGCATCGAGACGAACGCGGCAATGAGAAATAGCGGACGCCGATGACATCAGCGAAACTCGACGCGATCGATCTGAAAATCCTCGACGCCATCCAGCGCGACGGGCGCATCACCAAGCTGGCACTGGCCGAGCAAGTCGGGCTGTCGCCGACGCCGTGCTGGATGCGGCTGCGCAAGCTGGAGAAGGCCGGCATCGTCTCGGGCTATCACGCAAGGATCGCCATGCGCGTCGTGGCGCCGGTGGCCACCGTGCTGATGGAGGTGACGCTGGCCAGCCATCGCCAGGCCGATTTCGACCGTTTCGAACGCGTCATCCGCGACATTCCCGAAATCGTCGCCTGCTGGTCGGTGGGCGGCGGCGTCGACTATGTCTTGAAGGTGATGGCGCGCGACATAGACGCCTATCAGCGGCTGGTCGACGGCTTGCTCGAGCGCGAGATCGGCATCGACCGCTACTTCACCTACATCGTCACCAAGACGGTGAAGGATGAAATCGTGCTACCGATAGGCGACCTGCTGCCGGTATCGTCGTAGACCCCAGAGAGATTGTCTGTCGGGTCCACGCAATAGAGAGAGTCTCTCTCCTTCAAGGCATCTAAACAGCCTCTCTGTCCGCTGACCGCAGATAGTCTTCCCGCATTGTCCGAACCGGGAGGCCACGACCATGTCCGCGCATTTCGCCCGCTCGCATCGCCACGAATCGCTCGACCGCCTCGTCGATCGCCGTCTGCTGCGCGAGCTTGCCTATGTCGACGGCCACTGGACCGCGAGCGAAGCGGCCGAAAGTTTCGAGGTCACCGATCCGGCCACCGGCGCCACTGTCGCATTCGTCGCCGCGCTCGATGCGCACCAGACGACAAAGGCGATCGATGCCGCAGCGCGCGCCTTTCCGGCCTGGCGCTCGCTGCTGCCGCAGGAGCGGTCCAGAATCCTGCGAAAATGGTTCGAAATGATCGTTGTCGCGAAAGACGATCTCGCTCTGCTGATGACGCTGGAACAGGGCAAGCCGTTGCAGGAATCGCTTGGCGAAATCGACTACGCCGCCTCCTTCGTCGAGTGGTACGCCGAAGAAGCCAAGCGCCTTAACGCCGAGAGCGTCACCAGCCACCTGCCGAATGCCGAGATGATGGTGCGGCGCGAGCCGCTCGGTGTCGTCGGTGTGGTGACGCCGTGGAACTTTCCGTCCGCCATGCTGACCCGCAAGGCGGCGGCCGCTCTCGCCGCCGGCTGCACCATCGTCGCGCATCCTTCATCCGAGACGCCGCTGTCGGCGCTGGCCCTGGCTGAGCTCGGCGAGCGCGCCGGTCTGCCCGCCGGTGTCTTCAACGTCATCACCGGCAAGGCCGCGACGATCGTCGGCCGCATGTGTGAGGACCCGCGCGTCCGCGCCATGAGCTTCACCGGTTCGACCGAGATCGGCCGGCTGATCGCCGCCCAGAGCGCGCCGACGATGAAGCGGCTGGTGATGGAGCTTGGCGGCCATGCGCCGCTGATCGTCTTTGCCGATGCCGACCTCGACAGGGCCGTGAACATTGCCATCGACGCCAAGTTCGCCACATCGGGCCAGGATTGCCTCGCGGCCAACCGCATCTATGTCCAGCGCCCGATATACGACCGTTTTTGCATCGCCTTTGCCAGGCGCATTGAGGCGCTGCGAGCAGGCAATGGGCTTGCTGACAAGATCGACATCGGACCGTTGATGCATGAGCGCGCCGTCACCAAAGTCGAGGAGCAGGTGGCCGATGCCATCGCTCATGGAGCGCGCTGCCTCGCCGGCGGCAAGCGGCATCAGGCTGGGCCGCTGTTCTACCAGCCGACGCTGCTGGCCGATGTCACCGACGAAGCGTTGATCATGCACGAGGAGACTTTTGGACCGGTCGCCGCCGTGACGCCCTTCGACAGCGAGGGCGAAGTGATCGCCCGCGCCAACGCCACCGAATACGGCCTCGTCGCCTATGTCGTGACCGAGAACGGCGCACGCCAGCAGCGCATGGGCCGCGCGCTCGACTACGGCATGGTCGCCATCAACCGCGTCAAGATCACCGGCGCGCCGATCCCGTTCGGCGGCGTCAAGCAATCCGGTATCGGTCGCGAAGGTTCGCGCCACGGGCTCGAATCTTTCACCGATCTGAAATATCTCTGCCTGGACGTCGCTTAGTCCGTCCGGCCACATCTCAAGGAGTCAAAAAAATGCTCGACCAGTCCAACGAACTCAACGCCTGGGATCGCGATCATTTCTTCCATCCCTCGACCCATATGGGCACGCACGCACGGGGTGAGAGCCCGACGCGCATCATGGCCGGCGGCGAAGGCGTCACCGTCTGGGACAACAATGGCAAGAAGAGCATCGATGCCTTTGCCGGGCTCTATTGCGTCAATGTCGGCTATGGCCGCCAGAAGATCGCAGATGCGATCGCCACCCAGGCGAAGAACCTTGCCTACTATCACGCCTATGTCGGCCACGGCACCGAGGCCTCGATCACGCTGGCCAAGATGATCATCGACCGTGCACCGAAGGGTATGTCGAGGGTCTATTTCGGCCTCTCCGGCTCGGACGCCAACGAAACCAACATCAAGCTGATCTGGTACTACAACAATGTGCTGGGACGGCCGGAGAAGAAGAAGATCATCTCCCGCTGGCGCGGCTATCATGGCTCAGGGGTGATGACGGGATCGCTGACCGGGCTCGACCTGTTCCACAACGCCTTCGACCTGCCGCGCGCGCCGACCCTGCACACCGAGGCGCCTTACTACTTCCGCCGCGCCGACCGCTCGATGAGCGAGGAGCAGTTCTCGCAGCATTGCGCCGACAAGCTTGAGGAGATGATCCTGGCCGAAGGCCCGGAAACGGTCGCCGCCTTCATCGGCGAGCCGATCCTCGGCACCGGCGGTATCGTGCCGCCGCCCGCTGGCTACTGGGAAAAGATCCAGGCGGTGCTGAAGAAATATGATGTGCTGATGGTTGCCGACGAGGTGGTGACGGGCTTTGGCCGGCTGGGCACCATGTTCGGTTCCGACCACTACGGCATCAAGCCGGACCTGATCACCATCGCCAAGGGCCTGACCTCGGCCTATGCGCCGCTGTCGGGCGTCATCGTCGCCGACAAGATGTGGCAGGTGCTGGTGCAGGGTTCCGACAAGCTCGGCTCGCTCGGCCATGGCTGGACCTATTC
>NZ_JBFUDB010000013.1:0-198893 GCF_056404935.1 Mesorhizobium sp. P2_A8
CAGGCACTGACAAGGGTGGCCGCTGCCGAGTGAGGCGGCTTTCAAAGCTAAAGCCAGGGAGCCAAGCTGGAACGCACCCGATCGGGCTGCGCAACCCCGACCAGCTGAAGCCCGATCGGGCGCTCATGTCGGCGCCAAGAAGCGCGTCACTGTCGCGTTTCTAAATTGCTGCGCCCCCGCCCCGCGAATTGCCCCTTTGCGACATTTCTACTTTGCTGGCAGCACGACATTCGAACTTGGTTGCAACATGAGTTGTAGCAGGGTGCGTTCTATCTTGAAGCGCGACTTGGCAATCGGCGTCGATCGCAAACCTAAGTGCCCCGAACAAATGGCCTACGTGTGTCCATTGATCCAACGCCTGTGATCAACGATCGGCCGCGGAGATGCAGGTGCTCACGCCGTTTTCGCTCAGTCCCTGCAAGCTCCGACGGAACACCTCGACTGTACGATCCACTACGTCCCGCTTCCACGCGACGTCGTCGCAATAGTATGCGTCGCGCATTTCCTGCTTAATCCTTCGCTTCAGACGCTCGTCGTACGGCGCCTTGGCATGCAACCAGTGGTCTCCTCGGAGAGCGGTCAAGACCTGCCCTACCTCAACCGTGCCAAATTCAAGGGTTACGCAGGTGCATTCCACGGAGGGGAGCGTTTCCGAGACAGCGACGGCGCTGTAGCCGGTGATTTCCGCCGAGGAAGACGAACCATTTTCTGCGGTTGTTACCTCGCCTCGATACCAGGTCTGAGCTCGCTGGTATTCTGGATCTAAAGGACCACGTTCGAACTGAATTTCACCATACCCGCGAGGGCCAAGCCCACTGTGGATGTCGATGACACCCACGCGTCTTCGCTGGGAAGCATGCTGGGATAGCAGCAGCAGCCATAGCGAATTCGAAAAAGCAGGCGATCGGCCCCCATAGAAAAGTCCGTCGGCGAACTCGTATTGACCCCGCGTCACTGCCGAAATGAAATTGTCATATCCGTTAGTCTCTTCGTAAAGGCGGAGCGCGCGCTCTGCGGCGTCGCGAGAGGGCCCTTCCCAACATTCCGGGAGAAGGCTTGCGTGCAATTTGCGGTACTCATCGTTTCTTGGAAACGGCTTGCCGTGGTCGATGAAATTTCGATTGAGGTCAACGTTGTCCTCGTTCACTCGCCTGAGATGTGCGAAACCATAGGGGTTAAGCGCATGGACCAACATTATTGCAGTGTCGCTCCTTCGCTCCTTGACGATCCCCTGCTCCAAAAGACCTACAAGGCTTCCTGATCCGCAAAACCCTTCAATGCCATGTAGTCCTGTCAGAACGACCACCAAGTTCGGCAGGGACGCGTCCCCCAGAGTGGCAACATCGGTTGACAAGATTTCGTCGCTGGGTCCGCGGCCGGGATGGCGAAACTCGGCAAGTGCGGCCCCCGCTTGCGTAGCGGCATCACGGAACTTCAGCCTTGCTTGCTGATAGTCGGCCGAGAAACAGTTCTCTAAATTTGACATCACACTCGACTCCAGTGCCGATGCCCCACGCGCGGCTTAGGGAAAATTCGGGAAAAGGAAGCTTGGCCTGATCTGGTAGACTACAGTTCGCGTCGCCTTCCTAGCGTGGCGCGGAATTGAAATAGCGATCCAGGTACCGCGTCAGTATTACCCCGGGGATACTGATCGTCAGAAACAGCAGCCCGACCAATGTAATGGGTTCGAGATAGCGGTAGTAGATGTTTGCCTCTTGTCGCGCCACACCCATAACCTCCATGAGAGAAATCACTGACAAGATGGGAGTCTCCTTGAACATGGCGATGAAGTAATTGGCTAGAGCCGGTATCATCGGTGGAATGGCCTGGGGCAAAATTATCTGCCACCAAGTGTGCCAGGATGACAGGTTGCAAGCTTTCGCAGCATCCCATTGGCCCCGCGCGACATTGTCGATGCCACCGCGATAGACCTCAGATGTGTATGCAGCATAGTGCAAGCCAAGACCGAAAACTCCGCAAATGAGTGGAGACAGGGTAATGCCCCAATCCGGAAGAATATAGTATAAGAAATACAACTGAACGAGCAGTGGCGTCCGTCGAATGAACTCCACGAAAAACCTGGTCGGGCGCCGTAGGGCGGTGCTTTGAACGCGTTGACCGAAGGCGAAAAGCAAACCAAGCGTCATCGCGAGAACCGAGCCAAGCAGCGTGGCTTCGATCGTGACCAACAAGCCAGCCAACATGTCCGGCAGGATTTTTCCAACGAATTGCCAGTCCCAAGTCATGAGGTCAGGGTTTCCAGCTTCGGTCGAGGCCAAGGTTGACGCGCCGCTCCAGGCTTCGCGTGCCCCACGCGATCAGAGAAGCCAAAATGAAATACATGATGAGGATTGAGATGTATGGGCCTGCTGTCCGGCCGGTCTGCATTCGTACGATTTGAGCGTTGAAGGTCATGTCCGCGAGCGATATGAGCGAAACAACTGACGTTGCCTTCAGGAGTTCAATTCCTGCATTGCCGAGAGCTGGCAGCATGATCACGAAGGCCTGCGGCAAGACGATGTGCCTCATCGACTGAATGCGGCTGAGATTCAAGGCAACCGCCGCTTCCAACTGGTCTTTCGGCACTGCGCGCACGGCTGCCCGAACGACTTCGGCTGCATAGGCTCCCACGTTCAGTCCGATCGCCAGCGAGCCCGCCTGGAAAGGAGAAAGGCGGACGTCAAACAGTGGCAATGCGAAATAGACCCAAAAAAGCTGAACGATCACGGATGTACCGCGGAAGAGTTCAATGTAGGCGGTGCTAACCCAGCGAATTAGCGCAACGCGCGACAACCTGCCCAAACCGGCGAGCAGCGCCGCTGGCAGAGCGACAAGGCTACCTGAGATTGTAATTTCTACTGTCACCCACGCACCTTGAAGGATGAGTAGGAAGTAACCGAACCCTTGATCGAACAACCACATTGAGAACATGCCTTCGCTGGTTCTGCCTGGGTCAACCAGCCGTCAACAGCCAGTCAAAGACGCTGGCCGGCCGCTATGATCTTCTTCAAGAACGCTTTTGTCCTTTCGCAGGACGGCTCGCGGAAGATCTTGTCGGGTGTACCCTCTTCGACGATTGAGCCTGCGTCCATAAAAACCACACGGTCAGCGAAATCATGGGCAAAGCTCATCTCATGTGTGACGAGCAACATCGTCACATCCGTCTCTTTTCCCAGTTTGGTGATCACGGCGAGCACCTCCTCAACGAGTTCCGGGTCCAGGGCGGACGTAATTTCGTCGAACAGAAGAATCTGCGGCTTTAGTGCCAGCGCCCGTGCGATGCCGACCCGCTGTTTCTGCCCTCCAGACAATGCTGCTGGACGTTCGTTCGCCTTGTCCTCAAGCCCGACCATCTTAAGCAGATCTAGGCCGGCTCGTCGCGCCTCTGCCGGGCTGCTCTGTTTGGTCAGGATTGGTGCCAGGGTGACGTTTTCCAGAACCGTCTTATGGGGAAAGAGGTTGAAGTGCTGAAACACCATTCCCAGCTGGCTTCGCATGCGGCTCAAATGCCGACTTGACGCTGCTTGCTTCAAGCCGTTTCTCACCTCTGAGAATACCGATTGTCCTCCAACAAGTACCTCGCCGCCGTCAATATTCTCCAGCGTCATCAGGATCCGCAGCACGGTGGTCTTGCCCGAGCCCGAAGGCCCGATCAATGCCAGTCGTTCTCCGCTCTGCACAGAGAACGACAGGTCATTGAGGACGGGTTTCCCGCCATAGTGCTTGCGGACGCCCCGAAACTCCACGGCAGGGTTCGTCATACCGGATCCTTGCATTTTGCGTCCAACTAAACGGATATGCGCTCAAGACCCGCTACGGTGGCGTCCAACGTGTCGTTGCTGGACGCCACCAATCAGCGAGACTTCATTTCGAGGCGGAGCACAAAGCAGCGGTCGTTTGGCCCTCTCGCAGGGCTACATGCGCTGTCAGACCATACTTTGCCATGATCTCTGCATACCGGCCGTTGGCGACGATCTTCGCGAGCCCTTGGTTGTAGACGTCGCGGAGCGCTACGTCCTCCTTATTGAATGCGGCGGCGCCACAGCCGATCGGAGTGCCCTTGACAGGAAAGACAACTGCCAAGTTGGCATCCGCACTCTGCTTTTGCAAAGCCTCTAAGGAACCATCCGGCAATGCGAAGAGGTCAATTCGGTCGTCTTGAAGCATCTTAACCGCGCTAACGCCGTCAGGGAAGATGACCATGTTCTGGGGCGAAATGCCGGCATCAGTCGCAAGTTTCTGCTCAGAGCAGCCGCCACAGACGCCTATGCGAAGGTTCGCATCTGCGACATCCTTGTAGCTTTGAATTTTCCCCAGAAGGGTCTTCTTCATCATGAAGCCTTCGGAATTGCAAACAACCGGCTCCGAGTAGACTACCTGCTCGCAACGGGCAGGCTTGATGATTAGAGCACCTGACGAGATGATATCGACACGGCGGGCCTGGAGCGCCGGGATCATTGCGCCGTAGTCCATTACTTGCGCTGAATAATTGGCGATGCCGGTTGCCGCGAGCGCCTCACGATCAATGTCAGGCCCGATGCCTGAGAGCGCGCCGTCCGAACCCACGATCATCCACGGCGCCTCGTTCGCAACGCCTGAGGTGATTGTGCCCTTCTGCTTGAGCGCGCTGATTACATCCTCGGCTTTGGCTGCCCCAATGCCCATCGACGTGAGCACAAGAACGGCAGTTCCGGCCAGCACCCGCAACGTGCGTCCGTGAGAAATGAGATTGAAGAAGTTTTTCATGTTCGTTCCCCTTTGTTTTCATTTTTGAGGTGACTACGCGCCGCATCGAAGTCGGCGGTCAAAGCTTTAAGCGGCATGTCTGCTGCGTGCCTGCAACGCCGGTTGTGCGCACGACCTTCGCTTTGCCGACTGTCCTCACATTTCCAGCAGGGCCTATGCATGTCAATTACCAAATTGGTATGATCCAATCGACCGCAGAGGTCACACCGCCTCTTTTCCCACCGATTTCAATTGTTTGCCGTCAGCGGCGACTGCTTCGATCTGATTGCGAGATCTCGCCGACGGGATCAACTGTCGTTCAAACAGGTGGCAAGCCCGGCTCAGGGTCGCTGGCTAGGAGCTGCGACAACGTCTCGACGCCGCGCTTGAAATCATCATCGTCGCGAACAGAATCGCCGATGGTCAGCCTGACCGCGTGTGGGTCGGCCTCCCGACCGACGATGAAAGGATCCGGTCCTGTGACCAAAACACCCTTCCGTCTCGCCTCTTCGACGAAAGGACCGGTGCGCCAGAGCCCAGGCAGGGGCAACCAGACGTGTAGCGATGTCGGATGGGTATTTTTTTCAACATCTGTTAGAGCCCGACCGAGGATCTTGTGGCGCTGCGCCAGCTTCTGTCTCTGCCAGGCAATCAATTCCGCGGTCGTCCCATCGGAAAGCCACCTGCAACTGATCTCGGCGACGAAAGAATTCGACATCCAACCTGTCGTCCTTAGCCGTGAAACCGCTCTCGAGACCAACTCCTCGGGGACGAGCAGATAACCGGTTCTAAGGGAATGCATTACGCTCTTGGAAAAGCTCGTCGCATAGCATGTCCGCTCTGGAGCGAGCGCGGCCATGGGAGGCGGCTTCTTCTCGACAAGCGGACCGAAGACATCATCCTCGATGATCCAGACGTTGAACTTTCTCGCGATTGCAGCGATGGCGCGACGGCGGTCCTCGTCCATAAAACTGGCGGTTGGATTGTTAAGGGTTGGGGTGAGGCAAAGGGCGCTTACCCGTTCGCGGCCGCACAGGGCGGCAAACGCGTCCGGAAGTACGCCGGCCTGGTCGCTCGCCAACCCGCGCAGCTGGAGCTTGAGGATGGTGGACGAAGTGATGACGCTGCTGTCCACCAGATGATCGCTAGCAATCACATCTCCTGGCTCCGTCACAGATGCAAGCGCGACCCAAAGGCCATGTTGGCAGCCATTCGTGATCAATATCGTTTCTGCGGAAGCCTTTAGGCCCAAGGTCTTCACCCAATCCGCGCCCAAGCTTCGATGGTGGTGCAATCCCACGATCGGCCTGTGGGAGAGCAGGGATTCAAGCTCCCGCGATTTCGATAGGGCCGCCAGCATATCTCGAAGAGCCGGGACATGCTTCTCGCCGACGATTGGCGCCATGGTCGAGAAGTCCAAAACGTCTTCTTCTCTTTTGTCGACGATTGAGCCAGGTACCTTGTCCAGATTGGCGTACCGAACGTAGGTGCCGCGCCCGACCTCCCCGGATACGAGACCCCGGCGCTCGAGTTCGGCATAGGCACGAAAGACGGTCTGAACACTGACGCCCATTCGAAACGACAGGTCGCGCTGGGGAGGCAGTCTTTCCCCCGGCCGAAGCTCGCCGGAAGCGATCGCGGCAGCGATGGCGTCCGCCATCGCCTGGTACCTCGCGCCCGCTGATGAGGACAGTACCGGCTTCCAGGTCCAACGCATGCTCGCTCCCTCTTCGCCAAATAATGAGATGATCCAATACAGCAATTGACATGGTCACCAAGCGTCGTATCACCTGTGCCGCGAAAAGCAAAGTGAGCCACCATGCCCCAGTTCGGATTAGACGAATACGCGCGGCGCCTTGCGAAAACCAAGGAAGAGATGATGCAGCGACGGATCGAGGTGCTGCTCATCACCTCGCCGGAGAATATGAATTATCTGACGGGCTACGACGCTTGGTCGTTCTATACGCACCAGATGGTCATCGTCGCGCTCGATCATCAGCCGGTTTGGGTGGGCCGTGGCATCGATGTTCCATGTGCGACCAGCACGGCCTATCTGCCGTCCAGCGATGTGATTGGATACCCCGACCACTATGTTCAGTCGACGGAGCGACATCCAATGGAGTTCGTCGCTCAAGAGCTTGACCGAAGAGGACTCGGGAACCGCGTCGTTGGCGTCGAAATGGACAACTACTACTTTACCGCGCGATGCTTCGAGCGGCTGCAGGCCTCGCTGCCCAAATGCACGTTCAAGGACGGCTCGAACCTGGTCAACTGGGTCCGCATCGTCAAGTCGGAGGCTGAGGTCGAGCTCATCAAACAGGCGGCCGTCATAGCGGACCTCGCGATGAGAGTTGGAATCGACGCCATCAGGCCGGACATCAGGCAATGCGACCTGGCTGCGCGGATCATGCAGGCCCAGATCACCGGGACAGAGTCATTCGGAGGTGCAGTGCCGGGCGGGTTGGTCATGGGGATCGGTCCCCGCGCGGACGCCCCTCACCTTTCCTGGACCGACGATCCCGTCGGCCATAACGTTGTGACGAACATCGAACTCGGCGGCTGTCGGGCTCGCTATCATGCCGGTCTGGCAAGAAGTGTTTATTTGGGCACTCCACCCGAGCAATTGCGCCAACTTGCTGCCGTTGTGCGAGAAGGAATGGAGTCTGTGCTCGCCGCCATCGCACCGGGACGGGTATGCTCGGAAATTGAGGAGGTCTGGCGCAGCGTGATTTCGCGGCACGGTCTGACCAAACCATCTCGGATCGGCTATTCCATTGGCCTGGGCTATCCGCCCGATTGGGGTGAGCACACAGCGAGCCTGCGACCAGGCGATACAACCGAACTTCAGCCCAACATGGTTTTTCACGTCATTCTTGGGATGTGGCAAGGTGAACTCAGCTTTGTCCTGAGCGAGACCATTCGCGTGATGGATAAGGGCTACGAATCTTTTTCCCGAATGCCGCGTGAATTGTTCGTCGTCTCCTAAAGGGATCGTTTTCTTGACTTCGAGCCGGGCACTAAATCCGCTAGGGCTACTTCGCCTCGACGAGCCAAAACCAGGGGCCTGTCCGTCCCGGTGTTTGGGCGAGGAGGGAATTTTCGCACAGGGTATGATCGAGGAGATTGTTAAAGGGGTATCGGTACCCGACATCATTCACGATCTCTCCCATGTGCGGGATGCTTATCTCAAAGCCGCTCGCCGGCTGAAGGATCGCGGATGCTCCGCGATTATCTCGAACTGCGGGTATTCGGTTTTATATCACGACCTAATCAGAGAGACCGTCGGCCTCCCCACCGTGACGTCCAGCCTGCTGCTTCTACCGGTTGTCGCTGCTATCACACCTGCGACGCAGAAGATTGCAATCATCTGCTTTGACTCGACAGCGTTGTCTGACGCGCATTTGCGTGCCGCGTGGCCTGAATTGCAGGCAGACAGGATTATCAAGGCTGGGATTGAGGGAACGGAAGCGTGGCGACACATAAACCGCCCCGATGCCATTTACGACTGGGATCTGATAGGCGCCACCCTGGGCCGACTTTGCGAAAGCGCGTTGCGCAGCGAAAATCTTGGCGCGATCATCGTCGAATGCTGCGCGTTTTCGCCGTTTGTTCCCAAGATCCAGAGTCTGCTTCAACGGCCCACCTTTGACATCATTTCTGCAGCACATGCGTCGTTGTCGCCGTCATGATCACTCGAAGCACTAAGCCGCTTTCAATTCCCACCGGTGCAGGACTCGGGGTCGAAGCGACGGCTTTCATTGCCGAAAGAAAGTTCAGAGTCTTTGGAGATTCCGGTTCGGCAAGCCGCAAACCGGCACTTTTTGCGGACGCCAGATGGTACCCGTTTTCATCGCTTGAGTTGTTGGCTGCGGAACAGCGCCCCTGGTCTGCCCAACGCAATATCGCCAAGTCGCATTTCATAACAACTCACTATGGGAGAGACGGATAATGAAAGTACTTTGTTTATGGTACGCATCTGAAGATGAGAAGCGGGCAATTAAATCAATGCTGCCTGATGGAACAGAAGTTATCGCCCCGGAGGGGGAATACCTTTCTCGGTTCGATTGTGCACTAGATGACGTGAAACATTTGGCGCCTGACGCCGATGCCATCCTTGGCCTCAGCTTACCTGATGGCCTGCTCAAGCTTGCCGAGAAGTTGAAGATCTTCTCTTGGATGCATTCAGGTGTCGACGATCTCGTGACATCGGGGGCCGTTGACCTATTTAAAAAGCGCGGCATAAAACTAGCTAATATCAGCGGCTCTAACGGGGTTGCGGTTGCTGAACATGCTATGATGTTCGTTCTTGCACTCGCGAAGAGGACATTATTTAAGCATCGCGCCATGGATGAAGGTAGGATGATATTTCCTATCTTTGCACAAGACACCCAGTCTTCGATGCTCCATGACCGAACAATTGGCGTCATTGGCGTGGGAAATATCGGCGGACGCATCGCTAAGCATGCCAAAGCATTCGATATGCAGGTTCTTGGCGTTCGGCGTTCTAAGGCTGGCCCGCCGGTGGACTACGTGGACGTCATGCACGGCATCGACGAATTGCACAGTGTTTTGCCGAAATGTGATTACGTCGTTCTTGCGACGCCCGACACTAAAGAAACGCATGGATTCTTTGGAGCTGCTGAACTTGCTGCAATGAAGCCTTCCGCCTATCTGATCAACATTGCTCGTGGAATGCTGATCAAGGAGAAGCCGCTTTATGACGCTTTGACCTCCGGCCAAATTGCCGGCTTTGCAGCTGACGTTTGGTGGCATTACGACTACGGGCGGACCTTCCCAATGACCCCTTGGGGCTCCCGCTTGGGAGTACACAAGCTTCCAAATGTGCTCACTTCAGACGATCAGGCCGCGAACGCGGAAGACGTGCTCCAGCGCAACATCGAATGGGGTACAGAAAACCTGGTTGAATTCTTTGCTGGAAAACCGATGAAGCGGGAGGTCAGCCTAGATCTAGGCTACTGAAGATTCTGCGCTCGTCCTGTCGTAGAGCACGGTTGCGCTTGATACACAGCCAGACATGGATGGGCATTTAGCGTGCCCTCGCCGTTGAGACGCTCGATCGGATGGTCGAGTGGAGCTTGGCGCGATGTTCCTTCGGGAAGGTCATGTAGGCCAGCACGTCGGGCTCGGCGTCGTTTATGATTGTCGCCAGCTTCGGCACCTTCGGGCGGATCTGGTCGGCGACGGCGCGCCATTGGGTGCTGGCGGCTTCCGAGGTCTCTTGGGCAAATGCGGTGGCGATGAAGGCTGAGACGACCCTGCGGCCGCTCTTGCCGGCATGGGCCAGCACGTTCCTCATGAAGTGGACGCGGCAGCGCTGCCATGTCGCGCACAGCACCTTGGTGACGGCGGCCTTGAGGCCTTCGTGCGCATCGGAGACGACGAGCTTGACGCCGCGCAGGCCGCGACGTGTCAGCTCGCGCAGGAACTTCGTCCAGATCGGCTCGGCCTGCGATGTGCTAATCTCCATGCCTAGGACCTCGCACAGGCGCGAGACCTGACTCTTGGAGATGCCGCTCATGCCCATGGCCTTGACCAGGTCGTCAACCGACCGGGTCGAGATGCCTTGCACATAAGCTTCCTGGATGACGGCGGTCAGCGCCTTCTCGGCCATCCGGCGCGGTTCGAGGAAACCCGGGAAGTAGCTTCGCTTCCTGAGCTTCGGGATGCGCAGCTCGACCGTGCCGTCCCGCGTCTCCCAGTCCCGGTCGCGGTAGCCATTGCGCTGGGCGAGCCGCAGCGGGTTCTTCTCGCCATAGCCGGCGCCGGTGGCCGCGCCCACCTCCATTTCCATCAGCCGCTCGGCGGCAAAGCCGATCATCTCCCGCAGCAGATTGGCATCCGGGGTCTTCTCCACGAGCGTGCGCAGGTTCATCATGTCGTCGGTCATCGGTGGTCCTTCCGAAATGTTTGGCGTCAACAACCAAACCCTACCGGAAAGCGCCGACACCGACCCACCGCTCACTCGCTACAACGCTACTAACGGCGCGCTCGTGAGCGGTTTCGTAACCCCACAGCTACACCACCTGATGGGACACGACCCTGGGACATCTTTGTCCCGGTTTGTCATACTTGGGAGAGATGGTCCTCACCCAAACTTCTATCGGTGCGATTCCGCAGGTGCCTCGGCATGTCCTCGGCGGCCATGTTTTGGGCGTAGTCCACATGGGCGGAGCCGGGCGGCCTCACCATAACCAGTTGGCCAGCGGGTCTGCGATTCGGAACAGAAAGAAAGCTGCGGTTCTCACCGACTTGTTTGATACTTGACATCTCAGTGTAGGTGCAGGCCTTTCCAATCCGGCAGTCGGTCAAGATTTACGCCGACGCATCCCTCTAAACTCAAGTGCAACGCCAGGGTACGCGCCCGAGGTAAGACCATATCGGCCTTCGCTCGCCTGTCCTTCGGCGCACTCACTTGTGCGGCATGCAGTAGACTCCCTCGGATTCGATCAGTACCGCGCCACCCTTCAACTCGCTCAGTGCGCCGACCCACGCTTCCGAATAAGTGCGGCTGGCATCCACGGCCGTCAGCCAAAGAACGCGATTGTCGGCCAGTTCGACTTTAACCTCCTGCTGCAAAGGGCTTGCCTGCACGGTCTGTTGATAGTGGCGTTTGATCCGGACATTGCTGGCCGGGAACTCAGCTTCGTTGCTGCCATAGTTCAACACAAATCCAGTGTGGTCCTCAGCCACCGAGCAACTGCCATCACGCTCACACACGATCTTGGCGGCGGTCTTGCAATCCCATTTCAGTGAAGCGGGCCACATAGGATTGTCCACGCTTGAGCGCGGCTTGTCGCCCTGACCAGCCGCCGTCAACACAGCGCCGGTGTTCAAAATCACAGTGGACAGGAAAAGCGCCTTGAACACTACAAACCTCCCTGAATTCCGACCCCATAGCACCTCGTCCTGCGTGATCGCCTGGCTCATGGCATGTTGAGATTGAACCAGCTTTTCTCGCGCACGCCGTTCGCATCATCATACTCGATGGACCAGGGCTTTCCGCGCATCGGTCGAGGGATGGTGTAGTAGGTGGGGCCATTACCAAGGGAATGCCCTTGGTCGTTCCCCGCGGTCTGGATTTTTGCCGCAACCACCTTACCGTCGATTTCGATTTGGACCTGTCGTAATCCGTCTCCACGATTCCCGCCAAGGCCGCCGTTTTTGACAACGACGGGCAACGAGAGCCTATCGGCCGCGATGCGGCAGATGTTCAGTTCTTGACCTAAGCCCGACCGATCGGATTCGGAGCTGCCAACTGCTTGCCAGCCAGACGGACAATCCTCATACTTCTCAAATCTCGCCGCGCTTGAGTTGGCTTGCGGACAGGTCGGCCAATTAAAACCCGGGGCTTCCATCGCCGCAATCAACTTGTAAATTGGCGGGTGGCACGAGGGGGTACCCTGCCAATCGCCGGAAAGACATAGGAGGACCTGACAGCCCCATTCCGCCGCTTTTGATTGGGATGGAAGAGCTGCGGCGCCCGCGATGGCGACGGCACCCCCCAGTAGGAATTTGAGTATAGTCATAGCCTTTTCCTCGCTGCGGATTTGACAGTTTACTATGGATGATCCGCGCGGAAAAGGACAGGTCGAAAAGGCAGGTTTGTGCGACTACATCGATTTATGAAACGAGACGACGGAGGCGTGGTCAACAACCCGTTGCGCGCCAACATTGCTCTGACGCTTGAGCGGGAGAGAGCCAGACGCGGCCTGTCTCATATGCACATGGCCGAATTGTTTCGGACCGCCGAGGGCGAAAAACTCGCCTACCGAACCTATATTCAGACTGTGCGTCAGAAAAATAATGTCACATTGACGACGCTGCAGGTCATGGCAAACGGCTTGCAATTGTCTTTTGCGGGACTGCTCGCCGGCGATAAGAAAGTTCCGGAATGGGCGCATCGGTTGGACGACAATGCGATCCGCAAGCGGCTGGCGCACATCATCGATTTTGAGCGGCAAAGACGTACTTTGCACCGCTATGAGATGGCCGAACTAATCGGGGTGGCGGAGGCGACATTCACGAAACTGGAACGCGCGAGCGGCAATATCAGCGTGGACACCATTGCGGCGATCGCCAAGGCGTTGAAACTTGATCCAGCGACCTTCCTCTTTTCCGAAAAGATCCCGCCTGGCGGAGCCGACATCTAGCCGCCTGACGAGTGTTCCTAAAGGGCCTGTAATACGCCCCCAGCCGGCGACCGTTCCCATGCCCCTGCCCGTCAGGCCCACGGCCGAATTTAGACTAGCACCCCGCCGCGGCTGTCGAGCCGCTGCTGTCATCGTCGGCTGCTAGCCTGTTGCAGCGGCGGGGATGATAAGGGACTTTAACAAATGGACGACTGTGCCGGCGTCGGGAATTCTGCTGATGAAGAGCTTCCTCTTGAGGGTCGAAACCATATGAGAACAAGCCGTCAAACCTAGCCCGGTGTGATTGCCGGAGCGTGAAGAGTAGAATGTCGCGACTTTGCCGGTGTCACGCCTGCACCGTTGTCGGCCAATTCCAGGGGTCGGTTCAGGTAGGGGGCGACCCAGATTCATCGCTTTAGTGTCGTGATGCCCACCAGAGAATTTGCTGGTGAACTGACCGGCCAACGCCAAACTCATGCTTGCCGGGCAGACTTGTCAGCACGCGACAGAAAGCGCTTCAAGCACAAACCGGCCAACAAAATGTATGGCGGCATGGCGAGCGAATAATGACCACAGTTTAATTCCAAAATATTTGGCCTAGCTCCGGCGTCCTTCAGCCTCTGCATGAACCTCTCCGATAGCTCTGGCAACACCACTTTGTCTCTCTTAGCCAACACAACGTGAAGACCGAGATCAGGCCGTGCCAAACTATCTGCGTAATTCTCCAAGTTAAGTGGACCCCAAGCCCTTCTGAGCTCGGTCAGCTTAATCGCTGGCTCGAGACTAGCACGTATCAATCGTGTCGCGCGACCCGTCCAAACCATATCCGCTAGACTCCCCGCCGTGAGAAACAACGAGGCTTTCGACACAGCCGAGTCGTGCGCCGCGAGAAGGCCCGCAACCCAGGAGCCTAAGCTCATACCGAGAACTGAAATCTCTCGATAGCCTTCGATCTTCAACCAACGTATGAGCTTTCGCCCATCTAACACTGCCTGCCTTACAGATTGAATCGTTCGACCGAGATTAGGGCTAAGCATATAGTCAGCGTGCGCGGAGCCGGGACGGCTGCGCTCGAAGTGATAAGGCATAGCGATCTCGACAACCGTGATGCCACGCTGCGAGAAAAAGTTTGCAATCTGTCGATTCCGGGAGCTTGCATTCCAATGGTGAAAAATCACCATCGCCTGATCGAACGACCCGCTTTCTGTGATTTTCGCCGAGACGACATTGTTCTGTTCGATATCAGTAGAAATGTCCGATGGAAATTTGAGCCACCCATCTAGTCTTTCAAACCCCTGATCACTCACATTCGGGTAATCGAAAAAGGCTCGATCAGCCACGGCCTGGTCCGCAAAGGCACAGAACTCCTCGATACTTGTTATCTTCTTCGCACCTGGAAAGGCGAGTTCCGCGTCAAGGGCGAAATCCGATGGCTTCTTCCCTTCCTCACCGCGCCGCGCCCGCCGCTCATCCCAACGATCAAGCCAACTATGATACACTCTGATTGTTTCCTAACTTACTCGCTTGCCCTCGCCCCAACCCTGGATCAAACAGGCTGTACATTGAGAACAGCAGTCCAACCCCCAGAAGGATGGAAAAGCCAGCAAATGCATCGATCAGCAAGTAGCTAGCCACGAGTAACGCTACAATCGCTGACATCCTCCACACAGACATATAAAGCCGACGTTCGACACCTAAACGGATGGAGCTGTACACAAATACCACACAAGTCGAAATAGCGATAAGAAGGCTACTGTAATGGGTCGGCCTACGGTAGATGATCCCGGCGCCCACATCGTTGCGCCCATCAAAGGCGGAAGACATATCGCCGACCAGCCAAGACACAATATTCTCTCCACGCGATGTCAGGTAAGCACTCTGGAGCTTCATGACTATGGCGATCAGAAGTCCCAAAACAGTACACCGAAAAATCGCACGCATAACCCTGAGGCTGGCTTCATGGAGCTTGTGCTGATAGTCCACCTCCAGCCGATTACTCGCTGCCTCTCCAATACTCCAAAGATCATGGGTCACCGTATAAAGCAAAATCAGGCCTACGAAGAACAGATAAAAACAGAGGCACATATACAGGTAAGCGAGCCCCGTGAACACGACCGCTTCCGGCACCGATATAACCTCAGGGCGCACAATCGCTAACGAGCCCCAATCCGTCGCATAGTTGCTACCCCCTTTTAGCAACGGGATTAAAGACACGCCGATCCACTGAAGAAGACCGGCGAACACCACACAAATCAAAAAAACCGCCCAATATGAATACGAAGAAGCTTGTACGGTGCGCGCCCAGGCATCATCGCTTTCCATTTTGTCGCCCTGCGTCACAAGCTTTGGGCGGCCTTCATCTTTCCAAAAGGTCACCAGCTCGGTCACGAAGGCAAAAAACAGTGGCAAAAATACCATGAAGACGAATGTCCAATTCGCTGTCCAAAGAAACCCAACCTGCTTGACGACGCCATCCGCCCGGCCATACGTCACGCTGTGAATCCCCGTAAGATACGACAAAAACCCAAGAGCGGTGACACCCGCAAACACCGACGCTGGTAAATTCAGGGGAGATCCGCGACTAAAAAACGCCTCCGATTTCCTCGCCAAACTAAAGCGCCGGCTCGGCCCCTTGGGGTCAGTATCCAGTATCAGCTCTACCGGGGAGTCTGTCTCGTCATCGATGGTCGCAGTCACTGCCGTATCTGGAAGCTCCTGCGCAACGCTGCTTCCGGCTCTCTTCCATTCTCGTCTCTTGGCCGATAACCGCGATTGCGCCTCACTAAGCTCCATCTGCCATTCGCTAGTTGCGACCGGATCATCGCATCCAAAAATCCTCGCCAGCCAACGAATGTTGGCAGTGCTAATTCCCTTCTCGTTCTCTTGAAACCAAAGCTGCACCGTTCGCAGATCGACTCCAACCCGGTTGGAATCAATCAGTGAAATCGCCTCTGCAAGGAGTTCGGGCGTCCATGGGCCAGCAGGAAACCCGTCTTTGTCCAACAGTCGACCCGCACCCGCCGCCGCCAGTCGTTTGAATAACTCTTTGAAATCACTCCCGTCTCTCGGCGGAGGGAGAAATAACTTTCCGTTCTTAAACAACAACTTATAGGCTCTAGTTTCGTTCCGTTTCGCTAGGCTTCGTATCCTATCGTGCCTTCGTCCTCAATCAACGTTTTTATCAAGTCGATTTTGGCCGGCACGGGAGACGATCGATGACTGGTGACCCGCTGGAGAGGCTGAACACGGTTGTTGTGGGGGGATTTTTCGCAAACCGCCGGCCAAGGCACTGAGCTGCCCGGATCGGTCGCGATCGCACGAGCGAAAAGTAGGGGAAGCCAGGGCTTCGGGAGCCTGAGAAGCAGAGGGATGAAGCCATCCCTATTTTTCTCGCCTCCCCAGGTATCATTTACGAATTGTCATGAGCGTGGAGCCAATCGATGCCCATTCAAGTGGTCTGTAACAACGGAGTGGTGGAAGAGGCCGACGGGGTCCCGAATCTGATCGCGGCGCATCGTCAAGCAGTCGCCATGGTTGAACGTCTCGGCAAGCGATGGATGGGGGCCGAAGGGCCGGACGCGACCCTGACCGGCCGGCGATTGGATTCGGTCATGGCGGAAGAGGTTATCGCGCGTCGGCGCGCGGCCGCTGCGCCGGTGGCCGATGTCGTTGAGATGAAAATGAAGGCAGCTTATTTCTGTCGGTTGTTGGGGAACGACTGGTGCGAGATTGACGTCGACGATTTGCGCGCGTTGCTCGGTTCTTTCGTGAAACTGCAGGCCTAGGAGAAGAGCGCTGAAATCCATGAGGCCACGGTATTCCAGGCCGCATAGAGCCCTGCAGGCACCAAGATGATTGCCAAGAACGCCGCGGCTCCGCCAATAGCGCCGTCACCGCGTCCTTCCACGGGATAGTAATATTTGTGCGCCTCATCGTCGTGCTTCATTCTTGTCTCTCCGGCCGCTTATTTAGCAGCAGCTGAACAGGATGCTGAAACGTCGTGCCCCACAAACCTGCACGTTTCATCTTAGCGTTGATTTCCGCGACGAGGTAGTTCTCATTGACGGCTTTGCCCTTTGCTGTCGTTGCGGCAAACGCGTATCCGGTCGCTATGAGCGCGGTGCCGACGTCGATTGTGTCGCCATTCAGCTGCGCACCGCACACGACAAAGGCCGCCTTGTCGAGGGCGTAGCCGATTGGCTGGCATGTCAC
The DNA here is from genome assembly GCF_056404935.1 of Mesorhizobium sp. P2_A8. Lineage (NCBI taxonomy): Bacteria > Pseudomonadati > Pseudomonadota > Alphaproteobacteria > Hyphomicrobiales > Phyllobacteriaceae > Mesorhizobium > Mesorhizobium sp. P2_A8. The sequence continues at coordinate 17,088 of NZ_JBFUDB010000013.1, forward strand.
CGCCGCGCTATCGAACAGTGCTGCCAGATGCGCCAGCGAGATGTTCCCGCAATCGAGTTTGTTCCCATTTGGCTGTTCAGCCGACGTGCCGCGAAGACATGACTGCACGCCATAGAGGCGGAAAAGATGGTCGCCGTCACGCCAGGTATCTCCAGTCAGCAGTTGAGCCGATTTCGATACCGCGAAGGGCGTTTGCGCAGCAGATTCGGATGCATCCTGGGCCTGTGCCGATGCGCACAAACCAAAAGCGGCCAGCACTGCAAAGCGCGCCTGTTTCATTCCTGGAACTGTCCACCGAGGTCGGCGGAGTGCTCCAGATCGGGGCGCAGCGACTTGCCGTCCTTGTTGCGTCCGATTGCGGCCATGCCCAAGAAAACCATTTCGTCATCGTCGTAGGCGACGTTGTACGGGTCGTTTGTATTGCCCGCACCCACGAGAGAAAAACACGACACGGCGTCGGGTTCCCCCTTCCTGCTCTGCAGCACAAGCGTTTTGCAAAGCACGACAGAAGCACGATGGTTGTAGATTCCTTCTTCATAGTCCTGCGCGGCCTTCGTGCAGTCCCACGCCTGCGTCTTGTAGGTAATCTTTGGATTTGGGCAGGCGGCAAGGCCGCGCAGTCGATAGGCCACGCCGTTGATGACGCGCTCGGTCGCCGACGACGCCTTAACCGGCGAACTGAGGGTCGCCGCGTCGCGCTGAAAGAGCGCGCCTTTGGCATCGTAGCGCTCATAGACGAACACCTTCTTGCCCGGCTTGGCAAACTGGAGCAGGTAGTGTTCCGACGGCTGCGCGAAGGCATTTGGAGCGTCGGCGTCGGCAGCATAAGCCGCGGTGCCCTGGAGCAGCAAAGCCGTGCAAAGGGCAATCTGTTTCATCGAAATCCGTCCCTGCGGTGCATATGGTGTTGACACTTTACTAGGGCTGAGTGTAGCCATAGTAAAGTGTTAAATTTTGGCGACAGTATGAACACTCGAACAGCTCTTCTGTTGACCCTTTGCGCTGCTACAATGCCCTTGGAAGCGCACGGCCGGGATCTGGCATCAGACCGCGTCGCAGTCGCCTTTGCAACGCCGGCGCAAGCCCTTGCCTCAGTCGGGGCGCAAAGGCCGGGGGCCTGCAAGACCGGAAATCGCGCAGAGGTCTCCCAGCTCGTGCGCTCAATCGCGCAAGACGAAGGCTTCGACGCCGATCTGGCCGAGGCGATTGCATGGGCTGAGAGCGATCTCGGCGCCAGTCAGGGTCCGTCCAAGGTCGGAGCCCTTGGGATCATGCAGTTGATGCCGGGCACGGCGGCCGATCTCGGCGTGAGCGACCGTTGCGATACGCAGGCGAATGTTCGGGCTGGCCTGCGCTACCTGAAGTCACTCTATGACGAGTTCCAGGATCCGCTGCTGATGCTGGCGGCATATAACGCCGGGCCCAACAGCGTCTACAAGGCGCAGGGCATTCCGGTGAATCCGGAGACAGCGGAATACATCGTGAAGATACTGAACCGCTGGAAGTTCGGCGGTGTCGTGAAGAAGTCCGCCCTGACCAAATCCGAAATGCTCGCGACCCCTCCGCCAGCAAGTGAGGACGCTTGGCAGGACGGTCATGTCATGGATTTCGGCAACTGAAAGGAGCCAAGGGTGGAATACAGGAAAGCAGGCAAATTTGCTCTGAAACTCGCCCTGGCCTCGGCCGTCGGAATAGCGCTCGCGCCGGCGACCGCTTACGCCCAATCGGCGGCGCCAGTCGAAAACGTGCTGGAGTGGTTCGTCGGCGTTCTGCAGGGCAACATAGCGCGCTCATTCGCCATCATCGCGGTCTGTTTTCTCGGCTTCCTCGCCATGACGGGGCGCCTGGCGTGGATGATGGCTTTTTCCATCATCATTGGCATCGCTCTGATATTTGGCGCTGCCCAGCTGGTGGACGCAGTTCGCGCGACGGCAGGAGGCAGCTGAGCCATGGACGACGAGGAAGTCTATGTCGAGCCGGTCAGCCTGCCCCTGACACGCCCACCGATGAAATGGGGGGTGCGCTATGAAGTTTTTGCACTGAACGGCATCCTGGCGGTGATCGGCTTTATCGCCACGAGCAGCTTCATGCTCGGTCTTGGCGTGTTCGGCGTGGTGCATCTGGTCAGCGCCTATCTGTGCCAGCGCGATCCCTACATCTTTCATATTTTCGAGCGGCGCGTCTCCAAACGCGGAGCGGTGGCGAACCTCACTTTCTGGGGGGCGAGGAGCTATTCGCCATGAGCCTCGATGCAGACCTGAAATTTGGCCGTGAGCGCCGCCGCGAAAAGCCGGCTGCGATGCACATCCCCTACCTTCGCCATGTCGATGACAATCTGATCGTGACGAAGAGCGGCTTTCTGGTCGGCGTCATCCAGCTAAGCGGCCTGCCCTTCCAGACGATGGATCAGGCCGAATTGAACAGCCGACTGTTCAACCGCAACACCACCTTCCGCAACCTGTCGACATCTCGCTTTGCGGTCTACACAACCATCATCCGCCGCCACGTGACGCCGGAGATCGAAGGCGACTTCGACAATCCTTTCGTGGCCGAACTCGATGCCCGCTACATGGATGGGCTTGGGTCGAAGAACCTTTTCGTCAACGAGGCGTATCTGACGGTCATACGGCGCCCGATGGTCGGCCGGGTCGGCTGGGTGGACAAGGCGCTCAATGCATTCCGCATCAGCACCGCCGGCGAAGAAACCCGCGAAGAGGCAATAGTCGAACTGCATGACATCCTCGACGGCATGGTCAAGGATTTCACCGCTTATGGGGGGCGTCTTCTTGGTGTCGTGAAGCGCCGCGACAGCTTCTTTTCCGAGCCCGCCGAATTTCTGGCGAAAATCCTCGCCGGTGGTGGCGATGTGGAAATGCCTTTGCCGCGCATGTCCCTTGGCGATGTGCTGGCGACGCGGCAGCTGTTTTTCGGCAAGTCGGCGCTGGAACTTCGCGGTCCGGACCAAGGCAAGCTCGGCGCCATGGTATCGATCAAGGAATATCCGCCGTTCACCGCGCCGGGCTCTTTGGACGGTCTGTTGCGACTGCCGCATGAGTTTGTCCTGACGCAAAGTTTCGCGATCGAAGACCGTGTCACGGCGATGCGCAGGATCAACACTATCGCCAACCAGGTCGAGGGTTCCGACGAGGCGGGCACGACGGTCGAGGTCTCCGTCCACGACGGTGCCGACAAGCTGGCCGGTGGCGAAGTCGTATTCGGACAACATCACATGAGCGTCATGGCATTGGCGCCGGACATGACTGGTCTCAATCGTGCGCTATCCGACATCACGGCCGAACTTTCGCGCATGTCGATCGTGCCGGTCCGCGAGACACTGAACACGGAACTGGCCTTCTGGGCGCAGTTGCCGGGAAATTTCAGCTACATCGCGCGACGTGCGTTGATCTCGTCGCTTAACTTCGCCGGCCTTTTCTCCGGACACAATTTCCCCTCCGGCCAACGTGAGCGGCTGCACTGGAAACGGCCCATCGCTTTGCTCGAAACGACCAGCCAGACGGCATACTATTTCAATTTCCACGTTCACGATGTCGGGCACTTCACGGTGTTCGGCCCGACCGGATCGGGCAAGACCGTGGTGCTGTCGTTCCTGATGGCGCAGGCCATGCGCATCATGCCGCGGCCGCGATGTGTTTATTTTGACTATATGCGCGGTGCTGAAATTTTCGTTCGGGCGCTCGGCGGTCGCTACGAGGTGATGGAACCTTCCCAGCCGACCGGGTTCGCGCCATTGCAGCTTGATGACACGGCAGAAAACCGTTCTTTCCTGGAAGATTTGCTCCTCTACATTCTGAGCCCGGAAGGCGGCACGCTTGATGTGGCGGAGATGCGCGTCATCAACGCCGCCGTCGACATGATCTACAAGATCCCGCGCGAACAGCGCACCTTCGACCTGCTACCCGAAGTGCTGCGCGGCTCGCTCATGCCCGGCATGAACGATCTGGCCGCACGGATACAGCCCTGGCTCGACCCGAAGGACAAAGGCTGGCTTTTCAACAATCCCGTCGATCTCATCGATTTTTCGAAGCCGGTTGTCGGGTTCGATATGACCAAGATCCTGAGTGACCGAAAGCTGCGTTCGGCGGCGTTGCTGTACATCTTCCACCGTCTTGAAGAAGTCATTGATGGCTCGCCGATCATGCTCTTCCTCGATGAAGGCTGGAAGCTGCTGGACGACGAGGTTTTCGCCGCTTTCATCAATGAGACGCTGAAGACCATTCGTCGCCGCAACGGCGTGGTCGGCTTTGGAACGCAGACGGCGGAAGACGTCGTCAATTCCTCCATCTCGTCGTCACTGATCGAGCAAACGAAGACCAATATTTTCTTCCCCAACCCCAAGGCGAGCAAGGAGTCCTACATGGAGCGCTTCTCGCTGACAGCGAAGGAATTCGAGTTCGTGCGCCGAACCGCGAAGGAAACACGCACCTTCCTCGTCAAGCACGACAGCGACTCGATCGTAGCGAAGCTCGATTTGTCGGCAATGCCCGATCTCATCAAGGTGTTGTCCTCGAACGAGGCCAACAGCAAGGAATGTGCACGCCTGCGGGAAACCTTCGGCGACGAGCCGGAGATGTGGTTGCCGTACTTCTGCGGATGGGAGGACGAGCATGACGAAGCGGCTTAGCAGCTTTTGTCTGGCCGTGGCGCTCGCGACAGCGGGAAGCATGACCGTGGCTGTCGCTCAGATCGCGGTCATCGACGGGCCGAATCTCGACAAGCGGCAAGAGGACGAACAGCACAGCACAACGTCAGACGAAGCCAAGAAGGACGAAACCGACAAGAAGAAAAGCGTCGTCTGCACCTATTCGAACAAATACCGCTCACAAATGTTTCACCGGTCGCCTGCCGAAGCGTTGCAGCGTGACGCAGGCAACGTAAAGTTAATCCGCTACTACGCGCAAAAATACGGCGTGCCCGAAGGCCTGGCGCTGTCCGTTGCCTATCAGGAATCGCGCTTCGACACATGCGCCGGGAGCCACACCGGCGTCAAAGGCGTCATGCAGCTGACCAAGGGCACTGGCAAGTCCATAGGACTGGACCGCGACGTGAACGAGCAGAATGTCGAAGGCGGCGTCAAATATCTCGGAATGGGCGTGAAGCAATGCGGCGCGACGAGTTACAGCTGTCTTGCCTCCTTCTACAACGGATCGAACGCAGGCGAGCAGAACCAGTGGGCCGGCGGTGTCGGCCGCTGGAACAGCTACTTCAATGACTATGTATCGAGCGGCAAGGCTCCGGCCGCCGCACCGCCACCCTTCTCGATCGTAACCGCCGACGGGGCGGGCGGCTCGGCCCAGAACGACGCCATGGGCGCGGTGAGGAAGGCGGCCGGCGGTCTCGACGCAAGCGAATCGCAGATGGGCGCCAACGTCACGGCAATCGACGCGCTGTCGGGTTCTGTTGGCCAGGTGAGCGAATACAAGGACGCCTGGGAGCTCAACTCGTCGGCTCGGGGGATCAACGCCGATGTCACCAACCAGTACCTCGCCCAGGCGGGAGATTTTACGGCGTTGCTGGCCCAACTTCTATCGTTGCAGAACGTTCAGGCCTCGCAGTCGTCCAAGCTGGTGCAACAGCCGAACAGCGGCTCTCCAAACCCGTTCTCTTGTGATCCCGCGGAATTGGAGCGGTTGAGGATCGATCGCGGCCGGTGGCTACCATGCGCACTTGAGAACGCGGCGGCAAGCTCGGCCGACAGCAGCTCGATCATCATCACCAGCGATCCTGCCGGCGCTGCCAGCGTGATCAATTCTCTACAGCAATAGGAGGCTGACATGAAGAAATTCGCGATTGCTGCCAGTCTGGCGCTTTGGGCAAGCACGGCCCACGCACAGATTGCCGTCATCGATGGCGCCAATCTCGATGTCGCCCGCAAGAATGCGGAAAACACCAACTCCATCATGGATTCCAACAAGGATATCCTGAAAAAGAGCGAGGAGATCCTGCAGACTCTCAGCGGCAGTCGTGACGGTTCGCTCGGCATCGGACAAATGGGCCTCGGCGGCAACATGTCGATTGCCCAGGCGCCGTCGTTCGGTTCGATCCTGAATGGCGGCGCGCTTTCGTTTGGTGGCCTGTCGCCCGAAATCCAGAAAATCGCCGGCGCCGTCATCAATGGGCTGCAGCTGGTGAAGCAGCTGCAGCAGATTGCCGGCAAGGAGACAAGCGCCGTCAACACAGCCTATGGCGGCAGCGTCAACGTGGCCTCGCTGCTAAGCGCGCTGACTTCGCAGGCCTCGCAGGGCGTCACCCAGCGCCAACAGTCCCTGCAGTCCGCGAGTGGGCAGATCGGGCAGTCGCAGGACGTCAAGGGATCGGTGGACCAGAACACGCGAATGCAGCTGGAAAATGCGCGCGCGGTCAACGAATTGATCGGTGTCCAGAACGGCGCGGTCGCGGCCCTGAATGAGAAGCTGAAGGGGGACCTTCTTCGCCAGAGCCAGGTCCAGAAGATGATGACACCGCGCAACGTCAATCCGTTCGCGGAATTTGGCAAGAGCGGAGGCTAGCGCTTGTCGAGGCGAGTGCTGCGCATATGCGCTGTAATTGGGCTCGGCGCAGTGCTGTTTGGATGCGCAAATCGCGAACGGAAAGCGCCGTGCGGGCCTTTGGCGTATGCCCGCACGGACGAATGCGGCGTGCTAAAACCGGTCAATTCAACGCCGTTCGCCAGCATCATTGACGAGGATCCATGAACGGTCTCGCCGCAAGCATTCTGGATGGCATTGACAACATCGGCGAGGACTTCGTCCGCACCGTCTATATGCAGTTGGGCAATGCGATGGGCAACGTCTTCACCCTCATGCTCACCCTCTATATCGTGTGGTGGGGCTATTCGATCCTGAGCGGGCGCGAGTCGATGTCGCCGCTCGAAGCGGCCTATCGCCTCGGCCGCGCCGTCATCATCTATCTGCTGCTGACCGGATGGGGCACATTTTCCGCGACGATCTATCAGCTTGTCCAAAGCATTCCAGACGAGGTCGGTAAGGTGATCATCGGCGCCGTGTCGCGTGCCACCGGCAATCAGCTCAGCGACCAGGGGGCAATTCCAGCGCTTATCGACAACCTCTACCAAGGGGCGCAGGACGTCGCCAATCAGGTTTATAGCGGATCCTTCTATGACATCTTTGGCGCGCTCTTGTCGCTGCTCGTCCTGCTGTCGGCCATCATCTTCGCAGCGCTTGCCATTGCCGCGATCATCGCCGCCAAGGTGATGTTGTTCATTACGCTCGCTCTGGCGCCGATATGGATCATTCTTTGGCTTTACCGATGGTCCTCGCGCATGAGCGAAGGCTTCCTTTCGCTCACCACGTTTCTGATGATCCAGCAAATCCTCATCTACGGCTTTCTCGGTTTCTACTTCTCGCTCGTTAATGCCGCGCTGAACACCGCCACATCAGGTGGAGCGACCATGGACAGCAAGATGTCGCTGGTACTGCCCTTGGTTTTGGTGACGATCATCGGGATCTATGTTCTCATGCAGATACCCTCGATTGCTTCGATCCTGAATGGCGGCGGGTATCTCAGCACCGTGGGCGCATACAACCCTTATAGAAACTTCGGCAAAAACGCGGTGCGCTACTCTGGGGCCCAATGGGCCGCCGGCCGCACCGCTCGGGGCGCCCGACAGTTAGCGGCAAACAGCTTCCGATCTCCGCGAGCAGTAAGGGCGGACGACGCGGCTCGGTCAGCCATCCAGCAAGGTGCGCGCGATAACGCCAGGCCTCTGGCCTAGAACACACGAACGATCATCGATCGCGGTCCTTGATCAGGATGCGTCACGCAAACGAGGCAATAGCAAGTGTCAACTCCATCGGAAACGACTGCTAACAGCAGCAGCGAAGTCGTCGACAGACGCTATTACAAGGCAGGCGCGACCTGGGAAGACGACACGCACCGGTCAATGCGCCGATCGCGTACATTAGCATGGATCGTCAGTGGCGTTTCCGGACTGGTTGCGGTGCTGTCGCTGTTGGCGCTCGTGCTGATCCTGCCGCTCCGGCAGTTCGAGCCCTACGTTGTCGAGGTCGACAAATCGACGGGCTACCTCGAGATCATGCGCGCGCTCAAGCCTGGCGATCTGTCGCAGAACGAGGCCGTCACGGCGGCCAATCTGGTGCGCTACATCAGGGCCCGCGAAACCTACGATTCGCGTGAACTGAAACAGAATTACGACCTGGCGCAGCTCTACTCCACCGATGCCGCGTCCAAGGATTTGACGTGGCTTTACACGCCAGCAAATCCGCACTCGCTGGACAAGATTTTCGGCCGCAATGTCACCGTCGCGGTCGAGATCAAGTCGGTTTCCCTGCTCAATCGCAACACGGCCTCGGTGCGCTTTGCCACAACGACGCGGCGGGACAATTCGTCCACCGCCGACAATTGGGTGGCGGTGATAAAATTCCGCTACACCTCAACGCCGCTCAAGAACGAATGGCGTTTCGACAACCCGTTGGGATTTCAGGTTACGGATTACCGCCGCGACCAGGAATCGGCGCCGGCCGCGGGGAGCCTGCAATGAGACGGCGCGTGAAGCTGGCGCTGTGTGCCGCCCTTCTCTTCTGCGCGACCCATAGCGCGGCGGCGCGCGATGGCCGCATCCGATATGTCACCTTCAACAATGACGACGTGACGTCGGTGCGCGCCGCTCTCGGTATTTCGACGATGGTCGAACTCAGTCCGACCGAAGTCATCGAAACCGTCTCGGCTGGCGACACGAAGGGCTGGTCGATCATTCCCAAACGCGGATCCAGATTTCTGTTCGTCAAGCCGCTGGAGCGCGATGCTTGGACCAACGTCAACGTGGTCACCAACCGGCGCGTCTATTCCCTGCTGCTGCAGGCAACTGACAATAGCCGCGACCGGGCATCCTTCCAGGTCCGGTTCAAATACCCGGACGAGGATATCAACGCGCGCCTGCTCTCGCAGGCCAAGGAGAGCGCCGCCGATCCGGATTTGAAGGACCTGAACTATGCCGATCTCAATTACGACTATGCGTACAAAGGCGATGACAGCTTGAAGCCGCGCACCGTGTTCGACGACGGCACCAAGGTGTTTCTGGAGTTCAAGGGTGACATTCCGGCGATCTTCGTGGTCGACGACAAGCGCCATGAGTCGTTGGTCAACGTTCGCACTCAGGGCAAATACACCGTCATCGACAAGGTGGCACGGCAATTCACCCTGCGAGCCGATGGCAAGACACTCTGCCTTTACAACCGGGCTCGACCCAACGCTATCGATCCAGTCGAGCAGGTCTACGGTCCAACGAAACTGACAGGTGGTTCCACCCTGTTCGGGTCCAGCGGAGGGCGGTGATGACGCAGATCGACTATAACCAACTGGACGGCAGCCCGACGGTCGCGCGCCGCGGTGCGGGTGTGGGTACCAGGATCGCCCTGGTCGGCCTCGGCGTGGTGCTGGTGGGCGCGCTGATATGGCTGAACTGGCCTCGGGAGCCGGTATCGCGCGATCTTCGCAGCGATGGCGAGGAAAACTTCAACCCGCCGGAGTTTCGCCCGCCGGCGTTGAACGAGCCGCCTCAACCAGCCGACGGCACGATCGACCAGATCGTGGTGCCGCCACCGGCCGACGACCAGAAGGGCACGCAGCAAGCCGATAATGTCGATCAGACCGTGCAGGAGGGCGCGGATCTCGATGCGCAGCGGCGCGCGCTGGAGGCACAAATGGCGGCCGAGGAAGCTCGCCGCAAGGCCGAGGAGGAAGAAGCCCGCCGCAAGGCCGAGGCTGAGGACGAGGCTCGCCGCAAGGCTGAGGCGGCCGAGCACGAAAAGGCCGTGTGGGAACGCCTACGGTCCAACCAGATGGTGACGAATGGTGAAACCGGCTCGACGGATGCCGGCGCCCAGGCGGCACAGGCCGAAATCGCGCCCGACGGTCAGATCGTCCCGGTCCCCGGCGCCGACAGTGATCCCAACAAGGCATTCCTGGCGCAGTCCGAGGCAAGTTCTTCCGGGATCGTCAAAGCCAAAATCTTCCGACGCACCGATGCGTTGATCCCTGAAGGAACGATCCTTCGCGGCTATCTAGAAACCGCTGTTAACACCGACCTTCCCGGCGCCGTGCGCGCTGTCGTGCGAGAGGACGTGTTTGCGCTCGACGGCAGGCGTGTTCTGATTCCGAAAGGATCGCGTCTGACCGGAGAATACCGCTCGGGGCTTGCGCGCGGACAAAAGCGTGTTTTCATCGTCTGGAGCAGGGTCATCCGCTCGGACGGCATTTCCGTCGATATCAAATCGCCTGGTGCAGACGCGCTCGGCCGCGGTGGCATGGGCGGCCGTGTCGATACGCACTGGGTTGAACGCTATGGCAACGCCATCATGCTTTCCGTCGTTGGCGGCGTCTCTGAATATCTGTCCTCGCTTGGCGATCGCGGCCAAGATGGACAACAGCGCCAAGTGTCGACGATCGATCCCGTAACCGGTGAGACCACGACCGTAACTTATGGTGGCAATGGCTCACAGCGCGACGCCCGCGGCATCGCCTTCGACAAGTCATCGACCGCCCTGCAGCAACTCGCGCAGGAGGCGTTTCGCGACACGCAGAACATTGGCCCGACCGTCTATGTCGACCAGGGTACATCCATTGTCGTGCTGGTGCGGCGGGATCTCGATTTCTCGGATTTGTACGCTGACCCCGTTCAGGAAGAAGTTGCACGCCTGAAGGCAGGTGGGCGGCCGAAGACGGCGATCGATCCGACGCCTCTTTACGCGACGCCAAAGGATCATTTTTATCCCGGCTATGGGAGGCCGGTGAAATGAACGCCGTGCATCCCCTCCCCGACCCTTGGGCAAGAGCCCCGGTCCTGCGCGCTCATCTGGAGCCAATATGGTCGTATTTGAACGAAGACTCGGTTTCCGAGATTGCGATCAACAGGCCAGGTGAATTGTTCATCGAACGCCTCGGCGCCAAGGAAATGGAGCACGTCGTCAAGCGCGAGGTCACGCCCGGCTGGATTAGGCATATCGCGACGGGTGTCGCCTCGGCGACAAATCAGGTCATTAACGAAGAAAAACCGGTCCTGTCGGCAGCACTACCCTCAGGCGAGCGCATCCAATGCATCTTGCCGCCGGCGGCTCCCGAAGGCGGGGCGATCTCGATCCGCAAGCAGGTCATCATGGATATGAGCCTTGATGCCTACAAGGATCTCGGCGCATTCGAGGACACGGCGATGGGCAGCGGCCTGGCGCTTTCGACCGAAGAAAAGCGACTTGTCGAAATGCTGCAGGACACGTCGCCGATGGAGTTCCTCCAGTATGCGGTGCGCAACCGCGTCTCGATCGTCGTTTCAGGCGGCACGTCGACCGGCAAGACGACGTTCTTGAATGCACTCCTGAAGGAGATCCCGCCTCATGAACGGATCATCACGATCGAAGACACCCGCGAACTGAGGCTGCCTGCTCCCAACAACGTCACGCTGATAGCCTCGAAGGGCGACCAGGGCCTCGCAAAGGTCTCCGCCCAGCAACTGCTTGAAGCCTCGCTTCGCATGCGGCCCGACCGCCTGTTGTTGGGCGAGTTACGCGGCGCTGAAACCTTCGCGTTTCTGCAGGCGATCAACACCGGCCATCCTGGTTCGCTCACGACCGTTCATGCCAATTCCGCCCGGTCCGCCTACGAGCGGCTGGCGCTGATGGTCATGCAGGGCAGTACGGGGCTCTCACGGAGTGAAATCCTCGACTACCTGCGCGAGGTCATTCCGGTGGTCGTCCAGATGGTCCGCACCGAAGGCGGACGACGCGGCATCAGCGAGATCAAGTTCACCAAGGCCGAGACGATCTAGCGAGGCCCCACCCATGCAGAAAATCGCAACAGCAATTTTCATGGTGCTTATGGCCATGGCCATGGGCGTCCTGCTCTTCACGGTAGCCTATGCCGCGACTGATTGGTACCGGACTGGCTCCCACGTCCTGTTCGATCAGCTGAACGCCAATCCCTTGCCGGTTGTTCGTCTGGCCTGGGCTGACGTGACTGCGAGAAATTTTGACCGGGTGCAATACGCCATTGCGGCGGGATTTTTTGGGTTTCTGTTGCCACTGGTCAGCTTGTTTCTCATGCGTCCGACAAAGCGCAATGACTCTCGCTTCATGACCATGAGCGACGTTTCGAAAACCGGCCTGACAAAAGTTGGCGGCGTCTTCGTCGGTCGGGCCGGCGGCAGGCTCGCCGAAATTCTGTCGCCCAGCCGCGATCAGCGCTCAGGCAAGATCCGCTTGACGCAGCACAAGCTGATCGGCGGCAAGAAATTGTGGATTGATGGCGATGATGTCGGCGGCTTCGTGATAGGGCCGCCGCGCTCCGGCAAGGGCACGTCGCTCATCATCCCGAACGCCCTGACCTGGCCGTATTCGCTCGTGGTTCTCGACCTGCGGGGCGAGACCTATGCGGCGACTGCTGGTTACCGTTCGACCATCAGCCGCGTGGTGCGTTTCGCACCTGCTGATCCGGACGGCAATACGGCATGCTACAATCCGATGGACTTCATCTCGCTGGACTCGGCTCAGCGCGATATCGACCTTCGCAACATTGCTGCGGCGCTGTTTCCGCGCCCCCCGTCCAACGCGGATCCCTACTGGGTCAACGACGCCCGCCTTCTCTTTACCGGCATCGCGTCCTTCGTCATGGAATCGCCTGCGATCCCGAACGAGAAGAAGACCTTCTCCACAATCCTCGAGATCATGAATGGTGCCGAGCAGCCGCTCCTGGAGTTCATCGGCTCGCTGCGCGAGGAACGCCGCCGCGAATGTTCGCACTTCACGCTGCAAACCTTGTTGCCGTACTTCGAGATGTCTGAGCGGCAGTTTTCTGGAATCTACGCCGGCGTGCGGACCGGCATGGCCCCCTTTCTCAACGAGCGCTTGAGGCGAGCCACCTCGCGCAGCACCTTCGATATTCGCAAACTCAAGCGCGACCGGATCTCTCTCTATCTCGACGTGCGGCGCGAGCAGATCACCTCCCTCGGGCCGTTGTTCAACGTCCTGATTACGCAGATGATGAACTTCATGTCGGAAACCATGCCGCGTCCGGACGAGCATCCGGTGCTTGTGCTGCTCGACGAGTTTCAGAACCTCGGCAAGCTCGAGAACGTGACCGAAATGGCGAGCGTGCTTGGCGGCAACGGGGTCTCCATGTGGTTTTTCGTGCAGTCGCTGAAGGCCGTAGACGAGATCTATCGCCAGGAAGGGCGCAAGACGCTCATCAACGCTGCTCGCGTGCAGATCTTTTTCGGTGCGCAGGACGCGGACGATCTCCGCTACGTTTCCGAGCAGCTCGGCGAAACGTCGGACGTCCAAAAGGACGTGACGCGCACCAAGGCAACGTTGTTCGACACATATTACACGCGCTCGGAGCACCGCAAGCAAGTGCGGCGGCCCCTGATGCGGCCGGATGAAATCCGCACGCTTGACAAGAACAAGGTCATCATATTGCCGCGCGGCGAACTGCCGATCCTCGGCACCCGCAATTTCTATTTCGCCGACGGCCAGCTCGCCAAACGCGCGTTCATGCCCCTGCCCGCCTCTGTCGAGGTTTCGCGCACGAAAAGACCTGCGTTGGACGCTTCCGCGGCGGTTCCATCCCGTGCGCTCCCGACCATTGTGCCGACAGCATCGGCGTACCGCTCAGGCCTCTTGCAAACCCGCCTGCGGCGCGGCGCAACATTTGCCGCAAAAGCGGGCCCTATAGCTCCGCCGCCGGGCCGGCGCGCAATCGTAAAAGAACGACTGAAAGCGACAGATGCTGCAGCCGCACAAGCCTATGGCGCCATAGATTTTTCCGCTTTGGCGGCCAAAGCGGTGACAACACGCATAGCGCCCGACAAGGAAGCGGCGGTTGCGGCCATCCTGAACAAGGTGCGGTCTCTGCGCGCCAACGCATCCGACACCGAAACTTTCGATCGAAATCTCAGCATCGTCGAAGATGCTTTGCCTGATCTAGTCGATTAGCCGAGAATCTACGACGATCGCCGACAATGAGCCTCCCGCCCAACCGCACAGGCCGCATTCTTGATGACCAGCCACGACGGCCTAAGCTGCGAGGTCAGAGTAGCTTCCGCGTTTCAGTGGCAGTTTTGCTTTTAAATCGCGAAAGTTTAATTATGGTCCTATTGTTTGCTATTTGTAATCAGAGACTTAGATTCTCATAATATCCATTATGTTAAATTGCCGGTATTTATTGTTCTTTGCTACTATCATTCCGAAACCGGAATCCAAGGGCGTTGGCCCTGACCCACCGGCTGCGTCCTATTCGAGGCAATTAACGGTTCAGATAGTCGATCACGCGTTGCAATGGCGCCGGTGCCAGGCCTGTAGAAGCTCCCTGATAAAGGCAGAGTCTCCCGGTCACAGCCAGGGCCCAGCGCGCGCTGCCCTCATGCCCTAAGCTTTTCGCAACCTATGAGGCAAGAGGCAATTTGACGTTAAAACCCCCAAAACGCGGAATTGCCGCGAAAGCCGACCCAAATGCGCGGCGTGACCCCGCCATTTGGTCCTAAACTTAGCTCTCAGCGCGGCTGCAAAAGCTGGGCTTTGCGCCGCGCACATCAATCAAAAAGGGGAATAAGGAGAAATCAAATGAAAATGCACATCCGCATGCTGGTGCTGACCGCCGCAATCGGCTTTGCCGTCCCCGCCTTCGCGGGGGAGAAGATCAAAATTGGCTCGTCCAACTGGCCGTCGATCCAGGCAATGTCGAGTGTTCTCAAGGTTATCTCAGAGAAATATTTCGGCGATAACGCAGAGGTTGTGAACAGCACGCTGCCTATAATTCTTTCATCTATGGATCAAGGTGACGTCGATATACTGGCCGAAATCGGCTCGCCAAACCACGACAGTTTTATAAAAACCTATGTTAAAGATAAAAAGACTGTCAAACTCGGTCACATTACATATCAAATGTTAACCGGGCTATGCACCACCAAACACACTCAGCAAACTCTTGGACTAACGTCGATATACGACTTGTCCAAGCCGGAAATCGCAGATCAGTTCAAGACAGCTGATGGTGGAAAACCGAAGTTATGGATTGGCCCGACGGGTTGGAGCTCGTCAAAGGTCGAGATTATACGTGCGCGGGACTACGGTTACGCGGATCTCTTCGATCTGTCCACGGTGGAAGAACCCCTTGCGATAGTGGATCTCGAACAAGCCATCCGGTCGAACAAACCCTGGGTCGGTATCTGTTACACGCCCCACCCAACGTTCTCAGGCCCAGATATTGTGATGCTTGAGGAGCCTGCCCACGATGACACGAAATGGAAGGTGGTCCAGCCTGACGAAAACGTGAACTGGCTTCAAATGTCGTCCGTGCAAACGGCTTGGAAGCCGACGTCCCAGTATATCGCTTACTCAAGCAAGCTGGAGCAGAAAGACCCCAAATTGGCCGCTCTGATTGACCACATGCAATTTGGACCGACAGAGATTGCCGATTGGATTCAGGCGGTCGGGGTCGAGAAAAAGGATCCTGACGAAGTTGCCAAGGCTTGGGTGGCCAAGAACGACGCCAAGATTCTCGGTTGGATGGCTGCAAAACCGTAATGATGGCGGCGTGACGCTTTTCGAGTCAAAGAGGCGTCACGCCAACCGCGAAAAAAGTAGGGTTATCTGACATGAAGTTAGCAGCAGCGCAGATCACGACTGAAGTTGGAGATGTCCAGGCGAACCTTAATTGTTCTCTCGCTCGCATCGAGGAAGCCGCTGCGCATGGGGCCGATCTGGTTTGTTTCCCCGAGAGTGTTCTGGATGGCTACGCTTGCGAGAGCGATGAGTTGCCGCTCTGGTCCAGGGCTTTACGCGATCCAGAGATAAGGGATATTCAGGCTGCTGCAAGGAAGGCCCGTATTTGGGTCATGTGGTCGCTGGCCGAAAAAGTCGACTCAGGTATCGCCAACACGGCCATTTTAATCGGTCGTGACGGGCAAATTGCAATGACTTACAGGAAAACTCACCTATGTGCGGAAGACAATGAAGCCGTCGCGTACACACCAGGGATCTCTTTTGACGTCGTTTCCGTTGAAGGTCTGAACGTCGGTGCGATGATCTGCTATGATCGTCATTTTCCAGAGGTGGCCCGGACGATAAGGCTTAAAGGGGCAGATCTCATCCTGCATCCCACGGCTACTGATTGGTTCAGCGAACACTCGAGAACGAACAGCATCAACACGGCCATGATGCGGACTCGCGCCTATGAAAACCGGGCCTTTATCTTAAGTGTAAACCGGGCGAATGACGGCGGAGGAAGCGCGCTATTCGGACCTGATGGCAGTATTATAAGCTTGGCAGGACCTGGCGAGGAAATGCTCTATTGCGACGTCGATGTCACTTTGAAACATAAAAACCGCTACGATTTGATGGCGGCTCGGCGTCCCTCGATCTATTCGCCACGGTAGGTGTACCATAAGCAAATCCGATGCGGCGCGATAGCTCTTGGGTTGGTGCCGTTCGATACCTTCGCGCGGCCGCGCGGCGTGAGGTTATGCATCGCGTCTTGGGCCCGTCGGTATCAGAATTAAGCAGCAGGAAACCGCGGATGAGCGAAGAGACTGCCCGGAAAGTGGCGCGTGAACTTGTGATGGAGAACGACTTTTTCACGAAGCACGCCACAGAGGACGAAATCAGACGAAACTATGAATATGATCTCAGAAAATTCGTCCAGCATTCGAGCACGGCTTCGATCAACCCAAGCCCGACAGGCTTGGAGTCGTTTCTCACTGCCGCTTACCACGCCATAGAGAGAGCTCTGGCGTTGGAGCATACCCGCGCCGGTTTTGGCCAACGGTTTTTGCCCCTGATATTCTCGGCAATTTCCGAATTGGAACGCGACAATCATGCCAGGTTTGCAACAGCAGGCGCCCGCGGCTCTCTCAGAGAGTACGTCCGCTTTCATGACGAAAAAGGGTACGCTTTACCGCCCAATTTCGAAGCTCAGCTGCGAGAATTTGCGCGTGAAATCGGAGGACAGCCAGTCCCTGGCGGGACTGTCACCATCACGAAGGATGATTTGGAGCAGGCTACGCATTTTGATTACGACCGCTTCGTGAAGACCCGATATAGTGTCAGACACCTCACAGGCGAGCCTGTCTCGCAAGACGTTATCCGCCAAGCCGTTAGTCTGGCAACCAAGACGCCAAGAACATGCAATCGAGAAATGCGGCGCGTCTATACCGCTACTGATGCTAAGCTCATTGAGCACGTCCTAAGTTATCATAATGGCAACAAGGGCTTTGGTCACAGACTCGGCGCCCTTCTGATCGTAACGGCCGATTTGCGCGAGATGTATGAAATTGGTGAGCGGAACCAGGGTTGGATCGATGGTGGACTTTTCGCGATGTCCCTTGTGTATGCGCTTCATGCAGCGCGATTGGGAACTTGCCTGCTAAACTGGTCGGTCGATTGTGATCGCGATCAAGCATTCCGTGACGAGTTTGCGATTCCTGATAATGAGGTGATCATTACGTTCATCGGCGTTGGCCACGTCCCCGAGAAATTCCAGGTGGCATGTTCCCCGGGCCCTGACGTTGAGGAATTGGTGAGCGAAATCAAAATCAGAGTGAAACCGTAATTCGGCACAAGCCCGCCGCGTCGAGATCGAATTCGCAGCGGGCAGCCTCCTCTTGATTAAAATAGGATCGCCCCGCCGAGAAAACCGGGCGCTACTCCTCTCGCCTCGAAATCAAAGAAAGCCTACTCAAGCCTCTTCGAGCTTTTATCACCTCGAGCGAGCCAAAGAGCGGTTCGTGGGCGTCACGCCGGCGACGAGAATGCGCGTAACAGCCCCGATATGCGCGGCGTTACCGCCAAAATCCGGAAAAAACGCTGCAGATCCGCGCAATAGCCCTAATATACTGCGCGGCAATAAGGGGAACAAAGTTGACTATGAACACAATCGCTGACGCCCAACTCAGCATCTCTGCCGTGTCAGCCAACGGACGCTCGCAGCGGTCGAACGATAACGGTCAGAGCTCAGAACAGCGCGATGAAGTCGTATCCTGTTCGTGTGTTTGGAAGATTTTTGGATTGCGTGCCGATGAAGCGATGGCTGCGATCAATCGAGAAGGTCTGAGCAAGGACGAGGTGCTTGCTCGTTTCGGCTGCGTGGTAGCGGTCAAAGATGTCAGCTTTTCCATCAAGAAGGGCGAGATCCTCGCGATCATGGGCCTGTCCGGCAGTGGAAAATCAACTCTTGTTCGCCATGTAAACCGGCTCATAGATGCCACCAGTGGCGTCATCCGCCTCAATGGCGTCGACATTTCGAAGGTTTCGAAGGCTCAGCTAAGGTCGATCCGATCCAAACAGGTCGGCATGGTTTTTCAGGATTTTGCCCTTCTTCCACACTGGACCGTCCGCGACAACGTCGCATTTGGTTTGGAGTTGCAGGGAGTACCCAAACTTGAGCGCTGGGCCAAAGCTCAAGCTGCGATCGAGCGGATGGATCTGAAAGGCTGGGAGGATCGCGTTCCCTCAGAGCTCTCCGGAGGAATGCGGCAACGCGTTGGTATCGCGCGGGCGTTGGCGGCCGATCCGTCTGTATTGCTCATGGACGAGCCTTTTGGTGCTCTTGACCCGCTGATCCGGCGCGACCTCCAGGACCAATTCTTGGAACTATCTCGAGACCTCCACAAAACCACACTTTTCATCACCCACGATCTCGAGGAGGCGTTCCATCTGGGCGATCGTATCGCCATAATGAAGGACGGCGCGATCGTCCAGATTGGAACCGCCGCAGATATCATTACATCACCGGCCGATGCGTACGTGGCAGAGTTCGTTCGTGGCATCTCTAGGATTCCCATCCTCACTGCGCGTCATGTCATGAGCCCTTTGGATCATGGAGCGCTCCCCATGGGAGATAACACTCCCATGGCTAGCCTCGACACGCCCCTATCGGAGCTGATCGCTAGGGCTGCCGAGAACCGATCCGACATTGTGATTCAAGATCAATCGGGCCGAGCTGTCGGCAAGGTCACAATAGAGACAATGCTGTTGTCGATGAAAGAGGTGCGCTGACATGAGTAGATCATTCAAGGATCAAGACTGGTCAGGTTCCATGGCCGAGTTCACTGGCCCAAATGACAGCTATTATCAGTCGAAATTCATTAGCATCTTTAAAGGAAGCAGTTCCAAATACCGACCGAATTTCGCCGCCGGATTTATTGGGCCGCTGTGGGCTGCCTCGCGCGGTCTCTACGGGGCATTCCTCGTGGCTGGACTGATCGAGATCGCACTCGTGATCGGCATTGTCTTTCTAGCCACGGGGGGGCTCACAGCTGATAACGTCGCCCGTGCTGTGTCGCTTGAAAAATTGTCAGAAGCTCGTCTCGCCCAAGCCGATGACGAGCGTCAGAAGGGCAACACCGACTCGGCCAATCAAATGTTGGAATTGTCAAAGTCGCTGAGCCAGTCTGCGGTTAAAGAACGTGCGGCTGCTGAAGTGAGGGCCCGGGCCGCGACGACACTCATCCTGGCAACTGCCGCCGCCCTCCTCGGGCTCCGTGTCATTTTGGCCATTGCAGGGGACTGGCTTTACGCGCGGCAATACATGCGCTGGCGGCGAAATCGGGCCACGCCTTCGGGCCGGAACTATATTCGTGTCGTTGTATGCGCAGCTCTGCTTTGCATCATCTATGTGGTTGCCCTCTTTGGCGCCAGCACGCCGGAACTCGCCAGCATGTTGGCTGTTCAATCGAACACATCTGACATAGCGGGAATGACGGCGACCGCGCTTGACCAGTTTTTCGCCACGCTGACGCAATCCGGACGCTCTATATTTGATGCCATCACGGGCAGTATCTCGGCATTGGTCGCGTCTGTCGAAAGTCTGCTGCAAGGTTTGCCCTGGATTTGCACTGTCCTAGTTGCGGTCTTCGCGGCATGGCTTCTTGCGGGGAGTGGAACCGCCGCTTTCACCGGCATCGGATTGGTCTATCTGGCCCTATTCGGGTTCTGGCAAAAAAGCATGGTCACAATCGCGCTGTTGGGCACGGCTGCAGTGTTGGCGCTCTGCATCGGTATTCCGCTAGGAATCCTATGTGGCAAAAGCCCCCGTGCGTACCGTCTGTTCAGGCCGATTCTAGACCTTATGCAGACAATGCCGGCGTTCATTTACCTCGTACCGATCATAGCGTTCTTCGGTATCGGTAAAACACCTGGCGTGCTTGCAACGATCATCTTCGGCATGCCGCCAGTAGCGCGCCTCACCGCACTTGGCCTTCAGCAAATACCGCTGAGCACTCGGGAGGCAGCCGTCGCTTTCGGTGCTACGCCTTGGCAAAGCCTACTGAAGGTCGAGCTCCCGCTGGCGATGCCCTCGATCATGGCAGGCGTCAATCAAACCATTCTTATGTGTCTGTCGATGGTGGTGATTGCTTCTCTCATCGGAGCGGGAGGCTTGGGAGAAGATGTCCTACAGGCACTCCAGTTCGCATCAGTCGGACAAGGGTTCTTGGTGGGGGCGGCAGTGCTGATCTGCGCCATCATTCTCGATCGTCTCATACAGGGAAAACGGAGTACAAACCAATGAAAATCAGACTTTCAATTCTCGCACTCGCTGTCGCAATGGGATTTTCCGCGCCGGCGACGGCGCAGGAAAAAATCAAAATTGGCTCCTCTAACTGGCCATCCCTCCAAGCAATGTCCAGTGTACTGAAGGAAATAACCGAGAAATATTTTGGTGCCTCATCAGAAGTTGTTAACAGCACACTGCCCATCATCTTAGCTTCCATGGACAAAGGTGAGATCGATATCCTCCCGGAGATATGGTCGCCAAACCACGATAGCTTGATAAAGGCTTACGTCAAGGAAAAGCAGACTGTGAAGCTTGGCAGTATGACCTTCCAGACGCTTTCCGGAATGTGCACCACTCGGCATACGCAGGAAAAATTTGGCGTGAAATCGATCTATGATCTCTCCCGTCCCGATATCGCAGATATCTTCAAGACCGCCGCAGGCGGAAAGCCGAAACTGTGGATCGGCCCCGCAGGCTGGAGTTCGTCCAAGACCGAGTTAATCCGCGCACGGGACTATGGATATGCAGACCTTTTTGAAATGACGACAATTGAGGAGAGCCTCGCGATCGTCGACTTGGAGCAGGCAATCCGTTCTGACAAGCCATGGATCGGCATTTGCTACACCCCTCACCCAACTTTTTCGCGCAAGGAAGTTGTTATGCTCGAGGAGCCGGCGCATGACGATGCGAAGTGGAAAGTTGTCCAGCCAGACCAAAATCCAAACTGGCTTGCAATGTCTTCGGTCACGACCGCCTGGGCCCCGATCTCCGTCAATATTGCCTACGCCAATGAGTTGGAAGCTAAGGATCCGAAGCTGGTCTCCCTTCTGAAGAATATCACGATCGACCCTGCGGAAATCGCTCAATGGATCGACGCGGTTGGCAACAAGAAGATCAATCCAGATACGTTTGCCAAGGATTGGGTCGCAAAGAACGATGCCAAAATCCTCGGATGGATGGCTGGGAAGGCCAATTAAATATCTGATCCCAGAAAGATGAGAATGCAAATGTCATATGTGATCCCGTTTGACGCTGGCGAATACGACAAGCGTCTGCGCAACGTGAAAAAGCGCATGGACGGCGCCGGTATAGACCTATTGCTCTGTACAGACCCGGCCAACATCAACTACCTGACGGGCCTTGATGCCCTGTCCTTCTATGTGCCCCAGATTCTTCTCGTGCATAAAGACGAGCCCACCCCTTTATGGTTTGGGCGCATGATGGACACATCATCAGTCAGGATTACTACCCGTCTTCCGGAACAGAACTTGCTCCCTTACCCCGAGACGATGCTGCATCAGCAGCACGTGCATCCGTTCAAGGCACTATGTGAGCATATAGAGTCGAGGGGATGGGGTAACCAAACGATCGGCGTTGAAATGGACGTCGACTATTATACTGCCCGCTGTCACCAGACCATTTTGGCGGGTCTTCCCAATGCCAAGGTCGTCGACAACCGTCGACTCGTTAATTGGGTTCGGTTGGCTAAGTCGCCTGCGGAGCTCCGATATATGCGAGAGGCCGGCAAAATCACGACTGTTGCCATGCAACAGGCCATCGACAATCTCCTCGCGGGAAAAAAGAGCTACGAAGTGGCGGCCGACATCCTGCACACCTCCATTATAGGGACCGAAGGGCTGTATGGAGATTCCCCCGCAGCCTTCCCTTTTGTGATGGTTGGTGAAGACGCTCATGCTTGCCATCTCTACTGGACAGACCGGGAGATGCCGACCAATGAAATGGTTGTCATCGAACTGGGAGGGGTTAGGAAGCGGTATCATTGCCCTCTGGCGCGAACGATCCAGTTGGGAACACCGTCCTCAGAGCAGAATCGCCTTGCTGATGTCATCATCGAGGGCGTCGATCGGGCCCTGGAAGCGGCCAAACCAGGCGTAACGTGCGGAGAGGTCGAGAACATTTGGCAAAATGTGCTTCGCAAGAACAATCTGTCGAAGGACAGCCGTGTTGGTTATCCGATCGGCATCGCGTATCCGCCGGACTGGGGTGAAAAGACCGCCAACATCCAAGACGGAGACCGAACCGTGCTAGAGGTGGGGATGTGTTTCCACTTCCAATCCGGGCTTTGGCTGGAAAAGCAGGGGATAGCGCTGTCGGAGACTTTTGCGGTCTCCGACGGGGGTGGTCAACGCCTGTCTTCCGTCCCCCATCGCCTGTTCTCCCGTAACTGAAAGGTTTTCGACGCGCCGCGATATGTCACCGCGGCGCGTCG
This sequence comes from Mesorhizobium sp. P2_A8, assembly GCF_056404935.1. NCBI lineage: Bacteria > Pseudomonadati > Pseudomonadota > Alphaproteobacteria > Hyphomicrobiales > Phyllobacteriaceae > Mesorhizobium > Mesorhizobium sp. P2_A8. The sequence goes on from NZ_JBFUDB010000013.1 coordinate 39,853, forward strand.
GCCCTCCATGCTGGTCCCTGCCCCCCTCAAGGGCAAGGAAATCCGCTGCGATCATCGTGGCAGCCGACCTTCGATGGATTACCTGACACCGATTACGCGTGGGACGGCATACTGGCGGAAGGCTACATCACAAGCTAAAAATCGTAGGGCCAATTTTCGTGAGGTCGGGGGCAGCCGGTGAGTGTTGAAGACATCGACGATTATGATCGAAAAATTCTACGTATCATCCAGTTAGATGCCGAGCGGCCGGCCTCAACAATCGCTGAGGAAGTGAACCTCTCGGCGTCCGCGGTCCAGCGTCGCATCAAGCGTTTGAAAGACTTAGGCGTCATCGTTGCAACGGTTGCCGTGGTCGATGCCAAGAAGGTTGGCCGGCCTTTGGTTTTTTTGGCTGCGATCGAAGTTGAACGGGAACGCAAAGATCTGCTCCTTCAGCTCAAGAAATGGCTGCTAGGCGAGAGCTACGTCCAGCAGGCATTTTATACGACCGGGGCATCGGATTTGACCGTGATCATTACTGCAAAAGATGTGGAGGAATACGACCACATTACCCAAATGATGGTTGAAATGAATCCGAACATCAAACGCATCAACACGAGCGTTTGCCTCCAAGTCTACAAACGTGGCAGCGTCATTCCAACGGACTGAGCGGGTGCCACTTATGCTTGCTTGGCCTGCGAGATGCCGTTCGACGGCGCAACGGCTCTAGCGAACGCTGCCAAACGGCTCAGTTCAAGCCTTATGTTGGTGGCCAATCGCTTGCGCACGATCAGCAGATGGAGCAGTGGAATGGGAGTTCGATCGCCCACGGTTGTGTTTTCACCGAAGGCCAGCCGCTCGGTACCGGGAGCCAGGATCGGTTTGATCCTTTTGAATACGGATGAGGTGGGAGAAGGCGCGTTCCAACGTTTAATGCCTGACGATGTTGCCGTATACACGACTAGGACCGCTTACAGCCACGCAGGAGGTGGTTTTACCACGCCAACCTCGTTCACGGAAATCGCCAACACTCTTCCGCCCAGCGATCGATTTGACGTGCTGGCATTCAGCTGCACCAGCGGGACGGTGGCCCTCGGCATACCGACCTTGCTTCGCGAACTCGAGCAAGCGTGCCCCGGTGTTAAATATACCTCACCGGGGATCGCGATGATCGAAGCGATCCGACACATCCAAGCAAAGCGCGTCGCCTTGCTCACTCCTTACGGTTTCGACTTCCACCAAAAATTCCTGCCCTTCCTGGCGAACGCCGGCATCCATGTGGCTTCGGACGGCGTCTTCGATTGCAAAACCGATATCGAGATCTGCGAACTGGATGTGGAGGAGATTTTGGTCGCTGCGAAATCGCTGGTCAAACAATCCGCGGCAGACGTTTTGTTCTTGTCGTGCACGGCCATGCCTGTCGTGCCTCACCTGGCACGATTTGAGCGTGAGCTAGGTATACAGGTTATGTCCAGCACTCAGGCGTTAGCTTGGCACACTCTGAAACTCGCAAGCTATAAAGCTTCGATCAAGGGCTTCGGTAAGTTGCTCGACGCACAGTGGGCCTGACCTAATGCGGAGCCCGACCTTGGCTGGTCCGTAAGCTGCCGAGAGATAACTGCGGTCAGTCTGTGTGAGCCACAGTCAGGATAAGACACTTCAATGTCTCGGTCACCACCCATTTCCCGCTCGTGCCCGGATGAAATAGGACTGCATCGCCACTCTTGAGCAATATAGTGTCACCCTCTTCAGACGTAAACCGCCCGACCCCGGACAGTATTTGACAGAATTCCAACGCTTCTGTGGCGTGGCGCCATTCGCCGACACTCCATTCTGTTACCAGGATTCTCATGGAATCCGCGGGCGACACATACAAAAGCTTCTGGCGCGTCCGAATACCCTCGGCAGCCGTCAGCTGATGTTCAGCGGGGCAATTTATAGGCACTGGAGTAGGTTTAGGCCGCCGCGGCAAAGCGGAAGCCGGCAGAACTATAGGCATCATCATGCGCTAACCTCGGGATCGACGTCGTCTGCCAAAATCTCGGCTGGTTGGAAGCCATGGCCCCGTACTGGCGACACTAAGGGGTCGATACAAAAGAAGTTTTTCAAAGGCCGGTCCAGCACGTCGAAACGATTTTCATGATCCGCGCGAGCTACCTGACTGCGCGCAGCGTCATGATAGTGTTCCACGGCGCCTAGCAGCCGCAAACAAATGCCGATTGTCGCGGCCAACCGGCCCATATCCTAACAAATACGCGGAATTTCCGCGCTGTGACCCGGTTAATTTCCCTGAGGAAACAATGGAAGGTGCGCAAGTCATTGCAGCCCCTTCATTAGGTTACAGGGTCCCATGACACATTCTTCGCCACTTCGTCCTCGCGCACCGGCCGCACGTCACCACGAAATCGTCATTCTGGGCGGCGGCATAGCGGGCGCAAGCGTTGCCTATCACCTCGCGAAAATGGGGAAAAAGGACGTCGCTCTATTGGAGCGCAACACCCTGACGTCAGGGACGACCTGGCATGCCGCCGGGTTGATTATGCAAACCCGCGGCACACATTCCCTCACCGAAATCGCGAAATACAACGCCGAACTGTACGATGCGCTCGAGGGCGAAACAGGCCAGGCCACGGGGCTGAAACGTAACGGTACGCTTGGCGTTGCCCGGACCAAGGATCGTCTGCACGAAACAGCTCGCAACGCCTCGGTCGCTAAGAGCTTTGGCCTGGAGGCCCACATGATCTCGCCGGCCGAGGCCAAGGCCATTTATCCCGCGATTGACGCCTCGATCATCGAGGGGGCCGTCTTCATCCCCCGGGACGGACAGACCAATCCCATCGACACATGTATGGCGCTGGCTGCAGGCGCCAAGCAAAACGGTGCCCGGATTTTTGAGAACCAGGAGGTCAAGGATCTGTGGCGGACGCCCGAGGGTCTCTATCAATTGCAGACCGACCATGGGCTGATTGAGGCCGAGACGCTGGTCCTCGCCTGTGGGCTCTGGACGCGGGACCTCGCGGCCAAGCTCGGTGCTCGTGTACCGCTTTATGCCGCCGAGCATTTCTATGTGGTCACCGAACCGATGGACTTCATCCGGCCGACGTTGCCCGTCCTGCGCGACACTGATGGGCATGTTTACCTGAAAGAAGACACGGGCAAGCTGCTGGTCGGTGCGTTCGAGCCTTGGGGCAAGCCGGTCGCGATGAACCAGTTGCCCAAAGACACAGCTTTTATAGAGCTTAGGGAGGACTGGGACCACTTTGAACTGCCGATGACCAAGGCAATCGAAATCGTCCCAGACTTGGCCAACGCTGGGATTGCTAAGTTTTTCAACGGGCCTGAAAGCTTTACTCCGGATCTGTTGTTCATGATTGGTGAAGTTCCAGGATTGAAGAACCTATACGTTTCTTCTGGGTACAACTCAGAAGGTATTGAGTTTGGCGCCGGTGCCGGCAGGGCCTTGGCCGAATGGATCGTCGCCAAATCCCCCCAGATGGATATCAGCTTTGTCGATGTGGGCCGGTTTCACCCGTTCCAGATCAACAAACGCTACCTTCACGACCGCACGGCCGAAATCCTCGGTCTGCACTACAAGATGCATTGGCCGAGTCATCAGCGGGAGACGTCTCGAGGCGTGCGAAAGAGCCCGCTCCATGACCGTTTGGGCAAACTAGGCGCAAGTTTTGGCGAGGGCATGGGATGGGAACGCCCCATGTGGTTTGCGGAACCGGGGCAGTCTACCGAGAATATTTATTCGTACCAGGAGCCTAACTGGTTCAAGAACACTGCCGAAGAATGCCGCGCCGCCCGCACGGACGCGGTTCTGTTTGACCAAAGTTCGTTCGGGAAGCATCTCGTCCAGGGCCGAGACGCCTGTCGGTTCCTGCAGTGGCTCTGCGCCGGCAATGTCGACGTCCCCGTTGGCAAGCTCGTGTATACCCACATGCTCAATGAGAAGGGAGGGATTGAGACCGACATCACCGTCAACCGGCTTTCGGACACAGAATACCTGATCATTTCTTCTGCCACCGTCCATCCGCGCGATACAGCTTGGATTCGCAAGCATATAACTCTGGACTGGAACGTGACACTTACGGACGTCACCTCAGGCTATGCGGTTCTTTCACTCCAGGGGCCAAAATCTCGCGAAATTCTTAGCAAGGTTACCGACACCGATCTCTCGAACGAGGCTTTTCCTTTCGCGACCAGCCAGGAAATTGATGTTGGTTATGCGAGAATCATAGCTAACAGGTTGACGTATATCGGAGAACTGGGCTGGGAGCTTCATATCCCCACGGAAATGGCCCAGCATATTTTCGATGTGCTCTGGGAGGCAGGCGCCGAACATGGCCTACGGACCGCCGGCTATCATGCGCTTGAGCACCTCCGCTCGGAGCGAGCCTATCGGGAGTATGAGCTCGACCTTACCCCGGTAGACACCCTTCTGGAAGCGGGCCTCGGCTTCACGATCGACTGGTCGAAGGCTGGCGGCTTCCAAGGCAAAGAGGCTACAGAGGCTCAGAAAGCAGCGGGAACGCCGCGCAAGCGGCTATTGGCGTTCAAGCTGCGGGATGCAAAACCTTTGCTCTTCCGTGAGGAACTCATCCGCTACAATGGCGCCATTGTCGGGTACATCTCCTCAGGAGTGCGTAGCTTTACCTTAGGCACATCCATAGGCCTCGGCTACGTCAACAACGCCGATGGCGTCAGCCGTGAATGGATCGATGCCGGAGACTGGCAGGTCGAAATCGCCGGTGAACTTTTTGACGTAGACGTTTCGCTCCAGGCCTTTTTCGATCCGAAGGGCCTGAGAGCCAAGGTCTGACGAGCATCTGGCTTTAGGATAGGCGCAGCGATGCTTAAAATGATGACTGCAAGGCGCCTGTTCAGCTTCTATCTCGCGCCGGAATTCTCCCTGCAGGCGTTTTCGTCCGCTGTGGAGGCCTTGCGATTGGCCAATGAGGTGCTTGAGACAGACATTTATGCCTGGCGCATTGCATCTGATGATGGGCACCCAGTGAGGGCGAGTTGTGGGCTTATGATCTCGGTCGATCATTCGCTCAAGGACGAGCGCAGTCTTGTCGGAACGATAGGCTTATTTCCCGCCGTTGCTGTCGTGTGCGGGGGGAGCCGCCCCCTGCCCCCGAATCGAATCGTGCAGGGCTGGTTACGCGAGTGCCGCGCACGGAAACTCGCGTTGGCTGGCGTCGCGAGCGGTGTGTTCAGCATTGCGCAAACTGGCTTGGCCGACGGGCGAAAATGTGCAGTGCACTGGGAACAGTATCCTGCATTTGTTGAGCAGTTCCCTAATGTGAATGCAGTTCAGTCCGCCTTTGAGATTGACCAGGAGACATACTCCTGCTCCGGCGGCGTTGCCACTTTCGACATGTTCGTGCATTTAGTCAGCGGAGATTGTGATCCCTTTGTAGCAGGCCGGGTAAGCGAAAAGGCTGTCGCCATCAAAGTTCGTCAGCCTGGAGAGCGGCAGCGATTCCCGCTGCATTCTGGCGCCGCGATTCAGCATGATGGTTTGTTGAAAATCATCGAGCAAATGGAGACGCATCTTGACGAGCCGATCGCTCTAAAAGACGTGGCCGCTGCAAACTGTTTATCCCGGCGCCAAATCGAGCGCATTTTCTCCCAGAAAATAGGACGATCGCCAGCACGATATTACCTCGATATGCGGCTCGAGCGGGCTCATTTGCTCATTGTCAACTCTCAGATGCCAATCGTCGAAATAGCAATGGCCTGCGGCTTTGTCTCAGCCTCCCATTTTTCAAAGGCTTATCGCGACATTTATGGAATGACACCGCGCGTCGCGCGGGCAGAAGCCCTTGAGCGTTTGCGTCGTGGCCCCGCTGCAGCCTAAACGAGCATCTACATGTCGCCAACTTGATACAGGCGAGAGTGACTGATCTGACCCCATGACATCAGCCAAACTCGACCCGATCGATCTCAAGATCCTCGAAGCCATACAGCGCGACGGTCGTATCACCAAGCTGGCGCTGGCCGAAAGGGTCGGCCTGTCCCCAACGCCGTGCTGGATGCGTCTGCGTAAGCTGGAAAAGGCCGGCATCATCTCGGGTTACCACGCTACCATCGCTATGCGTGTGGTCGCGCCGGTCGCAACCGTCCTGATGGAGGTTACGCTGGCCAGCCACCGCCAGGCTGACTTCGACCGCTTCGAGCGCGTCATCCGCGATATACCCGAGATCGTCACCTGCTGGTCGGTGGGCGGCGGCGTCGACTACGTGGTAAAAGTGATGGCGCGCGACATCGATGCCTATCAGCGTCTGGTTGACAGCCTCCTTCAACGCGAGATTGGGATCGATCGTTATTTTAGCTACATCGTTACCAAGTCAGTGAAAGAAGAAGCAGTGATGCCTCTAGCGAGTCTCCTCCCGACAAAGCCGTAACGGGCCCAACCGAGATATTATCTAGTTGGTCCCTGCATATAAGAGATTCCGTCTCCAGGTACGCTGGCAAATAGTCTCTCTGTCCTTCTCTCGTGGCTACTCTCGGCGTGAGACAAACCCGGGAGCTCAGATTATGTCCGCGCACTTTTCCCGCACGATCCTCCATGACGCACTCGACCGGCTCAATGACCGGCGGCTTTTACGTGCCCTTGCGTATGTCGATGGCCAATGGACCGCCAGCGAAGCCGCCGAAAGTTTCGAAGTCACAGATCCGGCAAGCGGAGTTACTGTGGCTGTTGTTGCCAGCCTTGATGCCGGGCAAACGACGAAGGCAATCGATGCCGCTGCGCGCGCCTTCCCGGCCTGGCGTGCCCTGTTGCCGCAAGAGCGTGCCGGGATCCTGCGTAAATGGTTCGAGTTGATCATTGCCGCAAAAGACGACCTTGCCCTGCTGATGACATTGGAACAAGGAAAGCCGCTGAAGGAGTCGCTGGGCGAGATCGACTATGCTGCATCCTTTGTTGAGTGGTACGCAGAAGAAGGCAAACGCCTCAACGCCGAGAGCGTCAGCAGCCACCTCCCGAACGCAGAAATGATGGTGCGCCGGAGCCGCTAGGCGTCGTCGGCGTTGTTACGCCGTGGAACTTTCCCTGCGCTATGCTGACGCGGAAAGCTGCTGCAGCACTCGCCGCAGGCTGCCCAGTGGTCGCTCACCCCTCCTCTGAAACTCCCCTGTCGGCGTTGGCCCTCGCTGAGCTTGGTGAGCGCGCTGGTCTGCCGGCTGGCGTCTTTAATGTCGTTACGGGAAAAGCTCAGTTCATCGTCGGCCGGATGTGCGAGGATCCGCGCGTGCGCGTCCTGAGTTTTACAGGCTCGACCGAGATTGGACGGTTGATCGCGACTCAAAGCGCGCCGACCATGAAGCGGCTGGTGATGGAGCTCGGTGGGCACGCACCGCTGATCGTCTTTGCCGATGCCGACCTTGACAGAGCGGTGAGCATTGCAGTCGACGCCAAATTCGCCACGTCCGGTCAGGACTGCCTGGCCGCCAACCGCATCTATGTACAGCGGCCAATCTATGATCGGTTCTGCACCGAGTTCGCGCGCCGTGTCGAGACCTTGCGGGTCGGCAATGGGCTTGCCGACAAAATTGATATCGGACCGCTGATGCATGAGCGAGCCGTTAAAAAGGTTGAGGAACAGGTCGCCGACGCGCTCGCCCGTGGCGCGCGTTGCCTTATCGGTGGCAAGCTTCACACGGCGGGATCGCTGTTCTACGAGCCGACGCTGCTTGTCGATGTCCCTGATGAAGCGCTGATCATGTCCGAGGAGACGTTTGGTCCGGTCGCCGCGGTGACGCCGTTCGACAGCGAGGACGAGGTGATCGCCCGCGCCAACGCCACCGAATATGGCCTCGTCGCCTATGTCGTGACCGAGAATGGCGCCCGCCAGCAGCGCCTGGGGCGCGCGCTCGACTACGGCATGGTCGCCATCAATCGCGTCAAGATCACCGGCGCGCCGATCCCGTTCGGCGGTGTCAAGCAATCCGGCATCGGCCGCGAAGGCTCGCGCCACGGGCTCGAAGCTTTCACGGATCTGAAGTATCTCTGCCTGGACGTCGCATAAGTCCGTCCGGCCACATCTCAAGGAGTCAAAAATGCTCGACCAGTCCAACGAACTCGCCGCCTGGGATCGCGACCACTTCTTCCATCCCTCGACCCATATGGGCACCCATGCGCGAGGCGAGAGCCCGACGCGCATCATGGCCGGCGGCGAAGGCGTCACCGTCTGGGACAACAATGGCAAAAAAAGCATCGACGCCTTTGCCGGTCTCTATTGCGTCAATGTCGGCTATGGCCGCGAGAAGATCGCTGACGCCATCGCCACCCAGGCGAAGAACCTTGCCTACTATCACGCTTATGTTGGCCATGGCACCGAGGCCTCGATCACGCTTTCCAAGATGATCATCGACCGCGCGCCGCAAGGCATGTCGCGGGTCTATTTCGGCCTCTCCGGTTCCGACGCCAACGAAACCAACATCAAGCTGATCTGGTACTACAACAATGTGCTGGGACGGACGGAGAAGAAGAAGATCATCTCGCGCTGGCGCGGTTATCACGGCTCCGGCGTGATGACCGGATCGCTGACCGGGCTCGACCTGTTCCACAATGCCTTCGACCTGCCGCGCGCACCGATCCTGCACACCGAGGCGCCGTACTATTTCCGCCGCGCCGATCGTTCGATGAGCGAGGAACAGTTTTCGCAACACTGCGCCGACAAGTTGGAGGAGATGATCCTCGCCGAAGGCCCGGAAACCGTCGCCGCCTTCATCGGCGAACCGATCCTCGGCACCGGGGGCATCGTGCCGCCGCCAGCTGGCTATTGGGAAAAGATCCAGGCCGTGCTGAAGAAGTATGAGGTGCTGCTGGTCGCCGACGAGGTGGTGACCGGCTTCGGTCGGCTGGGCACCATGTTCGGCTCCGACCACTACGGCATCAAGCCCGACCTCATCACCATCGCCAAGGGTCTGACCTCGGCCTATGCGCCGCTGTCGGGCGTCATCGTCGGAGACAAGGTCTGGCAGGTGCTGGTGCAAGGATCCGACAAGCTCGGTTCGCTCGGCCACGGCTGGACCTATTCGGCGCATCCGATCTGCGTTGCCGCCGGCGTCGCCAATCTGGAACTGATCGACGAGATGGACCTGGTGCGGAACGCCGGCGAGACCGGCGCCTATTTCCGCGCCGAGCTTGCCAGGGCGGTCGGCGGTCACAAAAACGTCGGCGACGTGCGTGGCGACGGCATGCTGGCCGCGGTCGAATTCGTCGCCGACAAGGACGACCGGATGTTCTTCGACGCCTCGCAAAAGATCGGACCGCAGGTCGCGGCAGCGCTTGGCGAGCGTGGCGTCATCGGCCGCGCCATGCCGCAGGGCGACATTCTCGGCTTCGCGCCGCCGCTCTGCCTAACGCGCGAAGAAGCCGACACCATAGTTGTGAAGACCGCTGAAGCCGTAAAAGCCGTCTTTGCTAACCTGTAAATGCCCTTGCCGACCTACAAACCACGTCCGGCAGGCGCGGTTCTACGCCGCGCCGCCATCCGCTCTCTAACGTTGCTTTTGCCAAGCGCTAGCATCTGGGACTTGCTGGCTCTGGGCACGCCTGGTGGACCCAAGCCGCAGTCTTAAGCTGCATTGCTGAGTAGGTGCGTTACTTACTAAGCAACTTCTTGCAGTAGCGAATCGCCAGTTCGGTTGTCGGCGCGAGCAGGTCGTCGGAAGCTCCGAAGGTCGGCGTGTGAAGTCCCGTTTCGTTGCCCGGCTCCTGGCTGCCGAACCAAAAGTAAATGGATGGAACGCAGCTGGAATAATAGCCGAAATCATCACTTCCTGAGAGGGTTGGTGGTTCAACGAATTTGGTCTTACCAACTGTCTCGACAACGAGATCTCGAAACAGCGTAACCATATCAGCATCGTTGACAACGGGCGGATCGCCAAGGTGCGACGTAAACAGCGCCTCGCCACGGTGGGTCGCCGCAATGCCCTCCGCGACCTCGCGAACCCGGCGCACCAAATCCGCCCGTCGCTCGAGGCTGGTGGTCCGTATCGTTCCCGTCAGTGAGACGGAGGAACAGATGATATTGCGAGCCTCACCCCCCTGGATGGTCCCGACGCTGATAATGGCACGGTCCTCACTGGGAAACTCCCGCGACACCACCTTTTGGACCTCATTGATGAAGGCCGCAGCAATCGCGATTGCGTCGACCCCTTCGTGCGGCATCGCTCCGTGCGCCATTGCGCCTTTGAAAACGAGGTCGAACTGGTCGGCTGACTTGGTCGCCGCGCCCACCCGCGCCCCGTAAACCCCCGCAGGGATACTTGGCAAAATATGAAGCCCGACGGCCGCATCGAAACCTTCCAGAAGCCTTTCGTTCAGAACCGTCAGGCCGCCCACCGGCTCCATTTCTTCTGCAGGTTGAAAAAATACCCTCACCCGCCCGGAAAATTCCGCCCTCATGCGATGGAGGGCCACCGCCGTTCCGAACGCGATCGAGGTATGCATGTCATGGCCACAGGCGTGCATGCGGCCGGGTATAGCTGACTGGTACGCCAGATCATCCCGTTGTTCCTGGATTGGTAAAGCATCAATGTCCCCGCGCAACGCCAGGGACCGGGAAGGGCCCGCGGCCAGTCCGTGAATGTCTACATAGAGGCCCGTCGCGTGGAATGTCTTCGCGTCAGTTAGGCCAAACATTTCTAACGCTTGGCGTATCCTTGCCTGCGTTTTCCATTCATTGTTGGATAGTTCGGGCTCGCGATGCATAGCGTGGCGCAGTTCAATAACGGCATGACGCTCTTCGTTCGACAGAAGGGGGCGGGAAACTTCGGTCATCTGATGTTCTCAAAATGGACGCGCAGATCTTATTTTTACACGTATGACAAGCGGCGAAACCGCTTGATTAGGCGTTTCTACGCGCAATTTAGGCATACGGGGCCCAACTCATGGTCAAATCCGCCTCCGTATCTTGCTACAGTGCGTAAAATTCAATCCCCCACCAGGGTCGTTTCGCCCTCAAAGAAGTTTTTCACCCGGTGGCACGGTTACGCTCGTCACACAAGCTGGTCCACGTAAGGAATTAAACCGCTTTGATACAATTGTCTGACATCAAAGACGCACGCCAACGGATCAGCGATGCCGTAATCGATACCCCCTTGGTCGGTTCCGCTGGGCTCTCGCACAGATGCGGTTCTAATGTCTTCCTTAAAAAGGAGCACCTTCAGCGGACGGGGAGCTTCAAACTCCGCGGTGCGACGAACGCCATACGACAGCTCACCGTAGAGCAAAGAGAACGGGGCGTTGTGACAGCCTCGACAGGCAATCATGGACGCGCAGTCTCGGCTGCCGCCATGGCGGCCAAGGTACGCGCCACAGTATGCGTTTCAAATCTGGCCCACGAAAACAAAATCGCAGAGATCCGTCGCCTCGGCGCCGATTTGCGGATCGTGGGCAGCTCATACGATCAAGCCGAGCGCGAGGCTGAACGCCTCGCGGACCATGACCGTCTTGAAATGATCCATCCCTCCGACAATCCGGCGGTCATCGCAGGCCAAGGCACGATCGGCCTCGAGATTGTCGAAGCGCTACCCGACGTCGCGACGGTGCTTATAGCTCTGGGGAGCGGAGGTCTGGCTGCGGGTGTTGGACTGGCCATTTCGACGTTGAGGCCCAATGCCAGGATCATTGGGATTTCCATGGATCGAGGTGCCGCCATGAAGGCCAGCCTTGATGCGGGCCATCCTGTAGAGGTGGAAGAATTTCCAAGTCTTGCCGACGCACTCTGTGGGGGCATCGGTCTCCAGAACAAGCTGACGTTCGCTGCATGCCAGAGCCTGCTTGATGATGTTATACTTGTGAGCGAGGACGAGATCTCCGAGGGCATCCGGTATGCCTATGACGAGGAGCGCGAGATTATCGAAGGCGCAGGAGCGGTGGGCCTTGCGGCGCTTCTTGCAGGCAAGGTCCCTGCCCTCAAAGGTCCCGTAGCGGTCATTATGTCAGGCGGAAACATCGATATGGCGCTGCACCGGCGGGTTATCTCCGCCGCGCACAACGTTTTCTAGCAGGTCAGCTAATGCAAGAAGTTACCGTCCTCACCGAACAAATCCTACGAAATCTCGTTCCACTCGACCTGGAAGCTATTCGTTGCATCGAGGACGCGTTCCACGCGCTCGCGACGAAATCCGTGAACATGCCGCCAATATTGCGGCTGGACATTCCGGAACATCACGGCGAGGTCGACGTCAAAACCGCTTATCTAAGTGGTCTTGACACCTTTGCCGTCAAAATCGGACCCGGGTTTTTCGATAACCCCCGCATCGGACTGCCAAGCACGAGCGGCCTGATGGTAGTGCTATCCAGCACCACCGGCTTTGTGCGTGCGGTCTTACTTGACAATGGATACCTGACCGATATCCGCACCGCCGCAGCTGGCGCCGTAGCGGCGAGGCACCTCGCCAGGGACGATGCGTCGATCGCGGCTGTTCTCGGCGCTGGCGTGCAGGCGAAACTCCAATTGCAGGCCCTCGCCCTGGTCCGGCCGATCTGCGAAGCCAGACTGTGGTCTCGCGACCGCTCGAAGGCTGCGAGCGTGGCAGAGGAGCTTTCTGACCGCTTGGGTTTCCCGATCCTTGCTTGTGACGATCCCCGTACAGCCGTTGCAGGCTCGGACATTATTGTAACGACAACCCCAGCCATCCAGCCGATCTTGTTTGCCGATTGGCTTGAGCCCGGCCAGCACGTCACCGCCATGGGATCCGATGCTGAGCACAAAAATGAAATCGATGCGGCCGCAATCGCGCGCGCAGATTTATATGTAGCCGATAGCCTCGCCCAAACGCGGAGGCTAGGCGAGCTCCACCACGCCCTTGCCGTTAATGCCGTACGTTCAGACCAACATCATTTGGAGCTCGGCCAACTCGTCGCGGGGTTGGCGGTCGGTCGTACGACGAGAAACCAGATCACAATCGCTGACCTGACTGGCACGGGAATCCAGGACACCGCAATTGCATCGCTTGCCTTCCATAGAGCGAATAAAGTCTATGCYGGGATCCCGATTTGGAACTGAAACAGCTTAGATTAATAACTTGCGGCCTTCAGCCGATCGACATAGATCGGCGCTTGTGAAGTCGGCTATTGCTCCATAGGCAAGTTTATCGGGTATTGGTTTGAACTCCTGGCAGTTGCCAAAGCCAAGTCTGAAGGCTGACTGATGATATATGACATAGTGTCCTTTACGTCATATACGATGCACCGTGTGCCGGCGGGCAAAGTCAGTTTCATGCCCTGTAAAACGGGGTTTTTCGGGGCACCGTCAACACCTGCGGATAGCTTTCAAACAGCGCTTTCCATCTCCAAGAACCGTCATCGGAAATTGGCGAGGAAGCTTGGTTCGATCCGAGAGTCGATCTTGGTATCCTTAGCTCGATTGATTGAAGCTCGAATGCGCCGTCGTACAGGAGAGACGAAGGTTTTTCAGATTCGAGAAAGCAGGAGCCCGAGGCCCGCACAGCCGAAACTGACCGCCAAGACTCCTTCAATTCCCCACCGCGCCCGCCGATACATGCTGACCATGGGTTGCGTGGAAAACACGACGGCATATCCGCAAAAAATCGTCACGCTCAGCACCGCACATCCTGCGAGAATGAGGATTACGTCCGTCGCCGAGGCATCCTTGCCGAGTCCAAGTGTGACCAACGCTATCCAGGCAAGAATCGACTTGGGATTGCTTAGATGTATCAGCAGACCACGCCTATAGAGCGCCAAGCCAGACACCGGCCGGTTGGCCCCCCAGCTGTGGCACACTGTCAGGCTTGTCGGGTGTCAAAGCTCCCCTCGCCGCCTTGACCGCAAGAAAGAGCAGATAACAGCCCTAGAATTTTCAGGACGACGAGAGCCTTGGCATAGCTGGCAAAAAGGGCGGAAACGCCCGTGGCCGCCATGACGCCCCAGAAAACCGAGCCGGTGACAACGCCGGCGGCCAGAGCGAAGGCGGCCTGGCGGCCTTGATGCATCGCCGTTCCCATGATCCGCATGGTGCTCGGACCCGGGCTGCCGGCTGCGATAACATAGGCGGCATAGACGAGTAAGAGATGGCTTAGGTTATGGCCCATCACAGATCCTTTGCCCGACGAGGTCCATCTGGCCTTGCTTTACACATTGGGGGTTGCGCCTAGGGCCTGCATTAGGTCGTCGATAATGTCCTGAGGGTGCTCGAGCCCTACGGACATTCGCAGCAGTCCGCTTGGCGCTTTGGACTTCGCACCCTCCACGGATGCGCGATGCTCGATCAGAGAGTGCGTCCCGCCAAGGCTTGTCGCCCGGACAATTAGCTTAAGGCGGCCAGCCACGGCCATCGCAGCATCGGTTCCACCTTCAACGATAAAGGAAAGCATCGCTCCGTAACCGCTCATTTGCCGCGTAGCAAGATCGTGTCCCGGATCATCTTGCAGGCTTGGAAAGAGCACTCTCTCGACGCGTGGATGAGGCGCCAAGGCCTCCGCAATTTTCTGGGCGCCTTCGCAATGAGCACGCATGCGGATCGGCAAGGTCTGCAGCCCCCGCAATGCCAGCCAACAGTCGAAGGGTGCTGCGACGCTGCCCTTGTGTTTCTGGACCATCCGTAGCGGCCGTCCGAGTGGCGACGATTGCGGGACAACAACGACGCCCGCCATCAGATCCGAGTGGCCACCAATGTACTTTGTTGCCGAGTGCATGACCGCATCCGCCCCGAATTCAAGCGGCCGCTGAAGCACGGGCGTTGCCCAGGTATTATCCACCACCGCTATGGCGCCGGCCTCGTGCGCGATTTTGCAGATGGCCGAAATGTCGACGACGCGGATCATCGGGTTCGAGGGCGTCTCGACCCACACGAGGCCAGTCGGCTTTGAGGTGACCGCGGCACGCACCGCATCCAGATCCCGCATATCGACCGCGGCGAAGTCGAAGCGAGACCCGATATCGGTTTCGTCGATCAGCGAGCGGATGCCAAAATACATATCGTCGGGAAGAACGATCCGTCCCATCGGGGGATAGTTTTCAAAGACAGCAGCGA
This sequence comes from Mesorhizobium sp. P2_A8, assembly GCF_056404935.1. Taxonomy (NCBI): domain Bacteria; kingdom Pseudomonadati; phylum Pseudomonadota; class Alphaproteobacteria; order Hyphomicrobiales; family Phyllobacteriaceae; genus Mesorhizobium; species Mesorhizobium sp. P2_A8. The sequence continues at coordinate 54,855 of NZ_JBFUDB010000013.1, forward strand.
TTGCAGCCATGCCCGACGCAAAGGCTATGCCTTCGTGTCCGCCTTCAAGCGCGGCCATCGCCTTCTCGAATGCATTGCGCGTCGGATTGGCATCGCGGGTGTACTCGAACCCAAACGGAAACGAGCCGTCCGCGCCGCGCTCGAACGTCGTGCTGGTATGAAGCGGCAATGAAACCGCGCCGGTGGATGGATCGACAGCTCGACCGCTATGGATTGCCTTCGTTTCTAAGCGCACTCGCCAATTCCTTTTAAAAGCGCGGTTGCAATTTTGAGCCGGTCATTATATTGACCGTAAGCGATGCAAAAGCCGAAGTCAATATAATGACCGACACTCCGACACCTTTAGAGACCGAGCAGGAGCTGGGCCAGGCGATTGCGATCCGGATTCAGGATCTAAGACGCGACCAAAAACTAACGCTCGATGGATTGGCCAAACTGACCGGCCTTTCCAAAGGCACGGTTGTGGCTCTTGAACAGGGTAAGGCAAACCCGAGTATCGCCATCCTTTGCCGTCTAGCGGCGGCGTTCTCCCTATCGGTTGCCGATCTGCTGAACGACGAACCATCCTCAGCACCCGAACACCCGATCGAACGAAGTATTTCCAGGACGCTTTGGACGAGTGCCAAAGGCAGCCAGGCAAAACTTCACACATCGACCTCGGGACGCACGATGTTTGAACTTTGGAGCTGGGTCCTCATGCCGGGTGATGTGTTTGCCGCCGATGCGCACAGTCCCGATACGCGCGAACTGCTCTCGGTTACCCAAGGCTCGCTCAAGGTCACGGTGGGCAGCGACGAGATCATTCTAAATGCAGGCGAGAGTGCGCGCCTCGTTACCGATCAACCCCACTCGTATGCCGCGGCATCCGACGTGCCCGCCCACTTCTCGATGGCGGTGCTTGAGCGCGGCGGACAGCGGGTTCCGGCCCCATCTTCGCCGGCACCGACGTCGCCTCTGGCTGTTTCGCAAGACCTCGCAGACCACTAACAACCCCCTCGCGACAGGAGATCCCCGTTGTACGTTCCTCCGCATTTCGCCGTGCCCGATCAGAATGCGCTCTTCGATCTTATCGAAAAACACCCGTTTGGTATCCTGATCACCCACAGCAAAGGCGCACTCGACGCCAACCATATCCCTTTCGAGCTCGACCGCTCAAAGGGCGATAAGGGCGTCCTCAATTGCCATGTCGCCCGCAAAAACCCTGTCTGGGAGGAAGTCGTCAATGGCGACGAAGTCCTCGTCGTCTTCCGAGCGGCCGACGCCTACATCTCGCCGAACTGGTATCCCAGCAAACACGAATTCCATAAGCAGGTGCCGACCTGGAACTATCTCGTTGCCCACGCCCATGGTCGCATCACTGTCCGGGACGATGAGCGCTATGTGCGCCGCAACGTCGCGAAGCTCACTCACATGCAGGAGGCCAACCAGCCGGCCCCGTGGAAGATGGGCGACGCGCCGAAGGATTTCATAGACACGATGACCAAAGCGATCGTGGCTTTGGAGATCGAGATCACCAGCCTGGTTGGAAAATTCAAGCTCAGTCAGAACAAAGAGGTGCGCGACATCCAGAACGCCGGTGAGACTCTGACTGCGCAAGGCGCTGATGAGCTGGGACAGGCGATGCTCGAGGCTGCGGCGGCCAAATCCCAATAGCAACTATGTGCTAACCACAGGTCCTGGATTTCCCAACGGGTGACCTTGAGAGACAAATGCCTCGGCTCGCTTGAAACGGACCAGCATCTGACTGCCCCGCAATGAGACGCGTGATTGTCGATCCTGGCCTTCGGAGGCACGAACGAGCTTCGGCGACATTTCCCTGCACTCTCCCGCGCCTCAAGGCCCGGTAAGCAATCTTCGCTCAGCGCTCATAATCGTTATCGTTCGAGCGCTGAGTCTTGCGGTCCTGCTCTTCAGCCTGCTGAGCCTTCTGTTTGTTCGCGTCCTTCTGCTTGGCTTTCACCTTTTCCTGCTCAGTGCCGGTGCGCGGCGGCTCTGGCTGGCGGGAATCGTCGCGAGTTGGAAGGTGTCGGCCTCGTGCCTCGCGCTCGGGGAGCGGCTCGCCACCGCCACCACCACGACGCTGCTGCTGCCGCTCGAATTGCAGCCGAGCGAGACGGTCGTGCATCTTGTCGTTGACCTCTTCACGATACTGTTCGAACTGTCCTTGATGTGCTGGCGGCAGCGTCTCGCGCATGTTGTCCAGAGCCTGATTGACGCGGGCCATCTGACGCCGCATTTCCAAGGGGGTTTGCGCCATGTTCAAATCTCCTATCAGTGCACTCAATTCTCTCATACCGGGATGGGACAGGAAAGACTTCTGCCCCAATTGATCCGTCTCGCGACGCGCGCCGGGACCTGGTTGCCCCTCCCCTGTCCGATCGCGACGGAACTGCAGAAAATTGTTGCCGATCGACTCCGCTGCCGTGAGAGCCTGACCGACTACGCCCGCGGTCCGCATCGTGGTCACAGTCTTTTGCCATGCGGCAGCGATTGCATCGCCGTTCACGACAACGGATTGTCCATCCAAACGCCGTTGCCGTTTGGCCTCCACCCGCTCGATCGTCCGGGCGCTGACCTGGTAGCGCGGATCGGTCTGGGCGCGGCTGTAGGCTCCGGCATGCTCCTTCGTGAAGGGCCGCGTCATCGCATGATCCATGCGCCGCGTCGCCACCATCGCAATGCCGTTCTCGCGTGCTTTTTCCGCAAATGTCTCGCGCCAAGCTGCCAGATCTGGCTTGTAGAATTTCAGGCGCTCGCCGTCGGCAGAGCGCGCCTGCAACATCGCATGGATATGGACGTGCTTGGTGTCCTTGTGATGCGCCAGGACGAACTTGTATCCTGGCGCGCGCTCCTCAAGCACCGCGCGCGCCGCGGCCATGACCGCGTTGGCATCGGTGCCGGCCTTTGCCGAGAAAAGCAGGTGATAGGCATTGCGGCGTTCACGTCCCGAAAACTGCGGGCGCCATTGTTCATAGACCGAGGCCGCCGCCTTGGCGGGGTTCCTCGCGCCCCGGATTGGCTCGCCGTTCGCAGTGCGGACGTCTTTGTTTGTACGGATGAACTTTTGCAAAAAGTATTTCGCTTTGGGTTCACGGCTGACGGCCGCCGTTACCTCTGCGTTAGCTACCACCCCCGCCGCGCTCATCGCCTCAGACAAGCGCGCCTCGATCTTGTCGAGCGCCTTGCTGCGCGAATTCTCCCGACCACCGGCCAGGACTCTGGCAAGCGGTCCGGCCCGCTCATCCGTGTGCGCGTAAGCCTCCACCGTCTGACCGTCCTGAGCATAGATGAACGGTTTTGCACCGAAGGCCTTGTTCAACGCTTCGCTCAAGGCGGCATCGGTAACCTCGCCGGCCAGCTCGAACCGAACCTCGATAAAATTGGTGTTTTCCAGGGGCGGTTCAAACGTCTGGCAAAATGTTTCCAGGAACGCTTTTCGTGCGGCACCTGTCGCAAGGACCTGCCCATCCTCGTCAAAAATTTCGATGTCGTGTTTCTCGCCGTTTTCATCCTCGCGCCTCCCGATGTAATTGAGCAGCCGAGCGGCGGCTTCCTTGGTCGATGGCGGATTCGCCATGACCTTGAACACCGCAGGCTGCGCGCCCGCCGCATAGCCCGCCCGTGCCGCGACGGCCCGCGCCTGATAGGCGACCCGCGCCGCCCGTCCTGTACCGCTCGCGTGAGCCGCACCACGGCCGCCGCCGCTCCGCCGCTTCCAGTCTTCCTCCTCCTCTTCCGGCCGGAAACCGGCGAGCGTGATGCCATAGACCATGATCGGCGCGCTAACGGTCTTGGGCGAGCTCGCAGCCGCCGCGGACTTCGATGCCCTGCTGGACATGGAGCTCCCCGCCGCCCCCAATCCTCCCGGCGACGAACGAGGGGCGTTCCTGCGCCCACCTGTCGCGCCGGTTTGTCCTTGCCCGAGGCGTCCGCCGCCAACGGTCCGCTCAGAACTCTTCATGGCCTGGAATTCGCTCGCCTCGCCTCGGGCGCTCGTCGCGGACTTGTCGTCGTCCAGCTCCTCATGCTTCACGCCGGCAGCGCCCCGCAGATAGCGTTCGATTTCGGCTGCGTAGCCAGCAAGACGACCGCTCATGGCCTGGCCTGCCTCGCCTTGCGGGACCCGCCGGTCATCGCCTTCAGTTCCTCGCGGAACTGCCGCACGAGGTCGCCCACGGCGATCAACGCCTGTTCAAGATCCTCATCATGGGCAACACGGCCGTCGTTCATGGCGCGCACGGCCTGATTGAAATTGATGCCGACACGCCGCAGCTGATCGGTCATGTCCAAGATCGCCGGCCGCAACGCCTCTGACGCGATAGGCAGATGCCCGACCTCTGCCCGCACCAGACGCCGGACGACCTCACTGACGGTTGCGCCCTCCCGCTCCGCACAGGCTTTGAGGCTGGCCAGCTCGTCAGCCGAAAACCGGATGTGCGTGACCTCGCCATAGCGTCGTGACGCACTCTTGACCGCTCCTTTTTGGGCATCTGCATCCATATATCTCAAGCCCGCTTGCGGGCGCTAAGGCCCACCAGGGCCGCGCCGCCTATTTTGTGTGTATCACAAAATAGGCTATCCTGCCAAATAAAAGAGAAAGCAGAGGATTGAAAATTACGGGCGCGCGTCTTCTCACCAGCCCAGTTTCCAGCGGCAGCGGCGCGGGCGAAACGTTCCCATCGTGGTTTGATGCGATGTGTCTATGATGCGCTGACGACTTGTTTCCATGTTAACATGGAAACATCAGCCCTCTGATGCCTAGTCGGAAAAGCGTAGTCGGAAATGCGCAGTCGATGGGCCACCGGACCCCTTCTTTCCTGAAGATAGCAGCTGCGCAAAAACTGCAACTTTAGCGAGCCCTTATCTATGCGCGCCTGGGTTGCCAAGCCAGTCTTCCCCGTTGACTATGTCATCATGTTTCGACCGTGATTTTGTTTCATGTGTCCATGATGACTTGTTTCCATGTTAACATGGAAACAAGGAGACAACGCCGGAAAGAGGCCCCCATGATCATCTCCTCTGCGATCCCCAAGGGCGGCACTGGCAAATCGACGATGCTGCGTGCCCTCGCATCCGTCGCGCTAAATAGGGGCTATTTGGTCACTCTCATCGACGGCGACCGGCGGCAGAACATGAACCGCTGGTTCCAGATGCTGGGCGAAGCTGGCAATCGTCCTGACAGGCTCCAGATGGTGAGCGCGATGACCCCACAGGAAATCCTTCGCGCGGCAGCCACTCACAACGGGGAACGCTCGGTCGTCTTGATCGATACGGAAGGCACCACAAACGACAACCTCATGGCCGGGCTCTTCGCCGCCGATATTGTCGTCGTGCCGGTCTATTTTGCCCTCGACGATGTGACCGCCGCCATCCAGATCACCGACCACTACATTCCGCTGGCGGTCGAGAGCCGGGGGAGACCGCTGCCTGCGATATTCGTGCTGACCAAGCAGACCATCATCGATGGCAGGGCGCGAGCCCTGACCGAACTGCGCGCCATCATCCAGGCCAACGGCACGCCGATTGCAGAACACGTCCTGCACAATCGTGTTGCCTACCGCGACCTTCAGACCGGGCAGACCCTTTACAGCCCCGCGGAGCCTGACGCCAAGGCGATTGCCGAGAGCGAAGGGGTTTTCGACGACCTTCTGCAAACCTTCATCGAAGCCACAAGGAATGCGGCATGAGTGAAGAAACCGCACCGAAACCCGGTGACGACAAGAAAGCCCGCATGATGAAGGCGATCTCCACGCAGCCGCCGGCGCTGCCCAGCATGTTCATCCCACCGAAGGCCGAGCCGTCAGGGAACAAGGAGCAAGCTGCGCCACTGATGCAGGAATCGACAAATCCGTCACCGGCAGTCGGGCCCGATTTCCGCAAGCTGTTGCGGCAGGGTCAGAAAAAGGACCCCATCGCCGGAAAGAAGATTCGCGAGGAGGAGATGATCCGCTGCGGCTACTATTTGACGGCTGCGGAGCAGCGCCAGTTCAAGTTGCTGGCGATTAGCAACGGGCACAGCATGACCGAACTGCTGCGAAAGGCTGTCCAGGACTATATCCGCATTCATAAGCACAAACTGCCGAAGGAATAATCGGCGGTTTGGAGTCGCTGTCTCTTGCTGTAGCGGGTGATGTTCGTGGCTCTTTTGCGACGCGCAAAAAAAGGGCCCGCGACGGAACACTCCGTCGCGGGCCCTGAGACGTGTTGCCTACTTGGGTTGGTTGAGGTGTTTCATTGGCCGAGGATTGTGTCTCGCACCGGACGCCCGCTGGCTGCCGCTTTGTCGTCGACCAGCTTTGCGGCCAGTTTGGCCGACAGCGGGATGAAGTCGTAGCCGTGTGAGATGGCAGCGCGGTGAAGATCCTCAAGCGTTTCGAAAGCGCGATCGTGGGTGCCGAGCCAAAGACCGGGCTCGTCGGTTTCTTCGTGCGGGAACGCTTGAAGGAAGTAGGTTCGAAGTGGCGGGTCGTAGCCGATGACAGCGTCTGGGTCCGAGCGGCCCTGTCCGGTGACGATGCCAGTGACAGTGATGGTGTAGCGGCTCATTGCAACCTCCTTTTGCCGGTTGGGAAGCCGGCCCCTCGAAGGGGCCGGCTTCCGATGCCTCACTGGGGGTTGTTCCAGAGGATGACCTTCTTGTTTTCCTCGCCGCCGGGGGCGGGAGCGAGGTTGCCGAAGATGACGCCGATCTCGGGGGCTTCCAGCTTGACCGAGAGGTATCCCTCGCCCGAACGCTGGGAGATGCGGTGCCAGCCGGCTCCGATCTCGAAGCCCGTGCGCTTGTTGACGATCCGGTAGTCGGGGGCGTCCTCGCGCGACTTGTTGGTGTTCGGGATAAGGGTGATCGGAGCGTTGACCCGGAGCGTGGCAAAGACGCCTTCCATCGAGCCGTCGGCCTTGGTGGTGAGGTTTGCGATCGTGGTAGCCATGGTAGTTCTCCTTCGGTTGCATCGGGACCATTCCCGATGGCGCCAAAGGAGAGGGCCGTCCTGCTGCGGTCATCTCGGCGAAAATTCTGGAAAATTCTATTTGCCGAAAAATTGCGGGCAGGCCCTTCGCCTGCCCGCAGACCAAAAACAGAAATCGAATTTTCCTGAATATTCGCTGAGTGTACCCCCAACGGGGGTTGACCGCACAAAGCAGGCGGTCGTCTACAAAGGCGACATGAAACGGGAATGGCCCCGGATGCGGCAGATGGACAAGAACCCAGGCCGCCATCGCTTGACCGCCGACGCCACGCTGCCGGATCGCAGGAACATGCTGCAGCCTCTCGGGTCATGTCGTCGGCATTGCCAACACATCGAAAAACAGCCTGGCGCGTGACCGCCTTGCGTGTTCGGTATGGCGGCATAGCGGTTTCGAGATCGGGGCCGGCTGGCAGCGGCCTTCACGCCCCCTCGGGGATGATACCGCGCAGTCAGGTTGGATGACCCGGCAAGCCAGCATGTTGTTCGGCACGCTTGCACCCGCTTCAGAGGCGAGACGGGTCAAGATGATCATCCGCACAACGCCCCGCAGCTCTGCGCGTGGACCGGTTTCGAAAGGGGCCAGCTCCGTCCGCTCATACAAGTGGATTAGGCGACGAGAAGCCGGACCAACATATCGGATCGGACCCGCCGGGCTGTCGGCGGACCGCGCCCATATCATCCTGGCAGCGCCAGACGCTCATCCGGCGTCATGCGGGCTTCGGCTTGGCGGCGAATGTCGGGACCGGCATGGCGGAGCATGGCGCACCAGTCTTCCACATTGTACGTGGTCGCCACGCTGCCCCTGGCCAGATCGTAAATGACGCACGGCTTGTTCGCGATGGCGAGCCGAAGCACGTTGACGGCCGTGCCGGGTGATGCGCCGTCCCAGACCATCATCCCAAAGTCAGCGCGCCGCGCCATCTCCCGGTCTTTGGCGGCGTGGACAAAGTCCCCTGTGGCATCGTCAGGAGAAGGAACATGGTAGGCGGCCCAGTCGCCCAGATTATTGCGGGGCTCCTTGCCGGCATGGAAGACGCCGACATGCTCGTACTTGTAGCCCGCGAGCAGGCCCTGCGCCTCGGCATCGGCTCCCGAGGCGTCGCCAATCAGCACGCCGTGCTCGGCAGCAACGATTGCGCCGATGCGAGTGATGGCAGGTTCCGGCAGTTCGAATATCTCGCTTGATCCACCTATGAATATCATCGACATGGTGACTTTCCTTCTCTCCAGCGTCCCCCGCCCCGCGCTAGCCGCCCTCTCCCGCTGGCCCTGCGCGAGGGATCTCACCCGAAGGTCGAGACGGCCAAGCCGGCTCGGGAAGTGGCGGGACGCCGCGACTAGGGCCCGGCCGGCCGCAGGCCGGCGCGCCCGGACCTTGCCGCTGCCGGAGGCGCTACGTGCATCTGGCTAGTGGCGCTTCGCGCTTGGAGCTAGTTGTCTTTGTTGGCCAGCCAGAGGCTCACGTCCTGGATCGAGCGCATGGCCGCGAAAATGGAACGTCAATCCAGACGGCTGACGCGGCGGCCCTCGCTGCGCGCTTCGATAAAGGCGCCTGCGATCTTCATCATGAATGCCTTGCTGAACCGACCGAGGGGCTTGCCGTCGGCTTCGATATACCAGGAGCGTTCGGCAATATCGTAGTTGTATTCGTCAACCACGATCCAGCAGCGTTTGAGATCGGTCAGACCGGCGCGCCGACACTCGATAGCGGAGACTTCCAAACCGATCCGATCGCTGGTCGGTGGCTGGGTGGTTATCGCCAGGAGCGCGAGATGGGTCAAGCGATCTCTTGCGCCACGGACAGCGATGACCACGCAGGTCGGTCGGCTCTTGCGGCCTTCCGTTTCGCCGCGCTCGTGTTGCCATGCCCAAAGATACGGGTAGGAGATCACCTGACCAGGAAGAAATCTACCGCTCATCATCGTATCCTTCCCCGCGCGCCAAGCGGTCGATCTCGGCGGCGAAGAGTTCCGTGTGTTCCTCCGGCATCTCGGAGACATGGTATGCGCGGCGGGGATCGCCGCCGATGCGCATCCGTTCATAGTGCTCGTAGCTCATCAGCACGAACCGGGGTTTCCGGTGCTTGGTGAGAATAACGGGTTCGCGGCTGGCAACGTCGGTGACGTCGCCGACCTGCTTGTTGAGATCCCCCGTCGTGAACTGGCGCATGGCTGGACTCCTTGATCGGTCTCCATATTATCTGGATTTTCTGGATTTGCAAGAAAACGGCGCTCACGCGCCTCCCTCCGCGAACCGCCAGACGGGGATGCCCAGCCGACGCGCCTTGTCGGCGAGGTTGTCGGTGATGCCGGAGCCGGGAAAGACGATCAGGCCGTAGGGCACCACCGAGAGAAGCTGGTCGTTGCGGCGGAACGGGGCTGCCTTGGCGTGCCTGCTCCAGTCCGGCTTGAAGGCGATCTGGGTGACCTTCCGGTTCTCGGCCCAGCAAGCGGCGATGCGTTCGGCACCGCGCGGGCTGCCGCCGTGGAGCAGAACCATATCGGGATGTTTTTCGCGGGCCTTGTCGAGCGCGTCCCAGATCCGGTCGTGATCATTGCAGTCGAGGCCGCCCGCGAAGGCGATCTTGGTCCCGGCTGGAACGAGCACCTCGGTTTCGGCGTGGCGACGGGCGGCGAGGAAGTCGCGGGAGTCGATCACCGCCGCCGTCATCGCCTGATGGGAAACCTTGGAGCCGGTGCGCGGGCGCCATGCTGATCCTGTCTGCGCCTCGTAGAGGTCGGCGGCTTCGTCGCGCATGATTTCGAGCACGTTGCGGCGCTCGATATAGGTGATGCCCTCGGCCGTGAGCCGTTCGAGCTCGACCGACTTCACCTCGGAGCCGTCCTGCTCCTGCTGGCTTGAACGCTGGGCCTCCTCATTGCGATCGAGGCTGCGGGCGACTCGCTCGGCGGCACGGTGGAAGACGTTTGCGAAGGACCAGAGCAGGTCGTCGAGATCGGGTTCGAGCCTGGTGTCACCAAGCATGCCGGCGAAGGTTTCCACGATCCCGGCGAGGCCGGCCCGGATCACTTCGTCGTCGGGAAGTGGCCGAGGATCAGGTTCGTCCTGATGCGGGCGATGGCCGTACATCTGCAGTTCGAGGATGACGCGGTCGGTCGGCGAGGAGGCGTGGTAGGGCTCGTAGGCGTCGTCGAAGGGAAGCTCGTAGGTCATGGCGTGTCTCCATCGGTTATGGCCGCGCCCATCGCGGCCTGACAGCGCATCCCGGCCGCGCCCCAGGCGCGGCCGCACCGAAGGCCGGAGCGCGAGCGAAGGACGGCGCAGCCGTTGCGGCCGTGACCGGGGGGTGGCAGGGGTCGCCTCTCAGGCAGGCCGCGGGCGCGGCCTCTCTGGTGGAGCGCCGCCATGTCTGCAGGCTGTCCGGCGACGCCGAGCCGGCCCGCGTGCCGGCCCGACGCGTTCATCCGGGCGGCAGGAAGAGACGGGTATCCTTCGGGACGAGCTGATCGCTGAGCCACGCCGCGAGACGGGCGGGCCTGAGATGACGCAGGTCGTCGTTGAAATCGCCAAGCTTCGGCCGCAACACCAGGGCGAGGATTCCGGCTTCGCCGGCTCGCTGGCTGAGACGCTCGATGCCGCGCCGGCCGGCTGCGTCGGCATCGGCCGCGATGTAGAGGCGACGGCAGCCAGGCGGGAAGATCAGGCCGGCGAGGTGATTGGCCGAGGTGGCGGCTGCGACCGGCAGCGCCGGCATCACCGTCCGGAGCGACGCCATCGTCTCGAGGCCCTCGCCGGCGGCCATGACCGGGGCGAGCGCATCGGGCTCAAGGCCAAGCCAGATGGCGTTGGCCAGGAGATGACCCAGTGAGCGGCGTGGATCGGCGAGTTGCGCCTTGCCCTGACCCGAGGGATCAAGCCAGGTGCGTTGCAGGCCGGTGATCTGCCCGTCGAAGCTGGTGACAGCGGCAATCAGGGCAGGGAGCGTCTGCGTCTCGCCGGTCACGAAATCCCGGTAGTAGCAGCCGGGATGGAAGCGCAGGGCACGCTCATGCGCGGAGAGCAGAATGCCGCGGCCGGCGAGGTATCGTTCGGCCAGCGTGCCGGCGATCGGCTGCGACATGGCGAACAGGCGACGCGCCGCGTCGGGGGAGCCGCGTGCCGCGGCAGGCTGGCGCTGCGCGCCAAGGGGCTGGAGCGCGGGCTGGGGCGGTGGCAGCGGCATGGAGAGGAAGCGACGTGCTTCATCCGCGACCTCGCGGAAGTCGACCAGACCACAACACTGCTCGATGACGTCGAGCAGGTCGCCATGTTCCCCCGACGACTCGTCGACCCACTTTCCGGCTGCCTTGCCGCCCACCGCTTTGAGCCGCACATGCATGGAGCGGCCGCGCGTATTGCGGACATCGCCGATCATCCAGTAGTTGCCGGAGCGATGGCCATTGGAGAGATATTCGCGGCACACCGCCTCGGCATGCTCGCCAAGGCGGCGCGCCAGCTCGGAGGCCGAGACGGTCATGATCGTCTCCCCTCACGCCGCTGCCGCGCGGTCGGTGACGCCGACCAGTGTGTGGCGGTCGAGCAGCGCGGCGAGGATGAACGGCCCTTTCTCGCTCGTCGGGATGAACAGTCGGAGCTTCCATGAGATGATTTCGGAGATCAGCCCCAGCGCCTTCAGCCGGGGAACAAAAGCGTCGGTAAAGCCGACCAGCTCGATACGGTGGTCGTTCATGACCCGACTGCGGCGCAGGATCAGGCCATCGGCGAGTTGCAGTCCGATCCTGCCTTCCACGAGCCCGGTCCAGGCATCTTGCGGGACGAGCGCCGGCACATGATCGAGCCCTAGATTGCGCAACATGGTCGCGACAAGGGTCGGCGCGATGTGACGCCCGATGATGCGTTCGCCGGCATCGGTCTGGATCCGGTAGACCTGGCAATCATGGTCCGGCAGCCGACGCCAGATCGGCAACATCAGACCCGTCACGATGTGAAAGGTGYTGGTGGTGAACTCCGGGACGGCGGCGACTTCTTCCTGCCATAGGTCGCAGAACAATTTTCGGTCGGCCGGCTGCCAGTGGGTCTCGGCAAGGGCATCGAGACCGAAGCGCAGTTCGTCCGTCGGCCGCAGCAGGCGCACTCGCTGCTCTATCGCGCCGTCGTCGAGCATCAGGCTCGCTGTCGGCAGCTGTATCGCCGCACGGTTCGACCGCGTGTTGACCAACAGAACCGATTGCGGTTCCGCCCGGACGATGGCCAGCGCGTCGACGAGGCTGCGCGGCCGAATCCGATCCTTGCGTGCGACGGTCAGCACATGCGACTGCGCGCCCGAGACTGGGTGCGCGTAGACGGTGCGGCGATCGGTGACGACGATACTCTCCGCCGTGATCGTCTCCAGTCCCCTATCGTAGTTGCCGGCGGCGATGGCGCCTTCGATCTTGGCCGCCATCAGTTGTTCGAATACTTCGAACAGCAGGTTTTGGGTCTCGATCCGCAACGCCAGCAGGCGATTGAGCCAGGTCGTGATCGGCGGCAGTTCGTCGAGCAGCCCGCCCTCGTCGGTCGTCAGCGACAGCCCGGTCACGGTTTCGAAGGTGGTGAGCGAACAACCTTCGATCCTGCCCTGATGCAGCAGCAGGTAAAATTGGCGAAGTGCGGCCCGCGCGTAGGGGCTTTCGAGATTGTCCTCGGCGCGGAACAACCCTGCTCCGCCGGTCTGGCGCTGGCCGCGCGTGATCGCACCTAGCGTGTCGAGCCGTCGTGCGATCGTCGACAGGAAGCGCTTGCCGGCTTTCACGTTCGCGGCCATGGGCCGAAACAGCGGCGGTTGCTTCTGATTTGTGCGGTGGGTCCGCCCGAGACCCTGGATGGCGTTGTCGGCGCGCCAGCCGGCCTCAAGCAGATAGTGCTTGCGCAGCCTCTGGTTCCTGACCCCGAGATCGGCGTGGTACGAGCGGCCCGTGCCGCCGGCGTCGGAAAAAATCAGAACGCTCTTGTCGTCATCCATAAAACTCTGGGTCTCGGCGAGATTCGCCGAGGCCGGGCGGTTTTCCACGGCCAGCCGGTCGATGCCGTCGCGGCCGGTCTTCTTCACGATGCGGCGCGACCGGCCGGTCACCTCGGCGACGGTGTCGGTGCCAAAGTGGTGGATGATCTGGTCGAGCGCGCTGCCGACCGGCGGCAGCGATGCGAGTTTTTCGACCATCTCGTCGCGCCGGCGAACGGCCTCCCGGCATTGAACCGGATTGCCATCTTCGTCGTGGACAGGCCGCGAATAGACGTTCCCTTCCGCGTCCGAATATTCCTCGAACAATTGGGTTGGGAAGGAGTGCATCAAGTAGCCGCCGACGTACTCGCGCGGCGTGACGTCGACATGCAGGTCCGACCATTCCTCGGTGGGGATTTCGGCAAGGCGTCGTTCCATCAGCGCCTCGCCGGTCGAGACGATCTGCACGACCGCCGAATGACCGTCGGCGCGGTCCTGCTCTATCGCGCCGATCAGGGTCGGCGTCATCATTGAGGTGATGAGATGGCTGAAGAAGCGCTGCTTGGTGCTCTCGAAGGCTGAACGCGCCGCCGATTTTGCGTCGCGGTTCAGCGTGCCGGCCTCCCTGGTGATGTTGGTCGCCTCGAGTGCGGCAGTCAGGTTGTTGTGAATGACCTGGAATGCATCGGCATAGGCGTTGTAGATGCGGATCTGTTCGTCGCTCAGCGCATGCTCGAGCAGGTCGTATTCAACCCCGTCATAAGAGAGCGAACGCGCCGCATAGAGGCCGAGCGATTTGAGATCGCGGGCGAGCACTTCCATCGCCGCGACACCGCCATCCTCGATCGCGGCGACGAATTCGGCGCGGTTGGCGAAGGGAAAATCCTCGCTGCCCCAGATGCCGAGACGCTGCGCATAGGCGAGGTTCTCGACCGCCGTGGCCCCGGTTGCCGAGACATAGACGATGCGGGCATCGGGAAGGGCGTGCTGCAGCCGCAGTCCCGCCCTTCCCTGCTGCGACGGGGCGACGTCGCCACGCTCGCTTTTGCCGCCAGCGGCGTTGGCCATGGCGTGGGCCTCGTCGAAGACGATGACGCCATCGAACGATTTTTTCGCCGCCGACGGGTTTTCTCCAATTCCTGTCTGGCTTTCGGCCCTCCCTGCCGACTCTTCTCCGTTCCCTGTCGGGCCTCCGGCCCTCCCCGCCTCTTGGCCCACCCAGTCGAGGATCTGGGCAATCCGGGATTTCTTGCCTTCCCGTTCCTGCGAGCGCAGCGTCGCGTAGGTTGTGAACAGGATGCCCTCGGCAAGGCGGATCGGCGTGCCCTGCCGATAGCGCGACAGCGGCTGGACGAGAAGTTTTTCCTGACCAAGTGCCGCCCAATCGCGCTGGGCATCTTCCAGTAGCTTGTCCGACTTGGAAATCCAGATCGCACGGCGGCGGCCCTGCAGCCAGTTGTCAAGGATGATGCCGGCGACTTGCCGTCCCTTGCCGCAGCCGGTTCCGTCGCCCAAAAACCATCCACGGCGGAAGCGGACAGCGTTCGCAGCCCCTTCTGGCGCGGCCGAGACGACATCGCAGGTCTCGTCAACCGTCCAGGTGCCGGCGAGATGGCCGCAATGGGCTTCGCCAGCATAGATGACGCTTTCTAGCTGGGCGTCCGACAGCAGGCCCTCGTCGATGATCGCATCATGCAGAAGTGGCCGATAGGAAGGTTTTGGTGGCGCGACGGCGGCCATTGCGGCCGACTGCACGAGCGGCGTCGGATGCGGTTTTGCGCGGGGAATGTCGATCGACTGAAGCGCGTAGGGTTCGTAAATCGTGTCGGTGAGCCGGCCGCCGTCCTCCGGCATCCAGTCGCGTAGCTCATAGGCCAGGGGGACCGCCGGCGTGCTGTTTGCCTTGACCTGGCGGGCGGGTTTCGACCGCGCAATCGGACGGACCGATTGGATGGCCTTCGGAGCAAAAGTTGAGATTGTTAGGGGTGCGGCTCTTGTCCCCGATCGGGCAGCCATGTGCATGGCGGCATTGCGCGGGATGACGTTGGACACCGCGCCGATCGAGTCCGGAAAGCCGCCCGGTAGCCGGGGCGGCAGAGCCGTGATCCAGGCGAGCAGCGTTTCGACATCCTTGGCCTTGCCGGGTGACCGGATGAAGCTTTTCGGATCGGTGGCCGGTACCTTGTCGATAATTGTCAGGCGGGTCTCGGCCGTTGTCCCATGGCGGGCATAGACCCCGCCGTCGATCGCCGCGGTGAAGATGACGGTTCCCTGCTCCTGCAGCCGTTCGAAGGCGGGCCGCCATTTGGGGTGTTCCGGAGACAGCCCGGTGCCGGTGATGGCGACTAGGCGCCCGCCGGCGCGCAGGCGTGCGAATGCGGAAGAGAGATGCCGCCATGCCGCGTCAGTGACGTGGCCGTCGACATAGGCGCCGACGCTGAACGGTGGATTCATCAGCACGACGGACGGCTCGATGGCCGCGTCGAGATGATCATCGATATGGGCGGCGTCCTGCCGCGAGACGGAAAACCGTGGAAACAGCAGGCCGAGGAGATCGGCCCGCGTCGCTCCAAGCTCATTGAGGGCGATCGAGGCGCGCGCCAACTCGGCGTGGACGGCGAGCAGACCGGTGCCGGCCGAGGGTTCGAGAACCAGGTCGCAAGATGCGATCGCCGCGGCGTGCGCCGTGACGAAGGCCAGCGGCAGTGGCGTGGAGAGCTGCTGCATGGCCTGGCTCTCGTCGGACCGTCGCGTGTGGGTGGGAAGAAGTCCGACGATGCGCTTGATCATCGCCAGCGTTGCCTGCGGCGAGGTGGACCGGGACAGGATCGCAGGGCCGAACCGGCGCAAGAACAGCACCTGGGCGACTTCGAGCGCCTCATAGGCGTCCTTCCAAACCCAGAACCCTTGCGCATCGCTGCCGCCAAAACTGGTCATCATGGCGGTGCGCAGTGCGGCGGTGGTGACAGGCTCGCCCTGCTCGAGGAAAGGCAGAAGCAGCATTGCCGCTTGATAGATCGCTTGAGCGTTGTTGATGGAGGCCGGCGTCGGCGCGTCGAGGGGAGCAGCAGTCTGGGCAACGGCCGGTGTGGTCGAAACAATGTTCATGGAAATGTCCTTCGCGAGAGGGGAGAGGCGCCCGCGCCCACACTCTCAGCGCGCCAGCCGGGCCACACTCCTCCCGGCTCCCCTCTGCCTCTGGCGCCGATGCACCAAAGGGGTTGCGCTCTGCGCAAAGCCATGACTTGAATGCGCGCACAGGGATGCGGCGGCGACCTGGAGCTGTGGAGGTGATGCGACGGTTCAGAATTGGCAGTGCGGTCTACGAGGAGGCAGCGCCTGACCTGCAGGCGGCGCTTGCGAGCGCCTATGCCCGCACCGAGCGTCCGCTGTGCCTGTGCCGCGAGCCGGGCTGCCCGATGTACATCGCTCGCATCGGCGACCTTCACCTGATCAAGCGCATGCCGCTTAGCGGCGGCGGGCATGATCCATCCTGTGATTCATATGAATCGCCTTACGAACTGTCCGGCCTGGGCGCCTTGATGGGCAGCGCGATACAACTCGATCCGCAAAGCGGCATGGCGGCCCTCAAGTTGGACTTCAGCCTGTCGAAGACGGGGAGCCGGGCGCCGTCCGTGCCTGCCGGGCAAAGTTCCGCCAGCGTAACGGCCGATCCCAGGCGGATGTCGCTGCGTGGCCTGCTTCATTATCTCTGGCACGAGGCCGAATTGACGGTTTGGACATCGAGGTGGGCCGGCAAGCGACATTGGTGGAATGTCCGCTGGCATCTGCTCGAGGCTGCCGGGCAAATGACAGTGAGGGGCGGACGGCTCGCGGATATCCTGTTCGTGCCCGAGCCATTTCGCGCCGAGAACAAGCAAGCCATCGAGCAGCGTCGCAACGCGGTTCTCGGCACGGCGCACCCGCCGAAATCCGGTCCACGAAAGTTGCTTGTCCTGGTCGGTGAGGTGAAAGAGATTGTTCCTGCCCGCTCCGGTCAGAAAATCGTCATCAGGCATTTGCCCGGTTTTCCCTTCATCATCGACGATGCATTGCATCGCCGCTTGCAGGCGCGTTTTGAAAAAGAATTATCCCTGTGGGCAGCGGATTCCAGCTCGCATCTCATGACGATCGCGACGTTCGGACTGAACCCGGCCGGCCTCGCCATTGTCGAGGAGGTCGCGTTGATGGTGGTCTCCGAGAACTGGATTCCCTACGAGACGGTCCCGGAGAAAAGGCTCGTCGATGGGCTCGCCCGCCTTCGCGAGAAGAGCGTGAAGGGATTGCGCTTTGACCTGCAACCCGACCAGCCGATCGCCAATGCGTTGCTTCAGAACAGGGACGAGCCGATCGCGCTCTTTGTCGTTCCGGCCGGAGCGGAGGAAAACTACGAAGCGTCGCTCGACGAAATGATCGCCGCGCGACCGGAGATCGGCTCCTGGGTGTGGCGGGTCGGCGAAGGCGATATGCCACCGCTACCCCTTTGAGCGTCGTTGGGCGATTTTCCAGCGATGCTCACGATGCCTTAGGCCAAGCCCAGCTTCTTCTTGAGCTCGGCATTTTCCTTGCGCAGACGCTCGGCAAGCAGGCTCTTGAGGCGCTTGTTTTCTTCTTCGAGCGCGACAAGATCGCGAAGATCGCCGCTGTCTGAAGAAGGTGCGGCAGCCCTCTTCCAATAATAGTAGGTCTGCTCCGATATGCCGGCCTGGCCGACTGCAATCTTGCTGGTCGCGCCGGCAGCGATCGATTTCTCGATCTGGGCAAGCTTCTGGGCGCGTTCCTTTTCGGAATATGTCTTGCGGGCGGTCTTCGCTGCCACGGGAGCTTCTGCGGCCGCGGGCGCAGGTTTCGCTCCATTCTTGCGGGCCGGCTTGACGAGCTCTGCTTTCGCTTTCTTTGCTCGCCGAACTTTCTTCTTCGATTCAGGCACTTCCACTTTGGCTGGGGCAACTGTCGTCTGAACAGTCTGAGCGTCCTGAATATCGGCCATCATATACTCCGCTTGTGGTTCATCTCCTTCTTCAGCATCAAGGGATCTTATACTGAAGTCAATGACCTGCGAATTTGGCAGCTGAGCAGCATAGTCCGGCTGTGTCATCTCAGTGGCAATTTTGGACAGGTCAAGATCGCCCCAGATCGAATGGCTTGGCTTTTGCAGGTCGCGCTTCTGTTTTACTTCCACGATAAATGGCCGGATCTGGCGCTTCATAGTCTGTTCCTTGATGTGAGGACGACTTGCAGGCCAAGTCGCTGTGTTGCGTCAGCGAGTATCCTGCGCCTAGGCATCTTATCGCTCTTGCCGAGCTTTATCCGAGAAGGCCAGCTACGAGCAAGCGAGGTCTCACTGACCTCGGGGACTGCTCGATCACGGGGACGCAAGCAGGCTATTGCGCGCCGAGGTCTCATTTGACGCGACCTTCAGACCGTATCCATGCGCGCCATCCATAGGCACCACTTCGCTCGATCCACCGGCAGCTGACAAATTTCGACACGCTGATGAGGCTCGCATGCTCCAGGTTCGGTGAAGAGCCCCTCCCCGCATCGAGCGCCGCCTACGCCATCACCCGTTGCGCCGGGCAAACGTACAATGGACTAACAGCCGTCCGCATCCGATGACTGTGCACAACCCACTGCATCGATTGCAATCCTGATTTTCTTGGGAGCAAATCTTCTCATGGCGGCGGATGAGCTGGACGCGATTGTTTTCGGGATGGCGGTGGAAAGCGTTCGTGCGCTTCCTCTTGGCTTCACAGAAAAAGTCGCAGAAATTGCCATCAGAAGCCACGGCGTCCTGATTTTTGATTTGCGCATCGATGGCGACTTGGAAATGCAGCGGATCGCCGCCGTCCGATATCCAAGCAGCCAGACAGGCATTCTTGCGCTGGACAAGCAGGGCTCGGCCATCAGCCATTTCATGGTCAATGGCACTTTCTCCAGCTTTATCGCTCCCTTGGAGGACTGGGCCACTCTGCCGCTGCCCATGCAGGCCAGAACGAGTATCGCCGGCCCGGCCAGCCTCTTCATCGGCGAGTTGCGCAATGCCGGATACATCCCGCGCAGGAGGTCCTGATCCGAAGTTTTGGGCGCTGACTGGTCCATCACAGCGTCGAGCCAATGGGCCACACGGCCTTGCTATGGGCAATACCCACCGTGGTCAGGCGACCAGGATCATCCGAGTCGGTGTTTGGACCCGATACGTGGCTCGCTTGCTACATGCACCCTCATCGATGCTGGCCCCAATAGCGTGAAAATGCGCAGGCCGGCGGCGACGCACTGATCGAACAATGTCGGTCGCCGGCACGGAATTTTTTTGGACGCGACAGGGCTGCCGGCCACCCTAGCTCGCTATAGGCGGATTGCGACAGCTTACATTCACAACAGGGTTAAGCCCCTTCGGAAGCAGGTGGGCATTCCTGCGCAAGCTAGAAATCGATCCGAAATTGCAGATGAAGATGCGTATATCATCTGGACGGTGGGATCAGATGATCCGTAAGGGCAACGCCACACCAGCATGGCTGGCCAACGACTTCAAT
This sequence comes from Mesorhizobium sp. P2_A8, assembly GCF_056404935.1. Lineage (NCBI taxonomy): Bacteria > Pseudomonadati > Pseudomonadota > Alphaproteobacteria > Hyphomicrobiales > Phyllobacteriaceae > Mesorhizobium > Mesorhizobium sp. P2_A8. Next base: position 74,297 of record NZ_JBFUDB010000013.1, read on the forward strand.
GCCAACCGTCGACACGCGCTGATCGTGGCGCAGATTATCAGCTCGGCCAGAACCTCGCTGACGATGCAGTGTCGATGTTCGTCAAGTTGATAGGCCGGCGGTTCTCGCAAGCCAATAACCGCAAGAAGCAGCGGCACACTGCGGGCCGGATACCGCCAAAGCGCTACGCATGCTACTGGCCGATCACAGCCCTGCAGTCCGCGAACGATTATGGCCGAAAAGCATTGGAGGTTCTCGATCGGGAAGTTGGACGGCACCGGTTGCTTCGGATGCGCATCGGCTGGCGTCGCGGCGCGCCTGTGGCCAGGATATACGACGCCCGAAATGCCGACCGGATCGCCAAGGGGCGATCACCCCGTCAGTGGGATTTACGTGTTCCGCGTCCCCATTGACTTCGAGGGGCGCGGAGCACGGCGATGCCTTGGGAGGCAAAAAAGTTCATTTAGCTTGATGACGTCGGACTGTCCGGGCGTCAGGCTGAGCCGGGCACACAGTTCTATGATTTGATTGTCGTGCAGGCGCGCGGGTGCTCGTCCTTCGAGACGACGGCGGCATCGGCATCGCGGCGCTTCTGCCATTGGAGGCCCGGCACATGCCGGGCCTCCAATGAGTCCTACGCTAGATCAAGCAAACCACCAGCGCTCAATGCACCTGTCGCCATCGAGCGGCAGATTGCCCGCTAGCGTACCATGCTGAACTTTGTCAGATGCCGCATCGACGATGCTGGGGAGCGAGTGCACAATTGTGCCACCGTCTTCGTTCACGATCTTTTGCATCTCAAAGTACATCTCCTGCCGCTTTGGCACATCAACTTCCTTTCTGGCCTCCTTCAGAAGGAAATTGAAGCGTTCGTTCTGCCAATGCGTATCATTCCAAGGCGCATCAGATGCAAATGATGTTGAGAACATCCAATCAGCGGTCGCTCGGCCGCCCATGTAGCCCATCACGAACGGCTTCTTCTGCCAGACACTTTCCCAATACCCGTCGTTCGGCTCACGCTTAACGTCAATATTGATCCCCGCTTTCGAAGCGTTATCCTTGAACAAAACGGCGGTATCGACGGCGCCGGTAAAGGCTGCATCAGCCGTCGAGAGCTGAACATTGATGCTTTCGTGACCAGCCTTCTTGAGCAGGAATTTTGCTTTCTCCGGGTCGTAAACCCGCTGCTCCAGCCGGTCGTTGTAAAAGCGATAAGCTGGGGTGATCGGATTGTCATTCCCGACCTTGCCGTAACCATTTAGCACGGTCTTTACGATGGCCTCACGGTCGATCGCGTACTTTAGTGCCAGCCTGACGTTCTTATCATTGAAAGGTGCGACATCCGTGAACATAAGAATAGAGTTGTACTGCCTACCTGTTACCTCCAGAAGTTTAACTCCTCCTCGTCCCGCAAGCATCTGTGCGGTGCTAACATCGACACTTTCAATGGCGTCCACCTCACCTGAGGTGAGCGCATTAGTCCTCGCCACCACATCTTCAATCCAAAGAACCTCTGCTGTGTCGAAGTGGCCCCGATCCTCACGCCAGAACTTGGGATTGCGTTCCAGCGTTGCACGCACGCCAGGGTCGAACGAGGAGATCGTATAACCGCCTGTTCCTACCATCTTACTGGTGTCAATGCTGTCGCCATCAGCCGCGAAGATCGGTAAGTGATAGTCCGCTAGGATCGGGGGAAAGTCGGCGTTTGGCGCTGAAAGCGTGAGGATCACAGTATTTGAACCGTCAGCCTTAATATCGGACACCTGCGCCATGAGACCTTTCACAGCCGACGTAGATTTCTCTCCCCGATGATGGTTATACGAAGATATCACGTCTTCGGCCGAAAATGATTTCCCGTTGTGAAACTCGATACCTTTACGGAGTTTGATGACGAACCGCGTTCCTCCGTCTAGTGTCTCAACACTTTCGGCAAGTTCAGGGACCGCTTCGCCCTTGCTATCGATTTCCATAAGATAGTTGCAAACGGCGAATGATACCTTACGCAGGCTCCCCGTATATTTGCTCGGATCGTATGAATCTGTCGTGGAACCGCCGTAGGTCGCCACGCGGAAGTGCCCACCGTTTTTCGCCTCCTGGGCAAATGCTCGGCTGGCACCCGGTATCGACAAGACAGACGCGATCCCTAGTGCCGAAGCGCCCTTCAAAAATGACCGGCGATCCAGCCGCCCGTCCGCCCCAAGCTGACGCAGAAATTCCATTGCAACCTCCAGTTCCCACCATCACGATCGACGATCGACCGAGTTCCGTTTTTCGGGACAATGTCCCTTTTTTCGATACTCAACCTCAAATGCATTGGAATGTCAATGTCGGTCCATTCGGAGAGCGGACAACAGCGCGGGGGCTTGATCGCAGCACCTACCCAAATGGGTTGCGTCATCGTCCTGGATGGACTGACGTCCCGGCGCCAGACGATACTTCTCGAACCGAAAAACAGTCGTTCGGTCCGAAGTTCGAAAGCTAAGTTTGAGGAGCTAAAGTGCTCGCTATATCGCTATGTCTGCGCGGCGGGCGAGCAACTGCGTCAGCCAACTGGGATCCAGTTTGGGTTCGGACGACAGAAGAAGATCGGTATAGGGGTGCAGAGGTGGCGCGAGGACCGCGTCACGCGGCCCGCTGTCCACAACTACGCCGTTCCGCATGACGACAATTTCGTCAGCGATTGCTTTTACCGTAGCCAAATCGTGAGTGATGAATAGAAAGGACGTCGAGAGCTCTTGTTGCAAACGCCGAAGCAGACTCAATATTTCGTGTGCGACCAGTTGATCGAGTGCGGATGTCACCTCGTCGCAGATTATCAGCCCAGGCTCTGCTGCCAATGCCCGGGCAATGCAAACTCGCTGCTTCTCGCCGCCAGATAGGTCACCGGGAAAACGAGTTGCAAATCCCTCGTTCAGATCGATCATTTCCAGGAGATTTGCAACGTGTTTTTCTTGTGATTTGCCTCGGATTCCTCGGTAGAATTCAAGGGGCCGACCCAACACCTCGCTTATTTGCTGCCGCGGGTTGAGCGCGGTGTCGGGCGACTGGTAGATCATCTGGATACGCTTCAAGTCGGCGCGCGATCGCTTATGCAGTTGGCCAGACAGCAGCTTCCCATCAAGCCTGATAGTGCCTTTGGACGGTGTCAAAAGACCTGTAATCGCTCGTGCGAGCGAACTCTTTCCGCTCCCCGATTCGCCGACAACTGCGACCGTCTGTTGGCGTCCAACTTCGAGCGAGACATTCTCAAGTATGTTCGGCCCTTGTGCATAGGCAGCGCAGACGTTCTCGACACGCAAAAGAGGTTCACCGGTGGAAGGTGTCGACGGCCGATGCTCCACCTTCCGACCGAATAGCGCTTTTGTGTAAGGTTCGCGCGGAGCGTCGATTATCTGCCGAGTCTCGCCCTCTTCTACCTTTGCGCCACTTCTCAACACAATAATGCGATCCGCAACCTGAGTTACAACCGCAAGATCGTGCGTAATATAAAGCGCCGCTGTACCAAAGCGCTCCACAATTATCTTTATTGCAGCGAGAACTTCCACTTGTGTGGTCACATCCAGCGCAGTAGTCGGTTCATCGAATACGATCAACTCGGGCTGACACGCCATTGCCATGGCGATCATTGCGCGCTGAAGCTGACCACCCGACACTTGGTGAGGATAGCGAAAGCCAATTTCATTAGGATTGGGGAGAAGCAGCGTCCTGAACATGGTTTGGGCGTCGGCTTTGGCCTGGCCCTTCGTCCTAAGGCCGCGTTTGACGGGGATTTCGGAATACTGGCTGAAAAGGTTCCAAGCTGGGTTGAACGATGCTGAGGCGCTTTGGGCTACATACGCAACACGTGAACCACGAAGAGCGCGCAATTTTCGCTCGGACGCCCCCACCAATTCCTCGCCATCAAATAGGATGGAACCGCCTGCAAAACGGCTCCCATCTCTCGCATAGCCAAGCGAAGCTAGGCCGATTGTCGATTTTCCAGCTCCGGATTCGCCGATAAGACCAAGGACCTCACCACGCTGTAACGTCAGATTCACGTCATTGAGGACGGGGCGCCATTGCTGGCCACTTCGTACCTCCACGGTGAGTCCCTTGATCTGCAGCAATGGACTTTCAGTTGCACTTTTGTCGGTCACGATTTCAGTCCACTTGCTTGATAAAGAAACCAGTCAACTGTCAGGTTGACGGCAATCGCACACAGCGCGATGGCTGCTGCAGGCAGAAGCGGAGCGATTTCTCCGTAGCTAATGAGCCCGGCATTTTCGCGAACCATACTACCCCAGTCTGCGGCAGGAGGTTGGATCCCTAAGCCCAGGAACGACAAGCTACTGATGAAAAGGACCACATAGCAAAATCGCATGCCAAATTCGGCTAGGAGTGGCGCAACGACGTTAGGTAAAACCTCTCGTCGCATTATCCAAAAATAGCCTTCACCCCGTAACCGCGCAGCCTCTACAAAATCTAGCGCTAGCACGCTGGATGACACCGATCGAACGAGGCGAAATACGCGAGTGGAATCGACGAATCCGATTACGAAGATCAGCGCGGTGATCGAGGTACCAGTGAGTGTGAGTACGAGCAGCGCAAATATGAGTTGAGGTATTGCCATCGCTATGTCGACAAAACGCCCGAGTGCACCTTCAACCCACCCCCCGATCGTCGCTGCGAGTAAGCCTGTAGCTGTGCCCACGACAAAGCCGAGGATGGTCGCCAGCAACGAGATCGCGATCGTGTTCCTTGTGGCGTAGATTAGTCGACTGAGCATGTCGCGGCCGAGATTGTCCGTCCCCAGCAGGAACTCTGCTCCTCTTGGAGCGTACTTCGGCCCTACGATCTGAGCCTCCGGAAAAGGAGCCAGAATGGGCGCTAGCACCGCAACAAGAATGTATGCTGCCAGCAACGAGATCCCGATCAGGGCAGGAACCGGGGCGAGTTTCAGGCGATGCGCTTGCGTGGAGCCGAGCAACGTCACTGCCTGGACGGCAAACAACCCAGCCAATGCGGCCCCTGGATACGCCAGAAAGCGTTCATGCGCGATTACAACAGCGGCGCCATAAGCGACTGAGACAAGAACGATGCACAGATGATCGGCTCCGCTGTGGGGCCGTCTCAGAAGTAGCGCACACAGGCCGGTCATCCCGGCCAATGCAAGAACGATAGCGCTCCAATTGCCTTGCGACGAAGCGGCCGACGCCAACACCAGAAAAATCGATCCGGTCAAGCATATCAAAAGACATAGCGTGATCCTGCGATATGTCGCAAAGTCTGTCATGACGTCTCTCGATTCAACGCGGATGCAGAAGACGGGGGTTTGCTAGTATCGTTAGAACGTCGGCTATGAGGTTCAGCGACACATAAATTAAAGCGAAGAACATGCTGCATGCTTGTACTACCGGAACATCTCTCCGAGAGACCGAGTCTACGAGAAGCTGCCCTACCCCCGGATAAACAAAAATGACTTCAACAACCACAACCCCAACCACGAGATAGGCGAGGCTCAGGGCAACGACATTGATGATAGGAGCGAAGGCATTGGGAAGTGCGTGCCGAACAATCACACTTGAGGGAGCGGCTCCTTTTAGGCGTGCCATCTGGATGTATGGCTGTGCCAAAAGATTAACAATTGCCGCACGCGTCATCCGCATCATGTACGCGAACACACCGAGCGTCAGAGCAAGGGCGGGAAGAGCGGTACGATAGAGACGTTCACCGAAAGTCAGGTCGGCATGAACGTTCGAGATACCCGGAAACAATCCCAACTGGGCGCTGAATATGAGTATCAAAAGGTAGCAGAGAAAAAACTCTGGAAGCGAAATCGATATGGACGCTGTAAAATTGATAGTTCGGTCGAACACTGAATCCCGATAAGTCGCAGCCAATATCCCGAACCCGAGCGCAAGCGGAACAGCGATTGCCGCTGCGAACCCGCCTAGAAATAATGTGTTCCAAATCCGAGGCCCGATCAGGGCCGAAATTTCTCGCTGTGTCACTACAGACTTGCCAAGATCACCCTTCAATACTCCGGCGAGCCAATTGAGGTACCGCTCCGTGGGCGGGAGGTTTAGCCCAAGCTCCTCCCTCAACGTGGCGACATTGTCGGGGGTCGCATCTTTACCCAGAATGGAGTGAGCTGCATCGCCAGGCAGCATTTCCACGCCAACAAACAGAATGAGGGAAATGATGAATAGCGTGGCGGCGCCAAACGCGATCCGACTTACTATCAATCTTATAAGCTTTTTCATACTCTCAGCCAGTCTATTCCAAACTCATAGGGGACGGTCTCTCGCGAAATGGCACGCCGACTGCACGAGGCCCGTAAGAGTATTCCAAGGCACCACCAGAACCGTCTCTAGCCCGTCTCCCGGGACGATCGGATGCGCTCACTAGTGATGCCCGTGGCCGACGGAGGTCGCCTTGCGCGCCAACATCAAAATGCTTGAAGCAGGATCGGAGCTCTGTGTGCCTCGCTCAACTGACAGAAGGAATTGTGTGAACCTTCTTAGAAGAAGGCGTGCGGCCAAGCTTCGAGTTCGACAGCCAACGTAACCTCTTTCGACTCTCTATTTCCCCATTTTTCGGGATTCTTTCCCATTTTTTGGTATAGGGCCGCGATCGCTCAGGAGTCAAGCCGACTCGGATTGCGTGTACCGCGACCTCACGAGGATATCATTCGTGGTCAAAGTCGATTTTATTCGACGAAGCTTAAGTCTGTTTTCTCGTCGAATCCAGTCTTTCGGTCGCATACTGCAATATATTGCGGTACTATGTCAACTCGTTAGAAGCTCGCATCGCAGGTATTGTTACGAGATACTCGATTATTGGGTGCGGCAGATTTCGCGATACTGGAAACTTTCTGCCTTCGCTTGGAGCAAGCTGCAAGGTATAGAGTGTGGTGGAAACTCCAAGGGTGTGAATCCGTTATGCATACCGAACACGAGCCGCCTAGTTTCACACTGGATTAAATCCAAACAAGTGGCTAAAGGCTGGAATGGCCGACTTTTCAGGTGGCCCGGCAGTCGTGTAGTGTCGTCCAGCATCGACCGAGGGAAGCGATCCTTTTGCCCATAAGCAAGACCAGCGAGCCGAAATCCGGACCTTTGGAGCGTTACGTTTCTGTGTTGGAGACCGTGGTGAGTTCCCCGGACGGTCTAACGACGCGCGAGCTTGAAACTATGTTGGGCTTGCCGAAAACAACCATAAACCGGATTCTTCTGGCTCTGACTTCGAGCGATCTTTTAGAGCCGGGCAGACGCAGAGGGGCATTTTCGCTCGGTAGTCGGTTCGCGCATATCCTTCAGGCAGATACGCGTTGGATTGAACTCGCCAGTAAGCGCCTGCTTAAGACATTGGCCGAGGAAAGTGGGGAGACCTGCTTCATTGCGCGACTCTACGGCGTAACAATTCGTTCGGTCGTGATGGAATCTCCCGATGCAAGTGTCGGGGTCTACGTAACTCCTGGATACATATTGCCTCCGAATGCCACCGCAACTGGTAAGCTTTTGACCGCCATGCAAGAGCCAAGTCTGAGAGACGCCATTCTACAAACTGAACTGAAAGGTCTCACTCAACGTACCATCACCGACAGGACGCAGCTTTTGCAGGAATACCAGAAGATCCGGCAGCAGGGCTACGCGGTGGAAGATGGCGAGCAAGTGCGCGGGCTATTCACCATCGCTTGTCCAATTATCCTGTCTGAAGGGCAACCACCCATCTATGCAGTAGGAATGACGGGTCCTGCCGAGAGAATGGCAGGGCAGCCGGTGCCTTTATTGGTCGATAAGTTGCGGCAAACGGCTGCGGAATTCGCCAGCGTGTTTGCACCGAACGGACGATCGAAGACGTAGGCATGCGATAGCCAGGGATACCTTGGCCCCAGTTTGACGGCACCGGCGCCGTATCGCTTGCCGCCGGTTCACGCGCGCCGATTAGGAACTCTAAAATCCCCCCGCTCGAAAGGCGCTGATCGCAGCCTGATTAAGGAACCACGAGCGCAGCAAAGCGGTCGAACAACGTGAACCTGCGTCTTTTGAAAGGTGTCACTCCATTTGGCCTCCTGGCTCTATCCAGCACCGCTTGCCGAGGCCAACTTCGCCAGGCCGGTGATTGACTGCATCGGTGCGTCGCCAACGACTTCATGAATGGTCGAGGCAACGCTGCGTATTTTCCCCATGAGACTTCGTTTCCAGAAGGCGTTGACCCTCAAGCTGACTGGCTGCTGAACAATATCAGCCGATAGGGTCATCCCATCCTGGATTCAAGAAGGGTCGGGCAGATCTACGTCCCTCTCGAACCGGCGAGGGCACATCGTAAGCAGCAGAGTAACGTTAGGCTTGCCCGACGCTACCCCACGGCTCATGAACGACAATGCCAAACCGATCGTGTGGCGCCCAGTTCGGAAAGATGGCAGCCGCATCGCTGGTTTGGCCGTCGAGGCGGACATCGAAGAGGCCGTCTTTGAGGGACCTCGTGTGCATTCTCGTACTTTTTCAAAAATGTGTATGACTCGGGCTGTCCGCCATGGCTGCGCCGCGGCCTCAAGTTAGGCGAGTGGCAATCTTCTTAAGCGTGCGGGTTTGGCGGGGTCGAAGAAGTGGTCCAGCGGTCCGTGTTCTACCAAGTGGTTGTTCCAGAACGCGAGCGCATCGCGGTTCAGCGTTACGCCAAGACCCGGTCCCTCAGGCACGGCAACCACGTTGTTTTTCTGCCGGAAAGGGCCGTTTTCGATCACGTCGCCGATCTGCCAACGAAAGAGCGACTGAGACGGTTCAGTAATCCACGGCATCGCCGCTGACATATGGAGATAGGCAGCCGTGGCGACGCCGGCATCGCCGGAATAGCACCAGAACCCGACCCCCATTGCTTCACAGGCCCCTATGAACCTGACAGCACGGTTGATGCCTCCCAGCACAGCGAAATTCGTGACGATGAAGTCAGGCACGCCGGCACGAACAGCATGACGGATATCGGGTATGTGGCTGGAGAACGGGATAGCCGAATGCTTTCGCAGCATAGCCATCTCTTCGAACGTAGCCACAGGATCTTCGTAGTTTCTGACGTTGAAGGGCTCGATCTCTCGCAGAACGTGAATCGCCGTCGGCACAGACCACTGCATATTGCTGTCCAAGCGGATCATATCACGCGGACCGAGCGCGGTGCGGAGTGCCTTGACCGTCTCAATTTCAAGCTCGGGATCGCCGCGAATTAGCTTCCCCTCGAACATTGTCGACCCGTGTTGTTCTCGCATAAGCAGGCAGTAGTCGGCGACATCGTCCGCCGACATCTCGCCGCCATCCCGGAAGCCAAAATACTCAGTGAACGGAATTTCTTTGCGAACCGCGCCACCCAGAAGCTTGTAAAGAGGTTCTCCAGACACCTTGCCGCGCAGGTCCCACAGGGCGATCTCGATTGCGCCGAATGCCTTCACTACCGAACTGTCGTCGGTATTCTGAACGATCTGCCAGGGCGGCAGGGTTTTTGCCTCGCAGGCTGCAATGTCGAGCGGATCCTGACCGACCAGCCTCTCACCCATTGCTTCGATCGTCCGAACGACTTCCACCGAAGGCGATTCCCCCAGGCCGATCAACCCCTCATCCGTTTCAACTTCGACGATTGCCTTGGAGGTGCCTGGATAGTGCCCACCTGTCCACCAAAGCGGCTTTTCAAGCGGAATATTGACAGGTGTGACGCGCAGCTTCGTGATTTTCATCTGATGTCCAAATTTCTTCGAACCAGCCTTCGGCCTTTTCGCATGTGGGTTTAGCGGCGGAACTTTTCGACCCCCCGGCGGGCTAAGCTCCACTAACTTCAAACTTGAGGGGCGGATCAATCTTTGACAAATCCTGCCGATCCAGATCGCGGGCAATGACCACGAGACCGTCTTCCCGGTCCAACCGACCGTCGACAATACCAGGAGGGTCAAACGTGCCGCCGACCCCTTGAATAAGAACTCGCCGTCCGCCCACTCGAACGAAACCTTTCGTCCTCAGCAGACGGTCACCGCAGAAACCTACGAAATTCTCGATCCATTCACTCAACTGCTCCCATTCAACATCCTCGAATTTGAGGAGAAACACCTGGATTCGTGTGTGATTGAAGTTTGCCGGCGCTCGGCGCGCAACCACCGGGAAACTTGATCGAAGGGGCTTCTGAAGACGGGCAAATGCTAGCCGCGCTCTTTCGGTCCGCTCACGCTGGTCAATCACAGTTGCAAGCGGATTGAGGTAGGCAGCGGAAGCAATCGCCTTTTTCAAGGCGGGAGCCTTTACCCGATCAGCCTTGGTTAGAACGATCGTCTGCGCCGCCGCTAGCTGCGCGACCGACTCTTCAAAGCTCTCACTTGTATCTATCCCCCGTTCGCTGTCGAACGTCGCCAGAACTGTCGTTCTAAGAGGCATTCCGATGCCCAATAGAGACCTCAAGATAGGAGACGGCTTGGACAAGCCGCTCGCCTCTATGATGATCCGATCTAAGGGTTGACTGCCCGCGGCTCCACGCTCGGACATCAGGGTCATGATGGCGTTCGGAAGGTCACTGTTGATGGAACAGCAGACACAACCGTTGTCCAAGGACGCCATCGGCAGGCCATTGCGCCCAGTTGAAATCAGCGCACCGTCAACATCAATCTGACCAACTTCATTTACAATCACGCCCGTATTCTTTGTGAGCGGATCTTTCAGATGGTCGAGGATCAGAGACGTCTTTCCACTCCCGAGAAATCCGGTCAGAAGAAAAACTTGCGGGACGGAATGCTGACCGTCTGGTTTCATCATTGCCTCTGCCCAAGGGAGAGATCGATGTTCGAGCCTTCCCAGCTCTTCGCCACGATCTCGCGCACGTCTGCCAGCAGCTCGGCCGTATCGTACACGACGCCATTGCGTATGGTGTACTGGAGGCCGCGGCGCCATTCCGACTTGCCCGTCTCGTCGTTCAGTCGAAGCGCGCCCGTTCCATACATGTACTTCAGATCTTCCAGAGGGTTCTCCTGATGCACGAGCAGATCGGCACATTTGCCGACTTCAACTGTGCCTATCTCATCAGCAAGGCCCATCAGCTCCGAAGCGGAATGGGTGGCTGCGCGGATGACTTCCAGAGGATGAAACCCTGCCTCCTGGAACCATTCAAGTTCACGAATGAAGCAGAAGCCGTTGATGTGATAGAGGAAGCCCGCATCACTCGCCGGGCAAACACGTCCGCCCTTCTTGGAATAGTCATGCACAAATTTGGACCAACGGCGGAAATGCTCTTTCCACTCGACTTCGTTTCGCGTCGACCACTGGAACCAGTATGATCCGTGGTTCTGGCGCTGCGGCTCGAAGAAGTCCCAGAGGTTCTTGTGAGTATATTGATCGTGCCAGTCCGCCCTTCTGGCGCGCATGAGATCTCGATTAGCCTCAAGGATAGCCAGCGTCGGCACGAAGGTGTGGTCGAGCTCTAGGAACCGATCCAGCGTCTCATTCCACTTCGCACTGCCCGGCTCGGCAGCATGGATGAAGTTCTGGCTGCTGCTGTTATAGCGCAGATATTCGTCCATGAAGTCATAGTCTGCTGGGTACGGCTGAATGCTGGTCTTTTCGAACATCGCCTCCGGAACACCATAGAAGTGCTCCGTGCTCGTCAGTCCCCAGCCTGCGGTTGTCAGGGCGTTCAACCTTGACAGCGCCATCTGAGGATGGTGGCAGCCCGACCGCAGCCCAAGCGCCTTCGCCTCCTCAAGAGCAGCCTTGAAGATCGCAGGTGACGCGCCGTAAAACTTAATACCATCAGCTCCGCGCTCCGCAACCGCCCGGAGCCAATCTCGTCCAGCCTCCGGCGTATGGATAATGTTGAGGAATTCATCGCTGGATGGGAAGCCTGCGTAGGCCATGATCCGAGGCGCAACGATTTTGTTCGCGTCGGATGCAGCCTTCTGCTGCAAGGTCCAGCCAAGTCCATTTGCTGACCACATATCGCGTACAGTCGTGATCCCATGCCCCAACCACAACTTATAGACATATTCCACAGGGGCCTGCTCGCCGTTTGCAGCGTGCAGGAAGTGTCCGATATGAACATGCGAGTCGATGAACCCTGGCGTCACCCATTTTCCGTGGCAATCGATCTCGAAGTCTCCGGCCGGTGGTCGGCGCGCCGGATCAATTGGCAACTTCGGAAAGCCAACACTGACGATCTGAGTGATGCGTCCGTTCTCAACAACGATATCCATCGGCCCCATAGGAGGAGCCCCAGTGCCATCAATGAGTGTGGCACCCCGAAGTACCATCCGAGCGAAAGGTCCTTCGCCGCGATCACGACCACTCGCTGGTGCAAGTGACGGCATTCCACGGGCGGTCATCACAACGATTTCTTCGTCACCTGCGGGAGTGCCTGGCGGCGGAAGGATGGTGTTAGACATTAGAGCTACCCCGTTTTTCGGACTAATGATCTGATTTTCGGGTTTACGTTTGCGGCATTCGGGAGTCAATGGGCCGCCCGAGACAATTCCTACTATGCTTTGGCCAAACATCGTTTTCAGGCAGCCTGGAGTGTCTCAGAAGGCACCCGGCGTCCGCCATAAGGCACGCATCGCAGCATCCCGGATGGTGGGCCACCCTCGATCACTGGAGATCAAACCACTTGTGGCTCCAGAAGCCCCGAAGTCGGATCTTCGGAGCTTCGAAATCATGCGAAACAGGTAGGCAGATAGCACTCTATCCCTCATGAGCTGCTCGTTTCAGCTTGCACCGGGGACCTAAGGACAGCAGCTTCCGCCAAACACAGTCACCTGACCTGTTGCAAGTCCGGCATCGATTGGCGCGATAGGCGCCCTCCTTCGACCTCTGCATTGCATTTCACTTGTCACGCCGCAGCCACATGCGGCATCGGCATATTGCGCTCTGCTGTTGGCGAAAGTGAGATCGCTTCCGTCAGTAACACCGGAGATCCCCGAAGGACCCAGTCCGCGACAATCATACCAATCACCGGAGCCAGCTGAATTCCATAGCCTCCCGCACCGGCGGCCGTCAGCAAACCGTGCTCAGATGGGTCAGCGGGCCCTACAAAAGGGCGATGATCAGCCGTCACCGGATAAAGGCCCGCCCATCCTCGACCAATCCTGGCGTCAGGCAGATCCGGTAGTCGCTCAAGCAACAACTCGGCCAACATCACCTTGGATGCTTCCTCACACTGTTCGTTGTAGTTGTCGGGATTTTCCGGCAGTGGAGAACTTGCCTTGTGGATCTCCGCAATCAACTCGCCCGCCTTTTCATGCCTGAAGTTCAGTCCCGTACCTTGCCCGTTCACCAGGTCCATCACCATTGGCATCGTGTATGAAAGCGGCTCGTCTAGGTGGATCGCCAGGGCCTCATGGCGTTCGGGATGGACGTGCAACTTTTGACCAAGCACCTCACCAACACGGGGGGCCCAAGCGCCGGCTGCATTCACGATAAAGTCGCATTCCAGCGCGCCTTTGCTGGTATCCAACCTGTAGCCGCCACATGCCCGTGATACACCGAGCAGCTTGCAATACTGTCTGACTTCAGAACCGAGCCTCTTCACCTCCTCGGCCAGCAACATGCACATTTCGTGGGGATCCAAAAAGCCGTCATCGGGTCCGAAGATCCCACCTTCTAGGCCCTCCGAACTGATATGCGGGATGAGTTGTTGAAGCTCGTTGGCTTGGTAAAGGCTCGACCTGAACCCAGCATCGCGCTGTATCTCCGTCGATTTGGCGAAGAGGTCCATTTGAGAGGACGTCCTGGCCAGGCGCAGATATCCGATGTGGTTGAAATGCAAGCCAAGCCGCTTCTCCCATTCGCGGATAAGCTGCACAGAATGCATCCGCAGCTGCAATTCGAATGGGTCAGTGAATTGGGTACCGACGACGCCCACTGAGCGGCCGCTTGATCCCGATGCGATCGACTGCGCATCAATGACTGTGACGCGGGCGCCCTGCTCGGCCAGCGCGTGCGCTGAGCACATGCCGAGCGTTCCAGCGCCGATAATGACCACACGAGGAGAAACTGTCATTTGATGTCCGAATTCAGTCTGAACTAGTCGGCGCCGTCCGATACGGTGCCTAAGGCGATTGATCACTTTGGCGTAGCGATTTCCGCGATTGCTCCATCGATGGCAGACAGAATCTCTTGCGCGTCATCGTGCGTCATGGGCGTTGAGAGGGCGAACAGCCCATAGCTTGCAGACAGAACACCCCGATCAATCAGCCCCTTGTGGAACCGATCTAGCTTCTTGCGTTCCGATACGCCGGGATATACCGACCGATAGTCCGTAATTGGCAGCGGGGTAAAATGGATCTTGAACAGGGACCCTAGGCCGACGCACTTCCCCGTAAGGCTGTGGCGCTTAAGAGACGCATTGATGCCGTCGCGTATCAGGCTACCGATTGCGTCCAAATGCGAAAAGCTGGCTGGAGTCAGCGCGCGCATTGCTGCGAGACCAGCGCGCATCGTAACTGGGTTCGCCGTGAAAGTGCCTCCGTGCGGCAATGCAGGCTTGCCGCGCGTTGGATCGAAAACGGCCATGGCTTCTGCACGCCCGCCGACCGCACCGACTGGGAAGCCTCCCCCGATGATCTTGCCGAGTGCAGTAATGTCCGGGTTGACGTCCCACAGGCCCTGCGCCCCGGAAAGCCCGAGACGGAGTGAGATAACCTCATCGAATATAACCAAAGAACCGGCCGCGTGGGCGACCTCGACTATAGCGTCTAGGTAGTCCTTGCGAGCGGGTATCAGGCCCGCACGGTTTGGCATCGGATCGATCAACACACCCGCTATCGAAGCGCCCTGGGCGTCGAACACAGCGCGAAGGGCTTCTATGTTGTTAAATGGGACGGCAATGACGTCTTCTAGAATACCCTTCGGTGTACCTTTCGCGTACGCCGTCGACACCGGCATGTCGCCCCAGTTCATGGGCGAACTGTCGAGGCTGACTTCAGCGAAATCATAGGACCCGTGATAGGCTCCTTCGATCTTGACGATTTTCGGTCGCTCGGTAAAAGCGCGCGCAGCCTTGATCGCCATCATCACAGCTTCGGTGCCCGAATTCGCAAATCGAATCTGTTCGACTGAAGGAAGGCGCTCGACCAGCAGCTCTGCGAGATCAAGCTCGCTTTCGGTCGGAGCACCAAATGCCGTACCATGAGGCAATTGATCCATCACCGCCGCAGTCACGTCCGGATGACCGTAACCGTGTATCATTGCGGTGAAGTTGTTGATGCAATCATAGTAAACATTGCCGTCGACGTCCCAAACCCGAGGCCCTTCGCCGCGATCGGCGTAGATGGGGAAAGGGTCAATGAAAACAGTTGTCCGGGTGTTTCCACCCGGCATGACCCGCATGGCCCGCTCGAACATCTCGCGAGACTTCGGCATGGAGTCTGGATAGTGGCGCATTGTCTCTCACTCGCGAAGACGTTCTGGAAAGCAAATAGGATTGCGAACTGGAGATCATTTTGTCATGATCGTATGGCTTTGCTCGCGTAGGTATTGTGGCAGGAACCATGGGCCAAGCCCGCCCTTCCCACTGACGCCAGTGCCTTTCCAGCCGCTGAATGGTTGAGCACCCGGCCAAGCCCCTGTCGTCGCGCCACTGGCGCGGTTGGCATAGAGGACGCCGGCTTCTGCAGTATCCAAGAATTGCTTCAGTTCGGCAGGATCTTTTGTAAAGATGCCTGCGCACAGTCCGTATGGAATGTCGTTGCCTTCCTCGATGGCTTGGTCGAGCGAATTGAAGCCCCGAACGACAACGAAGGGCATGAAAAGCTCGTCCCGCGTCAACCGGTCTGGACGGTCGAGTTCGACGATGGTCGGTAGAATATAGTTTTCAGTCAATCCGTTTGTGGCGAAACCGCCAGCATGCACCCTGCCCTTGCGCTCGGCCTCAGATAAAGCGGACTTGTAAGAGTCTACCGTCGCATCTCCATAGACGGGCCCCATAAACGTATCGGCCTTGCGCGGATCACCTACCACGAGGTTACCCGCAAACCTGACCAGCTCGTCGACGAAATCCGATTTTACCTTCTCGTCTACATACACGACGGAGCAAGCCGAGCATTTCTGACCTTGGAGACCGAACGCAGATCTGGCCACCCCCTGAGCTGCTCGCTCAAGGTCTGCATTTCTCGTGACATAAGCCGGGTTCTTTCCGCCCATCTCTGCGATGACGGGCTTCGCGTGGGGCAACGTCGCCATATGACGAAAGATGCTCATTCCGGTCTTGTGAGAGCCCGTAAATGCTACACCGTCAATGCCAGGATCAGTAGTCAGGAGTCGGCCAACTTCACCATCACCTAGGACAATGTTGAATACACCCGCAGGCAGACCAGCCACAGCAAGCGTCTCCGCGATCAAGAGCCCAGTCAATGCGCAGCCGGGTGACGGCTTGTAGACAACCGCATTCCCCGTGAGTAGGGCGCCTGAGATCATGCCAACCGACAAAGCTACTGGAAAGTTGAAAGGTGCGATAACAGCGAACACGCCATACGGCTTCATCACGCTCACCGCAGTCTCGTTCGCGACCAGTTCCTTCATCGGGCGTGCAAAGCCGTTATTAGCCTTCAATTCAGATGCGTAATACTCGACCATGTCGACGCTTTCCTCGGCCTCGCCGACAGCCTCCAAGCGAGACTTGCCGATCTCGTAAAGCGCAGCGAGACCAAGTTCATACTTCCGCGTCATCAACGCTTCACGCCAGCGCGCCGCGAATGACAGCCGGTCATCCAACGTAGAGCGATTCCAGATTTTCGCGCCATTACGAGCGGAAGCTACCGCGGCTCGCACATCGGATGTCGTGGATTTCGGGAAGTTGCCTAGGGAGATCTTTCCGTCAATGGGACTGACTATTCCAGCGACCACTCCAGTCGCGAACTGCGTGGTCCAGTCACGGCCCAGTGCAGTCTTTTCGAAATTGGGAACTAGCGCATCGAGATGCGCATGGACCGGAGAGAAATCGATGCCGATGTTGGAGTATGTAACGCGCGGATAGTCGGCCATTTAGATCTCCGAAAAACGGTATCTCCGACCGGTAATCAGCTTTCATGACCAAGTCAATCTTTTCGCCCGTAAAATGGGGTATAATTCCGTTTTTCGGTACAAATCACATTTCACTCCCGGGAGGAGGGCGCCAAAATTTCTGGATCGCAGCCGGACCCGACATGCGGTGGCTGAACCACATTTTTGGGAATCCAGACGGTATCTGTTTCAGACCGCTTCCCTTAGCGGCGGTCCAAACGCGAGGAGTCCCCTATGCCGAGCGCAACAAACGGGTTGGCCCCGCCGGTATAGTCCTTGCGGCCCTTGCAGGTGCGGATCAGGATACCGTGACCTGAGGACAAACCGAACTGGCCGACCTGGATGTAGCGTGGTCATGGTTCAGGGTAATTTCACCGCAAACGGCGATGCCTGCCCTGTTGGAGCGCAGGTCGAAGCTTCCCTGCGGCAGCGCAAGTTCGACGGCGAGTTTCTTCAGCCGTGAACGGGCTGTGGTGTGGAAACGTCTCTTCTGCTGCTCGTCGTAGGAGCAGGATCTTTTCCAGTCGAACATGTCGATCTCCATGAAACAAAAACGCCCGGGCGCGCTATGGCGATCCCGGGCTTGAGTGAGTTGGAACTGAAAAGGGTCCGGCGAAGGTGCCGGACCGGTGGGACCGGGAGGCCGACTATTCGGCGGCCTGGAGGTGGTCCGTTTCGTCGCCGTCGATGGTCACCGGCTCATCGGAGGACGGATCCGCATGGTCGGCGAGGAAGGCCGGCAGCTCGGCGACATCGCCGTCGAGAGCCGCCTCGTCCGACATCTCGCCGGCGGCCGCGTCGCCAGCATCGGCAGACACGTCATCGACCTCAACGCGCAGCGGCTCTGGCAGCCAGTTCGAGCCTTCGAGAAAACGGGCGGCTTCGCGGGCCATGATGTCCTTCTTCATGTGGTCGATCAGCTGCGCGGAGTCTGCGCCACGCGCTTCACGGACAGCCTGTAGAATCCGCGCCTTGGTGAGCCTCCCGAGGAACTCGACCGTGGGCGTCCAGCCGGCGTCGACCATGTCGAACTGGAGCGAGCGGCCAAGCATGTCTGCATGCTCAAGCGCTTTCGCTCGCCTGTTCCAGGGTTCGACCACCGCATTGAGGGTCAGCGAGACGCAGTGCGCGAACAGCGCCTTGCGGCTAGCTTCATCGAGGCCGAGAAGGAAGTCCCACAGGCCTTCCGCCTCATCGGGCAAGTCGCGGTCCCAGGCTTCGTGCCGCTCGGCGATCTCCTTGGCCCAGGAGGTCTCGGCAAGACCGTCAACCTGGCTGAAGCTGCCGCTCTTCATGCTGATCTCCAGGCACGTGTTCGGCGCGAAGCGATAGAAGACCTGCAGGACGAAGGCATGGAGTGCGGCGATGATTGCGATATTGACGTCGCCGGCGAGCGCGTTGCGTAGCGCCAGCGTGCGCTGCGCCGTCAGGTCGAAGACGAGCCGATCCGGCAGTGGCTTGATGCCATCGTCCTCGCCGTCGTCGCCAGAGGCGTCGTTCACCGGCTGGCCGTTGACGACAACGCCATCGCCGTCGTCGTCGCCATTAGATCGGGTTTGGCCCTCGGTGCCCCCTTCCTCGCCCTCGTCGACGTCGCTGGTTTCGGGCCGCGGCTCGTCCTCGGACCGAACGAAACCGGCGTCGACCTGGAGCTTACCGTTCGCGGCAAGCGTAACGAACACCCCGGCAATGGTCTTCTGGGCGGGATCGTAGCTTTGAGGACGATCATCGATCGCATCGAGCTCGGCACCCAGCTGGTCGAGCTTCGCCTCGATTGCTTCGTCGGTCTCCTCTGCCTTGGCATAGTACGCATCCAGTCTGTCGTATTCGGCCTTCAGCGCGTCGTAGCGTTCGATCTCCTCGGCGCTGAGCTCCTGCCCCTCGGCGTAGATGCGCCGCATTCCGGAGGTGTGGCCATAGGGAAAGCTGATCGCTGCCTCCACCCATTTCCAGCCTTCAGCGCGGATCGCCTCGGCATCCACCTTCAGCCTGTCGAAGACAAGCTGCTCGAGGAGTGCGGCATCCTGGAACCAGCCGCCGGAATCCTGCTCGAACAGGTCGCGAAGGATGACCCCTCCAGCCGCTTCATAGGCTTGGGCGCCGACATAGACGGCCCGGCGATCGTCGGCGCGAACCGTGGTCTCGGTCAGCAGGCGCCTGATGTAGTATGGTTCCTGCGTGTGCGAGCTGGAAATCCGCTCCCAGACCTGTTCCTGGCGCGCGTGATCGTCCGAGATCGAAAACGCCATGATCTGTTCGAGCCGGATTTCGTCCTTCTCGTAGAGATCGAGAAGTTTCGGTGACACCGAGGCCAGCCGCAGGCGCTGCCTCACCGTCGCCGGCGATACGAAGAAGCGGGCGCCGATCTCGTCTGGATCGAGACCCTGATCGCTGAGTGTCTTGAAGGCCCGGAATTGGTCGAGCGGGTGAAGGTCGGCACGCCGCAGGTTTTCGGCAAGCGAATCCTCCTCGGCCGAGGTCTCCTGCCCGCGATTGACGATGCAGGGGATTGGCTCATTCTTGGCCAGGCGCTTTTGCTTGATGAGGATGCCGAGCGCGAGATAACGCCGGCCGCCGGCGGGCACCTCGTACGTGCCGGTCTCCTCGCCCTCGCCGTCGAGCACGGGACGGACATTCAGGCTCTGGATCAGCTTTCGCCGTCCGATGTCTTCGGCCAGCTGCTCAATCGACACGCCGTCCTTGATGCGCCGGACATTTTTCTGCGACAGCATCAGCTTGTCATAGGGAATGTTCTCCGCGGCGTTCATCGCGATCTTCTGAATGGCGTTCTTTGCCATGGTCAGGTTCTCCATGACGGGCGGCCCGGGGCCTCTCCCCGAACCTCCAAGCCCGTCAAAAACCCTCCCCTCCCCCCTCTGCCTCCAGGCCTCACGCCGACCCGGCCCCGGCTCAGACCTCGACGCGGCCAAGCCGCCGGAGGTGCGTCCCTCCAGCATGTTGGCTTCACCGGGTTCTCCCACGAAGAGGCGCCGCCCTCTTGGCTCGCCGAAGACCGCGCTTGGATCGATGGAGACGGCCCGTAGGCGAGGCCGGCGACGAGAGTTTTCGCCGCCGGCCTCTGCGACATCAGTTGGCAAAATCGAGAAGCTTCTTGGCTTTGCCCTCCATTTCCAGGCGGACGTCCTGATGCGGCTTGTCGCGCGCGATCCGCGTAATGCCCTGCACGAAATCGAAAATAGTTTCTGGCGGTCTGCCTTCCTCCATGAGAACAGTATCGATGATCTTCGTGGTCTCGGACTTGGAGAAGCCTCGCTTGCGCAGGAAGCCCTGGCGATCTTCGTCGTCTCTGGCAACGATCCGTTGCCGCGCCGTCTTGATGCCGTTGACGAACGGCATGGGCGAGGAATCGGCAAACTGGATCAGGGCCGGCTCGGCTTCAAGGGCGAACCGGGAGGCCGCATATTTTGAATGGCGGATGGTGATTTCCTCGAAATCTTCGACCCCCCACAGATTGCGATTCTGACAAACCGCGCGCAGATAGAAGCTGGCGATCCCGAGGGTGCGGGCTCCGACCTCGGAATTCCAGCAGTAGAAGCCGCGGAAATAGAGATCCGGTTCCCCATTCGGCAGCCGCCCGGCCTCGATCGGGTTCAGATCGTCGACGAGGAAGACAAAGATATCGCGATCAGACGCGTAGAGCGTGGTGGTGTCGCTGGAGATGTCGACGTGCGGATTGTAGATCCCTGTCGACCAGTCGAGCACTCCGGGGACCTTCCAGCGCGTGTCTCCGGTTCCGTTGCCGGCGATCTTTTGAACGGCGTCCACCAGTTCTGAGTCAAATATTCTGCCGTAATCAGGGCCTGTTACCGCCCGCAACTCGAGGCGTCCGTTCTCGATCTCCAGCGTCTTGACCTGCTCGGCGCGATGGTTGAGGAGACCATGCTGTAGATTGATCGCCGCTAGCGGAGCCGGTAGCTGGCGCAGATAGGTGGCCGGCGCGCCGACCAGGCTGGCGAGTTGGCCAAAACTCCAATGCGTGGGGGCAACAGGCGCACGCGCATCGGGCAGCATTAGTCTCAGGCGCTCGGGATCGTCGCGGCTGGCCTCGACGCGGATCAGCTCACTTTCGACGATGCGGGTCTTGCTGCGCTCCGATCGGCTCTTTACCGAATTCCGGAGGTCGGTGAGCGACAGGTATCGCTCGTCCGCCGGCCGGTTGAACCATTCTGACGAGACGCGGCCGATGCGCTGGCCGCGGCTGACGTCGACCTTGTAACCGGCACGTTCGTTGCGCTTTGGCGTGTGAATTTCCATCTGGGTCATGGGTGTCGCTCCTCGGCGGGCGCCGGAAGACTCTCTCCCGGACCTTTACCCGCCACCGCAACCCGCCCGCCCTCTTTCTCTCCCTGCGCCCGCGCGCCACTAGAAGCCGCCCCACTGTCGGCGCAAACAGCCTGCCGGGTGCATTTTCCGCCTGCCCCCACGCGGCCGGCTACGGTGTCACGACCCGCAACTTGGCTGCTTCATAGTCGAACGAAACGCGGTTCCGCCCGAGTTGAGACCATTGGGAACGCGTAGGGCTTTGGTTTTAGGTGACGCGCCTTGGCGGTGTCACCAAGAGAAACCGATCCCGACGTATGTGGATCCGATCGCAGCCGCACGGCGCGGCGAGGCTCCCTGGGCAATCGCATGGGTACCTTCCGGAGAAATCAGATGCGGCTAGCCTATCCTCAACACAGCTACCGTGACGCCGAAAGCGGTTTCGTCGGCAGTCGATCAAGAAAGCGAGCGTGTTCCTTGTAGCCATGGGACGTGGCAACCAGCACGACGCGGGCATCCGACGCGACCTTCTTTTCGCTGATCAATTTGCGCAAACCCGTCAGGGTGGCGACGCTTGACCGCTCGAGATACAGTCCTTCTTTTGCGAGAACCACCTGATCGGTGGCGACGTCATCACCATCTACCGCGACTGGTGAGCCATTTGCGATCTCGAGCGCACGCAGTGACTGCTGGGTGACAGTGTTGCCACCGATCGAATCCATGTTGGTATCACCTGAGAAGGAGCCAACCATGCCGTGGCCGGCGAGGGCGCCGGAAATGCGAGGATAGGGCTCCACTGCATGGATCCTGGGTATCGATCGCGCCAGGCCCGAATCCCACAAATCCTGATAACCCTTGGCGATCCCCCAGAGCAGGTCTCCGCGTGCGGTCGGCACAATGATGTCTGTCGGCGACACCGCCTGGAGCTGCAGGTGAAGCTCAAGAGCTATGGCACGATAGGCGTCGACGCCAAACGGATTACTCCCAACGGGTGGGATTGTGAAATTTGTTGCCGGATACCAATTACCTGTTCTCGCATGCTGGGCGATGAGTGCCCATCGATCATCAGAATGTTCGGTTGCGACGATCTGTGCGCCGAGCATTTCGATGGCCCGCCGCCAGTTCGGGCTGATATCCGGCGTCGTGACAACGACACATTCAAGGCCGCTTCGCGCGGCGTAGGCCGCCATCGACACCCCTGCGTTTCCACTTGAGGCGACGGCGATCGTCTTGGCTCCGATATCGAGGGCTCGTTGAACAACTATCCTTCCCATCCTGTCCTTGTGGGAACCAGTGGGATTGGCGAACTCATTCTTAGTACACAACGCGCTTATGCCCAGGGCCGCAGCGAGCCGAGGCAGATTTGACAATGGCGTGTTGCCTTCCCCCAAACCGGAGGGCTCTGGGTATGCGAGCCAGTCGCCAATCGTGTCAAAGTCCAATGACGATGGCCACCCTGTATAGTGCGGTGCAACACTTGCCGGCGTGCCCGCTTCCATACAAGCGGGGCACCCTTCGAAATAGTCCATCAAGGAATGGATGACCTGACACCGAATGCATTGCATGCCGTCGATTCTGAAGTTGGTCTGCTTGGGCACAGCCTTATCCTTGTCGGTGCGTTGGGACGGTATCCTGGATCACATCCACCAGGCGGGCGTCCGTTGGCGGACCCTAAAAATGCAGAAGGCAATACGCGTCACGGTTGACATGTTCGGTATACCTAGTATGATTGATATAGTTTCGTCAACCGGGGGACGACAATGGATGCGTCCGCAATCGGCAACCGAGCAGTGTTTTTGGCTCGGAGTGCATCGCTTGTCCGGTGGATCGGCTGGCGAAAGAGCCTTAAGCTTGGCAGTGCCAAGATATCGTCAGATGACGTTTCCGCTTCGAGCCAGCTTTCCGGCCTTCCAATCCATTGCTTGCAGTTCGCGTTTACGCAGCGTGGACCGCAATTTACCTCTCAGCCGCTGACGCAAAGTCGGTCCCCTAATAATTGTCTTCGGATTCCTCTGTCACCGCGAGAGCAGAGCGTCGGCCGGGCACCCAACTCGATCCGACTTCGAGACATCTCTGTGAGATCCGGCCGATAGGTTCAAGCGATTTTGTCCGGGCAGCGTCGAACTTTCGATCCGCTGGTCGCTCATTCCACCTTCCAGTCCCTAGGGGAATTTAAGTTCATGAAAAATGTTACTGCCGGTAAGAACAAGTTGTACCCCTCATCCACGATAACTTTGAACGCGAGGCCATTGCCGCCTTCACCATCCGTTCCTTTGGCGGAGCTCGAAATGCGGCTCAGCCGCGCGCGGCTGGAGATGAATCGCAGCGCAACCGATGTCATGATTCTGACGGACGAAAATAATGTTAACTACTTCACAGATTATCGAACTTTCTCGTGGGGGTATAACGCTCGGCCTGTACTTGCCGTTGTTACGACTGACCATGTGCTCATCGTGGGAAGCCTCACCGAATCCAAGCTAATCGAGAGCGCACCGAGAGTCTTTACAGCTCTTCTGTATGATGGCTACCTACCTGAGGCTGTGGATTCCATTGCCCACTGGATCGGCACGATGCCTGCCGCTGGCCGCCGACGCATTGCGGTCGACTTCGGGCCCGACATGTTTGGACGCGGTTCACTCCACTTGATCGATCGCCTTCGCGATATGGCTTCAGACCGGAGTGTTACCAGTGCGGTGGATCTTCTGTGGCAAGTGCGGTTGATCAAAACGCCCTTTGAAGCGGAGATGAAAAGGATCGCGTTCGATATAGTCAACAGAGCCTTCGATCAGGCTATTGCGAATGCCTATCCCGGTATCACTGAATATGAGCTCTGCCAGATGATGCAGGCGCAAATATATCTTAACGGCGCTGAGAGTGCACCGCCGATCGCTATGCTGTTCAGTGATGGCGATTTCTTCTACGGCCGCCATCCATCGGAGCGTAGGCTCAGGGAGGGACATTACATTTGGACAGATTTCCGCGCGACCTACGGCGGCTATCCCGCCGATCGCAATCGAATCGCAAGGTGCGGCGATCCAACTGACTGGGAGATCGGTACATATGAGCGCGTCCGCTCGTTAACCATTGAACTCG
Source organism: Mesorhizobium sp. P2_A8 (assembly GCF_056404935.1). Lineage (NCBI taxonomy): Bacteria > Pseudomonadati > Pseudomonadota > Alphaproteobacteria > Hyphomicrobiales > Phyllobacteriaceae > Mesorhizobium > Mesorhizobium sp. P2_A8. Next base: position 98,650 of record NZ_JBFUDB010000013.1, read on the forward strand.
CCAACAGCATCAAACCTGGGCTTCGCTGTTGCGACATCTACAACAAGTTCCAGCACCTGTGGAGAGATGCTGATCTCGGCCAAATCTACGGACAGGTCTCGCGCATTGGGCACGGCGGTGGCCTCGACGTTACCGAGCCTCCGTCGATATCTGCTGCTGATGAGACTGTAATTGAGCCAGGGATGATTTTTCATGTGGAGCCGAAGCTCGAGAAAAACGGCGCAGTCTTTCAGTTCGAAGAGGTCGTGTTCGTAACGGATGCGGGCGTCGAGTTCCTGAGCGAGCTTTCGCCTGAGCGCGTCCCCGTCATCAAGTAGCAAAGCAGTCAACGAGAGCGCATCATGACAATGACATCGCGAATCTGGACGCCTATCGACTACGAGCGGGACGGCAAGTTTAGCGATTGTCTTCGGCTACCTCACTCCACCGACAAGTCGGCCTATGGCTGGGTTCCTATTCCAATCGTCAGCATCAAAAATGGCGGCGGTCCGACGGCATTGCTGATCGCAGGCAACCACGGCGACGAGTATGAAGGTCAACTGGCGCTGAGGAAACTAGCGCGCGATTTGCGCCAAGAAGATGTCTCGGGTCGAGTGATCATTATTCCGTCTCTGAATTTTCCAGCAGTAAAGGCAGGGCGACGGGTCTCTCCACTCGATGAGGGAAACCTCAATCGGTCATTCCCCGGCAAGGCCGCCGGTACTCCAACCCAGATGATAGCTCACTACGTCAGCGAGGTCCTGCTGCCACTGGCGGACCTTGCAATAGACCTTCATTCCGGCGGGTTCTCGCTCAATTACGTTCCGTGCGCACTCATCCGATACGGGCGAACACCTCAAGAGCATCAAAAGCTCTTAGAGCTTATGCAGGTTTTTGGGGCACCCGTGAGTTTCGTCAGCAGTGGTGATGGCGGCGGTGGCGCCACTACCCTGAATGCTGTCGCTGGAGAACTCGGCGTTCCGATCATCACCACAGAGCTCGGAGGCGGCGCCACTTTGTCGTTAGCAGGGCTCGATGTGGCTGAAAACGGTGTAAAGCGCCTCCTTAGGCACATCGGTGTCGCGCCAAACATACCGGTGCCACCGAGCTCTGGAACGGAACTCATGGAAGTCCCGAACCGCGACTTTTTCGTATACGCTGACGCGGATGGGATATTCGAGCCTCAGGCTTCGATTGGTCAACCTGTCGTTAAGGGCGAGTTGGCTGGGCGGCTGTACTCGCTTGATGATCCGATGCGGGAGCCACTAGAGATCCGCTTTCCTCAATCCGGCCGTATCGCTTGCACTCGTTTCCCTTCGCTGACCAGCCGCGGTGATTGTCTCTTCAGTTTGATGCGTCCGCTCGCGCATTAAGCTTAGCCATCGCGAATTGACATATATCGCGTCTGCCAGGGCACTCGGAGGTTAAGCGGATGCTCGGTTGAATCGTGTCAGCATTTCGGAATTGAACGAGCTGACATGGGCGCGCTCAAGTATGGGCTCAGGATCCTTCGGGGATGCACGCCAATGGGATCTGAGGAACTACTGTATCGATAGATTTTGACAACCACGAAGGTAGATAATTTCAACGCTCGACCCTCCCGACCAAAGGTTTCGCACAATGACCAATGAAGCTGCCAACAAGCGCTCCCCCTCAATGAGTGCCGTTTCTGAGGCCGATCGCAATCGTATCCTCCTCGCTGTCGACGAGGCCTTTGAAAGGCAGGTTACCTTCCTGTCAGAACTGGTACGCTGTGTTTCCCTTCGGGGACAAGAGGCCGGGATCCAGGCATTGGTCGAAGCGGCGCTGCAGGAACGGGGTTATGCGGTCAACCGCCAACGGATTGACCCGGCACTGATAGGTCAGCATCCGGCATTTTCCCCTGCAACGGTCAGCTACGAGGACTCATGGAATGTAATCGGGACGCACACATCGGCAACCTTACTGGGACGGTCGCTCATCCTGAACGCCCATGTCGATATTGTGCCCACAGGCGATCCGAACCGTTGGCAAGAGCCACCCTTCAAACCAACCAGACGTGGTGACTGGGTTTACGGCCGCGGTTCCGGCGACATGAAGGCAGGCTTGTCTGCAGCGATTTTTGCCATAGACGCAATTAACGCTGCGGGCCTTGAACTGACAGCGCCCGTGCAAATCCATTCCGTCGTGGAGGAGGAGATCACCGGTAACGGAGCTGCAATGGCGTTGGCGAGCGGACTTGTCGCTGACGCGGTGCTAATTCCAGAGCCGACCGATGAAAAGCTTGTTCGCGCAAATTCCGGGGTGATCAAATTTGCCATCGCGGTTGACGGAAAGCCGGCCCATCCGCGCGAAGTCAGCAGCGGCGTGAGCGCCCTCGAAGCAGCCATCCGGATCATCGATCACTTGCGTAAACTTGAGGCACGCTGGAATGGGGAGCGGGTGATGAAACCATTCTTCGGAAACGTGGAAAATCCGGCCGCTCTGACGATAGGGACCATCAAAGGTGGCGAGTGGATTGCGTCTGTTCCATCATCCTGTTGCTTCGAGGGGCGCATCGGCTTTTATCCTGGCGACAGCCCTCGGGAGCGGATGAAGGAGTTCGAAGCCTTTGTCGCCACCGTGGCTGCCGGGGATCCATTGGTTCAGCGCTGCCCAGAACCCGTTGTGCAATGGGTCGGCGTCGTGCAAGCGGGCTATACTCTTGCGCCCGGAACGGAAGCGGAATCTGTTCTTGCGGAGGCGCACATTGCTGCCAACGCACCCAAAGGTCCTCCCTTAAAGACATACGTCATGGCTTGCTATCTGGATGCGGCCCTCTATGCCGTCCACGCAGGGATTCCGTCGCTGGTTTACGGCCCCATCGCGGAGAACATCCACGCGGTGGACGAGCGAGTGTCCCTATCATCTTTGCGACGGGTGACTAAGACAATTGCTCTATTCGCGGCAGAATGGTGCGGTGTTCGCCCCGCGTGCAATAAGAAACCTACCACAGAGATTTGAGTTTCAATTAGGCAAACACACGACTTCACCGCAGGCAGGGATGCGCATCTTCTCATGTGCTCACTATGGCAACGATCTCGACTTCCGATCTGATGGTTGCGCTAGTGCAGGCTTGATCGAACCTGCCCGCTTTTATCTTGTCTGTGTTCGCCGCGGCTCTCGCCGACGGCGATGCTCTCGACGATCCGGCCCAAAGATGGCTTGTATCGCCAAAAAGCTAAGCGGGCGCCGAACCTTTTACTGACTAAATACAAGCTAATCAGGTCGGATATTAAGCACCGATGCTGGTCACGGACACTTCAGTAGCTTAATCATTTCATTTAGAGAGCTCAGCCGTTCCATATTCATCGCCATTTCGACAATGTTTGTTCCATCTTTTTCGAGTGGCGTTCCACGAACGTTTCGCAAGAATTTTTTCTCAACATCTGATTCGTTCAACGGTCTACGCCAGTGTCCCGGCGGGAACATCACGGTCGCACTGTAAGATTGACCGTCATTCATCAGAACGGTGACTGAAGATAGATACTGTCGATCATTCCAGAATGCTTGTTCGGCGACCGGATCAATCTCGATCTCAATTTTCTTCGCCAACCCGGTTACAGTGGGGCTTTTCATTAATGAGGGCGAGTACCACTCCCTGCCCGGCTCCTTAGACAGTAGAGCCATAGCTGATACGTATTGGACTGAAAGCTGAGCATCGATATCGGTGGCAGGTGCGCTGTCAGAAAACCATTCGGAAATTCTTGCGAAACAACGGATCTGGACCCGATCGACATTCTCGTGGTCAATCTCGTGTGCACTCACCAGAGTGGAAATAGCGTCGATTGTCGTATGAAGAAAACCGCAGCATGGAAATGCTTTAAGAGACGACTCCCTTGTGCGCCACACTTGCGTTAGGCCGTTTGACAGCTGAGTGGGATCAAACTTGTCGGATCCAATTATTCTTGCAAAGCCCCTTTCGGCGTCGCTCACCATCGCAAAAGGACCAATGATATCTCGACGAGCGCAAATAGCAGCGTCGATTCCGCCTAGTGCCATTTGACCATAATTCGCTTTGAGGGCATGCGCTGGCCGACCGTACTGAACGTACCACAGAGGGACGGAGGTGTTGGCGGCTGCATGGCCTAGCGCAGATCGGAATTGCTCTTCGGTCCCTCCGGACACCACCATAGCAGCTGCCCCGGCCGCTATACCATGCCAGGCGTGATAGACAGCGAATCGGCGATAAACTTCAGGACTTGCGAGAGTTGCATCGTGCACCCGGATACCCGCCTCATAGCCCGCGACAACTCCCGCGAGAAACTGCTTGGGCGACGCGTTCAGATCTTCCGCCATCGCTAAGGCTGCAGGTATGACGGTTGCGCTTGGATGGCCAACGGCGACATCCTCATAGTCGAGGACATCAGCCAGCCAGGCGTTTACCTTAGCGGCCAAGGAAGGCGCCAACTGGCGCGACGTGCCAGGAACGCAACAGCCGCTTGTCTTGTTTCCGCTTTCGTATGCATCCAGAATTTTTTCGCCCAGGGACGTGTTCGCACCGGCGATGATACAACCAATCGTATCAAGGGTAATGAGTTTGGCCTTATGCTGAACGTCATCAGGGATGTTGTCATATCGCAGATCAGTGAGGAAGCGCGCCAATTGGCCGGCGGGGGCGTGAATTGGGTCACGGGGAAATAGAATGTGTTCAAACAAGTTGGCTGCATTCGTTTCATGGTCGAACGCGGAGTTTCTTTCTGTCGACATTAGCTTTCCCTGCCGCTTAGCCCATAGCCAGGCTGAACCATTGGCTCCTTAGCCTGCGATGAACCAAGAGCGCCACGTTTGTGTTAAGTTGCTATGTACTTGGCGCCTCAATAATTCACATAATATTGGCGGGCCGACTTCGCCGGACCGGACCGTGGGGCAGGTAACGGATGTTGACCATCCGGCCGCAGCACACTGCGGGGCCGTCCGCAAACCGTCTCCAGGCGCTCCGCTCCTTTGGCGTTGGCCGCGATCAGCACCTGATCGATCTCGCGTCAGACCCCACTTGCGGCCTCCTAATTCGCGATTTTTTTGAGCAAGGTTTGACCAATGCAGTCCATGGTTACCCCATGGCATCGACGGGTGGCTCATTTCGCGTGCTCTGACTCCCAATCGGGTCGCACTATTGCGAGGACAAGCTCATCGCAGCGCTTCCCGTTCATAACCCAACTGCCGCGTGCGATGCCCTCCGCTCTGAATCCCACTGCTTCGTAGGCTCTCCGGGCCTGCTCATGGTCATGAAGACAGCCGATCCATAAGCGATAGACATCCGTCTCAAGGAAAGCCGCGTCCACTACAAGACGCATCATGCCCTTGCCAAAGCCTGAACCGGGCTGGGCGACGGCAGCACGGAAAACCAACGTGACTTGACTGGTCGAGGCCCAATCTCTCAGTATCGCAAAACCCACCGGCTGGTCGCCTGAACAGGCCACGAAATAAGCGAAACGCGGGTCAGCGAGAGCGGCAGCATGCTGATCCTCGGTCCATCGGCCGACCAACTCGCCGTAACCTTCGCCTCGCTCGGTGGCCATCACGAATGGAATGTCGACCGCTGTCGCGCGGCGCAGCTCTAATTCAGGGTGCATGGATGTTTTCCATCTGCCGAATGCGTCCGTGTCTTACTAATCTGTTGGATTTCGGAACTCTCGTATCTGAAGCGATCGAGCGGTTGCACTCGGCGCTTTTGTGAAGCGGTTGTGGGCTGCCGACGGTCGCCGGCTTGCAAGGCATAACGCCGTCCCGTCATTCGTCCGTCCTACTAAACCAGCCTCCAGCTTGGTGGTGACATTGGGTGTGGCTACCGCCCTAGCGTCTCGAAAAGCCGCAACAACAGCGTGGCGCGTGGGACGAGGGATGAAATGACGATTTGCTCCTGATGACTGTGTGCTCCCCGGCCGTCAGGCCCCATCCCATCGAGTGTGGGTGCAAACTGGGCCGTGAAATTGGCGTCCCCGCCAATCGGACCATTGACGCCGACCAGCTCGAAGCCGATTTCGGCCGCAAGCTTGTGTGCATGCTGAAAGAGCGCCCCGATCTCAGGGGTTTTCTCGTAACCAGGACGGCGACCCCTCCTGGCGGTCACCTCGATCGTCACCTCCGGGTCGTAAGACTTGAGCGCGAGGACGCGCGCGATGACTTTCTCGGCGAGCTCCGCGTCGGGTGAGCTCATGCTGATCTTGGCGAAAGCATTCTCTGGCACGATACCTGTACTGGTCCCTCCCCCGACGATTCCAACGTTGACGGTGAGGCCCCTATCGTAGTCATTCATTGACTCGAGATCGATAATTTGCCGCGCGAGTTCAAGGACGGCGCTGCGTCCGTCTTGTGGGCCCAGTGAGTGCGCGGACCGGCCGGTTACTTGCAGGTCGAAGCTCGCCGTGCCGCCCTTACGCGAAGTGACGATCTTGCCGCCGTCGCGCGCGGGCTCTGTCACCAATGCGTAACGCGCACGGCCGGCCTCCTCCTCGATCAGTGCGCGCGAGGTGGGGCTTCCAACTTCCTCGTCCGAGACAAACAGATGGCGAACCTGGAGCTTCGCTGGTCCGCCGGCACGGATTAGATGGCAAAGAGCGGCGAATGCGATCACGGCTCCGCCCTTCATGTCGTAGATGCCGGGTCCATAGGCGGCGTCGCCCTCGACCCGGAAGGGGAGATCGCCTGCTAGCGTGCCCACTGGATGCACTGTGTCGATATGGCTCACCACGAGAAGGCCAGGCTCGTCGCCGGCCCAGGGCGAAGTAACAAGGAGCAGGTCGCCGTAGCCGTCGCGACCTGGGATACGCTTCGTCTTGGCACCGGCAGCTTTACCATCGGATTCAATCTTGTCGACCAGTCGGTTTACCGCCGCAGCATCGGCCGATGGCGTTTCAATTTCGACCCAGCTTCTGATTTCATTGAGCAGAGCTTGCGTCTCGAAAGTTGCGTTGCCTGGCTTTTCGCTGGTCACGGTCTGATCCCTCCTCATTATCGATCGACCCGAGTCATTGCGCGCTTATGCTGCGCGGGAGCCGTGCGTCGGGCCGGGAAACCGGCTCGTCTCGAGCAGCAGCGCAGCAGCGAGTTCACCTTTCACCAAGGGATTACGGAGCCCTGGGGCGTTCGCTTCCGATAGTTCCTATGTCTAGATATGCTAGGCATACATGGTCTGTCAATACATGCCTGGTCCCCGTGCGCACCGCTTCTCTGGAGCCAGTGTGGGTCCCCGCGGCTAGGCACTGAAGCGCATATCCAGGTAAGCGGCTATTTGACAGTTTCGGCGCGGTCTCAGACAAGTAGCAAGGAAGAGTGTGAGGGTAGTTCCATCGAGCGAGCGGTTGTGGTGCTTGGAAAGGCCACCTATAGCCGCGTCGCCGGATCAATTGTCCGGCAACATTCGATGAAGTAACCGATCCACCTTCCCCCTCCATCAATAGCCTTGGAGTCGCGGAGCAATCTGTGTTCGACGCGGGTATGGCGGTCTGAATTGCAAGTTCTACGCAGCCCAACCGACTTTGCGCCCAGGTGTAAGGTTTGAAGCGATCTCGGCGATATTTATGGCATCCAGGCCGTAATGGCGATAGAGGTCGGCGACGGTTCCCGTCTGGCCAAAATGTTCGACACCCAGACTGTGGGTGCGGTGGCCGATGACGCCGCCAAGCCATGACAACGTTGCGGGGTGGCCGTCGATCACCGTGACGATCGCCGTGTGGCGTGGCAGCTCCGCCAGCAGCCGTTCGATATGGCCGGTCGCACCAACCTGGCCGCGGGCGCGGGCCCGCATCGCGGCCTGCCAGCCGGCGTTGAGCCGATCGGCGGAGGTCACTGCGAGCACGCCGAGGTCGCGGCGCCGATCGGCCAGCATTCCGGCGGCAGCGATCGCCTCACTTGCTACTGTCCCCTGATAGGCAATGACAAGGTCACAGTTCGGACCTGGCTTTCGCAGCCAGTAGGCCCCGTCAACCACGCCCTGTTCGAAGGCGGCGTCGCGCGCCCGATTGGGTTGCTCGAGCTGACGCGTCGATAGGCGCAGATAGACTGCTCCACCGGTCTCGTCGCGCAGCCAGGTTCGCTCGTCGGGATCTCCCTCACCGTCGCGTTGCATGTAGTCGAACGCCCAGCTCATGATGACTGCCAACTCGTCGGCGAATGCCGGCTCGAAACTGGCAAGCCCGTCCTGACTCATGCCGATCAGGGGGGATGCAATCGACTGGTGCGCGCCGCCTTCCGGCGCTAACGTCACCCCCGACGGGGTGCCGACGATCATGAAGCGCGCATCTTGGTAGCAGGCATAATTGAGTGCATCGAGGCCGCGCGAGACAAACGGGTCATAGACCGTTCCGATCGGGATCAAACGTTCGCCAAACAGCGAGTGAGATAGCCCCATCGCGCCGAGCAACAAGAACAGGTTCATCTCAGCGATCCCGAGTTCGATGTGCTGGCCTTGCGGCGTGAAACTCCATTTCTGGGCGCTCGGCACCCGCTCGTCGCGAAATGTGTCTGTCAATTCGGTGCGAGCGAACAATTGCCGCCGGTTGACCCACGGTCCGAGGTTGGTCGAAACAGTCACGTCCGGAGAGGTCGTGACAATGTGGTTTGCAAGCTCGCTGTCCGATTTTCCGATGGCATCCAGAATCTTGCCGAACGCTGTTTGTGTGGAGATTATCTCGCGCGGGCTTGCCGGCGTTGGCACCGCATCGGGCAGGACTGCAACAGGTGCAGTTCGATGGCGCCGGCGGCCACCAGCAAAGAACGGTGTGCCGGCAATGAAGGCATTCAACGCTTTCCCGTCCAAGTGAAGCCCTTCGGCCGGATCCCACTCATGCCCGTCGCGGATGTTCATGCGTTTTTTGAATGCTTTCATCTGAGGCTCGGTCATCAGCCCTGCATGGTTGTCCTTGTGCCCAGCAAGCGGCGTTCCCCAGCCCTTGACCGTATAGGCAATGAAGACGGTTGGGCGGTCGTGGTCGATGGCGTTGAACGTGTCGGTCAGGCTCGTAAGGCAGTGCCCGCCGAGATTCTCCATCACGGCTCCTAGCTCCTCGTCTGTGCGCCGGTCCAGAAGTGCGCTGACCTCGCCTCGGTCGCCGATCTCGTCCATCAGACGCTTGCGCCAAGCCGCGCCGCCCTGAAACGTCAGCGCGGAATAGAGTTGGTTAGGGCATCGGTCGATCCAGCCCTTTAGCGCCGCGCCGCCTGGCTCATCGAAGGCGGCGCGCTGAAGCGCGCCATATTTGAGCGTCACGACCTCCCAGCCGAACGCCCTGAATACCGTCTCAATGCGGTCATAGAGCCCCTCACGCACCACCCCATCCAGACTCTGCCGGTTATAGTCGATGATCCACCAGGTGTTGCGAAGATCGTGCTTCCAACCCTCCTGGAGGCATTCATAAATATTGCCCTCGTCGAGCTCAGCATCACCGACCAATGCCACCATGCGTCCCTTCGGCCGCCCGGTCGCTGCCCAGCCCCTTGCATGCACATAGTCCTGCACGATTGAAGCGAATGCGGTGATCCCGACCCCAAGGCCGACCGAGCCGGTCGAAAAATCGACGTCATCGACATCCTTGGTGCGGCTCGGGTAGGACTGCGCCCCACCGAAGCCTCGGAAGTTGTCCAGTTTCTCGCGGGTTTGATTGCCGGCCAGGTATTGCAGCGCGTGGAACACCGGTGAGGCGTGCGGTTTGACTGCCACACGGTCCTCGGGTCTCAGTACGTCGCAATAGAGCGAGGTCATTATCGAGACCATCGACGCGCAGGAGGCCTGATGGCCGCCAACCTTGACACCATCCACCTTCTCACGCCGGTTTGCCTGAGCGATAAGCCAGCAGGATAGCCACAAAACCTTCCGCTCGATCTCGCGCAGTATGCGTCTAGAGTCTGCCTGCATGGCTTGCAATGAGACCTCCCTTGCTCTTCTGGTCACAACGATGCCCGGATAGCCATCGACAGTCCGCACTCGCTCGTAGCTGATGGAAAGTGGCACGGCGCTTCTCAGCCAACAGTCCGCAGTCCTTCAACCGCGCTCTGCCTGTGCACGTGCTCTGTTCTTTAATGCAGGATTTGATCGAGGAAGCGGCGGGTACGTTCCGCCTCGGGTGCGCGAAAGAATTTCTGCGGCGGCGCTTCCTCCACGATTTCGCCTCCGTCCATGAAGATGACCCTGTCGGCTACCTCGCGGGCGAAGCCCATCTCGTGCGTGACGCAGATCATCGTCATTCCGTCCTTTGCGAGACGGGACATCACATCAAGAACTTCTTTGATCATCTCTGGATCGAGTGCTGATGTGGGCTCATCGAACAGCATGATCTTTGGCGCCATGCAGAGCGCGCGGGCGATCGCCACGCGCTGCTGCTGACCGCCCGAAAGCTGCGCCGGATATTTATCAGCTTGCTCGGGAATACGGACTTTCTCAAGGTTGCGCATGGCGACCTCCCGCGCTTCCGCTTTGTCCATCTTCTTCACACGGGTAAGTGCGAGGGTGCAATTCTGAACAACAGTCAGATGCGGAAAGAGGTTGAACTGTTGGAAAACCATTCCAATGTCGCGGCGGAGAGCGGGGAGATTCGGCATACCGGCCGCCAGTTCGACACCATTGACAACGACCTTGCCTTCTTGATGCGACTCGAGATGATTGATGCAGCGGATGAGCGTCGACTTGCCCGACCCCGATGGACCGCAGATAACGATCCGCTCGCCGTTCCGGACCGTGAGGCTAACGTCTCTCAGAACCTGAAACGCACCGAACCACTTAGACAGGCGACTAATCTGCACCGCGGGCTTGGGCTCCATCTTTGGCTCCATCCTTTCAGGCCTCCTAGTAAGTGCCCGATACGCGCAAGTTTGCTTCCATCCCAAACAATTCACGCATTCTGTGCGCAGACATAGCAAGGGGCATCAGGAGAGGAACGAGTTCTGTAACGCCACGAGAGGCGGGGCGGTACGTCCATCTACCATCAAACGGCTGCTGCCCGCTTGCAATGCCAAGCTCTACTTGAGGCTGCAGAGCTGCTCTGCGGTGACTGTCGCCGTCTCAGTCGCGATACCATACTTTTGCTTAAGCTTCTCAAACGTGCCATCGGCCTTCATTTCCGCAAGACGCTTGTTGTAAGCCTCGCGGAGGTCCTTGTCCTCCAGCCGAAATCCTAGCGCGGACGCGCCACCTGCCTCGACTCCATTTTTCGCAACGTATCCAGTAAATGGAGAGGCAATCTCGACTACGCCCGCAAGGTTCGGATCTTTAACCGTTACTGCTACACTAGACGCTGCTGCCGGCAATCCATTAGCGCGACCACCCGTCAAAGCAGCTATAGCGGCGTTGTAGTCTGTGAGCTGCAAGATCTGGGCATCCGGCACACCTGCAGATTTGGCGTGTTCAATGGCGGCACTGCCGCGATCGGCCGCTATCAGCAGCTTAGGGTTAGCAGCTATATCCGCGTAGCTATGAATGTTGAGTGGATTTCCCTTCATGACGAGGAGGCCATCCTTTTCGATCACATCGGGGTCACTAAAGCCGACCGCCGCGCAGCGGGTGGGCGTGATCCACATCCCGGCGCCGATAATATCGAACCGCTTTGATTGGAGGGAAGAAATAAGTGCGGGAAACTCGGAGACTACAAAGTCGATCTTCTTGAGCCCCAGCGGTTCCAGCGCAGCCCGAACCAGGTCAGGGTCAAACCCGGTAACATTTCCGCTTTCGTCCACGTAGCCCCAGGTTCTATCGTTGACGATCCCAACTGTGACCTTCCCCTCAGACACAATCCTCTCAAGGGTTGTCTGGGCGGCAGAGGAAGGCGACCCGGCCCAACTAAATGCGAACATCATGCTGGCAACACCGATTATGGTTCGTCTCGTGATTTCATTCATTCTAGTCTCTCCCATGAAATGCGACAAGCTACCAACCATACCATGTATACCTTGTCCGTCAATAGCGAGGTTTACCTTTTCCTAAATTGTCACCTGAAACTCCGGCGAACTCCATCCACCTGACCCCGTCTTGTGCCCTGTCGTGCTACCCAACAGATCAGATATCAACTTACCAGCCGCCTACTTCGGGTAGCTTTCAAATAAGGACAGCGGGGCGGATTTACGCGTCAAGGGATGGAGCTGCATTGTGTAGGCATGGCGCTGCAACCACCTCCATATTCTAATCACGCCCGCGGAGTGCCAATCCCCAGGAACCGCTCGAGGCGCCCGATGAAAAACACAACGACCAGCGCTAGAATTAGGAAGAGAACCCCGGACACGAAGGTGGGCTCGGCGTAACGATAGGTCTCCGCTGCCACATCAAACGCGCGGCCTAGCATCTCGCTTACGCCAAGGACGGCAAGCAACGGTGTGGCCTTTAGGATGGAAACAGAATAAGCGCCAAGCGGTGCTGCTACGTTTCGAAGCATCTGGGGCGCCGTCACGAACGCCACCCTATCAAACCATTTAAGACCAAGACTTCGGGCAGCTTCACTTTGCCCGGACGGTATTGCGTCTATCCCGGCTTTAAAGACCTCAGCGATGTACCCCGAATAGTAAACGCTTAGCCCGAAGATGCCTACGAACATCGCTGGCAGTTTGACACCATAATAAGGCAGAACGAAAAATAAAAAATAAACCTGAACCAACACTGGTGTCGATCGTATCCCATCGATCAAAAATTGCGTTAGCAGGCGCGCTAGACGGTGAGAACGTCGTAGCATCTCCCATATGAAACCCAAAGAGGTCGCGCAGATAAAACTCAAAACGGCGACCGTGATTGTGATCCCAATGCCCTGTAGAATTCGAGGCACAATCTGCAACGCGAAATGAACATCAAAATTCATGTGACGCTCCCCGCCCTTTGGCAAACGTTTGTTCCAGATATCGCCCGAGAATAGTTACGGGATAACATATTAGCAAATAAGCCAGCAAGAGACCGCCGTAAATCCCAACTGGGTCATATGTAAGTGCAAACAACTTTCCTGCTCTGTCGGTCATATCTGAGAGAGTTAACAGAGAAACCAGAGATGTCCCTTTAATAAGTTGGATCGCCTCATTTATAAATGTTGGGATCATCGCCACAATTGCCTGAGGCAACTCAATCATACGAAGCACGTCGAAGCGGCTCAGCCCTAGAGCCAATCCAGCCTCACCTTGCCCACGATCAAGAGCTTGCAACGCCGCACGAACCGATTGGCTGCCATACGCGCCGGCGTTGAGACCAAGCACTAAGGCCCCAACAGCAAACCCAGACAAATAGATATCGAACGCAGGAAGGGAATAGTAAAACGCGTAGAGGAGAACGATGACCGGCGAACTCCGCCAGAATTCGATGATGGCGGTAACGATTCGCCGGTAGGTACCGGTTGAGAAATGCTGCAGGACACCCGCAACGAGAGCGAATGGGATTGCGTACATGAGCGCGAGAATGGTAACGCTCAGAGTAACTCCAAATCCGCTGTATATTCCCCGCATGATGTCAAGGAAGCTCATTCACTTCGCTCCTTTACCAGCTTTCAGGGCACGAGCTCTGGTCGTCGAACCTAGCGGCCACGCCGCGAGCCGATGCCGTTGTTTTGCTGAATTCCGACCTCCTCATTCCGACCTCCCCATCAGTTGACAATCAAAGGTACTTATACTAGGTATATCCAGTGAGTCAATGGCCGACGTAAGGTCAGCCGCTGCCAAGAGCCGGGACGGATCAGACGGTATTAGTTTCGGGCGGCCCCCAATAAGGAGAAGGCTTTGAACAATTTACGGCTGCGCGGGGCGTCGTCCCTACATGAGTCGGTGCGCCAAGAGCTTCTCAAGCGCATCAAAGATGGCACTTACCCGTCAGGCGATCCGATCCCCTCCACGGCGACGCTTAGTGAACAATTCGGCGTCAGTCCGATTACTATCAAGCGGGCGTTACGCGATTTGCAAACTGCAGGAGCACTGATCGCAATCGCAGGCAAAGGCACGTTCGTTAAGGAACAAAGACGATTCCTGCGCGAACTCGATGTCTGGTTGTCCTCGATGGACAACGCTCGCGTCCTTGGTTTCACGCCAAGCATGCGGCTGCTGTCCATCACCAGGGAAAGAATATCAGATCCGACAATGAGTGTGTTTAGCCCGCCCGACGCAGCCATGCTTTGCGTGCGGAAGATGATCCTGGCCGACAATCTACCTATTATGTATGATGCCACTTATCTATCGTCGGACATTGACGACGCCATCGTCGAGGAGTTCGGCGAGCGTTTCGTAACTGACGCGCTAGAGCGACATGCGATCGGAATCGTGAACACTCGTATTATTATCGATGCAGCGCCAGCTGCCGGAAAAATCGAAGACATATTCGAGATCCCAAACGGTTATCCGACCCTACGTCGGCTGTACAAAGTCACGACAACTGATCCAGGCATCACTATCTTCGGCGTGGTCGAATCTCCCTTCGACCGGCTTGCATGCTCTATAACAATTCCTTCAGACCCGAGGTCGGAACGCCGCGCAACGAACAAGAAGTGACAGCTCTCTCTGAGGCCAACTGCCAAACGTGCACAATCGCGCTGCCAATAATCGTCGACCTGGACCTCTCCGGCCTTCGCGTTTGGTTCCTATCGCTCGTCCGCCGGCCGGTTGAACCATTCTGACGACACGCGGCCGATGCGCTGGCCGCGGCTGACGTCGACCTTGTAACCGGCACGCTCGTTGCGCTTTGGCGTGTGAATTTCCATCTGGGTCATGGGTGTCGCTCCTCGGCGGGCGCCGGAAGACTCTCTCCCGGACCTTTACCCGCCACCGCAACCCGCCCGCCCTCTTCCTCTCCCGGCACCCGCGCGCCACTAGAAGCCGCCCCACTGTCGGCGCAAACAGCCTGCCGGGTGCATTTTCCGCCTGCCCCCACGCGGCCGGCTACGGTGTCACGACCCGCAACTTGGCTGCTTCATAGTCGAACGAAACGCGGTTCCGCCCGAGTTGTTTCGCTTCAAAAAGGCAGCGTCCGGCAGTGCGCAGGACATCCTGAGTGTCTGCATCGCGAGCGACCTCTGCGCCTCCGATACTGACAGTCACCTTCACGCCGTCTTGTTGCCCTTTGACCCGAGGAAGGCCTTCAATAAGTCGACGGATGTTCTCCGCAATCGTACCTGCCTGCTCCTTGCGCACGCCGCGTAACAAGACGCCGAACTCTTTCCCGCCAAGCCGTCCAACCGAGTCCCCTGGGCGCGTCGCATAGACGAGCGCCTTTGCAATCCGAACCAGAACCTCGTCGCCCTTGGAGTGTCCATGCCTCGTTGATGGAAGAGAAGTGATCCGGATCGATCAGAAGAAGTGTGTCACATTCTTCTTCGTCGCGGCTTCTGTCCATCCTGGCCATGAACCCACCGCGACTAAGGAGTCCCGTCATTGGATCATGGCTGGTTACGAAGCTGAGCCGGTCATGCGCCTCTGTCAGGGCTGCATGGGACTTCTCCAACTTGCCACAACTATCCTGGATCATTTCCGACTGGGTGAAGATGTAGGCACTGACCGGCATTCCGATCAGAATGGGAATGAAGGTACATTCCACCCAACTCAGCCAGTCGATCGGCATCTGCAGGGCAAGTCTTGCCGTAAACGACAGGCCAAAGGTCGCGACGATCGCAATGATCGTCACGACCAGTGATTTACCTACAATACGCTTGGTGCGCGGCGTCATATCGTTTCCTTAGACATGCGCGCTGAACAGGCCGTCACCACGTCGATTAAAATTATCTCGAAGAGCAAGGTAGCGGACAAGCCATCGAGCAAACATGACCGACAGAGGGGTGAATTTTAGCGACGGTTAAAATTCGAGTTTTTCGAATCGGCCGGGGTTAGTTTTCAGATGCTACCCCGCGCTGCATGGACGGTGACGACTGAATATGCGTGGGCTAGGTTGGATTAAAAGCATACGGCTGGCTGAAGCTCAGCAGATGCGAGATCGCATTGCGTTGCTTGAGTGCGAACTGATCAATGCGGCCGCTTCCAAAGGCAAGTCCAATTTGCTTAATTTTGGACACGAGCTTCGTTCGCAGAAGGCTCGGTTGGAACGCCTCGAACACTGCATCGCCTGGATGCCGAAACGGCTCTGATGTCGCGCTACCGCAATCACGAAACGCTTTGCAAGTGACCCGCAGATTTGGTTATCCCCGGGGCCCCTCTGTCGTATGCTTCCGCGCGCCGATTGCAAATCTTATGCCCTTTGCACGTCCCCTCTTCCGTCTTGACTAGCACCAGCCTGTGGCCTATCTCACCGCCACGTTAGCACTCTCCTCTGCCGAGTGCTAACCGCTCTCCGGCAACGGAGAACCGCTCAACCTCCGTACCAGGGATATCCAAAAAATGGCAAAGTCGAAGTTCCGCCCGCTTCATGACCGCGTGGTCGTTCGCCGGGTCGAATCCGAATCCAAGACCGCCGGCGGGATCATCATCCCGGATACGGCGAAGGAAAAGCCGCAGGAAGGCGAGATCATCGCCGTTGGTTCCGGCGCCCGCGACGAAGCCGGCAAGCTGGTCCCGCTGGACGTCAAGGCTGGCGACCGCATCCTGTTCGGCAAGTGGTCGGGCACCGAAGTCAAGCTCAATGGCGAAGACCTTCTGATCATGAAGGAATCCGACATCATGGGCATCATCGGCTGATCATCGGCCTCACCGTCAACTGAATTTCGGGCTTGATCCCAAGCCCCTGCCAGGAGCTAAAACATGGCTGCCAAAGACGTAAAATTCTCCCGCGACGCCCGCGAGCGCATGCTGCGCGGCGTCAACATCCTCGCCGACGCGGTGAAGGTCACGCTCGGCCCCAAGGGCCGCAACGTCGTCATCGACAAGTCGTTCGGCGCCCCGCGCATCACCAAGGACGGCGTCACCGTCGCCAAGGAAATCGAGCTTGAAGATAAGTTCGAAAACATGGGCGCGCAGATGGTCCGCGAAGTTGCTTCGAAGACCAACGACATCGCCGGCGACGGCACCACGACCGCGACCGTTCTGGCGCAGTCGATCGTCCAGGAAGGCCACAAGGCGGTTGCCGCCGGCATGAACCCGATGGACCTGAAGCGCGGCATCGATCTCGCGGTTGCCGACGTCGTCGCGACGCTGATCAAGAACGCCAAGAAGATCAAGACCTCGGAAGAGGTTGCCCAGGTCGGCACCATCGCCGGCAATGGCGACTCCTCGGTCGGCTCGATGATCGCGGAAGCGATGCAGAAGGTCGGCAATGAAGGCGTCATCACCGTCGAGGAAGCCAAGACCGCCGAGACCGAACTCGAAGTCGTCGAAGGCATGCAGTTCGACCGCGGCTACCTCAGCCCCTACTTCGTCACCAACGCCGACAAGATGGTTGCGGATCTGGAAGACGCCTACATTCTCCTCCACGAGAAGAAGCTCTCGAACCTGCAGGCCATGCTGCCGATCCTCGAGGCTGTCGTGCAGACCTCGAAGCCGCTGGTCATCATCTCGGAAGACGTCGAAGGCGAGGCTCTGGCCACGCTGGTCGTCAACAAGCTGCGTGGCGGCCTGAAGATCGCCGCCGTCAAGGCGCCGGGCTTCGGTGATCGCCGCAAGGCCATGCTGGAAGACATCGCCATCCTCACCGGTGGTCAGGTCATTTCGGAAGACCTCGGCATCAAGCTCGAGAACGTCGGCCTGAACATGCTCGGCCGCGCCAAGAAGGTGTCGATCTCCAAGGAGAACACCACCATCGTCGACGGCGCCGGCAAGAAGGCCGAGATCCAGGGCCGCGTTGCCCAGATCAAGCAGCAGATCGAGGAGACCACCTCGGACTACGACAAGGAGAAGCTGCAGGAACGTCTGGCCAAGTTGGCCGGCGGCGTTGCCGTGATCCGCGTCGGTGGTGCGACGGAAGTCGAAGTCAAGGAAAAGAAGGACCGCGTCGATGACGCCCTCAACGCGACCCGTGCGGCTGTCGAAGAAGGCATCGTTCCCGGCGGCGGCGTCGCTCTGCTGCGCGCTTCGCTGAACATCAAGGCTGTCGGCGCCAACTCCGACCAGACCGCCGGCATCAACATCGTGCGTCGCGCTCTGCAGGCTCCGGCCCGCCAGATCGCGGCCAACGCCGGTGCGGAAGCTTCGATCGTTGCCGGCAAGATCCTCGACAACAAGGGCGCGACCTACGGCTACAACGCCCAGACCGGCGAATATGGCGACATGATCGCCATGGGTATCGTCGATCCGGTCAAGGTCGTTCGCACGGCTCTCCAGGACGCGGCTTCGGTCGCCGGCCTGCTGGTCACCACCGAGGCCATGATCGCGGAGGCTCCCAAGAAGGAGTCGGCTGGCGGCGGCATGCCTGGCGGCATGGGCGGCGGCGGCATGGGCGGCATGGGTTTTTAAGGTCCACGCATCTCAACATTCCCGAAGGGCGGCAGCAATGCCGCCCTTTTCTTGGGCGGATCCGGACCGAGTTCCCAGCATAACCGTAACACCACGACCCGATGGCTAAACGCTGGCGACGGGGCTTTAGTCGTGATTGAGGTAAGGCAGCTACATCGCCAAGGAATCGACCGCTTACAGGGTTGATTCGAGATGAGCGGGACCCAACAATTTCCGGACCGGATTTGCAAATCGCTTGAGACCGGGGCAGTTGGTGGCAGAATAATGGGCTGAGAGGGCGGCTCTATGCCACTCTCAGGATATTTGACTAACCGGCACCTCACGAAACCTTCATGAACGACGGCTAATATGCTCCCTTGGGGAGCCTTATCGTTGGTGGACGAAGACAATCCGCGCCGTGACGCCTACCGCCTTGAGCGTGTCGTAGATGATCACGCCATAGCAATAGCAATCTTCTATTCGGCGGGAGAGGCAAGCATCGTTATGAGCCATTTGGGCAATGGTTACCGTGTGATGCTTGGCGACAGGCAGGTCTGGCCTGATGAGGCCCATTTAGCGGTTCGAATTCAATTTTGACCGGATTGCGTTGATAGCTTTCACGATAGCGTCCGCAGTTTGCCTATCGAGCGCAAGATCCAAGCGGCCTTCCGTCGTCTGGATTGAGAGGATGCCTAGAACGCCCTTCTTCTCATCGGTGACCGTCCGGACATGAATTTCGTTCGGCACGAAAGGTGCCTTTCCCGTCCGATTCATTGGGGTGCTCGCGTCATTTGGGCAGCTGCGACAATCGCGCAACCCGGCAATGCGTTCAAGCAAAAGCAACCTTGCCGCTTCAGATCCTGTTAAACGACGGCTTGCGCCACATTGAGCGCTGCGATCGCCGCTTGAACCTCCGCGTAAAGATTTGCCTCAACCTCGCTCGCATCGATTTCAACCACCAAGGCAAACCGGACGGATCGCTCCTGTGGATTCGCGATTGCCCTGGTCTTCCACCAGCCGGCAACGGGGTGGACGGCAAGAATGTTGCGGCGAGCGAGATCCGATGCGAGACAGGTGAGTTGATCAATTTGCAAAGATCCGACGTCGCGACGATTGCGCCCGAATCTCCAGCCATCGTCCTCGTCGACAGCCTCCTCCTCGGTCTGCTCAGCGACCTTGCTGATACGTGCTATGAAAGCCGCTCGGCTCTCGTTTGGCCGATTAAGCTTGAAGCGCAGATTGTGCGAGGCATACCGGAACTTTGAGCCGCGCGCCGGCTCCGATGGATTGGGCGCGATGAAAGTGCTCAGTGCGACCCTAAGAGTGACAGGGCTGTTGACGAGCTTACGCAACGCCTCCACGGGCCACGGCAGTTCGAACAATCTCATCTCGTTGTGGACATGATCAGCGCCACCGCTCTCGCTCAAGCGATATGGCGTAATCACATCCTGTACGATCAGCGTCAGCGCATTCGAAGCGCTTCGGCGAGCCCGTTCCATGTCGGGGACCCCAAAACCATAGCGTTTGAACAGCGGGCTGAAATGTCCCTTTGCCGGATTTGCGGGAAGATGGCTAAGCATCTGCGGCGTCCAACGCGCAGACGATACGAAGATCGCCCGGATCGTTTCCGGCCACAGCGCCGGGTAGTCCGACCATAGGTCTGCAATAGCCCGAGCAGCGAGGGCGGTGGCGCCACTGGTTTCCCCGCATGTGGTGAAAGCTCGATTCGGGAAAGTATGATCCGTGGTGAGAAGAGACAATGCAGAGTGCTGCATCGGTGGCGGAGGCCCATTGACCACCCAGTTGCCGCCCTCGAAAACGACATCTGGCTTGAGCGGCCAATGCGAGGACCAGCTTGCGGTTCGAGACGACGGTGCAAGATCCCCGACTGGCGCGAGTGCAACGCCCGCCTCGCCGGCTGGCAACACATTCTTTTCCGTGTATGCGCCCACACAAATGGCGTTCCAGGCCTGAGCTGGCGACTCGATTTCATTGTCCGGATGATCGCACACAGCGATGTAGTCCCCGTTGCCGAACATGTTTTGGACCGTGTTCCCGGCCGAGATCACCATCAGCCTCTGGGTTTTCTTGATTCCCGAGACGCCCGCCGTCAGCTGATCAATTTCGCTGGACCATGAAGTAGGGGCGCCGTCATGAGGTGTATCCTCTTCCGTTGTGCTTGCCATCGCGAAGGTCCGGCGTCGATCGCCGATCACTTCCGCGGCATTGATACCTGCGCGAGTCAATGATCCGAGGAGGTGATAAGGATTGTGGCCGGCGTCTGGTATGATCTTTGCCGACTCCAGTCGATGTCGAATTTCTATGGGCAGCATTGTTTGTAACGCCACGGTCAGATCGCCATAGAGCGCCAAGCCGGCAAGTTGCGTACCATGGCCGACGAAGTCGGTCACATCCCATGCGGGATCTGCAGCATGCCTATCGTCGGCGTGGAGAGCCGGTCCGATGAGCGGGTGGGCGCGGCTGACGCCTCTGTCTAGGAGCGTGACATAGCTCGGATCATCGACTGCCTGGAATGTCGTCCATGCCGACAAATTGTCGAGCCAATCCGCTTGTTCCTCAATCGGCATCGCATCGAAATAATCCGCAGTGATCGTGGGGGTTGCAAGAGCCCGAACGCCGCCGAGCCGCCTCACGGCCAACGCAAGCGCTTCTCGTGTGGCTGTCGCTATGACTACGATGTCTTCGGGGAATTCTAGCCGATCCGCACCCACCGCGACGCCATACTCAGCAGCGTTTCCGATAAATCCCGCGGCCTGCGTCTTATCCAGCCACAACTCCCATGGAACAGCGGCATCGCCTGCCGGGAACTTCGTAGCCGGGCTCCGCCATAAAGCGCGAAGCCCTGCTTCGACGATGGCGCCAATACTTTGCACGAGATCGGCATTGTGCGGACGCCCCTCCGTGCCATCCTTCTTTGGACGGTTCTTCTGTGCGAAATCCTCGATCTTTTGACGCAGCTTGGCCAAACCATCGCCGGTTGCAAAAACAGTTGCGCGCTGAGGTTGATTGGCGGCCGGTTGGGCCGGTTCGACACGAAGAAGCGTCAGATCACTGGCGTTGAGACCTTTGGTGACCATGACTTCGCCGGCTCGACCGGCAACATCAAGGTAAACGCCAGCTAGGCCCTCGGCCTTTACATCTGGAAGATGATCTAGCGCCTGCAAAAGCGCCTGAGCATGAGCAGGGCGATCGGCAACCATCACTTGGATGCTTTGTTGTTGGCTGGCCTTTTGGCTTGAACTTTTCGGATTTTGACAGGGCGTTGAGAATGAAGTGTCGTCGGTCCCTCGGCATACGTT
This sequence comes from Mesorhizobium sp. P2_A8, assembly GCF_056404935.1. Classification (NCBI taxonomy): domain Bacteria; kingdom Pseudomonadati; phylum Pseudomonadota; class Alphaproteobacteria; order Hyphomicrobiales; family Phyllobacteriaceae; genus Mesorhizobium; species Mesorhizobium sp. P2_A8. The sequence continues at coordinate 120,231 of NZ_JBFUDB010000013.1, forward strand.
CCCGCCCCTATGCTATGCAGCGACCGGCGGCGTTCGAGCGATGCGACCACGGCAGAAGTCCTAATCTCGCTCGAGTTGCCCAAGACCGCCCGTCTCGCGGCATCTTCCCCTGCAGCGACAACATCGGCCGTAGACAGACCTTCGGCGTGTTGCACCACATCGCTCCAATCGACAGCGCCGTCTTCAAAGCCTCGCAGCCGGCGGCGCATTGCCTTTTCGATCGCCTCGGCGTCAGGCAATTGATAAGGCAGCACCAGGTCGAAGCGGCGCAGAACGGCACGGTCAAGAATTTCCGGGAGATTCGTAGTCGCAACCACAATCGACGGGCCTGTGTCCTCATCGAGAAACTGCAGGAACGAATTCAGGATTCGACGCGCCTCGCCAATGTCGTTGTCCGCGCCTCGCGACGCCGCGAGCGCGTCAATCTCGTCGAACAGGTAGATGCCGCGGTTTGTCCGCACCGCGTCGAAAATCATCCGCAGCTTCTGTGCGGTTTCGCCCATAAATTTCGTAATCAGACCGTGAAGGAGCACGGTGAAGAGCGGAAACTTCAACTCGCCAGCGAGTGCTTCCGCCGTCAGCGTCTTTCCTGTGCCTGGCGGACCAGCCAAAAGCAAACGGCGGCGCGGACGCAGACCTTTTTCTTCCAGCTTTTGCGCCATTCGGGTCTCGATGACGATGTGGGAGAGCTCATCTCCCAGATGCACTGGCAGTATCAGATCGTTCAACCGGGTTGTGGGATAGCTTGCGCTGAGGAACGCCGCTAAGTCGCCACGCGGAGCCGCGATTGGCGTCGGCGTGACCGGCGCAGACTTCGGAGGGTGCTGACCAGCCTCAGCCCATTGGCGCAACTGCTCGGCCAGCCGGGCATGACCCTTCTGTTCCTCGGCTGCAGCAAGCTGCATCGCAAGGTCGAAGAACCGCCCTTCATCACCTTCGGCGTGGCTCTTCACGAGCCCGATCAGTTGTTGTGCCGACGCCATTGTAATGACCTTCCCGAGCCCCCACCAGCGCGACCATGGCAAGTCAACGCCTGAGACACTCTATAGCCAAAACTCCTTAATAGACCAGCATTTCGAAACCCAGTGACGAACGGTCCACGTGTAATTCGCCATCTCTACTGCCGGTTCCCGACAGGGGCGGTCGTCGCCGTGCCGGAGAAATGCGGTCGCAGTGAGTCCCTTCTAAATAATCCCCCACGCGCGAAACCTTCCCCTCCCCGTCATCTCGCGCAGGCCGAGTTCGCCGACCAGGTTGAGCGCCCCCTGTTTTGTCACCTTTAGCCCGTCCTGGATCAGGCCGGTGGAGACAAGCGGCCGCGACATCACAAGCTCAATCAGTTGGGAAAGTTTCGAGTTGGCACGGCGCTGCTTGAGCCGTCGCTCCATCTGGTTTCTGGCCATCGCCAGCCGATCGTGCTCCTTCAAACCGGCGAGCGCTGCGTCGTGGATGGCGTCCACAAAAGCCAACAACCGATCAGAGCGATTGCGCGCACGCCTCCGCTCCCGTGGAATGTTCTTGGCGCCGAGATGCAGGCTGGCGAGATGGTTGGCGGCAAGACCTTCCTGCCGTAGCAGCGCAGCCACGAGGAGTGGGCCGAGCCAGGCGCCATGTTGCAGCACCTCGATTTCGTACCAGGCTTCGAGGAGGATCGCGCCGCGGAGCACGACCGGCAGATCGCGGGTTCCGGAGACAACGGCCTGCCATTCAGCAAGCCGTTCTTCTTCATTCCAGTCGAGATCGTAGATCAAGGCTAACCGGTCATGAAGCGACGTTTCCCCGTTTCGAGGCACTTCGGCGCCTCTTAGAATCTTCGAGGAGCGTGCCAGAACAGCATCGATCTCTGCAAATTCTTCAGCCAGCAAGTCGTCCTCAGCCTCATCCCGACCATCGGTTTCAACAGAGCTGGTGTCGGCCCCGTCCCCTTCCCCGCTTTTTTGTCCCGGTGCCGGCATCGCGCCGCCCCGGCCGGTCAGGGCCAAAAAACCGTCGCGTGTGAGCGCCCAGTCCGCCTTCTGCGCAAAAATGCGCCGGCGGGTTCGTAGGACTGTATGTGCCCGGGTGAGCTCGTGGGTTGGGGTGCGGATGTCCATATGGGCGTCATGGAGGACAAAATCCTCGAGGTGGACGAGCTCGCCTTCAAGCCAGAGCGCGGCGGCCGCATCGGCAAAATGCTGGCGTTCGACAAAGCCGGCTCGGACCGGGGAACGGGCCAGGCGTTCGTCGAGACGCGCCAAAGCTTCGGTCGCCTTCGCGACAGGCACTATGACGGTGTCGAGGGACAGAAGACCGATGTCGTAAGCCATTGTTTTCATGATCGCTGATTCGCGTTAGTCAAGCTATCTCGCTGTTAGCTGGACTCATCGGCAATTTTCTGGCGGAGGCCGTCGTGGCAGTCCCCTCCCCTGTCCTGGCAGAAAACGCCAGCAGCCTGACAGTCGGAGTTGTCGTCGCTGTGCGGAACGTCCCGTGCGGATCTACCATCCTCGGCGCGTCGACAAATACGACCTGGCACGGTTATCAAGTGTGCGGCGCTCGCATTTCTCATCCTGCCATCCTCGCCGTAACGCCATTCGCCTTCAGTGCCGCCATCAGCATCGGCCCGACTGAGAACTGCCCTGCCGTCGCTTTTTCGGTCAGTACCCGCAAATAGCCGCCGGCCGAGTTGATGTGGTGCGCCCTTTGCAGAATGCAGGCAATCACGATCGCCGCGATCTCCTGGCCCATCACGTGGCAAGCCTCCGCATACGCTGACGGCGAAACACCCAGATATCCCCGCACTTGGGCGGCGGTTATCATGAGATCGCGCCAATTGCCGATGCCGTCGACGGCATAATCCGCAATTTCGGGGCAGGCCTTCAGCACCATCCCCAGCGGGTATGTTTTCGGCGCCTCTGCGGTCATCGTCCTGGGCTCGGCCGTCGCCCCGCGTTTCTCTAAAGCAGGTTCAAATTCAAAGATAGAGTCGGTATTTGAATCAGATTGTTGCCGCTCGTTTTGAGAGTCATTGCCAATCGGATTCGTGGATTTCATATGGATTTCCAGCAGCTTATCCACATCATCACGCAAGGCGGCCAGACCGGCAACGATGGGCTCGAGCTCGGCAATACAAGCTCGGCGCGGAATTGCCTCCACAACGCCGCGGAAACGCTTCCACAGGCCTCCCCAGTCTCCCGGGACATCCTCGTCAAGGGCCGCCTCTATCAGCTTGTGGATGTCACGGCGGTGCAAGGTGATCCGCTCGCGCATAAGCCTGAGCGCCCTTTTGTCGGCGCGAATACGCTCGGCCGCCGCCTCGAACTCGTATGCACGGGCCAGCAGGGGCGCCAGGGAGAAGCCGAATGCTTCCTCGATCTCCCCTCCCCGGCCCTTGCGGGCGTAACGTTTGCCGTTCGGGCTATCCCGACGGATGATCAGCCCGCAGTCAACAAGAGCGGCCAGATGCCGCCTGACGGTGGGCTCAGGCATTCCGTGCGCCCTGAGCGACAGCTGTGCGTTCGAGGGAAAGACGATGAGGTCGTTTTCCTCACTCAATTCGCTGTCAGGATAGAATGATATCAACGCATTCAGCACGGCCAAAGCGCGATCGCCAATGCCGACGACGCTCTTGCCCTCGCACAGGTTGCGGTAGATCTGCCATTTGTCGACGACCCTGCCCTTGGGGATTTCACGTGAATCGTTTTGCGCTGCCAGCATGGCAAGCGACATCGGCCGCCGCCCAAAGGGCGTCGTTGCAATACCCGTCTCCATTTTCTTTCACCCTCTATCAGGCAAAAGAAACCTGCTCGCCAAAACGACGCCAATGACTCTTGACAGTGATTCGGGGAAATGCGATTCTCAGCTTGCGACAGACGAGAAGGGCTTCCGCGACGGTGACGTTCGGGGGCCTTTTTCTTTTGCGGTTTCAGTCTCCTGTTGATGTCTTGTCCGACTTTCTGAACGCCTCATAAAGGTTGCCCAGATTGTCGGAAATCCATGTCCCGAAGCGGCTGCCGTCTATCTCCTTCACGGCGATTGTGATGGCCTTGCCTGCCTTCTTGACGCTGACGCTAACTAATTTGTCCTCGGGGACCCAGGATTGTGCTTGGGACCTCACAGCTACCTTGCGAACTGGCTTCCCCTTCGCATTCAGGCCTGCTAGCAACCTTTCGAAGCGTTCGTTGCTTTCCAACTCGCCGAATTCTGGGTCGGACAACATCGCATTAACCATTTCGGATTTCTTGCCGGCGAGCAGAGACAGCTCAACCCACCGCTCGCGGCCTACAGACGTAGCCGATCCAATCTTGCCGATCACAGATGCCGGAATTCTTGTGACAACTGATACCATCTTCGAGACCGCAGCGGCGTTCGAGGCCAGTGCTGACGAGATCACATCTCTGTCGTACCCCAAATCCTCAAGGCGCTTTGCGAACATCGCCTTCTCGATGAAACTGAGATTTGCCCGAGCGGAATTCTCCTGCCCCTGAGCAATTACATGGGTCTTGTCGTCGATCTCCTTTACGACCGCCCTCACCTTCCGTCCTAGTTCGCGGGCAACTCGGACTCTGCGATGACCGAAGACGATCATGTAGCGGCCGTCGGAGCCCGGATGCGGACGGACAAGTATGGGAGAATCCTGCCCCCTCTCCCGAATTGCTTCCAGCAGCCGTTGGTACTGCTCCTCGTCGTCGCCCATGCGGTCGGAAACGAAAGAGCCGTCGACTGCGCTTGGGTCGAGTTCGACGACATGCTCGCCCTCAAGATACGCATCCGCTTGCTTTGCCAACTCGTTGACCGAGCGGATCATGGATTTAGACGCGCCGCGGATCGGATATGCCGCAGCGGAGGCAGATGAGGTCCGGTCGACGGTCTCCGCTTCTACGAGGCCTGCAAGAAGATTCTTACGTGCCATATTTACCTCCAGATAGCGCGTAGTCCATTGAATACATTTGGAAAAGATCCACTTTTGTCAGCAGACAACTTCAACGCCCCCATGCGTCATGAATCAAAGCGACGATTTCGCCATTTACGACGTCCAAGGCTTCCATTGCCCGCTCGTACGTGGAACGGGTCATTGCATTCTTTTCGACTTCGTAGAGGGTCTGCTTGGTAATCCCCGCATCGGAGATCGCCGTTGATTTCAGCATCTGGTTCTTGAGAATGAATTCGCCGAACAGCGTATGCAGGAACGCCACCATCTGCGCCTGCGGCTGATCCGTGGGTTCGAATCGAGTAACAAGATAGCGATACCACTCCAGATTCACCTCGGCACCGGCCGCCCTGATCGGCTCCAGGATGTTCCCGAGCATCAGCAGAAACTGGCCCATGCTCATAACATCGAGCATCTGCGGATGGATCGTTATCAACACTGAAGTCGCCGCGGTCAGCGCGGTGATCGTCAGGTAGCCAAGCTGCGGCGGACAATCAATAACTATGACATCGTAGCAATCGTCGACCTCCATCAATGCCTTTGAGATGCGCGTGAAAAACGCCCTGCCCACATTCGAAGATTTGTCCGTCATTGCCAGAGGCGTGTCGTATTCGAATTCCTGCAGCTCTAGGTTCGCAGGGACGATATCCAAGCCCGGGAAATTCGTCGGCTTGATGATTTCCGAGAGAGGCACTTTCTCGTCGTCATAGCGGATTGCGTCGTAAAGCGATTTTGTCTGGTCGAGTTCAGGTTGGAACCCATGCAACGAAGAAAGCGACGCCTGCGGATCGAGATCGACAGCTAGGACACGGTGCCCGGTAAGCGCAAGATATTGGGCGAGGTGGGCAGCGGTAGTGGTCTTCCCGCTGCCCCCCTTGAAATTAACCACAGCTAAAATCTGAAGCTTCTCGCTCGGCCGCCGATGAGGAACATACATGCGGGCATCTGATCGACCGTACTGGTCGAGATACCGGCGCAGCTCAAGCATCTGTTCAGCAGTGTATGAGCGCCTGCCCGACGTCGAGGTTTCAGGCACCGGTCCCTTTCCTTCCAGATGCAATTTCTTCAGATGACTTTGGGAAACCCCCAGATACGTGGCAACCTCAGCCAGCGAGAACGAACGAAGATTCTTCTTTGCGTGGGGAGGGAAGCGCTGCATCGAAAGCAGGTGCAACTTTTTCGATATCTGGTCGCCCTGATCGAGGATGCTTTTCTCGAACAGCAGCGGGATTTTCGTCGGAACGGGCGAACTGACGTTCATTCGATCGAGACTCTCTAAAAACGATTTTTGACGTGAAAGCGCCAAGCAACCGTCATTATGTCCGATTCGTTCGCCCGGGCAAGAAATTTAAAGTTAACAAAAGCTTAATGATCACGGATAGGATCACAGGATATGATTCATGCAACTGAATACGCTACACAATTCGACGATTTTGTCTGCGGACAAATCCTGCTTACCCAGGCGTCGCACAAGTTCTTATCGGCTCCATGGCGATTCGCACCGGTGCCAGAGCTGGCAAGTGATCACAATATTAAATTAAGCTTCTAACGAATATCTGCCGATCGAACGCCACCACGTGATGACCCGACTGCATGGTGGTCATGTCATCTTTCGCCTCCCTTGAATAAGCTAAGCCAAGCATTCCAGCTGATAGCTCCTCTGAGGAGAGGGYGCAGTGCTCATCAGCCCGTCGAGATCACGATAAACGCTAAGTGTCAGGACGGAATAATGGTGTCGAGTTCGCTCACCAGACGAAAATGTGAACAGCGCTCGTCGCCCGTCGAAGATGGTCCCCGAACAGATGCCTGGTCGCATCTTCTTGATACGGCTTGGACGAAAAAGGCCCACTCTAGCGAAGACCTGTCGTTTCTAAGCTACCTTCGCGCAGCCGCCTCAAACGGGGAAAGGGAGGGGTGTTTCAAAAGTCCGGACGCCTTGGTGAGATTGACCCGGAAGCGGCCACGCCGCCGCTGATACCTGCGTGTCATCTCCGCCGAGGCATGGCCGAGCTGCTTCTGCACATAGTTCTCGTCGACCTCGGCGGAGGAGGCGAGGCCGGCGCGCAGCCAATCGCCAGAAAACTTTTAGCCGCGACACCGTCCTTTTGATCGCGCGCAATATCAAGGCCGACGATTTCGAATCGGCGGAAGGCGCCGGCGAAGCCCAAAAGCAACATGACGCGGTCGCGCAGACCGCGCAGGTGCCGCGGTCAAGCGGTTCCAGCATGCGAGAAGAACGTCGCGCAGGATGGCTTCCTTTTGACGGGAGGGGAGGCGTCTGTTGCGGATGCCGGCGAGCACCGTGGCGATATGCCGGTCCTTTCGGTCGAACGGTCGACCGCGTTGCGTATAGTGCCAAGTCAGCGACGACAGGCAGCACTCGATGGTCGACGCCGACTTGTGTCCCTTGCCGATCCCGAGACCTGGGCCGTGATGTTGAGGCCGACGAACTGTGGGTCTGGCGGCTGCGGATCACACGGCTGATGCCGCACCGGGCTCAAAAAATGCTTCCAGTCAGCGGCATAGGCGCATCGGGTGTTTGCCGAACTTGCTGCCTCGACATAGTCGCGCGCACGGTCGGCTCAATCCGCTCCGTGCTAGGGAGCACCTCGAATTGGTTCGGTGCCGAGCTTGAAAGCTGCCCAGAACTGCCATATATTTTGCACAAGAAATATGACTCTCAATATGGTAGGATGAATTCTGTGGCCCATGCACTCAAGATCCCCGAGCAGAATGGACCTCTCATCTTGTCCTATATGGACCGGAACGGGAAGATTGCGATCGAGCAGGTCGCGGACGGTTTTGGCATGTCCAAGGGCCAGTTGGCCCAGACCGCCGGTCTTGCTCGCGAGACCCTTTATCGCTCAGAGCGCAGCGCTACGGTTAAGACACAGGGGCGTCTGCGGGAAATGCTCGAGATCATCAGTCGCGTGACGGATTGGGCGGGCGGCAAGGAGCAGGCGATGGCTTGGTACCGGGCTCAGCCGCTTCCAGCTTTTGGCGGACGCACTGCTGAAGCGCTGGTGAAGGATGGCAAGGCAGCTGCGGTCCGTGATTATCTCGATCACATGGCCGTTGGTGGTTTCGCTTGAGGTTCGTTGGTACCTGCTACCGCGCACACGATCCACGTTGGGCATTCAAGCCGACTTCCGGTGAAGGAGCGGCGATCAGAGGTGCGCGATATAATCCCAAAGGCGTGCCGGCGCTCTATTTGGCGCTGACCATCATGACAGCGGTCAAGGAAGCCAACCAGGGGTTCGCGCACCGCATCGATCCCTGCGTGCTGTGTTCCTATGAGATCGACTGCGATGACATCGTGGATCTCACAACGGACGAGGCGAGGGGAGAATTTTCCATCGCGCTCGAAGACATGGCCTGCGCCTGGGCGACGGCGCTTAGCGACGGAGAGCGCCCGGCGTCCTGGTCCATCTACGACCGGCTGCGGTCTCGAAACATTGCCGGCATTGTGGTCCCAAGTTTCGCGCCGAGCGCCGAGATGGAGGATCGCAACCTGGTGCTTTGGGACTGGGGTCCAAATCTGCCGCACAAGCTAACTGTATTCGACCCGAGTGGTCGGCTGCCGACGGACCAGCTATCCTGGCGATAACGCACTTCTCCGCATCCGAAGGGGAGGGGCGTGGCCGGCCTATAGTCCGCTCGCCTTGGTGAGATTGATACGGAAGCGATCGCGTCTGCGCTGATAGCGGCGAGTCATTTCCGCCGAGGCGTGTCCGAGTTGTTTTTGCACATAGCGTTCGTCGACCTCGGCCGATGAGGCAAGACCGGCGCGCAACGAATGGCCCGAGAATTTTATTGCACGATCCCCTTCGGAGAGGTCGCCGCGGACACCGGCGGCGAGAGCGGCGCGCTTGACCAGGCGCGCGACCTCCTGGTCGTTGAGCCGATCGGCGCCGACCGCCTTGCCTTGGCCGGTGACGCGGCGGAAGAGGGGACCGTGCGCGATACGGGCGAGCTTGAGCCAGGTCTGCACGGCGACAACCGGGCAGGTGGCATCGGACGAGCCGCGCCCGACTTCGACCTCCCGCCAGCCGGTCTTGCCGCGAAGAGAAACGAGCATGCCCTTGTCGAGGATCTCGATCCAGCCTCGGCCGTCCTCGGTCTGGTCGCGGCCGACATCCAAAGCCACGATCTCGGAGCGGCGCAAGCCGCCGGCGAAGCCAAGCAGCAGCATGGCGCGGTCGCGCAGGCCGCGCAGCGTGCCGCGGTCGAGCGTTTCCAGCATAGCGAACAAATCCTCGGGCAGCACCGCCTCCTTCTGCCGGGGAGGGGAGGCGTGGCTGTTGCGAATGCCGGCCATGACGGTGGCGATATGCCGGTCCTTTCTGTCCAGCGGCTGGCCACGCTGAGAAAAATTCCAGGTCAGCGAAGAGAGACGTCGCTCGATCGTCGAGACCGCCTTCGGCTTCTTGTCGCCCGTTACCTTGCCGGACGCGCAGGCGGTGATGTAGAGGCCGACGACCTGCGGATCGGGCGGCAACACATCGAGATGCTGGCGGCGCGCCCAGGCGCAAAAATGCTTCCAGTCGGCGGCGTAGGCGCGCCGGGTGTTGGCCGAGCTTGCTGCCTCAACGTAATCGCGAGCGCGCTCGGCGAGCCCTTCCAGATGAGCCGGAAGGCCAGAAATTGGCTGCACGGCCGGTGCCGTGTTCTCCCGCGGAAGATCGTCCGCCTGCAGTCCCATGGCGAGCACGAGCACGTCATCGATGATATCGGGGAGATCGTCGACGATCGCCTCTGCTGGGGAATGATCGATGACGGCGGCCGTGCTGTGGGACGGTCCGGAGGTCGGGTCGACGTGTTTTTCGGGCTTCTGCTCTTCGAAAACGGCCATTTGTCCTTGTAGCGCAATAACGAACGATAATGCAACATTATCGTTCGTTTTGGCCGCTCGACAGGCTGTGCGTTTTGGCGCAACAAGCGTAGCGCAAAGCGCACCGACGCTTTACCCTCCAAATCATGATTCGCCTCGATCCCGCGACCGCCAGATCCTCTGCGCCGCCCTCCGTTCCGGCTTGGGCGATCACAAGCGCTGGCGCGCCGAGCGACGGCGACGCCGCCTTCCGGGCCGGCGCCGCCCTGGGTGCCCTCGACACGCTCGCCCGCGCGCAGCCTGCCTGGGCCGGCGCTTGGCGGCAGCGGCTGGCGCTTCGCTGCGCCGCCGCCAGCATGCGGCTCGCCGGCCGCGCCGAGGATGCGGCCGCCTTGCGCGATGCCTGGCATTTGCGTCCCCCAGGTGCTGATCCCGGTCCCGCCGGCGCCGTCTTTGGCGCCTGGCGGCAGTTGGCCAGGCAGCCGCCCGCCGCTACGCCCGGCCGGCTCGGGAAGATACTCGACCAGCTTGGCCTCCATTGGGACGGCGACGCGCTCGCCGACCTTTGCACGCAGATCGAAAAACTCGCGGTATCCCAGCGGTCGGCGCCATTCGACGCCGCGGCGATCGCCGCTGAGGTCGTCGCCATGCGTCCCGATGCCGAGCTCTTTGGCTGGTGGCTCGCCGACCTGGTACTGGCGCAACGCCTGGGCTGGCCGCAGCCCCTGCCGCTCCTAATGGCGCAGGTTTTTGGACCATCCTTCCGCACCGAGGCCGGTGGTGGCCGGCGCATCCGGCCCGGGGACAAGAATTTTGAGCGGGCGGTTTGCATCGCGCTCGTTGCGGCCGCCGCGGACGCTTGTCGGTTGGCCGCCGAGCTGTCGCGCCGGGCCGAAAAACTCCTGGCGGTGGCGCCGAAACTGCGCGCCAAAGGCGCCGGCGACGTAATCTTTCTGCTGCTCAGTGAAGACGCCGTCTCCGGATCGCTGACGACGAAAAATCTGTCGCGCTTTGCATCGCGGCGGCTGTTCGAACGGCTGCAGCAACTGGAGGCCGTGCGCGAGCTCTCCGGCCGCCCCACATTCCGGCTGTTCGGGCTGTAGCGATGAGCGAAGCGTCCGCCCGCCGCAATCCAAACGATCAGCCGGCGCTACTCGACACCGAACTGGAACATCTGCCGGCGGAACTGCGCTGGCGCGAATGGATGGGCCGGGTCGAAGCGGTGATTTTTTCCGCCAGCGAACCGGTGACACGTAGTGTCCTCGCGCGGGTGGTGGGGAAGAACTGCAATCTCGAGCTGATCATCGACGACATCCGCGCCGAGCTCGCCGGCCGCCCCTACGAGCTGGTCGCGGTCGCGGGCGGCTGGCAGCACCGGACCAAGAAAGCCTTCGGAGACATCATCCACGCCGCATTCGGTACACCTGCGGGGCAGGGTGCGAAAGAATTGTCGCAATCCGAGGCGCTGGTGTTGATGTGCATTGCCTATTTCCAGCCGATCACCCGCGCAGAGCTGTCGACCTTCTTCGGCAAGGAGGTGTCGCGCGATCTGATCGGCGTTCTGCGCGCGCAGGATCTTATCGCCTCCGGGCCGCGCAGCCCGCAGCCGGGCGCCCCCTACACCTATGTGACGACAAAAAACTTCCTGTCGCAGTTCGGGCTCGACACGCTGCGCCAGCTGCCGGATTTCGAGGCGCTCGAGGACGCCGGCCTCCTGTCAAAGGAAAAGCTGCTGGCCGGCGATATTCCAGCCGGGCTGGCGAGCGCGAGGGGCGACGGCGAGGACGATGTCGTTGAGGACCAGGTGTCGTGAGCGGGCGTTGTCGCGTTGCGATCCCAGAGACAGTCGATGACTCAGGACCAGGACGACTGGTCGTGCGGGAGCCGGTTATCGGGATCGTGAACCGCGACATGATCGCCATCGACAAGATTGGCCGGAAAGACCACTAGATTGGTGCCGCCGGCGTGACGCACCGACGAGAACAGGATGCCGCGAGACAGCGCGTCGGGCGACCGTTGTGTAGACCTAGTCCGAAATTTGCAGGCATCTTTCGGACATTGGAGGGGGCGTTGTGGAAACTATCGATGAAGCCGATGTCCGGGATGATGCTCACGACGATCTGCTGGCTAAAAAGTTTGCCGAGATCGATGCTTTACTGCCACGCTAGCGAAGATGCTCAGCGGCGCCCACGCGCCCGCGGGCGCTCAACTTTTGGACGGGCGGCCGGACCTGATCTAGGCTCGACTGGTATGAGGCCGCACTCGTGGCCGGTAGGACGTGAACTATGGGATCCGCGATCTGCCGGAACACCGGTCAAATCGATGAGCCGGAACGACCGCGAAATCAAACTTGTGCGTGGCCAGCCCCAAGTCGTCGCGGACGTCGTGCGAGCGCTCGGGTCGAGCAAAGGCTTCATCGATCTCGCAGTTGAGATGTCGAAGCGCGACAGAAAAGCGACTCGTCTTGCCGTGGCGACGAGAGGGCGTGGAGAATTGCTAGAGTGTCCTGCTTGCCGAATCTAGTCCGCCCTCATAGAAGAAATAGGGCGACACGCGTGTAAATAGTTTTGAAAGAGAATGGGGGATTAGGGCGAGTTAACGCCTTTATCCGGAGGGCTATTGAAGATGTACTCCAGAGGGTCTGAATGGCGTGAGTGGGACTTGCACGTACATTCCCCCGCGTCATTCCATTGGGACGGCGAGGGGTTCGGGCCGGATAAAGCTCGAAACGATCAGCTCATTGATGAGATGATCCGCGCCCTGAATGACGTTAATCCGATAGCGTTTGGGCTCATGGATTACTGGACATTCGACGGTTGGTTCGCACTCAAAGCGCGGCAAGTTCATTCCGCTGCGCCAGTGTTAATGAAAACTGTTTTCCCTGGGATCGAACTCCGTTTGGCGGCGCCGATGGAGGGACGACTAAATGCCCACGTTCTTTTCTCCAATGAGATCAGTGATCAGCATCTCAGAGACTTTCTCTCCCGGTTGAAGCTCGAACTGATCAATCAGCCCCTGTCTCACGATGCGCTCATCGAGTATGCACGATATGCTGGCGCAGACAAACTGGCCAAACATGGATTTGAGAAAAACAAAGTTGCGTCGAACGACGCGGAGGCATTCATCGCGGGCTGCAAAATCGCAGAAGTGAATGTCGACTCTTATAAGGAGGCAATCCGTCTTGTGCCCGGAGCTCGGGCAGTTGGCTTTATGCCCTTCTCAACAAACGATGGTCTCGACACCGTCAACTGGACGGACCATTACGCCTATGCGCTGGGCTTGTTCGAATCGTCTCCAATCTTTGAGACGAGAAGGCCCGATCTCTGGGCAGCGTTTTGTGGTGTTGAGACAGAGATCAACAAGAAATGGCTTGGCAACTTCCAGGCCGCACTCAAGGGCATCCCCCGACTTGCCGTGTCGGGTAGCGACGCTCATTGCTTCCGGGGAAACGGGACCAACGATAAGCGCGGGTACGGCGACTTTCCGTCTGGCAAGCGTACTTGGATCAAGACTGATCCGACGTGGAAGGGCTTATTGCAGGCGCTGAGAGAACCCGCGAAGCGCTCGTTTCTAGGTGAGCGGCCACCGAAGCTGGAGCGCATCAACCAGCACAAAACGTTCTACATAGATCGAATCCGCGTAGATAAGACACCTGATAGCACACTTGCCGACACCTGGCTGCATGGAACAGAGATCCCTCTGAACCCCGACCTCGTTGCGATCATCGGCAATAAGGGAAGCGGCAAGAGCGCGCTCGCCGATATCCTAGCTTTGCTGGGCAACTCCCAGCAAAGCGCGCACTTCTCGTTTCTGAAGCGCGATCGATTCCGCGGGAAAGCAGGCGAGCCGGCTCGCCAGTTCGTTGGCGAACTCTCTTGGCTTGCTGGCGATCCATGTGTCATGAGCCTTGCCGACGATCCGTCGGCCGAACGGGTCGAACTCGTTCGTTACATACCCCAAGGCCGATTCGAAGCTCTGTGCAATGATCATGTGTCAGGCAAGACTGACGAGTTCGAAAAGGAACTCCGAGAGGTCATCTTTTCACACGTACCCAACAACGTGCGCCTTGAGGCCCTGAGCTTCGACCAGCTCATCGACAAGCAAGAAAACGTCTTCCGAGCTCGGGCGAATGAACTTCGCAAATCGCTGCGGGCGCTCAACGAGCATATTGTGGAGATCGAAGATCAGCTTCACCCCAATGTGCAAAAACACATCGAGGAGCAGATCCGGCTTAAGGGGAAGCAGATTGAGGAACACAGCGCAATTAAACCATCTTTAGTCGAGCAGCCCACGGACCAACTCACGGCTGATCAGCAGCAGGCAAGCACCAGACTTGCCGAGATCGGCGCGGCGCTGGAGCAATTGAAGAATGACGCCAAAAAGGCTGCAGATGACAGGCAGATTATCGGCAAAAAGCAGCGATCAATCCGTAATATCGGCGAGCGCATCGCGCTTTTTGAGAAGCAACTCGCCGCCTTCGTGTCCGAGATCGCCGACGACCTTGCCACCATGGGTTTGAAAGCAGAAGAGCTGATCACGCTGACCGTCAATCGTAACGTCCTGACAGAGCACCAGCAGACGCTGGCCAACAGCGACGAAACGATCACAAAAAACGTTGAAAGCGCGGCTACGACCGAGACCGCGCTGGTTGCGGAGCAGAAGCGGCTTTCTGAAAAATTGAACGAGCCGCAGCAGGAGTACCAAGCGAACCAACAAGCCTTCAAGGAATGGCAAACCGCACTGGAAGCGATTGAAGGTTCGGAAACCGAGCCTGAAAGCCTCAAAGGACTAAAGCTAAGGGTGGCTCAGATAAACCAGCTGCCAACGAAGCTTGCGGAAAAGCGGGCATCGCGCCGGGAGGTAACCGCTCAGATCTTTTCGGTACTGGAAGAACAGCGAGCTGCTCGGGAGGAGTTGTTCACGCCGCTGCAAAATTTGATACAGAGCAATTCTCTAATTCGAGACGAATACAAGCTTCAATTCCAAGCCAAGCTCCTAGGCTCACCTGACGCCATTGCAACCAACCTATTCAGTGCCATCAAGCAGAATATCGGCGAGCTTCGTGGCGAAGACGAGAGCTTCATCGCGGTCCGAAGCAGGTTCGAGAAATATCGTTTCGAGGGTGCGGCCGATGCGACGGGCTTTGGCGAGGATATGGCTACCCTCCTGACGGAGAGCGCTGAGAAAGCGGCGAGCAATGTACCAGGGATCAGGATTCTTATGCGCAAGGACAAGGAGCCGGCAGAGGTCTACAATTACCTTTTCGGTCTTCAGTATCTGGAACCGAAGTACACTCTGCTCTTTCAAGACACGCAGATTGAACAGCTGTCGCCCGGGCAGCGAGGTGCCTTGCTGTTGATTTTCTATCTGCTGGTTGACAAGGGACGAAACCCAATAGTGCTCGATCAGCCCGAGGAAAATCTAGACAATGAGACGGTCGTAAGCCTGCTCGTGCCGGTCCTCAATGAAGCAAAGAAAGCCCGACAGATCATCATGGTCACGCACAATCCAAACTTGGCGGTGGTGTGCGATGCCGAGCAGATTATACACGCAACATTCGACAGGAAGAACGGCGCGCGAATTTCCTATCAGTCAGGCTCGATCGAAGACGGGATCATGAATAGAGCCGTCGTTGACGTCCTGGAGGGAACAAAGATTGCATTCGATAACAGAGGACAGAAGTACCATTGAGAACTGAATTCCGAGCACGATGTCTGCCGGATGGGAAGAGTGCATATGGGGTGCAGAGCTGATCAGTGGGGCAGATGCCAATTGCCGGATGAACTTTGACGATGGCATCATCCAACGTGATAAGGCGCTGGCGAAAACCACGCCGGCATAGGCGCCCTTGTGTTCAGAGGCGGAGACCGCCGAATGGCGTTTCGATTTCTACATACTGCCGACATCCATCTTGACTCGCCGCTGCGTTCCCTGGCGTTGCGAAACCGCGACCTTGCCGAGCTCGTTGGTGACGCCAGCCGCCAGGCATTCGTCGCGATCGTCGATCTCTGCCTGGCGGAGCATGTCGATGCGCTGGTCATTGCCGGCGACCTCTACGATGGCGACCAGACGTCGATGAAGACGGCGCGATTCCTGGCCGCGCAGATGACGCGCCTGCACCAGGCCGGCATCAGGGTTTTCAAGATTCGCGGTAATCATGACGCCCTGTCGCGGATATCGAAACAGCTGGTGTTTCCCGACACGGTCACCATCTTCGGCGGCCGTCCCCAGTCAGTGCTCCAGACCGCCGGCGGTCTCGACGTCATGTTCCATGGCCTGAGCTTCGCCAGCCCCAAGGCGCCGGACAGCCTGCTGCCCAAATATCCGGCTGCCCGCGAAGGAGCTGTGAATGTCGGCATCATGCATACCAGCCTGGCGGGATCGCCGGGTCATGATGTCTATGCGCCCTGCGGCGTCGCCGACCTGCACGGTCATGGTTTTGACTACTGGGCGCTCGGGCACGTCCATGTTCGCCAGGTCCATCCTGGAGCAAGCACGGTGGTGATGCCGGGAATCCCGCAGGGCAGGGACATCAACGAGGCCGGCGAGAAATCAGTCACTTTGGTGACGATAACAGACGACCGCTCCGTCGAGATCGAGGAGAGGCTGACCAGCGTCGCGCAATTCGAGCGGGCGAGCGTCGACCTGACCGGGACAGTGGAATGGTCCGAAGTCGTCGGGCGCGTCCGCGTCGCTCTCGAAGATGTCCGGGCTTCCGTCACGTCGCGCCATGCCGTGGTGCGTCTTGGCCTGACCGGAGCGTCGCCTCTGTCTTGGGCACTGATCCGCGACCGGGACCTGCTGCTGGCCGAAGCAGAGCAGGCCGCGGAACAGGTCGGCGATACATGGGTGGAGAAGCTCGAACTTGACCTCGCGCCGCCCAGGACGGAAGCAGCCGAGGGCGTCGCGGATCCGATCCTTGAACTCGCTCAATCCATGCGCGCCGACGCCAGCTCGGAGGCCTTTCGTGCCGAGGCGAGGGCGCTTGTCCAGAAGATGATCGCGGATCTTCCCGCCGACGGCCGCGACTTTGCCGGAAGGGACGAGGCTGGGCTGGACCTGTTCCTCGACAGGGTGCTTGCCAGCGGCGCCGACCTCGTCACGGCCCGCCTCAAGGCAGGTGGCGCGCCATGAGGCTCCGGCGCCTTGACCTCATCCGCTACGGAAAGTTCACCGACAGGACGATCGACTTCGGGCCCAAACCGGAGTCAGGACCCGACCTGCACATCGTGTTCGGCCTGAACGAGGCCGGCAAGTCGACAGCGCTATCCGGCTACCTCGACCTTCTGTTCGGCATCGAGGAGCGCAGCCGCTACAATTTCCTGCACGAGTACAGCGCCATGCGCATCGGCGGGGTGCTCGAATTCGACGAAGCGGAACATGTGTTCACGCGCACCAAGCAACGGAATAACTCGCTGCTGAACGCGACGGGCCAACCGGTGAGCGAGGTGGCTGTAACCGCCCATCTTGCGGGTCTGTCCCGAGACGCATACGCGACCATGTTCTCGCTGGACGACGAGACGCTGGAAGCGGGCGGCAAGTCGATCCTGGAGTCGCGTGGCGACCTGGGCAAGCTGCTGTTCACGGCCAGCGCCGGTCTTGGGCATGCGAGTGATACGTTGAGCGCGCTCGAGGCCGAAGCGGATGGGCTGTATCGCAAGCAGGCGCACGGAACCGAGCTTGCGCTGCTCAAGAAGCGTCTGGCGGACCTCAAGTCGCGCCGCGACCAGATCGATACCTTGGCATCGACCTATGAGAGCCTTGAAGCTGAACGCCTGGACGCGGCGGAAAAATACGACCGCAACATCACCGAACGTTCCGTGCTGTCGGCCCGGCTGGATGCCATTGCCAAATACTTTCGTGCGCGCCCGATCCTGGCGGACATCCGGCGCAAGGCAGCCCAGCTGGCGGAGCTGCCGGACATCGCTTCACCATCTCGCACCTGGACCGGCAACGTCGCCGGATTGATCGATGACGACGCCAGCCTGAGAACGCGGCTGGCCGGCAACATCGACGAGGTCGAGCGCCTGGCGACGAAAATCGCTTCCGTCGATATGGACGAAGTGATCCTTGCGATTTCCGAGCGCGTTCGTGGCCTGGCGGAGAGCAAAGTGCGCCATGTCTCTGCTGGCCTCGACTTGCCCAATCGCAAGATGGAGGAGCAAATCCTCAACAACACCGTGGCGACCTGCCTTGCCGCGCTCGGACGATCATCCGAGCGCGATCCCGCAGCACTGCTTTTGCCTGCAGCGACTGTTGGCACTGTCCGCACCATGGTCGACCAGCGATCAGGGATAGCGACCAGCCTGCGCGTCGCCCGCGACGAGGCCTCGGCGGCGCTTGATGCGCTCCAGACGGCGCGGGAACGGGTCGGCGAGGAACGGGCCGTGCCCGAGCCTGCCAGGGCAAGGCTCGGTGCGACCTTGTCGAGGGCGAGGGCGAGCGGGCACACCAGCGAGATCAGGGCGGCACGTGAGGCGGAAGACGCCGGGGCGGTGCGATGGGAGGCGGCACTCGGCCGCTTGCACCCATGGTCTGGCGACGCGCAGGCGTTAGGCCGGATTTCCGTTCCGGGCGCCGGGCAGATCAGCGCCTGGAAGACGCTGTCGGCGGAACTCGGCAGGAAGAGAGCCGTCCTGTCCGAACGCCTTTGCGAATATGAGGGCAACCGTGAATTGCTCGCGGCGCGTCTCGGCGCGCTTCGCGCCTCGGTTGACGTCGCCGATGATGAAGCGGCGGCCGCGATCCGGCGATCGCGGGATGACGCCTGGGCACGGCATCGCGGTGCGCTTACCGGTGAAACCGCTGACGATTTCGCAGTGGCGTTGGCGCGCGACGACGGTGCCGGCGCCGGCCGATTGGCCGGCGCGTCGGAGCTTGCCGAAATCCGGGCGGCAACGCGCGGCCTCGCCGAAGCCGCGGCCGACATCGCGCGCGTGCGCGAGCAATTTTCACGGGTCGACACGGACAGGGACGTCGCCCTGTCGGACCTGCGCGCGGCGGCAAGGGATCTGCTCGGAGAAGATCAGGAACCGTCCCTGGAGCGCCTGATCGAACGCATCGAGGATCGCATTTCTGGACGCACCGATGCGCTCGCGGCCTGGGACGAGATGGAGCTTGCCCGCAAGAAGGCCGGGCGGGCGGCCGATGAGGGCAAGCGAATACGACTGGAGCTGAGCGGCGCGCTGGAGAGCGTCGGGATCGGCGCGGATCTCGGCGACAGCCTGGAGACGATCATGGCCGTCGCCGAGCTGTTCCTCGACCGACAGCGCAAGGTGGACGCCCAGCATGCCGAGGCGCTCAAAACAGTGGGCGCCAAGGAGGAGGAATTGGCCACAAGGCGGCGAGCCGTGGACGTGGCGGAGCGGCGCGAGGAAGAATGGCTGGCCGGCATTGCCGAAGCCCTCAAGGGCACCTGGCTCGAGAACGGGCTTTCCGCGCCTGGCGTCGGCATGGTCCTCGACCAATTGGTCGAATTGTCCAGAAGCCTCCAGGAGCGGGACGCCATGCAGCTCCGCATCGAGAAGATGCAGGCGGACAGGAACAACTTTATTGTCGAGCTCACCGCCGTTGCCGCCGAAGCGAACGAGCCGGTTGACAGTGAAGAACCGGAACAGTTGGCGATCCGGCTTGCCGAGCGCCTGGAGCGTGCCGAGCGTACGCGCGAGATGAAGGCAGGCCTTGTCAACGACCTGCAGCGCCTGCGTGACACCCGCGAGGTTCTCGATGCTGAAATGTCGGCACATGAGCGTCGCAGGAACGACGTTCTGGATGTCTTCGGTGTCGCCACCTTGCCCGAAGTGGTGGAACGCGACGAGCTGCTGCGAGACAGGGATCGCCTGCGTTCCGCGATCGCCGAACTCGAGGAGCAGGTGGCGGCCGAGCTTGCGGTGGACGGGTTCGACAAGGCGCGTTCGATCCTGAATGCTCTCGATTTCGACGGCCTCGCCATCGAGAAGGCCGAAGGTGAGCAACGACTGCTCGATCTTGATGAAGCGATAAGGCAACAGCTCATTCGGCAAACGCGCGCGGCCGACAAGCTGGACGCCATTGGTGGCGACAGCACGGTTGCCCGCATCGATGCCGAGCGGCGCACTGTCCTGCTGGACATCGAGGAGAAGGCCGTCCGCTACATCGAGCTGAAACTGGGAATAATGTCCGCCGGCAACGCCCTGCGCATCTACCGCGAGCGCCACCGCTCCGGAATGATGGCACGGGCATCCGACGCGTTCGCGCTGATGACGCGCGGCCAGAACTCGGGTCTGACCACCCAACCGGTGAAGGGCGGCGAAGTGCTCATCGCGTTGCAGCGCGACGGCCAGTCGAAGGTCGCCGACGCGCTGTCAAAGGGCGCTCGCTTCCAGCTCTATTTGGCGCTGAGGCTTGCCGGATACCATGAATTCGCGCAGTTCCGGCCTTCCGTGCCGTTTATCGCGGACGACATCATGGAAACCTTCGACCATGTCCGCTCCGAGGAGGTTTTCAGGTTGTTTGGCGAGATGGCGAGTGCCGGCCAGGTGATCTACCTCACGCATCATCAGCACTTATGTGAAATTGCCAAGGCTGTTGTGCCTGCCGTAACGATCTACGAGCTCAATTAGGTGTTGGTCGCCTGGTAGGTAAGTTACGACCGCAAAACCCATGCAAATCCCGGATGCTTTGAATAAGTTCGACCAAGGAAGTAGATCGGCCCGATTCTTTCTCATCGGGAACGACAGTGCGGAGTGGAATATTGGCAAAGTCAATTCAGGAGGCGGTGTCGGCCTATGGCGCATCGCTGAAGCCAAAGCTTGCAAACCCGGCGATCGGCGGCCAACCGGAGGACCAGCTTCGCGGGCCGCTTGAGGTGCTGATCAAGTCGCTCGCCGAGGTCGGCGGTTTCGCGGCCGGCGCTGTCCACTTGGTCGGCGAGACCAGCCTTGCTGACATCAAGACTCGGCCGGATTCGCGGTCACGGCCAACATGGTGCTGGTCGGATTTATTGAGGTCAAAGCACCGGGCAAGGGCGCCGATCCGCGCCGCTTCACCGATCCGCATGATAAGGGGCAATGGGGTAAGCTGAAGTCGTTGCCCAATCTACTATACACGGATGGCCAGTCCTTCAGCCTGTGGCAGGACGGCGAGATCGTCGGCAAGGTAGTGGCGCTTGAAGGCAGCGTCGAGAGCGACGGAGCGAAACTCGCCGCCCCGGATGCACTGCTGCCGCTGATCTTCAACTTCCTCACATGGAAGCCCATCCCGCCCACCAATGCCAAGCAGCTCGCGCGCATATCGGCGCGTCTCTGCCGCCTGTTGCGTGACGAGGTGATCGAGCAACTGGAGCGCAAGAGCCAAGGACTGACGGACCTTGCAAGAGATTGGCGCAGGCTGCTGTTTCCGGAAGCCAGCGACTACCGTTTCGCCGACGGCTACGCCCAGGCCGTGACCTTTGGCCTGCTTGTTGCCCGCGCCATTGACATCCCGCTTGCCAGCGGCATCCACCAGGCCGCCCACCAGTTGCGCGGCTCCAGTTCGCTGATTGGCACCGCGCTCGGCCTGCTGACCGACGATCCGGAAAACCAGAAGGCGCTGGAGACGTCGCTCGCCACGCTGACCCGCGTGTTGAACGAGGTGAACTGGCACACCATCAGCAAGGACAGGCCGGAAGCCTGGCTCTACTTCTACGAGGACTTTCTTGAGGTGTACGACAACGACCTCCGGAAGCTGACCGGCTCCTACTATACGCCGCCGGAGGTGGTGTCGGCGATGACGCGGCTGGTGGACGAGACGCTGCGCGGGCCGCTGTTCTCGCGCCCGAGCGGTCTTGCTTCCACCGACGTAACGTTGGCCGATCCGGCCATGGGTACCGGCACCTTCCTGCTCGGCGTGATGCGCAGGATTGCCGATACGGTCGAGGCCGACCAAGGCAAGGGTGCAGTGCGCGGCGCGGTCGAGGCGGCGATGGGTCGCCTGATCGGTTTCGAGCTCCAGTTCGGCCCCTTCGCCGTCGCTCAGCTTCGCCTGATCGCCGAATTGCAGGCTCTGACAAAGCCGGACGCCAAGGCCCCGCCGAAACTACCCGACTTGCAGCTTTTCATCACTGACACGCTCGGCAACCCGTATGTCGAGGAGGACACGCTGGTGCAGAGCGGGCCGATTGCCCAGTCGCGACGGGAGGCCAACAGGATCAAGCAGCAACGTGACATCACCGTGGTGCTCGGCAATCCGCCCTACAAGGAAAAGGCGCGCGGGATGGGCGCCTGGATCGAACAGGGTAGCGGCGAGAAGGATCTGGTCGCACCGATGGATTGGTGGGCGCCGCCGCCGGAATGGAAGGTTGGCGCGCACACCAAGCACCTGAAGAACCTCTATGTCTATTTCTGGCGCTGGGCGACGTGGAAGGTGTTCGGCACCGGTAACCGTGCCGCGACCGGAAATCCCGACCGAGATGAGGAAGGCATCGTCTGCTTCATCACCGTCGCCGGCTTCCTGAACGGCCCCGGTTTTCAGAAGATGCGCGACGATCTCAGGCGAACCTGTTCCGACATCTGGGTGATCGACTGCTCGCCGGACGGACACCAACCGGAGGTGCGGACCCGCATCTTCCAGGGAGTGCAACAGCCCGTCTGCATCATACTGGCGGCGAAGCCGCTGGGCAAAGATCGGAACACGTCGGCCAGAGTGCGTTTCCGCGCGCTCCCCAAAGGGCCGCGTGGGGATAAGTTCGATGCGCTGGAGTTGCTGACCCTCGACGCTCCGGAGTGGCAGGACTGCCCATCCGCTTGGCGCGCGCCGTTCTTCCCGGCAGCGAGTGGCGACTGGGCCACCTTTCCGTTGCTCAGTTCCTTTTTCACCTATGACGGCTCTGGCGTAATGCCGGGGCGGACATGGATCATCGCGCCCGACAGACAATCGCTTGAGGCGCGCTGGAAACGGCTGATTTCCGAGAAAAACGCCGAGAAGAAAGAGGAACTGTTCCACCCCCATCTCCGGCTCGGAAAGCCGGGAGACAAGCATGTCCGCAAGACAGTCGCCGCCCGGCTGGCAGGCCACGAGCCGCGGCTGGGCGCAGTCATCGATGATAGCAACAACGTTGTTCACCCTGTCCGCTACGGATTTCGCTCGTTCGACCGCCAATGGATCATTCCGGACGCTCGCCTTATCAACCAGCCAAACCCTACGCTGTGGAGCGGCTACTCGCCCCGGCAGGTCTTCCTGACAGCTCTGGAGCGAGTTTCGCCGAGGTCTGGGCCGGCCGTTACCTTCACCAGCCTCATTCCCGATCTTGACCACTTCAACGGTCGAGGCGGCCGCGGCCATCCGCTCTGGCGCGACGCGGCGGCAAAGGTTCCCAACATACCGACGCAACTGCTCGGTGTGCTGGCCGATGTCTACGGCCATGCGGTGTCGGCCGAGGATGTCATGTCCTATCTGGCGGCGGTGATGGCGCACCCCGCCTTTACCGTGCGGTTCCAGGAAGACCTCGTTCAACCCGGTCTTCGCGTGCCGTTGACCGCCGACTCGGCGCTGTTCGCGGAAGCCGTCGCGATTGGCCGCGAAATCATCTGGCTTCACACCTATGGCGAGCGCTTCGCCGACCCCGCAGCCGGACGGCCGAAGGCGCCCCCGCGCATGGCCGAAGGTATGCGGCCGTTTATTCCGGAAGGCGGCGGCATTTCTGGCGCGCCGGAGCCGCTGCCCGACGCCATGAGATATGATCCGGCCATGCGCCGATTGTATGTTGGGGCCGGATTCGTCGACAACGTGTCGCCGGAAATGTGGGCCTATGAAGTTTCGGGCAAACAGGTGGTTTGGCACTGGTTCAGCTACCGCCGGCTTGACCGCAGCCGGCCGCAGATCGGCGACAAGCGCCCTTCGTCTCCACTCGACAAGATACAGCCCGACAATTGGCTCGCCGAATACACCAGCGACCTGATCGACATCCTCAACGTATTGGGGCGGGTAATCGCGCTAGAACCAGCGCAGGTTAACCTGCTGACGCGCCTCCTCAAGGGCGAGCTCATCAAGGCCCATCATTTGAAGGCGGTGTTGGGGCCGGAAACAACTGACAGGCTTCTGTCAGGAAACCGTGGATAAGCTAACCTACTGCCATCGCATGGCCCGATTGGCTGGGGCATAATGCCAGTCTAGAATCGTATCGGCAGGATCATGGCCAGGAATCAGCTCGACCTTTTCGGCGCCGACCAGCCGCTTTTCGACGAGGACGCGCCGCCCGTCTACTACCACGGCGATCCCGACCGCGTGCGCGCGCGGCTGCACAGGCTGATCGCCGAGGCGCGGGCGGCCGACACGCTGCCGTGGGACAACGACAGCGTGCGGCTGTACCGCAAGATCGTGCCGCAGATGGTGCTGTGGCTGCCCGAAGACGAAGCAAAGCAGCTTTGCTTCGATTTCGAGGAGGAGATCCGGCGGCTGCTGGCAGCGTAAAACTCAGGGCTGTCATTCGTGGGCCAGGGTTTCCTGTCACCTTTTAGCCTGACCCGAGTTAGAAACCCGTCGCCGTCGAACACCTTCAGCAGCGGAACCCTGACTGTCCGCTTGTGGATCCTCAAGCACAACGATCAGGGGATTTACATCTTGAGCCATTATATCGTCAGCAAAGGAAAAACGAGAGTTCCCGTTCTTCCCTCCGGAATTGCTAACTAAGCTAGAATTCTGGAGCCGGCAGAGGCCATTCTCGTCACCCTGAGGCTTATCGTCCCATTAGGGGACCAGAAGGGCCTATCCCTGGGGTCGTTGGGACTATCTGAGGACCTGCCCTCCATTTCGCGGAAGGTCAGCGCGCCGACCCGTTATGTTGTCCGCGTTCCCTAATCGGCATGCTTGGCCATTTCCGCGATGTGGTCGAACATCCGTTTCAGGTGGTGTTTCATCGCGGTCTTGGTTTCTTTTGAGGCCTGCCCGGCATCATACATCGAACCTTCGATCGCTTCCCGAAACTGCTTGACGGCCGCCCTTGGAGTGGTTTCGGCGAGATGTGCAAAGTTGCTGGCCGAAATCAGGGCGAGCGCACAGAACGCATGTTCGAGGGCCAGCAGCTTGGCAAGGTCGTCGTGATCCCCAATCCGCACTCACGTTTACTTCTTCTTGCCGCCGCTCGACCCGCCGCTCGGTGGGTTGGAGGGAGTGCTGTGGCTAGTTGGGCCTTGATACCCTCCTTGAACCGACCCTGTTCCTTGAGAACCACTGCCACGCTGGGGTCGATTGCGGGAAGCACTTCAGAGAGACCCGATCGGGATCGAGCCCATATGATCGCGATCTGCTGCATCGGCATTCATGGCGATGTGAAACCAGTCGATGATGTGGCCGTCGGCTTCGGCATCGCGCGGGGTAGCCGCTTCAGGATTTCGGCGCCGTCCGAAATCACCGTCACATCGCCAAAGTCGCGGTAGCCTACTTCCCGAAGGGCATGAAGGGCGCGATCCCGGATTGCCCGTTGGTCGGTGCTGGCGGTCACGAAATAGCGGTCGCCACCTTCGCCCCGCCCGCCGCGGCCGCATCGGGCCACAACGAGCTCGAAGTGGCGCGCTGAATTGGAATCGGCGCTGCGAACATGCGCAGGTATTGATGCTGATGACGAACTCTTTGCGGCGATCGCCGGGAAGCTGCATTTCAAGCTGGCATCGTTCGTCCGTTTGCGCCTTTGCGTGCAATTCTTCCTCAGCAACCTGATCGTGGAGCCGTTCGCCAATCCTGATGGTCCGCTTGCGCACGGTGGCATGCGTCTCGATCGGCTCAACGGGCAGGAATTCGGCAAGCACTCTCGCAGCCTGCCGGTACGGCATCATGCTCCCCAGACGCGCCGTCAGTTCCATCAGCTCGGATGTCGCTCGATCCGGGCAGCTCTCCCGCAGTGGCGCAAAGGCAACGACCATGCATGGGTAACAATCCCGACACAGCATCCAACGAGGAATGCGCACTTCCACGATGCCAAAGACAGTCCGGATCCGTCGCGTCGTGTAGTCCTTGACCGGCCGAAACCTGTGGGCAATCAGACACGACGAAAGAAGGGATACTTCTCCGCCCTCATGGTTCACACCGTGCTCTGCAGCGCCGTCATGATGGTCTTGCCGTCCTCGATCGACAGGCCGAGGTCGCCGTCAAACAGACGTTTCCAGCTCTTGTCGATGCGGACCGCCTTCCGGCAAACGTCACCGAACGCGTTCCTGCCTCGATCGTGATCGTCCATTCCATCGCCATAGCTTTCCCTCCGAACAAAGTGACGCTCATGGGCTACGCGGGCCTAACAACCTGTATTCGACCCCAGACGGTCTCGATGGCGACAGTCTGCACCAGCCAGCCAAGACCGGAGACCTGCGGGCGAACCAGATCGAACGAAAGGTCGAGTTCCTGAGAACGTCGTGGGCGAAGGTGGTTCGTCATTCATGCACGACATCTTGCTCAGTTCCCGCCTGTCAATTTGGTCGACCGTTATGCTGTGTTGGATTGCATGCCGGTCAGGCATTCGTCTTCGACCAGTACAGGTGGCCGATTCAGCCATGTGACTCCCAGAGCTTTCTACACATGGGGACGCGAGGCAGAGTCCAACGCCGGCTGGTCATAGACGCCTCCCTTTTTGAGAGAAGCGGGCGACGGAGAAAGGAGCCACATCAAGGGGTGGCTGTCGTCCGGCCAGGAGGTCGCCTACGATCCTGCCGGTCGTTGGGCCCTGCGTCAGTCCAAGATGACCATGACCGAATGCATAAACGATATGCTGGCTCGGACCAGACCGGCCAATGACTGGGAGGCTATCCGGCGTGGCGGGCCGGTGGCCACTCCACTCCACGTTTGCAGCTTCATTGAGGCCCGGTAGATACAGCTTGGCAAGCTTCACGAGAGCTTTCGAGCGCTTGAAGTTCGGCGCAGCATGTAATCCGCCGAATTCGGCCGCCCCGCCGATCCGCAAGCCGATTGAGAGTGGCGTCGCCACAAATTTCCGGTCCGCGAATATCACTTCGCGTTCAAGGGAAATGCCGGGAGAGGGGATCGTCGTGTTGTACCCACGCTCGCTCTCAAGAAGTACGTGGTCCCCCAAACGATTGGCAAGTTGTGCCGACCATGCGCCCGCCGCGATGACGATCTTTGCCGCACTCAGCGTAATTCCGCCGTTAAGCGTGATTTCCGCACCCTCGCTTGTTGGATCTACGCGGTCAACCTGGCCTCTCATGATTTGCACGCCGTTTGCGGCAAGCCAGTTCCGCAAAACATCCACAACCTTCTTCGGATCCGAGACATGCGACCATTGGGGCATGAACACCCCATTTTTCACTATAGGACCGAGCGCCGGTTCCATGTCTCTGACTTGAGATCCCGACAAGTCTTGAGCCTCAATGCCGAGCGAACGCTTTGCGTCCCATTCTGGCTGGTCGCGTATCAGCCCGCTCTCAGTTTCGTATACCGTCAGCGCCCCGTTACGAAACAGATCATTCGCAAGGCCGACCTTGGTGAAGAGCGGCACGAGATCGTCATAGACGCGGCTGTTGATGGACGCGAGCGCGCCAGAAATCCGTCGCACCTCGGATGCAGTGCCAACTTTTGCGAAACTCCAAAGCCACGGGAATAGATTAGGCGCATGCCCAACGCGTATCGCTAGTGGGCCGAGCGGATTCAGAACCCAAAAGGGCACCTTCTTCCATAATCCCGGGACAGACAGGGGCATCACTTCCGTTACTGCGATTCCACCAGCATTTCCGAATGACGCCTTGTCCCCAATGGGGTCGCGATCGATGATTGTGACCGCGGCTCCGCTCTGTAGCGCTTCGTAGGCGACACTCAGCCCGATAATGCCGGCACCGACGACAATCACCCTCATTTCAGCCATCAATTTTGCACTCTTCCGGGAAATGTCTGTAAACGCTGGCAACTGTATCCAATCTACAACGCCTTGACAATTCTGGCTTCAAGTGGTTTTTTTGCCTCGTTGCCAGCTAGCGAACTTTCTGGGGAGGGATGGCTTGGACGCCGAAAGAATTCACCGCGATGCGGTCATAATCGATGCAGTCGCCCCACTTCTTGAGAAGAAGAAATATGTGGAGTCCTATAAAGAAGGCGGCGTTACCTGCGTCGCTCCTACCGTCAATGTTGGGGAAGGTTCTCCTGGCGCGGCTTTAAAGGAGATCGGCACTTGGCTGCACTCTATACGCTCCAGAAATGACCTAAGGCTGGTAAAAAAGGCATCCGACATCGAGGCCGCGAAGCGCGATGGTCAGGTGGGAATCTTGTTCCATTTTCAGGGCACCGGGCCGTTCGAGACAGAGCTTAATCTGGTCGAGGCCTTTCAAGCACTGGGCTTGCGGATGGTACAGCTGACCTACAACAGGAAAGACTACGTCGGGGATGGATGTGAAGAAGAGATCGACGGCGGGCTTAGCAGATTTGGGAAGGCTTTGGTTCGGAGACTGAATGAGAACAGGATCGTCGTCGACTGCACCCATACCAACTATAAGACGACAATGGATGCGCTGTCGCTGACGACAAGACCTGCGGTATTCTCGCACTCCAATTCTGCCGGAGTCTTTCCCAGCAAGCGAAACATCAAAGACGATCAAGCCAAGGCGGCGGCGGCCACGGGAGGGCTTGTCGGCGTCACCGCTGTCCCCCAGTTCGTTGTGCCTGCCAACGGCGCCGCAGCGCGCCCGTCGCTTGGCGACCTTATCGCGCATATCGATCATTTCGTCTCGCTTATCGGCATAGATCATGTTGGCCTGGGGCTCGATTACTGGTGGGGCACTCTTCCATTCTCCGACCTCGACACAGTGATCAGCCAGTGGGAACAGGCTATCAGCGGCGGGTCTTGGAACGCGGAGGCCTACCCACGCCCGCCCCATTACAACCCCCCGGAGATTGAAACGCCCGAAATGTTCCTGGGGATGACGGAGGGGCTGCTCCGTCGAGGTTACAAGGAAGAGGACGTACGCAAGATACTCGGATTGAACTGGCTGCGTGTCTTCCGAGAAGTCTGGGGAGAATGATCTCGCCATCCTTCCGTTTTGCAACTTGTCGCCCTCGTCCCGGTAGGAAGGCGCTTGAAGCCCGTTCAAGCGAATGTTCGACACTCTGCGACGGAAGAATAGCTCAATGAACTGAGCGGCCCGAGCTTCCTTATTGCCGCCTTCACATCGAACCTGCGGTGCCATACTTTTTTGGATGTATAGGAGGGGACGCAATGAAGATCAAAATGTGCGAAGTGTATGGATACACCCTCAGCTACGCCCACGGCGAATACATTATGTCAGGGGGCAGAACGGCGACTAGGCAACTCTCAACCGTATTGCGTCTTGTCACAGACAATGAGATGGAAGGCTGGGGGGAAGTATCCACGCTTGCAGGCACGTATCTGCCCACCTTCACGGGTGGCACCCGGGCCGCTCTCCAAGAACTTGCTGGGGGTATCATTGGGCTTGATCCGCGCAACATTTCTCGGGTGTGGCAAGTTATGGACACTCAATTATTAGGTCAGCAGAGCGCGAAGAGCGCGATCGACATCGCGTGCTGGGACCTGCTTGGTAAGTCTGTGAATCTTCCCGTGGCCGCTTTGCTTGGCGGCGTACTTCAGGAAAATTTTCCACTCTACGAAGCTGTACCTCTCGGCAGCCCTGCAGCAATGGTCGACTTCGTCGCGAAGCGGTCTGCTGCAGGTATTCGCACTTTCCAGCTTAAGGTTGGCAACAATCCCTATGAAGACGCCGAGCGGGTAAGGGAAGTCGCTGCCGCAGCGGAACCTGGGACGACCATTGTCGCCGACTCGAACGGCGGATGGACGCTTCAAAATGCGCTTATCGCGGTTAAGGCTATGGACGGTCTCGATGTCTATGTCGAGCAACCCTGCCGTGATCAAGAGGACTGCGCTCTAGTGAAAGCCACCACTGCTCTCCCAATGGTTGTGGATGAGTCGGTAGTCCACGTTGCCGATCTATACCATGCGAAATATCGCGCTGGCGCAGGATCAGTGAACCTGAAACTCAGCAGACTCGGTGGGATTACACCCCTCGCCACGATGCGTGACCTCGCCCAAAGCTTGGGCTTGTCCGTGACGATCGAGGATACCTGGGGCGGCGATATCACCACGGCGGCTACCGCCCAACTGGCTGCAAGTACTCGTCCGGAGCTCATGTTGAGCACGAGCTTCTTCAATACGTGGACAAATGAACATGTCGCTCGAAATCCGCCGCGCAGTGCCAATGGTCGAGGGATTGCACCAACCGGTCCAGGGTTAGGGATTGATGTTGATCTGGCGCACCTGGGTCAGCCGCTATTTAGCGTGAGGTAGGCCGTAACGCTCTGGCTGCCGGCGACATTGCTGCACTTGGCACTTCGGAATGCCTCCAGCTGGGGACTACCTGGTCCGAATGCCGAATTTTATGAATGAGCGGCCTAGAGAATGCGGCGCGCTGAGGGGTTGGGGCTTTCGTACTCTTCGGACCTCGTCGATTGTATCCAATCTACACGCGCTTGACAGTTCTGGATCCAAGTGTTTGAATGAACCAGGTGTATTGCTGGTATCGACCTCTGGGAGGATGGCTTGGACGCCGAAAGAATTCACCGCGATGCGGTCATTATCGATGCCGTCAGTGCCCTTCCTGATGAGAAGTATGTGGAGTCCTACAAGGCCGGAGGCGTTACCTGCTTTGCTCCGACCGTTGCGGGAGAGACCGACACGCCCGCAGTTGCCCTCAAGGAGATCGGGAGGTGGCTGTACGCTATCCGCTCCAGGAAAGACCTGAAGTTGGTGCAGAGGGCGTCAGATGTCGAAGCGGCGAAGCGCGACGGTCAGATCGGGATTCTCTTCCATTTTCAGGGTACCGGACCGTTCGAGACAGATCTTGACCTGGTCGAGGCTTTCCAAGCCATTGGCGTGCGGATGGTACAGCTCACATACAACAGGAAGGACTATGTCGGAGACGGATGCGAAGAAGAGATTGACGGTGGGCTAAGCAGGTTTGGCAAGGCCCTGGTCCAGAGGCTGAACGAAAACAGAGTTATCGTCGATTGCACCCATACTGGCTATAAGACGACTATGGATGCCTTGTCGCTGACGACGAGGCCTGCGGTTTTTTCTCACTCCAATTCTGCCGCCGTGTTTCCCAGCAAGAGAAACATCCATGACGATCAAGCAAAGGCGGCAGCGGCCACAGGAGGTCTTGTCGGCGTCAACACTGTTCCCCATTTCCTCGTATCCGTCAAAGACGGGGCAACGCGGCCGACGCTTGATGATCTGATCGCACATATCGATCATTTCGTCTCACTCATCGGCATCGATCATGTTGGCTTAGGACTCGATTACTTTTCAGGAAATCTTCCGTTCTGCGACCTGGATACAGCAATCCGGGACTGGGAGAAATACGTTTTGAAAGGCGCTTTTACCCCGGAGGTCTATCCCCGTCCTCCTCATTACTACCCTCCTGAGATCGAAACGCCGGCGATGCTTTTCGGTCTGACGGAGGGGCTTATTCGTCGCGGGTACAACGAAGGCGATATTCGCAAGATACTGGGATTGAATTGGCTGCGTGTCTTCCGAGATGTCTGGGGAGAGTGACGCGTGGCTTTCAATCTGGATCACTCCCGGCGGCTTGAACCTAAACTTATTGCGGTGCCTAAACAGCAGATGACTCTCCCCATCCTTTCAGTTTCTCATTTGGTAACCTCCTTCCGAGCGGGAGGCGGGTGGAACCCGGTTGTTAACGACGTGTCGTTCGATATCGGCGCAAGGGAGACAGTCGCGGTCGTTGGCGAATCCGGATCCGGCAAGAGCGTGACTGCGCTATCGATCATGCGGCTAAACTCCGAGCGCGCGAGCGAGGTCAAAGGGTCAATCAAGCTCGAGGGGAAGGAACTGCTCACCCTGCCTGACGCCGAGATGCGCCGTATCCGCGGCAATGAAATTGCCATGATCTTCCAGGAACCGATGACTTCACTGAACCCGGTGCTGACCATTGGCTTTCAGATCGCCGAAGCGCTGATCCTGCATCGTGGCCTATCACGGTCCGAGGCTGAGGCAGAGACGATACGACTCTTGGAGAAAGTGCGTATCCCCGCCGCGAAGGCGCGCCTGCACGAATATCCAGACCGCTTCTCGGGCGGCATGCGTCAACGCGTGATGATTGCGATGGCACTAGCCTGTCAGCCAAAGCTGCTTATCGCTGACGAGCCGACGACGGCGCTTGACGTGACCATTCAGGCGCAGATCCTCCAGCTGGTCAAGGAGTTGCAGGAGGAGGAGGGCATGTCAGTCCTCTTCATCACGCACGACATGGGCGTCGTCGCCGAGATCGCTGACCGCACGGTGGTCATGTATAACGGCCAGGTGGTCGAGGCCGCGGCCACCGAGGACATATTCAACAGCCCCGAGCACCCCTATACGCGATCGCTGCTTGCGGCCGTTCCAAGACTTGGCTCGATGAAGGGCCGAAGGCGGCCAATGCGCTTCCCGGTCGTCGACCGCGCGACTGGTCAATCCGACGTTCCTGCCGAAGTTCCCGACACCATCAAGGAGGCCGAGCGCCCAGTGCTGGAGGTCGCCGGCTTGACCAAACGTTTCGAAATTCGTTCGGGGCTGTTTTCTTCCGTCAAGGGGCGGGTCTATGCGGTTGAGAATGTATCTTTTAGCATCAAGAGCGGCGAAACCTTGGCGCTGGTCGGCGAGTCAGGCTGCGGTAAGTCGACGACGGGCCGTACGGTGATGCGGTTGACCGAGCCGCTCTCGGGCTCGATTTTGCTCGACGGCCTCGATCTTCTAAAGCTTAGCCAACACGAATTGCGCAAGCAGCGTAATCGCATGCAGATGATCTTCCAGGATCCGTTCGCATCACTCAATCCGCGCATGAATGTCGGCACGGCGGTCATCGAACCGCTGCTGATCAATAATCTCGCCAACCGTTCGGAAGCAGGCGACAAGGTTGCCGACCTCCTGCGGCGGGTTGGTCTTTCGCCCGACATGATCAACCGCTATCCGCACGAGTTTTCGGGTGGCCAGCGCCAGCGCATCTGCATTGCGCGTGCGCTGGCGCTCGAGCCACGGCTCATCGTGGCAGACGAAGCTGTCTCTGCGCTCGATGTTTCGATTAAGGCGCAAGTCGTCAACCTTATGCTGGATCTGCAGGCCAGCATGGGGCTCGCCTATCTCTTCATCTCGCATGATATGGCGGTGGTCGAGCGCGTCAGCCACCGCGTCGCTGTCATGTATCTCGGCGAGATCGTTGAGATCGGCCCGCGCGAAGCCATTTTCCAGCATCCGCAGCATCCGTACACGAAACGGCTGCTCGCGGCCGTTCCGATCGCTGATCCGGCGCGGCGCCTGCAGAAGCGTCCGCTCACTGATGACGAGATCAAAAGCCCAGTACGATCCGCGGATTATACTCCGCCCGTGCGCCAGTATCGCGAGGTCTCGCCCGGCCATACCGTCATGATCTGGAACCCAGAATGGGACAAGAAGGAAGCGCCGGCCGTCGCTGCCTGACATCGCTGTCAACGGCCAGAAAAAGGGGAACTAAAAAATGAAAACAAGCACCAACATCAGCAAGAGCCTGGCTAAGAACGCATTGCTTTCGTCAATGTTTGCGGGGATGTTTTTCGCCAGCGCCGCAATGGCGGATACGCTCCGCGTGATTGCCGACGGAGATCTCAAAACTATAGATCCCATAGTGACGACGTCGGGCACGACCTTGGTTCATGCCTATCTGATCTACGACAAATTGTTCGAGTTCGATAAAGACGGAATCGCGCGTCCCCAGTTGGCAGACAAGGCTGATATCAGCGCCGACAAAAAAAGCTATACGATCACTCTTCGGAAAGGCCTCAAATTTTCCGACGGTGGCCCAATTACGACCGACGACGTTACCCAGTCGCTGAAGCGCTGGGCATCCCGTGATCAGACAGGGCAGTTGTTGGCTGCCAGGCTCAAGGAAATGACGAAAGTCGATGATCTGACATTTCGCATTGAGCTGAGCCAGCCGTTCGATGTTCCAGCTGCGCTTGCCGGCATCACGGGCAACCCTGCTTTCATCATGCCGCAGCGAATTGCTTCCCTGCCGCCAACAGACCAACTCACCGATACCACGGGATCGGGGCCCTATGAGTTTGATATTTCCTTATGGAAACCAGGGCAGACGCGCACCTATACCAAAAATCCCAATTACATCCCCAGGACCGATCCGCCGAGCTTCTTTGCCGGCAGGAAGGAGGCGACGTTTGACAAAATTGAAATGGCTTACGTACCGGACGCCAACACCGCCATGGCGGAGATGCTGACTGGACAGCAAGATATCTGGGCAGCTCCTCCGCTGGATAACGCTCTGGCTTTGCGGGGCAATTCCGATCTCGTTGTAGCGAAAGGGTTTTTAAACCAGGGTCTGGTCGTGATTAATCACGTAGTGCCTCCGTTCGATAACAATAAGGCACGTGAGGCGCTTACCTATCTGATTGACCAGACCGAGATCAGCCGCGCGACGGTCGGTGACCAGGAATTCTGGCAGACCTGCTATGCTTATTTGACTTGCAAGGGGACATATGGAGACGAGTCGGCTTACAAGGGCCATCGAGGGGCAGCCGATTTAGACAAGGCGAAAGAACTCCTCAAAGAAGCCGGTTACGATGGAAAGCCGATCGTCATTCTCGACCCGACTGACTGGTCCGAGGCCCACGCAAGGGCGCTGTATTTGGGGCAGCAACTGAGAAAGGCCGGCGCTCAGGTCGACCTTCAGGCAATGGACTGGTCAACGCTCACGTCGCGCCGTACCTCCAAGGCGCCGGCTTCGGAAGGCGGCTGGAATCTCTTCCCTAACATCATGGAAGGCCAGCCAGCCTCCTCTCCGCTGACACATCTTATGCTCGCCTCTAACTGCGACAAGGCTTGGTTTGGTTGGCCTTGCGACAAGCAGATCGAGGACTTGCGGGCTGCATTCATCAGCGCAGCGGACCAGAATGAAAAAAAGAAGATCGCCAGCGAACTGCAGGCGCGTGCATCGGTCTACCTGCCGTTCATCATGACAGGAGAGAATACCGGCGCCGTCGTTTACAGAGCCGAGCTCGAAGGGTTTAACCCTGAGACGGCTGAAATGTATTTCTGGAACATCCGGCGTAAGAGCAAGTAGAGCGTCGATCTGTGGCCGTGAGGTTGTTATGATCAGATATCTCATCACCAGAATGCTTTCCATCATCCCGGTGATGGGGGTGGTAACCGCTGTTGTATTCGGGCTGACTTATTTGAGTCCTGGAGATGCCGCGGTTGTGCTGGCGGGCGACTACGCGTCGCCCGCTCAGATCGACGCTATTCGAGAGCGGCTTCACTTGGACGCCCCAATTTTGTCGCAGTACTTTCATTGGCTGGGCAACGTTTTGCGGGGTGATCTCGGAAATTCGATCTTTTCTCAACAGCCGGTATTGAGCCTCATTCTCTCGCGAGTCGAACCAACAATCATTCTGGCAATCGCAGCAACTCTGGTCTCAGTTATGATCGCTGTGCCATTGGGACTGCTGGCAGCCCGGAAGAGGGGCGGCGTCGCTGATCAACTGGTTTCGTTCTTTGGTATCGCTGGAACGGCAATACCTGCCTTCCTGATTGGGTATTTGCTGATATTTGCGTTCGGGGTGCACTTCGGATCGATGCCCATCTCAGGGTTTCCCGGGCTCGAAAGCGGAGCATGGGAAGTCTTCAGGCATGTGCTTCTGCCGGCGACTATGTTGGGATTCGCGCAGACCGCACTTATCACTCGGATCACGAGAGCGAGTGCGATCGAGGTCCTTGGCCAGGACTTCATTCGGGTCGCGCGAGCGAAAGGCCTGGATGAACTTACGATTATCATGCGGCATTGCCTTAGGCTCATCGCCGTGCCTCTTGTCACCATAGTTGGAATGTCGTTTGCCTACATGCTTGGTGGCGTGGTGATCACCGAGACAGTATTTGCCATCCCAGGGGTTGGACGTCTCCTGGTTGACGCCATTCAACACAAGGATGTCCCCCTAATCCAGGGAGTCTTGCTAATTAGTTCTGTTGTGTATGTTCTGATAAATTTGCTGGTAGACCTGTCGTACCTTTTTATCGACCCACGCATCAAATATAGCTAGGAGGTTAGGCCATGGCGATGTCTCTTTCGTTGCGACAGAAGAAGCGCCTGCCAACACCGTTGCTGGCGGCTTTAATTTTCATGCTTGTGATTTTGCTGGTCTCTTTTTTAGCACCAATCCTGACGAGCGTTAACCCCTTGTCCATGAGCCCAGATGCAAGGCTGAAGCCGCCTAGCTATAGTCATTTGCTGGGCACCGACATGTTCGGTCGCGACATTCTCGCGCGCATGCTTTACGGCGGGCAGATTTCACTTGTCATCGGGGTGGCTACAGCGGCTCTAGCGACAACGATTGGGACGATACTGGGTCTTGTTGCCGGAGCCGGCCAACTTTCGGACAAGATCTTGATGCGGATCATGGACGGCATGATGGCCATACCCGGAATCCTGCTTGCGATTGCATTGGCGACGATCTTTGGCGGCGGGATCTTGACTGTGATCGTAGCTTTGGCGATCCCCGAAGTGCCGGGTGTGGCGCGCCTGGCTCGAAGCCTGACGCTGACCCTGCGTGAGCAGGTTTTTGTTGAGGCTGCTCGATCCTACGGCGCTGGGCCGCTGCGTATTCTGTTCAAGTACATCCTGCCGAACGCGTTGGCGCCGATCGCAGTGCAGGCCACCTATATCTGCGGCGTGGCGATCCTTTATGAGGCTTATCTCAGCTTTGTAGGCGTTGGCGTTCCACCCGAGCACCCGAGTTGGGGCAACATCGTTGCCGAGGGCCGGTCCTTTGCCTTGATCGCCCCACATATGATTCTCTATCCAAGCGTACTTATTGCGGTTGTCGTGCTCGCGATCAATTTGATAGGCGACGGTGCACGAGATATGCTCGACCCGCGATTCGCCTTGCCTGATTGAGCTTCGGGGCTGAATCATGCGTCTGTGGAGCAAGTTGTCACTTGGCGCTTATTCTTCTTCCGGGAACGTCGACTAGGCAGCGCTTTCACTGACGCGGCGTTTATTGAGCGCTTCCAGAAGGTTATGACCAGCGCGGATGATGTGCTCTCGCATAAACTCCACGACTTGACGGTCGCGTTCTTTGCACATGCTCAGAATTTGGCGATGTTCGCGCTCTGCTTCTTCGAAGCCCGAAGTCAAAAGTAGTTGAATCCTGATATATCGATCAATCTGGACATTGATGCCTTGGAGGATGGCGAGTGTCTGAACGCGTCCCGCAGGGTTATAGAGACTGCGGTGAAACTCCCAGTTTAATGCGCCTACCCTGGCAATGTCCCGCTTGTGATAGGCCTCTTCGAGTCGCTTGAGGACTAGCGCGGAGTGAGCCAAGTCTTCGTCCGAGAGATGCTCCAGAGATCGGCTCAGAATATCGCACTCCAGCGTTGCCCGAAGTTCGAACAATTCCATGATTTGTTCGGATGGCAATGTCGAAACGATTGCACCCTTGTGAATCTGAGAAACAATCAATCCGGCTGCTTCCAACTGGCGAAACGCCTCGCGCACTGGCATTCGGCTGCATTCGTATTCAGCTGCGATCGCTTCTTGTATGAGTGGGTCGCCCTCCTTGAACTCGCCACTGAGGATGCGTTCCCGCAAAGACTCCGAGAGCGCCTCCGGTAGGCTCTGTCTCTGAAGGCGATATTTCGAGCGCTGCTTCTTCTGTTCCAGCATACTATCCATCGTTTTTTGGATCCCAAACCCATTTGGAAAGCCGCCTTTCGCTTAAGGGGAATGGCCAGCTTGCCAGGAAGGTACCCCAAAAAAGAGCGACATCAAAGGTAGACATGTTGGTTGTCGCCATGTAGATTGGATCCAGTTGTATCGCAGATGGATTATGAACCATGGCAAATTGGGCTGGTGTATTCCCCGCAGTGACGACGAAGCTTACGCGGGATGGCAACGTTGACATTCGTGCCACCAAGAACAGTCTTGACCGCCTCGTCAAGGCAGGCGTCTCCGGCGTCATCGTGCTTCCCATGCTTGGTGAGAACGCTTCGATGTCGCTGAAGGATCGCGAGGAGATCATCCGCGGCGCGATCGAAGTGGTCGACGGTCGTGTTCCGGTTCTCTCCGGGCTTGCTGAAATCACACTCGAAAGTGCGAGGGCCAACGCCAAGCTCTACGAATCATTCGGCGCCCAAGGCCTGATGGTGTTCCCAAGCCTGGGCTACAAAACCGACGATCGCGAGACGGTCGAGTGGTACAAGGCTATCGCCACCGCTTCGTCGCTGCCGATAATGATTTACAACAATCCAATCGCCTACGGCGTAGACTGCACCATCAACGTTCTCAAGCAACTTGTCGACACTCCGGAAATCGTATGCGTCAAGGAGGAAACCGGTGACATTCGTCGCGTCACCGATATGTATGTCGAGTTCGGCAACCGCTTCAGCATCTTCTGCGGTGTCGATGATTTGATTGTCGAAAGTTCCGCGCTTGGCGTCACCGGCTGGGTATCGGGCATGACCAACGTCTGGCCGTCAGAATGTGTCGAGCTCTTCAACCTCTGTGCGCAAAACAAGTACGAGGAGGCGCGCGCGCTTTACCGCATCCTGACGCCGTCCTTTCATCTCGACACTCACGTCAAGCTGGTTCAGTACATCAAGCTCGCCGAGAGCTTGGTCTACGGCGCGCCGGAATGGACCCGTGCACCGCGCTTGCCGCTCGTCGGCGAAGAGCGTGACTTCGTCATATCGACGATTCAGCTAGCAATCGAGACCTTGGCCAAGCGGGTGAAGAAAGCTGCCTGATTTAGCATCGCAGAAACCGGTTCCTCGCAATGATCCACGAAACTAGTCGCCTAGGGTGACACTATCCGTCCGCGAGACCAGCGCATTGATTCTCGGGAGCCTGGGTCCGCAGCAAATAGTGTTCGCGGGCGTTGCCGAGCAAGCCGCCATCCGTGGTTAAACGAGCGCAAGTCTCGTCCGGCCTGCCGCTACCCAAAACACAACAGTTTGAGGATCATGACGTCCGCTCAAGGGCCGCTCGTCCGGAAGACAGCAACTGGAGTTTCAGAGGTCAAGATATGGTTCATTCAACGCCGACAGCCTTCGCCAGCTCCAAATCGAGCCGCC
Source organism: Mesorhizobium sp. P2_A8 (assembly GCF_056404935.1). Lineage (NCBI taxonomy): Bacteria > Pseudomonadati > Pseudomonadota > Alphaproteobacteria > Hyphomicrobiales > Phyllobacteriaceae > Mesorhizobium > Mesorhizobium sp. P2_A8. Next base: position 159,063 of record NZ_JBFUDB010000013.1, read on the forward strand.
CACGTGTAGCTATCGCTGGTTTTCAACACGAAACCAATACGTTTGCTCCGTTCGGTGCCCCCTTTGACGACTTCGTTCGGGGCGGCGGCTGGCCGGCTCTGACTATCGGTGCGGCCATTCTCGAACTCTTTCCTCCGATTGAAATTCCCATCGGGGGGTTTATCGGCGCTGCGAGGGATACTTATAAGTTGATACCGCTGGTCTGGGCCGCGGCGGAACCAGCCAACTTCGTTTCAGATGACGCATTTGACCGTATTGCAGGAATGATTTGTGATGGAATCGCCCGCGCCGGTAACCTCGACGCCATCTATCTAGACCTGCATGGGGCGATGGTCGTCGAATCTTATGAGGATGGGGAAGGTGAACTGTTAAGGCGCGTGCGAGAGATCGTTGGCCACAATATTCCAATTGTGATCAGCCTGGACTTTCATGCCAATGTCACCGAAGCCATGGTCGAGCTATCCGACGGCATTACTATTTTCCGCACCTATCCTCACATAGACCTGGCTGATACTGGCAGGCGAGCCTTCAATCTACTTGAGCAGCGCATTCGCCACGGGAAGCCCATCATCAAAGCGTTACGGAAGACGCCATTCCTGATCCCGCTGCCAGCCCAGTGTACTGATTTAGAGCCATGCCTATCGCTCTATGCTGGGCTGCCGGAACGGATCAGAGGAGCAGTTCTCAACGTTGACGTCGCACTGGGCTTTCCGTTAGCTGATATTCGAGAGTGCGGGCCGGCAGTTGTCGCTTATGGGGTCGATGAGGCGGCGGTCGCAAAGGCGGCAGACATGCAACTGAACGATCTACTAGAGGCTGAAGAAAGATTCCATATGTCGCTTCTGGATGTAAAGGAGGCTGTCGAACAAGCCGCTCGCAAAGGGCGCAAAGGTTCACCGATTGTCCTTGCCGATGTGCAGGACAATCCTGGCTGTGGAGGAACGTCCGATACCATCGGGCTTCTAAAGGGTATGGTAGAGGGCGGCCTTCGAAATAGTGTGCTTGGCTTGCTTTGGGATTCAGAAACGGCTGAGAACGCCCATACCGCAGGTCTGGGCGCTGAACTCAATGTTCGACTTGGTGGGCGCTATGACTATGATCCGGAACCATATCTCGCCAGGGTTCGTGTGGAAGCACTTTCCGAGGGGGCGTTCACGGCTAATGGGCTATGCCTAGGCGGTGTGCAAGTAGATCTTGGGCGCATGGCACGCTTGCTCATCCTTGACCCTGGATCGAGCGTCCAGGTCGTCGTAGCAAGTGTCCGCTTTCAGTGTCTCGATCAGGATCTGTTGAGGGCGGTTGGGATAGAGCCGAGCGAGCAGTCTGTTGTGGCAGTCAAAAGCGCAGTTCACTTCCGTGCCGACTTTGCACCGATCGCCGAAGAGATTCTTACGGTGGAATCCCCTGGAGCGCATTGGTGCCGGAATGACACTCTCGACTATAAGAACCTGCGCCACGACGTACGTAGGATGCCGATCTCGATGGCCTCTGCCGTCGTCGATCTTCACCAATAATCTGCGAGAGGCGGAGACATCTTCTTTGTCGGAGAGGTCCAAACTGCGGCATCGCGAAGTAGAACCAACGGCCCCTCTGAGGCCGAAATCGAATGGGCGTTTGGCGGTGAAAAGGAAGCTGGCAGAGGCCCCCTGCCAGCACGGTCAATTACGGTCATAGTCTCCCGCTCGCCCAAGGCGTAACGTCCGAAGTCGCCTAGTTGAGCACCACGCCCTCGCAATGGCCCTCTACCCCACACCCGCGGCTTGCCGCCGATGTCCTGCTGCCACACGGCCGCGACGTATGTGCGGCGCGCCCTGCCGGTAGCCTCCCCACCGGCAGGGCGCCATCTCCAGCTGCCTTTCGCGTTTTGACGGAAGTGCGCCAAGATCAAAAAACTGGATGCGTCAATCCAGACGCGCGCGGTCGAGGGCAAATCGACAGCAGCGTCGTCTGGGCGGCAGCGTCCTATTTTTTCGCAGGCTTCCGGTTATCCTGACGCATTACTGTATCTGGTTTAGCACCCCTCAGAACCAATGGAAACGTTCTCCATTTGTGCTAAACAAGTCGCATAAATGGCAGTGTGGTGTGCCGTCCAGAATTATCTGTCGTCGGCGTCCAGAATTGTTTGTCGTCAGCCGGACTGCTAAGTGGCTGATATCCCACCACTTCGCCCGATTGGGTTACCAATGCCCTTCGGTCAACAGGGTTACCATTGTGTCCCAACGACAATTAATTTCGAAGTGGTGCTAACGCGCTGCATTCATTGAAATAATTGCGGCATCCATTGGTAACCCAAGGTCACCCCATCACGTGCTTTGGTAACCCACCAGCGACAGGTTTGGTAACCCTCAACGAACGACTACCGCTCGCACTCGGCGGACGCTGAAGCCCGCAGATTCCCAGCCGCGGCGGCGGCTCGACACCTAGGTCATTGATCGTTTTCGTAATGAGCCCGGCCCGGAGTCCAGATTAATTCCGGACAACGACAGATAATTCCGCACGCCACACTGGTGTGACGTCCGGAATTATTGGGCATTTCACGGGGTTTACCAGTCCGGAATTGTGGGTTGCTGGCGGGCGGGCTATGCGATTGAAAACAGGAGCGTTTTCTGGCTGAGGGTAGGGGTTTCCGATCCTCAGACCGAGTTTACCAATGGCCTTAATGACAGTTAATTCTGGATTGGCATTAAGTGATTGGATTTGCGCAGAATATAGCCGCCCTTATTGGTAAACCCGCTCACGGTCGACAACGGATTGGTAAACCCAGGACGACAGGATTGGTAAACCGGAGCCGCCCTATCGACGAAGGTCCAGCTCTGGGCATTCACTGTCGCCAGTAAGCAGATATCCGGGCGACAATCGGGACCAGCGTGCGACGCCGCCTAGCGTGAGACGCGTCGGCCACGCCGCAAATCGACACGGTTTGACCGGGCGCGCGCAATACCGCACACGATCTTCTAACCTCGGCTTAATTCCGGAGAGAGGCAGATAATTCTGGACGCCACAGTGCAACGAACGTCGAGGCCGCCCAAGTCAGTTCAAAACCATACTTAAGCCCGCTTGGGAACGTCCTCTGCGGCGATCGGTTTCCAGCTCCAACTTGGGAGGGAAGTGGCTTGCGCGGTCTCCTGAAATGGGTATGGTGCATTTCGATATTGCCATAGTTCAATAAGTCGCAAATGGCATACTGCATTGTTGGATAAAGGGCCGATTTGATGTGCTTGGGAAGTGGGGGTATTGCTGGCGAGGCTCAAGGGCGCCCACTAGTTGATCGGCTGGAGATCGTTTTCCGTGACTGAACCCCGCACCATTGCCATCATCGGCGGCGGACTGATAGGCGTGAGTTGCGCCCTCGTGCTCGCGCGGGAAGGTCACTGGGTCACCCTGATCGAGGAGGGCCAGATTGGCCATGGCTGCTCTTGGGGCAACGGCGCTCAATACAACGTGGGATCATCTTTCCCAATGGCTTACCCCGGTGTCATATGGCGCGCGCTGCGCTGGCTCGCCGACACGAGCGGTCCCGTTCGCCTCGCCCCGCATGAGCTACCCCGCATCCTTCCATGGCTCGTCCGCTTCCTCCGAACCGGGCGCCCAGAGCCGTGGAAGGCAGCCTATACGGCGTTACATGCTCTTAACGCCCCGTGCTCCGCTCTCTATCGCAATATGCTCGGCGACGTCGACTGGAACCGGGTGTTCCGGCCGAGCGGTGCCCTGCACGTCTGGCGTGACGCGTCGCCCGGCGCTTTGGATGAGATAGTGGACAGACTGCGGGCTAGTCATGGAGTAGCTTTCGAAAGGCTCAGTGTGCACCAGCTGCGAGAGTTGGAGCCCCGTTTGTCCCATAGTTATCGGCGCGGGATATTCTTCCCTGGTAGCGGCTACGTGACCTCACCGCTGACGCTGGTGGAGGGTTTGATGGAGAGAGCCATTGCATTGGGCGTCGTGGCGCGCGAGGCTCGAGTCGAGGCTATTGAGCCCAGTAATGATGCAGTCACGTTGCATACAAACACAGGTTCCTGTTCATTCAGTGCGGTTGTCATTGCGGCCGGCATCGCCAGTCGCGACTTGGGGCGCACGGTCGGAATTTCCCTGTCGTTGGCCAGCGAACGCGGGTACAACGTCACCATGCCCGGCATTTCCGGCGTAATCGGCCGTCCTGTAACCGACGCGGGATCGGCCTTCGTTGCCACACCTTTGGCAGAGGGTTTACGCATCGTGGGTATCGCCGAATTTGATTCTCCCGACGCGCCCCCCGACCAGCGGCAAAGCGAAAAGCTGCTAGCCTGCGCACGCACGATGCTGCCGGATGTGCCGGTCGGCATAGTTCAGCGTTGGATGGGCGTGCGGCCATCGACGCCCGACAGTCTGCCGATCATCGCGCGCCACCCGCGTCACGAAGCTGTTTTTTTTGCCACGGGGCATGGCCACATGGGCATCAGCGGCGCGCCCATGACTGCAGCCCTTGTTAGCGATCTAATCGCGCACCGACAGCCCCGGGTACCGTCCGCTCCTTACCGGCTGAGGTGAGATGCTTGATGCTGAATGAGATTGGGTAATTCGACCGGAACAACATGTACGAAACGTTTCTTCTCCCAATCGGCAGCGAATGCATTGATGAGACCGCCGGCGAAGGAAGATGACCGAAGTCCGCGAACCGATGCCAATTTACTGCCTATGCTGGCTCGCTTTCACGTTTGATGTTTGCGCGCGAGCTGCCAGTTACGAGCCGTCCGGCCTTGTCTTGGTGCAAGTTTTAGATGTTTTGGACCAAGCCCTCGCGCTAGCCAATGCAATGACCTATGCTAGATTGCAGGATTGAAGCGGAGTAGGAAAGGTAGGGTCTGCGGATGGGTTTGGATAGGATGAAACCTTCGGGATGGCTACCAAGACAGTTGTCAGCCGAAGGACCGCGCTATCTAGCCCTGGTGAACGCGCTGGAACAGGATGTCAACGAGGGGCTGTTGGCTGATGGTGTTCGCCTGCCGCCTCACCGGGATTTGGCCCAGCATCTGGGCCTATCCGTCGGTACCGTGAGCAAGGCTTACCAGGAGGCCGAGCAGCGCGGCATCATCACGGGGCATGTAGGGCAAGGCACCTTTGTGCGCCGGCGGACCCTTGAAGGGTCCGCTTCCGAGGACGCAGTAAATATGGCGCTGAACGTGCCAGCCGAGGGCCGCGAAACCGAGATTCTATCGGGACTGCTCACTGAGGTAGCGCGCGTCCGCGAGCTCGCGCCACTTTTAGCCTACCATCCCCACGGCGGTATCCGGCAGCATCGAGAAATCATTGCTGCCTCCGTTTCCGGTGGCTCATTCAATGTCGATCCCGCGCGGCTGTTTCTGTGCAATGGAGCACAGCATGCACTTGATATCGCTGTGCGTCTAGTGGCGCGACCTGGTGATGCCATCCTCGTCGATAACCTAACTTATTCCGGGTTCAAAGCTGTCGCCGCGGCAAACCATTTCAACCTCATCCCGGTAGCCATGGACAACGAAGGCGCCGATCCTGGCGCTTTAGAGAAAGCCAGCCGGACATCAGGCGCTAAGGTATTCTATTGCATGCCGACCTTGCAGAGCCCTACTGCTCGCACCATGAGCCTTACTCGCCGACGACGCATTGCCGAACTGGCGGAAGATCTCGACCTCACGATCATTGAGGATGACGTTTATGGCTTCTTCCTACCGGAGCAGCCGGCGCCCATCTCGGAGTTAATCCCCGAACGCAGCTTCTACATCACTTCCTATTCCAAATGCGTCGCACCCGGGTTCCGCCTTGGCACGCTTACGGTTCCGCCGGCCTTAACCAAGCAGACTGAACTTCTTCTGCACGCATCCTCTTGGTTCGCAACTCCCATGCTTTCCGCGCTCGCTGTGCGGCTCATCGAGAGCGGCAAAATGGCCGAACTGCTGCGCGAGCGCCGGCAGCAGGCGCTCGAGCGCTATCGTATGTTTACCACCATCTTTCCGGCGGCAGAGGGGCTGAAGTTCCCCCCGTTTTTTGGATGGCTGCCATTGCCCCCAGAATGGTCGGCCGTCGGCTTCGCCTCGGCCGCCCGCGGTCACGGCATACTCGTAACCCCTCCCATCGCGTCCATGGTAGATGACGCCGATCCTGGCGCAGTCCGCGTCTGCCTCGGCGGCCCCAAGGAGGTTAGCGAGCTGTCAAACGCGCTGTATACTCTTCGGGATATCGTCGCCCGGGCGCCTCTGAACGTCTTCTCGGTCGCCTAACAGCGCAAGCTGGTGGCTCTCCATGGACGCTGCCACCGCTGGAGTGGAGAATGCGCCAACAAGGCGGGCCTTAAGGAAGCCGGCCGCGAGGGCCTGCCGGGAGAGCTGCGGGCTGACCCAAGCAGGAGCCCAAGTAAACCTTATGCTTGAACTCAGCGTCGCCTAGAGAAATCCTCCTCGTTCCGGGCTTTCGCCCGGTTCCGATGAGACGAGCCCAAACAAATCAGTCCGGCTCAAGACGGTCAGCACGATCTGGGCGCGCGCCGGGGAAGAAATCAACGAAGTACTGCTTTCATGCGCGAGGAATGAGAAAGCTGGAAAGCGCAAGTGTCGTGCGCGTGGACGGCACGGTCACCGCTGCACTTATCCGCAACTGGATGACAGCAGCCCTGCTTTGATAGCTCTGCGGGCGATGGTGCGGCTGGGCCATCGCGCAGATCCATCCAACTGAAAACTCTGGAAAAGTTGCGCGCGCGTTCAGCAGTGTGGCCCACTTTCAGCCGGCGGACATAGCGACCCCAAAGGATCGGAATTGGCCGGGAGAGGGTTAGCAGCCGATCCGGCTGCGGCACTTTCACCGTGTATCAGTGCGGACGAGCAGAATATCGCCAGTTTCTAGCACCGAACCTGTCCAGCCGGGTCCTAGCAGCGTGGTCGTATCGGCCTGCTCCAGGATCGCTCCACCGCGGAACGCAAAGCCGATGGGCAATGCCTCGCGCTGGTAGATACTCACCTCCATACGCTCATGGCCGGGAAAACGCACTGTGCGTTTCGGCCTCTCTACATCCCCGCCAGACGGTTCATAGGCCAATGACAACGCGCCTTTAGGCTGGCCAGCCTTGTGGCTGCTTCGCAGATTAACGATGCGCGCAGCTCCGTCATTGCTGTAGCCGTACAACCGCTCGTGTTCGCGCACGAAGTCGTCATAAAGTCGCCCGAGGGATCCTGCTCGTTCAGATGGAAGGGTATTTCGACGTAGAACGACTGTCCCACGTAGCACACATCGGCGTAGTATGAGACGGAGACGTTGCTTTCGCTAATTTGTTCCGCCGCAAGAAGAGCCCGACATTGAGCATCAAGTCGATCGAGAACATTGCGAATTGCGAAAGCGTCTGCGCCAGAAATATTCGTTATAAAGGTGCTGGATGCTTCATGCTCGACAGGGGCGGCCAGCAGACCAGAAGCAGCCAGAACGCCTGGGAAGCGCGGAACCAATATCCTGGTCATGCCGAGATCCTCGGCGAGGGCCGTTGCGTGGATACCACCCGCACCGCCAAGAGGTACGAGGGTGAAGCCTCGAGGGTCAATGCCCTGACGGGTCGAAACCCGACGAACTCCCTCGGCCATCTGAGCATTGACTACACGGTGCATTCCAAGCGCCGCTTCCTCTACGCTGACACCTAGAGGACCAGCAAGATGCCGCTCGATGGCTTCGTGCGACCGTGACGGATGCAAGCGCAACCGCCCCCCCGCGAAATATTCGGGGTCAAGGTAATTCAGAACTATCGAAGCGTCCGTTACGGCGGGCCGATCGCCCCCCTTTCCATAACAAGCTGGGCCAGGCTCGGAACCCGCCGACTCCGGGCCAATCTTCAGCGTACCAGCGCCATCGATCCACGCTACAGAACCCCCGCCGGAGCCGATTGTGCTCACATCCACCATGGACACGCGCACAGGATAGCCGGCGATCTGGGTTTCTGACCGGATTTTAGGCTGCCCGTTCTCGACGACGGCTATATCACAGCTCGTGCCGCCGACGTCCACAGTGATGATGTTGCCGATGCCCGCCCCCCGGGCGACCTCACAACCGCCGATCATTCCCGCCGCAGGTCCGGAAAGAAACAGACGTACTGGCCGCTGACGAACGACGGACGCTGCGGCCAGGCCGCCCCGCGACTGCATAATCTGCAACGGCGCAGGAACACCGGCAGCCTTCAAGCTATCTTCCAATCGCTTGAGGTAGGTATTCACGACCGGCTTGACGTAGGCATCAAAAGCCGTGACCACCGTGCGCTCATATTCACGGAAAAGCGGATCGACCTCTGATGAAATCGAGACTGCAATATGCGGATGACGCTCTTCAATAATGCGACGGGCCTCGATTTCGTGAGCTGGATCTAGGAAGGAAAAAAGGAAGCAAATGCCGATGGCCTCGACCCCCGCCGCCACTAGGCGCTCGGCAGCATCAATCACAGACTGACCGTCGAGCGGGGTAACCACTTTGCCTGCCGCATCAAGCCTCTCATCGACCTCAAGGCGGAGGCCTCGGCTCGCAAGGAAGACCGGCGTCTCAGGGTGGAGGATTACGCTATACATATCCTCTCGAAGCTGACGACCGATCTCAAGAATGTCACGGAAGCCCTTCGTAACCAGTAGGCCTGTGCGGGCGCCCTTGCGTTCCAGAACTGCGTTGGTGGCGGTGGTGGTGCCGTGCATGAAGCGCTTTATCGCCACGGCGGGAACATCCCAGTTCTCCCTTGCGAAATCCACGGCGCTGAGAATTGCTCGGCTAGGATCTGCCTTAGTGGTGGGAATTTTGACCACACGGATTGCATTACCCGGTCCGTAGCAGACCACATCAGTGAAGGTGCCGCCCACGTCGACACCGATTGTAACGTCTGACGATCCCGTAGCCTGGGGCATGGTCACCATAACTCCTGAATTCTCCTAGCTCGATCAAGGGCGCGCGTCACAATGGCGCGCCCAGGGCATGGATGAACAATCCTTAACATTGAACTAGGCCGATTGTCCATAATCAATAACAAAAGCATTTCAAAATCATCCATGCCGTATAAATAACATAACAAAAACAATAGATTAGAAAAACATAGGCAAGAAAACAATGTACTGCTACAAACCTCTTGCATGGAGAGAACGCTTGCCTTAACGTTGCGGGCTACAAGGAACTGATGGAGGCAATCCGTGGACCAGCCTGAATCAAAAAGCTTGGATCCGATCACGGTCGAGGTCGTGAGGCATAAATTGGATGGCATAGCCAATGAGATGGAGGCAACTTTGTTTCGCAGCGCCTTCTCGACGATCGTGAAGGAGGCGCGGGATGCCTCTGCGAGCCTCTTTACGGTTCAAGGCGAAACCTTGGCGCAGGCGATTGCGATTCCAATTCATCTGACCACGCTGATACCGATGGTTAAGGCGGTGCTGGAGAGCTTTCCGCGCGAGGAAATGCGTGATGGTGACGCCTACATATTGAACGACCCGTACACGGCAGGGGGCACGCACCTGCCCGACTTCGCGGTGGTGACCCCTATTTTCCACGAAGGCGAAGTCATAGCTTTGGCGGCTGCGCTGGCGCACCATCAGGACGTCGGCGGAATGACGCCTGGATCGACCCCAACGAATGCAACAGAGATTTACCAGGAAGGTATCCGCGTCGCGCCCATGAAGCTTGTTGACGCTGGAAACTACGATCACAGGCTAGTTCGTACGCTTCGCCTCAATGTACGTCTCCCAGATATCTTCAATGGAGACCTGAACGCCCAGCTGGCGGCTTGCAAAATTGGGCAGCGCCGAATTCAGGAACTGGCCGACAAGCTCGGCGCGAAGATGACAAAGGCGATCTTCGCCGATCTTCTTGACCGCTCCGAGCGCCTAACACGCGCAGCGATCTCCGCGCTCCCAGATGGAGAATACAAGTACGTCGACTATCTGGACAATGACGGCATCGACTTGGATGTTCCGATCCGTATCGAAGTAAAGGCTGTGATTAAGGGAGACAGCATAACCTTTGATTTCACCGGCACGAATGCACAAGTTCGCGGTCCATTCAACTGTATGCCATCAGGCGCGCTGTGTGGTGCCTGTTTTGCAGTCCGCGCCATCGGCGGATCCGACATTCCTACAAATGGCGGTTGCTTCCGTCCCATACAGATGGTGCTTCCGGCAGGTTCGCTGGTCAATCCGCTGGAACCCGCACCCCTCGGATGCCGCACCGCAACGATCAAGCGACTGACCGGAGTGATTCTGGGGGCCGTGCGTCAGGCAGCTCCGAAGAAAATCCCGGCCGATTCGGCAGCCCAACTCGTCAATGTTGACTATGGCGGCTCAGTGCCGAGCCATGGTCGTTTTGTGATGACGCAGGTGCTCGTCAGCGGTTCGGGAGCAAGCATGGGTGCCGATGGCGTGGACGTGATCGAGACTGACGCCACCAACACAGGCAATGTCCCGGTCGAATCGGTGGAGATGGAGTCACCCCTCCGAATCCATCGTCTAGGCATAGCGCCCGACAGTGGTGGTGCCGGCAAGCAACGCGGCGGGCTCGGATGCTATGAAGATATTGAGCTTCTGGAAGGCGAGGTGACGCTCTCCTATCGCGGGGAACGCCACTTCCATGCGCCTGCAGGTGCCGATGGAGGGTTACCGGGAGAGAAGAGCTTCGCCTATATAATCCGCGCTGACCAGTCGAAGGAAATCATCAAGTCCAAAATAGTCACCAAGATGAACAAGGGTGACCGACTTGTATTTCAGACGGCGGGAGGGGGCGGCTTCGGAAAACCGGAGCAACGCGATCGAAAGTTGCTCGTCAAAGACGTCTTCGACGGCAAGGTGAGCAGGGAACGTGCCATCGATGTCTATCAGCTGAACGAAGCGGAGCTGGAGGCGCAAGAGGTGTAAGCGCCCCCCTAGTCGGCAACATTGATAGCGGAACCGTATGGACAATCGCCTCTGCGGCTCTCCGCAGCGCGCCAAAAAATCTTAGTATTTCAATCTTCAGATGAGATGAATCAAATGAGCAAGACGAGCTGGAAAGGCATACATAGCGTCCTGGTGACGCCGTTTACGCCAGATGGAAGAATCGATTTCGAACGTTTTAAGGAACTTACACTCGAAAATATGGCCAACGGCGCCGACGGCCTCATCGCTTGCGGAAGTACCGGCGAATTTTACGCTATGACCGTCGAGGAACGCGTCGCTCTGTTTAAAGCGACCGTTGAGGCCGCAGCAGGAAAGGTTCCGGTAATTGCCGGTGTGTCGGACCTTCGCAACGACGTGGTAATGGGATTGTGTGCAGCCGCCGAAGCTGCCGGCTGCGACGGTATTCTCGCTCTGCCCCCAATATACGCAAAACCAGACTTGAGGGAGACGGAGCTCTTCTACAAGCGGGTTGCAGCAGCAACGAAATTGCCAGTTATGCTGTACAACAGCCCGGCGAGGGTTGGGGTGAACATGACCCCCGATCTGGTCAGCAAGCTCGCCGATATCGAAAATGTGGTCGCCATCAAGGACTCCTCCGCTGACATCCAGCAGGTGACCGAGTTGTGCGCGAAGGTGAAGGATCGTCTGGCCGTATTTGTCGGGTATGAAACAATGATTCGTGCGGCCCTGCCGGTAGGCTGCGTTGGTGTGGTTGCCATGGCACACCAGCTATCAGGCAAGCTGGTACGCAGCTACTATGACGCGTGCGTTGCCGGTGACATACTGACAATCGATCGGCTCGAGCCCGCGTTGTTCGCGATCTATCGGTGCTTCAAAGCGGGGAGTTTCTACGCTGGCATCAAGACCGTCATGGCACTCTTGGGACGGCCAGTCGGAGCTCCGCGCGAGCCTTTGCTTCCCTATTCCGAGGCCCAGGTGGAAATCGTGCGTTCAATATTGGCCTCAGCGGACGTGCCTGGCGTCATCGCCTCCGTAAAATAAAAGCGTCAAATCCGCCCTGCACGCTCAAAGGCATGACGTCTAACGTTCCGTGCCCGCTTCCTCGTATTGCTCCCGCGACACTCTGAAATGAAGCACCGAAAGAAGACCAAAATGTATGATGAGAAAATCGAGCTGCTGATCGGTGGTGTCTGGCGCCCTGCGAGCGACGGTCGAGAGCAGGATCTGATAAACCCCGCAACTGAGCAGGTGCTGGCCAAAGTACCCTTGGCCAGCCAAGCTGACATCGAAGATGCGCTCGCGGCCGCTGCCGCAGGCTTCAAGTCCTGGCGGGCGATGACGGCACAGCAGCGCTACCAGATCATGATGAAGGCTGCCGACCTGATACAGGAACGCGAGCAGCAGATCGGCAGGATCCTCACGCTGGAAAACGGCAAACCGCTGGCCGAGTCTGTTCCCGAAGTCCGCTTTTCCGCTGATGTAACCCGCTGGTATGCCGAGGAAGGCAAGCGTGCGTATGGCCGCATCGTTCCCGCCCGTTTGCCGGGCGTACGTCAGATGGTGTTCAAGGAGCCGGTTGGCCCAGTGGTAGCATTCGCGGCCTGGAACTTCCCGGCGAGCAACGTGATCCGCAAGATCGCCGGCGCAATGGGCGCAGGCTGTTCCGTGATCGTCAAGCCGGCAGAGGAAACTCCGGGGACTGCTGTTGCCATGGCCCGCTGCTTTCAGGAAGCCGGGCTGCCGGCTGGTGTACTTAATGTCGTGTTCGGTGTGCCGGATGACGTTTCCAGCCAATTGCTGGCATCGCCAATTCCAAAGATGCTGACCCTGACCGGCTCAACCCCCGTGGGCAAACTCCTCCAGAAACGCGCGGCCGATACGTTGAAACGATCCACATTGGAACTGGGTGGACATGCGCCCGTGATTGTACACGCCGATGCTAACGTCGAGCATACGCTGAAAACTCTCGTCGCCGCCAAATTCCGCAACGCCGGACAGGTTTGCACGTCGCCGACGCGCTTCTTTATACACGAGAGCCTGTATGACGAATTCGTTGAGGCTTTCGCCGCTCGCGCCAGCGCCCTGGTTCTAGGCAATGGCCTGAACCCGACCACCCAGATGGGACCGATGATCGCCGAACGTCGCCTGGAGGTGATGGAAGGCTTTGTCCAGGATGCAGTCAGCGCCGGTGCTCGGCTCGTGACCGGCGGCAAGCGCAGCAGCGGTTGCGGCTACTTCTTCGAACCCACGGTCCTTGCAGATGTTCCTGCAAGTGCTCGCATCTTAAGCGAAGAGCCGTTCGGCCCGCTCGCGCCAATAATGCCATTCTCGTCCGTCGACGATGTCATCGAGCGGGCAAACAGCCTTCCCTACGGCTTGGCCTCGTTCTGCTTCACACAGAGCAATGCATTGGCTGCGAAAACCGAAGAAGGGCTGGATGCTGGGTTGGTAGGCGTTAATCACATGATGGTGTCCACCCCGGAAACCCCGTTCGGAGGCGTCAACGAAAGCGGCTTTAATTCAGAGAGCGGTGTGGAAGGCCTTGAGGCGTTTCAGCGAACCAAATTCGTCAGCGAACTCTCCCTTACGTGAGTCTTCGGTCTCGGCGCAAACCGCAGGCACACATGCAGTTTGCCGGTCCCAACGAGAGTGGTTTACGATTTCGGCCGCACAGTCCTGCTAAAATTTGAAGCCAAGTCCATGCCTGTTGATGGAGCCGAAGAACATGAATGAGACGAGCCCCTACTGGCAACCCAATCCGATGGAGCCCGGGGCGCCGATTATCCCACGGGCTGAGTGGTATCTTCCGCCTTACAATCGTTGGACGTTTCAGCATGTTAGCGAGATGACGGCAACCACGCCAATCTGGCGCGGGTCGGGCCCGGTCCTGCCGCTTCCGGAGCGAAGAAGGGACATCGATGGGATCGAATTCAATCTGGCCGGACGACGTTCCACCATTCGCGAGTTCTTAGACAGGAGCTTTACGAATGGGTTCCTCGTCTTGTCCCGCGGCGAGGTTATCGCCGAAATCTACATGAATGGCCTGAACCCGCACCGCCAGCACCTTGCCATGTCAATGTCAAAGTCAATTATGGGCGCAGTGTGCGGCATACTCGTCCACAGGGGGCTCATAGACACCCGCAGCCTGGTGACAAGATATCTTCCTGAACTCGAAACGACCGCCTATAGCGGCGCGACGGTGCAGCAGGTACTAGACATGACGACGGGCGTGTCAATCACCAAGCCGTATACGGAGCCTGGTACTCATGCGTACATGCTTTTCCAGGCTGCAGGTTGGAGACCCATCGAATATTCTAACGACCCTCAGACGACCTGGCAGCTCATCCTGACATTGACAAAGCAACAACGTTCTCATGGAACGATGTTCGAATACCGGTCAGCTGAGAGCAACGTGTTGGGCTTCATAATGCAGCGTGTCAGCGGCATGTCTCTCGCGGAGCTAGTGAGTAAAGAACTCTGGGCTCCAATGGGAGCGGAGGAAGATGCCTACATTACCGTAGATCCCAGCGGCTTCCCGAGCGCGGATGCCGGTTTTAATGCAACCCTGCGCGACTACGCCCGGTTCGCTTTGCTGCACCTGCGCGGGGGAGAACTCCACGGGAAGCAAATCATCCCGTCAGATTGGATAGAGGACACGCGAAATGGCAATCATCAATCACTCCAAGGCGATGACCTCATTGAGCTCCCAAGAGGTGCATATCACAACCAATTCTGGATCGAGGATCCCGATCGGCGGGCGTTTATGTGTGTAGGACACGGCGGTCAGCGTATCTATATCGACCCTACATCCGAGTTTGCGGCGGTAAAGTTGTCCTCTTGGCCTGACTCGGAGATGGATCGATACGTCGAGACGCTTGAGGCGATCCGCGCCATCAGGGATGCGTGTCGGGGCCCCTGATCGGCTGGTCGCGGTAAGAAGCGCTATTTTCAGTGTGCCATTTCGAAATTAGAGTTTCGATGCCCTCGCGGCCCCTCCTATCAGTTGCCCCACCCAAGTCACGACCGACCCACCTATAAAGGCGATCCGCCCGTCACACTTGACAGCCGGTCGAATTGTCGTCGCGCAACCTTGAACTGATCACGGAGTTGGCCTCCCGAAAGCCTAACGAGGGCACAAAAGCGTAGTGCCATTTTGATAATTGTACCATGACGAAAATGTGGTTGTCTTGCAGCCGCACACACGCTTTACCCAAAAAACACGCTTGAAGCTCTGTAAAGTGAGTTCCAGGCGGGCTGCCTCGCTCATTGGTCGCACTTGCAAAGTGATGTAGCTATGCGAAACCCTAAATTGTCCTATTGCATTTTCAGAAATGAACGGCTAGATTTCACGGCGGATTAGGTCATTGACGATCGGCGTCACTTACCTGGCAGAAAGCCCGAGGTGGTCTCACGAAGATAGGCCGATCGTTTCATGCAAGAATCCCAGCCAAACACGGTCAACGGGAACACAGGGGAGAATATCAAATGAGCTTTCGGATAAACCGCAGACGTTTCATGCAATCGACCTCTTCCGCTCTGGCGTTCGGAGCGTTGTCTTCCGTATCTGGTCGGGCTTCGGCGCAATCGCCGGGCGAGGTGCGGGTGATGGTGGGCGGCGGCGATTGGGGAAAAGCCAATATCGAGGCCTATGTAAAGCCGTTCGAGGCCGAAACCGGCATCAAGGTTCAGACAATCACCGACGATATTCTGCTCGCCCAGATGGAGCTAATGGCGCAAACAAAAAATGTGACTGTCGACGTTGTTGTTATCGGCATAGGCGACATTGGCGCCGCAGCTCGCAAAGATCTCGTCGAAAAAATTGATTATTCAATCTATAAGAAGGACGAACTTGACGGTATCTCGGCCGCATTTAAGCACCCGTATGCGGTTGCCTCCTCAGTTTATTCGTTCAATATGGTATACAATACAAAGACATTTCCGTCGAATAAGCCAAGGCCGACCTCCTGGTCAGAGTTCTGGGACACGGAGAAGTTCCCTGGGCTGAGGGTGATGCGGTCGGGGGATTCCGGCGAAGGGCCTTGGGAGGAGGCGTTGCTGGCTGACGGCGTTCCTGCTGATAAGCTGTACCCGCTCGACATAGACCGCGTTTTCGCGAGCCTGGATAAGATAAAGCCTCATGTGCGAAAGTGGTGGGCGGCAGGATCAGAGATTCAGCAGATACTGCACGACGGGGCCGCAGATGTTGCCCATTCGTTCGATGGCCGGGCACAGTTGCTGATTGATCAGGGGGCGCCTGTAGAGATCAATCGAAATCAAGCTAAGCTAACTTTTGATTATTGGGTGATTTCAAAAGGCAGTCCGAATGCTGCGAATGCCCAGAAGTTTCTTGAGTTTGCTACCCGGGCCAAGAACCAGGCAAAATTCTCACAACTCTTTGCCCTCGGTCCGAGCAATCTAAATGCGTTTAAACTCATTCCCGAAGACATCGCTCGCAAGCTTGCGAGCCACCCTGACTATAAGGCCAATAGCATCCCCCGCAATGCACAGTGGTATAGTGAGGTTGGTACGGACGGCCTGACTAATCAGCAGCGATTTGCAGAACGCTGGAAGGAGTGGTCGCTTTAGCGCCACGCACGGTATACTCGCAAGGCGGCCTATTGCCGCCTTGCGCCCTTTTTTGTCCGTATGGAGCCACAATGTCGGTTCATAAACAGCGTGTGCCATTAGCGTTCGCTCCGACCACCGTCGGACCGGACAGCGATCTGCTTGCACCGCCGCAGATCGAATTTCGCGACGTCACCAAATTGTATGGGAAGGTCACCGCAGTCAGGGATATGTCATTAACGGTTCGCCGCGGCGAGTTCTTGACTATTCTTGGCCCGAGCGGTTCGGGCAAAACCACAGCGTTGATGCTGCTCGCGGGCTTTGAGGCGCCAACCAGTGGCGACGTTCTGATTGGGGGGCGGTCGGTCGCCGCAGTGCCGTCCTATCGACGCGATCAGGGGATCGTCTTCCAGAGCTACGCGCTGTTTCCGCACCTAACAGTGCGAAGGAACCTTGAATTTCCGCTCGAAATGCGAGGTATCAAGACCGCCGACAGGGCCTTACGGGTCGAGCGCATGCTGGAACGCGTGCATCTCGCGGATCTTGGCGGCCGCATGCCCTCCCAACTGAGCGGGGGCCAACAGCAGCGCGTGGCCCTTGCCCGCGCGTTGATAGCCGATCCGCCCTTTTTGCTGCTCGACGAACCGCTCGGCGCGCTCGATCGCAATCTACGCGAGCAAATGCAGATCGAGATGAAGAGTCTCCACAAGGAGTTTGGCATCACCACCCTCTGCGTCACCCACGATCAAGAAGAGGCGCTGACTCTTTCCGATCGCATCGTCGTCATGCGCGCCGGTCAGATCGAGCAGATCGACACGCCGGAGACTCTCTACGACAAACCTCGGACGCGTTTCGTCGCAAACTTTCTCGGAGAAGCCAATATCCTTGAGATCCCGGAGCTGGAGATTGATGCCCTGCAGCGTGGGGGGAGTGTAGCGATGATACGACCGGAACGTATATGCATTGCCGCCCCTTCGGCAAAGAAGCGCTCCGACTCGGACCGGCGCCAGTTCGTTACTGGTATCGTCGATGACATGATTTTTGCCGGTCCGGTGCGCAGGTACCACGTGCGGGTCGCGCGTAGCGTGGTCATTGTTCGGGAACATGTAGCAGCGGACCAGGAGGTCTTTCAGCACGGGGACGAGGTGCGGCTGGACTGGTTGCGGTCCGACGTCCGTTTCGTCGCGTTGTAAGTGCTGAGAAGTCAGGGCTGATGAAAACAATTCAAATGTTTGGGCGAAATCCCATATGGCTGATCGTGCCGGCTCTGGCTGTCCTGCTGGTCATCTTCTCCGTACCTCTCGTTCAGCTCTTCCTCACCAGTCTCAATGTGCCGGCTTTCTCGCTAGCCAACTATCAGGCTTTTTTTGGCCGACCAGCCTATGTTCGCGTGCTGTTCCAAACCGTCGAGATAAGCGTAGTGGCTACGGCTATCTGCCTCATGATCGGCTACCCCATGGCCTATCTGATAGTGGCCGGCTCAAAGCAACTGCGCATGACGCTGATTGCACTCGTAATCATCCCCTATCTAACCAGCGGATTGGTCCGCACCTATGCATGGATAGCGATCCTCGGCGATCGCGGTCTGATCAACAACCTGTTCCTCAGCCTTGGCATTATCTCAAGTCCACTTCCGCTCATATATAACCGTGGCGCGGTTTACGTCGGCATGGTGCATATCATGCTACCCATGATGATACTCCCGCTGATCAGCAGCATGATCGGTGTTGACAAGTCACTTGTAGCAGCAGCGCGCAGCATGGGAGCAACACCGTTAACTGCCTTCCGCCGTGTTTTCCTGCCACTGACCCTGCCGGGCATTCGCAGTGGCTGTCTGCTAGTCTTCGTTATTTGTCTGGGCTTTTACATCACTCCAGCCGCGCTTGGCGGTTTGGGTGACGCAATGTTGTCAAACTTTATTTCATCACAGATGGCGACATCCTTTAACTTTGCTCCGGCTGCGACTGCCTCATTTATCCTCCTGGCTGTAGCCGCAGTGGTCCTATCCTTTGTTGGACTCGATCTTTCCGGCGCACAGAGCTTAGGCGCCCAGCCAGGGTGGAAGTCCTATTTTGTTCGACTCCCCGTATTCGATAGCCCGAAGCGATACTTTGACAGGATAGGCACTCAACGCCGAGCTTCCCAATGGAGAGCCGGACTGTATCGTTCAGAAAGTCCTAATCGTCTCGCAAAGATCGCTGGCTGGGTATTCGTAATACTTGTCTTGTCTTACCTTCTTTTCCCAGAAATTCTCGTTGTAGTTATGTCGTTCGGCGCTGGGAGTTTCCTAGAATTTCCACCATCAGGGCTGTCTCTTCAGTGGTATAGAAATTTCTTCGGCGACCCTTCTTGGAACGGCGCCGCGTTGATAAGCATCCAAATCGGCATTTTCGTTGCGGTCTTTGCGACGTTCGTAGGGACGATAGCAGCATATGGACTCAGCCGCGTACAACCGCGTGCACGCGGTTTGCTCAACATGGTCATTCTCACCCCGATTACCATCCCAGTTATCGTGGTCGGCATCGCAACTTATCTTGGGCTCTCAGATTTTGGGCTGATCGGTTCAAAGGCAGGCATTGTCTTAGCGCACAGTCTTGGCGCCATTAGCTACGTTGTAGTGATCGTATCGGCGACACTTGCAAACTTTGACAGACGGCTAGAGCAGGCTGCGATGAGCATGCGCGCGGGGCCCGCGCAAACCTTTTGGCGGGTAACACTGCCACTAATAAGGCCAGGAATTATCGGTGGCGCCTTTTTTGCGTTCCTACACTCCTTCGATGAGGTAGTGATCTCGTCATTGGTTAGCGGGTTCGCGATCCGAACGCTTCCGCTGAAGATGTGGGAGAACATTCGGAATCAGATTGATCCAACTATCGCAGCAGTGGCGTCATTATTGATGCTCCTCCCAATTCTTTGGTTGGTTATTCTGTATTTCGCGTGGTGGCGAGCACAGCCGAGAGCGCGCTCGGTGGACCAAACGATGGCCGCAAATCCTGGTGACGCATGACTTCAACGCCCACAACAGTCCTGGCTTCTGGTATTCCATTTCCCAAGTCGGAATATGATCGTCGGCAAACAGAAGTGCTTGAGGCGGTTGAGAGAGCCGAACTCGACGCGCTGTTGATCACCGCCCACAGTCATCTCCAATATCTTACCGGATATGACGGGAAGGGTGGGTATTTCAGGCCGTTTCCTCTGATACTTGTGCCGGGACGGACACCGACATTTGTGGTTCGCGAGTACGACGAGCAGTCAGTCCATGCATACAGCTGCATCGACGAAATCGTCCCGTATACCCATCAGTCAGACTTCGCCAAGGTATGTGGAGAGGTGTTAAGCCGGTATGGATTGCAAAACAAAGCGATCGGATTTGAGCTTGGCTGCTGGGGTCTCGCGCCAGCCGATTTGAGCGCCATTGAAGCGCAGCTTCCAGGTATCAGGATTGCCGACGCGACTCGAATTGTCCCGTCGATTTCGGCCGTGAAAAGCGAGCTGGAACTTGAGGCGATGCGTGATTCTATGACCATGACGGATCGTGCAATCGTCACGTTTCAGAATTCATTGAAGGAGGGCATAACCGAAACCGAAGTCGCTGCCGCCATCCGTGATGAGGTGGAAAGATGCGGCGGTGAGGGAGTTTTGCTCAACTCGTTGAACTTTGGAGAGCGGACGAAATTGCCGCACGGAGAGCCGCGGCGTCATGCGATCCGAAACGATGAGCCTGCGACGGTTGAAGTCGGCGGGATCAGAAAGGGGTATGTGGCGGGGGTGTTTCGTAGTGCCGTCCTTGGCCACAACGCCGGGACCGAATCGCTCCACTGTTTGGCGGAGGAGGTGCTTGAAGCAGCAATTGCTGCCATCAAGCCCGGTGTAACAGCGGGAGAGGTGAACGCGGCGGCGCGAAAGGTGATCGACCGCGACGGACGTCCTAGGGTCCTTCGAAACCGCACTGGCTATCAAACCGGGATCAATTGGTCGGACCGTGGCGCGCTGAGTCTCGAGCCCGAAGCGTCGGATATTCTCAAACCCGGAATGACCCTGCACGTTCTAGTGATTTTGTACAGCGAAAGCGGGTACATGGTCGGGACCAGCGAGCAAATTCTTGTCACGGATCGCGGCGCCGATATCATGAGCAGCACACCGCATACTCTGTTTCGCGCATGATCTTCTGGCAACAACCTACGTCCAGCGGTGACGCCTTGAGGCGCTCATTCACTCTCGATAGAAAGAAGTGATTATGGCAGCGCGCCAGCGTTCTCTCGGAATTATGTGCATCGAATGGGTTGGGCCAGATGGTAGCCCGCCTCCAGTTGTATCCGGCTCGATGCTGAATCCAGCAACCTATGACTTCCCGATAATCAAGGAAACGATTCGTGGAGCTTGGGCAGCTGATGTTGTTCGTGGCAATCCGGCACTTGAGCCGGCCTATATCAAAGCTGCCCAGCGCCTTGTTGAAAGAGGCGCTGTCGCAATAACCTCGGACTGTGGTTTTTCGATCCGCCATCAAACTGCTGTGGCCAATTCGGTGAACGTTCCTGTCGCGACGTCAAGCCTGCTCCTGGTGCCAGCCTTGCTCCGTCAATTGTCGTCGTCTTCTAAGTTGGCCATCCTAACCGCCGACTCAAGGGTCTGCGGCATCGAGTTGCTTGGCGTTGACGATCCGGTGCAACGGTCAAAGTTAGTCATCGGCGGGGTCGAAGGAGGAAAGTTGTTGCAGAACGAGATGAGGCGCCCGCCGATGCCTACCGACGTTGCCGATATCGAGGCCGACGTCGCCGGATGCATCGCACGGCTCCGCGCCGAGCATCCAGAAATTGCTGCGATCCTCTTTGAATGCACAGGCTTTCCAACCGTAACTCAAACGATGCGTCGTACAACAAAGCTGCCGATCTACGACGTCGTTGATCTCTGCAAAATGATGATGGGATCAATCGGCTGAGAGTGCTCGGCTACTACGGTCAATGGCGACGCCTCTGCCCTCGATAGTCCGCTCAAGCTCGTGCGGAGTGCGGGGCTATGATCATAACGCTACGCGCAGAGTGGTACTAGCGCAGATCGCGCCGGTCTGCCGGCCCTACAGGGCGAGGTCCCAAGCGCCGCTCAAGTGCCGAAAGGCTGTCGTTTCCATCCTCGCTGCCCGCTGGCCTTCGATCGCTGTAAGCAAGAGGAGCCGCCGGCCATCGAAGTCGGGCCGCAGCACACGTCTGCATGCTGGCTCGCGCAGTGAAGCCCCACGGTCTTGCTGCGACGGCTGCTTTGCCAGGCGCCGAACGCGATTCGACCGAAAGATAGTGGAAATCTCATTCGCCGTGCCTCGGTTTTCACGTTATCCCCTGGAGGAACATTGATGTACCACCTTTACCATCCGGTTAGTGCTGCCACTTGCTGCTGGCCATCTCGCGCGGGGCATTACGAGGGTGAATCTATTTGCGTTTCCGATCGCGCCCCTAGGCACATGGCGTACCTCACTAATTTTTTGGCCTATCTGAGGGCAGTATGATGGGAGACAATCGCCTGCAACCGCCACTTCCCCGTGCAGAGCCACGGATCAGGGTGCTTCATGACGACGTCACGGTGGATTGGTATGGCTGGCTCCGCGACCGGAAGAATCCCGATGTCCGCGCGTACCTGGAGGCCGAGAATAGCTACGCGGAGCAAGCGACAGCTCACCTGACAGATCTCAAGGCGGAGCTCATCACCGAGATCGAAGGGCGCCAGAGTAGCGAGGGCGTTCAGCCAGCGTTGCAAGTTGGACCTTTCGAGTATTTCCAAAGACCCGAGCCGGGCCTTCCACATCCGAAGTGGTGGCGGCGGCCTGTAGCCGGGGAACCGGCCGAGATTGTTTTCGATCCCAACGCGCTTGCAGGGGCCGAGGTCTTCTATAGGCTCGGTGTTTTCGAGCCGAGCGACGACGGGCGTTACGTGGCGTTTAGCTTTGATCTCATCGGCAACGAGCGCTACGCGTTGACAGTGAGGGATATGGCCAACGGCCGTGACGTTAGGTGCGGCTCGGGTAGCCCCGGGCGGGTTGTCTGGGCCGCTGACAATCAAACGCTCTTTTTCACACGGGAGCGGACTGACCGGCGGCATCACGATCAGATTGTTCGCCTGGACGTCGAGGTCGGACACTACGAGGTGGTGTTCGAGGAGGCCAACGAGCGACTGGGGGTGCTGGTTCGGCGCTCAGATAGCGGCGCCTGGTTGTTTCTCGACGTAGTTGCGACCTCGGACGAGTGCCCTCCCGTGCAGCGCGGCGCTGCAGAGGTGTGGTGTCTTCCTAGCGACGAACCGCGGGGCAGGTGGCGCCGGATCGTGTCGCGTGAATTCGGGCATAAGATCTATGCCGAGCATTTGGGTGACAGGTTCCTGTTTCGGGTAGACGACACTGGACCGTACTTGCGGCTCGTGAGTGCGCCGATAGATGATCCCTCACCGTCGTCTTGGGAGCAGGTCGTTCCGCATCGAGCGGGTGTGACGCTGGAGGAGGTCCACGTGCTCGAACAGCATATGGTTCTCCTGGAGCGAGACGGCCTTTGTCCTCGCCTGGTCTCGCGGAACGGCAGCGGGCGGGTTGACGCTACGATCGTTCCTGACGAGCCCAGTTGCGCCCTGAGGGTCGGCCTGTCGGCAGGTGGTCACTATTCGGTCGCACGGCATCCGTTCCGAAGCTCGAAGTTGACCTACTCGGTCAGTTCGTTTGTTACACCAGACACCGTCGTTCAGCATGATCTCGCCAACCAGCGATCGGCATTCCTATATCAGGCCCGCGTCCCGGGGTATGACGCAGCTCAGTACGCGGCGACCGTCGTCATGGCGGAGGCGGAAGACGGGGTGCAAATCCCGATCTCGGTGGTCGCGCGCCGCGATCGAGCGAGCCCTGGGCCGGTGTTATTGAATGTGTACGGCTGTTACGGAATATCGAGATGGCCCTCGTTCTTTGCGTGGCCCTCGTTTATGACCGCGCGGTTGAGCCTGCTCGATCGCGGAGTTGCTTTCGGCATCGTGCACGTCCGAGGGGGCGGCGAGTTCGGACGCCCCTGGTATGAGGCGGCTACCCGCGATCGAAAGCGTGTTACCCACACGGATCTGATCGCCGCTGCCGAGGGGCTCATAGAGCGGGGGTACGCCACCCATGATGGCATCATAATTGAGGGATCGAGCGCTGGCGGGGGTACCGTGCTTGCCACGGCCGCTTCGCGGCCCGACTTGTTCCGGGCCGTGCTCGCCCAGGTTCCGCTCGCCGACATCCTGGATACCGAGCTGGACTTCACAATGCCGTCTGCGCTAGTTGAAACGGTGGAGTACGGAGATCCCCACATCGTCCACGAGTATCGGTACCTGCGCAGCTACGATCCGTATTACAACCTCAGTGCCGAACGCCCGCTTCCGCCGACGTACATCGACACTGCACTCGATGATCCCCAGGTGCTCTTTTATCAGCCCGCTCGCTACGTGGCGCAGCGTCGGTCCTGCGCGGCCGATCGCGACCCCGAGCTTGTCTTCCGCACGCGTACAGTGGGCGGCCACAGCGGCGTTTCACATGGGCGTGGAGTAGCGGAGGAAGCAGCATTTCGTATGGCCTGGGTTATCGACCAGCTCCGACACCGGAGCTGCTGAGAGGGGTGCGCCGCTAGGCTGTTGCCAGACGCGGAGCTTGTCGTCGGTTCATTATGCCGGCGCACGGCCCTCCGTGTGGTGCTGCTGGGGAACAGAGGAGATCGCACTGGACCCACAGCGGGGAAGAAGTCCTTCTTGTAGATCTGGCATGGGAAAAGATAGTTGTCGAAGTCATAAGCTAGCCACCAATAGAGCGACTTTGGTCGAAAATGCTCGACGTCCCTATGCGGCCTTTGGCGCTTTTCGGTCCAGGCAATCTGGTGCCCGCTGGCGATCTGAAAGCCCAGAGCTATTTCACTTCTTGTGTTCATGATTTGTGCTTAGAAAGTCGCATAATTTGCGTAGAATGGTGTGCCGTCCAGAATTATCTGTCGTCGGCGTCCAGAATTATTTGTCGTCAGCTGTACTGCTAAGTGGCTCATATCCCACTGCTTTCGCTCGAATAGGTTACCAATGCCCTTCGATCACAAGGTTACCATTGTGCCCCAACGACAATTAATTTCGAACTGGCGCTAAGGCGCTGATTCATTGAGACAATTGCGACCATTCATTAGGCGCATTCGTAACCCACCAGCGACAGGTTTGGTAACCCTCAACGAACGACTACCGCTCACACTCGGCGGACGCTGAAGCCCGCAGATTCCCGTCCGCGGCGGCGGCTCGACACATAGGTGATTGATCGTTTTCGCGATGGGCCCGGCCTCTCCGAAGTCCGGATTAATTCCGGACAACGACAGTTAATTCCGCACGCCACAATGGCGCCCTCGTTGGTCAACCCGCTAACCGTCGACAACGGATTGGTCAACCCAACACGGATTGGTAAACCGGAGCAACCCTATCGACCAAGGTCCAGCTCTGCGCTTTTACTCTTTCACTGTCGCCACTAAGAAGGGATTCGAGCGACACCAGCGTCCGCCCGCCTAGCATGACACGTGTCGGTCACGATGCAACTCGACACCGTTTGACTGGACACGCACATACCGCACACGATCTTTCAAGGCCGGCATAATTTCAGACAGATACACATAATTCTGGACGGCACACTGGAACCGGCCGGAAACCACGGGGATGTTCGACGTGCATTTCCCACACATCATTGCCGTGACCTCGCAGAAACCACACGCCTTCACATCCATCCCATCAGCAGCTACAGAATAAGCGTTGCTTTCCGGTGGCGGCGATATGGCCATGCGACCAAACGTGACACTGTGGCGCGTCCCTCAAGCGTCGAGCGAGGTTGACTTACCAGATCCGCCGCTCACGAGTTCTCCGAGTTGGAGCGGGTATCTGGATCTGGATTAACAGGCTATACCCGGTTACGAGCCGCTTGAGCCAGCACAGTGACAGGGTCGGGAAGAGAACCTCGGCCTTCGATCACGACTGCTTGGCGATCGCGTCCTGCTCATCGAAATACCGCAGCAGGTTCATGCCGCCGCGCACGATATCGCGTTCGATCGCCTTACGCGCCGCTTTCCTGTTGCGGGCACGGAAGGCTTTGATCAGCGTCTCATGCTCCTCGGCGCCGATGTAGTCGTTCTCGGCCTGCTGATAATACACGTTGAGGATCGGCCCCATCGATACCCACAGGCTTTCGATCTGCCCGATCAGCATGTCCATCTTGGATAGGCGGTAGACGCCGAAGTGGAATTCGCGATTGGCTCGGCGAGCCCGTTCGGCATCGCCGGATGTTTCGCCGACCACGAAATCACGATGGATCTCGACAAGCCTTTCGATATCCGAGTCCGAAACATGCTCGACGGCAAGTTCGGCCGCTAGTCCCTCGAGCGCGATACGAATGAGCCGGACTTGCCAGTAGCGCGACCGGGTCAGCTCGGGAACCGTGACGAAACGCCCCGACCGCAGTTCCAGTGCCTGCTCGCTGACGAGCCTGAAACAGGCCTCTCGCACAGGCGTGACGCTGGTGCCCAGCCGTTGCGCCAGATCCTGCATCAGCAGCCTGTCGCCTGGCCGGAAATTGCCCGCGATTAGGGCCTCGCGCAGCGAAATGTAGGTTCTCGCCGACAGGCTACCTTGTTCGACTGGCTGCATTGTGTTCATCAATCACCGCCACAATTTATTGGCCGCGCCGAATCGGCAACGGACAAAAGCACGAGAAGTTCTTATATCCTATAAGTCCTGTTGCAACATGCGCTTAAGCGCGCCTTGGTGCGGGCGAAGACATGCGGCGCGTCGAGCCTGCAGCACGGGCTGAGCGGTCCGCCGGGCATCGCCGCGCTTGTGCGCTCGATGAGTGACGGTGTTGTCCTGATTGACCATCTAAGAATCCGTGCTTCGCGGTGATGGTCCGTCGGCTCAGCCGAGCGCTTCGAGGACGATGGCTTCGATTCCCGCCGCGTCCAGCCGGTAGTGCTTGTAAAGATGCGTCGGCGGCGCGATCAGGCTGTATTCGTCACGGATGCCATGGCGTATCAGCCGCGCCGGGCTGCCTGCCTCAGCCAGGATTTCCGCCACGGCGCCGCCCAGACCGCCCAGGATATTGTGTTCCTCGATCGTTAGAATGAAGCGGGAGTGAGCCGCCGCCGCCAGCACAGCCTTTGTATCCAGCGGCTTGATCGTATGCATGTCGATCAGCCCGACGGACTTGCCAGCCCCGCGCAGCGTGCGGTAGGCCTCCCTCGAGGGATGCACCATCGAACCACAGGCGATGATGGTGAGGTCGGATCCTTCGCCATGAACGATCGCCTTGCCGAACTGGAAGTTGACGCCGTCTTCATAGACCACCGGTTCCTGGCCGCGGCCGATGCGAAAGTAGATAGGCTGGGCATGGTTGACGGACGCCTTGACGGCGGCCGCCAATTGCGGACCGTCGGCTGGCGCGATCACAGTGAGGTCGGCGATGCTTCGCATGATGGCGAGATCTTCCGTCGCATGATGGGAAGTGCCGTAGAAGCCGAGTGAAATGCCGGCATGATGACCAATAAGCCGCACGGGCAGGGCCGAATAGGCGACGTCGGTCCTGATCTGCTCGCAGCACAGCAGCGCCAGGAAGGAGGCGAACGTGGCGACGAATGGCATGGCGCCTGTGCTGGCCATGCCGGCGGCAGCCGAAACCATGTTCTGTTCTGAAATGCCAAACTGCGTGAAGCGTTCGGGAAAGCGCCGCGCGAACCGCGCCAGGCCGTTCGAATATTGCAGGTCGGCCGTGCCCACCAGGACCGGATGGCCCTCTTCGACCAGTTCGATGAGCGCGTCGGCCAGGTAGCTCAGGCCAGGCGCGCGCGCGTTGATCTGGCGGTACTGCCAGGAGTTGGGATCGATCGGGCCGTTCATTGTGTTTTGCCTCCACGCTTGATCTCTGCGGCGGCCAAGGCCTCGTCCGATGGCGCCAGATAGCCCAGATGCCAGCCGGGTTCGGTTTCCATGTAGCCAACGCCCTTGCCTTTGGAGGTTTTGGCGATGACGCAAACGGGCTGGGTGCGTGATGTCTCGGCCTTCAACCCTCGCATCAGCGTCGCGAGCGCGACGACGTCGTGCCCGTCGACCTCGTGCACCTGCCAGCCGAACGCCGCCCATTTGTCCGCCAACGGCTCTATACCGATGATGTCGTCGACCTGTCCGTCGAGCTGGTATCCGTTGCGGTCGACGATGGCGATCAGGTTGCCGGCCTTATGATGGGCCGCTGACAGCGCCGCTTCCCAAACCTGGCCCTCTTGCATCTCGCCGTCGCCGAGCAGGACATAGACGGTGAATTGCCGGTTGGCCGCGCGGCCGCCAAGCACCATACCGAGACCGCCCGAGAGGGCATGGCCGATCGAGCCGGAGCTGAAGTCGACGCCGGGGACCTTACGCATGTCGGGATGATCACCGAGGGGGTTACCCAAACGGGTGTAGCCATCGAGGACATCCTTGGAGAAAAACCCCCAGTCGACGAGCAGCGGGTAGAGGCCGACTGCTGCGTGTCCCTTGCCCATTAGGAAGCGGTCGCGGTCTGGCCATCGCGGGTCGCCGCGCTTGAGCCGCATCGCATCGTAGTAGAGCGCGGCGAATATCTCCGCGCAGGAAAACACCGACGAATAGTGGCCAACCTTGGCGATCTGGATAAGGCGCAGCGTCTCGAGCCGTACGAACTCTGCTCTGTCTCGCAATAGGGCGATCTGCTCCGCGTTCGGTTGTAAGGCGATGTTTGAAGGGGGGTGTGGGTTGGGCATTAAGCGCGACTCTCAGGATCATTTTGCTCGACAACTTATAAGATATAAGATATTTATCGCTCACGCAACTGGCCCATCTGGTCGCGAAGGAGAATTTGATGAAGAACGAATTGCGGGTGCTGGACATGGCCAGGCACTTTCATTCCCAGACCGATCCGCGTCTGCATGAGGATCATGGTCCGCTGACGATCGTGGCCGGCGAGGGCGCGACCGTCATCGATGATGCCGGCAACCGCTATATCGAGGGGATGGGCGGACTTTGGTGTGCCTCGCTTGGCTTCAGCGACAGTCGGTTGGCTGACGCGGCTGACCGCCAGATGCGCAAACTGGCCGTCTACCACACCTTCAACCACCGTTCGAACGAGCCTAGCGTCGAACTCGTCGAACAGCTTGCCGCGTTGGCGCCATTCGACGATGCGCGCGTTTTTTTGGTCGGCTCCGGTTCGGAAGCCAATGACACGATGGTCAAACTCGCCTGGTACTACCAAGCCGCGCGGGGGCGTCCCGAGAAACGCAAGATCATCAGCAGGTTTGGCGCCTTCCACGGCAGTACGATCATGGGCGCGGCGCTGAGTGGCCTGCCGCACATGCATAAGTCCTTCAATCTGCCGCCGCTTCCCATCATATTCGCGGCGCGACCGTTCCACTACCTTGATGGTCGGCCGGCCGAGGCGGAGCGTGACTACGCCACGCGCTTGGCCCAAGAACTTGAAACCCTGATTCTCGCGGAGGGGCCTGAGACCATCGCCGCGATGATCGCCGAGCCGGTCATGGGTGCCGGCGGCGTGCTGGTGCCACCGGAGGACTATTTTCCAAAGATCCAAGCAGTACTGCGCAAATACGACGTCCTCATGCTGTCCGACGAGGTGGTCTGCGGCTTCGGACGCACCGGGAACTGGTTCGGTAGCCAGACATTTGGCATGGAACCGGACATGCTCTCGATCGCCAAGGGGCTTTCATCCGGTCACCTGCCCATTGGCGGCGTAATCGTCTCCGACAAGGTCTACCAATGCGTCGCCGACGAGGCCCACAAGGTCGGCGTGTTCGGCCACGGTTTCACCTATTCCGGTCATCCGGTAACAGCGGCCGTCGCCGCCGAGGCGATCAAGATCTACCGCGAGATCGATCTCGTGAGCCAGGCGCGTCGTCTCGGTGACCACCTGCATGGAGCGCTCGCCGACGCGCTCGACGGTCATACGCTGGTCGGCGAGGTTCGCGGCCGCGGCTTTATCGCGGGGATTCAGATCGTCGAGGATCGCGCCACCCGTCGCGCCTTCGCGCCGGAGCTGCGAGTTGGGGCCGATGTCGAGCGGCGGTGCCGCGAGCACGGTGTCATGATCCGCAACATGGGGGACGTGCTCGCGATTTGCCCGCCCTACGTCATTACCCCCAATGAGATAGACGCCCTGGTGGACGGCATCCGCGCAGCGCTTGATGAGACCGCGGCGGCGCATCCGCGGGCCGACCACTGGGATGAGGCCGCTGGCCGATCAGGCGCTTGCCGACACGGTGGCTAGCCAGTTCACCGCCCCCCAAAAAAGGGAGATTCCCCGCATGCCGTCTGATCGCTACGTCGAATTCGACAAGGTCGAGAAGAGCTATGACGGCCACCACGCCGTGGTCGAGAGCCACGGCGAGTCCCTGACCCTGCTCAAATCGCAAGTGAGCCAATCATGAGCGGTTTCGCTTACAAGGATGTTGGCGAGATGAGGGTCTATCCGCTCTATTGCGGCGGTGACATGACCGACTGGGCGATCTTCGACCCGTTCGACACGCGCGTTGGCACCAAGGTATTCAACCCGTATTTCATTTACGTGGTCACCCACCCAGACGGCAACGTTCTGTTCGACAGTGGTCCGCATCCCGATCTGCGCACCG
The DNA here is from genome assembly GCF_056404935.1 of Mesorhizobium sp. P2_A8. Classification (NCBI taxonomy): domain Bacteria; kingdom Pseudomonadati; phylum Pseudomonadota; class Alphaproteobacteria; order Hyphomicrobiales; family Phyllobacteriaceae; genus Mesorhizobium; species Mesorhizobium sp. P2_A8. The sequence goes on from NZ_JBFUDB010000013.1 coordinate 189,133, forward strand.
ACCCGCATTCCCGACTGGGTGCCGCAGCCGACGCTTTCCAGGTGGTGATGACCGAACATGATTGGCTGGTGCCGAGGCTGGCAACTCTCAGCTTGGCACCCTCCGACATCTCCCATGTCGTCCAGTCGCATCTGCACTTCGACCACGCGGGCGGTCTGGAATGGCTGACGCGCGCGAAGGTCTATGTTCAGCGCGAGGAACTTGCCTTCGCCAGGCACCCGCCACGCTATCAGCGGGGGATCTTTGTCGAGAAGGACTTCAATCACCCTATTCAATGGATCGAACTCGACGGCGAGTGCGATATCTTCGGTGATGGGCTGCTGCGGATTATCCCGACACCGGGGCACACCAGAGGCCACCAGTCGCTGCTGGTGAGGCTTCGCTCGCAACCAGTGTTCCTACTGGGCGACGCCACCTATCTGGTTTCCAAGATGAGGACGCGCTCCGTCCCGGCGGTTGCCTGGAGCCCGGATGCATTCATGTCAACATGGGATACCGTCGAGACGATCGAGCAGACAGTGGACGCAAGACTCGTCGCCACTCACGAACTCGACTTCGAGACATCCGTACCGATGGCACCCCAGGCTTGGTTTGCATAGCTGGGCTTTGGTGCAGGCTCCTGCATCAATGACCGTTTGTGCCACTACGCATCGATATTCCGATCTGGCGATCGTGCCACCTTCACCGGCCCTCGCTAGAAGACAAGATTCCGGTTCATGACTGATGCCGCCGACTTGCTCCGTCTCGAAGGAAAGGTCGAAAAAACAGCATGGTCGCGGTTAATGAAGGGCTGATCACCACGCCGGCGACCCGTCGCGTGAGGCATCATTAAAATAGCTTGCTTCTTATATCTTATAAGCTATAAGCTTATATTGTCGTGTCATTGGGATGGAGGCTCCGGAATGCAAAGCCGGCCGTGCGCCGTCGGAACCTGGGTGTGTGTCTCCCGATGAAGACATTGGAAAGCACTGCGCCGCAGTAGGCAGGAAATTGTGCCATTCGCGTTTCATCAAAGCAGGAGGATAGAATGGATAGGTGGACTCTTAATCGCCGCGCCGTCATGAAGGCAATGCTAGCTGGCTCAGCCGCGTCTTGGATTATTCGTTCAACGGCGTTTGCCGCCTCGTCGTGCGGCGATCACATCGTGCGGATCGGCGCAGTCTCAGCGCCCGACACCATGAACCCATTTGCCACTTGGAGTTCGTTCTGGCCGACGGTCTTCACATATGACTTTCTGGTCGGCGTGGACGCCCAGCGCCATCCCGATCGGAAGGGATTTGCCAAGGAGTGGTCAGTTGCTGACGACAATCTCACTTGGACCTTCAAGATCTGGCCCGGCATGAAGTGGTCGGATGGCCAACCTGCTACGGCCAGGGACGCGGCGTTTACCTATAACTATTTGCGCGGTTCCATAGGCAAGCCCGACGAACTGAACGTTGGCTGGAATAATACGAGCGGTTTGGAAAACGTCGAATCCATCAAGGCGGTCGATGACGAGACTTTGCATATTGTGACTAAGGCTCCAACCCGCTGGCCAATCGACAATTATATAATGATGGTCCCTGAGCACATCTGGAAGGATGTCTCCTACGCAGATGCGCGCGGCACCTTTCAAAACAAGCCGCCGCTGGTGGGCACGGGTCCGATGATCGTTGCAGAGTTCCAGCAGGGCCAGTTTGCTCGGTTAACACCGAACTCGTACTTTCGTACGGGGCAACCGGGACTGGCTGGATTGATCCTCCACATCTTCGATACAGCCGATCCCATCGCTCAAGGTCTAAAGAGTGGCAGCCTTGACTATGGCGTCAGCCTGACGGCCGCCCAGTGGGCCGACCTCTCGAAGGGTCCCGACATCGTAGTCGGAGAATCGCGCGTTGAGCAGCGAAACTTTCTAGCCTTCAACACTCTCTCCGGAAACGGAGCGGGCAGCACAAAGGCGCTGCAGGATCCGGCGTTTCGCGATGCGATCGGCTACGCGATCGACCAGAAGACCATTGTCGATCGCGCCTTCCGCGGGCACGCCGATCCCGGCATTGGACTGGCCATGCCGGTGGCGCCAGATTACTATTCAGAGATGAGCGACATCAAGCGCCACTTCGATCTCGCTGAAGCCGGCCGGCGGCTTGATGCCGCAGGGTACAGGGACACGAACGGCGACGGCGTCCGGGAGGACAAGGAAGGAAACAGCTTCCAGCTCGAGCTGATAACCGGAACCGTTTCCGGTACTCTCGAGATACCGATCGCCGCCGTGCAGCTCGTCGCAGGCTGGTTGGGACAAATCGGCATTCCCGTATCGGTGACCCAGCTCGACTCCGGCGCGCTCGGGGCCCGCACGGCAGCCCCAACGAACAGCGGCGGACGCTGGGATCTGGCCGTTGTTGCGGATTGGGCGTCGCCGTCGGCTCACAGTGTGCTCAGGCTGGGCAACGCCAAGCTCATTGGGTCAGGCAACATTTCCTACTGGAAGAATGAAAAGTTCGATGCGCTCCTATCGGAGGTCGACGTCACCGCTGATCTCAAGAAGACGCAGGAGCTTGTCGATCAGGCGTCGCGCCTCATTTACACCGACGCGCCCTATATCCTTCTCTGTTACCCCTTCGTGCTGGAAGCCCGTCGGAAGGATTGCTTCGAAGGTTGGGGAACGCACGACATCATGTCGCAGTGGAGCTACTTTCCGTTCGATCACTTGAGGCCGGTCTAAGATGGTTGCCAGTGGGCAGCGAGGGGCGAGCCGGCGCGTTGCTAGCATCTTCCTCAGGGCGGTCGTGACGCTTCTGATGGTAGCAGTCCTGAACTTCGTCCTTTTCAGGGTCATTCCGGGCGACCCCGCCCGGCTTCTGCTCGGCGGGGCACGCACTAGCGTGACAGCCGAGCAGATGGAGGCGCAGCGCCAGAACTGGGGCCTTGATCGGCCGCTGTTCCCGGACCAGGTGGTCGACTACCTGTCGGCGACTCTCCATGGCGATTTTGGCTACAGCTTCAAGTTCAGGGGCAGGCATGTCGCTGACGTGATCTTGGAGCGCTTGCCGGCCACCATTGCCCTCGTCGGCCTAGCCCAATTCATCGCCATCCTGTGCGGTGTCATGCTTGGGCTATATGCGGGTTGGCGCAGAGGAGGAGCTGTCGACCATATCGCCACGGGAGCTTCCCTGGCGCTCTATTCTACGCCCGCGTTCTGGCTGGGCATGCTCCTGGTGGTGATCTTCAGCACGGCATTGGGTTGGTTTCCGGGCTATGGTGCACATTCGCCTGGCGCTGTCAGCGGTTCCCTAGATTGGTTGCTCGATTACTTGCGCCATCTCGCGCTTCCAGTCACCGCGGTAGCGCTTGGGCTAATCGGCCAATACGTCGTGGTCGCACGTGCCGCAATGAGTGACGTCGTCACCGAAGACTACATGGTAACCGCGCGGGCCAAAGGGCTGACTGGCGGACAGATGCTGATGCGCCACGCATTTCGCAATGCAATGCTGCCGGTCGTAACCCTGATTGCCCTTAATCTTGGCTACGTGGTCGCTGGTGCTATCACCGTCGAGGCCGTATTCGCCTGGCCCGGCATCGGCGGGCTGACGGTGGAGGCGCTTAACGCACGGGACTATCCTGTCCTTCAAGGCATATTCCTGTTGCTTGGTGCGTCGATCGTTGTCGCGAACCTCGTAGCAGATCTTGCCTACGGCCTCCTCGACCCAAGAGTTCGGTAATGAGCGAAAGTATTGTTCAATATTCCCCCCGAGGCCGGGCGCGAGCGATAAAAAACTTTCTGCGTCAATTTCTCAGCTACGGCGGCGCTCAGGTGGGCCTCGTATGTCTGGTTTTCTTTGTTGTGGTGGCAGCCGTCCCAAATATCCTTGCAGGGCCGCTCCAGACTGCGATCAATGCAACCGGCGATTTCCTCGTACCTCCATCAGGCGAGCATCTGCTGGGGACGGACGAGGTGGGGCGAGACGTGCTCAATCTGGTCGTCCATGGTGCCCGGATCTCGCTCACGATCGCGCTGCTGGCGACTGTAATCAGCCTCGTCGTCGGGACTACGATTGGTATGACGGCTGGCTACTATGGTGGCAGCGTTGACGTCTGGCTGATGCGTCTGACGGACTTCTTTTTTGTTATGCCGTCCTTCGTGCTGGCACTGGTCATCACCCCCGTGGTTCTCGAGGTTATGGGGCGGGGCAGAGAAATCCTCGGTTTCCGGCCTTCTCTCTTTGTGATCCTTGTCGTTATCGGCATGACAAGTTGGGCCTTCGTTGCCCGCGTCGTTCGCAGTCAGACATTGTCGCTTAAGGAGCGAACATTCATTGATCGCGCACGCGTTGCGGGCAGCGGTAATCTCAGCATCATGTTGCGGCACATCCTACCCAATCTCGTGCCGCAAATCGCGGCCAACGGCGCTCTCGTGGTCGCCGGCGCAATCTATGTCGAGACGTCGCTGTCGTTTCTCGGGCTTGGCGATCCCTTGCAGCCTTCATGGGGTACTTTGCTTTCGCAGGCTCAGCGCGCCGGCGCGGCAAGTGCTGGAGCCTGGTGGTACCTCGGCGCCCCGGGGGTGTGCGTGCTTTCGGTTTCCCTGAGCTTCGTCCTGATCGGCAATGCCCTCGACGACACATTCAATCCAAGGCGGAGGGTTATTCCATGACAAACTCCTCCCAGGAAAAGCCTCCGCTTCTCGTCGTCAAAGGCCTCTCTGTTGACTATGGGCTCAAGGGCGTTTCATCGCGTGCGATCGACCGCGTGAGCTTCTCGCTCAGGGCCGGAGAGGCCGTTGGCCTCGTCGGAGAATCGGGCAGCGGGAAGACCACGACCGCAATGGCGATTGCTGGCCTGCTATCACCCAACGCGCGGGTCAGCGAGGGCGAGGTACGCTATCGCGGAGAGCGACTGCCGATAGATGACGATGCGGCGATGCGGCCACATCGCTGGAGCGAAACGTCCGTTGTCTTCCAGGGCGCGATGAATGCGCTCAACCCCGTACACCGCATCATCAAGCAGATCGCCGAGCCGTGTATGCTGAAGCTCGGCATGTCGCGAGGCGAGGCGACTGCGCGTGCACGAGAACTGCTCGAGCTCGTCGGCATTCCGGCGGATCGCGGCGCCGCCTATCCTCACGAGTTGTCGGGCGGTATGCGTCAAAGGGTGATGATTGCCATGGCGCTGGCATGTCGCCCCTCGATCGTGATTGGCGATGAGCCGACCACGGCGCTGGACGTCATTACCCAGGCTCAGATCCTCAAACTGCTCGGGGAGTTGCGATCGCAGCTCAATCTTGCCTTGATCTTGATCACCCATGATCTTTCCGTGGTGGCTGAGTCCTGTGATCGCGTGATGATCATGTATTCGGGCCGCATCGTTGAGGACGGAACAGTTGCTGAGATCTTCGCCCAACCTAAGCACCCGTACACCAGACTGCTGATCGACTCGATCCCGAACCCGGCGAACGGCAAAAAGATGATCCGGCCAATACCGGGTGATCCGCCCAACCTGGTGAATCGACCCTCAGGCTGCGCCTTCCATCCACGTTGCCCGTCGGCCATGGGCGTTTGTGCGACCGAAGTCCCCAGCCTCGACAAGGTCGGCCGGGGACGCGTCGCCTGTCACCTTCACCGGACCTCGCAAGAAGACAAGGTTGCAGTCCATGCCTGACACCGCCGAAATCCTGCGCCTTGAGAGCCTGCAGGTCCATTTTCCTGTCGAGGGTGGGCTGTTCGACCGTGTCCTCGGCCGACCTGGCGGCACCGTACGCGCAGTTGACGGCATCGACCTCAACATCGGACGCGGTGAGATCGTCGCCCTGGTCGGGGAATCTGGAAGTGGCAAGACGACGGTCGGCCGCGTCATCACCAAGCTCGCCCAGCCGACTGGCGGCAGAATGTTGTTCGAAGGCCGCGACATGACGTCGGTTCAAGGCGCCTCGGCCCTGCGTCCTTACCGACATCGCGTGCAGATGATATTCCAGGACGCGTATCAGGCTCTCAACCCGCGACACACCGTGTTCGATATTGTGGCAGAGCCATTGCGGTCACTGCGGCTCGTTGAAAATAACACCCAACTTACCGCGAGGGTGGGCGAAGCCCTTGCGGCCGCGGGGCTCAATCCTCCCGGGGACTTTCTCGCTCGCTTCCCGCACGAGCTTTCTGGGGGGCAGCGCCAGCGGGTCGTGATTGCCGGAGCACTTGCCGTTAGGCCGGAGCTTATCGTTGCTGACGAACCTGTCTCGATGCTCGATGTCTCGATACGCGCACAGATTCTTCAGGTCCTGGTTGATCTGCGCGACAAGCACAATATGGCGCTGCTGTTCATCACCCACGACTTGCCGCTCGCGTGGTTGATCGCCGACAGGATTGCGGTCTTGTACCTTGGGAAATTGGTCGAGATCGGCAGCGCCGACGACATCACATTCAACCCCCGCCACCCCTATACCGTCGCGTTGCGCAACGCGACCCCGCAGATTGGCGGCAACGCAGGTCGCACCGAGCTGCCGGCCCTGCAGGGCGAGGTCCCAAGCGCCGCTCGAGTGCCGAAAGGCTGTCGTTTCCATCCTCGCTGCCCGCTGGCCTTCGATCGCTGTAAGCAAGAGGAGCCGCCGGCCATCGAAGTCGGGCCGCAGCACATGTCTGCATGCTGGTTGGCGAAGTGAAAGTCGACTGTTTGCACGGCCGTGATGCCGCGCGCCGAACGCGGCGCTGCCGAAAGATATTTGTCTCAACGGCTTTTCTCGTTATCCGTTGGAGGAACATTGATGCATCAATTTGACCAATCGGTGAGTGCTACCGCGTGCTACCGGCTTCCTCGTGCGGCGCATTACGATGGTGATGCTATCTGCGGTTCTCATTGCGCCCCTTGGCCCATGACGTACCTCGCCGATCTTGTGGCCTCTCTGATGGCAATATAATGGGAGAGCAGCGCCTGCAACCGCCGCTTCCCCGTGCCGAGCCTAGGATCAGGGTGCTTCATGACGACGTCACGACGGATTGGTATGGCTTCCTCCGCGACAGGGAGAATCCCGATGTCCGCGCGTATCTGGAAGCGGAGAACAGCTACGCGGAGCAAGCGACAGCTCACCTGGCAGATCTCAAGGTCGAGCTCATCACCGAGATCGAGGGGCGCCAGCCTCGCGAGGGCGCCCCGCCAGCGTTGCAAGTTGGACCTTTCGAGTATTTCCAAAGACCCGAGCCGGGCCTTCCACATCCGAAGTGGTGGCGGCGGCCGGTAGCCGGAGACCCGGCCGAGCTTGTATTCGATCCCAACGCGCTTGCAGGAGCCGAGGTCTTCTACCGGCTCGGTGTTTTCGAGCCGAGTGACGACGGGCGTTACGTGGCCTTCAGCTTCGATGTCATCGGTGACGAGAACTACGAGCTTAGGGTGCGGGACATGGAGACCGGCCGAGAAGTCTGGCGGGGCTCGAGGCAGGCTGTGATGGTAGCTTGGGCCGCGGATGGTCATACCCTGTTTTTCACGCGGGAGCGATCTGACCTGCGGCGACAATCTCATGAGCTTATCCGCCTGGACGTCGCAGCTGCGAACACTGAGGTGGTGTTCGAGGAGGCGGACGAGCGACTGAACCTGGGGATAAGGCGCTCTGATAGCGGCGCCTGGCTGTTTCTGGATGTAAAGGGCGTTCATCGAGGCGCCGTGGAGGTGTGGTGCCTTCCCGCCGACCAACCGGGCGTTGCGTGGCGTCGTTTATTGACGCGTGAATTTGGCCATCAGGTCGTTGCCGAGCACTGGCAAGACAAGTTCCTGTTCCTCGTCGATGACACCGGACCGTATTGGCGGCTCGTGCGTGCGTCGATTGACGACCCGTCACCCTCGCGCTGGGAAGAGGTCATACCGCATCGGAACGGTGTGATGCTCGAGGAGGTCCACTTGCTCGAACACCACCTAGTTCTCCTGGAGCGAGTCGGCCTCCGTCCTCGCCTGGTCTCGCGCGACGAAAGCGGGCGGATCGAGACGACAATCGTTCTGGATGAACCGAGTTGCACAGTAGGGGTGGGCGTGTCGGCCAGTGGTCACTACTCGGTCGCACGGCATCCGGTCCGAAGCTCGACATTGACCTACTCGGTTAGCTCATTTGTGACGCCCGACACCTTCCTCGAGCATGATCTCGCCGACGACCGCTCGGCAGTCCTGTGCCAGGCCCGCATTCCCGGGTATGACGCGGCTCAATATGTGGCGACGGTCTTCATGGTGGAGGCGGAAGACGGGGTGCAGGTCCCAATCTCGTTGGTCGCGCGGCGCGATCGAACGAGCCTCGGGCCGGTGTTATTGAACGTGTACGGCTGCTACGGAGTATCGAGATGGCCCTCGTTCTTCGCGTGGCCCTCATTCATGACCGCGCGGTTGAGCCTGCTCGACCGAGGTGTCGCTTTCGGCATCGTGCACGTACGAGGGGGCGGCGAGTTCGGTCGCCCATGGCACGAGGCGGCTACTCGTGATCGAAAGCGCCTTACCTACACAGATTTGATCGCTGCTGCGGAAGGGCTCGTTCAGCGGGGCTTCGCCACCCGCGATGGCATTATCATTGAGGGACAGAGCGGCGGCGGTGGTACCGTGCTCGCCGCCGCGGCCTTGCGGCCCGATTTATTCCGCGCCGTACTCGCCCAGGTCCCGGTCGCCGACATCCTAGATACCGAGCTTGACTTCACCATGCCGTACGCGCTGCAGGAAACGGCTGAATACGGCGATCCCCACATCGCCCACGATTATAGGTACCTACGCAGCTACGACCCGTACTACAACCTCAACGCTGATCGGCCACTTCCGCCAACATACGTTGACGCGGCGCTGCATGATGGTCAGGTGCTCTACTACCAGCCCGCCCGCTACGTGGCGCAGCGTCGGTCCGTCGCGAGCGACCGAGATCCTGAGCTTGTCTTCCGGACACGCATGGTGGGGGGTCACAGCGGCCCTTCACATGGGCCTGGCAGAGCCGAGGATTCCGCATTTCGAATGGCCTGGGTTCTCGACCAGCTCCGACACCCAAGCGACTAGGGAATCAGTCGTAGATCCTAGCCGACTAGGCTTACAAGGGGAAATATGTACATAGCGGCTCAGTTGGCAAAGACTTCAAACTACTCGATAGTTGAGAACGTGAGTCGTAGGGAGCTATCTCGATAGCGGGAATTAAACAAAATAGATGCGTTGAATCGGCTGCATCTTTTGGATCTCATCTGGTGGGGCCTTGCGGCCAATCATCAGCTTTCGAAAAATCGTTGTGGCCTTCGCCCCGAGCATCTCAGCTGTATGTGGCGATGGAATTGGCTGCGCACCGCTGCCGCTGAGGTCGGCGGCAAGCGTTTCGCGTCCTGCTCGACCAAGCTGCCATGATTATGGTCATGGTGTCCACTGTTCATGTCAGAGATTGCCAAACACGCTCTTCACCGCATCCGCGGTCTTGGCCACGACGATGTCGGCTTCCTCGCGGGTCAGGCAGAGCGGCGGGGCGAAGCCGAGAATGTCGCCCTGTGGCATGGCGCGGCCGATGACGCCGCTCGCTGCAAGCGCCGTCGCCACCTGCGGTCCGATCTTCTGCGAGGCGTCGAAGAACACCCGGTCGTCCCTGTCGGCGACGAACTCGACCGCCGCCAGCATGCCGTCGCCGCGCACATCGCCGACATTCCTGTGACCGCCGACGGCCTTGGCCAGCTCGGCGCGGAAATAGGCGCCGGTCTCGCGGGCATTTGCCACCAGGTCCATCTCGTCGATCAGTTCGAGATTGGCAACGCCTGCTGCAACGCAGATCGGATGCGCCGAATAGGTCCAGCCATGGC
>NZ_JBFUDB010000014.1:0-125106 GCF_056404935.1 Mesorhizobium sp. P2_A8
ATCGGCGCAGCTACGTCCCTTCCTGTGCTGATAGGGTTCGCGAGCCGCACGGCGGTTGGCGAACCCAATTGTACCGGGCGCAAAGCCTGCCTTTCCCGGCCGCGCGCCTTAAGAGTTGGTAACATTAGAGTTGTGTAACACTGGGAGGCTTTCTATGGATCGGCGATCCTTCTTGACAGCAATGTTTGGCATTGCAGGGGCCGCGGCCTTTGCAAGCGCGGTTCGGCCTATCAACGCAGTGGCCGGCGTTCCAGGGGCCAGCGGCATTCTCGATGAACTCGACGCGCCAGACTCACCGACCTTCGATGATGAAGGTACTCAGGCGGAAGTGGAGCCGGTCTACCATCGGCGCTACCACGACCCCTACTACGACCCCTATTACCGCCGCCACCATCGCCGTCGGGGCTGGAGAAGGGTCTGCCGTAGTTATTGGCGACATGGTCGCCGGCGCGTCCGGTGCTACCGCAGGCGGGCTTGGGGCGGCATGTATCGGTATTAGCAACTAGCCCATGGATTCTAGCGATCGGGCTCGACCCGACAGCCGCGGCCGAAGGCCGACTAGAGCTCCCAGGGGCTGGGGCGGGGACCCGTCGTTTCGCATATGGGGCGGCGGGCCTTCGATCAGTATGGAGCGGCCCGGCACCCTGCGGGGTTGGGATGTGCTAGGATACCGGGCCTAACCGAGCTGGATGCCTGTGAGGAACACCGCCGCCGGGTGGAAGCTTTATGCGCTTCCGCTAATGTAAAGTGAAGCACGCTAGTTGCCCCCTGCTCGACTGAAAATAACCGTGCCGTCGTCTTGGCGAATTTCCACCGCTACGATAGCGTCATCCCGCTTCCGAGCGGGAAAGGTCGCAAAGACGTGGTCTCTCGCAGCCTTCTCGGCATCAAATGGCGTCTTTTCAACGACGCCCTGTTTCCCATACCAAATCACTGTGTAGGCCACCGCTGCGATGCTCCTTACTCCGCCGACCCGTTGTTGACAAAGGGGGAGGCGCTCGGGACGCACTGCAGCGACCAACCGGCCGGCGTTGGCTGCTTCTGATATTCGGTGATGGCGGCGGTGCATTGTTCGCGCTTGTCGAAGGTGCTGGGCAGCACGACCATTCCGCCTTGCGGACCGGCGATTACTAGATACCAGATCAACGCTGCGGTCGAAGCCATGGGAAATTCCTTCTTCCGCTCGGGAGCCGCGATGGGTCGGACGGTGTCAATTAGACCTCGGCCGGGTGGCGAAAGCATGGCCGGCGCGCAAGCTTCGCCAACACCGCAGCGGCGGCTTGGCTGACTGATGATCACCGCGATATAAGAGACCATATGGCAAAAGGCTGGACCTTCCAATCGCTCATCGACGCAAAGATGACCGTGACGGCTGCCACTATGCACCCTGCAATCATAACCAGGTGCTTGACCTCGTGAGCCTGCGCGATCGGTTCGGCCCGGATGCGCCGGCAATGGAGATGACCTCATTCCGAAGCTAAAATGTAGCAGGTGCGGCGGTGTCGACGCGGGCCTGATCTATTCGCCGGACACGACGACGACCGGTGTCCGGGAAGGCAAGAAGCTAATCGAGGTCGCGTAGCGCCTTCTTGCGTGTCGGCGCCCAATGTTTCTCCACCTTATGGACAGCGACAATCACCAGCGGCCCCAAGGCGTGTCACGCGCGAGACAACAGTTTGCGCATTATGATCGACATGTGTCCTTCCGCGCCATGGGACGCAGGCTTGCGATCGACAATTTCAAAACCGTGCTTGCGGTAGAAGGTGAGCGCGCGCTCGTTGCCCTCAAGCACTTCTAACGCGATGCTTGGGATGCCGACATGGGCTGCAAAGACAGCATGCAGGATGTCGGCCGCCAGACCGGACCCGAATTCATTTTTTTCGATGTGCAGGCGATCCAGCATCACGTCGCCTTTCGCATCCATTTCGGCCATCGCATAGCCGGCGAGAGACCCATCCGGCCGTTCCGCAACGAACGCCATCTTGTTGGTGTCCGCCAGTTCCTCCGCCAGCCGCTGCGTGGAATGATGGACGTCCGAAATCTTGGCCGTTTCCGCCAAGCCTAAGATAGGCCCGTATGTGCGCCGCCAGGACTCGCCGAGCAGCTTCGATATCGCTGGGACGTCCTGTTGGGTCATGGTTCTTATACGCATCGCGTCACTCTTCGTCGCGGGTTTTGCGCAGCCTCACCCCGGCGCCGCCGCCGTTCCGCTATCTGGGTTAGCGCCTACAGGCCATCAATCGAGACATACGACAACAGGTAAAAGACCGCGATAGTGGCTGTGAGGAGTATGATCCACAGGCCTACGCTGGTCATGCTCCCCCACTCTGATCGCCTTCTGCCCCGGTGGTTTGGCTGATGATTTCTCCGCTAAGATCTTGGTCCGCTAGATGTTGAATGAACCGCTGGGCATGTTCTCCCCATTCCTCCTCTGTGACGTTGTTCTCGCGGACGGACTTCAGGAAAGCCTCTCGCAAAGCGTCGAGGTCGAAAATCGAAAGCCATTGGCTGTCATTGCTCGCCATCAGAGCAAGCCTTAAAACTGTACGAACTCATCAAGCCCTAGGCGTATCCGCTGGCCTTCCGCGAAGGCGAGAGCGTAGGCTTCCAGTTCGAATGACAGGGTTTTTGTTCCGTCTTCCGCCACTACGCGGACGTGCCATTCGCCGCAGGCTTCGACCACTTCAACGCAGGGGTGAACCTTGCCATTCAGCATTGCGTCATCCACTGCAATTGCCTCCCGCAATGTGGACAATCACGGATTTATATGAAGGCGAAATCAGCCTTTCAAGATCGAAAAATGTACTCTTAACCAAGGGCTATTCTGCGATTGCCGGCCAGGGCCCGCCCTAGGTACCGCGCGCGGCAAATTTGCCGCCGTGGCCGGCGCGGCTTACGCGATGGTTCTCTCATCCGGGCAGCCGCGTCGGCCATTTATTTCGATGGCTAGCGGACACTTCCTGAAGACGAGACCTGACGGCCTCAAGGAGTTGGCGTTCATTGGTATGAGCATTTCGAAAAATCCCCACGACCATCGACGCTATTATTTGAGCATCGCGGCCTAAAGGGTCGAGGTGTTCGTCTGCGCAAACCTGATCGAACACGCGTTGGCAAATAGCCATATCGTGGGGGCTAAGACAGGTGCGATTGAAACGCTGGTCCATAACGCGAACCCTCAGGCCCGCCATCATTGCAAAGCAGCGGACCTCACAGTCGACCGGAGGAGGTTGGGCGAACGTTTCGGTCGCTGAACCAAAATAACGCGCGGTCGTTCCGCGATGTTCCCAGCTGGCAAAGATTGGTTAATTTCGTACAGTGGGCGCTCACCCTCGACGTCTACCGATGCGCGATCATGGATTGCGGCATGGCCGAGAGTTTGATGCAAGCGTATCTCGATGCGCAGGCCGAGTTGAAGCGCGCCGGCATCAGCGATGAAACGCGCTTGCTGCTGCGGAAGTACCACGCTGTGATCGAGTACCACAATCTCTACGAAGAGGTACTGCCATTCACGTTCGATCTGGATGAGGACGGCAACGATATGCCGCCCAACTAACTAGCGCCCAGGAAGCGGGCTCGATGGAACATTAGCGATTTCTAAAAGTTTCCAACTAGCGGCTGGGATGCTCATTCCCTGCCGTAGATCGGGATACGCACCCACCTGATCGGCCCGCGTTCTCCGCTAGAGGCGCGGGCTTTTCAGTGACAGGGAACGTCGTGAGCGTGTTCGAAAAGCCCCATTGGCGCGCCGTGCTGACCACAAACCACGAGCAGGCGATTCGAGATGGCGAAGGAGATCGGCGACAAGGTGGGGGTCGAGGAGATCACGCCGAAGGTGAAAAGGCGCTAAGGCGAATCGTCTTCCGCTCCGGTGATTTGGCCGATGGTTTCTTCGCTCAGATCGTGTTCCACTAGACGTTGAACCGCTGGGGTAGCCGAATAGCCCGGCCTGCCTAAATCTTTGACACAGGATTCCGCAGGCCGGGCCATGCCGCGGGCATTTGGGATGGGCCGGGCACTAAACATATGCGCCTCTCGGTTGCGGGCTTCAATACAAAATCTATCTACGTCTTTAACCGAACTCGGTGTGGCAGTTGTCAGTTTCCCTCTTCGAACGGGCGTGGCCCGGCTCGCGAAATCCTGTGTCACTGCTGATAAGCAAGCCGGGCTATCTCTTATGAGCACACGCGGCACCAACTTCCTGCACAAGTGGATTTCAAACAACGTCCCCGACACCGTCGGGTCGGACGTGATCTCGGTGCCGAGCTGACCCAGAAGTTCGCCGCGGCCCGCGTCTATACGAAATCGACAGTTGCGTTAGGGCGACAGTTTATTAAATATTTAGAGGACGACGTACGAATTTTTCTGGGGAGGAGTCCCATGAATGTTCGATCTACCCCATGCGACGCGACCGAAGCAGTTCGTTCCATATTGAGCAGCCGATAACCCTATTTCGACTCGTCGACTCGTCACCACGATCAGGCAGCGGTATGCCTACCTGACCGAGACCGATGAGCAGCTTGTCGACCTTTTGTTGACAGAATGTCCTCTGACCGGCTGTGCCGTCGTCTTCGACCTGTTCGAGTAGAGGAACCATTGCCGCACCATGAAGTTGGGGCCTGCGATGCCCCGTGCAGGCCTTGACCATGGAAGAGATCGACAAGGCAGGAGGTCGTCGCTCGTTTGGTTCGCCAGTGGATCACCAATGAAACCAACCGCCGCCACCTCCGCCACTTGCTGAATCTACCGCTTGACGACGATATCCCCCCAGGAGCATCGGTCACTGCTGGACGAACTTGACCGCAAACTCAAGGAGTGACGCGGCGGCCCGCCCTCTGGCCCGCGGGCATACCGCAGGCAGTTGCCGACTCGAGTGTCGAGTGGGTAAGGTCGGGCACCAGCGCGGACGTGCGATCGCTACGCGGCGAGCCGAAACTGCGCCTCGGATCGGTGCGGAAATTGCAGATAGACGATGCCAGCTGATCGATTGAAGGTCCGCGACGCCGCAGCGGATGGTTATCAAGTCCTAGAAGACAGCGAGCCGATAGGGCTTTCGCCACCATATCCGATGCGGCTCGGTTCGTTCGCGATCGAGGCGCCCGGCTTTGGCTCGATTGGGGCAGAACAGAGATTGGCGGCCGAGGCCCGCCGCATGATCTACCTTCCTCGGCTCCGACAGCATTGGCCGCATTATAGGCGAGCAGCACGGGCCGAGCGCAGGTACCTGGTTCTGGTCGATAGCCACGCACGACAACCGCTGGCGCGGTTCACCACGTACCTTGCCGAGACGCCGCCAAAACCCTACCCTACGCGCAGACGAAGGGCGTCTAAAGCAGAAGCGGTGGTCCAACCGCGTCGGTGGTCTCCGTTTCACCGGCCGGGGCTTTCCATAGGTATAGCAGCCCGGAAATGCGCGGAACTAAGCCCATCGAAGAGCGTTTTCCTTCCCAACAATTAAAGGAGGAAATCATGCTAAGAGGCGGACTACTCTGGCTGCTCGGAATCCCGATCCCAATCATCATCATTCTGTGGCTTTTGGGCTATTTGCATTAGCTCAGATTCTTCGGTGCAAGCCTGTTTTGATCCCCATGGAATTGGGGTAGGGGAACCTTGAAACCCTATCCAATCGGGGCATGGCAGGGCAAGGACGCGCGCACGAAGACTTTCCGCCCGCCACGGCTACGCTGGGTGGGCTTTTTCTGTCGGATGTTGGGGAGGCCCGTTTGAAACTAAGCCGAGGCTGCCGCCGTCAACAAGGTGGGAGCGGAGCGCCCGCCAGGTCAGGCATTGACCTGGCTTGGACCGCATGGATAGGGCGCAAAAGGGGGATCAAAGCCAGGCCATAGCCGCTCCACTTAAACTCTCCCTTTAATCTCTACAAGCCTCAGTCCGCTGTCAAAGGTGGCGGGCTTTTTGTGCCTTTGGTGCTTTGGTTTGTATGTCAATCCACGGTTCGACGGTCGCACTGCCGCGGCCTCGCCTTCCGGAGTTGATTCAGGCAATTTTCCATCGAGAAACCCGCCTGCCGGTCTTGCCAGCGAGTCGGGGCGCGATAATTTTTGTTGGGAAGGGAACCTTCGATCACAGGAGTCGACCATGAAACACCAAACCCTAAACCAACTGCAGACAATTGCAGAAGTGGAATCTTTGTCGACGTACCCGATCATGACCAGGCAACAGCGAATCGAGCGCTGGGCAGAGCTGCTAGCGGAATATCCCGAGCGCCGCCTGGGAGCCCTGACCGGCACCGAGCATCTTAAGGGGAAAGATCGCGACGCAGTGCGCTGTGCGGGCTCGCCAATCACAGTGGCTTTCGAAGATCCAGTACTGCGTGCGTTGGGCCTGAAAGATGACACCTATGGGGAAGCAAAGCGCTTCTTCGAACTGACTGACTGGGAATTGCACGACGTCGTCTGCAGTTGCCATGCCGGGACTACGATGAGAGGGCAATGGGCTGCTGCAAGAGTCCGTCAGATAACCGGTGGCAACAAGCTCCTCAAATGGCTCAGAGAAAGAATGTGGCTCTAAGGTTGCCTACGACTGCGACTCCCGAGAGGGGCTCCCTGCGTCCGGTGTGCGCTAGTCCCCTGCCGCCCAGTTAGCGGAATAGCGCAATGCCGGGCGGTTGCCGCCTCCGGCCCATACACCTCGGTCGCCGCTTGGACGGTGCTTTTCGTGTCGACCAAGCGCGCGATTCACATGCCGGGATATTCGGTAGGCATTCCCGGACTTCCGGTTGGTTGTCTTGCTAATCTAAGTAGCGTGTTAAGCGATCCGCTTTTCAGCGGCTGCGCAATGAGGCGAGAGACCTCTGTGCGGGCCTCAAGCAATTTTCCGCAGGCCCCTTGAAGCACATAGAAAGAACCGCTATTCGGAACGGGCAGAGGGCACTTTTCAGAATGGAAAAAAGGCCTTCTGGTAACTATTGGAACTCAAACGGTTTTTTTGGTTAGGGCCTCGTGGCGGAGTGGTTACGCAGAGGACTGCAAATCCTTGCACCCCGGTTCGATTCCGGGCGAGGCCTCCAATGCCCGGGCCCCGCGCAGCAGCGCTGGGGCCTGAAGTTCCGATCGTAATGAACCGCGGTTCTGGCGCGGCAAGCGGATTGGTTGGAACATGAGCGCTGATTTCTCCGAGCTTCGCGTCAAGATGGTCGATGGTCAGGTCCGCACCACCGACGTGACCAGCGCGCCACTGCTCGACGCAATGCTTGTCGTGCCGCGCGAGGCCTTTGTCGGCGTCGACAAGCGCGATCTCGCCTATATCGATGAGGATATCCGCATTGCCGCCGGCGCGGACGGCGCGCGCTATCTCATGGAAGCCTCGCCGCTGGCCAAGCTTATCCAACTGGCCGAGATCAGCCCGGCCGATTCGGCGCTCGATGTAGGCTGCGGCACTGGCTATGCCTCGGCCATCCTGTCTCGGCTGGCCAAGTCCGTGGTGGCGCTGGAAAGCGATTCGGCGCTGGCCGAAACGGCCAGATCGACGCTTTCGTCGCTGGGCTGCGGCAATGTGACCGTTGTCCAGGGGACCTTGTCGCAAGGGCATGCCGCCCAGGCGCCTTATGACGTCATCTTCATCGGCGGCAGCGTCGCGGACGTGCCGGCGCCGCTGCTCGACCAGCTTGCCGAAGGCGGCCGACTCGTCGCCGTCGAAGGGCAGGGCAATTCCGGCGTGGCCCGACTTTTTTTTAAAGCAGGGGGGGTTGTAACCGGAAGACGCGCGTTTAATGCGGCAATTAAGCCACTACCGGGATTTGAACGTATCCGTGCCTTCGAATTCTGAATGATTTTGCCTTGCAGGATCGGCGTTGTCATGGTCGCTTGCATTTGAAATCGTTGCTGATCCGCAAACTGGGGGTGCTTTGGGGCTGAGCAGCAGGGAACATCGAACACGCGGCACCGGCTCTCAGAGGAGAAGCTGGCGCGGCGTGGTTCCCATGGAAAACGAATGAGGGATACATGGTCCTGCCTTTACGCAAGAGTCTTTTCGCCGCCGTCCTCGTTTCCGCGACCGCGCTTTCTCCCTTCTCGGCCTCGGCGGAAACCATCCTTGGTGCCCTTGCAAAGGCCTATCAGTACAACTCCACGCTGAATTCGGCCCGCGCCGGCGTCCGTGTCACCGATGAGGGCGTCGCCATCGCCAAGTCGGGCTGGCGCCCGACCATCAATGGCTCGGCGGACATCGATTACTCGAGCAGCCACGTTAACGGCACGAACCAGAGCGTGGCGCTGACCACCGGCAATTTTGGCGTCCAGATCAATCAGACGCTGTTCGACGGCTTTCAGACCAGGAACAATGTCGCTGCCGCCGAAGCGCAAGTCCGTGCCCAGGTCGAGAACCTGCGCAACACGGAAGAGAACACCCTGTTCAGCGCGGCCCAAGCGTATATGAACGTGATTCGCGACCGCCAGATCGCCGTGCTGACCGAGCAGAACCTGCAATTCCTGACCGAAACGGCGCGCGCCGCGCGTTCGCGCTTCGAGGTTGGTGAAGGCACGCGTACCGATGTCGCGCAGGCCGACGCTTCGCGGGCTGCCGCTGTGGCATCGCTGAGCGCCGCCCGGGCGCAGGCGCTGTCAAGTGCGGCGAGCTACCGCCAGATCGTCGGCGACGAACCCGGCAAGCTCAAAGCCGCTTCGCCGGTGGGAAAGCTGTTGCCGTCGAGCCTCGCCGCCGCCGTCGGGGTGGCCGCGAACGAGCACCCCGCCATCCTTGCCACCCAGCATCTGGTCGACGCCGCCGCGTTTTCGGTGAAGTCGGCCGAAGGCGCGCTGCTGCCGCAGCTCTCCGCAAGCGCGGGTGTGTCGAGCGCTTATCGCAACACCGTGCCGGGCGCCTTCGCGACGCAGGACGGTACGACCAATTCGGCCAGTATCGGGGCAACGCTGAGCATCCCGATCTATTCCGGTGGCCGTACCTCGGCGATCGTTCGCCAGGACAAGGAATCGCTCAGCCAGGCTCGCATCGAGGTCGACGTCAACCGCGACCTGGTGCGGCAACAGGTGACCGCCGCCTGGACCGAGTACACCGCCGCGCAGCAACAAGTCACCGCCAACAGGCAAGTGATCGAGGCCGCGAAACTTGCGCTGAGCGGCGTCATCGAAGAACGCAATGTCGGCCAGCGCACCACGCTTGATGTCCTCAACGCACAGGCGACGGTCATCACCGCCGAGATCAACCAGGCCAGCTTTGAACATGACGTGGTGGTGGCGAGCTATGCCATCCTGCAGGCGACCGGCCGCCTGTCCGTCGACCGCCTCGGCTTGCAGGTGACGAAATACAGGCCTGAAGAGCACTACAACGCGGTCAAGGACAAGTGGTACGGACTGCGCACGCCGGACGGCCGCTGACGGCGTTCGGCTCGGAGTTCCGTCTTCCAGCTCTGGTATGCCTTTTGGTTTCGCTGACCCTGGTTCGGGATCGCGCTCTAATCTGTTGAAATCCCACAAGTCCCCAGATTGGGGATTCTCGTGCGGCGATCCGTCGGTTACGCTGTCGTCATGATTCGTTCCGGCTTTGCCGGGCGGAACTCCACAGGGGTCACAAGGGCGGCGGATGTGACGATGGCAACGGCAAGCAGCGCACAGCGCGAACCTTCCATGGAAGAGATACTGGCTTCCATCAGGAGGATCATCGAGGACAGCGACGGCGGCCGCAAGCAGCCGGGCGACGCCGATGAGCTGCGCCAGGATCTGGAGCCGGCGTCGAGCGCCGACCCAGTTGCCGACGTTGAGGCATTCCGTGCCGACCTGCATGCCGCCCCCGAGATCAAGAAGCCCATTACGCTGGCGGAAGTCCAGGCACAATTGCCGGCCGCCGAGCCGGTGATTGCGCGCATGGAAACGCCGGTGCGCCCCGATTCCGCTCCGGCAAAGCCATCCATGACACTTGCAGAGGTCAGCGCCCGGGTTACCGCAGAGCCGACCTTGCCGGCCACGGCCGACGCGCCGGCAGCAGGCCCTCTAGCCGATGCTCCCGTTGCCGATTGGCGGCGCGAGATCGCCGCGGTTGGCGAGCAGGCGAGGGCGGTGCCGGACAAGGGCGAGGTACTCAAGCCAGTCGCCCTGCCGCCGGTGGAGACGCCAACGGACGAGCCGACAGAGAAAGCAGCCGTCGAGCCGTCTCGTCCAGACGCAAGCGTGGTGCGACCGGTGGCCGCCAGCGATTCGCCGCGTCCGGCAATCGTCTCCGAGCACACCGGCCGGCAGGTTGCCGCCGCCTTTGGTGAGCTTTCCGATGCGTTTGCCAGCCGCAGCAAGAAGACATTTGACGAAATGGCCGAAGAGATGCTGAGGCCGATGCTGCAGGATTGGCTCGACAACAATCTGCCGACACTGGTCGAAAGGCTGGTGCGCGAGGAAATCGAGCGCGTGGCGCGCGGGGCGCAGTAGCCTCCGATATCGGCATATCCATCAACCTTGAAACGCCGCCGGTGAGGCGGCGTTTCTGTTGGCAGGATCAGTTCGCGTCGGCGGTTCGTTTCCAAGAATGGCCTTTGGAAAGAAATCAGGTATCCGGCTACCGACCGCTGTCGCGAATGCATCGGAGCCACACTCGGCCGTACATCTCGGCTCCTGCGTGTTCGCCACTCCGACCGCCACCCTGGCTGCCCGGCCTGCGCAAAGCGATACCGCACGCCAAGGGCGAAGTTTTGTGCCGGGTGCGGACACGGCCTTACGTTGAAATGAACAGGGCCACGCCTATTTGCCTGTAGTGACCCGAGGCAGCCCTTGCGGTTGACTTGATCAAAACCTTCCGATTTACACCGGACCAGCAAAAATCCCGACAGCGCGGACCATTTTCCCATGCTTGAAAAGACCTACGACGCAAAAACCGTCGAGCCGAAGATCGCCAAAGTCTGGGAGGAGGCCGACGCGTTTCGCGCCGGTGCCGGGGCCGAGGAGGGGGCGGAAGCCTTCACCATCGTCATCCCGCCGCCGAATGTGACCGGCTCGCTGCATATGGGCCACGCGCTCAACAACACGCTGCAGGACATATTGGTGCGCTTCGAGCGCATGCGTGGCAAGAATGTGCTCTGGCAGCCGGGCATGGACCATGCCGGCATCGCCACCCAGATGGTGGTCGAACGCCAGTTGATGGAAAAGCAGATCCACCGCCGCGACCTGACGCGTGAGCAGTTCATCGAAAAAGTGTGGGAGTGGAAGGCCGAATCCGGCGGCGCTATCTTCAATCAGCTGAAGCGCCTCGGCGCCTCGGCCGACTGGTCACGCGAGCGCTTCACAATGGACGAGGGCCTGTCCAAGGCCGTCCTCGAAGTGTTCGTCACGCTCTACAAGGAAGGGCTGATCTACAAGGACAAGCGGCTGGTGAACTGGGATCCCAAGCTGCTCACCGCGATCTCCGATCTCGAGGTCGAGCAGCAGGAGGTCAACGGCAATCTCTGGCATTTCCGCTATCCCATCGAGGGCCAGGTCTTCGATCCGGAGAACCCAAAAACCTTCATCACCGTGGCGACGACACGCCCCGAGACGATGCTGGGCGACACGGCCGTCGCCGTGCACCCGGACGACGAGCGTTTCCGGCATCTGGTCGGCAAGAACATCGTTCTGCCGATCGTTGGCCGCAAGATACCGGTGGTGGCGGATGAGTACTCCGATCCGGAGAAAGGCTCCGGCGCGGTCAAGATCACGCCGGCGCATGACTTCAACGACTTCGAGGTAGGCAAGCGCCACAAGCTGCCGGCAATCAACATCCTCACCGTCGAGGCGGCAGTAAGCCTCAAGGACAATGAGGATTTCCTTGCCGGTCTCGAGGTGACGCCGGAGCGGGAGGCGGTCTGGGATGAACTCGACGGCCTCGACCGCTTCGTCGCGCGCAAGAAGATCGTCGAGCTGATGGAAGAAGGCGGCTTCCTGGAAAAGGTCGAGCCGCATCGCCACGCGGTGCCGCATGGCGACCGCGGCGGCGTGCCGATCGAGCCGTTTCTGACCGAGCAGTGGTATGCCAATGCTGCTGAGCTCGCCAAACCGGCGATCGCCTCGGTGCGTGAAGGCCGCACGAATATCGTGCCGAAGAACTGGGAAAAGACCTATTTCGACTGGATGGAAAACATCCAGCCCTGGTGCATCTCGCGCCAGCTGTGGTGGGGTCACCAGATTCCGGCCTGGTACGGGCCGGACGGACGCGTCTTTGTCGAGAAGACCGAGGAAGAGGCGCTGGGTGCTGCGATCGAATATTATCTGGCGCTCGAAGGACCGTGGAAGGCCTGGGTCGAGGACAAGCTCGAGAATTTCAAGCCGGGCGAGATCCTGGCCCGCGACGAGGACGTGCTCGACACATGGTTCTCCTCTGCGCTGTGGCCGTTCTCGACATTGGGCTGGCCTGATGAGACGCCCGAACTGAAGACGTATTACCAGACCGACGTGCTGGTCACCGGTTTCGACATCATCTTCTTCTGGGTCGCCCGCATGATGATGATGGGCCTGCATTTCATGGACGAGGAGCCGTTCCACACCGTCTATGTCCATGCGCTGGTGCGCGACAAGAACGGGCAGAAGATGTCGAAGTCGAAAGGCAACGTCATCGATCCGCTCGACCTGATCGACGAATACGGCGCGGATGCCTTGCGCTTCACCCTGACGGTGATGGCGGCGCAAGGCCGCGACGTGAAACTCGACCCGGCGCGCATCGCCGGCTATCGCAATTTCGGCACCAAACTGTGGAATGCGACGCGTTTTGCCGAGATGAACGAGGTCGCGCGCAATGACGATTTCTGGCTGAACGACGCCAAGCTGGCGGTCAATCGCTGGATCCTCACCGAACTGACGCGGGCTGCGCGCGAGATCACCGACGGCATCACCTCATACCGCTTCAACGAGGCGGCGGGCGCAGCCTACCGCTTCGTCTGGAACCTGTTCTGCGACTGGTATCTGGAACTGCTGAAGCCGGTGTTCATGGGCACGGACGAGGCGGCCAAGGCCGAAAGCCGCGCCTGCGTCGCCTTCGTGCTCGACGAGATCTACAAGCTCTTGCATCCGATGATGCCGTTCATGACCGAAGAACTGTGGGCGCAGACA
Source organism: Mesorhizobium sp. P2_A8 (assembly GCF_056404935.1). Lineage (NCBI taxonomy): Bacteria > Pseudomonadati > Pseudomonadota > Alphaproteobacteria > Hyphomicrobiales > Phyllobacteriaceae > Mesorhizobium > Mesorhizobium sp. P2_A8. The sequence goes on from NZ_JBFUDB010000014.1 coordinate 13,038, forward strand.
GCTGGCGAAGGCAAGGAGCGGCCGTCGCTGCTGTGTCATGCCGCATGGCCGGCGCCGGACTTCGAGGACGCTGACGCCGCCGCCGACATCAACTGGCTGGTCGACCTCGTCTCCGGCATCCGGTCGGTGCGCTCGGAGATGAACGTGCCGCCGGCGGCAATCGCGCCGCTCGTCGTGGTCGGCGCCAACGACGTGACACGCGAACGGCTGGTTCGCGAGGACTCGGCGATCAAGCGGCTGGCGCGGGTCGGCGACATCTCGCTCGCCGATGTCGCCCCAAAAGGCTCGGCGCAGATCGTGCTCAACGAGGCGACGATCTGCCTGCCGCTTGGCAGCCTGATCGATCTCGCCGCCGAGGCGGCCCGGCTGCAGAAGGAACTGGCCAAGGTCACCGAGGAAATCGCGCGCCTGCACAAGAAGCTGTCGAACGAAAGATTCGTCGCCAGCGCGCCGGCCGAAATCGTCGATGCAGAGCGTGAAAAGCTCACCGAATATCGCGATGCGCAAGACAGGCTGTCGGTGGCGTTGACCAGGGTTCGCGACGCGGGTTGAAGGGAAGATTCGTGGCGCTTGATCCGTCTCGAAATCGGGGTTTTTTGCCTCGAAAATAGGCATTCCGCTGCGTTAATTTTGACGTAAACGGAAAGTTTTGGCCCCATTGTTGCCATAATGTAACAATGGGGCCCTGGAACCCCAAAACCTGCTTTTTTTGAGCCCTTTAGGCTGGCTTTTCTCCCGTTTTGAGGGCGACACACGCGCCAGAGGGTGTTTTTCGGCCTAACGGCAGCGGCTGCATTATATCGAAAATGCGCTTGGCAAACATGTACATGTACGCCCCATAAATTCGTTATTGCACCGTTAACCTGAATTGGTTCTAGCTGGCTGCACTCGAATTCGGGGAGGACATTCATGACTATTTTGCGACTGAAAGCACTGCTGGGGGCGGGGTGCTTTTCGCTGGCTTTGATCGGGACGGCGATGAACTCGGCGCATGCCGGCGGCATTGAGCGCGGCGGCTACGACATCGACCTGCTGTTTGATCCGGCACCTTTCGCTACGGAAGCCGAATCGACCTTCGTGATGCCGCAACGCAAACTCAAGAATGCCGTGGACACCGACCCAAGCGACGGCGATTTGACGTTCCTGGGCAGCACGGCAAAGGACAGCAAGAGCTACTGGGTGCCGCGCATCGGCGCCAAGGCGGAGCTCGTCAAAGGCGTCGACTGTATGTTCGACTATTCCCAGCCTTGGGGCGCGCACACGAATCCGGGTCTGTGGGCCGGTGCCGAGTCCAACATGGAAACCGACATCAAGAGCAACAACTACGCTGGCACCTGTTCCTACAAGATGGATGCCGGTAAAGGTCAGCTTCGCTTCATCGGTGGTGTCTACTACCAGGAAGTCTATGGCTTCAAGGAAGACCTTGTGTCGCCGCTCGTGCCGGGTTTCCAGGGAACCGGTCGTGTTGATCTCAAGGGCACTGGCTGGGGCTGGCGCGCCGGCCTTGCCTATGAAATCCCCGAGATCGCGCTGCGCGCCAGCCTCGTCTACAATTCGCGGGTCAAGCTCGACAATATCTCGGGCACGCTGGACCTGACGCATGTTGGCATGCCAGTGCTGCCGATCTATGGCTCAACGCAGTACATGCCGGACACGGTCGAACTGAAGTTGCAGTCAGGCATTGCGCCCGGCTGGCTCGCCTTCGGCTCGCTCAAGTGGGTCAACTGGAGCCTGCTGCAGAGTGTTCCGATTTGCGTCCAGGGCACTCCCTCTGCGCTATGCGTTACCGGTGATGCCCTGCATTCAGGCCAGATCACCTCGCTGGACCTGATGTATCGTGACGGCTGGACCGTCACCGGCGGCATCGGCCACAAGTTCAACGATGAGTGGAGTGCGGCTGGCCAGCTTTCCTGGGATCGCGGTACTTCGCACGGCTACGGCTCGCAGACCGATACCTGGACCGTGGGCGGCGGCGTCGCCTACACGCCCAAGCCCAACATCGAGGTTCGTCTGGCCGGCGCGATCGGCGTGCTGACCAGCGGCCACTCGGGAACGGTGGCTGGTGAGAACGGCTATGTGGCCGGCGAGGAAGTCAGCTACGACTTCGGCAACGATCTGGTCACGGCGATTTCGGGCGGCCTTAAGATCAAGTTCTAAGCCTCTGGAAAATCGAGTTAAAAGGCCGGGCAATGCCCGGCCTTTTTCGTTGAGCGGCTGTGGCCTGGGTGTCTGAGCATCCAAGCCGCGTTGCATATAAGCCGCACCGCTTTGGCCTCGTGCGATTGTGACGTTTTGGCAACACTTTCTGAACAACCCCTGCGCTAGAAGTCAGGCCAAGGAAATTGCCCATTTCCCGCCATAAACCCGGCGCACCTCGATCTTGTCTCGGGACACGCGCCAAAAGGCTCGGCGATGAGACAGGCCGCACCGCCCGCGGCAAGGAAGAGTATGGACGCCAAAGTCATTTCCAAGGCCAAGCTCCCGAGCCGCCATGTGACCGTCGGTCCGGCGCGTGCGCCGCACCGTTCCTATCTCTATGCCATGGGTTTGTCGGCGGCCGAGATCGCGCAGCCGCTGGTCGGCGTCGCATCCTGCTGGAACGAAGCGGCTCCCTGCAACATCTCGCTGATGCGCCAGGCGCAGGTGGTCAAGAAGGGCGTCGCGGCCGCCAGCGGCACGCCGCGCGAATTCTGCACCATCACCGTGACAGACGGCATCGCCATGGGCCACCAGGGCATGAAGTCGTCGCTGGTGTCGCGCGAGGTCATCGCCGATTCAGTCGAGCTCACCATGCGCGGCCATTGCTACGATGCGCTGGTTGGGCTGGCCGGCTGCGACAAGTCGCTGCCCGGCATGATGATGGCCATGGTGCGTCTCAACGTGCCGTCGATCTTCATCTATGGCGGGTCGATCCTGCCAGGCAGCTATCGCGGCAGGCAGATCACCGTACAGGATGTGTTCGAGGCGGTCGGCCAGCATTCGGTCGGCACGATCGGTGATGCCGAGCTGCTTGAAATCGAGCAGGCCGCCTGTCCGTCGGCCGGCTCGTGCGGCGCCCAGTTCACCGCCAACACAATGGCAACCGTTGCCGAGGCCATCGGCCTGGCACTGCCCTATTCCTGTGGCGCGCCGGCGCCTTACGAGATGCGCGACCGTTTCAATTTCGCCTCGGGCGAAAAGATCATGGAACTGATCGCGAAAAACATCCGGCCGCGCGACATCATCACGCTGAAGGCGCTGGAAAATGCGGCGACCGTGGTTTCGGCCACCGGCGGCTCGACCAACGCAGCACTTCACCTGCCGGCGATCGCGCATGAGGCCGGCATCAAGTTCGACCTGTTCGACGTGGCGAAAATCTTCGAGAAGACGCCTTACATCGCCGACCTCAAGCCGGGCGGCAAATATGTTGCCAAGGACATGTTCGAGGCCGGCGGCATTCCGCTGCTGATGAAGACGCTGCTCGACCACGGCTATCTGCATGGCGACTGCCTGACGGTGACTGGCCGCACTTTGGCCGAAAACATGCAGCACGTTGCCTGGAATGAACACCAGGATGTGGTCCGCCCGGCCAACAGACCCATTACTCAAACCGGCGGTGTCGTGGGGTTGAAGGGAAACCTTGCCCCCGAAGGCGCGATCGTCAAGGTCGCCGGCATGTCGGAGCTGAAGTTCTCCGGCCCGGCGCGCTGCTTCGATTCGGAAGAGGAATGTTTCGAGGCGGTGACACATCGCAACTACAGGGAAGGCGAGGTTCTCGTCATCCGTTACGAGGGTCCGCGCGGCGGCCCAGGCATGCGCGAAATGCTGTCGACGACGGCAGCCCTCTACGGCCAGGGCATGGGCGGCAAGGTGGCGTTGATCACCGACGGCCGCTTCTCGGGCGCGACGCGCGGCTTCTGCATCGGCCATGTCGGGCCTGAGGCAGCCGTGGGCGGCCCGATCGGGCTGCTCAGGGATGGCGACGTGATTTCGATCGACGCGGTGAACGGCACGATCGAGGTGGCGTTGTCGGACAGCGAACTGGCGGCGAGGGCAAAGACATGGAAGGCGCGCACGACCGACTATCAGTCGGGCGCGATATGGAAATATGCACAGACGGTTGGGCCGGCGCGCGATGGCGCGGTCACCCATCCGGGCGGTGCGAAAGAAACACACTGTTATGCGGACATCTGAGTTGTTGAGGTCGTCTGTCTTTTCGGCACTGGTCGTGTTCGCCACTTTTGGCGCGACCTTTGGCGCCGTGGGCCAGGCTATGGCCTTCGACGACAAGGTGTTCGACGACAAGACGGGCGTGAAGCCGCAATCCAGCCCATGGGCGGTGTTCCAGTTCGGCTTCTCCGCCTACAAGAACGGCCACAAGGAACAGGCCGCCGAGGCCTATAAATACGCCGCCGAAAACGGCCAGATCGGCGCCACGTGGAAGCTTGCCCGCATGTATGCCGAGGGCGATGGCGTGGCGCGCGATGACTACGAGGCGTTCAAGTTCTTCTCCGAGATCGTCGACCAGGATGTCGAGCCCGGCTCGCCCGAGGAAAGCTACGTCTCCGACGCGCTGGTGGCGCTGGGCGATTATCTGCGCAAGGGCATTCCCGGCAGCCCGGTCACCGAGAACGAGGTGGCGGCCCAGGAATATTACATGCGCGCCGCCGCCAACTACCGCAATCCGAACGCGCAGTTCGAGATGGGTCAGATGTTCCTGAAGGGCGAGGGCGGCGTGAAGGCCAGCGTCAAGCAGGCCGGGCGCTGGTTCCAGCTTGCCGCCGAGAAGGGCCATGCCGGCGCGCAGGCGACGCTGGGCCATTTGTTGTTCCAGAGTGGCAAGATCGTTCGCGGCCTGGCGATGATGACCGCCGCGCTGGAGCGCGCTTCGCCGGCCGATCAGCCGTGGATCCGCGGCATGCAGGAAGAGGCATTTGCCACCGCCGGCGAAGCCGACCGCCGCACCGCGATCTCGCTGGCTGACGACATCCTCACCAAGGGCGGCAACGCAGACCAGTAGTCTCGCGGCCGCGCCGGCCTCACCAACAGCATTCGATTTCGATGTTGATCAGTTCTCGGTCGGTTCCGTCGGCACCATGCTGGGGGCCGGCGTCGAAATCGGCGTCACATGCAGATGCGGCGCCATCGTATTTGCGGGGCAGCTATCCCCGACCTTCGTCCACGACGTGTTGTTGAGCACCATGTCGCAGCGGGCCAGATGGCTCTGGTCGGCAATCGTCAGGCAGGCGACCTGGCCGACCTGGTAGGATTTTCCGTTGGCCAGGCATTCCTGATCGGCGAGGGCCGCTGCAGGAGCGGCCATGGCAAATGCCAAGCCGATCGGACAAAGAGCAATACGAATGGTCATGGGAACCCCGGCCGCCATGATGATCTCCCATCATGCGCCGGAATGTGGCTATATGAGGTCCAGCGCCGGCGGGTCCGGGGTCAGGAGGTGGCTCTCCCTCAGACAGGCTGGAGCGCGAGATCGATCGCCACCGGCACGTGATCGGACGGCTTTTCCCAGGCGCGCACATGCTTTTCGATCGAGGCGGAAGAAAACCGGTTGGCGGCTTCCGGGGACAGCAGCAGATGGTCGATGCGGATGCCGTTGTTCTTCTGCCAGGCGCCGGCCTGATAGTCCCAGAACGTGTAGGTGTCTGACACGTCGGTGACCGCGCGCACCGCCTCGGTGAAACCAAGATTGAGCAGCCGGCGGAAGGCTTGCCGCGTCTGCGGCTGGAACAGTGCGTCGCCCAGCCAGTTTTCCGGAAACCGTGCGTCGATCGGCTCGGGAATGACGTTGTAGTCGCCGGCCAGAACCAGGGCCTCTTCCAGCCTCAATCGTTCCTGCGCCCAGCGCTCCAGCCGCGCCATCCAGGACAGCTTGAAGGGGAACTTCTTCTCGTCATCGATCGGGTTGCCGTTCGGCAGATAGAGCGAGACGACGCGCAGCGCGCCCTTGTCGGTCGAGAAAACGCCTTCGATGAAACGCGCCTGCTCGTCGGCATCGTCGCCGGGCAGGCCGCGATTGACCTCGTCGAAGCGCAGTTTCGACAGGATGGCGACACCGTTGAAGCCTTTCTGGCCGTGGGTTTCGACATTGTAGCCAAGCGCCTCGATCTCGGCGCGCGGAAACTGGTCGTCGACCGTCTTGATCTCCTGCAGGCAGACGATGTCGGGCGAGCTCTCGGTCAGCCAATGGGTGAGGTTCCCGATGCGTGCGCGCACGCCGTTGATGTTCCAGGTGACGATTTTCATGACAGTCTCATTGTTCTTGCGGCGGGTGGCGTTCGACCAGGCCGATCGTATTGCCAGCCGGGTCCTTTAGGAAGGCCATCCATTCGCTTTCCCCCGCCGGACCGAACTGGCCTTCGGTGTCACGATGGACGAGCGTCGGCGGCGCGGTGAAGGGGACGCCTGCGGCTTTTGCCTCGGCGTGGAAATCGTCGAGGCCCGATATGTCGAGATAGACGGTTCCGGCCGGTATGCCGTCGGTGAACAACAGCCGCACATCGCCAGCCATGATGAAAGCGATGCCCGGCGGATCGAAGCGCGCATGCACGTTCATGCCGAGCACATCGCGCCAGAAGGCCAGCGTGGCGTCAAGGTTGCGCCCGGCCGACAACGCGATCTGACGGACCGCGCCGATTGCAGGCATTTCTATATGGAAAAGCTCGTGCCGCAGCCGCAGGAGGCGACGGCATTCGGGTTCCTGATCTGGAACGACTGGCCCATCAGGTCGTCGACGAAATCGATCACCGAGCCGCCCATATAGACCAGCGACAGATCGTCGATCAGCACCGTGGCGCCATCCTTCTCGATGGCGACGTCATCGTCGTTGCGCGTGTCGACCAGGTCGAACTTGTAGGAAAAGCCGGAGCAACCGCCGCCTTCGACCGAAACGCGCAGCGCCGTCTTGCCGGCTTCGCCAGAGACAATCTTGGCGATCCGCCTGGCGGCGGCCTCGGTCATGTCGACTTTCATGGCAGTCTTGGCATCCGCGCCCATGGGCGTCACCTTGCTTTCGGTTTCACATGATAGGTATGAAGCGCGAGCGGCCAAGTCAACCTAGTCAACTGCGGCATCGATCATGACCAACGAGTTGGGCGACATCGGATTCGGCTATCGGCCACGCGCGGCCTATGCCTGCGATCCGGCAAAGTCGCGCGGGCGGCTTTTCGACGAGGTCGAGAGCCCGACCCGCACGCCATTCCAGCGCGATCGTGACCGCATCATTCATTCGACGGCGTTCCGGCGGCTCAAACACAAGACGCAGGTCTTCATCGCGCACGAAGGCGATCATTATCGCACCCGCCTGACCCATTCGATCGAAGTGGCGCAGATCGCGCGTGCGCTGGCGCGAGCGTTGCGCGGCGACGAGGATCTCGCCGAGGCGGTGGCGCTGGTGCATGATTTCGGCCACACGCCCTTCGGCCATACGGGCGAGGACGCGCTGAACGAGAAGATGGCCGCCTGGGGCGGCTTCGACCACAATGCGCAATCACTGCGCATCGTGACAAGGCTGGAGGCGCGCTATGCCGAGTTCGACGGGCTCAACCTGACCTGGGAAACGCTCGAAGGCCTGGTCAAGCACAATGGACCGCTGACGGACGCCAACGGAAAGGGTCTGAAAGGGCCGGTGCCGCAGGCGATCCGTGATTATTCCGAGCTGCACGACCTCGAGCTGGCCCGGTTTGCCGGCATCGAGGCGCAATGCGCGGCGATTGCCGACGATATCGCCTACAACACGCATGACATCGACGACGGGCTGAGGGCAGGGCTGCTGACGCTGGACATGCTGGAGACTGTTTCGCTGCCGGGAACGATCCTGAAGGGCGTGCGCGCACGCTATCCGGCGCTCGACGACGTGCGCACCGGCCATGAACTGATGCGGCGCCAGATCACCGCGATGGTCGAGGATGTCATTGTTTCCACCACTGCCAATCTGGAGCGGATCAGGCCGCGGAGCGCCGACGCGGTGAGGTCGGCCGGGGAGACGATGGTGACTTTTTCGACTGAAATGGCTGCCTTCGAGAAAGAGCTGAAGGCCTTTCTCTACAAGCATCTCTACCGGCACGAGGAGGTGATGCGGGTGCGCGCCGACGCCGAGCAGATCGTCAGAGACCTGTTCGATGCCTATTTCGCCGATCCGCGCGCCATGCCGGACGGCTGGCGCGAAGGGCTGGATCGGGCCGACGATCGCATCAAGGCGCGCAGCGTGACCGACTTCCTGGCCGGCATGACCGATACCTACGCGCTCAAGGAACATCGGCGCTTGTTTGACCGCACTCCGGATTTGAGCTAGGGCGGGCTCGATTTTGCCGGCCAACAAGCCGGATTCGCTACAAAGCCGCCAGAGTCAGTCCCCAGAGTCACACAAATGAACATCTTCGCCGATTTCACCGCGCGAATCATAAAAGCCGTCGAAGCGCTTGATTTGAAAGACAATGATGGCGTTTCGCCGGACCTGTCGCGCATTGCCGTCGAACCGCCGCGCGACGCCAGCCATGGCGACCTGGCGACCAATGCGGCGATGGTGCTGGCCAAGCCGACCGGCCAGAATCCGCGTGCGCTGGCCGAAAGACTGGCGCAAGCGCTGCGTGAGGACAAGGACGTTGCCGCCACCGAGGTTGCCGGTCCCGGTTTCGTCAATCTCAGGCTCAAGGATGGATTCTGGCAGGCGCATCTGACCGCGCTGCTTGGCGAAGGCCGCAACTATGGCCGTTCGACGGTTGGCGGCGGCAGGAAAACCAATGTCGAATATGTCTCGGCCAACCCGACGGGCCCGATGCATGTCGGCCATTGCCGGGGCGCCGTGGTTGGCGATGCGCTTGCCAACTTGATGGCCTTCGCCGGCTACGACGTGACCAAGGAATACGTCATCAACGACGCCGGCTCGCAGATCGACGTGCTCGGCCGTTCGGTCGTGCTGCGCTACCGCGAGGCGCTTGGCGAGGATATCGGCGAGATTCCGGCCGGGCTCTATCCCGGCGATTACCTGGTCCCTGTCGGCGAGGCGCTGGCCAGGGAGTTCGGCCGCTCGCTGCTGCAGATGCCGGAAGACGAGGCCCTGGCCATCGTCAAGGACCGCACCATCGATGCGATGATGGCGATGATCCGCGAGGATCTGGCGATGCTCAACGTGCATCACAACGTGTTCTTCTCGGAACGCACGCTGCACGCCGACAATGCGAAGAAGATCCGCTCGGCGATCAACGACCTGACGCTGAAGGGTCATATCTACAAGGGCAAGCTGCCGCCACCCAAGGGCGAGAAGCCAGACGACTGGGAGGATCGCGAGCAGACGCTGTTCCGCTCGACCGCCGTCGGCGACGACATGGACCGGGCGCTGGTCAAGTCGGATGGTTCGTTCACCTATTTCGCCGCCGACGTCGCCTATCTCAAGGACAAGATCGATCGCGGTTTCGTCGACCTGATCTACGTGCTCGGCGCCGACCATGGCGGCTATGTCAAGCGGCTGGAGGCCTTGGCGCGCGCGATTGCCGGCGATAAGGTGAAACTTACCGTGCTGCTTTGCCAGTTGGTGAAGCTGTTTCGCGAGGGTGAACCTGTGCGCATGTCAAAGCGGTCGGGCGATTTCGTGACGCTGCGCGAAGTGGTGGAGGAAGTCGGCCGAGACGCGATCCGCTTCATGATGCTCTATCGCAAGAACGATGCGCCGCTCGACTTCGACTTCGCCAAGGTGACCGAGCAGTCCAAGGACAACCCGGTGTTCTATGTGCAGTATGCCTCGGCGCGCTGCCATTCGGTGTTCAGGCAGGCCAGCGAGCAGCTGGGCGAGGCCAATTTCGATCGCAACAGCCTGGCGTCCGCGGGTGCTTTGCTGACTGACGAGGGCGAGATCGGCCTGATCCGCAAGCTTGCCGAATACCCGCGCCTGATCGAGTCGGCGGCCCTTGCGCTCGAGCCGCATAGGCTGGCATTTTACCTCTATGACCTGGCTTCCAGTTTCCACGGACACTGGAACCGTGGCACAGATAATCCGGACTTACGTTTTGTTAAGGTTAACGACCGACAATTGACGCATGCCAGACTAGGGCTGGTGCAGGCTGTTTCGGACGTTCTCACGTCCGGCCTGACGTTGATCGGAGCCGCTGCGCCCACCGAAATGCGTTAGGTTTGACTAAAAAACCTGTCACCTTTTGCCCACATTGCGCTGGTAAGGGCCAACCCTACGCGACGTCCATGGCGTCCGAATGAGTGCGAGTTCGGGAACAATAATGGCAGACAGAACCCAGCTGAGAGTAGCCGACAACAACGACATCGCTGACGATGATCCGTTCGCGGAGCTGACCAGGATCATGGGATTCGACCCGCGCCAGCCGGTCAAGCCGCAAGCGCCTGTCCCGCCGAAGGCACCCGTCGCCGATCAGTCGGCGCAGGAGAGTGATTTCGATATTGACCTCGAGAAGGAACTGATGGGCGAGTTCGGCGCTGACGACAGCGACGCTGCTCCGGTTGCCGAGGCTCATGAGCCGACGTCCGAAACGACTGATGCCGGCGCGGCGGACAACGGCCTTGCGGTGTCGTTCGACGACGATTTCCATCTGGACATTGCGGATGTCGACGACCACGCAGCCGTCGCCAGCCATGCAGATGTCGCCGGCCATGCGGATTTGGGCGCTGCCGAAACCGCACCAGCCGTCGAGCCGGCTTTCGGTTCTGATTTCGACAATGCCGTTGCCAGTTCGCTCGAAGATGTTTCGCCCTTCGAAGACGATCAGCCGATGGAGGATGAGCTTGCCGCGTCGCTCGATCAGGACTTCCGGACTGACGAGGAAGCCGACGAGGTCCAGCACGCCGCGGCCATTGCCGACGCGCCTGCTTCGGTCGAGCCGGCCGCCGATCCTGAATTCAACGATGCGGTTTCGATCTCGCTCGAAGACGAGCTGATGCTCGACGACCATTGGGCGGCGGAACAGTCCTCCACCGCTGCAGATCCGGTCGAATATTCTGTGCCGGCGCAAGCGGCTGCGCCTGACGTCGAGGCGATCTCCACCGAGCATTTTGCCGGTGATCTCGACGACGCCATGGCTGATGTCGACATGGATTTTGACAGTCGCGCGGATGAGCCGGTCGCATTCGATGAGCCGGAAGCGCACGAGCGGGAAGCGGATGAGCCGGAAGCGCATGATGTGCTCGCCGATGCAGTGGACGCGAAGGGCGAGATTTCCAGCCCTGAAGGCGCGTCGGATGACGGGTTTGACCTGGACTTCGGCGACACGTTTGCCGAGACGGCCGAGGAACCGATCCCAGAGGTTGCAGCCGCTACGGTCCAACCGGCGGCGCCAGCTGCCTTTGTGGCCGAGCCGGTGCACGCCCCGATCGCGGATGAACGAAGCCTGGAAGACGAGTTGAATGCGCTGCTGGGTGCCATGACCACGCGCGGGGTGCCGCTGGCCAGGGAGCCCGTCACGGCTCAGCCGGCTGTCGCCGCCCAGCCGCCGGTCGCCGCAGTTGCAAAGACCACCGAGGAGCCGGCCGATATTGTTGGCGACCTCGAATGGAGTCTCGACGAACACGCGCCTGAGGAACAGCATCGCCTTGATGTTGCCCAAGCAGCCGATCCCGATCTCGACGATCAGCAGCTCGATGACCTTCAGGATCTGGATCTGGGCGCGGATGTCTCCGCGCAAGGTGATGTCGATTTCGACAATGATGCGTTCGACGCCGCTTTGGCCAAGAGCTTGGATGATTCCGCCGCTTCCCGGCACGATCAGGGCGGGTCCCCCGATTGGCTGGCAGAGCGTTCGACGTCGCCGGAGCCAACCCGCTCGTGGAGCCGCGTGACGCCGGTTCCGCAGCAACCGGCATTCAGCGCTCAGCCGACCGCTTCGATAGCACTAGGGGCCGCGGCGCCGGCAGTCACCGCAGCGCCGTCCTACCGTTCGACCGAGCCGGCCGAGACCGTCGCCTATGCAGCCCCTGTATCCGAGCCGCAGCCGCGACAGTCCGCTCGCTACGAAGACGTGCCCGATGTCGAGACAGTCGACGTGCCCGAGCGTGTCGTGGCGCTGGCGGACGATCTCGACATTCCGGAACTGCACTTCGAGGAAGACGAGCCGGCGGCGCCTGGCTATGACGATCTCGACGCGGAATTCTCCAGCCTTCTCACCGAGATGAATTCAGTGGAGGTCGCTCCTGCTCCGGCAAGCAGCGCCTCTTATAGCGATGAATCCTACAATGCCGGGTTCAATCCTGGCCATGAGGAACCCAAGCCGGCCTATGACGCGGTCAAGCCGGGCTATGACGGGGTCAAGCCGGGCTATGACGCGGTCAAGCCGGGCTATCAGCCGGAAGCACGGACCTACACGGCGCGGCCGATGGAAGCGTCCGCCCGCGCGACAGCATCGGGCGCCTATGCCGATGCCGCTGAATTCGACCTCGATAGTTTGCCTGGCAGCCAGCCGGTTTCACAGGCGGACGATTTCACTGTCGACGACCTGGACTACGATCCCGACCTGGACGAGGCGATGGCTGTTCCGGGTCTCGGAGAGCGGGCGGCCGCGAAGCCTTCGCGCGGACGTGGCCTGTTCATTGCCGCCATTGTCGGCGCGGTGGCGGTCGCTGGCGGCCTCGGTGCCTTTGCGCTGTCTTTCGGCGGCAAGGGCGGCAGCGAAGCACCGGTAATCGTCAAGGCCGACAACGCACCGATCAAGGTCAAGCCGGAAAATCCGGGCGGCACGGTGGTGCCGAACCAGGACAACAAGGTCTACGACGCGGTGGTCAAGGGGACGAAGCCCGCCGAACCGGTCCAGGAAAAACTGCTCACCAACACCGAAGAGCCGGTGGATGTGCAGGCGAAGGATCCTGCCCGCGCCATCGATCTTTCGACTGACCAGGATGCCGCGGCAGCTGGAGAGGACGGCAACGCCGCGGCGACCGCCAGCGCGGCGCCCGCCGACGCCGCGGCGCCGGCGCCGAAATCCGAGGATCGCATCGCGCAGGTGCTGCAGGAAGCCGACAAGGGCACCAACGCCGATGTCGTCGCCGTCGCGCCGCGCAAGGTGAGGACCATGGTGGTTAAATCAGATGGTTCGCTGGTGCCGCGTGAGGACCCGGCGCCCGCGGCACCGCAAGTGGCGGCCGCTGAACCGTCCGACCCTGCGCCGCAGCATGTTGCTCCGGCGGCCCAGGCCGACGCGGACCAGACCGGCACCGTGGCGCCGGCCACCGCCCAGGCGGACGATGAGCCGGCCCTCAAGCCGGCAGCGACAGCCAAGCCCAAGGCAGAGGCCAAAGCGCAGTCGGCCAACACGCCGGCCAAGGTTCCAGTCGCGCCGCAGCGCCCGTCCGACCAGCCGGTGGATGTCGTCGGTGAGGTCAAGCCCGACCAGGTTGCATCCATCGATCCGGCTTCGACCGCGGTCGGTGGTGGTTCGTGGTCGATGCAGATCGCTTCGCAGCCGACGGTCGAAAGCGCCAAGTCGACCTACCAGGATCTGCAGCGCCGCTACGGCAGCGTGCTTTCCGGCCGCACCGCCAACATCGTCAAGGCGGAGATCGCCGGCAAGGGTACGTTCTACCGTGTGCGCGTGCCAGCACAGTCGCGTAACGACGCGATCAACCTGTGCACCAGCTACAAGGCTGCCGGCGGCAACTGCTTCGTCTCGCGCTAGCAGCCGACCCAACCAATCAAAGCCGGCGCTGTCCCAGACAGCGCCGGCTTTTTCATGTGGAAGAGATATGTCTTCAACAGCATGCGACCGGGGGCGATTCCCTTTAATCGCGCGAAGCCCTAAACTCCCGGCATGACCGAATCAAAATCCATGATCCTCGGCTGTGCCGGGAAATCGCTCACTCGCGAAGAAATCAATTTCTATCGCAATGAATGCCCGTGGGCGTTCATCCTGTTTGCGCGCAACATTGGCGAGACCGAGCAGATCCGCGATCTGGTCGCCGAGATGCGCGACTGCATCGGGCGTCCGGACGCGCTGGTGTTCATCGACCAGGAAGGCGGCCGGGTGCAGCGCCTGCGCCCGCCACTGGCGCCGAATTATCCGGCCGGCGGCGCGCTCGGCGCGCTATGGCGCGACGACCATGACGCCGGCGCGCGCGCGGCGTGGCTGATGGCGCGGCTGCATGCCTTCGACCTGCTGCGCTACGGCATCACGGCGGATTGCCTGCCGGTGCTCGACGTGCCGATCGAAGGCGCCAGCGACGTCATCGGCGCGCGCGCCTATGGCAAGGATCCGCGACCGGTGATCGAACTCGGGAGCGCTGCAGCCGAAGGGCTGATGTCGGGCGGTGTGCTGCCTGTCATGAAGCACATTCCGGGCCACGGGCGCGCCTTTGCCGACACGCATTTCGAATTGCCGACGGTGGACGCATCGCTCAGCGATCTGCAACGGCATGATTTTGCCCCGTTCCGGGAGCTCAACCATCTGCCGATGGCGATGACGGCGCATGTCGTCTACAGCGCCATCGACCCGAAGAACCCGGCGACCACCTCCGGCAAGGTCATCGACGAGATCATCCGGCGTGAAATCGGCTTCGATGGGCTGCTGATGAGCGACGACACCTCGATGAAGGCACTTTCTGGGGATTTCCCGACAAAGGCGGCCTCGATCCTTGCGGCGGGCTGCGATCTGGTCCTTCACTGCAACGGCGTTTTCGAGGAGATGGCCGGCATCGCATCGCGGACCACGGGGCTTGAAGGCAAGTCGCTGGAGCGCGCCAAGCGGGCGCTGACCTATATCAGGAAAAGCGACGCGGCTGAAGAAACCGAGATACGTGCAGAATTCGCCACCTATTTCGATGCGGTGGCCTGACAAAGGAAGCGAGAGGACGTGGCGGAAACATTGGAAAGCAAGGCCGCGAAGGCCGCACCGATGGACCGTCTGTGGGCCGAGAACGACGATTCGCGTGTCACCGGCGATCCGTCGCTGGTCGTCGACGTGGCCGGCTTCGAAGGTCCGCTCGATCTGCTGCTGCATCTTGCCCGCACCCAGAAGGTCGATCTGGCGCGGATCTCGATCCTGGCGCTGGTCGAGCAATATCTGACCTTTGTCGAGACGGCGAGGGCGCTCAGGCTCGAGCTTGCTGCCGACTATCTGGTGATGGCGGCGTGGCTGGCCTTCCTCAAGTCAAAGCTTCTGATCCCCAAGCAGCCGGGCGACGAGGGCGAAAGCGGCGAGGAGCTGGCGGCGGTGCTGCAGTTCCGGCTGAAGCGGCTGGAGGCCATGCGCGACGCCTCGGCGCGCCTGGTCAACCGCAACCGGCTCGGCCGCGACGTGTTCGCGCGCGGCATGCCGGAAATGGTCATCGTCGAAAAGCGCAACGCCTATTCGGCGTCGCTCTACGATCTTTTGACCGCCTATGCGCAGCAGCGGCAGAAGCAGGCGATCAACAATGTGACGATCGCCAGGCGTGGTGTCTGGTCGCTCAAGGATGCGCGCGACATCCTGACCCGCCTTGTTGGGTCGCTTCGCGACTGGGCGACGCTGGAAAGTTTTCTGATCGAATACATGACCAGCCCCGAGGAGCGGCGCACGGCGATCGCGAGCTCGTTCGCGGCCACGCTGGAACTGGTGCGTGAAGGCAGCATGGACATGCGGCAGGACGAAGTGTTCGCGCCGATCTACCTGCGCGGTCGCGCGCAGGCAATCAAGGCAGTCGAGGTGGCATCATGAGCGAACGCGCCAACGCTTCGGTTATCCCGTTCAAAGTCGACGACGAACCGGAAGGGGAGCTGTTTTCCCAGGAACTGGGCGAGCAGGTCCAGAACCCGGCCGAGCGGCTGCATATGGCGGAAGCCGTGCGCATGGCCGAGGCGATCGTGTTCGCCAGCGCCGAACCTGTTAGCGAAAAGCAGCTTGCGGCACGTCTGCCCGACGGCATCAACATTGCCGCGGCGATGGCCGACCTGCAGCAGATCTATGCGCGGCGCGGCGTCAATCTGGTCCGCGTCGGCGATGCCTGGGCGTTCCGTACCGCCGGCGACCTGGCTTTCCTGATGAGCCGCGACACGGTGCAGCAGCGCAAGCTGTCGCGTGCGGCGCTTGAGGTGCTGGCAATCATCGCCTATCACCAGCCGGTGACGCGCGCCGAGATCGAGGACATCAGAGGCGTCGAAACCTCGAAGGGCACGCTCGACACGCTGCTGGAAACAGAATGGGTGCGCATGCGCGGCCGGCGCAAAACGCCCGGACGCCCCGTTACCTATGGCACGACCGAGACCTTCCTCGACCATTTCGCGCTGGAGGAGATCCGCGACCTTCCGGGCATGGAGGAACTGAAGGGTGCCGGACTGCTTTCCGGCCGTATGCCGTCGAATTTTTCCATTCCGCAGCCGCCGTCCGATCCCGATGCGCTGACCGACGACGAGGATGCGCTGACCGATATCGATCTCGAGGAACTCGGCCTGCTGACGCCGCGCGTCACGGAAGATTGACTGGCAATGGCGGCCATTCTGTCGAGGATGCGCGGATTCGTAGCGGGCCATCACGCCGAAAATGCGTGACATCCGCCACCCTTTCATAAACTCTGTCGCAGTTGTGTTTGAATCCCAACGCGAAAACGCATAGATCATCGCCAGGGAAAACATTCGAGAGAGATTTGCTATGGGTTCATTTTCGATTTGGCACTGGATGATCGTGCTGGTGATCGTGCTGCTGGTGTTCGGCCGCGGCAAGATTCCCGAGCTGATGGGCGACATGGCCAAAGGCATCAAGAGCTTCAAGAAGGGCATGGCTGACGACGACGTTGCCGAAGACAAGCGCACCGTCGAACATCGTGCCGACGAGACCGTTTCGGCCGCGAAGGAAAAAGCCAGCAAGAGCTGAGCCAAAAAGGTTCTAGTCGGAACAGAGTGCCATGTTTGAAGTCGGCTGGACCGAAATGCTGGTCATCGCGATCGTCATGATCGTGGTCGTCGGGCCCAAGGATTTGCCCAATATGCTGCGCACCTTTGGGCGCACGACGGCGAAGCTGCGCGCCATGGCGGCCGATTTCCAGAAACAGTTCAACGAGGCGCTGAAGGAAGCCGAGCTCGACGACGTCAAGAAATCGGTCGACGAGCTCAGGGGCCTCAGTCCGATGGCCGAGATCAAGAAGCAGCTCAATCCATTCGAACAGGCGGCAGCCGACGTGCGCTCCGGCGTCGACGCGGTGATGAAGCCGAAGCCGGCCGATGATCCTGCAACGCCTGCCGCTTCGACGCTGCAGGCGGCCGAACCGTTGAAAAACGGGGCAACCACCATGCCTGGCGTCAACGGGCCGGACGCCGCACCAGCAGCGCCGATTTTCCCGGCAATGACTGATGAATCGGTGCTGACGGCGTCGGTGCCGACGGAACCAGTTGTGGCGGCGAAGAAAGTGGCCAAGGCTGCGCCGGCGAAGGCCACGCCGGCCGCAAAAGCGCCTGCCAAGGCGTCGGCAAATGGCGCAAAGGCTGCCGCGCCGGCGAAAGCGGCGATCGTGAAGACTACGCCCGTATCCAAGGCGCCCGCGAAGGTGGTGCCGGCGGCAAAGCCTGAAACGACCAAAGCCGCGAAGCCGGCCGCAGCCAAGGCGGTTGCGACCAAGACGATGGCGACCAAGACGGGGCCGAAAGCCGAACCGAAGCCTGCCGCGGCGAAGAAGCCGGCGGCCAAAAAGACGGCGGGAGCCGCCAAGTGAGCGTTTCGGACAAGGAAAAAGACGAGATCGAGAAATCGTCGGCGCCGCTGATGGAGCATCTGATCGAGCTGCGCCGGCGGCTGATCTGGTCGCTAGGCGGCTTCTTCGTCGCCTTCCTGGTGTGTTTCTTCTTCGCCAAGAAGCTGTTCAACCTTTTGGTCGTCCCGTTCAAATGGGCGACGAAGTGGGCAGGGCTTGATCCGCACAAGGTCGAGCTGATCTACACCGCGCCACAGGAATTCTTCTTCACCCAGGTCAAGCTCGCCATGTTCGGCGGCATGGTCATCGCCTTTCCGCTGATCGCCACGCAGATCTACAAGTTCATTGCGCCTGGCCTCTACAAGAACGAACGCAATGCCTTCCTGCCGTTCCTGATCGCATCGCCCGTCCTGTTCCTGATGGGCGCCTCGCTGGTCTATTTCTTCTTCACGCCGATGGTGATGTGGTTCTTCCTGGCCATGCAGCAGGCCGGCACCGACGATCAGGTGCAGATTTCGCTGCTGCCGAAAGTGTCGGAATATCTCAGCCTGATCATGACGCTGATCTTCTCCTTCGGCCTTGTGTTCCAGCTGCCGGTGGTGACCAGCCTGATGACGCGGGTCGGCATGCTGTCGTCCAAGGCGCTGGCCGAGAAGCGCAAATGGGCGATCGTCATTGCCTTCGTCGTGGCCGCAGTGCTGACGCCACCTGATCCGATGAGCCAGATCGGCTTGGCCATTCCGACCATCCTTCTCTACGAGGTCTCCATCTGGGCCGCCCGACTGATCGAGCGCGATCAGGAAAAGCAGCGGGTGGCGCGCGAGAAGCAGGACGCGGCGGAAGAGGTGGCCGAAAAGCCAGCGGACGTGTCCTCCACATAGCTATTGCGCGGCGCCCCGTCGGGGGCGGCGGGCCTGGAATCATTGCTTTGTGACGGCAACTATGCTATGGATTTGGGTATGGTGCTGATTTGCGCCAGCGACCCGCCGCAGAGGCGGGTTTTTTGTTTCAGGCTCTCGCCATCCCCGGTCGAAAGCGCGCCAAAGCAAGCTCGAGCCCTGGCTTCACCACGCCCGATCTTGCATCGATCAAAGATGCGGTTTACGCCCTCTGGCCTGAAACGCGTCGAGAAAATCGACGATGTGTTTCAGACATTATTCTTGAGCGTATCGTAGCGCAAAAACCGCCATGCGCTTTTGGGCGACATGCCATCGCAGGAGCTTCCAGACCATGCTTGACATCAAGTGGATTCGCGACAACCCGAAGGCCCTTGCCGAGGCGCTGATCAAGCGCTCGTGGTCGGCCGACGATGCGCAGTCCACGGTCGACGGTCTGATCACCAGCGACGAGGCGCGGCGCGAACACGTCACCGAGCTGCAGACCAAGCAGGAGCGCCGCAACGCCGCCTCGAAAGAGATCGGCAACGCCATGCGCTCGGGCGATGCAGCGCTTGCCGAAAGGCTGAAAGCCGAAGTCGGCGAGATCAAGACCTTCATCCAGAATGGCGAGGCGCGTGAACGCGACCTCGACAAGGCGCTGAACGACGCGCTGGCAGTGCTGCCCAACGTGCCGTTCGACGATGTGCCGGTCGGCAAGGACGAGCACGACAATGTCGTCAAGCACATCGTCGGCAAGGTGCCGACGCGCCCGAACTGGGTGAAGGAGCATTTCGAGATCGGCGAAGCGCTCGGCATGATGGACTTCGAGCGCGCGGCAAAGCTGTCGGGCTCGCGCTTCACCGTACTGAAAAGCGGCCTGGCGCGGATGGAGCGTGCGCTCGGCCAGTTCATGCTCGACCTGCACACGACCGAGCATGGTTATGAGGAAGTCATCCCGCCGCTGATGGTCAAGGACGACGTTCTTTTCGGCACCAACCAACTGCCGAAGTTCGAGGAGGATCTGTTTTTCACGCCCCATGGCGACGGGCGACTCGGGCTCATCCCCACCGCCGAGGTGCCGCTCACCAACCTGGTGCGCGAAGAGATCACCGCACATGAAAAGCTGCCGCTGCGCTATACCGCGCTGACGCCGTGCTTCCGGTCGGAAGCAGGCTCGGCCGGGCGCGACACGCGCGGCATGCTGCGCCAGCACCAGTTCTACAAGGTCGAGCTGGTGTCGATCACCGACCAGGAATCGTCGCTCGCCGAGCACGAGCGGATGACGCAATGCGCCGAGGAAGTGCTGAAGCGGCTCGGCCTGCCGTTCCGCACCATGACGCTGTGCACCGGCGACATGGGCTTTGGCGCGCGCAAGACCTATGACATCGAGGTCTGGCTGCCGGGCCAGAACGCCTATCGCGAGATCTCGTCCTGTTCGGTCTGCGGCGACTTCCAGGCACGGCGCATGGACGCCCGCTACAAGGACAAGGACGGCAAGGGCAACCGCTTCGTCCACACGCTCAACGGCTCGGGCACCGCGGTTGGCCGCGCGCTCATAGCCGTTATCGAAAACTACCAGAACGAGGATGGCAGCGTAACCATTCCTGAAGTGCTGCGGCCTTACATGGGCGGTCTGGAAAAGATCGAATCGAAATAATGCGGATTCTCCTGACCAACGATGACGGCATTCATGCCGAGGGCCTGGCGGTGCTCGAACGCGTCGCGCGGACGCTGTCCGACGATGTCTGGGTGGTGGCGCCGGAGCAGGACCAGTCCGGCTACGCGCATTCGCTGTCGATCTCGGAGCCGCTGCGGCTGCGCAAGATCGGCGAGAAGCATTTTGCCGTGCGCGGCACGCCGACCGATTGCGTTATCATGGGCGTCAAGAAGATCCTGCCGGGCGCGCCCGACCTGATCCTGTCAGGCATCAATTCCGGCGCCAACATCGCCGACGACGTCACCTATTCGGGAACCGTCGCCGGCGCCATGGAAGGCGCGCTGCTCGGCATCCGCTCGATCGCGCTCAGCCAGGGCTACAGCTATGTCGGCGAGGATCGCGTCGTTCCCTATGAGACGACAGAGGCGCTGGCACCTGCTTTGCTGAAGAAGCTTGTCGCCACGCCGCTGCCGGACGGCGTGCTGCTCAACGTCAATTTTCCCAACTGCCTTCCCGAAGAAGTCGCCGGCACGGTGGTCACCTCGCAAGGCAAGCTCGTGCACAGCCTGTGGGTCGACGAGCGCCGCGACGGGCGCGGCCTGCCTTACTACTGGCTGCGCTTCGGCCGCGAGCCGGTCGAAGGCAAGCAAGGCACCGACCTCCATGCCTTGCGCAACAGGCTTGTGTCGGTGACGCCATTGCAACTCGACCTCACCGCGCATGAAATCCGTGACCAACTGAGCAAGGCGCTTGCATGAACCAGGGCCTCCCAATCGATGACCGCGAAGGTTTTGCCGCCTTTCTGCTGCGCTTGCGCGGCAGGGGGACGGTGCCGAAGGCGCTGATCGCCGCGTTCGAGGCGACGCCTCGGCGCGGTTTCCTCGGCGCCCAGTTCCATCAGATCGCCTGGTCGGACCGCATGCTGCCCATCGAATGCGGCGAGGCGATCGAGGGTGCCGACTTGCAGGCGGCGGTGATCGCGGCACTCGCCATCGAGCAGGGCAATCGCGTGCTCGAGATCGGCACCGGCTCCGGCTATACGGCGGCGGTGATGTCGCGGCTGGCGGCGCGGATCGTCACCGCCGATCGCTACAAGACGCTTGTCGAGCAGGCCAGGCAGCGTTTCGAGGCGCTCGGCATCGGCAATGTCATCGTGCGCCAAGCTGATGGTTCTGGCGGGCTGCCGAACGAAGCGCCGTTCGATCGCATCGTCGCCTGGGCTGCCTTCGACAGCTTGCCGCGCTTCCTGCTCGACCAGTTGTCGAGCGGCGGCATCGTCATCGCTCCGATCGGACCCGAAGAGGGCGAGCAGGTGCTGGCCAAGCTGACCAAGGTCGGCAGCCGTTTTGAACGCGAGGACATTGGCCTGGTGCGCCTGCAGCCGATCCTGCGCAGCCTCGCCGCCGTCATTTAGTCCGCCCCCTAATATTTTAAGAAAAATTGCATCGGATTCCATGAGGTTAACCGACGAGTAACATTAACGCGCTTTAATCATACCTAGTTTGTACCGGGTATGTGCGGGTCAGTGCGATGCAACTCAGTGTTTTGAAGACAAATGGCCGCAATCTGATGCGTGGTTGCGCCGTCCTCATGGTCGCAGGTGTTGCGGCGGGGTGCAGCTCCCAGGCTTCACGCTTCAACAGTGTCGATGACGTCTTTACCTCATCGACCAACAATCAGCGCGCCATCATCAACAAGCAAGAGCAGGACGCCGTGCAGCCCTATCCGGGCGATGTCGCGGCCGCTCCGGTCGACGGCAGCCATACGCAGTCGGTCAGCCGCTCCAGTCTCGAGCCGGTCTCGACGCCGCCCCTGCCTCCGCCCGTTGCCCAGGCACAGCCGGCTCCCGCACTGGCGCCTGCTTCAAAGCCGGTACGCACCGCATCGGCCCCGGCGCCGCACCTCGACCGGACCACCACGACCGGCACCGTCGCTCCGGCGGCATCGCCGTTCAAGGTCGCGCAGCCCGACGCACCGCGCGTCGCCGCGGCTGGCAAGCCGCACGCGACCGAGATCGTCGTCAGTGATGGCGAGACGATTTCCGGCCTGGCGCAGCGCTACAAGGTGCCGGCCGACGTGATCATGAAGGTCAATGGGCTGAGCGCGACCAAGGGGCTGAAGACCGGCCAGAAGCTGGTCATCCCGGCCTATGCTTACTCGAGCAAATCAGAACCGAAAGTCGCCGATGCCAAGCCGGCGAAAAACGGCAAGCACGACCTGCCGGCCACCGCACCGGACAAGGTCGCAGTCCTGCCGCAGCAGCCGAAGCTCAAGGAGGGCAAGTCCGCCGCTCAGGTTGATGCTTCGGCCGCCGCAAGCCAGCCCAAGGCCAAGCCCGCGCCGCAGATGGCCGCGGCCAAGGCGACCGGCGCTGCCGGCACCTATACGGTCCAGTCAGGCGATACGCTTTCCTCGATTGCCAGGAAGACAGGCGTCGGCACCGTTGCGCTGAAGCAGGCCAATGGCATGCAGAACGGCCTGCTCAAGATCGGCCAGACCTTGAATGTGCCGGCCGGCGGAGCCGCGACCGTCGCCAGCGCCAAGCCGGCGAAGATCGATCCGGTGACCACGGCCACCACGCCGCCCGCGGCAAAGACGACGCCGTCGGAAACGCTGGCGTCCTACACGCCGCCGAAGAAAGATTCGAAGGTCATTCAGCAGGCCGAGGACGACGACGCTGTCGCGCCTGACGCCACCGGCATCGGCAAGATGCGCTGGCCGGTGCGCGGCCGCGTGATCTCCGGTTTCGGGTCCGGCAAGGACGGCGTCGACATCGCCGTGCCGACCGGCACGCCGGTCAAGGCAGCCGAGAACGGCGTCGTCATCTATGCCGGCGATGGCCTCAAGGAATTCGGCAACACGGTGCTGGTGCGCCACGAGAATGGTCTGGTCACCGTCTATGGCCACGCCAGTTCGATCGAGGTCCAGCGCGGCCAGAAGGTCAAGCGCGGCCAGGAAATCGCGCTGTCGGGCATGAGCGGCACGACGGACTCGCCGAAGCTGCACTTCGAAGTGCGCAAGAATTCCGCCCCGGTCGACCCCTCTGGCTATCTCGAATAGTCGGGCGATCTCGAATAGAAGAAAAGAAGCGATTTTGCGGGCCGCCTGACCTCCAGTCCGGCCCGCCGGCTTGGCCCGCCCCGCAAGGAGCGGGCTTTTTCAGTTGCTTGCGTGCACGTCAATCCTTGAGCGGCTTGCAAAGACGGCCAGCCAGGTCCTGGGTGAACTGCCAGGCGACGCGGCCCGAGCGGCTGCCGCGCGTCGTCGCCCACTCCAGCGCCTCAGTGCGCAACGTCTCGGGGTCGATGGCGAGGTCGTGATGGCGGATATAGCCGTCGATCATGTCGAGATACTCGTCCTGCGAACATTTGTGGAAGCCGAGCCACAGGCCGAACCGATCGGACAGCGACACTTTTTCCTCGACCGCTTCGGACGGGTTGATTGCGGTCGAGCGCTCATTGTCGATCATGTCGCGCGGCAACAGGTGGCGGCGGTTCGAGGTGGCGTAAAAGATGACATTGGCCGGGCGGCCCTCGACGCCGCCTTCAAGTGCTGCCTTCAGCGACTTGTAGGAGGTGTCGTCGTGGTCGAAGGAGAGGTCGTCGCAAAACAGGATGAAGCGGAACGGAGCTGACTTCAGCAGCCCCATCAGCTTCGGCAGCGTGTCGATGTCCTCACGGTGGATTTCGATCAGCTTCAGCGGCAGGTCGGACCTGGCCCTGGCGTTGATCTCGGCATGCACGGCCTTGACCAGCGACGATTTGCCCATGCCACGCGCGCCCCACAACAACACATTGTTGGCCGCATAGCCGGCGGCGAAGCGTTCGGTGTTGTCGACAAGGATGTCACGGACGCGGTCGACGCCACGGATCAGGCCGATGTCGACGCGGTTAACCCTGCGCACCGGCTCCAGATAGCCCGGATCGGCCTGCCAGACGAAGCAGTCGGCCTCACCGATGTCCGTTTCAGGCACCGGCGGCGGGGCGAGGCGGCCAACCGCTTCGATCAGGCGGTCGAGCTTCTTGTTGAGGGCATCAATGCTGCTGTCGGTCATGTCAGTCTTTTGTTTTTCGCGTTTTGACGTGGGAGCGTGTCGATTCCGTCGGGTTCGAAACCGGTTGCAACCTTTTGTTCGAGCGTGATCTTTTCCGAAAACCGGCTCGTGCTGTTGGCGATCATGCTCTAACACGGCTCAACAGGCCGGAAAAGCAGCCGATTTGGCCGGCCACGCAGTTGCATTGGCAACTTTACCGACTATATTCCGGCCAAATTTCAAGGGGCCGCCAAATCTCACAGGACGGTTTGGCGGCTGTTTTCAAAATTCAGGAGTACCTCGATGTTCGTGACACCGGCATACGCCCAAGGCGTTGGGGCCTCTCCCGACATGTTCATCAGCATTTTGCCGTTTGTCCTGATTTTCGTGATCATGTATTTTCTGATCATCCGGCCGCAGCGTACGCAGCTGAAGAAGCGCGGCGAGATGCTGGCCGCGGTTCGTCGTGGTGACACGGTCGTCACCGGCGGCGGCTTCGTCGGCAAGGTGACCAAGGTGATCGACGACAACGAGCTCGAGATCGACCTCGGCGGTGGCACCAAGGTGACCGCACTGCGTTCGACGATCGCCGATGTGCGCGTCAAGGGCGAGCCGGTGGCGAACCAGAACGCCAAGAAATAACCGAATTTCAGGCGGAGCGATCCGCGGACACGCTCTGACGGACGACGCCATATGCTGTATTTTTCGCGCTTCAAGATGATCCTGATCTGGGTGGCCGTGGCCATCACAGTGATCCTCGCCGCGCCCAATCTGTTCTCCGCCAGCACGCTGGCGCATCTGCCCAGCTGGGTGCCGAAGCGGCAGATGACGCTCGGCCTCGATCTGCAGGGCGGCTCGCACATCCTGCTGGAGATGAACCAGAACGATCTGATCAAGGATCGGCTGGAGACGACGCGCGACGAAATCCGCACGCTGCTGCGTGACGCCAAGATCGGCTATACCGGCCTTGCCGGCACGGGGCGGACCTTGCAGGTCCGCATCACCGATCCCGCTCAACTCGATGCCGCCAAGACGGCGCTGAAGCCGCTGACCGATCCAGTCGCCGCCGGCCTGTTCACCGGTGGCTCCATCCAGGAAATGACGCTCGACGATTCCGAGCCCGGCCTGCTCAAGTTCAACGTCACCGACGCCGGCATCAAATACCGCACATCGACCGCATTGACGCAGTCGATCGAGGTGGTCGAGCGCCGCGTCAACGAACTCGGCACGACCGAACCCATTGTGCAGCGGCAGGGCGACGACCGTATCCTTGTCCAGGTGCCGGGTCTTCAGGACCCGCAAAGGCTGAAGGAAATCCTCGGCCAGACGGCCAAGCTGACGTTCCAGATGGTCGACCAGTCGATGCCGGTACAGGACGCGCTCAACGGCCGCCCGCCAGCTGGCTCGTCGGTGCTGTATTCGCAGGACGATCCGCCGGTCCCCTACCTGATCGAAAACCGCGTCATCGTCTCGGGTGAAAACCTCGTCGATGCGCAGGCGACATACAATTCGCAGAACAATGAGCCGGTGGTTTCGTTCCGCTTCGATTCGAAGGGTGCTGCGCGCTTCGGCCAGGCGACCTCGCAGAATGTCGGCAAGCTGTTCGCCATCATCCTCGACAATCAGGTGATTTCGGCGCCGCAGATCCGTGAGCCGATCCTCGGCGGCACCGGCCAGATCTCCGGCAATTTCACCGCCCAGAGCGCCAACGACCTCGCCGTGCTGCTGCGCGCCGGCGCATTGCCGGCGACGCTGACGGTGATCGAAGAGCGCACCGTCGGTCCGGGTCTCGGCCAGGATTCCATCCATGCCGGCAAGGTCGCCGGCATCATCGGCTCGATCCTCGTCGTCGTGTTCATGTTCGTGGCCTACGGCTTCCTCGGCTTCCTCGCCAACATCGCGCTGGCGGTGCACGTGGCGATGATCGTCGGGCTGTTGTCGCTGCTTGGCGCGACGCTGACCTTGCCGGGTATCGCCGGTATCGTGCTGACCATCGGCATGGCGGTCGATTCCAACGTGCTGATCTACGAGCGTATCCGCGAGGAGCGGCGAAACGGCCGCTCCGTGATCCAGGCGATTGATACCGGTTTCACCAAGGCGCTGGCGACCATCGTCGATTCCAACGTCACGTCGTTGATCGCCACGGTGGTGCTGTTCTATCTCGGTACCGGGCCGGTGAAGGGCTTTGCCATCACCTACGCCATCGGCATCCTGACCACCGTCTTCACCGCCTTCACCTTCACCCGCCTGCTGGTGTCGATCTGGCTGCGTCGTGCCCGCCCGAAGGAATTGCCGCGTGCACCGGTGACCTTCATTCCGCCGGGCACGAAGATCCCCTTCATGGGCATTCGCCGCTGGACGTTTGCGCTGTCGAGCTTGCTGTCGGTGCTGTCGGTCGTGCTGTTCATGACCGTCGACATCAATTATGGCATCGACTTCAAGGGCGGTTCGTTGATCGAGGTGCAGTCCAAGAGCGGCAATGCCGATCTCGCCGACCTCCGTGCCAGATTGACGGAACTCAATATCGGCGAAGTCCAGGTGCAGCAGTTCGGCGAGCCGAACGACGTGCTGATCCGTGTCGGTACGCAGGACGGTGGCGAGAATGCCGAGCAGACGGTCATCGACAAGGTTCGCGGCGAGCTGCAGGACAATTATGATTTCCGCCGCGTCGAAGTGGTGGGGCCGACGGTTTCCGGGGAGTTGGCCAAGCAGGGCACCATTGCCATGCTGGTGGCGCTGCTCGGCATCCTGATCTACGTCTGGTTCCGCTTCGAATGGCAGTTCGCGGTCGGCGCCATCATAGCGACGGTGCACGATGTGGTCATGACCATCGGCTTCTTCGTCATCACCGGGCTCGAGTTCAACCAGTCGTCTCTGGCGGCGATCTTGACCATCATCGGCTATTCGCTCAACGATACGATCGTGGTCTATGACCGTGTCCGCGAGGATCTGCGAAAATACAAGCGGATGCCGCTGCCGCAACTCCTGAACAACGCTATCAACGAGACGCTGTCGAGAACGACGCTGACCTCGGTGACGACGATCCTGGCGCTGCTGGCGCTGGTGCTGTTCGGCGGCGAGGTGATCCGCTCGTTCACCATGGCGATGCTGTTCGGCGTCGTGTTCGGCACCTATTCGTCGATCTTCATCGCGGCACCGCTGCTGATCCTGTTCAAGCTGCGGCCTCAGGCTGCAGCCGACGAGGAGAAGCCGGTCGGCGGCAGCAAGGCGGTCGCGACCTGACGGGCGGCTCCGAAGGGGTGACAGAACGGTGACCGGCAAAGGCATCGTCATCCGCGAGGCGCATTACCCCGGCCGCGCGCCGATCGAGGCCTATGGCAATGGCGGCTTCCGCTTCGCCGACATGTCGCATCGCGGTTCGCTGCTTTGTCTGCCGTCCGGCATCCATGGCTGGGAACCGGCGAATCCATTGGCACTGACTGTGGCGGATTTCGACAGACTGCTGGCCGAAGCCGACAAGGTCGAGATCCTGCTGGTTGGCATGGGCAGGAACCTCCGGCCATTGCCGGCGGCACTGCGGGCCGCGCTGAAGGCGGCAGGCATTGCGTCCGACCCGATGTCGACGGGTGCAGCGGTGCGGACCTACAATGTCCTTCTGGCGGAAGACCGCGCCGTCGCCGCCGCGCTCATTGCCGTCGATTGACATGTCTGAAAATGCCAAAATCGTCATGGACGCGGTGCGCGCCGCCGACCACGACCGGTACCTCGCCGCGCTCTACGCGCCGGCTGACAAACGTGACGCGCTGTTTTCGCTCTACGCCTTCAACGCCGAGATCGCGGGCATTCGCGATCGCATCCATGAGGCGCTACCGGGAGAGGTGCGGCTGCAATGGTGGCGCGATGTCCTTGCCGCTGAAGATGACGGCACGGGCATCGGCCACCCTGTCGCCGACGCGCTGAAGGCGACCATTTCCGCTTGTAGCCTGCCGAAGCCGGCGTTCGACAATATGCTCGATGCGCGCATTTTCGACCTCTACGACGATCCGATGCCGTCGCGCACCGATCTGGAAGGCTATTGCGGCGAGACGGCAGCCGCGCTCATCCAGCTTGCGGCCATGGTGCTCGATCCCGTCGAGGCGCCGCGTTTTGCCGAACTGGCGGGCAGGGCAGGCTGCGCACAGGCGATCACCGGTCTGCTGCTCCTGCTGCCGCTGCACCGCAAACGCGGGCAATGTTTTGTCCCGGCCGATATCCTGGCCGCCGCTGGATCGTCGCCCGAGGAGTTTGTTACCGGCGATGGTGGCCCTGGTGCGAAGCGCGCGGTGGCGGCGATGATCGCGCTGGCGCGGGACCATCTTTCCGCTTTCGAACAAGGCGCATCGGCTCTGCCGGTCTCGTTGTACCAGGCGTTCCTGCCGCTGGCCCTGTCGCGTGCCTATCTCGCGAAAATGGAGAGTGGCTCGCCGCTGGACGGTGTCGCGCGGCTGTCGGCCTTGCACCGGCATTGGCTGTTGCTGCGTCGCGCGAGCAAGGGTTGGCCTGCACTTTGACGTAAACGTCAACCATGCTAAGGAGTCCCCGGGCCAAAACTGTTGCCATAGACGATAGGCCGGCCCGGAGGAGATACCCATCGATGAGCTTGCCTTTGCTGGTCGCGATCGTCGCCCTTGGCATTGCGCTGTCGGTCGCCGCCGTGCATTTCACCGGCGGCAGCAAGACGGCCACGCTCACCGGCACGGATCAGGCGCTGAGCCGTTTCGCCGAGGATTTTCCCGACGACGTGGCGACGGTGGTGCGCCTGACCGCGGATGCCAGGACGGCGTTCCTCGATCTTGGCCGAGGGCGCATCGGGATCGTGCACAGCATCGGCGACCGCTTTTTGACCCGCGTCGTGACGCCTCGGGACGCCACCGCTTTGACTGCTGACAATGCAAATACGGTCTCGTTTCGGCTTGCCGATTTCACCTGGAAAGGCGGCCGCTTCAGCTTTGCCAGTGCAACTGATGCGCAGGGCTTGCTGAAAGCGCTTGAGCCGCAACATTCGAATTCCGCCGGGGAGGCGGCGTGATGGACAGCTACAATTTTCCGCAGGTCACCCAGCTTGCCATCCCGTTCTTCGTTGCCGCGATCCTGATCGAACTCTGGCTGGTGCGCAGCGGCCGCGCCAAGGGCTCGTTCGAGACGCGCGACACGCTGACCAGCCTGATGATGGGAACCGGCAATGTCGTCGCCGGGCTGCTGCTTGGCGTGGTGTCCTACTGGGCGCTGCTGTGGCTGTGGCAATTCCGCGTCTTCAATCTCGGCCTGTCCGTCTGGGTGTTCCTGGCCGCCTTCCTGCTCGATGATTTGCGCTACTACGTCTACCACCGCATTGCGCACAGGGTGCGCTGGGTGTGGGCCGAACACGTCAACCACCATTCCAGCCAGCACTACAACCTGTCGACGGCGCTGCGGCAAAGCTGGACGGGGCTGTTCACCTTCATGTTCGCGCTGCAGGCGCCGCTGGTGCTGCTCGGCTTCCATCCGGCGGTGATTGCTTTCACCTTCGGCTTCAACCTCGTCTGGCAGTTCTGGATCCACACCGAGACGATCGGCAAGATGTGGGGCTGGTTCGAGTTCATCTTCAACACGCCGTCACACCACCGCGTCCACCACGCCACCAATCCGCGCTATCTCGACGCCAATTATGCCGGCACGCTGATCATCTGGGATCGCATGTTCGGAACCTTCGTCGCGGAGTTGGAGGAAGACCGGCCGCGCTATGGGATTGTGAAAAATCTCGGCACCTTCAATCCGCTGAAAGTGGCGTTCCATGAATGGATCGGCATGTTCAGCGATGCCTTTGCACCCGGGCTGAACTTGAGCGACCGCCTGAATTATCTGATCAAGCCGCCCGGCTGGAGCCATGACGGATCGCGCGAAACCTCGGAGAGCCTGAAGGCCGCCTATGTCAGGCGAAATCCGGGCGAGGCCGGCAAGCCGGGACTGCCGGCGGCAAGTGCCGAGGCTGCAGAATAGAGCTCTTTATTCCGCCGCTTCGGCTGTTTGCGCCGGAAGCCCCAGCCATTGCCGGCAGTCGGCGCGCGCACGTGCGGTGATCCCCTGCCGCTTGGCGACGGTCTTGTCCTTGCCGCGCAGGCGCTTGCCTTCGATTTTCGGTGCTTCCATTGGTGGGAACAGGCCGAAATTGACGTTCATTGGCTGGAAGGAGCGTTTTCCCGGCTCGTCTTCGGAGACGATGTGGCCACCGGTGATGTGGTTGAGCAGCGCGCCAAAGGCCGTGGTCAGCGGCGGCAGCGACGGTGCCTGGCCGAGCCGCTCGGCGGCGGCGAACCGGCCGGCAAGCAGGCCGATCGCGGCACTTTCGACATAGCCCTCGCAGCCGGTGATCTGGCCGGCAAAACGCAGGCCCGGACGCGACTTCAGCTGCAGCGAGGCGTCGAGCAAGGTCGGCGAATTGATGTAGGTGTTGCGGTGCAGGCCGCCGAGGCGGGCGAAGTCGGCGTTTTCGAGGCCTGGAATGGTGCGGAACACGCGCACCTGCTCGGCATGCTTCAGCTTGGTCTGAAAGCCGACCATGTTGTAGAGCGTGCCCAGCGCATTGTCCTGCCGCAACTGGACGACGGCGTAGGCCTTTACCGTCGGATTGTGCTCGTTGGTCAACCCCATCGGCTTCATCGGTCCGTAGCGCAGCGTCTCGACGCCGCGCTCGGCCATGATCTCGATCGGAAGGCAGCCGTCGAAATAGGGCGTGCCTTCCCATTGCTTGAATTCGGTTTTCTGGCCGTCGACCAGCGCCTGCACGAAGGCAAGATACTGGCCCTGGTCCATCGGGCAGTTGATGTAGTCCTTGCCGGTGCCGCCGGGCCCGACCTTGTCGTAGCGCG
This sequence comes from Mesorhizobium sp. P2_A8, assembly GCF_056404935.1. Taxonomy (NCBI): domain Bacteria; kingdom Pseudomonadati; phylum Pseudomonadota; class Alphaproteobacteria; order Hyphomicrobiales; family Phyllobacteriaceae; genus Mesorhizobium; species Mesorhizobium sp. P2_A8. Next base: position 44,055 of record NZ_JBFUDB010000014.1, read on the forward strand.
ACTGGAACCAGCAGATATCCATGTCGATCGTGTCGAAATGGACGATCGGCGCGATGGCATCGAAGAATGCCAGCGCATCGGCGGCGGTCGCTTCGGCGATCGACTGGGCAAGCGAAGGCGCGGTCAGCGGACCCGTGGCGATGATCGCCTGGTCCCAATCCGCCGGTGGCAGGCCCGGCACTTCCTCGCGCTGGATGGTGATCAGCGGGTGCGCTTCGAGCTTCTTCGTCACCGCGTCGGAGAAACCGTCGCGGTCGACCGCAAGTGCGCCGCCGGCCGGCACCTGGTTGGCATCGCCGGCGCTCATGATCAGCGAGCCGGCCAGCCGCATTTCCGCATGCAGCAGGCCGACGGCATTGTTTTCGGCGTCGTCGGAGCGGAAGGAATTGGAACAGACCAGTTCGGCCAGGCCATCGGTCTTGTGCGCGTCGGTGCCGCGAACGGGGCGCATTTCATGCAGCACGACCGGAACGCCGGCTTGCGCCGCCTGCCAGGCGGCTTCGGAACCGGCGAGGCCGCCGCCGATGATGTGGATGGGATTTTTGTTCATGAGCGCCGGAATAATCGCTTGGTGCGGCGATTGCAATTCCCGTGCGCGGCGCAGGGCAGACAGATGCGGGTGCAACCAAACCCTGAAAACGACAACACCCGCCGGGGGAGGAGGTCCGGCGGGTGTCGTTTTTGGGGTCGACCCTCGGGAGGAGGTGAAGGCCGACCGTATTCGTCATCGCCGGGGAGGAGGTCGGCTTTGACGAAATCTCTTTCGCCATTTTTAAAAGGGGCGAAACCCTTTTTGGGAAACAACGCCCGCCGCGGGAGGAGGTGCGGCGGGCGCCGTTTTGGTGGTCAACCCTCGGGAGGAGGTGAAGGTTGACCGGATCCGTCAGGGTCGGGGAGGAGGTCGACCCTGGCGAAATTCTGGTTAGATCGCCCGGCGGGCGATGATCTTGATTTCGTCGCGGACGATACCGAGATCATGCAGCTGACGGTTCGAAAGGCGACCCAGCTCGGAAACCGTCTCGCGATAAACGCGCCAGTTACGATAGTTGCGGATCAGGTTCATTGTCGTTCTCTTTTCAAAACTTGTTCGGACCATTTGCGGTCCGAAGAATTAGACCGCCTTGCGAGCGACGTAAGGAATGTCGCTGCGGCTGATGCCGAGGTCGGTCAGTTCACGGTTGCTCAGGCGGCTCAGCTCGGACACGGTGTCCCTGTAGCGGCGCCAGTTGCGGTAGTTGCGGATCAGGTTCATGGTATTTCTCGTTTCGTCTTTCTTTCGGATCATTCCGTCTTTGTGTACGACCGATAGATAGGCGGGCCTATATCGATTTAAAAGCGCTATGGCTGCATGGCAGCAATGCAAATTGTGCAATGCAGCATTAACGCGCGTTCACGGACCTGACACAAAGAAGCCCGAATCGGAAAATGCCGTAACGTCAACGGTTTGACCGGGTCGGCTGAAAAAAAGACCAAGCTGGGGGAGAAGCGGTATGGCGGGCTATTCGTCACGAGTGAGGGCGGATATCGCGCGCTGGCGGCAGGCCGGCCTGATCGACGCCGCGACCGCCGATTCCCTGACGAGCGATGTCGAGGCCAACGAGCGCAAATCGCTCAGCTTCGGATCTATCCTGGCGATGATGGCCGCCTTGCTGTTCGGCGCCGCTATCCTGATTTTCGTCGCCGCCAACTGGGACGCCATTCCGCGCCTGGCGCGGGTGGTGGCACTCTTTGCCATCATTCTTGGCGGCTATGTTGGCGGTGCGCTGTTGAAGACGCGCGACCACGCGGCGGTCGGCGAAGCGTTGTGGTTCGTGGCCGCGGCGGCTTTCGGCGGCTCGATCGCGCTGATCGGCCAGATGTATCATCTCTCGGGCGACGAGGCGTCGGCCCTGGTCACCTGGGGTGCCGGCACGGCACTGGCTGCGGTCGCGCTGCGTTCGAACCCGCTGACCGTCGCTTCGGTCGGTATCGCCGATGCCTGGCTGTTCCTGAAAGGCTTCGACTACTACAGCCGCAGTGAATTTCCGCATCTCTTCGTGGTTATGGCGATCGTGCTGTTTGCCGTATCGTTCTGGACCCGCAGCCAGCCGGCGCGGCACTTGATCATCCTGTCGCTGCTTTTCTATCTGGTGCTGCTGGTCACGAACCACGACACCCTGCAGGTGGCGATCCCGCTGGTCGCCGTATCGGCGCTGCTGTTCGCCGCCTCAGTGTTCGCGCCAGAGCCGGTCGACAGGATCGTGCAACTCGGCGGCCGCTTGCCCTTGCACGCGCTGCTAGGCTTCCTGACGGGCCTGGCGATGATCCAGTTCGAACTCGCGGATGAGAGCACCTACAACAGCGGATTCGCCATAGCATCGGTGATTGCGTTGGCTGGCATCGTCGCTGCAATCGTGCTGGCCGGGCGAGAGAGCCGCGGGTTGCGCTGGCTTGCCTATGCCGGCTTCGCCTTGGAAATCGCCATCATCTATGTGGTGATGTTGCAATCGATGCTCGATACGGCCGGCTTCTTCCTTGCCGCCGCGGTGCTGCTCGGCATCCTTGCGCTCGTCATCATCCGCATCGAAAAACGCATGAAGAGCCCAGTCGCCAAAGGAGCCGCGGCATGATGACCGGAAAGAGGCTGATCATCTCGGCGCTGGTGCTGGCGCTCGTCCAGATCGGATTTCTGAGCTGGATCATCGCCGGCCGCGCGGCGATCCTGCGCAACGGCAAGGAAGTGCTGCTGAAGATCGAACCCGTCGATCCACGCGATCTCCTGCGCGGCGACTACATTATCCTCGGCTACGAGATTTCGCGCATACCGGTGAAAATGATCGCCAACATCCCCGCCGACAAACTCTCCAGCGATGATACATCGATTGTCGTCCGCCTGAAGAAGGGCGCCGATGGCTATTGGCAGCCGGCCACCGCCTGGTTCGGCAAGGCGCCGACGCCGGCAGCTGCCGACGAGGCCGATATATCAGGCCATGTCGCCGAGGGGTGGGACCTTCGCAGCGAAGGCATGACCATCGCGCCGGACTACGGCATCGAGCGTTTCTATCTGCCGGAAGGCGAGGGGGCGGCGATCCAGGACGACATGCGGGTGCGGCCGTTCGGTATCCGTCTTGCGCTCGCCGGTGACGGCACCGCGCAGATCAAGGCGCTGGTGGACGGTGACAAGACGCTGTTCGAGGAACCGCTGTATTAGGATAGAGCGGTTCATTATTTCACGGAAACGCCGAACCGTTCTATCTCTTTGTTTTTGACGCAATTCCGGACGGAAAACCGTTTCACGCTTTTCCTGGAATTGCTCTAGTGATGTCGACCGTGATGGTCGACGGAAGCCCTTCGCGGTCTCCCTCTTGGACGGTAGAAGCATGCCAATTACCCTGTCGACGCGTGGCGACATCAACCTCGACACTGTTTTTCGCGTCGCCTGGATGAAGGAGACAGTGGAGATCGGCGAGACGGCCTTGCAGCGCATCGCCGAATGCCGTGCCCTATTCCTGAAGCTGATTGAATCTGACCCGCCACCGGTCATCTATGGCGTAACGACCGCCATGGGGGAGCTGGCGAGCCGCAGGCTCGAACGTGACGAGCGGGATCGCCATGCGCGCATCAAGGCGTTCGCCGCCGCCACCTCGTTCGGCGATCTCTTGCCCGATCGTGTGGTCCGGGCGATCACGCTGGCCCGCCTGACAAACTTCATCGAGGGCAACGCTGCCACCACGCCACGCATCGCACTCGCCGTTGCCGCGATGCTCGACGGCGGCCCGATGCCAACGGTACCGGCCTCCGGCCAGGGCGGCGCCGGCGAGATCTTGGCGCTCTATCTGTTGTTTGCCGAACTCACGACGCGCTTGGACCTGGAGGTCAAGGAACGGGGCTCGTTGATCAACGGCTCGCCCTGCGCCGCGGCGCTGGTGGCCGACGCGGCGCTCGCGGCACGACGCCGCGTCCGCATGGCGCACAAGGTGTTCGCACTGTCGATCGAAGCGTTTCGCGCCCCGCTCGAGCACTATGACGCGGCGCTCGACATGCTCTGGGGCGATGAACATGAAGCGGCGGCCCTCCAGGGGTTGCGGGAATTTCTGGTTGGCGCCGGAGACGGGCGGCGCAATTACCAGGCGCCGGTCAGCTACCGGATCGTGCCGCGCGTCCTCGGCCAGGCGCATCGTGCGCTGGCAGGCGCCGAGCGGGCGGCCACGGTCTCGCTGGCCTCGATTTCGGACAATCCGGTCTATGTCCCGCCGGACGATGCACATCCGCTCGGCCGCTGCATCAGCACTGGCGGCTATCACAATGCCATGGCGACGCCGGCGCCGGACGATCTGGCAGCGATATGGGCCGATATCTGCCTGCTCTGCGACCGTCATGCCTCCAAGCTTCTGAACGGCAAGGTGTCGCTGCTGCCCGATCTCTTGATGACCGGGCGGCATTGGGCCGACAGCGACGGCCATGGCAATGTCGGCTATGTGCCGATGGCGATCACCGGCTATCTCGAGCAGGCCAAGCTGGCGGCGCAGCGCACCTTCATTCCGGGAACGGAATCGGCGGGTGCCGGGCAGGACGACGTCGCCACCACGGCGTTCTTCGCATGGACCAAGGAGGCGACCGCCGGCCGCTGCGTCGATGCGGCGATGGCGATGCTGGCGATGATGGCGTCGCAGGCGCTGCACGTCACCGAACGCGCCCCGCCGCCGGCGCTTCAGTCATTCGTCGATGAAATCAGAGCCATCGTGCCGCCTGTCGGCGACGATCGGGTGCTGGGGCTGGAGCTTGCAAAGCTGGCCGAGTGGTTCACAGGGAGAGTGTTCGAGGCGTAGGCAGCGATGCCAGGAAGAAAAGCCAGTGAATTGGTGCGGATGAAGGGACTCGAACCCCCACGCCTTTCGGCACTGGAACCTAAATCCAGGGCGTCTACCAGTTCCGCCACATCCGCATGGACCGGCAATCCCATGTAGCCATCATTCTGTCAATGTCGGAGCCAAAATGTTGGTTGTTCGCCGAAATGCGAAGAAGGTTGAAAAATAGCCTCGCCTGTGACAAAAGGCGTGTCGAATGTGACGGAACGCGACGATCCGCTTCTACAAAATGTGATAAGAAGTAGGAAAAACAAGAACTTATTCACATTTTGGAACGCATTTTGGGAGAGTTTGAGCCGTATTTTCGGTCAAATCGCCAGGTTCCGTACCAAAAGCCATTCCCGGCAAGATTATACCGGCAGGCTGTGAACGGCAGAGGCCGTGGCAGTCTCATTGGTGAAAACAAAGGTTTTACGATGCAGGTCACCGAAACGCTCAACTCCGGTCTCAAGCGCGAGATCAAGATCACCGTGCCGGCCGGTGACATGGAAGCCAAGCTGATGGCGCGGCTTTCGGACGCCAGGAACAAGGTCCGCATCAACGGCTTCCGTCCCGGCAAGGTACCGGTGCAGCACCTGCGCAAGGTCTACGGCAAGTCGTTCATGGCCGAAGTGGTCAACGAAATCCTCAATGATTCGACCCGCACGATCATTACCGGGCGCGGTGAAAAGGCGGCCATGCAGCCCGAAGTCATCATGACCGAGGACGAGAAGGAAGCCGAGAAGATCCTGGCCGGGGGCGCCGACTTCGAATTCCGCCTCAACTACGAGATCATTCCGACGATCGAGATCAAGGATTTCTCCGACATCAAGGTGACGCGTCAGGTGTTCGACGTTCCGGACAGCGAGATCGACGAGCAGGTCCAGCGCGTTGCCGAATCGGCGCGCAGCTACGAGCCGAAGACCGGCAAGGCCGCCAACGGCGACCGCGTGACCATCGACTATCTCGGCAAGATCAACGGCGAGGCCTTCAATGGCGGCGCCGGCACCGATCAGCCGCTGGTGCTGGGTTCGAAGGAGTTCATCCCCGGTTTCGAGGATCAGTTGGTCGGCGCCAAGGCCGGTGACGAAAAGCAGGTCACCGTGACATTCCCGCAAAACTATCAGGCGGCGCATCTTGCCGGCAAGGAAGCGACCTTCGACGTCACCGTCAAGGAAGTGTCCCAGCCCGGCGCGCTGGAAATCAACGACGAGACCGCCAAGAACCTGGGCCTTGAGTCGCTGGAGCGCTTGCGTGATGTCGTTCGTGGCCAGATCGAAAACCAGTTCGGCGCCATGACGCGCCAGAAGGTCAAGCGCCAGCTGCTCGACCAGCTCGACGCGTCCTACTCGTTCGAGGCGCCGTCGAAGCTCGTCGACGCCGAGTTCAATAACATCTGGGCGCAGGTCAATCGCGACCTGGAAGCCGCCGGCCGCACTTTCGCCGACGAAGAGACGACGGAAGAAGAGGCACGCGCCGAATATCTGCGTCTTGCCGAGCGCCGCGTGCGTCTTGGCCTGGTGCTGGCTGAAATCGGCGAGAAAGCCGGCGTCACCGTATCGGACGAGGAACTGCAGCGCGGCCTGTTCGAGCAGGTGCGCCGCTATCCGGGCAATCAGCAGCAGGAAGTCTTCGAGTTCTACCGCAACAACCCGGAAGCGTTGAACACGCTGCGGGCGCCGATGTTCGAGGAGAAGGTGGTCGACCACCTGCTCGGCCAGATCTCGGTCACGGACGTCAAGGTCAGCAAGGAAGAGCTGATGGCCGACGACGAGGAGGCCGAGACCACAACCAAGGCGAAGCCGGCGAAGAAAGCCGCCGCAAAGAAGGCTGACGACAAGAAGGCCGACGACGCGGAAGAGCCAAAGAAAAAGGCGGCGCCGAAGAAGAAGGCTGCCAAGGACGCCGAATAAGCGTCTGAAAACGGAATTTCAAAAGGCCGCCCATGAGGCGGCCTTTTTCGTTGTGGCGTTGTGGCAACAGACTCTCCGGCAAATGGCGGCTGGCGGCTGGCGGTACGAACTCTTGATGATTATCTGTTGTGTTGCAGAACGCAGGCCGTTGGAGGCATCGTTGAGACTGTTCGTCCAGATGGGTGGGGTGGTTGCCACGGCGCTGCTTGTCGCTTCGGTCTGTGGCGCCGCCCGAGCTGACAGCGTTCTGGACAACTGGCGCTTCGACACCGGCAGCGACGGCCTGGTCACCGCCTCGCTCTATGCCACCAACAAGCTTTTTACCGGCGGCGGCGCTCTGGGCTACAGCCCGGTGTTGACCATCGCCTGCCGACCCGGCGGCCAACCGCGCTGGAGCGAATGGCTGCAGCTCAACGATGCCGTGTCCGCCAGCCGGAAAATTACCATGTCGGTTTCGGTCGACCGGGGTGACAAGGTCAATGAAAGCTGGTCCGTCGGTGGCCGTGGCAGAATGCTTGTCAGGGATGGCGCGGACGGCGTCAAGCAGTTGGTGTCGGCGAGCCGGTTGGGGCTTTCCTGGCGGTTCGGCCTGCTGTCGGGCCGCGGCGAGGCGGACTTCGACCTTGCCGGGCTTGGCGAGGCGCTCGCGCAAATTGCCGGCACCTGCAACACGGATGTGCCCTGAGCCGCTGCATACCACCTAAACCTTTGTACGGGCGACCTCTTCTACCTGTCGGCCAGATTCTGTGGTATAGAGGTGCGGCAATTCCATAGGGGGAGAAGCAAAAAATCTGTTCTGCCGTACAAGGTGCATTGCCGGTGGTGCCGGCATGCGCAGATCGTCTCAGGCACATTTGACAATCAGGGAGGAAAAGTCATGCGCTTGGTCGCGTTTTTGGCCGTCGTGTCTGTTGCAACCTTCGTCGCCAACCCATCGCAGGCCCAGGATACTGCGGCCGGCGAGAAGGTCTTCACCAAATGCAAGGCCTGCCACGTCGCGGACGAGGACAAGAACAAGATCGGTCCATCGCTGCACGGCGTCATCGGCCGTATTGCCGGTACGCATCCGGATTTCAAATATTCTGATGCGATGATTGCGGCCGGTAAATCCGGCGTCAAATGGGACGAACCAACACTGGCGACCTATCTTCACGATCCCAAGGCCATGGTCAAAGGGACCAAGATGGCTTTTCCCGGCCTCAAGAACGATGCGGACGTGGCCAACGTCATTGCCTATCTGAAAACGTTCTCCAAGTGACCTGGCTCCTCCGCCCTGCGTCTAGCCTCTTGTTTTACCGTGATCTTGTCCGAACCGTGGGCAGCGTAAGCAAAAACCGGGTTTCCGTTTTCGCTCGCATGCCTTCAGTTCGGGATCATTGCCCGCATTGCCTGCTTCCATCGGTCTGAGATGTCGACCAGGGAAAACCGCCTCAAGGATACCGGCATCCGCCTCTCGGAAGCGACGGCGGGTGATTTCTTCGCGCTTTTGAAGCCGAGGGTCATGGCGCTTGCGGTATTCACCGCTTTTGTCGGCCTGATCGTGGCGCCCGGCGCGATGAATCCGGTCATCGCCGTGATTGCAATCGGTGCGATTGCGATCGGAGCGGGAGCGGCGGGGGCACTCAACATGTGGTACGACGCGGACATCGACGCGTTGATGTCGCGCACATCAAAGCGGCCGATCCCGTCGGGCCGCGTCACGCCGGGCGAGGCTCTCGGCTTCGGCCTGGTGCTATCCGCGCTTTCGGTCATGACGCTCGGCGTGCTGGTGGGCTGGCTTGCCGCATCGTTGCTGGCCTTCACCATCTTCTTCTACGTCGTCATCTATACGATGTGGCTGAAGCGCTCGACGCCGCAGAACATCGTCATCGGCGGCGCGGCGGGTGCGCTGCCTCCGATGATTGGCTGGGCGGCCGCCACTGGCGCCATCGGCGTTGAAAGCCTCATCCTGTTTCTGATTATCTTTCTGTGGACGCCGCCGCATTTCTGGGCGCTGGCGCTGTTCAAGGTCGGGGACTACGCCGCTGCCGGCATCCCGATGATGCCGAACGTGGCCGGCCAGGCCTCGACCAGAAAACAGATGTTCGCCTATTCACTGCTCCTGGCGCCAATCGGCGTCCTGCCCTGGGCGTTCGGATTCGCAAGCGCGTTCTATGGAATTGTTTCGGCTGCATTGGGCGCGGGTTTCATCTGGCACGCCTGGAGGGTCCTGGTTGTCGCTCCAGACAAGGAGATGAAGCCTGCAAAGGCGCTGTTTGCCTTCTCGATTTTCTATCTTTTCGCGATCTTTGCCATACTGCTTGCCGACACCATCGCAATGCGGGGGTTCATGTCAGCCGGAGGTTGACGGCATGATCGCTGTTGTCGGAAGACTCAACGGCTCGAAGCGGCCAGCCTGGTTGCTGAATTGAAGACGTTGCAGACCAGAATCGGCTCGAACATCACGATGGTATTGCACAGAATCCCAGGATCAGCAGGGCGACTATGCCAAGGCCGAGTATAAGAAGCGTCCTTCCGTCCATGACCTTCCCCTCTAATCCCAAGAGAATATCGAAAAAAGACCACCAGAGCTAGCCAGACCGCTGGATCTCTTCTGACAAAGGGCGACAAGTCTCTGGCAAGAGAGTATGTTGATTGCGGTGCAGGTCGCGGTTTGCGTGGCCAGTCACGCAAAACGGATGCACCGTGAAACCGCGACCTTGCCGGACTTGGGTCTGGAGGAATGGTCATGGCAAGCTTTCACGTGATAGCAGGCGCCAGCGAGACGCTGGAACATACCAAAATTCGAAAAATCGGCGTTTCCGACCTTTTCGACGCGCTCAAGCGGGGCGTCGACGACTTCATGGTCAAACCATCGCACATCGTTTTTCTCTGCCTGATCTATCCGCTCGTCGGCGTCGTGCTCGCCGCCTGGACTTCGGGCGCCAATGCGTTGCCGTTGTTGTTTCCGCTGGTCTCCGGTTTTGCGCTGATTGGCCCGTTCGCGGCGATAGGCCTCTATGAAATCAGCCGCAGACGGGAAGACGGACTCGACACCTCCTGGAGGCACGCTTTCGAGGTCAGGAATTCTCCGGCGCTGCCGGCCATCGCGGCGGTCGGGATCATGCTGTTTGCAATCTTCATCACCTGGCTTTTGACGGCGCAGATGTTCTACCAATATCTTTTCGGCCCGGCTCCGCCGGCATCGATATCCGGCTTCATCAATGAAATATTCGCCACCGGACGCGGCTGGACGCTGATTATCCTGGGGCACGCCATCGGCTTTGTGTTCGCCGTTGTGGTGTTGTGCACAACGGTCATCGCCTTCCCATTGTTGCTCGACCGCGACGTCGGCGCCTACGAAGCCATCCACACCTCGGTGCGTGCGGTGCTGGCGAACCCGATCACCATGGCTGTCTGGGGACTAATCGTCGCCGTCGCCCTGATCATCGGCTCGCTGCCGGTGTTCGCCGGCCTGGCCGTCGTGTTGCCGATCCTCGGTCACGCCACCTGGCATGTCTACCGCAAGGTCGTGGAGTCGCCCGCCAGACCGGCAACTTGAGGAAGTTCGACCTCACCGCACCGGCAAGGGGGCCGGTGCAAGTTTGAACGAAGCCGTCAGTAGGCCGGGTGACTGAAGCGGGCTTGGTATGCGCCCATGGTCAGGTTGCGGAAATCCTTGCCGCTGACATGCACCAGCGTTCGATGGTCGCCGCCTTCGAAGTAGACGTCGGCGACATCGCCGAGGCTTTCATCGACAATCACCGGCACATCATAGGCTGCACCGATCGGTGGGATAGCGCCGGTGTCGCAATCACCGAAGAGAGAAATCACCTCGTCTTCGGAGGCAAGTCCAAGACGCTTGTTCATGACGTCTTGCAGCCTGCCAAGTTCGATCCTGTGAGTGCTCGGAACCACGGCCAGCGTATAGCCAAGCTCATGGTGAACAACCACGGATTTCGCCATGATGCTGCCGGGCACATGCGCGGCTATCGCCGACTGCCGGCTTGTTGAAGTGCGATGATGAGCGACGGTCTCGTAGGAAATTCCCTTGCCGTCGATGAAGTCCTTCAGTCTGGTTGCGATCGTCATCTTGGCCTCCCTTGCCGGACTTCGCGACGCCGAGCGGCGTCAGGGCCCGGATCCGAAAAACGCCAGCCGGGTGAAAAGGGTGTAGTCGGCTTCGAAGACCATCATTGCCACGAACACCAGCACCAGTATCGGCGGCAGAATGATCGCATAGGCCAGCGCCAGCCGTTCCCAGGCCATGTGCATGAAGACGGCGACGATCAGCCCTGCCTTGAGGATCATGAAGATCAGGATCAAGGACCATCTGAGATAGCCGTGAAGGCCGAAATAATCGACCATGTAGGAGCATGCGCTGAGGATGAACAGCCATGCCCAGACCACCAGATAGAGCTTGATCGGATGTTCCTGATGCACGTCGGCATGCGCGGCGACCGCCGGCGCTTCATGGGCATGAGCAGCATGAAGTGCGTGTTGTCCGAGGCCGTTTGCGGTTGCTTCAGCCATGTCCCTGCCTCTCACCAAAGATAGAAGAATGCGAAGATAAACACCCAGACCAGATCGACGAAGTGCCAATACAGCCCCATGATCTCGACGTTCTCGTAGTGGCCCGTGCGGCTGGTGAAGAAGCCGCGCCGTCCGGTGTCGTAATCTCCGCGCCAAACCTTGCGCGCCACGATGATCAGGAAGATCACGCCGATTGTCACATGGGTACCGTGGAAACCGGTGATCATGAAGAAAGACGATCCGAATTGTGCGGCACCCCAGGGGTTGCCCCAGGGCCGCACCTCTTCAGTGATCAGCTTGGTCCATTCGAAGGCCTGCATGCCGACAAAGGTCGCGCCGAGTGCCGCGGTCAGAAGCATGAGGATCGCTGTTTTGCGGCGATCGCGGCGATAGCCGAAATTGACCGCCATGGCCATGGTTCCGCTGCTTGAGATCAGCACGAACGTCATGATGGCAATAAGGATCAGCGGGATATCCGAGCCGCCGATACGAAGTGCAAAGACTTCGCTCGGATTGGGCCACGGCACGCGTGTCGAAATGCGCGCGCTCATGTAGGAGAGCAGAAAGCAGCCGAAGATGAAGGTGTCGCTGAGCAGGAAGATCCACATCATGGCCTTGCCCCAGGACACGTTCTTGAACGCACGCTGATCCGAAGACCAGTCGGCGGCGATGCCTTGCCAGCCTGTGGGCCTTGGCTCCGTCTGGCCGATATGCGTCAGAGTCTCTGCCATCCGCTTGATCCTCTCAGGTCAGCAACTGTCGGCAAATGTCGATGAAGGTCGCCGCCCAGCCGGCGAGCAAGGCAAAGATGGCGAGCCAGACGAAGAGCAGGAAATGCCAGTACATGGCGCACAGTTCGACGCCGAGGCGAAGCCGTTCTGGCCGCGCTGCGTTCCAGGCGCCTGCGGTCGTTCTGCCGAGGCCCACCAGCCCGCCCAGTATGTGCAGGCCATGCATGCCGGTGATCAGGTAGAAAAAGCTGTTGGCCGGATTGGAGCTCAGCAGATAGCCATCTTCGGTCATTTGCCGCCATGCCATCAACTGTCCGATGAGGAAGGCAAGCGCCGTGACCCCGGCCGTCGCAAGGCCGAGCCTGACCATGTCGATCTGACCCCTGCGTGCCGCCACCACGGCGCATTGCAGCGCAATGCTGCTCAGGACCAGCACGCCTGTGTTCAGCCAGAGCAGGCGCGGCAGCGGCAGGGGTCGCCAGTCCGACAGGCCCATGCGCATGAAGTAGGCACTGGTAAACAGCGAAAACAGGCAGCCGACGACGGCGAGGAACACGCCGAGGCCGACCTTGGCGGTGGGCAGCGCCGACCGGTCGAGGCCGACAAAATCGCCGGCCAGACCTTGTTCGAGCCATGGTTTGGTCATCAGCCTCTGGTGCGAAAGCCACCATCCGGCGAAACCGGCAATGACGAGCAGGAAGACGAGGATGACGCTCATGCCGGCTCCCTTGAGGGGCCAAAGGAGCCCGGCACGTTCTGGGGGATGAAATCCTCCTTGGCGCCCGGCACGCTGTAATCATAGGCCCAGCGATAGACGATCGGCAGGTCCTTGCCGAAATTGCCGTGGGCCGGCGGTGTTTGCGGGGTCTGCCATTCGAGCGTCGTGGCCCGCCACGGATTGCCGCCGGCCTCGCGGCCATGGCGGATGCTCCAGATCAGATTGAACAGGAACACCATTTGGGCAAAGCCGACGATGAAGGCCATGATGCTGATGAACGAGTTCAGGTGGTGGGCCGACTCCGTCATGATGGTCATGTCGGTCAGTTCAGCGTAGCGCCGCGGCACGCCCATCAGGCCGAGATAGTGCATGGGGAAGAAAATCAGGTAGGCACCGAGGAACGTGACCCAGAAATGGAACCGGCCCAACGTCTCGTCGAGCATCCGGCCGGTGACCTTCGGATACCAATGGTAGATCGCGCCAAAAACCACGACGATGGGGGCGACACCCATGACCATATGGAAATGGGCGACGACGAACATCGTGTCGGACAGCGGAACATCGACGACGACATTGCCGAGAAACAACCCAGTCAGCCCGCCGTTTACAAAGGTGACGATGAAGGCCAGGGCAAAGAGCATCGGTATGGTGAGATGGATGTCGCCGCGCCATAGGGTCAGCACCCAATTGTAGACCTTGATGGCGGTCGGAATGGCGATGATCAGCGTCGTGGTGGCGAAGAAGAAGCCAAAATACGGATGCATACCGCTGACATACATGTGGTGCGCCCACACCACGAAGCTCAGCGCACCAATGCCGACGATGGCCCAGACCATCATCCGGTAGCCGAAGATGTTCTTGCGTGCATGGGTGCTGATCAGGTCGGATACGATGCCGAACGCCGGCAGCGCCACGATGTAGACCTCGGGGTGGCCGAAGAACCAGAACAGGTGCTGGAACAGGATCGGGCTGCCGCCATTGTGCTGCAGTTGCTCGCCCATCTCGGAGATTGCCGGCATGAAGAAGCTGGTGCCGAGGGCGCGGTCGAGCAGCATCATCACGCAGGCGACGAACAGCGCCGGAAAGGCGAGCAGCGCCATGACGGTCGCGGTGAAGATGCCCCATACGGTCAGCGGCAAGCGCATCATCGTCATGCCGCGCGTGCGGCCCTGCAGCACCGTCACCACATAGTTCAGGCCGCCCATCGTGAAGCCGATGATGAACAGGATCAGCGAGGACAGCATCAGGATGATGCCCCAGTCCTGGCCGCCTGGTGTGCCGCTCATGATGGCTTGCGGCGGGTAGAGGGTCCAGCCGGCGCCCGTCGGTCCGCCGGGCGCAAAGAAGCTCGACACCAGAACCAGCACGGCGAGCAGGTAGATCCAGTAGCTCAGCATGTTGACATAGGGAAAGACCATGTCGCGCGCGCCGACCATTAATGGAATCAGATAGTTGCCGAAGCCGCCGAGGAAGAGGGCGGTGAGCAGATAGATCACCATGATCATGCCGTGCATGGTGATGAACTGGTAGTAGGCTTCCGGGGTGATGAAGTCGAACGTGCCGGGGAAGCCGAGCTGCAGCCGCATCAGCCAGGAGAGCACCAGGGCGACCAGGCCGATTGCCGTTGCTGTCGCCGAATACTGGATGGCGATGACCTTGGCGTCCTGCGAGAAGACGTATTTCGTCCACCAACTGTGCGGATGGTAGAGCTCCACTTCCGCGACTTCGGCCGGCGGGATGCCATCTGCAGGCGTGATGTCGACCATAGGAACACCTCCGTGTCCTTTTCAGCGAGACCCGACCGTTTCGAGCTTTGCTGCAATTTTCAAACCTGACGCCATCGTGTTGCCAGGCGCCTGGTCTGCCGAGCCCGTTTGCTGGGGTGCCGACAGCTGCGCGAAAGTCTGCTGCTGGCCAAGCCAGGCCAGGTAGTCCTGCTGTGTGTCGACCATAACCACACCGTGCATCAAAGGATGCCCTTGGCCGCAAAGTTCGGCGCACAGGACCTGAAAGGTCCCGGTCTTGGTCGGTGTGAACCAGAAATAGGTGACCGAGCCCGGGATCATGTCCATCTTGGCGCGGAATTCCGGCACATAGAAATCATGCAGCACATCGATCGAGCGAAGCAGCATCTTGACCGGTTTGCCGACCGGCAGATGCAGGTCAGCCGCTTCGACCACGACATCGTCCTGACCATTGGGATCGCTGGCGATCACGCCCAGCGGATTTTCAGCGGTGACGTCGCGGGTATCGGATGTGCCAAGCTTGCCGTCCTTGCCGGGCAGACGGAAACTCCACTGCCATTGCTGGCCGACGACTTCGACGTCGGTTGCGTCGCTCGGGACGTTGACAAACCGGCTCCAGACGAACAGGCCGGGAACCAGCAACGCCGTGACCCCGACCGCGGTGGCGATCGTAAGCCACGATTCGAGCCGCTTGTTCTCCGGTTCGTAGGCAGCCCGGCTCCCGTCCTGATGACGGAAGCGGAAGACGCAATAGGCCATGAATAGAACCACGGCGGCGAAGACGACGCCCGTGATCCAGAAGGTGATAATGATGGTGTTGTCGATATAGTCCCAGTTCGAGGCAATCGGAGTCCACCACCATGGGCTCAGGAGGTGAAACAACACCGAGCCCACGACGATTAAAACGAGTACAAGCGCTACGGCCATGTCCCGTTCCTCCCGGCATTCGAGGGCGCGTGAAGCTGTCCCAGGAAAAACCAAGCGCATCATGCTTGATTTGCGATCGAAATTCCAGAGCCGACTATGGGAGGGGAAAAAAAGCCACTTTTGGTTCAGGATCACGCCAGATCAGCCGCAGGCCTTCATGCTGGAATGGCCTTCCAACCGATGATGATGATGATGATGTGGTCGTGCACGGCGACGCCGAGGCATTGTCCATTCGCCCCGTCGTGTTGCCGCCGTTAGCGGCACCATTTCTCGACGGCGATTGCAATCGCCTTTGTGCAATCGACGAGATCACGCACCGAGACGCGCTCGTTCGGCTGATGCGCCTGCGCCGGATCGCCGGGACCGAAGTTGACGGTCGGGGTGTTGCCAAGGCCGGTCGGCAGGCCGATGTCGCTATGCGCGCCAAAGCCACTCAGGACCGGCGACAGGTTGGCTTGCTTGACGGCCTGCTGGAAGACGCCGACGAAAGGATTGTCCGACGGGATCTCGGCGCAATCCGCATCGAGGATCCACTCGACCCGGGCAGGATGCTGGCGCAGATAGGGATCTGCCTGGCAGACATTGGCGATATGCTCTTCGATTTCGCGCTTGACGTTGCCGCCCAGTTTGAACTCGTCATGCTCGCTTGGCAGATACTGCGCGTCGATGATGATCTCGCCGCGGCCCGCCATGGAGGAGGGATGTTCGCCAGCACTCATCTGGGTGACGATGATCTGGTTCGGCAGATCCATCAAAGGATGGTTCTTCTTCGGATCGAACATCCAGCGCCGGTTGAGAATGTCGATGCCGTCGAGAATTTGCCGGCAAAGCTGGACAGCATCGACCGGACCGCTCGAATACCAGGCATTCGGCGTCAGTTCCGCATGCCCGCCTATGCCGTCGATGATGATCTTTCCCCACAGAATGCCATGACAGAGCGGCGCGATCTTGTTCGCCGTCGGTTCTGTCATGATGCCGGCGTCGGCATGAAAGCCGCGATCGACCATGGCCAGCGACCCCATGCCACCGATTTCCTCATCGACGACGGTGGTGAAGACGACGTCGCCGGAGAGAGGAATGTCGAGTTCCCTGAGGATCTCGACGGCCATCAGCATACAGGCGACGCCACCTTTCATGTCGACCGTGCCGCGACCGTGCAGAAATCCGTCCTTGAGGACTGGTTGGAACGGGTCGGTCATCCAATGGCTGGCGGCGCCCGGCGGGACGACGTCGATATGGCCGGTCAGCATGATGGAGCGTCCGCCGCCGGTGCCCTTCAGGACGCCGCCGAGATTGGGCCTGCCGTCGAACGTCCTGCCCTTGTTGGCGCCGGCGCGCCCCTTGTATTTTTCATAGAGCGCCGGGCCATCCGGATCCCACAGATCGGTCGAGAAGCCGAGCGCCTCCAGGCGCTTTTGCAGATACAGCTGGCAATCACGCTCGCCGGGGCCGGCGTCCTTGGGATTGGATTTCACGATCGAGGGGAAGGCAACGAGATCGCTCAACGTTTCGACGATGCGATCGGCGGTTGCCTCGACGCGCGCGGCAATGATCTCTTCCATGGACGGCATTATGATCTCCAACGTTGGGAAAGTCGGTCGGCGAGAAGGACGAAAACCAGAAGGGCGCCGACAATTCCCACCTGCCAGACCGTGTTGATGTTCAGTTGCAGAAGACCGGTCTTCAGCGTGACCAGCAGCAGGACGGCCGCGAACACGCCACCAACGCCACCACGTCCGCCGGTGATGGCGATGCCCCCAAGCATGGCGGCAGTCAGCGATTCGAGTTCGAGGTTCTGGCCGATATTGGGCCTGCCGCTGCCGAGCCAGGCGATCGAGACGAGACCGGCGGCGCCGGCCAGTGCACCGCTCAGGGAGTAGAGAATGAAGCGAACGCGGTCGACCGGAATGCCGACCAGTCTGGCGGAACGTTCGTTGAAGCCCATCGCGTAGATCCAGCGCCCCCAGGCCGTCGAGAGCAGCACCAGGCCGGCAAGTGCGAAGCACGGAATGGCAAGGGTGAGAAAAGGCACCGGAATGCCCATCACGACGCCGCGCCCCCACAGGAGCAGCCAGGCGGGCACGCCCGCCTGCGCCGCGCCGCCTGTGATGGCGAGCGCTGTACCGGAATAGACGAAGAATGTGCCGAGTGTCGCGATGAAGGGCAGGAGGGCGAGCCCGTTGACCAGCCATCCGTTCAATGCGCCGAGCATCGCGCCGGCCAAAATGCAGACGACGGGCAGCAGAACGGGTGGCAAGCCCAGCTTGAGGGAAAGCATTGCAACGATGGCGGAGAGCGAGACCGCGCCGCCGACCGACAGGTCGATGCCCGCGCCACCGGCCAGGATGACCAACCCTTGTCCAAGTCCAACCAGGGCCAGGATGGTCGAGAATTGCAGGATGGTGGTGACGGTGCCGAGATTATAGACCGAAGGCTTGAGCACCAGCAGGCCCAAGACCACGATCAACCACAGCCCGCACAGCAAGGCCAGGGTGAGGGCCGGGCCCTGCAGCTTCCCGAGCGTCTTCATGCGCGGGCCTGCAGCAGTTGGACCAGAGGGAAGCGGTTGGAAACGGCTTCGAAGCCAAGCACTCCGATGATGAGAATGCCGGTGACGACGGGCTGCCAGAGGGATGGGACACCAATCAGAAGCAATCCGTTTTGGAGAATTCGCAGGAGAAGCACGCCAAGCACGGTGCCGATCAGGCTGCATCTACCGCCCAATATGCTTGTGCCGCCGAGAATGACCGCGGCAATGGCATCGAGCGCCAGCGTGCTGCCGATCGTCATTTCGACATTGCGGTAGGTGGCGACATAGAAAGTGGCGGCAATGCCGGTCAGAACGCCGCTGATGACAAAGGTCATGAAGCGGGTCTTGATCACCGGGATGCCTGACAGCCGCGCCTTTTCCTCCGAATTGCCGATCGCCAGCAAGTGCAACCCATAAGGGGTTCGCCGCAACGCCAGCCAAACGGCCAGATAGGCAATCGCAATCACCAGGGCGGGGACGGGGACGCCAAGCACGGTGGTTGCCAACAGATCGGTGAGGCTCGAGGGCAGGCCGGAAAGCCATTGCCCGCCGAGGAGAACAAAGACAGCGGTGCGGTAGACGCCGAGCAGGCCGAGCGTCCCGACAATCGCCGGAACGCGGCTGATGACGACGACGGTGGCGGTCACACACCCCAGCAGTGCACCGACCAGGGGGCCTGCAACAAGCGCCAGCAGCGGATTGCCGCCGGCACCAAGCACGCGACCGATGGCGATGGCCGCAAGACCCATGACGATGCCGATCGACACATCGATGCCGCCCATGGCGAGCAGCAAGGTCATGCCCAGGCCGATCAGCAGCAGTTCGACGCTGTTGCGCAGGACCGTGGCCGCATTGCCAGAGGTCGCGTAGTGGGGCGATGCGACAGAAAAGAGGATGATCGCCAGCAGACAGGCGACAAGCAGAGACCATTCCCGCCCGTTCATGGAGAAAATACCGTTTCCAATCTGTCGCACCGCGTTCATGCCGGAGCTCAGAAGTTGAACTTGTCGACATTGTCCTTGGTGAAGACGGCCGGCGGCCCGAGCAGCAGAATGCCCTTTGTGGCGTCGTAGGTGACCGGTTTGTCGAGGCCGGCAATCTTGTTTTCCGCCTCGAAGGTCTTGCCGTCGATCAGCTGCTTGCCGGCCCAGACGGTGAGATAGCCAAGCTGCTCGGGATCCCACAGCACGGTGAAGCCAAAGGCGCCGCTCTTGAGGTAGGAGCGTGCTGTGTTCGGGCTGCAATAGCCCGCGCCGATGACGGAGCCGATCTTGCCGGCGGTTTCGATTGCCTGGGCAACGCCCGGGCATGTCGAGGATGCGACGGCGATAATGGCCTTGATATTGGGGTTGGCGGCCATGAGATCGCCGGAGATCTGCGCGGCACGCTCGGCGGTGCCACCGGCGAACTGCGGCGCGAGCAGCTTCAGTTTCGGATACTTGGCGGCGGCTTCTTTCTGCATGAAGCCGATCCAGGCATTGAGATTGGATGCCGTCGCTTCGCCGGAAACGATGCCGATCGTTGCGTCCTCGCCAACGCGCTTGACGAGCTCGTCGACGATGGTCGTGCCGAGGCCTTCGTCGGTCGCCTGGGCCACATACACCGCGCGGCCGCTGTCGGGCGCATCGCTGTCGCTGGTGAACAGCTTGATGCCCTTTGCCTTGGCGCTCTCGACAACGGGGGCGATGCTGGAGGCATCGAGGACGCTGACCGAGATCGCCTCGACGCCCTGATCGATCAGGTTCTGGACGATCTGCAACTGGTCGACCGGATTGGTGTCGACCGGACCGGAATAGATGAAGTCGACGCCCAGATCCTTGGCGGCGCGATTGCCGCCGGCTTCCATGGCGTTGAAATAGGGGATGCCGATCAACTGCGGGACGAAGGCGACCTTGTGCTTGTCCGCGGCGTGCGCTGCCGTCGCAACAACGAGTGACAGTGCGGAGGCTGCGAGCACTTTCTTGACCTGTGAAAGCATTGTGGTTTGATCCTCTCTGGAAATGACGTGCGTTTCAGTTTGTTTTTTCGAGCGCCCGCACGTCGGGATGGGCGCCTGTTATGAGCGAAACGACTTCCTCGTGATTGGTCTCGGCGGCCAGCCGTTCGGCCACCTTGCGGCCGCGCCGGAACACCACGATGCGGTCGGCAACCTCGAAGACTTCGGAAATGTTGTGGCTGATGAGAACAACGGCACAGCCGCGCGCGGCGAGCCGCCGGGTCAGCGCCAGAACCTTGCGTGTCTCGGCGACGGCAAGGGCTGCCGTCGGCTCATCCATGATGACCAGCCTGGCATTGAGATTGAGCGCCCGGCAGATGGCCACAGCCTGGCGTTGGCCGCCCGACAGGCTGCCGACGGGTGCTTCCGGATCGGAAATATGGGCGTCGAGTTCTTTCAGCAGGCAATCGACGCGCTGCCGCATTTCCTTACGCTTGAGAAAAGGAATGCCAAAAATGGAGCGTTTCAATTCGCGGCCGAGAAAGACATTTTCGGCAATCGACAGGTTCTCCGAGAGCGCCAGTTCCTGGAAGATCGTGGCGATCCCCGACGACGCTGCATCCTTGGGCGAGGAAAAAGCCACCGGACTGCCCTCGATGACGAGTTCGCCATCGCTGGGCGGATGAGCGCCGGCCAGGATCTTGATGAAGGTCGATTTGCCCGCGCCGTTGTCGCCGAGCAGCGCCAGCACCTCGCCGGAGCGAATTTCCAGGTCGACATTGGCAAGCGCAGTCAGCGCGCCAAAGCGTTTGGCGATGTTCCTTGCCACAAGAAACGGTTCGGTCATGGCGGTTCCCCGGCGACTACGGTTGGCTAGACGGCCTTGCTGACCCAGCGAAGCACGTTGGTCCACAGGCGGGCGTAGCCGGGCCATTCGACAAAGCTGTTGGGCAGCCAGTGCGGGCCGATATCCGACGTCCAGACCAGCGTGCGCCCTTCGCCATGACGTCCGGTGACCAGCAGGGGATGATTGCCCTGGTCCTGCGGCAGCCGCGCCAGAACCTCGATATCGTCCCGATCGCGGGCAATGACCTCGTTAGCGCCGAGCAGCAGCGGCCAGTCACCTTCGATGCCGGCAAAAATCGGATGATCCCTGGGGCCAGTGATCGAAGGCCGGAACCCTTCGGGAATTTCAAGCCGGTCATCGTTGGGAAGGCAGGTCACCGGCAAGGCATCCTCCACAGCCGTGCGATGCCAGCGGGCCTTGCCGTCGATGCCCTGGAAGCTGAAGTAGCCACCGATCATGATCAGACCGCCGCCAGCCAGCGTCCAGTCGCGCAGCAGCTTGAGCCGGTTGGGGACGGTCTTGCCGTGCAGCCAGACATCGGGATGGAGCAGGAGCGAGTTCGCACCAATGTCGGACAGGATGATCGCCTTGTATTGCGACAGGCCCTCCATGGTGAAAGGCAGCTTCTCGACAGCCTCGTGGGCGGGCATGTAGTCGAGATCGAATTCACTGTCTTTCAAGGCGTCGACCAGAGGCGTTGCCCCGAGATGAAAGGTGACGCTGCCGAACTGATCGAACCCCTTGTAGTGGGTCGCCGAACTCACCCAGCTCTCGCCGACCAGAAGGACCTTTGTTTTCGCCATGATCATATTCTCCTGATGTCGTCACTGGGACGGCTGTCTGCGGATGTCTAAGCGTCAATAAGCCATTGATTCAGCTTGCCATCATGGCGTTGTTCGCCAGGGCGGCAGCCTTCAGTGTCGCAAAGTCCGCGATGTATCCCTGCGCGCCTTCGACCGTTGTCGTCAGGCTTGCGCCAATCGCCGCATGGCGGGCGGCATCGGCCAGCGGCGCGCCATGCAGCCACAGGCTGAGGAAGATGCCGGCAAAGCTGTCGCCGGCGCCCGTGGCATCGACGCGATTGACGGGCAGTGCCGGCACCTCGATCTGCGGGCCGCCGTTTGCCGGAAACACGACCGCGCCAAATTCGCCGAGGGTGAGCACAACCGTTCCGCGCCGCTTGATGCGTGACAGCATCAGCCGCACCTCCTCGATCATTGTCGCCATCCGGGAGCGGAAGTCGAAAATCTCCCGCATCATCACGTCGTTGATGAAGGTCAAGTCGATCTGCCTGACCATCTGCGTGAAGGTTTCCGGCGTGCGCGCGCTTTTGGGCAGGCCGGCCGAATGCAGGCTCACCTTCCATCCGGCATGGTGAAAGCGCCCGATGGAAGCGGTCATCGTTTCATAGTGAAAGCCCTCGATGTGAAGGCAGGCCGGACGTTGCTCGGGCTGGATATCCAGATTGGCGGTCAAATCGACCTCGCCAAGCTCAAACGGTTCGCTGATGATCGTGCGGCTGCCATTGCGCTCGATGATCACGATCGCCTGCGAGAGGCGGTTGTTGGGCGTGCTGCGGATCGGCAGGGCGTGGACGCCCAGTTTCGAAAGCGCGCCGAGCGCCCAGTCGCTTTCGGCATCCTCGCCGACCGCTGTCGCCAACTCGACGTCAAGAGCGTAGGGCGCTCCGACACCGGCGGCAGCAACAGCGAGATTGGCCGCAGGCCCGCCCAACGCCTTTTCGATATGGCTGGCGGTGATCCGGTCGTCGCGATGCGGCAATACGTCGACCCGGCACAGGAAGTCGACGCTCACCCGGCCAGCAACGAGAAGCCTTGGCAGATGGTCGAGATTTTTTGGCCTGCGCGGCGCGCGGCCCGGCAGCGAGCGCGCAAACGAGCTCGGCCGGTACATCAGCGTGGCAACCGCCTTCTCGATGCGGTCGCGCGTGCCGTCCTTGAGGCCGGCCGTCCCATTGATGAAGTTCGACACCGTTCCGATGGAAACACCGGCGGTTCGTGCGACATCCGCTATGGTTGGGCGCTTGCGTTGCAATTGCCTGGTTCCGATTGAAGCGTTTCAAACGGTAACAGCGGAAATGCCGCCCCTCAACGAAACTGTCTTCTAAAGAATGGGAGATTGTTCCTCTTTATTAGAAGATTGTCCCGAATGATGGCTTATTCGGAGATCGTTCTTTCCGAAGTTGAACAATTTTCAAATTTTCGGCAAAAAAGATTGTGCATGCGAATTTTCTGCACCTTATTCAATCGGCGAGGCCCGTTCGGGCATTGGCGCAGGTCCGATTGTCGCGCAATGGATCACGCCGGGTGGGCGCGTTGGCGACCGGCTTTCTTCTCAATGGCCTGGAAACAGCAATGCCGCCGGGCTAGCCCGGCGGCATTTTCTTTGACTGCAGTCGTTCGGGACGCGATGCCTACGGCGTCGCCTCCGCTTGAAGTGCGGCGGCCGCTTGGTCAATCTTGTCGGCAAGGACGCCCTCGGCCCAAGTCGTGACCTCGGCGTCGACGGGCTTGTTGGCCATCTCCGTCAGCGCCGCGTTGAGCGACGCCGGATCGGTGCCGACCGTTGCCGCCTTAGCGTCCGCCTCGGCCTGGGCCGCCTTCGCATCGGCGGCGTCGACAACGTCCTGCTGAGCGGTGATCTGATCGTTCAGAGCCTGGATTTGTGCAGTCGTGGCGGACGGATCCGCCTGCAGCTTGGTCAGATCTGCCTTCAGGCCATCCAGTTCGGCCTGGGCGGCTTCTGCCGTCGCGTCAGCCGCGGCAGCTGCGGCCTCGGCGTTCTGGGCTATCGCGGACTGCGTCACGAAGGCCTGAATGGCAGCGAACTTCTTGCTCTTGGAGTTCATGTAGGCGTTGATGTTGCGCTGCAGCGAGTTCAGCCGCCCAAGCTTGGCATGGATGTTCTTGTCCTTGGGCACGGACTTCGTATTGACCGTGATATCGGTCGTCGTGTCCGTTTCCGCCTTGGCCACCTTTCCTCGGGCCGACGCAGACTTGCCATGCGAGGCCCCGCTCTTGCCATTGCCGTTGCCGCCGGCGTTGCCATTGCCACCGCCATTGCCGTTGCCGCCAGCATTGCCGCCGCCGTTGCCGTGCCCGTTGCCGCCTCCGGCGAGCGCCGGAGACGCCAGAAGCGCCAATGCGGCAAGCGCCGCGAAAAGAGTTTTTCGGTTTGTCATGGTGTCTCCTCGGGGAATCGCCACCTGCGCCCAACCGCTAGAGCAGCGTCGTATGAGGAATTACTAAATGTGCGGAGTAAACTTTAGACAAAAGCGGTTTCAATCCGCGAGCCTGGCACTCGCGTTGGCCTTAACTATTTGATATTGCATATAAATATACCGCCTCGGCACTGAAGTCCCATGCCGGCCAGACCATGGTCCTAGTTGCCAACCAGCGGTACTACAGCGGTCGTCGACTGATTTGTCGGAAAGGGGCGTTGAAAACCAGGGAAGTCGGTGACGAAAGCACAGGTCCCGGCCAGATGCGCGATGCTGAAGCCGCCGCTTTGCGGATCGGTGGCAGTCCGGAGACCGCTGCGATTTCTGCGTCGCCATCGACTGGATGTCGGCCTGGTCAGCGTATTCTGGAGCAGCGGCGGTCGCCGCCCTAGATCAGCAGCAGGCCTTTCATGCTGGAATGGCCTTTCCGCCCGATGATGATGTGATCATGCACGGCGATGCCCAGTCGCTTGGCCGCGTCGACAATCTCCTTGGTCATCTCGATGTCGGCGCGCGATGGCGTCGGGTCGCCCGACGGGTGGTTGTGGACCAGAATGATCGCGGTCGCCGAGAGGTCGAGCGCGCGCTTGATCACCTCGCGCGGGTAGACAGGCGTGTGGTCGACGGTGCCGACCTGTTGCACCTCGTCGGCGATCAGCGCGTTCTTCTTGTCGAGGAACAGGATGCGGAACTGCTCGCGCTCCTCGAACGCCATTGCCGAGCGGCAATAGTCGAGAAGCTGCGTCCATGAGGAAAGGACTTCGCGGCCACGGACCTCGCCGCGCGCCATGCGCTGCGCGGTCGCCGCGACGACCTTAAGGTCGAGCGCCACAGCCGGGCCAATGCCCTTGACCTCCTGCAGCAGGCCAACCGGGGCGCCAAGCACTTCAGCCAGCGTACCGAAGCGCGCCAGCAATGCCTTGGCGACCGGTTTGGTGTCGGCGCGGGGGATCAGGCGAAAGAGCAGAAGCTCCAGCAGTTCATAGTCGGGCAGGGCGTCTGGACCGGCGATGGCAAAGCGCTCGCGCAAGCGGTCGCGATGGCCGAGATAATGCGGCTTTTCCTCGCTCGGCTTGGCCTTCGCAGGAGGCCGGATCGGCACTTCGGAGAAGAAGCCTCGCTCGTCGTCGCTTCCTGTCCCCACAAGCTGCTCCGCATTTTTCTGGCCGGAAGAACCGGCGGAACGAGTTTAAGCCGGCAGGCCGGGGCGGTCGAGCTTGTTGGGCGACAGCGTGAAAATCTCGCAGCCGGTGTCGGTCACGCCGATCGTATGCTCATACTGGGCCGACAGCGAGCGGTCACGCGTCACAGCGGTCCAGCCGTCCGACAGGACCTTCACATGCGGGCGGCCGAGATTGATCATCGGCTCGACGGTGAAGATCATGCCGGGCCGCATCTCGACGCCTTCATTGGCGCTGCCATAGTGCAGGATGTTCGGCGCGTCATGGAAAAGCTGGCCGACACCGTGGCCGCAGAAGTCGCGCACCACCGAGCAACGCTCAGCCTCTGCATAGGTCTGAATGGCGGCGCCGATGGCGCCGGTGCGGGCACCGGGCCGGATCGCGGCGATGCCGCGCATCAGGCATTCATGAGTGACCTCCAGCAAGCGCTCGGCGGCGCGCTTGATTGTGCCGACCGGGTACATGCGCGAGGAATCGCCGTGCCAGCCATCGAGGATATAGGTGACGTCGATGTTGACGATGTCGCCATCCTTGAGCGGCTTGTTGTCGGGGATGCCATGGCAGACGACATGGTTGATCGAGGTGCAGGACGATTTGGTATAGCCGCGATAGTTGAGCGTCGCCGGCAACGCGCCATGGTCCATGCCGAACTCGAAGACGAAGCGGTCTATGGCTTCGGTGGTGACGCCGGGCTCGACTATCGGCACCATCTCGTCGAGGCAGCGCGCGGTGAGATCACATGCCTTGCGCATGCCGGCAAAGCCTTCCTCGCCGTAGAGGCGGATCTGGCCGGTGTTTCTGAGTGGTGCCGTGGCGGCGTCGAGATAGGTGACCATTTTGTCCGTATAGCCGGTAGGGCGCTGCAAGAGAGCCAACGTGAAAATCTCCCCAGATTTGGCACTTGAAGGCAAAAGGTTCAAGGAAGAACTGCCTGATGCAGCCGCGCACTTCGGGATATTCGCCTGTATGGAGTGATGTCTTGCCGGTTTTTGCCCGGCTTGCTTTCCTTTCCGGCCATCCTGCGTTAGGGCGAGTGATGTTTTCGAGACGTCCCTTCACGGCGGCCAAGCGTTCCAGATTGCTTGCAGCGCCGCTGACGGCGGCCTGCTCATGCCTGATGGGCATGGTGCTGCTGGCGATGCTGTGCCTCGGCCGCCCGGACGTGCCAGCCTTCGCGGGCGCCGCGCACGGCGGTGCCAGCGTCGGTCTGGAACGGTCTGGCGAGGTGGCGGCGCTGCTGCGTGTCTCCGGCAAGGCGCAAGCGCTGGAAGTTCGCGCCGTTCGACCGGCCGTGGTCAAGTTCGCCAGCGGCCATCCCGCCTTGCCGATTCTCGACGCTGTTTTTCTTTGGGTTGAGCGGGCTTCGCCGAAAGCGGTTGTTTCGAGATATGGAGCGCCGTCGGGCCCCAGCGCAAATGCCCACCAGCCGCGTGCACCGCCGACCATCGTGGCCTGAGCGGTCCAGACCCGCACCTTCACCTTATAGCTATCCCTGTTCGCGTCGTGACCGTGCGGCGGCTGTCAGCCGCGCACCGGTTGCGCGGCGCGCCATTTCCGGACCATTTCAATGCAACGCATCAAGACATTCAAAACCCTGTCGCGCGGGGCCTCGGCTGCCACGTTCCTCTCCGTCCAGGCGCTCATCTGCATCGGCACCGTCTATTGGGCGGTCGCCGAGACGCTCGGCCTGTCGGCAATGGCGGCACTCGTTCTCGGCGGCATCTTCGCCGTGCCGACGGCATTTGTGCTGATCAAGGCCGTTCGCATGGCTTTCGACGCGGAGACAGATCCGGCGAACCAGTGAGCCCGATGTCGCCCAAAAGCGCGCAGCGGTTTTGGGACGACGGCATGCATGAAACAGAGACTCAAAGCGCGTCGCAGACGGCCGCGCTTTGACAGCTCTTGGCCTCGTCATGGCGCGGTGGTTCCTGACCGCAGTGACGACACATTTCTGCGCCAAAGCCGGTCAAAGCAACTTTTGACGACGAACGGCGTTGCGTCGGTTGATGCCGGTTCGGGAGATATGGAATGGACAGACTGCAATTCGAGGTGCCGGTGCGGATCGCACCCGCGCCCGGCCTGCCAGTCGAGGAGATTTATGGCGTCGAACAGGCGCTCGATATTCTCCAGGACTGGCCTGTGCGCCGTCAGGGCCCGATCTATCAGAAGGCGTTCAATGCCTGCTTCGGCGCCACGGTGGACGTGGTCAAGACCGAGGAAGCCTGCCGGGCGTTCATGGCGTTTTGTCGTGCCAGCGGTTTAATGGCCAAGGACATGATGATGCCGCGCAAGCGTGGCGGTGAGGCGAGAACGCTGCAGGCCTGAAGGCCGTCGACCGCTTCGTCCGTCCGTTTGAAACGCCAACGATCGCCTTTGAACCCACACGGCGATGTCGTGATCGGACTGTTGCGTCCGATTGCACGAAGCTGCGTCAATGTCTGCGTCGTTAAGCTTCCGTTTCCACCTTCGCGGCTACGCCAGTGCTTGTTCAGCAATGGTTGATTCGTTGCGTCAGTTCATGGTTCGGAAGATGTCTCCAGAAAAAGTCCGTGCGTTCCCCATCGACCGTCAGG
Organism: Mesorhizobium sp. P2_A8; assembly: GCF_056404935.1. Lineage (NCBI taxonomy): Bacteria > Pseudomonadati > Pseudomonadota > Alphaproteobacteria > Hyphomicrobiales > Phyllobacteriaceae > Mesorhizobium > Mesorhizobium sp. P2_A8. Next base: position 71,735 of record NZ_JBFUDB010000014.1, read on the forward strand.
TATTTTTGGTCAGAGAGGTTGCCGCCAAGCTCGGCAATCTGCATGGCGAGCCGGCCACCTCGTTCTGGAGGGCAAAGGCGTCGGAGTTGCTCGATCTCGTTGTCGGATCCGGCCGGGACAGAACTGCCGCCAGCGATGAAGTGCGCAGGTTCTTCCTGGCCGTGCAGAGGGAAATGTCGGCCGGCGCTAACGCTGAGTCGACACCAATTCTTTCCGCCTGAGAGCAAAACCGCTCTACAAGGTTACGCTCTTTTACGCCAAATGCGCGTAAACGGTGTCAGTTGCCGCGACCGTGCGACGATGCCGATAGCTCCGCCAGACGGACTTGGTGTCAGTTTGCCGGCGCACAAATCTTGTCGCGAACACAGGCCGTCCGATCCATGCTCCATGGCGGATCACTGGCCGCCCGTCGTCGCCGTTGCGCTGTTAGCGAATGGTAAACTATCCCCCGCTTTTGTTCTTCTGGCTGCCTTGCACAGGCTTCGAACAGCCAACGAACCTTTCTTTTGCAAACCAATAGCTTACTGATCAAAAATGAACTGAACTTTTTAGCCATTCGTTCATACATGCGTGTTTTCTAATCCATCTCATGGTCTTCAGTGGCTTTACCCGAATTTGGCTTATAGCGAACGGCATATGCCGGGGTACGAACGCTAATGTTGCCACCATTTTCGCCCTGACCTTGCCGATCGTTGTCGGCGCCGCAGGCTTCGGGGTGGAGACCTCCTACTGGTATTACAACAGCCTGAGACTGCAGGCGACGGCCGATGCCGCGGCCTATGCCGGCGCGCTCGAACAGATCTCAGGGTCCGACAAGCCGACAATCGTCGCGGCCGCGACCCAGTCGGCAGCGACAAATGGGCTGGGCTCCGGGACGATCGTCGTCAATACGCCACCAGCGTCCGGTCCGAATACGGCGAAGAAGGCGGTCGAGGTTATTGTCCGCCAGAACCTCGACCGGATGTTCACCGCAATCTTTACGCAGGGCCAGGTTCCCGAACAGGCGAGGGCGGTGGCCCTCATCATCAATGCCTCGAAGTCCTGCATGACCGCGCTCGATCAGACCGCCTCGCAGGCGGCGTTGTTTTCCGGCAACACCACCGTGAAGGTCACCGGCTGCGTGATCATGTCCAATTCAAACGCCACGGACTCCATCCAGCTTCAGGGCTCGGCGAGCCTCCAGGTCGATTGCCTGATAGCGGCGGGCGGCGTCTCTCTCAGCAATCCCGTCACCACCGTCTGCGCGGCCCCGATCACCCAGGCGCTGCCTGCCGCCGATCCATTTGCCGACCTGCCGACCCCGGCGGCCTCCAATCCTTGCCAGAACGACAACAAGGCGACGCTGAGCCCAGGCACCTATTGCAGCGGCATGACGCTGAAGGGCAATGTCACCCTCTCGCCCGGCGTCTATGTCGTTCAGGGCGATCTCAAGATAAACGCCAACGCGGCCATCATCGGCAGCGGGGTGACCATCTTCATGTCGGGCAGTTCGACCGTCAGCATGAATGGCACCGCCTCCGTGAAGCTCAGCGCGCCGACCTCGGGCGCCTATTCCGGTGTGCTGTTCTACGGCGACAGGACCGGCAACAGCGCATCCAGCACATTCAACGGTACGGCGGATTCGCTGCTGACCGGGGCCATTTACTTCCCCAAACAGCGAGTGAACTATCTAGGCAACTTCTCGGGCAACAGCGGCTGCACCCAGGTCGTAGCCAATACGATTCAATGGTCCGGCAGCACAACCATCAACCAGGATTGCACGAGCCTCGGAATGCGCGACATTCCGGCGGCGCAGTCCGTGGCGCTGGTAGAGTAGCCTCCGTGGAACGCCCATCGACTCCGATGCTGAGCGATGATGCGGGCGTTGCCTCGGTCGAGTTCGCGATGGTCCTGCCCTTCCTGTGCCTGGCGTTGCTCGGTATCATCGACGGCTGGTCTTACATGACGAGCTCGCTGTCGATGCGCGCCGGTGTGAAGACCGCAGCGAATCTTATCATGGCAGGATCGACCAATGATACGGCGACCCAGGCCGTTGCCATTTCAAGCTGGGAGAAGCGGCCGGCGGATGGCCAGGTCACGCTAAGCCGGATCTACAAGTGCGGGACGACCGTGGTCGGCGCTGCCACATTGTGCAGTGGGCCGAAGGTGCCATCGGTCTATGTCCAGATCCAGGCATCGGCAACCTGGACGCCGCCCTTCACCTTCGGAGTCTTTTCCGCCCCCAGTGTCATTGGCCACCAGGAGGTGATCCGTGTCCGCTAGGGCAGGCGCGTTCAGGTGGGATCGATCCGGCGGGGCAGGGTTGGAATTCGCGCTGATCGCGCCCTTCCTCATCATCCTGCTGTTCGGGATCTTCGCCTTCGGCTGGTCGATGAACTCCGTGTCCAGCGTTCGCTATGCGTTGGAGACATCATCACGCTCGCTGCAGCTTCAGAACACGCTGACCCAGGCCGACATCCAAACGATCGCCACACAGAAATTGCAGGCCTTGGGTTTGAAGGATGTGAATGTCACGATCGCCATCGATCCGGCGAGCGGTGGCTTCCGCATGGCGCATCTGACCGCCACCTATGCCTTCGTCATCGACTTCCCCTACCTCAGCTCCTACCCGATCAACTACGCGACCACCGTTACCGTGCCGCTGGTCGGCAGCTAGGCATGTGGCCTGCCTGGGTGTGGGCTTTGGCGGTCAAGTGACGCAAGCCTGGTCACTTGCTATTCAGGGATCATCGGAAGTCAGGGACACGGTGGCGGCAGGCCGCCGAAGACGCGGTTGCCGTCAACGCCGGTGTCAACAAGGCCCAACTTGACCCATTGTGTTGCCGGGCGCTTCATTATCTGCAGGGCACTTTGAACACTCCAGAACTCAATGAATTGGCAAGCCTGTTGGGGGCAGACAAGCTCTCGTATCGACTCCGGTCGAAGAGAATTCCGCAATAGTCAGGCAACCACTTCAAGATTTTTTCTATGGGACCGTCTGTCACTCGTTCGTTGGTAACCTGCAATGCGATGCGCCTAAGGGAGACACCAGGGCCAAAAGTCGCCTCGAGGTTGCGAGGGTCGACCTCTTTCACCGACTTTGGGTCGGAAAGATCATCAAAAGTCAGGAGTTGCGGGTAATAAATGTACGGTACGAAGCCTGTCCCACGCTTGGTGTCCAATGCACTGAAAATCTGGGAATTTGTGGCGCCCTTCTGGAAATGGAAGGAAACGACCGCGCGCTCGGCCTCATCTTGGGCGCGAATCACCGCGAAGAGATATCTGCCAGGCGAGACCTCCACGAAGGACGCTTCCCCTCTGATCTCGCTATGAATACCGCCCGCCGCTGAAATCGGGATCCATTTCGGCTCCGTGTTGGCGTAGATTGCAACGGTGCTGCCGCCTGTTTTGGTGCCGGCCGGAGTGTCGACCTCCAGCACGAGCTTCTGATGCCATTCCCAGCTTCTGAATCCAAGCAGTCTCGGACCCAGGAACCAGATAGCAAGAGCGGCGGCGACAACAATGGCGATAGTCTTGTTGCTACGTGTCAACAGCAGGCCTCCGCCGATAGTCACCCAATTCGACTATAGATTCGATTCATGAAGGAAGACTTGGGTCGGCGCCGGCAGCCGTGCCTATGCCGCCATCAAGCGCAATGGCGTCGCTGGCCTCGCGCCCAAAGCCAGGATCGGACGCCCGCTGTTCGCAGGCGTGTATTTGCCGGATATTCGACACATCCGAACAAACGACAACAAGTGCTTGAAATCTCTGGTACGCCCAAGGGGAATCGAACCCCTGTTACCGCCGTGAAAGGGCGGTGTCCTGACCGCTAGACGATGGGCGCGCTCAGATGAAAGCGGCTTATACTGACGTTGCGCGCAACCGGCAACCCGTCAGTTGCCGCCTTGGACAACTTTTTTCCAGCCTTTTCAATCAGGGATTTCGCCAGGTCCGGCATGGTTCCGGTATCCCGCGAGCCATGCCGCGTGGCCGGCCTGCAAATCTGGGCAGAATGGGTAAGACTAGCCGTCGCCGCCGCTGCGCCTACGGCAGCGCCAGTTCCAGTCGCGCTCGGGGCCGACGTCGACGTGCACGGATTCGGTGTGGCAGTAGGTGCCGACGCCGCCGCGGCCCGGCATGGTCCTGATGTAGCTCGCCAGCTCCCATTTCGAAACGCCGGGGACCTGGATGTCGGCAGCGGCGCAATACATGTGCAGCGAATTCTTGGCGCCATTGGCGCGGCGGTTGCGGGCCGGGTCGCGATAACCCGAGGTCACCACCATCTTGCGGCCGTAATGGCCTTCGATCGTCTTCAGCACCCGAACCAGCGACGGCTTCAGGCAAGCCACATCGACGCTTTCGTTCTGCTTGAGCAATCCGTTGGGCGCCAGTCGGGCAAGGCCGGCGGCGGACGCAACCTGATAGGAGCCGCCGATCGGACCCTCGTCCTCATTGAGGTCGACGTCGCTCTCATCATCGAGGCCGGACTTGCGCTTGATCTCGAACAGGGCCGTCTGGCGCACGCCGGGCAGTGCATCGCTACCGGTTATGTGGCCGGTATCGCCGCCGATCGAAGCCAGTTGCACAGGTTTTGCCGTGGAACTGGCCGAGGCCAGCGTGATGATCGGTTTTGCCGCTGCTGGCTCCGGCTTGGCTTGCGCCGCGGGCGACTCGCCCGACCTTGTGTTGATAAGCGGCGCCGGTGCTGCCGAAGCGGGCGTGGCGCCAAACATCGAGGCCAGGAAGCCCCTTTTCTTCGGCGCGTCGGCCTGCGGCATCTCACCTGCCGTCACATAGACCGGATTGTCCATCGCCGGAGCAGCTGTCGGCTTCGGCGCGTTCACGCCGGCATCGGCGGCGGCAATCTGTTGGGAAACCGCGTCGGTCTGCTGCGCCGTCTGCGCCGGCTGCTGCAGGGATTGCGGGGTGTTGCCGGCGATCGTCTCGGTGCCTGTCGGCGTGGTCAGCGGAAAGGCGGCCTGCGGCTTGGCTATCGGAACGTAGGCGACCTTCTCGGGAAGCGCAGTATCGCTCGCCGTCATCACGATCGTCTGCTCGGTCGTGGTCTGCGTCGAATCGACGACAGCAGTCGACTTGCCACTCGAGGCAGCGCTTATGTCCGATGCAGTGGCATTGTAGCCGGGCATTCCAACCGACATTGTCGGGTCGCCGGCCGAGGTGCAGGAAGCCAGAAGCACAGAGCAGAGCGCTGCCACGACGGCGCGGCGTTCTCCCTTTGCGAGGCTCCAACCTGCTGGTTTCAAACTCAAATTCCCCCTCGATGTCCGGTCGGTATATCCTCGTGCAGCACTGACGTCAGCGCCGAGGTGACCTTTGTCTCCGATCCGGAAACGAGACCTGTGTCAAATCCGCAAGCCTGGAAGTATATTTGAAGAGATTGCCGAATTACGACTGCTTGATGGTTGACGACACCATTTCGCCCGCTTTTACCGGCCCGTCAACTCACCAGACATTACAGTCCGTTACACACGCACTTTCACATAGGTGCCGGGAGCATCTCCCAAGGTTTTCATATGCTTGCCGGGTTTGCGGGCCGGCACGCGGGTGTTGTCCTTGGCCTCTATCCAGTTTTGCCAGTGCGGCCACCAGGATCCGGGATGGTCGGTGGCCTTGGCTATCCACTGGCCGAAGTCGCCCGTCGGCGTCCCCCCGGTCCAGTACTGGTACTTATTGGATGCCGGTGGATTGACGACTCCGGCGATATGGCCCGATCCCGCCATCACGTAGTCGACCTTGCCGCCGAAGTATTTCGAGCCGAGGAACACGGAAAGTGCCGGCGCGATGTGATCTTCCTTGGCGGCGAGGTTGTAGATCGGGATGGTGATATCCCCGAGTGAGACCGTGTGCCCCGCCAGTTCCATCATGCCTTGCGACAGGTTGTTCTCGAGATAGCAGTTGCGCAGGTAGAAAGAATGATTGGCCGCGCCCATGCGGGTCGAATCGGCATTCCAGTAGAGCAGGTCGAAGGGCAGGGGATCCTTGCCACGCATGTAGTTGTTGATGACATAGGGCCAGATCAGGTCACCGGAGCGCAGCATGTTGAAGGCGGTCGCCATCTTGGTGCCGTCGAGGTAGCCCTTTTCGCTCATCGACTTTTCCACCGCCGTGACCTGCTCCTCGTCGACGAACACTTTCAGGTCGCCGGCGTGGGTGAAATCGACCTGCGTGGTGAAGAAGGTGGCCGATTTGATGCGGTCGTCACCCTCTTGCGCCATCAGCGCCAGTGCCGCCGCCAGCAGCGTGCCGCCGACGCAATAGCCGATCGCGTTGACGTCGCGTTCGCCGGTGGCCTTCTCGATCGTGTCGAGGCCGTATTGCAGGCCCTCGCGGATATAGGCTTCCCAACCCTTGGTGCCGTGGCGCTCGTCGGGATTGATCCAGGAGATGACGAACACGGTGTGGCCCTGTTCGATCGCCCAGCGGATGAAGGATTTCTGCGGGTTGAGGTCGAGGATGTAGAACTTGTTGATCCATGGCGGGCAGATCAGCAGCGGCCGCTTGAGCACAGTCTCGGTCGCCGGATCGTACTGGATGATCTCGGCGACATCGCTGCGGCCGACCACCTTGCCGGGGGTGGTGGCGATGTTCCTACCGATCTCGAAGGGCGAGTAGTCGGCCTGGCGCAGCTTCAGGTCGCCTTTGCCAGCGGCGATGTCCTCGGCCAGCATCTTCATGCCGCGCACCAGGTTTTCGCCGTTCGAGGCGACGGTTTCGCGAAACAGTTCCGGATTGGTCAGGATGAAATTCGACGGCGAGATGGCGTTGGCCACCTGCTTCACGTAGAAGCCGGCCTTGTGGCGGGTGTGTTCGTCCAGGCCATCGGCGTGCTCGACCAGGTCGGCCGCCCAGCGCGAGGTGACGAGATAGGCCTGCTTGAGAAAATCGAAGAAGGCGTTTCGGCCCCATTCGGGATCGAGGAAGCGCTTGTCGCCACGCTCCGGCTTGACGGCATCCTCCGTAGCTTCCGCGGCGTTGCTGGTACGCTGAATGGCGTTGGCCCAGACGGACATATAGCCGGAGAACAGCCGCGTCTGCGCTTCCAGCGCGCGCTGCGGATCGGACAGCCAGTATTCGCTGAGCTTGGAGAAGGTCTTGACCATGTCGACCACCGGCTCGGCGACGTGATCGCGCACGTCGCCTTTTTCGCGCGGCTCGGCCCATGCGGAGGCCGCCTTGCCGGCTTGCTCGATCATGCGCGCCATGTTCAGGGCGAAGCGTTCCGGGTCCTTCACCAGATATTGCTCGACGGTCGAAGGCTCGTCATCTTCCGCTTTGCCCGAATCGGGTGTTTTGGACATGGTTCGCGGGGTTCCTCCCGAGGCCTTTTCTTGACATATTAACATGGGACATCCGACCGGGTCCAATCTCGCTCTACCCCGGCTGCCAAGGAAACAATATGACGATTAACATTGGCGAGACTGTTTTTTTCGGTGCTGGACGTTTTTGCCGCATCGGTGCGGCAATCGTCGTGCTGGCGATTGCCGGATGCTCGAGCACCAGCGGCACGACGTCGGTCGCGGCGGGCACCGGTCCGAAGGATACCGGGACCTTTCCGAACCTGAACATCAAGCCGCAAGTGGCGGCGCCGCAGTTCACCGATGCCGAGAAGAACGCCAAGCTTGCGCAATTGAAGGCGGATGAGAGCGCGCAGGGGGCAAAAAACGCCAGCCCCGACGTGGCCGACCAGGCGGCGCTCACCGATCTCGCCAAAAAGCATGGCGACGAAACACTGAAGCAGATCGAAGGCAAATGCGACCCCGCCCTCGACCCTACCTGCAAATAAGTATATAGCGCGCGCCCAAAGCCTCAGATATCTGGGCCCCCTTTCGCTGTCTGGAACTGCCATGGAAGAATTTCACAAGGTTCGTCGGCTTCCGCCTTACGTCTTCGAGCAGGTCAACCGGCTCAAGGCCAGCGCCCGTTCGCGCGGCGCCGACATCATCGACCTCGGCATGGGCAATCCGGACCTGCCGACGCCCAAGGCCATCGTCGACAAATTGTGCGAGGTCGTGCGCGATCCGCGCACACATCGCTATTCCTCGTCGCGCGGCATTCCGGGCCTGCGCCGCGCCCAGGCCGCCTACTATAGCAGGCGCTTTGGCGTGAAGCTCAACCCCGACACGCAAGTGGTGGCGACGCTCGGCTCGAAAGAGGGCTTCGCCAACATGGCGCAGGCGATCACCGCCCCCGGCGACGTGATCCTGTGCCCCAATCCGACCTATCCGATCCACGCTTTCGGCTTCATCATGTCGGGTGGTGTCATCCGTTCGCTGCAGGTGGAGCCGGACGACGGTTTCATTCCGGCGCTCGAGCGTGGCGTCCGTCACTCGATCCCGAAGCCGCTGGCGCTGATCCTCAACTATCCGTCGAACCCGACGGCCCTGGTCGCTTCGCTCGATTTCTACAAGGACGTGGTGGCGTTTGCGAAGAAGAACGACATCATCATCCTGTCCGACCTTGCCTATTCGGAGATCTATTTCGACGGCGATCCGCCGCCCTCGGTGCTGCAGGTTCCAGGCGCCATCGACGTCTGCGTCGAGTTCACCTCGATGTCGAAGACGTTCTCCATGCCCGGCTGGCGCATGGGCTTCGCCGTCGGCAATGAGCGGCTGATCTCGGCGCTGACGCGGGTGAAGTCCTATCTCGACTATGGCGCCTTCACGCCGATCCAGGTTGCGGCAGCACACGCGCTAAACGGCGACGGCGCCGACATTGCCGAGGTGCGCGACATCTATCACAAGCGCCGCGATGTGATGGTCGACTCCTTCGGCCGCGCCGGCTGGGCCATTCCGGCACCCGCGGCATCGATGTTCGCCTGGGCGCCGATCCCGGAACCGTTCCGGCATCTCGGCTCGCTCGAATTCTCCAAGCTGCTCATCGAACATGCCGACGTGGCGGTGGCGCCCGGTGTCGGCTTCGGCGAACATGGCGACGATTTCGTGCGCGTGGCGCTGGTTGAGAACGAGCACCGGATCCGGCAGGCGGCGCGCAACATCAAGCGCTTCCTGTCGAGCAGTGCAAAGCAACCCAACAATGTGGTGCCGCTTTCCGCTCACCGGTAAGTTTGCCGTACACAATTTGATCGAATTTTGAGGACGTCGCCGGCCATGGCTGAAGCACTGCGTGTTGGAATTGCCGGCCTCGGCACGGTCGGCGCGTCGGTGGCGCGCGTGCTGCGCGACAAAGCGGCGGAACTGACCCGGCAATGCGGACGCGACATCGTCGTCACCGCGGTCTCGGCACGCGACCGGAAACGCGATCGCGGCGTCGATGTCAGCTCGGCAAAATGGTTCGACGATCCGGTCAAGATGGCGCAGACCGCCGATATCGATGTGCTCGTCGAGTTGATCGGCGGCGACGAGGGCCCGGCGCGGTCGTCGGTGAAGGCGGCACTCGAAGCCGGCCGTCACGTCGTCACAGCCAACAAGGCGCTGCTGGCCAAGCATGGCGTGGCGCTGGCCGAAATCGCCGAGAAGCGCGGCGTCCTGCTCAACTACGAGGCGGCGGTTGCCGGCGGCATCCCGGTCATCAAGACGATGCGCGAGGCGATGGCCGGCAATTCGGTCACCCGCGTGTTCGGCATTCTCAACGGCACCTGCAACTATATCCTGACCCGCATGGAGGCCGAGGGCATCTCGTTCGACGCCTGCCTGAAGGACGCGCAGCGGCTCGGCTATGCCGAGGCCGATCCGACCTTCGACATCGAGGGTCACGACACGGCGCACAAATTGTCGATCCTGACCAGCCTTGCCTTCGGCACCAGGATCGCCGCCAACGATATCTACATGGAAGGCATTTCCAACATCACCCAGGCCGATATCCGCGCGGCCGGCGATCTCGGCTACCGGATCAAGCTGCTGGGTGTCGCGCAGCGCACCGACAGCGGCATCGAACAGCGCGTGCACCCGACCATGGTGCCGACCGCCTCGGTCATCGCGCAGGTGCATGGTGTCACCAATGCGGTGGCGATCGAGACCGATATACTGGGCGAACTGCTGCTTTCCGGTCCGGGCGCCGGCGGCAACGCCACTGCCTCGGCCGTCATCGGCGACATCGCCGATATCGCCAAGAGCCGGCCCGGCTTCCAGCACGGTCCGGTCTTCGGCCGGCCGGCCAAGGAGCTGAAACCCTACAAGAAGGCACAGATGCGCAGCCATGCCGGCGGCTACTTCATCCGGCTGACCGTGCATGACCGCATCGGCGTGTTTGCCGCGATCGCCAAGCGCATGGCCGACAATGACATTTCGCTCGAATCGATCGTCCAGCATGCGGTCAATGGTGAAGCGGCGGCGCAGAAGACGGTGATCCTCGTCACCCACGAGACGACCGAAGCCGCCGTGCGCAAGGCCGTCGACGGCATCACCAAGGATGGCCATCTGACCGACAAGCCGCAGGTCATTCGCATCGAGCGGGCAGGATAGCTCCCGTCTGGTCGCCGCGCCGAGGCAAAAATCCCGCCGGTATTGCGCGTCAGTTGATGGCAATGAGCCACGACCCGACCGGAACGAATTGGCGTCGCCGCCGTTCTCTTGGTCAGCAACCAAAGGAACCGCTTCATGGCCGATACCAGCAAATCCGATAACCCCCACATCGACGACATCCAGAAAACGCTGGAAAAACAGATCGCTGAACTGCGCAAGGAGATCACGAAGATCAACAAGAGCATTTCGGCGCGGGGTGCGGAAATGCTCGATGACGCCAGCGAGCAGGCTTCGGATTTCTACGAAACGGCCGCAGCCCGCGCGTCGCGGACCACTCAGCAGTTGCGCAGCCAGGCCCAGGCAGTGTCGGAAGTCGCGCGCGAAAACCCCGGTACGACGACCGCCGTGGTCGGCGTGATCGGTCTGCTCGGCTTTCTGGCCGGTCTAGCCATTGGCCAGTCGATGAACGACACGCAGCAGCGCCGCTGGTATTGATCGCGTCGTGACGGAACCGGCCCCGCCGGCTCATTTCTCTGTTTTCAAAAACATCATTTCCAGGAGGGCATTATGGCTTCATCCATGTTGATCGGCATCCTGATCACATTCCTCGTCATCATCCTCGTTCTCTATCTGGTTCAGCGTCTGCCGCTCGACGCCCGGATGAGACAGATCGCCCAGATTATCGTCATCATCATCGGCATCATTTCCCTGCTCAAATATCTTGCGGTTTTCTAGGCCAGAAGGGTATCGAGTTTCACTTTTCAAGCCGGCCCGGTTCTTTGCGACCGGGCCGGCTTCGTTTCAAGAATGCGATTTAATCGATTGATATTGCTGGCTATTTGATAAAATTTTCGCCAGGTCTTGCCGTTGTCATGCTCGTTTGACAAAAGGGATGCGCCTCCGGCGGGAGGCCGCATATCAACGAGGAAATTGCCAAATGAATGTGGCCCAGAACATTGTCGCCGGCCTTGACCGGATACTCACCATGGAGCTGGTGCGCGTCACCGAACGGGCCGCCGTCGCGGCCGCCAGGCTGCGCGGTCGGGGCGACGAAAAGGCCGCCGACCAGGTCGCCGTCGACGCCATGCGCGAGGAGCTCAACCGGCTTGCCATCAAGGGCACGGTGGTGATCGGCGAGGGCGAGCGGGACCAGGCGCCGATGCTCTATATCGGCGAGGAAGTCGGCACGGGCAAAGGCCCGGCGGTCGATATCGCACTCGATCCGCTCGAAGGCACGACGATCTGCGCCAAGAACCTGCCCAATGCGCTTGCCGTCATCGCAATCGCCGAGAAGGGCAGCCTGCTGTTCGCGCCCGACGTCTACATGGAAAAGATCGCCATCGGCCCGGGCTATGCCTACGGCGTCATCGACATCGATGCCTCGCCGGCCGAGAACATCGCCAGCCTCGCCCGCGCCAAGGGTGTCGCGGTATCGGACATCACCGCCTGTATCCTCGACCGGCCACGCCACAGCAAGCTGATCGACGCCGTGCGCGGCACTGGCGCCGCGATCCGGCTCATCGGCGACGGCGATGTCGCCGGTGTCATCCACACCACGGACCCTGAGGAAACCGGCATCGACATCTATCTCGGCACTGGCGGTGCACCGGAAGGCGTGCTGGCCGCGGCGGCGCTGCGCTGCACCGGCGGCCAGATGCAGGGCCGGCTGATCCTCGACACGCCGGAAAAGGTCGCGCGCGCCGCGAAGATGGGTATTTCCAATCCGAAACGGGTCTATCAGGCGGAAGACATGGCGCGCGGCGACGTGCTGTTCGCGGCCACCGGTGTCACCGACGGCAACATGCTGGCCGGCGTCAAGTTCGGCCGCAACACCATCAACACCCACACGATCGTGCTGCGCTCGTCGTCGCGAACGGTGCGCGAGATCAAGGCGCGCCATCAGGATCTGGACAAGTTCTAGTCTCTGTTGTTGGCTCGGGTGCTTGCGGACCGGCATCGCAGTTGTTAGCCCTGTGGCTGCATCGGATGATGCCGGCCGCAAGGAATTGACGATGAACCCGTTCGACTGGCACGCGGATCCGATTTCGCGCGCCACCGCCATTACGAAATCCTATCGCAATACCCAGAACGTGCGCCGCTTCTTCATCCGCGAATGCGGCGATGCGTTCAGGTTCGATCGGCCTTTCATGGCTTGGCTCAAGGACAGTGCGGAGAAGACGATGGGCGATGCGGCCGACGAATGGCTTCGGCGCCAGGCTGAAAAGCGGAAGGCGTCGTTTTCTTGAAATCTCCCGCGACGGCGCATCACCGCGAACCGCTTGGCTTTGCCTGCCTTTGGCCTAGAGCTTTGTTTTGGCGCAATTCCGGACGGAAAACCGTTTCACACTTTTCCTGGAATTGCTCTAAAGCGCGGCGCGCTCACGCGACGCGCTTTACGTTGTTGTTTGTGCATGTGGTTGTCCCAAAACCGCTGCACACTTTTTGGGCGACATGCATTATCCTGCGGCCAATTATGAGTTGGCAAACCGCATGACAGGCGAGAAACGCCTCTTCCTCGATATAAGGCAGTCGGCTACCGGGGTTTCCTGGGAGCACCGGCTGACTGAACGGCAGGACATGATTGCGCTCGCCATCGCGCAGGGCCACGGTGTGCCCGACATCGTCGCGCGGGTGCTTGCCGGTCGCGGCGTCTCCGCCGAGCAGACCGAGCGGTTTCTCGACCCGACGATCCGTGACCTTCTGCCGGATCCGGCATCGCTGACCGACATGGACAAGGCTGCGGCCCGCATCGCCGCTGCCGTGATGGCCAGGGAAAAGGTGGCGATCTTCGGCGACTATGACGTCGACGGCGCCGCCTCGTCGGCCTTGCTGAAGCGGTTCCTGGCGCATTTCTCGGTGCCGTCGGAAATCTACATTCCGGACCGTATTTTCGAGGGCTACGGTCCCAATCCGGAAGCCATGCGCGAACTCGTTTCGCGCGGCGCGACACTGATCGTCACTGTCGATTGCGGCACCAACAGCGCCGTTTCCATCGATGCCGCCAATGCTGTCGGCGCCGATGTCGTCGTGCTCGATCACCACCAGGTCGGCGGTGCTTTGCCGGCGGCAATCGCTGTCGTCAATCCGAACCGCGACGACGATCTTTCCGGGCAGGGTCATCTCTGCGCCGCCGGCGTGGTCTTTCTCGCCCTGGTGCAGACGGCCAGGATCCTGCGCGGGCGCATGGCCGATGCCACGCCGCCGGACCTGCTTTCGCTGCTCGATCTCGTCGCGCTCGCCACCGTCTGCGACGTGGTGCCGCTTGCCGGCGTCAACCGCGCCTTCGTCGTCAAGGGGCTGCAGATGGCGCGCCAGCAGAAGAACGAAGGGCTGGCAGCGCTGGCGCGAGTGTCGCGCATCGGCGAGCCGATCAGCACCTTCCATCTCGCCTATCTGATCGGCCCGCGCATCAATGCCGGCGGGCGCATCGGCGATGCCGCACTCGGCAGCCGCCTGCTTGCAACCGACGATCCGGTCGAGGCGCGCACCATTGCCGAAACGCTCGACCGCCTCAACCAGGAGCGGCAGTTGATGGAGCAGGAGATGCTGGCGGCGGCGCGCGCCGAGGCGGATGCCGAGCTTGCCGGCGGCAATGGCCCGGCGATCGTCGTCACCGCCAGCAACAACTGGCATCCGGGCATTGTCGGCCTGCTCGCGTCACGGCTGAAGGATCACGCGCGCCGGCCGGCCTTCGCCATCGCCTTCAACGCCAATGGCATCGGCACCGGTTCGGGCCGCTCGGTGTCGGGCTTCGACCTTGGCCGGCTGGTGCGCGAAGCGGCCGATGCCGGGCTGATCGTCAAGGGCGGCGGCCACGGCATGGCGGCCGGCATCACGGTGGAGCGGGCGAAGCTAGGCGAGCTCAGGGCGTTTTTCGAAGAGCGGGCGGCGGCCGATGTGTTCCGCCTGCAAGGCGAGGAAAGCCTGGCGATCGATGGTGCGCTTGCCGCCGAAGGCGCGACGCTTGGCTTGCTCGACGCGCTGGAGAAGGCCGGACCCTTCGGCGCCGGGCATGCAGCACCGGTCTTCGTGCTGCCGCGTCATCGGCTGGCCGATGCACGGCCGGTTGGCACCAACCACATCCGCATCGACCTGCAGTCGGAAAGCGGCGGCCGCATCCAGGCGATCGCGTTTCGCGCGGTCGATACCGCACTTGGCGAATTCCTGTTCAAGAACCGGGGCAAGACAATCCATGTCGCCGGCTCGCTTTCAGGCAATCACTGGAACGGCAACCGCACGGTTCAGTTTCGCATCACCGATGCGGCGCGTGCTTAGTCGCGCCAACTCAGCTTGCTGGCGCGTAACGCAGCAGTGTCACGCTCTGGGCAAGGCTTTCCGTGCCGAGCGGCCTCAATGTCAACAATGGGCCGGACTGGAAGTACGGCTTGCAGCGCCCAGCAAACGAGCATAACCAATTGCATCTTGCAATCGGGTTATGGCGAAGCGAACGAAATTGGAAGTGCGCAGCAGCATGCCCTGCACGGCGAACGGCAGATAGGCCTAGGCCAGAACGGACTGCAGCCGGGTCAGTTCGCCGATCTGCGCCATCGTCGCCTGATAGCCGATATTGATCGCCTCGTCGGCGCGGTGGAATTCGGTCAGGCCGATATGGCTGAGCTTCGGCTGCAGCGACATGTCGGGCGGATCGCCGGCAAGCCGGGCGCGGGAAATGCGGTCCTGGATGATGTTGAAGGCCTCGACCATGACGCCGGTGATGCCGAGCCGCGTCTGATGCGACTGGTGCTGGGGGTCGATGTGGCCGGGCCGCGGTGCGTCCTTTTCGACGACCAGTTCGCCGGCGCTGTGCTTGATGACGGCAGCGCGGCCGAACAGATCATAGTGAAGGTTGACCGCCACCACGAGGGGCTGCTCATAGGCGCGGCAGACCGAGACGGGAACCGGGTTGACCAGCGCACCGTCGACCAGCACGCGGCCATTGCAATTCACCGGCTCGAACACGCCGGGCAGCGCATAGGAGGCGCGCATGGCGGTGATCAATGAGCCGCTCGACAGCCAGATTTCGTGACCGGTGCGGATTTCGGAAGTGACTGCGACGAACGGCTTGACCAGGTCCTCGAAACGAATGCCGGCCATATGCTCGCGCAGCCGGGCGTCGAGCTTCATGCCACCGAACAGGCCGCTGCCGCGCAGGTTAAGATCGAGCAGGCCGAAGATGCGCCGCTTGGTCAGGCTGCGGGCGAATTCTTCCAGTTCGTCCAGTTTGCCGGCAAGGTAGCAGCCGCCGACCAGCGCCCCGATCGAGGTGCCGGCGATCATCGAGACTTCGATGCCGGCTTCGTCAAGTGCGCGCAGCACGCCGATATGTGCCCAGCCTCTGGCGCAACCGCCACCCAAGGCGAGCGAAATGCCGGTTTTCCCTGGCGGTGTTGTTTCGGATGCGCCGCCTGACGAGGACAGGCCATTGGCCTCCCTGACATCTGGTCTGTTACGCAATGACGCCCACTCGAGCATCATGATCTCCCTTGTCCCACGGCTAATATACAGGCGGGCCGTATCGAAATGATGAATTTATGTCGCTGATGTCAGGCAGAAGGTTCAAGCTGATGGTTTCCGATAGATGTTTTCCGCATCGAACAGCGGCTTGCTGCCGTCGTCGGCAAGCGTCCCCTTGCCGTCAACCAGGCCCACCGTCCGATAAAAGCATGAACGTCGGCCCGTGTGACAGGTTGCGTCGTGGCCCAACACTTTGACGCGCAGCCACAATGCATCCTGATCGCAATCGGCGCGCATCTCGACGACATGCTGAAAATTACCCGAGGTTTCGCCCTTTTTCCACAACGCGTTGCGGGAGCGCGACCAGTAGTGGGCGATGCCTGTCTCCAGCGTCAACGCCAACGCTTGCGCATTCATGTGCGCAACCATCAGCAGCATGCCGTCTTTGGCATCGGTGACGACGACCGTGACGAGGCCGGCTGCGTCGAAGCGCGGTGAAAACACCGCGCCTTCCTCGAGCGCCTTCTTGTCTGACGAAGCTTTGGGAAATTCCAGTGCCGACATCGCCGGTCTATTTTCCTCTTTGACCATGATCTTGTCCGAAAACCGGTCTCCACTTTTCGGGATCATGGTCTGGCGATATGGGCGAGGGCTTACACCCCGCCGCCGCGCACCATGGTGACGAAACGAACCTGTTCTTCGGGCGTGTCCTTGAAGACGCCGGTGAAGGTCGAAGTGAGGGTGGTTGAACCCTGCTTGCGGATACCGCGCATGGCCATGCACATGTGCTCGGCCTCGATCATGACGGCAACGCCGCGGGGATTGAGCACATCCTGGATGACGCCGGCGATCTGTGCAGTCAGGGCCTCCTGGGTTTGCAGCCGGTGGGCAAAGATATCGACCACGCGCGCGATCTTGGACAGGCCGACGACCTTGCCGTCCGGCAGGTAGCCGACATGCGCCTTGCCGATGATCGGCACCATGTGGTGTTCGCAATGCGAGTGGAACTGGATGTCCTTGACGATGACCAGGTCGTCATAGCCGGCCACCTCCTCGAAGGTGCGGCCAAGCTCCTCCGCCGGGCACATGTCGTAGCCGCCGAACATTTCGCGAAACGCCTTGGCCACCCGCTTCGGCGTGTCGACCAGCCCTTCGCGGTCCGGATTGTCGCCAGTCCAGCGCAAAAGCGTGCGCACGGCGGCCTCGACTTCGGCTTCGCTCGGCCGGTCGGTGACCGGCTTCTCCATATAGGCTGACTGGGGCATGAGTTTCTTGATGACGGCATCCATAAAAGGCGTCTCCCGTAGTTCCTCTCGGCGGAGGAACGAGTTGAACGGACCACGACCTTTCGGTGTCGGAAACTCGCCCCGTTTCCAGCCCCGCAAGTGGCGTGAACTTCCCGGCTAGGACACTGGCTTTCGTTGTCTTGTCGATACCGGACTGCCAGCATTATATATGGTCATGACGAGCGAAAGGAAGACACGACAGCGGCAATCGCTGTTCGCTTGGCGGCGACGGATTGGAAAATAATGATCAACGACGTCTACAATGCGAAAATTCTCGGTTTTGCCGGAAACATCGCCCGCATCGGCCGCCTCGAGCATCCTGACGCGACCGCGAAAGCGCATTCCAAGCTGTGCGGCTCGACCGTCACCGTCGATCTCAAGATGGAGGACGGCGTGGTCACCGACTTCGCTCATGACGTGAAGGCGTGTGCGCTCGGCCAGGCGTCATCCTCGATCATGGCACAGCATGTCGTCGGCGCGAGTGCCGAAGAGTTGCGAGCCGTGCGCGACATTATGCTGAAGATGCTGAAGGAAAATGGCACCCCGCCCGACGGCCGCTTCGCGGACCTGAAATATCTGGAGCCGGTGCGCGACTACAAGGCGCGGCATGCGTCGACCATGCTCACCTTCGACGCGGTCGTCGATGCCATCGGCCAGATCGAGAAAAAGCGCGCCGAACAAGCGGCCTGATGGCAAGCTGGCGAGAGTGCCGCCTAGGAAGCTCCGCCTTAAGCCCGCGCTTCCAGCGTCCGTCTGCTTTCGGCAAATTCGCTTCTCAGCCAGTCGGCGAAGGCCGCGGCCGGCTCAGAGAGGTCGCGCAAGCTCCTGGCCACCAGCCAATAGGCGCCGGATGCGACGTCGATGTCGAACGGCTTGATCAGCGCGCCGGATGCGATTTCCCCACCGATCTGCAAGAGATCGCCCAGCGCCACGCCATGTCCGAGCACGGCGGCCTGTCTTGAAAGCGACGTATCAGCCAGGATAGGGCCGCGCGCGGGCACGGCATCGGCGGGTACGCCAGCCGCTTCGAACCAGCGTGCCCAACCCTGACGGTTTTCCTCGTGCAACAGCGTGTAGCGGCCAAGGTCGATCGGCTTCTCGAGGGCAGGGCCCGAGGCGAGCAGCGCCGGCGACAGCACCGGTGAATCGGCTGTCGAGGCAAGCCGCTCAGCTTCGCTGCGTGGCCACGAGGTGGCATGCGCGCTGAAGCGCAAAGCCAGTTCGGGCTGATCGCTGCGGAACTCGATCGGCCTTGGATCGACTTCGAGAGAGACGTCGATATCGGGCCGCAATTCGCGAAACCGATTGAGTCGGGGTACCAACCACATGGACGCAAGTGATGGCTCGACACTGACACGAACCACGGACTGCGCCGGTGTTGCCACCAATTCCCCGAGCAAGGTGTCGATGGCGTCGAAACTCTTGACCAGCTGATCCAGAAGCCGGCGGCCGGTATCGGTCAGTTCGACGCGGCGATGGTGACGTTCGAACAGGGGCCGGTGCAGGAAGATCTCGAGCTCGCGGATCTGCCGGCTGATCGCCGCCTGCGAGACGAAAAGCTCTTCGGCGGCCCTGCTGAAGCTCAGATGCCGGCCCGCCGCCTCGAAGCTCCTCAATGCCGTCAGCGGCAGGCGTCCGCGCTTCATTCGCATAACCCAGGATTATCCGAAGTGGAAATTATACTCGTTTGAAGGCGAAGGCCAGCGGCGGTCTAATCGCGCCAAAGGAGACATGACCATGATCCAGTTCCTGAGCATCTTCGGCGATGTCATGCGGATCGTAACGTTTCAATGGCGTGACGACAGGGGGCATGCAAGGCGCCGCGAAGGGCCGGTCAGTCCTGGCCGCTGGGCGCCTTCGGTTGACAGGCAGCCGTCTCGCCGCTCCCGCCCGTGACGACAGGGAGGGTAAGTGTGGGGATTGCGTTCTCAGGGAGAAGCTCACATCTATCGCTTTGGAACGCGATACGGAGAAAACGGTGGGCCACCAGCATAGGCACGCGCATAGTGCCGGACCGCCAAAGCGCGGCCGCAACTGGCCAGGCCCGTGGCGCAAGACGCCGGGCCGGGTCCTTGGTACTTCGTTGGTCAGACTCTATCAGCTGACGCTGTCGGGCTTTGTCGGCAATTCCTGCCGGCACCTGCCGACCTGTTCCGAATATGCGCATGAGGCGATCGCCCGTCATGGCCTGTGGGCCGGCGGCTGGATGGGATTTTTCCGGGTGCTGCGCTGCGGGCCGTTCGGCACGCATGGCATTGACCGCGTGCCGGAGGTGTTGGCGGATCGTTATGCCTGGTTCGCGCCGTGGCGGTACTGGCGGATCGGCGGCAAGCGCGGCCAGGCGCAAGGCTGATCGAGCCTAACAAGCCTGTGCGGCCTTGCCGTTTACGATCTGGTAGGGTTAACGCCAGCCTGCACAAAGACTGCGCATTTGAGACAAAATCGAGACAAGAGACTTCGCTAAGCCGCTCGCGAACACCCCCTCTGGAGCGAGCATCAAATGCGTAACGTCGACCGTCTTCCCTTCATCTTTGCTGGGATCCTGTTCCTGCTCGCCTGGCTGCTGGGATTTCCGCTGCGCGCACAATCGGCGCCGCTTGGGGTTGTGCAGTGCACGCTCATCGTCAATGCCGGGAGCGGCAAGACGCTTTGCCAGGACGGCCAGAGGTTAAGCCCGGCTTCGACGTTCAAGGTGCCACTGTCGCTGATCGGCGCGCGCGGATGATATGACCACCGAAGTTGGTCGTCGTTCCCTTCGATGACCCGGAAAGGCGGGCGGCGATATCGCCGCTCTCGAGGTCTTCGATCTCATCGAATCCGAGGTCGCGCAGAGATTTCGCCAGTTCGCCGGGAACGAAGAAGCTGATCCATGGCTCCCCGAGAGCTGCGACGCGCGCCGCATAAAAAGCCAGGGCGGCTTGCCCCGCCGCATCGCGATGCTCAGACGGTTCGCTATAGTCGAATACGACTTCCGACCCGGGGGTGCCTGCGATGTAGGACAGCGTGCTGTGGATCGCGTCTGTCGTCAGGTAGGGCACGACCCCCAGCCACATGAAAAAGCTTGGCTCGGTCGATTTCAACCCGGCCGAGGCCAGTTCATCGGCCAGACGCTGCCGTTCGAAATTGACCGGCACAAAGGTGGTGGCCGGCGGTTCGGCAAGACCGGCATCGGCGATACATCTGCGTTTCCAGGCTTGGGTTGCCGGGTGATCGACCTCGAACACTGCGAGTTCAGGGTACGGATTGCGCAGTGAAAACGTGTCGAGGCCGGCGCCAAGCACGACGAGCTGGCGGACGCCAAGGCGCACCGCTGCTGCCAGCCAATCCTCGGCAAAGCGGGCGCGCGCCGCCACGAACAGACGCATACGCCGGCCGCGGGCATCTTCTTGCGCAAGTTGCTGATCGGCGGGACCACCTTCGCCGAGAATCGCAATCGCGTATGGGTCACGAAACAGCGCCGCCTGCGGCGAGATCTGATGGAGCGCTCTCAAGCGCGCGACTCGCAGGGCGGTTTGGCTGGGGGATGCGTCTTCCATGTCGATAATTCCACCCGATGCCGGCGATGCTCGCAAGACTCGACGACCGGCCTGCGACATCTCTGGCGACATTTCCTGACAGCCAGGCCAATCAGCGCTCTTTACCTGACGCGGCGCTGCCTCTAAAACCCGCCCGCTGCCGGACGCATCCGGCTTTACCCACGACCACCCGCGCTCGTTTGCGGGACTGGATAGGAGAACCCCGTGCTGAATTCCATTTCCCTGACATTTCCCGATGGCTCCATCCGCGACTACGACGCGGCGATGACCGGTGCCGGCCTTGCCGAATCGATCTCGAAATCTCTGGCCAAGAAAGCGGTCGCCTACAGCATCGACGGCGTCGTGCGCGATCTTTCCGACCCGCTGGGCAAGTCCGGCAAGGTCGAGATCGTCACCCGCGATGACCCGCGCGCGCTGGAGCTCATCCGCCACGATACGGCACACGTGCTGGCAGAGGCCGTGCAGGAGCTGTGGCCGGGGACGCAGGTGACCATCGGGCCGGTGATCGAGAACGGCTTCTACTATGACTTCGCCCGCAACGAGCCGTTCACACCCGACGATTTCCCGGTGATCGAGAAGAAGATGCGCGAGATCATCGCGCGCAACAAGCCGTTCACCAAGGAAGTCTGGTCGCGTGACAGAGCGAAAAAGGTGTTTGCCGACAAGGGCGAGCGCTACAAGCTGGAACTGATCGACGCCATCCCCGCGGATCAGGACCTCAAGATCTACGCGCAGGGCGAGTGGTTCGACCTCTGCCGTGGCCCGCACATGGCCTCGACCGGGCAGATCGGCAACGCCTTCAAGCTGATGAAGGTGGCTGGTGCCTATTGGCGCGGCGACAGCAACAATCCGATGCTGACGCGCATCTACGGCACCGCCTGGGCAGACCAGGCGCAGCTCGAAGCCTATCAGACGATGCTGGAAGAAGCCGAGAAGCGCGACCACAGGAAACTCGGCCGCGAGATGGACCTGTTCCATTTCCAGGAGGAGGGACCGGGCGTCGTCTTCTGGCACGCCAAAGGCTGGAAGATGTTCCAAAACCTGGTCAACTATATGCGCCGCCGCCTCGACGAGCAGGGCTACCAGGAGGTCAACGCGCCGCAGGTGCTCGACAAGAGCCTATGGGAGACCTCAGGCCACTGGGGCTGGTATCGCGACGCCATGTTCAAGGTAACGGTCGCCGGCGACGATACCGATGATGATCGTGTCTTCGCGCTGAAGCCGATGAACTGTCCGGGCCATGTGCAGATTTTCAAGCATGGGTTGAAGTCTTATCGCGATCTGCCCGTAAAACTTGCAGAATTTGGCAACGTGCATCGCTACGAACCATCGGGCGCGCTGCATGGCCTGATGCGGGTGCGCGGCTTCACGCAGGACGATGCGCATATCTTCTGCACCGAGGAGCAGCTGGCGTCGGAGTGCCTGCGCATCAACGATCTGATCCTGTCGACCTATGCCGATTTCGGCTTCGACGAGATCAGCGTCAAGCTGTCGACGCGGCCAGACAAGCGGGTCGGCACCGACGAGGCCTGGGATCACGCCGAGGCGATCATGGGCAGCGTGCTGGAGACGATCAGGACGCGGTCCGGCAATCGGATCAAGACCTCGATCAATCCGGGCGAGGGCGCCTTCTACGGGCCGAAATTCGAATATGTGCTGAAGGATGCCATCGGCCGCGAATGGCAGTGCGGCACGACGCAGGTCGACTTCAACCTGCCGGAGCGTTTTGGCGCCTTCTACATCGGCTCGGATTCCGAGAAGAAGCAGCCTGTCATGGTGCATCGCGCCATCTGCGGTTCGATGGAGCGTTTTCTTGGCATCCTGATCGAGAACTATTCCGGCCATTTCCCGCTGTGGTTCGCACCGCTGCAGGTGGTGGTGGCGACGATCACGTCGGACGCCGACGGCTATGCGACCGAGGTGGTGGCAAAACTGAAGGCCGCCGGGCTGTTGGCGGAAGCCGATCTGCGCAACGAGAAGATCAACTACAAGGTCCGCGAACACTCACTCGCCAAAGTTCCGGTCATTCTCGTCTGCGGCAAGCGCGAGGCGGAGGAGCAGACGGTCAACATGCGCCGGCTCGGCTCGCGCGACCAGGAATCGCTTGGCCTTGCCGAGGCGATCGCGCAATTGACCGAAGAGGCGATCACGCCTGATCGCCGGCGCAAGCGCGCTGCCTGATCGGCATGGTCCCGACGAAAGGGCGGTGGAGCGATCCACCGCCCTTTTCATATCCCTGTCACGCCGACCTTGTAACGAGCCCTTATGCTCAAGCTGAAATTGCGCGAACGACCCTTTCCCGAGCTGTCCTATGCCAATCCGCGCCAGCCGGCGCTGACGCGCTGGTTCATTCATTCGGTCGAAGGCCTGTCGGGCCGCGACCGCTACACCGCACTCTATGATTTCTGGCGCCGCCAGGTCGTGCCGACCGGCGAGCGGGTGTTCAGCGGCATGCTCGACCTGATCGTGCGGACCGCGGATCAGTGGCCGCCAGTGCGATTGCCGGATACCCCGCTGGTCATCGTCGCCAACCATCCGTTCGGCATCGGTGACGGCATTGCCGTGCTGTCGCTGGCCGAGCAACTGGGGCGACCGTTCCGGGTGATGATCCACAAGGACCTGCTCAAGATCCGCGAGATGGAACCTTACTCGCTGCCAATCGACTTTTCCGAGACCAAGGACGCCCTGAAGAACAACATGGCCGTGCGCCACGAGGCGGTGCGGCTGCTGAAAGAGGGCGTCGCCATCGTGGTGTTTCCGGCCGGCGGCGTCGCCACCGCGCCGAAAGGTTTTGGCCGGGCGCGCGACCTGCCGTGGAAGATGTTTCCGGCCCGTCTCGTCCAGGACGCCAGGGCGTCGGTCATTCCGATGTATTTTCACGGGCAGAACGGCCGGCTGTTCCACCTGGTCAGTGGCCCGATGAACATGGCCGAGAGCGATGGCCGCCTGGCGAAATTCGTCGGCAAGGCCTCGCTGACGCTGCGCACGTCACTGCTCACCCGCGAATTCGCGCGGCTGTCTGGCAAGGCGATCGACGTGCGCGTCGGCGATGTGCTGAGCTGGAGCGAGTTGGAGCCGCTGCGCGACCGCAAGGCCTTGCTTGATCGTCTCTATCGCGGTGTTTTCGACATGGCGCCAATTGTGGCGCGTCGCCGGCTTCCGTTTCTCCCCGCTCGGAGCAAGCTGGCGGCCTGAAATCAGCCAATCTGCGGTGGAAGGTTAGTCGGCGCCTTCCTCGGGGTCCATCGCCGCGGCCTCGGTGGCCAGAACCTCGATTTCCTGGTTCTGCCCGGCCACGACCGTAAAATCCTTTTGGTAGATGCGGTCGCGGTTCTTGGCGATAATGGTGTAGTCGCCCTCGGCGAGCACCATCGAGGCGAAGGCGCCAACGCTTTCCTTTATCGGATCGCCGGATTCGTTAAGCAGCGACCAGGACGTGTCGGCGATCGCCTCGCCGCCGGTCTCGCGCACCAGCTTCATCGTGATCTCGGCGGCGTGATGCTCGACGGTGGCTTCGGTCAGCTTGCCGGCCTCGACGCGGATGTCGGAGCGGATGACCGCGTTGACCGCGCCATAGGTCGAGACGACGTGGTAGGTGCCGGCGTTGAGCCGCACGACACTGTTGGGCTCGACATCGGGTATGATCAGCGCGCGCTCGCCATTCGGCTCGGCGGTGCCTTCGTAGATCGAGAAGCGCAGATTCTTCGGCGGAATGCGCACGCCGCCAGACAGGACGGCGTCGAGCTTGAGGCCGCCGGCGTCGAGCACAAGGCTTTCGCGCTTGGCGTCCTTGCCGACAACGGTGATGCGCTTGGTGGCGCCGGCCCGGCCATAGGAGGCATGAACCAGGTAACTGCCCGGTTCGAGCTGGAAGACGGCGGTGCCGCCATGCGCGGTGGCGACCATCGGCAATTTGCCGTTGACGGCCTCGGGCTTGAAGACGCGCCAGACGATGCCACGGGTGATCTCGGCGCCCTTGTCGGTCAACTGGGCGGACAAGGTGATGGCACCGCCGCTCCCGAGCGCCAGCGACCTCTCGCTTTTCGGCGTCGCGTAGCTCGAAATTCCGGGAAGCTTGAGATTGCCAACACCGTCCGCGTTCTGCGCCAAGGCGAGCGAAAACGGCGCCATGAACAGCAAGGCGACCAACCAGACCAGGAAAAGACGCAGTGTCCCCTCAAACATGCCTTGCGTTGAAGCCCATGGCAGTGGCAATTTCAAGGCTTAAGAGTCCGAGTGATACGACTCTTCCGTCCGGCGCGCGCCGCGCCATTGCCCGAGCCGCCCGAATTCCCGATGGTGCGCTTCAGCTCAAAACAGAGTGTGTTAGGAGACTTTGCGCCCATGGCGTCGCCGATCATCGACTTCCTGCTGACCCGAAACTCCGCACCGATCCCCGATTTGAAGGAGCCGGCGCCGAGCGATGCGGAGATCGCGACGATGATCGCCGCCGCCTCGCGGGTGCCAGACCATGGCCGGCTCGAACCCTGGCGCTTCATCCTCTACCGTGGCGACGCCCGCGTCGAGATCGGCAGACAGCTGGCGGCGCTTGCCGAGCAGCGGGAGGGGCCGTTGCCGGAAGGCCGCCGCAACCAGGAACTGGCGCGGTTCTCGCGTGCGCCGCTGGTGATCGGCGTGGTGTCGATCGCCAGGGAGAATCCAAAGATCCCGCAATGGGAGATGTTCCTGTCGGGCGGCATGGCGGCAATGAACCTGATGATATCGGCCAATGCTTTGGGTTATGGTACCAACATGATCAGCAACTGGTATTCGGACGTGCCGGAGGGCAGGGCGCTGCTCGGGCTGGCACCGCAGGAGCGCGTCATTGGCTTCATTCATATCGGCTCCTATGCGGGGCCGGCGCCGGAGCGGCCCCGGCCCGATCCGGAAAAGCTCTATGCCGATTATTCGGGGCCGTGGAACGGCTGAATGTTCTACGAGCCGTCAAAGGGTCATGGGCTGCCGCACGACCCGTCGAAAGCGATCGTGGCGCCGCGCCCGATCGGCTGGATATCGACAATGAACCGAGCAGGCGAGATCAACCTCTCGCCATACTCCTTCTTCAACGCCGTTTCGACGCGGCCGTTCATCGTCTGGTTTTCCTCTGAAGGCGAGAAGGACAGCGCTGCCTTCGCCCAGGAAACCGGTGAGTTCGTTGCCAACCTCGTCAGCCGCGATCTCGCCGAGAAGATGAACCGCACGTCCGTCAACGCGCCGCGCGGCGTCAATGAGTTCACCCATGCCGATCTTGCCATGGCACCCTCGCGTCTCGTGAAACCGCCGCGCGTGGCGGCAGCGCCTGCGGCGCTCGAATGCCGGGTGACAGAGGTCTTCCGGCCAAAGGCACTGGATGGATCGCCGACGAGCGCGGTCGTCGTCGCCGGCGAAGTGGTCGGCGTGTACATCGACGATGCCTTCCTGAAGGATGGCCTGTTCGATATCACCAAGGCCGGCAACGTCGCTCGCCTCGGCTATATGGACTATGCCAGCGTCAGCGAGGTTTTTTCGATGCGCCGGCCGCACTGGGGTAAAGACTAAGCCGAAATCCCGGCTGCCTTGGCACGGGCCAGAAGCCGCTCGGCCAACCGCAAATGCGGGCGGTCGTACATCTTGCCGTCGATGCCGACCACGCCGGGATTCCCCGCCGCCGCGAACGCCGCGACGATTGCCGCCGATTGTTTGACGGCCTCGGCCGAAGGCGTGAAAGCGGCGTTGATGACGGGCACCTGGTCGGGATGGATCGCCATCTTGCCTGTGAAGCCATCCCGCTCGGCCTCGGCGCATTCCGCTTCGAAGGCCGCCATGTCGCGAAAATTCGGGAATACGGTGTCGATCGCCGCGACCTCAGCCTCGCCCGCGGCAAGGAGGGTCATGGTTCGGGCGAAGCGGAACACATCAGTGTAGCGGCCGCGCTCGTCGCGGGCATTGCGCGCGCCGATCGCCGCCGACAGATCCTCGGCGCCCCAGGTGAGACCGGCAAGCCGTGCACTCGTCCCGGCATAGGTCGCCGCCGCCAGCACCCCCGCCGGTGTTTCGGTGATGATCGGCAGGATCTTGATCGCGCCGTCAGCGAAGCCGCTTTCGGCCTCGCGAACCCTGAGCTTTGCCGAGAGATGCTGCACGTCCTGGCCGCTGTTCGACTTGGGCAGCATGATGCCGTCGGGCTTGGCTGAAACAAGCGCCGCCAGATCGTCATCCGTCATGCCGGACGACAGATCGTTGACGCGCACGTAGATCGCCGAGCCGGTTTGCGCCCGGCGTTCAAGGATGAAGCGCGCCGCGATCTCGCGCGCCCGCGTCTTGTTCTGCGGCGCCACGGAATCTTCAAGGTCGACGATGATCACGTCGGCACCGGCACCAAAACTCTTTTCCAGCTTCCTTTCGGAATCGCCGGGGACGAACAGCAGAGAACGCATTCGTCAGCTGGCCTTCTTCAGCATCATTGCTTGCCTGGTGCATTTGGCGACGAGATCGCCGTTCTGGTTGTAGGCGCGATGTTCGAATTCGACGATGCCGCGATCCGGTTTCGACCTGGACTCGCGCACCGAAAGCACCGTCGTTTCCACCCGAATGGTGTCGCCATGGAAGACCGGATGCGGAAACACGGTCTCCTTCATGCCGAGATTGGCGACCGTGGTGCCGACGGTGATGTCGTTGACCGAAATGCCGATCATCAGACCTAGCGTGAAAAGCGAGTTGACCAGCGGCTTGCCCCATTCGCTCTTCGCCGCGAAGTCGAAGTCGATGTGCAGCGGCTGCGGATTCAGCGTCATGACCGAAAACAGCATGTTGTCGCTCTCGGTGACGGTCTTGCGCAGTGTGTGCTGGAAGACATGACCGACGACGAACTCCTGGAGATAAAGTCCGGCCATATCCTGCTCCTCTGCTGCGTATGGGGTTGATAGGCGCTGCATCCAGGGCTCGCAAGCCAGTTAATGAACATGGTGAACCGTTCGTAAACCATTTCTGCCTACCGTCTGCACGGGGCCAGGAGCATTCTGGCAAGGGGCGTAAGCAGGCGGTATGGTTGTTTCGCATTTTTTGAGATGGATTTGCACGGCCAGGGTCTCGGAGCGGGCCGCCGCGGCCAATGCTCTGGCTCGAGCGTACGTCAATTCCGACCTGCCTTTCGAGGACCGCTGCGCGGCCGAGGCGGCGCTGACACTCCTGCTTGATGACGCTTCCTCGAAGGTGCGGCTGGCGATGGCCGAGGCGCTGTCCATGAGCCTCCATGCGCCCTTGCAGATCATCAGCGCACTGGCCTCCGACCAGCCGGAAGTCGCCGGCGTGGTGCTGGCGCGCTCGCCGCTGCTGACCGACGCTGATCTGATCAACCGCGTGGCCAGCAGTCCGAAGGTGACGCAAAAGCTGATCGCCGACCGGCCGCTGGTTTCTATGGCCTTGTCGGCGGCCATCGCCGAGATCGGCGAGGCGGAAGCCTGCGCCGTGCTGCTCGCCAACAGCGGCGCCGACATCGCGTCGCTCAGCTTCCGCCGCATGGCCGAACGCCACGGCCATCTGCCCCTGGTGCGCGAGGCGCTGATATCGGACGCCCGCCTGCCTGCCGACTGCCGGCATATGCTGCTCGTCAAGCTTGGCGAGATGCTGAAAACGTCGCCGCTGGTTATGGCGTTGATGGGTGCGGCACGAGCCGACCGCGTCATGCGCGACGCCTGCGTCAAGGCTTCGGTGACGCTGATCGAAGGCACGCGCCAGGTAGAACATCCGGCGCTGATCGAGCATCTCAGGCTGCGCGGCGATCTCACCGCCAGCTTCCTCATCCGCACCATTACGCACGGCAAGGTCGATTTCTTCGGCTCGGCGCTGGTCGCGCTCAGCCAGCAGTCCGAACAAAGGGTGAGGACGCTGCTTGCCGGCGGGCACGATGTGGCTCTGGAGGCGCTGTTCCGCAGCGCCGGTCTCGCCGCCGTGACGCATGCCATCATCCTGCGTGCGCTCAAAATCTGGCGCGAGGTAGCCAATGGCAAGCGCGTCGCTGGTGTGCAGGAGGTCAGCTGGCTGATGCTCAAGGAATTGGGCGGACAGTCTGCCGAAGGCGATCTCGCCGCGCTGGTCAAGTCGATCCATCTCGATGCGCTGCGTGAAAATGCACGGGGCCATGCGCTGGCGATCGCCGCGGCCTGAAGTGCATGGATATTCAGCTGATGCCGGCGTGCAAATGGCTGAATACGCTTAGCCACTCTAGCTCCGATCCTTCGCAAAAAAGTCCGGAAAATCCTCCATCGCGGCGGCAATGATGCGCAGCGATGCCGCGATCTGCAGCATCTCGCCAGTGCCGTTGCGCTGCGCGATGCTCGCCGCATAGTCACGGGCGACAGTGATGGTCGACGTCTGCGGATCGCCGGGGGCGCGAAAGAGCAGTTCGCGAGCCAGCCCCCTCAGGAAGTTGGCGATCGACAGCGCGGTCTCGGATGGAATGGCATGGCCCTGGCTTGCGCCGCGCAGCCGCAGGATCTCCAGGCCGACCGTGACGGCGACGACGCCGCCGCCGAGAACCGCATCGCCTTTCCTGCCGGCATTCTGCACCAGCGGCATCAGCTGGTTGATGCGGTCATAGGCGAGGCTCTCGAAGGCCGAACGCCTCGGCACGCGCTCATGCAGGCAAAGCCGCGCCAGGTCCTCGCGCATGGCGCGCACGATGCGGTTGGCCGCGAGCCACGGATCGGCGGGCAGCACGAGGATGAAGACACCTATCGCCAGCAGGATGCCGACCAGGACCGACGCCGAACCGGCGAAGAATGGGCCAGGATCATAGGTCATCCCCTGATGCGGACTGAGGAAGGCAAGGAAGTTGATGGCGAAGGCCGTCGCCACGCCGACATAGCGTGGATTGGCCATGGCCAGCGCCGTAGGCACCAGGATAGGCACGACAAACAGCATGAACCAGCCGAAGCCGGGCAAAGCGGGCAATGCGATCTGGCCGACAAGAAAGGCAAAGGGTAGAGCGAGCAGCGTTCCCTTGAAGAAGCCCCAGGACACTTGCACGGGGTCGGGGCGGGCGGCAAACAGGCTCGACACCACGGCAACGAGAATGACCGTACCGGCCGCCTCTGACCATTTCGTCGTCAGCCAGAAGGCCGCGACCAGCAACGTGGCCAAGGCAGCGCGCACCGCATTGCGCGATGCGCCGGGGTAATCGCGATGCACCACCAGCGCGGGTTGCCTGCTGCCCCGCGCCGGGCGCGTGACAGGCGCGCGCAAGGCGTCGAGGCCGCGCAGCACCTGCTTGAGTGCCTCGGCGAAATCGGCGGCGATGGTGAGGCGGGTGATGGTACCGACCCTGTCGTCGCCCTGATCTGTCGATGCATCGGGCATTTGCCGTGCCTTGACCGCGATCGCGTCGAGCCGGGCCACCCAGAGTGAGGTGTCGTCCAGCGCGCCGGGTTTGGCCGCCAGCTCGCTGACAAGGGCCTGCAGCTCCGAGCGCACCGGAATGAGCGCCGCGTTTTTCGGGGCAGCGTGGGAATGCAGCGCACGTGCCGCCGACAGGGCGGAGAGAAGTTGTCCAATGGTGCGCCGGACCGGATGCGCGCGCGGCGCGAAGCTCGGTGCTTCGAGCCGGGCATAGGCGCGCATCTCGCCAAGCGTCTGGGTGTCGGCGACCAGCTTTCGGTGCTGGCCCGACAGTGTTGCCGGATCACCACCGGAGAATGCACCACCGGCATAGGTGGCAAGATCGAGGATGCAGTGTTTCAGCCGCGAGATGATGGCGTCGCTGGCGAGTTTTGGCAGGATCAGCCGGCTGGTCAGGCCGGCGCAGACAATGCCGAGCACGATCTCGGCACAGCGTGCGACCGCGACATCGACGACGAGGTGCGGCTGTCCGAAGGCAGGCAGGCCGATGATCATCGCGGTGTAGCCGGCAAGGGCTGCACCATAGGCTTCGGGATTGCGCAGCAGCGATGAGACGAAGGTGCAGATGCCGATCCAGACGGCAAGCACCGTCACCACCACCCAGGGGCCGGTGCCGACCACCGTCGTGATGCCGATCGCAGCTATGCCGCCAGCGAGCGTGCCGAGCAGCCGGTAGAAGCCTTTCGCCAGCACCATGCCGGCGACCGGCTGGGCGACGATGAACACCGTCATCATGGCCCATTGCGGGTGGTCGAGCTTGAGGGCGTAGGCGGCCAGAAGCGCGATCAAGCCGGCCGAAACGGTGCGCAGGGCGAAAATCCAGTCCGAGCGCGTCGGTTGCGTTAGTCCGGTCAAACTGGTCTCGAAATAGCCCTTCAGCCGCTCCCAGCTCACATGCCCGTCTCCGCAAGTTGAGCCTGTTATGGACCGGCGGGCGCCTAGATATCCAGCACTTCCGTTGCGGCGAATTCGGCGCGTTCCTGGATGAAGCGGAAGCGGGCTTCCGGCTTGGTGCCCATCAGCGCGTCGACGGCGTCTTTGGTCGCGGCCTCGGCATCGATGACATCGATGCGAAGCAAAGTGCGCTTCCTCGGATCCATGGTCGTTTCCTTGAGCTGTGCGGCCATCATCTCACCCAGACCCTTGAAGCGGCCAAGTTCGACCTTGCCGCGACCTGTGAATTCGGTGCGCAGCAGCTCATCTTTGTGCGCGTCGTCGCGGGCATAGGCGACCTTGCCGCCTTGCCGGATCGAGTAGAGCGGCGGCACCGCCAGATAGAGGTGGCCGCCACGCACTAGCGCCGGCATCTCCTGGTAGAAGAAGGTGATCAGCAGCGAGGCGATGTGGGCGCCGTCGACGTCGGCATCGGTCATGATGATGACGCGGTCGTAGCGCAAATCCTCGTCGCGATATTTCGACCGCGTGCCGCAGCCGAGCGCCTGGATCAGGTCCGAAATCTGCTGGTTGCCCGCGAGCTTGTCGTTGCCGGCGCTAGCGACGTTGAGGATTTTTCCGCGCAGCGGCAACACGGCCTGGCTGGCGCGGTCGCGTGCCTGCTTGGCCGAGCCGCCAGCCGAGTCACCTTCGACAATGAACAGTTCGGCGCCGGCCGCGGCATTTTGCGTGCAGTCGGCGAGCTTGCCCGGCAGCCGCAATTTGCGCACCGCGCTCTTGCGCGACACTTCTTTTTCCTGGCGCCGGCGAACCCGCTCGTCGGCGCGCGCGATCACCCATTCGAGCAGCTTCGAGGCCTCCTGCGGATTGTCGGCCAGCCAATGGTCGAACGGATCGCGGATCGCTGTCTCGACAATGCGGATTGCCTCGATGGTCGCCAGCCGGTCCTTGGTCTGGCCGACGAATTCCGGCTCGCGGATGAACACCGACAGCATGCCCGCCGCCGAGATCATGACGTCTTCCGAGGTGACGATCGAGGCGCGCTTGTTGCCGACGAGATCGGCATAGGCGCGCAGGCCCCGTGTCAGCACGTTGCGGAAGCCGGCCTCGTGGGTGCCGCCTTCGCCGGTCGGGATGGTGTTGCAGTAGGAATTGATGAAGCCGTCGCCGCCAAACCAGGTCACCGCCCATTCGAGCGAGCCATGGCCGCCTTGTTTGTCGCTCTTGCCGGCGAAGATTTCGCGCGTCACCTGGAACTCGTCGCCGAGCGATGCCTTGAGATAGTCCTTCAGGCCGCCGGGAAAATGGAACTCGGCCTTGGCCGGCGTCTGGTCTTTTTCCTTGATCAGCGACGGATCGCAGGTCCAGCGGATTTCGACGCCGCCGAACAGATAGGCTTTCGAGCGCGTCATGCGGTAGAGCCGCGCCGGTTCGAATGCCGCGCCCTTGCCGAAAATCTGCTCGTCGGGATGGAAGCGGATTTTTGTGCCGCGCCGGTTGTGCACCTCGCCCAGCTGCTCCAGGCCGGTTACCGGCACGCCGCGCGAAAAGCGCTGGCGATAAAGTTGGCGGCCACGCGCGACCTCGACCTCGAGATGGTCCGACAGCGCATTGACCACGGAAACGCCGACGCCGTGCAGGCCGCCTGATGTTTCGTAGACCTTCGAGTCGAACTTGCCGCCCGAATGCAGCGTCGTCATGATCACTTCGAGCGCCGGCTTCTTGAATTTCGGATGCGGATCGACGGGGATGCCGCGGCCATTGTCGGTGACGGCGAGATAGCCGTCGGCCGAGAGTTCGACATCGATGAAGGTGGCATGGCCAGCGACCGCCTCGTCCATCGAATTGTCGATGACCTCGGCGAACAGGTGGTGCATCGCCTTGTCGTCGGTGCCGCCGATATACATGCCTGGCCGGCGGCGCACCGGCTCCAGCCCTTCCAGCACCTCGATGTCGGCGGCGCTATAGCCCTCGCTGCCATCCTTGGTCGCGGCAGGACGCTTGGTGGCTTGCACCAGCGGATCGGCCGGGCGCGCCGGCGTGCGCACCGGCGGCGGCTGCTTGTCCAGATTGCCGAAAAGGTCGTTGTTGTCGTCCATGCCTGCCATAGAGTCCGATGCTGCGAATCACCTCGCGATACTGCCACGCTTTTCAGCGCCAAGCGACGGAGGTTCCTGTTCCGTTCGGGGGATTGCCCCGTCTTAACCCAAAACCATTCGATAACCAAGCCGGCGGAAATAGGTCAAATGCCGCCGCACAAGATTCCTGATTCTTTAACAATGCCGCCTAGCGTGAGCCCAACAAAACAAGAAACTGCGGGCATCAGGGGTTTTCGGCGTGAGGGGCAAGGCCATATCGATGATCGGCATCGCCGCCGTTTTCGGCGCGATCTCGATCTTTGCCGCAGATTTCTGGGTCAAGAGCCAGGCCAGGGCCGATAGCGAAGAGAAGACGGCGTCGATCGCCGCTCCCGCGGCACCCAAAATCGAGTTCAAGACCATCGTGGTGGCCAATGCCCCGTTGCGCTATGGCATGGAGCTCGACCGCACTAAGCTCAGCGAAATCCCCTGGCCACAGGATTCCCTGCCGCAGGGCGCCTTCCCGACCATCGATGGGCTGCTTGGCGACGGCAATCGCGTGGTGCTGACGCCGATCGAAGTCAACGAACCGGTGCTGCTCACCAAGCTGTCCGGGCCCAATGGCCGCGCGACACTTTCCAACATGCTGACGCCCGGAATGCGGGCGGTGACCATTCGCACCGACGAGATTGCCGGTGTCGGCGGCTTCGTGACGCCGGGGGACCGGGTCGATGTCGTGCTGACACGCGATGCCGGTGAAATCCAGGAAGTGGCCAAGAACGCGCAAGGCGCTGCCGGTTCGACCGTCACTTCAGAGATCGTCGTCTCCGATGCCAAGGTGCTGAGCGTCGGTCAGGGCGCCGACTCGCGCCAGACCACGCCGCAGATTGCCAATTCCGTGACCATCGAGGTGACGACCGAAGGCGCGCAGAAAGTGGCGCTTGCCCGCACCGTCGGCACGCTGTCGCTGTCGCTTCGCTCTGCCAGCGAAGGCGGTGACAGCAAGAACGGCGTCACCACCATCTCTTCCTTCGGCGGATCGGTCGCCTCGAATGTGCAGGCGGCGGCCAGTTCGCTGTTCGATGCCGTGGCGAAAGGGCCGGAGAAACCGAAATTCAAGACGGTCATCGTGACACGCGGCACAAAGGCCGAGGAATACCAGGTTCCTTCGCCGGACCAGAAATAGAAGCCAGTGGGGACTGGGTGAGGGACGGGACAATGTTCGGGCTGATCACATATCGGGTCGTGGGACGGTCGCGCGTTTTGCGCACCATAGCTGTCGCGGCTTCGCTGGCTGCTGCCGGGATGCTGGCGTTCGGCACCTCGGCCAGGGCCGACAACGACATCGTCTACGTGTCGTCGACCAAGAATGCCTCGATCAAGGTGGCCAAGGGCAAGCCGAAGACGATCATGACCAACGCCGCCTTCTACCAGATCGTCATCGGCGATCCGGAGATCGCCAACGTCAATCCGTTGACCGACAAATCCTTCTACGTGCTTGGCAACAATCTCGGCACCACCGGCATCGCGCTGTTCGATGAGAAGAAGCAGCTTGTCGGCACCGTCGACATCGAGGTGACGCTCGACACCGACCAGCTGGCCAGCACCATCCGCGCCAGCGTGCCGGACGCCAGGATCAAGGTCGGCTCGGCCAATGGCCGTGTCGTGCTGTCGGGCGAGGCGGATGACGCGGTCGCCGCCGAAAAGGCAAACAAGATCGCGACGCGCTTTTCCGGCACCGAGGAGGTGATCAACTCGGTCAACATCTCGTCGTCGCAGCAGGTTCAGCTCAACGTCCGCTTCGTCGAGATCAACCGCCAGGCGGGCCAGGATCTCGGGGCCAAATACAGCGCCAATTTCGCCTACGGCCTCGGCGGACGCGATGTCTCGATCGAACCGGGCACGGTGCCGGCGGCCGGCACCGGCGAGATCATCGGCCGGCTGCTGTCGGACGGTGTGTCGATCGATATCGCCATCAAGGCGCTGGAAGAGCGCGGCCTGGCGCGTCGGTTGGCCGAACCTAACCTGATCGCCCGTTCGGGCCAGACGGCAAGCTTCCTCGCCGGTGGCGAATTCCCGATCCCGGTTTCCGAGGACAACGGCAAGATCTCCGTCAGCTACAAGAAATACGGCGTCAGCCTGGATTTCACCCCGACGGTGCTGAAGGACGGGTTGGTCAGCCTGGACATCGCGCCGGAAGTCTCGTCGATCGACGCGTCATCCTCCTACAATATCGGCAGCATTTCGGTGCCCGGCTTCATCGTGCGCCGCGCCAGGACGTCGGTCGACCTGAAGAACGGCCAGAGCTTCATGATCGCCGGACTGCTGCAGTCGCAAAACGACATCACCACGTCGCGCATTCCCGGCCTCGGCAAGATGCCCGTGCTTGGAGCGCTGTTTTCGTCGAAATCCTATCAGCGGCGAGAGACCGACCTGGTCATCATCGTCACCCCCTATCTGGTCAAGCCGGTCGACCCGTCAAAGAAGCTCGTCGAACCGACCGATGGTACGCAGCCGGCCAGCAACGTCGACTATTTTCTCAACAACACCGAGGAAGTGAAGACGTCCGACACCAATCGCGCGCTGGCCATGGCCGGCGGCAGTGTCGCGCAGCCGGCTGCCGTTACCACGGTCGGGCATTTCCTCGACCTGCCCAAGGATTGAAACCATGCGTCTGGTCTTGAGATCGAGCATCGCCTTGCTGCTGGCCGGCCTCGCCGCCGGCTGCACCAGCGACGACTATGTGCGCACCGAAGGGGTGTCGTCCGCCGCTGGCAATGCGCAAGCCGCCAACACCGCCATGCAGATGGTCGATCCCTGGAAATACGGTGTCCAGAACACAAAACTTCTTGTTCCCGCCCAGCGCGGCGAAGCGGCGGTCATCACCCCCGATCAGGCGGCCAGCGCGAAGGCGTCGCAATCCACCACAAGCAACTGATCTCGCGGGCAACTGATTCAACGGTCGATCGACCTGACAGGCTGACAGAATGGCAAACGGCACCAAGACCAGGAAGATCCTGCTCGTATCGACCGACAGGACCTTTGTGCAGGATACGCGGACCGCATTCGCCGCCTCCGAGATCATCCAGCTCTCGACAGTGGAAAAGAGTATCACGGAGCTGCGCGGCGAGATCCAGGAAGCTGACTTCGGCGCCATCATCGTCGACATGGATGCGGCAAGGCTGGAGGAGGTCGAGTCGCTGCAGCGCATCATGCGCCGGCTGGAGGACAAGGTCCCGGTCGTCGTCGTCACCCAGGAGTTCAATGCCGCCGCCGTGCGTATCCTGGTGCAGCTCAAGGTCGCGGATTTCCTGGTCAAGCCGATCACCACCGCTGACCTGGTGCGCTCCGTGGTGCGGGCGCTGCAAGGCCCCGGGCGCGAGGAGAACACCGAGTCGCAGATCTACACCTTCATGCCGGCCGCGGGCGGTGTCGGCACCACGACGCTGGCCCTGCAGACCGCCTTCCAGCTGCATCACTCGGTGACGCGCGGCGCGTCGACTTGCGTGGTCGACCTCAATTTCCAGCAGGGCGCCTGTGCCGAATATCTCGACCTCGAACCGCGTTTCGACATCACCGAGATCGAAAACCAGCCCGAACGCCTCGACCGGCAACTGCTCGACGTGATGCTGTCGAAGCATGCCAGCGGGCTTTGCGTGCTGGCGGCGCCGACGCATCCGGCGGAAATGCGCTCGTTCAAGACCGACGTCGTGGTGCGCATGCTGGACCTTGTTTCGGCCTATTTCGACAATGTCGTCATCGACATGCCGCGCACCTGGTTTCCATGGACGGAGACCGTGCTGCTCGGTTCCAACAAGCTCTATATCGTCGCCGAAATGACGGTGCCGTGTCTGCGCCACACGCAGCGCCTGATCCAGGCGGTCTACGAGACCGCCGGCAAGGAAGTGAAGCCGAACGTCATCGTCAACCGTTTCGAGCAGAAGATGTTCGACAACGGCATCAAGCAGGCGGACGTCCAGGAAATCCTCGGTGAGCATTTCGTCGGCGGCATCGCCAACAACTACCGGCTGGTGCGCGAGGCGGTCGATCGCGGCGTGCCGCTGCACGAGATCGACCCGAACGCCAATGTCATCAACGATCTGAAGAAGATCATCCTGCCGGAGGAAGCAGTCCAACCGCGGGCGAAGTCGCGCTCGCTGTTTGGCATGGGCCGGGGATTGCTGAAGAGGAAGGCCGGATGACCAGCCGCTTTTCCACCCTGCAGAACCGCGATGCGCGCCCGCAGCGCGCCGCCGAACCAATGCCGATCCCGCATCATGCGGTCGTCATTCCGACGAACCGAAAGGCGCTGCCGGCAAAGCCGGAAGCAACACCGGCAAAGAATGCCAACAAGGTGCTCGATGCGCGCGTGCGTATCCACCGATTGCTGCTCGAGGAGATCAATCTTGTCGCGCTGGAGCGTTTGCCCAAGGATGAGATGCGCCGGCAAGTGCATGATTTCGTGTCGGAAAAGACCAAGCAGGAGCGGATGGCGATCAATACCGTCGAGCTTGACGCGCTGGTCGACGACATTGTCGACGAGATGGTCGGCCTCGGTCCGCTGGAGCCGTTGCTCAAGGACCCCGATATCAACGACATCCTGATCAACGGCCACCAGAACTGCTTTGTCGAAAAGAAGGGCAAGCTGACGCCGGTCCATATTCCTTTCAAGGACGAGGCGCATCTGCTGCGCATCATCAACAAGATCGTTGCCGCGGTCGGTCGCCGGGTCGACGAATCGCAGCCGATGGTCGATGCGCGCATGCTGGACGGTTCGCGTTTCAACGCGGCGATCCGCCCGGTCGCGGTCGACGGGCCGCTGGTGTCGATCCGCAAGTTCTCCAAGAACAAGCTCGGCCTGCACAAGCTGGTTGAATTCGGCGCCATCACCCAGAACATGGCTGAAGTGCTGGCGGCGGCCGTGCATGCCCGCAAGACGACGATTATTTCGGGCGGCACCGGCACCGGCAAGACGACCATGCTCAACGCGCTGTCGGCCTTCATCCCGGAAGATGAGCGGTTGATCACCATCGAGGATGCAGCCGAGCTTCAGCTGCAGCAGCCGCATGTGGCGCGCATGGAGACGCGTCCCGCCAACATCGAAGGCCATGGCGAGCTGAAGCAGCGCGATCTGGTCAAGAACGCGCTGCGCATGCGCCCAGATCGCGTCATCCTCGGCGAGTGCCGTGGCGAGGAAGCCTTCGACATGCTGCAGGCGATGAACACCGGCCATGAGGGATCGATGGCGACCATCCATGCCAACACGCCTCGCGACGCCATTTCACGCCTCGAGCAGATGCTCGGCATGACCGGCATGCCGATGACGGTGCAGTCGATCCGCAGCCAGATCGCCAGTGCGCTCGACCTCATCGTGCAGCTGACGCGCCTGTCCGACGGCAAGCGCAAGGTGACCAGCGTCGCCGAGGTGACCGGCATGGAAGGCGACGTCATCCAGATGCAGGAGATCTTCCGCTTCGTGCGCACCGGCATGGAGGCCGATGGCAAGATCCTCGGCCACTACGAGGCGACCGGCATCCGGCCGCGTTTCCTCGAGGATTTGCGCGCCATGGGCATCGAGTTCCCCGGACGATACTTCGAACCCGGCCGGCCGCAGGAGTAGCCCAGGTGTTCGACGGACTCAGCGCGATCTACGTCGTCTATGCCGCGGCAGCGCTTACCGGCATCCTGATCGCCGAAGCCTGCTACCTGCTTTTTGCCGGCCGCAGCGACAAGCGTACCGCGATCAACCGGCGCATGAAACTGCAGGACAAAAGGATCAGCCAGGAGCAAGTGCTTGTCCAGCTGCGCAAGGAGCGCGGCCTGGATGCGGGCACGTCGCTGTTTTCGCCGGACCGGTTCCGCGCCCTGCGAACCCAGTCGGGCATGATCATGCCGCTGCCGAAATTCCTGATGATCACCTGTGGCGTGGCATTCGCCGCGGCTCTGGCGGCCATCTGGTACGGCATGCCGCCACTGCTCGGGCTTATCCTGTTTGTCATGCTTGTGCCGGTGCTGTCGGTGATGGCGCTGCGCTTCAAACGCGGCCGCAGGCTGAAGCGGTTCGGCACGCAATTGCCGGAGGCGCTGGAATTGATCACGCGTGGCCTGAAGGCCGGCCATCCGGTGCCGGTGGCGATCGCCATGGTGTCGCGCGAAATGCCCGACCCGATCGGCACCGAGTTCGGCGTCATCGCCGACGAGGTGACCTATGGGTCGGATCTGGTTACGGCCTTGAATTCGCTGTTCGACCGGGTCGGCCATGAGGACCTGCCGCTGTTCGTTACCGCCGTCTCGATCCAGAGCAGTTCGGGCGGCAATCTGCGCGAAATCCTCGACGGCCTGGCGTTGACGATCCGCGAGCGCGGCAAGCTGCGCCGCAAGGTGCGCGCCATTTCGACTGAAGGCCGCATGTCGGCCTACATCCTGACGGCGATACCGGCGCTGCTGTTTGCCGCCATCATGGCACTGATGCCGGGCTTCTACCGCGACGTCTGGGGTGAGCCGAAGACCTGGTACCTGATTGGCGGCTCAATCGCCTGGCTGATGCTGGGCAATCTGATGATGTTCAAGATGTCGAATTTCAGGTTCTGACATGCAAGGCTTCATCGAATTCCTCGCTTCGCTTGCGCCGACCTCGCTGATGCCGGCGGCCGTCCTGCTGCTGGCTCTGGGCGCTGTCGCCGTTGCATGGCCAATGGTGACGGCGAAGAGCGATCACAACGAGGTCAAGCGCCGACTCAAGGTGGATGACGGTCCGGTGGCCGCGAAGCCCGAGCCGGTGCAGAAGAAGAATGCCGGCATCGTGCGCGAGAAGGCGGTGAAGAGGGCGCAGGAATTCTACGCCAAGAGCGATCCGGAAAATGTCGCCCGGCTGCGCATGAAGCTCATCCAGGCGGGCTACATGGAGCCGCGTGCGGTCGGCATGTTCTTTCTCGTACGCTTCGCCGCGATGGTCGGCTCAGCGATCTGCGCATTTGTGCTCAATCAATGGCTCGGCAGCCCCGACTCGACGATGGCCAGCCGCTGGGCCTTCGTCATCTTGTCGGGAGTGGCGGGCTATTTCTTCCCTGGCCTCGTGCTGAGCCAGAGGGGGCGGGAAAAGCGGCGCGAATACCGCAACGGTTTTCCCGATTTCATGGACCTGATGATCGTCTGCTCGGATGCCGGCATGAGCATGGAGGCTGGCATCGAGCGCGTCTCCAAGGAACTCGCCAAGACCTATCCCGCGCTCAGCCAGAACCTGCAGCTCGTGTCGCTGGAACTGCGGGCCGGGCGCAGCCTCGACGATGCGCTGAAGGCGCTGGCCGACCGCCTCAGCCTTGACGAGGTGCGGTCCTTCGCCACGCTGCTGCAGCAATCGAAGGAGCTCGGCACCAGCCTGTCGGGGGCGCTGCGCGTCTTTTCCGATGAAATGCGCCACAAGCGCATGTCGCTGGCCGAGGAGAAGGCGCACGCCCTGCCGGCCAAGATGTCGGTGCCGGTGACGGTGTGCATCCTGCCGGTGGTGCTGATGATTGCGATCATTCCGATCATCGTCAAAATGACGACGCACTAGGAAATGCTGATATTCAGGTGGGCCCGGCCTGAACAGCCCTACATCGGGATCGGCAAAGTCCGCAAATGAGTGAGAAGCCCATGCGAATGCTGTTGCGCACCCTCTTCCTCGGTCTCGCTACAGCCAGTCTGTCGCCAGCCTGGGCCGCGGCCGGCGATTGCGGCGATGTTGTCGCCCTCGTGCAGCAGGCCTATCCCAAGGCCCGGAAGAGCAGCGACAGCGCCGCGTTGACGCTCGAACCCGATATCAGCATCGCCCTGGCGCTCACGGATTACGATAGGCCGGGGGTGGTCTGCAAGATCTGGCCGGCGCATGACGACCTGCTGCTGGTTGCAGTGCCGCTGATCGACAGCGTCAAATCCGGCGACGGCGAGCATGTCGGCGATATCGAGATCCTGGTCGTCGACAGGACGAGCCGGCAGGTGCGCCAGCGCCTGCTGCAGCCAGGGCTGATGAACGATGATGCCGTCGCCATCCGCAAGATCGAATTCGATACCGGCCGCTACGCGCTGTCGCCGGCTGTCACCGCCTTTGGCCTGCGCATCGAAATGGCAAACAATTCGCTGCCCAACCCCTTCAGCGAAACCGACCTGCGGCTCTATGCCCTCGACGGCAATGCCCTGCGGTTGGTGCTCGACGGCCTCGTCGTGGCCGACAATGGCGGCGAAGGCGATACCAATTGCGCCGGGTCCTTTCATACCAGCCAGGTCAGCCTGGGGATGAGCTCGCCGAAACATCATGGCTACCACGACATCACCGTGGTCCAGCGGACGGATACCGACAATCCCTTGCCCGACAAGAATGGTGAGTGCCAGTCCCATCCCGGCAAGTCCGTAAAGCGGTCCTATCGGCTGCGCTATGACGGCAGCCGCTATCCGGTTCCGGCG
Organism: Mesorhizobium sp. P2_A8; assembly: GCF_056404935.1. Taxonomy (NCBI): domain Bacteria; kingdom Pseudomonadati; phylum Pseudomonadota; class Alphaproteobacteria; order Hyphomicrobiales; family Phyllobacteriaceae; genus Mesorhizobium; species Mesorhizobium sp. P2_A8. The sequence continues at coordinate 113,221 of NZ_JBFUDB010000014.1, forward strand.
GCGCTCAAAGCCCTGGGGCCGTGAGAACGCGGGAAAACAGGTCTTCACTCGGAGGTTCGCGGCCTGGTGGTTAATGGCCGGTGTGCCCGAAGCCTAATTTTAAGCGCATTTCGGCACCGAAGTTTAATCGCTCGGATGTAGTGTGTTTCCCGAAGAACGACCCGGCAAATCGGGCGATGAGGCAGGGGCATGCGTCACAGTAACTTCTCGGCAATGGCCGCGTTGGCGGCCGTCTTGATTATGTCTGGCTGTACGACGGGCAGCGTCGATACGACCAAGACCACCGCCATCCAACCGGCGGCAAAGGACATCGACGCCTCCGAACTGGCGGAAGGCAAGGCGCAGTTTCGCGACGCCAATTACGGCCTCGCCGAACAGCATTTCCGCAAGGCTGTCGAGTTGAAGGCCGACAATGCCGAAGCCTGGATGGGGCTCGCCGCTTCGTATGACGAGCTTGGCCGCTTCGACTTTGCTGACCGTGCCTACAACCAGCTTTTGAAAGTCGCCGGCCGCAAGCCGCAGATCGTCAACAACATGGGGTATTCGCAACTGTTGCGTGGCAATCGCAAGAAGGCCAAGGCGCTGCTGCTCGAAGCGAAGGCCGGCATGGCCGATCCCACGGTCGTCAACGCCAATCTCGCTCTGCTGAACAAGGGCTGATCCGGTCGTCGCGTCCAAGGGTGCGGTTTCGGGACACAGGGCATCGACGCTTTGTAAACCCTATCCGCAGGTTGCGTCGAAAGGTCGGCCGAAAACCGTATCCGAGGGCTGCCGCTGACCTAGAATGCAGCGCACCCACCGACGCTCGAGAGGCTCTCGCCTGACATGCTGGACTTCAGTTCGCTCCTGCTCGCGGCCGCGCTGTCGGGGATCTGCCTGAGCGTTACCATGTTCGCGATCTGGTGCACCGCGCCCAAGGCGGGCTTCGTCCTGACCGTGGCGTGCGGCATTCTGGTGCTCGTCGCGCATGTGATCCTGTTCTGGCGATACACCAAGGTGCCTGATCCACTGCTCTGCCAGATCGTGCTCGTGCTGCTGAGCCTGGGATTCCTGATCATCTGCTTGTCGGCCATGCAATATCTCGGCGTGCCTGGCTATCGACGTGCCTTTGCACCGACCCTTGCCGCCATGGCGGTCTGTGCGGCCGTGACCTTCATCGGCCTTGATGGTGTCGGCTTCATCATCACCTACGCGACGGTAACGGCGCTGCTGTCGGCGATCGGCGCGATGTTCTGGATCAACGGCAGCCATGATCGCCGGATCCTGCTGGTGGTTTCGTTTCTGAGCGGCACCTGTGCGGTGTCCTTTGCGCTCTGTGGCATGGTTCTGCTGGGCAGGGGGCAGTGGGTGCTCGCGGTCGCACCCGACAACTGGGCCGAACGGCTGAATTCCGTGGTGGCGGTGGCTTGCATGACCGGGCTCGGCGCGTTGACGCTCTCCCTCCATCATCTGCAGGCGCAGATCGAGCTGAAGGCCGAGACCATGACCGACCCGCTGACGGGGTTGATGAACCGTCGGGCGCTGAAATCGCTCTATGGGGAGCGGAGTTTCGGTCCATTCATGTTCGTCGTCATGTTTGACCTCGACCACTTCAAGCGGACGAACGACGTCTACGGTCACCCGGTCGGCGACCAGGTCCTGTGCCGCTTCGCCGCGGTCATCAAGAAATATGCCAGAACCGGCGTCGACGCCTTTCGCCTCGGCGGCGAGGAATTCGCCGTTGTCATATCGCGGATGACGGATGAAAGGGCCTACGATCTCGCCAGCAAGATCGGCGTCGCCTTCGGCACCGAAATCGTTGCCACCCAGATTGGTCCGTTGCGCAGCACGGTCAGCGGCGGCATCGGCTTTGGCGAGGCCGACGGCCGCAGCCTCGATGACGTGCTGGCCGAGGCCGACGCAGCGCTCTATGCCGCCAAGCGCGCCGGGCGAAATTGCGTCATCAGCCGCAAAAGGACGGGCAAGGCCGAACCGGTGAAGCCGGCCTTGCGCTCAGCGTAGTTATTCCGCCGCACCCAGATAGTCCGACAGCGGGGGGCAGGAACAGACCAGGTTGCGGTCGCCGGCAACATTGTCGATGCGCGACACCGGCGGCCAGTATTTGGCTGCTGTGTCGGCGTCACCGGCGGGGTAGGCCGCCTCCAGCCGCGAATAGGGATGGCTCCACTGGCTGGCCAGTGCCTCGGCGGCTGTGTGCGGTGCATTGACCAGCGGGTTGTCGGCCAAGGGCCATTCGCCCTTGGCCACCTTGGCGGCCTCGCCAGCGATGGCGATCATTGCCTCGCAAAAACGGTCGAGTTCGCGCTTGGGCTCGGACTCGGTCGGCTCCACCATCAGCGTGCCGGCGACCGGGAAAGACATGGTCGGCGCATGGAAACCATAGTCGATCAGCCGTTTGGCGATGTCGTCGACGCTGATGCCGGCGCTGTCCTTGAGCACGCGGGTGTCGAGGATGCATTCATGCGCGATGCGATCGTGCCTGCCCTTGTAGAGAAGCGGGAAATGCGGCGCGAGCCGCGTCGCCACATAGTTGGCCGAGATGATGGCGGTTTCCGTAGCCTGCTTCAGGCCGGAAGCGCCCATCATGCGGATGTACATCCAGGTGATCGGCAGGATCGAAGCGCTGCCGAAAGGGGCGGCCGACACCGCATGGCCCGAGCCTTCGGTGACGTGGCCCGGCAGATACGGCTGCAGATGCGCCTTGACGCCGATCGGGCCGACGCCCGGGCCGCCGCCGCCATGCGGGATGCAGAAGGTCTTGTGCAGGTTCATATGGCAGACGTCGGCGCCGATGTCGCCGGGGCGGGCGAGACCGACCAGGGCGTTGAGGTTGGCGCCGTCGAAATAGACCTGGCCGCCATGCTCGTGAATGAGGGCGCAGAGGTGGCGCGCGCCTTCCTCGTAGACGCCATGCGTCGAGGGATAGGTGAACATCAGCGCCGCGAGATTTCTTGAATGCTCATTGGCCTTGGCCCTCATATCGTCCATGTCGATATTGCCATCCTCGCTGCAGCGCACGACGACGACGCTCATGCCCGCCATCGCCGCACTCGCCGGATTGGTGCCATGCGCCGAGGACGGGATCAGGCAGACGGTGCGATGGCTGTCGCCACGCGAGCGGTGGTAGCCGCGAATGGCAAGCAGGCCGGCATATTCGCCCTGGCTGCCGGCATTGGGCTGCAAGGTGACGGCGTCGAAGCCGGTGATCTCCGACAGCCATCCTTCCAGTTCGCCGATCATGGCGCGATAGCCAGCCGAGTGCGCGGCCGGCGCGAAGGGATGGAGATTGGCAATGCTTGGCCAGCTGACCGGCATCATCTCGGCGGCGGCGTTGAGCTTCATGGTGCAGGATCCGAGCGGGATCATGGCGCGGTCGAGCGCCAGATCCTTATCGGCCAGCCTGCGCAGGAAGCGCATCATCTCGGTTTCCGAGTGGTTCTCGTGGAAGACGGGTTGGGTGAGGAACTCCTTGCCACGCGGCTTGCCAGGCACGGTGCTGGCAGCGGCGGTCCCAGCCTTGGCGCCAAACAGCGCGGCGATCGCCTCCACATCGGCATCGGTCGAGGTCTCGTCGAAACAGACGGCGACATGGTCGGCGTCGATGATGCGCAACAGCCGGCCGGTCTTTTCAGCGGCAGATGCGATTGCCGCGGCCTTGCCTTTGACCTCCGCCGTCACCGTGTCGAAGCGGCTGGCACCGAGCACCGAAACACCTGATGCCTTTAGACCGGCGGCCAGGCGGTTGGCCAGCCCATGGATGCGTCCGGCGATCGCCTGCAATCCGGCAGGGCCGTGCCAGATGGCATAGGCCGTCGCCATATTGGCGAGCAGCGCCTGCGCGGTGCAGATGTTGGAGGTCGCCTTGTCGCGGCGGATGTGCTGCTCGCGCGTCTGCAGCGCAAGACGATAGCCCGGGCGGCCCTTGCTGTCGGTCGATTGGCCGACGAGGCGGCCGGGCATCAGCCGGGTCAGCTTGTCGGAGACGGCGCAATAGGCGGCGTGCGGGCCGCCAAAGCCCATCGGCACGCCGAAGCGCTGCATCGGGCCGACGGCGATGTCGGCGCCGAGTTTCGCCGGTGCGTCGGTCAGCGTCAGGCCGAGCGGATCGGCAATGAAGATGACCAGTGCGCCGGTGGCGCGAGCCTTCTCGATCGCTGCCTTGTGGTCGCCATAGACGCCGAACGTGTCCGGCCAGGAGACCAGCAGGGCGGCGGTGTTGTCGTCGATCGTCTCGCCGTCGATCTCGATGTCGAGCGGTTCTGCGCGGGTGCGCACGACATCCAGCGTCTGCGGATGCGGCGTGCCGGCCAGCGCCACCTTGGTGCGCTTGTCGCGATGATGGCGCAGCGCGATGCCGACCGCCTCCGCGACGGCGGTGGCTTCATCGAGTAGCGAGGCCGAAGCCACCGGCAGACCGGTCAGCTCTGCGACCAGGGTCTGGAAATTGAACAGCATTTCGAGCCGGCCCTGGCTGATCTCGGCCTGGTAGGGCGTGTAGGCCGTGTACCAGGCCGGGTTCTCGAACAGATTGCGCTGGATCACCGGCGGCACATCGACACCGTGATAGCCGGCGCCGATGAAGCTCTTCAACACCGTGTTCTTTGCCATCGTCGCTGACAATTCGGCCAGGGCTTCAGCTTCGCTGGCCGGCACGGGCAGGTTCAGCGGCAAGTCGAGGCGGATCGATCTCGGCACGGCCTGGCTGATCAGCGTCTCAACCGAGGGAACGCCGATCACGGCCAGCATGGCTCTGACATCGTTGAGGCCGGGGCCAATGTGGCGGGCCGAGAAGGGGGTGAGTGCTGCGGTCATCTTTTTTGGTCCTGCTTTCAGCCGATGTGGGCCAGGTAGGCGGCCTCATCCATGAGGCCTTCCAACTGGCTCTCATTGGCCAGCTTCATCTTCCACAACCAACCGGCGCCGGTTGCCGCCGAATTGACCAGCGATGGATCCGACGAAAGCGTGCCGTTGGCCTCGGTGATTTCGCCGTCGACCGGCGCGTAGACGTCGGATGCCGCTTTGACGGACTCGACCACCACGGCGGTATCGCCCTTGGCGAGCTTTTTGCCCGTTTCGGGCAGTTCGACGAAGACGAGATCACCAAGCTGCTCCTGCGCGTAGTCGGTGATGCCGACCGTGGCGATGCCGCCCTCGACGCGGAGCCATTCGTGATCTTCGGTGAAATAGGTCTTTGCCATCGGATTCATCCTTTGCGGTAGCGATGCGGTGTGAAGGGCAGGGAGCTGATATCGACAGGGATTTTCGTGCCGCGCACGTCGGCGAAAACCCGTGTGCCGGGCTTTGCCAGCGGCGTTGCGACATAACCCATGGCTACCGGATGGCCGGCCGAGGGGCCGAAGCCGCCTGACGTGACATGACCGGCGGGATTGCCGTCGGCATCGAAGAGCGCGGCGCCGGCGCGTACCGGCTGGCGGCCCTCCGGCTTCAACCCAACCCGCCTTTGCGCGGGTCCCCGTTCTACGGCGGCTCGCAGGGCGTCGGCGCCGATGAAAGCGCCGGAGGCGCGGATATCTTTCGGGATCGCCCACGTCAGTCCGGCGCTGGCCGGGTCGGTCTCCGGTGTGATGTCCTGGCCGTGCAGGCACAGCCCAGCCTCCAGTCGGAGGCTGTCGCGAGCGGCAAGGCCGATCCACAGCACGCGCTCATCGCCGAGCAATTTCGCGACGAGGTCGCGCGCATCTGTCTCTGGCAGGCCGATCTCGAAACCGTCTTCGCCGGTGTAGCCGGAGCGGCTCATGAACCAGTTCTGCCGTGGCTCGACCCCATGCATGAACAGCAGTGAGCCGGTCTCGATGCCGGCGCGGGAAAGGGCTGCCCAGGCTTCCGGGCCCTGGACGGCAAGGAAGACGCGATCGAGTGGCTCGACCCTGGCGTCGAAATCCGCGGCAAGCGCACGCAAATGCTTTTCGTCGGCCACGGCGTTGCCTGCGTTGGCGACCACCATGAAGCGCTGGTCGCCCAGCCTGGTGACGATCAGGTCGTCCAGAATGCCTCCTGCTTCATTGAGGAAGAAGGACAGTTTGGACTGCGAGATTTCGAGCGCGCCGGCATCCACAGGACAGGCGCGGTTGAGCAACGCAACCACTTCGCGCCCGCTGATCTCGAACAGTTTCATATGCGAGATGTCGAACAGGCCGGCATGCTCGCGGGTGTGAAGATGCTCCTTCATGACGCCGGCCGGATAGGTCAGCGGCATCGACCAGCCGGCAAAGGCGCCAAAGCGTGCACCGGCGGCTACGTGGATATCTTCCAGGGGAAGGTGTTTGGTGTCGTCGCCCGTCATGTCATCTCCAGAGTCGCACGCAATCGGCCGCGAATGGCGACCAGTCCGTGCCCCTCTGTCTGAAGCCTGAGAGACTCGCGCAACCGGAACTCTGTCAGCGGCGCTTACACCTTCGGCGCGGGGGCAAGCCCCGACTTTCCAGAGTGTCTTTCCCGTCTACGGTTCTTTTGCCTGAGAGATTTCGGGCGATTTCCCCTTCGGCGGCAGCTTTCGCTGCTCTCTCCCGCAAACAGGTAGGACTCGCAAGAGCCCTCGACTCGTCATCCATAGCCCGTCGACGACACATTGTCACCTGCCTGCGACGTGTTGCTGACAAGTCTTCGCTAACCACGCCGTTTGCCGGATTTTCAAGACACTGCTGATATGTTGGCAGCCATGAGGCTTTGCGCCGGCGCTTGCCGGCAGCGGACGGGGACGACAAATGGGCGAATTGATCATGAGTGCGCCGGTGGCGGGGCTGACCTCGAAAAGCCGCATCACCAGGGAAGACGTGGCCATGTTGCGCCATGAAGTGTTCGGCGATGGCGTGGTGACGCGCGGCGAGGCCGAGGCACTGTTCGCGCTCGACGCCACGGCGAAGGAGAAGTGCCAGGAATGGCCGGGCTTTTTCGTCGAAGCGGTCACCGACTACATCGTCCACCAGGAAAAGCCGTCGGGCTACATCTCGCAGGACAATGCCGAGTGGCTGATCCGCACGATCTCGCGAGACGGCATGGTCGACAGCCGCACCGAACTCGAGCTGCTGGTCCATGTGCTGGAAGAGGCGAGATCGTCGCTGAGCCAGCTTTGCGTCTATGCGCTGGAGCAGGTCGCCCACGCCGTCATCGACGGCAAGGGGCCGCTCATGCTTGGCGGTGCGCTGGTTCCCGGACTGATCGCCAAGGCGGAGGTCGAGCTTTTGCGCCGGATCCTCCACGCACATGGCGGTGACGGCAACATCGCCATCACCCGTGCCGAGGCCGAAGTGCTGTTCAAGATCAATGAGCGGACAGCCCAGGCCGAGAACGATCCGTCCTGGAACGATCTGTTCGTCAAGGCGATCGCCAATTTCGTCATGTGCTCGGCCGGCTATGAGGCGCCGACACGCGATGTGGCGCTGCGCCGTGATGCCTTCCTGGAACACGCCGATCCGGAAATCGGCGGCTTCTTCAGCCGCATGGTCTCCGGCGGCCTCGCCGGCATCATGGAGGCCTACCGGTCCCCCGACGACATCGAGGCCGAGTGGGAAGCCAAGAACAGGGCGACTGAAGCCCTGGCGCGCCGCGCCGAGACGATCGATGCCGGCGAAGCCAGCTGGCTGATCGAGCACATCGGGGCGGACAGGCCGCTGTACGAGAACGAGCGCGCGCTGCTGACCCTGATCAAGCATGCCTCGCCAGAAATCCACCCGGCGCTGAAGCCGCTGCTCGACAAGGTAGCCTGAACACGCGGCGGCGCTCGCTACGCCCCCGGGCCGATCATCATCTTGCGCTTTGCGGTTCAGATTCCACCGTACCAGTCGTAGCCATTGTCTTCCCAATAGCCACCCCTGCCGCCGCCGACATTGGCGAAGCCGTCGACCAGCTCGATCTTGTAGAGATATTTCGGCATCTTGTAGCCAAGCTGACGCTCGACGCGGACACGCAGCGGCGCGCCGTTCTCGACCGGCAGCGGCTTGCCATTCAGCCCATAGGCAAGGATCGTCTGCGGGTGGCGGGCGTCGATCAGGTCGATCGTGCCGTAGTATTTGATGTCGCCGGAGAGACTGCGGTCGATCGTGTCGAGACAATGGAACATGACGTAGCGGGCCTGCGGCTTGACCACCGCCTGGTCGAGCACCAGCGACAGCGGCGTGCCGGTCCATTTGGCGATGCAACTCCAGCCTTCGACGCAGTCGTGGCGGGTGATCTGGGTGCGGCTCGGCATGGTCATCAATTGCTCGCGGCTAAGTGACAGCGGCTTTTCGACAAGACCCGAAACCTCCAGCCGCCAGTCGGCGAAATTGTTGGCGAGTAGACCCTTGTAGACGTCGTCGTCCGGCGCCGTGACGCCGTTCGGCCGCTGCGGCTGGCGGATATCGGCCTCGGTGAATTCCGGCGCCAGCGCATCGCGGCCGGCAAGCAGGCGTTGCGCCCGGTATGTCAGGCCATTGGCGTTTTCGAGGAAGCTGCGCAGGCCGCTGCCAATGCTAAGCTGGCTGTCGAAAGCGTCGCAGCCCGACAGCATGATGCCGGAGGCGCCAAGGCCGGCACCCGTCAGGAATTTCCGGCGGCTGATCTGGAACTTACCCATGTCACGCACTCCTCTCGGTGGAATTGTCGCCCTGTGCGGGAGGATCGGTGCGGTACCAGCCGGTGATGATCGAGCGCAGTTCGTTGATCGGGCCAGCAGCCAGGATCATCAGAATGTGGACGACGAAGAAGGCGACCAGCAGCACCATGACGGTGAAATGGATGGTGCGCGCCGTCTGCCGGCCACCGAGCAGATCGTTGAGGAACGGCAGCACCGAGTTCATGCTGGGCGACATAGCCAGGCCGGTGATGATCATCAGCGGCAAAAGCACGAACAGCACGCCGCCATAGGCCATCTTCTGCAGCGTGTTGTATTCCCGCGTGTGGTGGAATTTGAGCTTGGCGTGGTCGACGATGTCCTGCGGCAGGCGCTTGAGATCGTCGAGGCGCGGCGCCAGATCGCGACGCAGATGGCCATTCACAGTGCTGGCGACCAGCCAGACGATCAAGGTCGTGGTCAGTATCCAGGCAAAGAAGAAATGGATGACGCGGGCGGTGCCGAGGTCATAATAGGACGGGATGGTCGCCCAGGACGGAAAGCCGCGCGCCGTTTCGTTGCCGGCCGGACCGGACCAGCCGAGCACGCCTGTGGTGTCGAAGCGATGCCCGAAGATTTCGGTATAGCCGCGCGTGCCGGCGTCGGTGTTTTCGGCGCCTATGGCGAAGATGGTGTTGTTGTAGTCGAAGCCCGACTGCTTGCCGATGTAGAGCTGTGGGCGGGCGTTGAAAATCTGCAGGCCGGACAGCAGCATGAAGAACAGCGAGATGGCCCAGATCCAGTGCGTCAGCCGCGTCCAGCGCGACTGCCGATAGATCAGCGTTGTGTCATTCGAAGCGGGCGCATCCGGTCCGGCGGCGGCTTGGCTTCTGGCAACCGATTCCATCTTGTCTCGTCTCCCGGCCTCGCGGCGTGGCCTGCGCGTTCATTGTCCTCCTGATACGTCGCCAACCAAACCGATGTTTCATCCGATCACGGAATTATTATGGGCTGCCCAGGCTGACCGCGAGATTGACGGCCGCGGCGACGATCACCGTGTTGAAGAAGAACGACAGGATCGAATGGACAAGCACGACACAACGCATATGCGTTGTCGAGATGTTGGTGTCGGCAGTCTGCGCGGTCATGCCGATGACCGTCGAGAAGTAGAGGAAATCCCAGCCTTCCGGCCGCTTGTCGCCTGGGAACAGCAGGCCGCCGACCGGGATTTTCTTCTTGGTTTCGGCGTCGACCGCATCGCCGTCCATCCAGTAGACATGGGCATAATGGAGCGCTGCCATGGCATGGATGGTGAACCAGCCGAGCGGGATCGACAAAAGCGCAAAGCCAAGCTCGACAGGGTGAGCGCTGTCTTTCTGGTTGATCAGTTGAAACAGCGAGAAGGTGGCAACGCCGACGACGACAAGCGTCACCGCGAAGATGACCAGCACCGGCTGGTCGGTGGCGCGCGCATTCTTGCTCAGATACCTGCCGGTGAACTTTGGCATCTGCGCGACGACAAGGATGACGTAGGCGGCAAAGAATGCGTTGGCGCCGATCGAATAGGCGAGCGAGGCATGCAGCAGCAACGCCACGACAAGTGCCACAACGCCGAAGCCGAACGACATCGCGAACAGCATGTGGCGCTGCATGGGGTTCTTCGTCGGGGTTTCGGCAGCCATGGCGGTCCCACCCTTGGATGGCGCTCGGTTTCTACTGCGGTGTGGCGGATTTGAGGGCGCGCCGCAAGATGCGGTCGAGTTCGCCGAGAAACCGCGAGCGGTCCTGCGGCGCGAAGCTGGCATTGTAGCCCTTGCTTTCGCCGGTCTCGCGCAGATGCTGCTTGAGGTCGCGCATCGCCACCGCCATGCCGATCGTTTCCGGTGTGAAAGGGCGCCCGGTCGGCCCGAGCACATGGGCACCGAGCGCCACCGCACGGGCGGCGAGCGGAATGTCTGATGTGATCACGATGTCGTTGGCGTGCGCATTGTCGACGATCCAGTCGTCGGCGGCGTCGGCGCCCTTTGACACCACGACGTTGCGGATCATCGGATCGCGCGAAGGCCGCAGGCCACCATTGGAGACATAGGTGACAACGACGCCGTGGCGCTCGGCGACCTTTTCGACCTCGGCTTTGACCGGGCAGGCATCGGCGTCGACGAGAATTGACGGTGCGGGCATCGTGGGTTCCAATGAATATGGGGCCGGGCGATTTCGTCCGGCCCCATGGATGTGATCCGATCGGCTGTTACGCCGGCAAGGCGCCGGACTTCTTCGCCGTCCAGGTGGCGATATAGTCCATCAGGCCGGGATTGAGGCAGTCATAGGGCTCCAGCCCGATGGACTTCAACTGCGCGCGGATGCCGTCCATCCGCTTCGGATCGACACCGGATTCGATGATCGACGAGACGAAGGCGGTGAAGCCCGGCGGCGACCAGCCGTCCTCCTCGAAGCGCTCAGGATGGATGAAGGACAGGCCCTTGAATGGATGATCACGCTCGACCGGCCCGTGCATGTGGACGCCGCAGCCGGTGCAGGCATGACGCTGGATCAGCGCGCTGGGGTCGACCACTTTGAGCTTGTCGCCGTTCTCGGTGACGGTGACGTCGCCGGTGCCAGCCACGGCAACGACCGAGAACACCGCGCCCTCCGGCTTCCAGCATTTGGTGCAGCCGCAGGCATGGTTGTGGGCGATCTGGCCCTTGACCTTCACCTTCACCGGCTTGCTGGTGCAGGCGCAGACCAGCGTGCCGCCGGCAAAGCTCGCGCTTTCCTTAGGCAGCCCATTGTCGATTTTCGGATGCAGTTTTTCCGGCATTTATTCCTCCCTTGTTGAACCCTGTGCAACTTCAGTCGCTGGCCCTTCGGTCGGCGGCTTTCTCCTCCTCAGTAAACGACGACGCTTCGGATCGATTTGCCCTCATGCATGAGGTCGAAGCCCTTGTTGATGTCCTCGAGCTTCAGCGTGTGGGTGATCATCGGGTCGATCTGGATCTTGCCGTCCATGTACCAGTCGACGATCTTCGGCACGTCGGTGCGGCCGCGCGCGCCGCCGAAGGCGGTGCCCATCCAGGTGCGTCCAGTGACCAGTTGGAACGGCCGTGTCGAGATCTCCTGGCCGGCGCCGGCGACGCCGATGACGACCGACTTGCCCCAGCCGCGATGCGACGCTTCCAGCGCCTGGCGCATCACCTTGGTGCTGCCAGTGCAGTCGAAGGTGTAGTCGGCGCCGCCGATCTGGTCGGCGCCGCGCTTGGTCATGTTGACGAGGTGAGGCACGACATCGCCGTCGATCTCCTTGGGATTGACGAAATGCGTCATGCCGAACTTCTCGC
>NZ_JBFUDB010000015.1:0-120478 GCF_056404935.1 Mesorhizobium sp. P2_A8
GTCGAGATGTCGGCCGCATCATTGGTCTCTGTGAGGTTCACAGATGCCGAGGACAAGACGGCGGCGTCGTTGGTGCCGAGAATGTCGATGTGGACCGAGGTGTGGGTGCCGTCGGCGCTGACCACATCGAAGTCCTCGATGTAATGCTGGCCGTCGACGAACTCATTGTGGGCCGAGCTCGCGGCATAAGACCAGTTGCCGTCGGCATCGATCGAGAAGGTACCGAAGCTGCCGGCGGTAGCGGCCTGGGCGACGAAGTGCGGATCGCTGTCGACATCCGAGATGGTCAGCGTGCCGTTGGTGCTGATTGCTGCCGCCGTGTTGCCTTCAGTCAGGTTGACCGAAGCGGACGAGAGCACCGCAGCGTCGTTGGTGCCTGTGATATTGACGACAATATTGTAGGTGGCGGTTCCGTCCGCCGATTTCACCGTCAGAGTGTCGGTGACATGCTGGTCTTGCGTCAGCGGGTCGGCAAGCGCCTGGTTGAGCGCATAGGTCCACGCACCGGTCGTCGTATTGAAGGCGAAGGTGCCATAGGTGCCCTGGAGACTTGCCGGGTTCTGGAAATGGTTCTGATTGATATCGACATCCGTCAGGATCAGCTGTCCGTGAGCGCTGGGCTCGTTGAGCGTTCCGTTGCTGACGCCGCCGGCTTCGACCACAGTCTGGTCAGCGCCTGCGGCCGCGGTGATCGTCGCGCCATCATTGCTGCCCTGAATGTTGACCGACACGCTGGCCCAGCTCAGCGTTCCATTGCCGAGCTTGATCGCATAGGTGAACGTCTCGTGGATGCTGTCAGTAGCACCCATGGCCTGCAGGCTGGCGAAGCCATGTTGCTGCAGATACTGGCTAAGGTTCATCTCGACCTTGCCATTGTTGATGCGGATGAAGACGCCCCCGCCAATGTCCTCCCAGGCAGAGACGCCGCTCACTTGGGCGTCCGCCGTCGTCAGGTCGATCGGCGCGTATTGCTTGGTGGCAGTCGAGGCGGAAGTCCCGTCGTCAATCGAATAGAGGGTCTTTGCGTTTCCACCCAGATCATTCTGCATCACGTCCAGCAGGATGATGGACTGAGCTGCCGAGACGATGACAACCGTGTCCTCGGTGTAGTTGAGAACGTCGTCCTTCGCCTGCGGCGTGTTGGAGAACGACGTCGTGGTGCCACCGGCTCCGGTGATCTGAGTAGCCATTTTTTTACCCCTGTTGTTTAACGACAGACGCCCCCGCGCCTGTCGACCGTATTGAAAGACCAGCCGCTTCCTACCGAAAAATCATTGCGCGCCTGACATGCAGATTCCGGCAGACATCAATCCTGTCAGCGCACCCGAAAGCCCCAACACTGTCGCCTTGCGACAGCCAGCACATTGCGTGGCCGGTCGCGGGCGAGTGGTGGCTCAAATGATGATGGCTACGACGATACCCTTCGCCGCGCTGTGTTTCCCAAGCCCAATGGCGTCGTCTAACTCGTTGTTGCATGTCGAGTGTAGTTTTGTGCGACGCTTATATTAGGGGATTATTAACTCTCTTGGGGGGGGCGTCAACGTCCAACTTAGCGGAACAGTTAATGGCTGACCAAAATAGCCCTGCGGTCGTACCGGCTGGAGGAATGGTGATACGCCATTCATCGGCTGACCCGCGCCCTTCCTTCAGGTGAAATGCGCTATCACTTGGCTTTGAAGGAACGGAGGCGGTTCGAGCTAGGTGGCTTGTCGTCGTGATGAGTGGACCATCACGCCCGTGCCGACGCGATGGTCCTCCGTTTCCACCCGCCGCCAGACAGACCAATTGACGGCGGCATGGCAGTCCAATTATTTCAAGCTTGAACTGTTTTATCCCAGCCGCTGGCGGAAGCGCGACGTTTGTTGATCAGTCGCCAGGGGTCAGGTGGTCGCGAGGCGGGCCAACAGTGACGCGGCATCGGTGCCCGCCACGCCAAGGTCGCGGACGCTGCTCATGTGATTGGCCGCCGAAAGGGTGGTGCGTGAAACAGCCAGCCCTTGTTTTTCCAGGTGGTTCGCGAAGACCGTGGCCTGGCTGTGGAAGGGCGGCGTTTCATCGGCGCCGACCGAGATCTCTATGGTCACGGATGGATCGAAGCTGTGGTTGATCGGCGAGAACCGGCGGGCTTCTTCGTTGGTGATCGCGATCTCGGCGGCAAGGAACGACATCTGCAATGGCTTCAGGTCGTAAAGGCCGCCGAGCAGCAGCGCAGCTTTGATGCCGGAAGGCCGGTTGTCGCCGTCGAAAAGCAGTGTTGCCAGATGCGCGCCGGCGGAATGACCGCTGACGGTCAACAGGTTGGGATCGCCGCCATGGTCTGCGATATGGTCAAGCACCCATCGCTTGGCGCGGCGCACCTGGTCGACGATCCTGGCCATCCTGACTGCCGGCATCAGCGCATAGTCGACAATGATTGCGATCGCGCCTGCGTTCGTAACGGTCTCGGCGACATGGGAATAATCACGCTTGGAGAACATGCGCCAGTAGCCGCCATGGATGAACATGTGCACCGGCAGGCGGTCCCGTTTGCCCTCGGGAAAGAACAGATCGATGGTTTCGGTGGCGTCATCTCCGTAGGCGACATCGGCGATCATTGAAACATTCGCCCTGGTATCCTCGCTTCTGCGCACCATCTCGGCGACGATGTCGTCGAACTCGACCACGTGGTCGCGAATGCGAAACGGATCCTTGGCGTGCCCGCTCATAGGGTTACGGCGATGTACTTCGCCTCCATGAACTCGGCAACGCCATGCTTCTGACCGCCTTCGCGGCCCAGCCCGCTCTGCTTGACCCCGCCGAAAGGAGCCGCCGGATCCGACATCAGGCCGCGGTTCAGGGCGATCATCCCCGACTCGATCTTCGACGCCACGCGCATCCCCCGGGCCAGGTCACGCGTGTAGACGTAGGCCGCGAGACCGTATTCGGTGTCATTGGCCCTGGCGATGGCGTCTGCCTCGCAGTCGAAGCGCATGACCGGAGCCACCGGACCGAATATTTCCTCGTGGAGCATTGCGGCGTCGGAAGGCACGTCGCGAAGCACCGTCGGCGGGTAAAAGTAGCCTTTGCCTTCGGCGATCGCTCCTCCGCACAGAACCCTGGCGCCACGGGCGACCGCGTCCTGGACGAGCCGGTCGATGTTGTGCACCGCCTTCCTGGTGATCATCGGACCGCACTCGGTCTGCGAATCGGTGCCGGGCCCCATGGTGAGGGCGGCCATGCGTTTGCTCAACCCATCCGTGAAGGCATCGTGGATGCCGGCCTGCACGTAAAGCCTGTTGGCGGCCGTGCAGGCTTCGCCGGCGTTGCGCATCTTGGCCACCATCGCACCGTCGAGCGCTGCTTCCAGGTCGGCGTCGTCGAAGACAATGAACGGTGCGTTGCCGCCAAGCTCCATGGAACAGGAAATGACGTGTTTTGCGGCTGCGGCAAGGAGCGCGCGGCCGACGCCGGTCGAGCCGGTGAAGGACAGCTTTCGCACGCGTGGATCGGCCAGCATTGCCGCCGTGACCGGCCCGGGGGTCGAGGTCGTCAGGACGTTGACGACGCCGGGCGGCACGCCGGCTTCCTCGTAGAGCGCTGCAAGCGCGTAGGCCGTCAGCGGCGTCTCGCTGGCGGGCTTCAGGATCACTGTGCAGCCGGCCGCCAGCGCCGGCGCGATTTTGCGTGTCGCCATGGCGGCCGGAAAGTTCCATGGCGTGATGAGCACGCAAATGCCGATGGGCTGGTAGTCGACAATGATCCGGTTCGCACCCGAGGGCGCAAGGCCGAACTCGCCGCTGATGCGGACCGCCTCCTCGGCATTCCAGCGAAAAAACTCTGCCGCGTAGGCTATTTCACTGCGCGCATCGCGCAGCGCCTTGCCGTTCTCCAGCGAGATCAGCGCAGCCAATATCTCCGCCCGTTCGGTCATCAGTTCGAAGCAGCGCCGCAGGATTTCCGAACGCCTGCGTGGCGGAGTCTCCCGCCAGCCGTCCGCTGCCTTCGCGGCCGCGTCTACAGCTGAGGCCCCGTCGGCAAGCGTGGCATCGGGAACCGCCGCGATCACGGCTTCGGTTGATGGATCGACTACTTCGATCACACGGCCCTCTGACGAGGGCTGCCAGCGTCCGCCAATGTAGAGACCGTGCGAGGCCGTGGCGTAGTCGAACATGTCTTGATCCTCGTCGGATATGCCTGCGGCCATATTCATGGGATGAGCTCCTGATCGATCACATCATCGTGGCGGACATGTCGCCGTCATAAGCACACCTGACCAGCCGTCGCATCTGGGCGAGGTCAAACGGACGCGGATTGTTCTTGATCAGCCGGTCGATGCCGAGCGCCTGCTCAGCCGTCCAGTCGATCTTGTCCTCCGGAAGACCAAGTTCAGCCAATGTCGGTGTGATGCCGATGGCACCAAACAGCCGGCTCACCTCACTTATGGTGGCATGCGCCAGTACATAGGCATCGTCGCCGCTCTGCTGGGGAAGTCCGAGCGCGGCTCCGACTTCGGCAATCTCCGCAGCCACGGCGGGAAGGTTGTAGGTCATCACATATGGCAGCATGGTGGCGACGCCCAGACCATGTGGAGTATGGGTAAGCGCTCCGACGGGATACTGCACCGCATGCGCAGCGGCCGTTCCCGCCGTGCCGAATGCGCAGCCTGCG
This sequence comes from Mesorhizobium sp. P2_A8, assembly GCF_056404935.1. Lineage (NCBI taxonomy): Bacteria > Pseudomonadati > Pseudomonadota > Alphaproteobacteria > Hyphomicrobiales > Phyllobacteriaceae > Mesorhizobium > Mesorhizobium sp. P2_A8. The sequence continues at coordinate 4,648 of NZ_JBFUDB010000015.1, forward strand.
GCCATCGCTCCCATCATGACGTCGGCGCGCGCATTCTCATCCGATCCATCGCAATATGCCTTTTCCAGACTGCGACCGAGCAGCCTGATAGCCAGAAGCGCGAAATGGTCGGTCAAAGCGCTCTTGCCGATGAAGACATGCTGCTGCGGCAAATTCGGATCAGCGCCGCGTTTGCCCGCTGTGAAGGCCTCGATTGCGTGTGTCAGCGCGTCGGCGCCGGCGATCGCCGTCAGAGACGGCGGACAGGTCGCCGTCAGATCCGGGTCGCAAAGCGCCACAGCGGCGATGAGATGAGGACTTGCTATGCCTACTTTCAACGTCCGGTCCGGGTCGGAGATCACGGCTACGGGGGTCACCTCGGAGCCTGTCCCCGCCGTAGTCGGCACTGCGATCACGGGAAGGGTAGGGCCCGGTACCTTGAACTCGCCATAGTAGTCCTGAAGCCTGCCGCCATGGCTGAGCAGAAGTGCTGCGCTCTTGGCCATATCGAGGCAACTGCCCCCGCCGATTCCGATCACCATGTCCGGCTTGTAATCCTTCGCCTCAGCAATGCAGGCGGCGACGCTGTCGCGAGGCACATCCGGCAACGTTCGATCGTAGACCAGTGTGTCTATTGCAGCTTTGTGCAAGCCAGCAAGAATTTCGGCGAACTGCGATGTCGCCGCGAAACGCTCGTCGGTGCAGACGAACGCGCGTCGCCCAAATTTGGCGGCGACGTCAGGCAGCACGTGGCGCTGGCCTTTGCCGAACAGAATCTCGCGCGGCAGGCGCGCCGCTGCAAACAAGGCCATGCACAGGGTCCTTCGACGACGGATTGGGCCAGAGAATTAGCTTAGTCCAGGAGACCGGTCCCGACGCTCCGGGTCATTCTCATGCGATATCCTCTATAAAATCGTATAGGATATAGGATTGAATTGGTCGGAGCATCGTGTTAGTGAGCGCTTCTGTCAAGAGGCAAAGCAATGCAGCATCCGGACCTGACGGTTGACAATGAAGCCCGCCCGCCCGGCCATATTCAGCGCGCCAACAGCCTGGCTGGCGACGTTTACGAGGCAATCTTCGCGCAACTGATGTCATTGAGAATTGCTCCCGGGTCGCGCATTACCGTCGACAATCTCGTGAAGGAATTCAACGTCTCGCATACCCCCATTCGCGAAGCGCTTGGGCGGCTGGAGGGTGAGGGCCTTGTGGTGAAGACCCACCTGATCGGCTATCGGGCGGCCCCGCAAATCACCCGCCGGCGCTTTGACGAGCTCTACGAGCTGCGCCTTCTGCTTGAACCTGCTGCCGCGGCCAAAGCCACTGCCACACTGGACGACGAACGGCTGACCGTGCTGCAGGAGGCGGCTGGCGTCATGGCCCGACGGGTAGGCAAGGACGAACGCCTGCGTTATTCGAACTTCGCCCGGCAGGATGCGATCTTCCACGACAAGATCGTCGAGTTCGCCCAGAACGAGCTCATTCGAGAGACGCTGAATCACCAGCATACCCACTTCCATATCTTCCGCTTGATGTATCACTCGCGGGTGACCGAAGAGGCGCTCGACGAGCACGAGGCCATTCTCGCTGCTTTCTCCGCGGGCGATCCGGACGCCGCCGAAAAAGCCATGCGTGTGCACATCGAGAATTCGCGAGACCGGCTCCTGCCTGCGTTCGAGTAGCCAATGCGATGTCGCTTGTCCGGGGGCCGTCAAACTCGACTCGCTGATCACCAAGGCCAACAACAACGAACATTATTTCCCCGACTCCGTTCTGACCGATTTTTCGATCCCTAGCTGGCGAGGCGCCAAGCGCGCCTCGCCAGCCACAAGCCGAGAGGAAGACCCATGCCAGGCAAAAAAATCCTGATGCTGACCGGTGAGTTCACCGAGGAATATGAAATCTTCGTCTATCAGCAGGCGATGGAAGCGGTGGGACACACGGTTCATGTCGTGTGCCCCGACAAAAGCGCCGGAGACATCATCAAGACATCGCTGCACGATTTTGAGGGCGATCAGACCTACACCGAAAAGCCCGGTCACAATGTGCTGATCAACAAGACCTTTTCTGACGCCGAGAAGCAGCTGAGCCAATACGACGCCGTCTATTGCGCCGGCGGTCGTGGCCCCGAATACATCCGCACCGACAAGCGCGTGCAGGCGATGGTGCGCCATTTTCACGAGGCCAAAAAGCCGATCTTCACGATCTGCCATGGCGTCCAGATTCTGGTTGCGGTCGACGGCGTCGTCCGTGGCAAGAAGGTGGCGGCGCTCGCGGCTTGCGAGCCAGAGGTGACGCTGGCTGGCGGCACTTACATCGATCTATCCCCCACCGATGCCTATGTGGATGGGACGATGGTTTCGGCCAAGGGTTGGACCGCGCTTGCGGCATTCATCCGCGAATGCCTGAAGGTGCTGGGAACGGAAATCCGCCACGCCTGAGACTTTTGCCCCGACGCATTCCTGAGGGTATGCGTCGGTTTCCCTACGCGGTACCGACTTCCGTCGACAAACGGGAAATGATGCGGATCGGCAGCCGCAACGCGACGCACAGCGATTTCCAGCACGTCATTGCGCGCTGGAAATATACCAATCGATCAGCTCGTCACCCACCGCACGACCCTGCGTGACAGCCCCCGCGACATCGCGCTAGTGGCGCGGCAGAAGTCAGGTCTGATCAAGGCCGTTATCGACGGGCGGGACGAAGCTGACTTGCTCGGACACGATCATGATATCGCATGGCTGGTTCCTCGCATTTCGCCACTCCTCGAACTCTCCGCGGGGCTGGTGGAAACCCACGGGCTGTCGAGCGGCCATTGCAGCGGCCGAGAGGCCTGAGGCGACCCAAGACGGACATCTGGCCCTGCGTGGCTTCGCGGAAGCGGTCGTGCAATCGACGCTTGTATCCGTTATTTGGCGGGGAGGTGGTCGGGGAGACACCCAGTAGCATGATGCACAGCGATCAGATCCATGTCGATGCAGATATCGTTCGCGAGATGATCTTCGACCAGTTCCCAGAGTATCGCCACGAGCGGATCGAAGAGCTTGGCGCGATCGGTACGGTCAATGCAATCTTCAGGATTGGATCGAGTGTAGCGGCAAGATTCCCCCTGCGCGCAATGGAGCCAGCCGAGTGCGCCAATATGCTACGCAACGAAGCCGCGGCCATGACCGAGTTTGCTGCGTATTCTCCGTTTGCCTGTCCTCGACCGATCGGGCTTGGTCAGCCGGGTCCGCTCTATCCGTTGCCTTGGGCGATGCAGAGTTGGATTGAAGGTGACGTTGCCACGCACAATGGGCTTTCTGCTTCCACGACCTTCGCACTCGACATTGCCAACCTGATTGCGTCGCTACGTGCAGCGAACACACATGGCCGCCGTTTTGATGGGCAAGGGAGGGGCGGCAGTCTTCCTGACCACGACGACTGGATGTCGATCTGTTTCAAGAACAGCGAGGGTCTCTTGGACGTATCTCGGCTCCGTCGCATTTGGGCTCGGCTGCGTGAACTGCCGCCGTCCGGTATCGAGGTTATGAGCCACCGCGATCTTATTCCGGCCAACCTCCTCGTGCGTGGGGACCGCCTTGTTGGTGTGCTCGACAGCGGCAGCTTCGGACCGGCCGACCCGGCCTTGGATCTTGTTGCCGTATGGCATCTTTTTGATCGCAGTCAGCGCGAAACCGTGCGTACCCATCTTGGATCAAGCGAAGTCGAGTGGCAGCGCGGAGCGGCATGGGCCTTCCAGCAGGCAATGGGCTTGGTCTGGTATTACCGCATAACCAACCCCGCCATGAGTGCTCTTGGCCGCTCCACGCTCTGCCGCATTATCGACGATCTGGAAATCTGATCCGAACCTGGGCGTCCAGCCTGGAAGTGGTCCAAGAGAGCGAGCCGCTGCGCCAACATCTCATCACGATATACCGGGAGTGTGGCTTCAGCCCTTTAGTGAGTGCATCGCGCAGGCCCAGGGGAAATTGATAGCACGTTCACCCCCCGTATCTGGCGGAGTTTCTTCTTGCCTCCGGGAAAGGCGCGATCCTGCGCATGAAAGTGGAGCGTTCAGGCGAGCCGCTGAGACGGTTCAAGGATATCGCCTTCGCTACCGTTTTTGGCCCGCAGCGCGGCAATCTTCCGATCTGACACCGAGGCTGGCAAGAACGGACATGAGCCCCGCTTACCTGTCCGTCCAAGAATTACACGTGTACGAAGACACGGCCATCGTCCCGTCTATTAAGATTTGGAGTTGGCTTTTCGCCATTCCTCGTACTCTCCGCGGGCGTCGTCATGCAGCGGATAATAGCGTTGCAACGGGGCGCCCTGCATGAGCTTCTCTCGCGAGAACTCTTCCCAATCGTGATGCTTCTTCGATTCTTCAATCACTTTTGAGGCCATCGCGACTGGAACAACCACCACTCCGTCATCGTCGGCGACGATAACGTCGCCAGGGATCACCGTGACGCCGCCGCAGGCAATCGGAACGTTGACGGCGTTTGGATAGATGCTGGTCTGCACATGGTAGTTGGGCGTCCAGCCGCGCAGCCATAGGGGCAGATCGAGCTTGTCGACATTGGGCCGGTCGCGCATGCACCCGTCGATGACGATGCCAGCGCCGCCTCTGCCTTTGAAATAGGTCGACATCATATCGCCGAAGACACCCGAGCTCATGTCGCCGCGCGCGTCGACCACGACCACATCGCCCTCCTGCGCGTGATAGAGCACGTGCCGGTGCAACTGCGTCTCCGGGTCGGCGTATTCTCCCTCGCTGAAGAGGTCCGGCCGCTGCGGCAGGAACTGCAGCGTCAGCGCCGGCCCGACGATCGACTTCCCATGGTTCTGTGCCACCGGACCGACCATGTGCGGATTGCGGAAGCCCATATGCCCAAGCGTGCCGGCAACCGTCGCGGCGCCGATCTCCCTGAGCGCATCGATCAGATCTTTGGGCGGCCGCGTGATGTCGGGGGTATGCGTCATTGTGGACTCCGGTTGAAAGGAAGCTACCAGTTCGTAACAGAACCATCGCGGCGCTTGAGGTGAGGCGCTTCCCAGAAACGGAAACTCTCCGCCTGGATCGCCTCCTCATTGACCTCAACGCCCAGGCCCGGCAGGTCGCTGACCGGATAGTCGGGGCCGTCGAGTTGTGGTTGCACCGGGAAGAACTCGGAATTATCAAAGCCCAGCTTTCTTTCCGGCGCTCTGGTCTCGAGCCACGCGAAGTTGGGTACCGCGGCGGCGAGATGCACGGTCGCGGCCGTGCACACTGGACCAAGGGGATTGTGCGGCATCAGGTCCACATAGTGCGCCTCGCTCCAGCCAGCGACCTTCATCGCCTCGGTGAACCCGCCGACATTGCAAATATCGAGCCGGTTGAACTGATGGATGCCGCGCTCGATGTAGGGAAGGAACTGCCACTTGCTGGCAAATTCCTCGCCGATGGCAAAGGGGATGTCGGTCATCGTACGTAGGGATTCGTAGGCCTCCGGTGTCTCGTCGCGTATCGGCTCCTCGAGGAAATCGAGCACGCCGCGGCCGAGCTTGTTGCAGAAGCTCGCCGCCTCTGCCACCGACAGCCGATGATGATAGTCGATGCCAAGCACGACGTCGTCGCCCAGCGCCGCGCGCGCCTTGTTCAGCATGGTCGCGGTAACGCCAATCGACTCGCGAGGCTCGAAGATGTCCTTGCTGCTTTGCCCGACGGGGAAGAAGCGGATCGCCTGCCATCCCTGTGCGCGCAGTTCGCGGGCTCGTTCGATGGCAACATCGCCCTCGGCCTCGTCTCCGGTCGAGGCGAAGGTGGGGATGCGGTCGCGCTGCTTGCCGCCGAGCAGTTGGTAGACCGGCACTCCCAGCGCCTTGCCCTTGATGTCGTGAAGGGCGATGTCGATGGCGGAAATCGCCGCCTGCAGAACGCGCCCGCCTTCGAAGTACTGGCTGCGATAGACTTCCTGCCAGATCCGCCCGATCTGCATGGGATCGCGGCCGATGAGAAACTCGCGATAGTGCTCGACCGCGCCGGCCACGGCCCTCTCGCGACCGCTCAAGCCACTCTCGCCCCAGCCGAAAATGCCATGGTCGGTCTCGACCTTGACGAGCATCTGGTTGCGCGTTCCCACCCACACCGGATAGGGCTTGATCGCGGTGATCTTAAGCTTCGTAGTCATCCACGCCCACGTTCCAAAAGCATCTATAGGTGTCAGTCGGTCTTGAGTGCCATTTCAGTCTCGCCGTCGAACAGATGCATGCGCTCCTGGTCGAACTCGAGCCAGATCTGCTCGTCGGGCGCGACGGCAATGGTCGGCGGCACGCTGACGTTGACGATGGCGCCGGACAGGAACGCCTGCACGAAGGTGACGTCTCCGGTCGGCTCCACCGTGTAGGCCTTTGCCGGGACGCTGCCTGGCACCGCACTCTTGTGGAGCTTGATTGTTGAGTGACGTGCGCCGAGCACGACTTTCTTGGTCGTTGCCCCCGCGACTTTCTGGGCGTTGCGCGGCGAGAGCTCGAGGCTCCAGCCCTCCGCGCTGGTCAACACGGTGTTGCCGTTCGCTGTCGATGCCTGCAGCGGAATAAGGCTCATCGCCGGGCTGCCGATGAAGCTTGCGACGAACATGTTCATCGGATGGGCAAAGACCTGCGCCGGTGAATCGTATTGCTGCAGGAAGCCGCCGTTCATCACCGCCATCTTGTCGGCCATGGTCACGGCTTCGAGCTGGTCGTGCGTCACATAGATGATCGTCGCCTTGAGGTCCTGGTGGAAGCGCTTGATCTCCGACCGCATCTGCACGCGCAGCTTGGCATCGAGGTTGGAGAGCGGCTCGTCCATGAGGAACACGGCCGGGTCGCGGACGAGGGCACGGCCCAGGGCCACACGCTGCTGCTGCCCGCCGGAAAGTTCGCGCGGCTTGCGCTCGAGCAGGTGCGTCATGTCGAGCACTCGCGCCGCGTCCTTGACCTTCTTGTCGATTTCGTCCCTGGGCAGTTTTCGCATCTGCAGCGGGAACGCCAGGTTCTTGTAGACCGACTTCTGCGGATAGAGCGCATAGTTCTGGAACACCATCGCGATGTCCCGGTCCTTGGGGTCGAGGTCGTTGACCACCCGGTCGCCGATGACGATGTCGCCCGACGTGATCGGGATCAGCCCGGCGACGAGATTGAGCGTGGTTGTCTTGCCGCAGCCTGAAGGACCGACGAGCGCAACGAACTCGCCGTCATTGACCGTCAGCGAAACATTGTTGACAGCTTTGAAGCTGCCATAGGTCTTGACGAGATCTTTGAGGACCACGTGGGCCATCGGCAACTCCCTAGTGTTTGACCGCGCCTTCTGTAAGGGCGCGTACGAAGTATCGCTGCAGGACGAGGAACAACACGACGACGGGCACGCTCATCATGAAGCTGGCCGCCATCAGCCCCGGAAAGTCCGTCGTGTTTTCCGAGAAGAAGCGCTGGATGCCGACCGGCAGGGTCAACTGCTCGTTCTTGGAGAGGAAGGTGTAGGCGTAGATGTACTCGTTCCACGCGCCGATGAAGGAATAGATCGCGGTGGCGATGATTCCGGGCGTCGAAAGCGGCATCACGATCAGGATGAAGGCCTGGAACCGCGTTGCCCCGTCAATGCGCGCCGCCTGCTCGAGCTGCACCGGGATGTTGTCGTAGAAGCCCTTGAGTAGCCAAATCGCCAGCGGCAGGCCGAAAGTGAGATAGGTGAGGATCAGCGAGCCATGCGTGTTCACCAGCCCGAGCATTCGCATCAGTATGAACAGCGGAACGAGAAAGATCACCGCCGGGAACATGTTGCGCAGCAGCACGGCGAAGAACAGGAAGTTCCGGCCGGGGAAACGGAAGCGCGAAAACGCGTAGGCGGCAGGGACAGCCACGATCACCGAAAGGACTGTCGTGACCGTGGACACGAAGAGGCTGTTCCAGAAGAAGCGGAGGAAGTCCTGGCCGACGCTGTTCTGCGGATCGAGCAGCTTCTGGTAGCTGGCGAGGGTAGGCTCGTCTGGCCACCATTGCGGCGGGAATTGCATCGCCGCGAAGCCGGACTTGATCGAAGTGATCAGCATCCAGATCATCGGCAACGCGGTGTAAAGCAGCATGAACACAAGGAAGATGCGCCCGGCCCATCGCCATCCGTCGACGCGCATGCGGCGACGGGTCTGAACCCGAGGGGCTGTCTTGGCAATCGTGCTCATGCGCTCCCCTCTTTCCGTTCGTTGCCGCTTAGCGCACGGACATAGAAGTAGCCCAGCGTCATCAGGATGAGGAACAGGAGCACCGAATAGGCCGATGCCACGCCCCAGAGCTGTCGTCCGAAGGCGAGCTCATAAATGTGGGTGATCCAGATATGCGATGCGTTGGACGGCCCGCCGCCGGTCATGATCCAGGGGATGATGAAGGAATTGAAGTTGGCCACTGCGAGCAGCAGGATGGTCACCGTCGAGACGCTGCTCAGATGCGGGAAGGTTACGTGCCAGAAGCGCTGCCACGCACTGGCCCCGTCGACTTTTGCGGCGCTCAGCAGCTGTTCGGGGACCGTCTGCAGGCCGGCCATCATCATGATCATGGCAAACGGAAACTCGCGCCAGATATTGACGACGATCAGGGAGGGCAGCACCGTGCTGACGTTGTCGATGAAATTCGGCGGTCGGTCGGCCAATCCGAGGCCGACCAGCACCGCACCGATGACCCCGAAGTCCGAATGGTAGATCCACTTCCAGATGTAGGAGGCGGCGACGGCGCTGATAACCCAGGGAATGATCAGGATAGCGCGCAGGACGCCACGGCCGATAAAGTCGCGGTGGAGCGCCAGCGCGCAGCCAAACCCCAGGACGAAGGAGATGAAAGTCGATGCCAGTGTCCAGATCATCGTGTTCCAGGTGACTTTCCAGAACACGGGACTGGTGAGGATGTTCGTGTAGTTGTTGAAGCCGACGTAGATCTTGTCGCGCAGCTGTAGGCCAGGCGGCGTCTTAAAAAATGACAGTTCGATTGTGTAATAGATCGGATAGGCGATGACGATGAGCATCACGGCGATCGCCGGGAGCACGTACGCGTAGTCGGCGCGATGCTCCCATATCTTCCACAGCACGCCGGACCAACCGGATTGCAATCTTCGGCGAGCCTCGGCCTTACCGGTCACGATCGTCACTGTGGCGCGCCCTTATTTTCTTTGGAACGAACCGGCTGCACCATCGGTGCGGCCGGTCGGATCGTATGTCGGGTTCAAACTAGAGTTTGCCCTCCACCAGGCTCTTTACCTTTTCGGCCGCGTCGTCTGCTGCCTGGTCGACGGTCATCGCTCCGGTCAGGGCGTTCTGCAACATGTCCGGGACGATGATGTTCATGATCTCGGGAGACTGCGGCAGCGCTGGAAACGGGATGCCGTATGGCAGCATCGACGTCGTGACATCGAGGAACTTGATGCTGTCCAGACGTTCCTTCATCCATTTGGTCTTGAAGCCGTTGAGGTTGCCCGGATTCGAGCCGGCGTAGGCCATCTTCAGCGACCATTCAGGGCTCGTCCACATGCAGATGATGGCCTTTGCAGCCGGCTCGTCCACCTTGCCGCCCTCGACATATTCGGGCTTCAGGATGTGAATGTTCGAGCCACCGAAGACGACGGCGCGCTTGCCGTCTGGGCCAGTCGGTATAAGGCCGTAGCGCATGTTGTCGATGACGGTCTGCGCCTTGTCCTTGTCGGTGCCCGTCGCCTTTTTCTGCAGGTCTAGCATGACGTTGTAGTCGGACGGGTGCGAGACCATCATGCCGAGTTGGCCGGCTAAGAACAGCGGCTGGTTATCGGCCTGCTGATTGGTGAGTGCTGACACCGGGACCGACTTGTCGCGAACATACATATCGTACGAGGCTTGCAGCGCCGCCTTGCTCTGCGGACTGTTGAGTTCGACCTCCTTATAGGTCGGGTTTGCTTTGGCTTCGTCGAAGACGCCGCCGCCATAGGCCCACAGCTGTGGCATGAATCGGTACGGCGTGTTGCCGGCATTCTTGCGAGCCACGAGGCCGTAGCCGGAAATGCCGAGCTTATCGTGAATTTGCTTGGAATACTTGACCACGTCGTCCCAGGTCGCCGGAGCCTTGTCCGGATCGAGGCCGGCTCGCTTGAAGATGTCGGCGTTCCAGATGAACGCCATCGTCTCGTTGTTGGTTGGAATACCGTAGGTCACCCCGTCCCAGGTCACCGCCTTCATGGCGCCGGGCCAGAAATCCTCGGTCGAATACCCCACATCCTCGGGCTTGAGCGGCTGCAGATAGCCCTTTGCGGCGAACTCGGTACCACCCAGGATTTGCAGGCGGACCGCCATCGGCGCAGCATTGCCAAGGAGCGCCGTGCGGAACTTGTCGAGGAGGTCGTTGTAGGTGAGGGCCTGTTCCTCGAGCTGGATGTTCGGATAGGTCTTGCGGAAGGTCTCGAAGAAATCCTTGTAGTACTGACGCAAGAGGTCGGGGTCGCCCTCGAACACGCCCTGATACCAGAAGGTCAGTCGCCCCTTGTAGTCGAGCGGGGTGACTTTGCCGCAATCGGCCGCCGTATCAAAATCCTGTGTGCCCGCAATGGAGCGCACATACTCCGGCGACCACTTGCTCAAATCGACCGGCGGCGCACCCAGCGCCGACGCGGACAGCGATACCACTAAAGCAGTGGAGACGGTGCCGCGCAGGACGGCACCACCGAGTGTAATCCTCGTCATAGGTATCCTCCAGGTTCTCTCCCATGCCGCTTTGCGTCGAGGCAAGCGGTCTTTGCTCGTTCGATCGCGGAACGCCTTGCTGTTCTGTGTATCCTTTCGAGCAATTTGTACGTTTTCAGATCGCGGATTGTCTGTCAACGCGTATAAATCGTACATTGTTTATGCAAACCGTGCGTGATATCGATTAAACTGTGTATTGATATGGGGAGCCGGCCTTGGCCGAAACAAGCGATTTTAAAGCAGAGCCACCCGCGGGGATTGACCCCATAGGGGCCTCCAGCGAGGGCGCCTCGCTTTATGAGCTGATCAGGGAAGACATCATTGAGGGGCGGCTCGCCGCCAACGAGCGGCTAGTGGTGACCGATCTCGCGCGGCGTCACGGCACCTCGACCAACCCCGTGCGCGAGGCTCTGCAGCTGTTGCGCGGGGAGGGCTTCGTCACCTTTGTCGCCAACCGCGGGGCTCGAGTCCGGCCCATAGATCAGGATTTTGTCCGGGATATCTACGAGATCGGAGTCCTGATCGAGCCAGCCCTGACGCGATGGTTTGTGAATATGGCCACCAGCGAGGACATTGCCGAACTCGAACGCATCCAGGGCCTGATTGAAGAGAACAACTTTGCCGACACGTTCAGGCACAGTGAGCTGGATACCGCCTTCCACACCGTGATGTACCAGCGGCACTACAACCGTCATGCCGCCGAGCTTTGGTGGAAGCATCGCGAAGTGCTGCGAGCCGTGAGCCGGCGTTTCAATTTCACGCTCGCACGGCGTGCCGCAATCCTTCGCGAGCATCGCGAACTCATCGCACTCGTGAAGGCGGGAGAGGCAGACAAGGCCGCCGACCTCATTGCCCGCCATGTCGAGGGTTCCGGCCGGCATGTTCTCGAACAGATGCGTGCGCGCAACGCCGCACGGGCCGGATAGAATCTCCAATCTGGAACGTCGTTAGCGTGACCATCAGATAAAGGTAGTTGAGAGATGAAAATCACGAGCGTTCGGCCGTGGCTGATCAAGTCCGATGCTTCATATTGGGGAGAGTACCTGTTTGTCGAAGTGACGACCGATGAGGGGGTGAGTGGTTGGGGAGAGATCACAACCACCACCAGGCTCGCCAACCGCGCTCTCTGCACGATCCTTCGGCAGATCGGCATCGCCGTGACCGGCGCGGATCCAGCGCGGATCGAGCACCTCTGGCACAAGATTTTCCGCAGCTTCACCTATATGGGCAGCCGCGGCGCAGCGGTCGAATGCGTGAGCGCAATCGACATCGCCCTCTGGGACATCAGGGGCAAAGTCCTTGGCAAGCCGATTTACGAACTGCTGGGCGGACCGGTACGCGATGAAATCGCGCTCTACACCCATCCCAACCAGGCCAAATTTACCAGCAAGGAGGCTGTGGTCCGCGAAATTCGAGACATCGTCGAGTCCGGACACACCGGGCTCAAGTTTGACCCTTTCCCCCACCAGGGTCGCACCGCAGATGGCCCGTCCCGCGAACAGCGGGACGGCTACCTCGATGGCAGCATGACCCGCAAGGACGAGCGAGAAGCGGCCGAACTCACGGCGCTGATCCGCGAAACGGCGGGGCCAGATGTCGACATCCTGATCGACGCGCATGGCCGCTTCGACGTTCCCACCGCCATTCGCCTGTGCCGTAGCCTCGAGGAAGCCGGCCAGATCGACTGGTTTGAGGAGCCTTGCCCGCCAGAGAGCCTCAACGCCCTCAAGCAGGTGCGTGAGAAGGTCAGTGCTGCCATCTCGTGGGGCGAGCGCGGCCACACAAAGTGGGATTTCGTGCCGGTGCTCGAGAACAAGCTCGCTGACTACATCATGCCTGACGTCACCTGGACCGGCGGCATTACCGAACTGAAGAAGATCTCCGCCCTGTGCGAAGCCTATTACATCCCGGTCTCGCCGCATGATGCCGCAGGGCCGATCAACGTGGTCGCGGGAGCGCAGGTGATGATGACCGTTCCCAACTTCTACAAGCTCGAAACATCCGAGTGGAACCTGGGCAAATACGATCACCTCATCGACAGACCGCTTGATGTTTCGAATGGCAGCCTCAAGCTGACGTCGAAGCCTGGTCTCGGTGTCGAGATGAACCGAGACTACCTGCAAGCCCATGAGATTGAGCTGAGTTAGCAACGCTCCATTTGGGGCGACAACCTCCCGATCAGAACGAGGACAAGTCATGCCAAAGACGGGTGGAGCCGGCGAGGCTCTCAATCGGGTCAACACGAACTCCAAACCATCCGACCTTCGCATCACCGACATGCGGGTGGCCGAAATCGTCGGTGCGCCATTCACCTCGGCGCTGCTCAAGATTTACACCAACCAGGGTCTCGTCGGGCTTGGCGAGGTGCGTGACGGCGCCAGCGCCACCTACGCGCTGATGCTCAAAAGCCGGCTGCTTGGCGAGAACCCTTGCGACATAGATCGGCTGTTTCGCCGCATCAAGCAGTTCGGCGGGCACGGTCGGCAAGCCGGCGGAGTCTCGGCGGTCGAGATCGCACTGTGGGACCTCGCAGGCAAGGCCTATGGCGTCCCGATCTACCAGATGCTCGGCGGCAAGTTCCGCGACAAGGTGCGCGTCTATTGCGATACCGACGCAGAGAAACCGAGCGGCACCGAAACCGGAAAGCGCCTCAAGGAGCGCATGAACCGCGGGTTCACCTTCCTCAAGATGGATCTGGGCTTGATGCAGATCGCCCATGTCGCCGGCGCCGTGACCGCGCCCGCAGGCGCACTCGAAGGGTTTCAGGCCAATCCGCGCGGCCGTGGCGGGGCGCTCGAGGAGCGCAAGGCGCGCAATCTCGCCTACGATGCGCAGAACGTGCAGCACCCGTTCACGGGCCTGCATTTCACCGAAAAGGGGATCGACCTGCTCGAGCAGTATATCCACGAGGTTCGCGAGGTGATCGGATACGAGATCCCGCTCGCCATTGACCACGTCGGCCACATCTCGCTGCAGGACGGCATACGCCTGTCGCGCCGTATCGAGAAATATGTTCCCGCCTGGCTAGAGGACGTGATTCCATGGCAATACACCGAACAGTACCGGCAGCTGCAGCAGGCTACCACGGTGCCGATCTGCACCGGCGAGGACATCTACCTCAAGGAGGGCTTCGGGCCCCTGCTCAAGAGCGGCGGCCTCTCCGTTATCCACCCGGACCTGCTCACCAGCGGAGGCATCCTGGAGACCAAGAAGATCGGCGATATGGCGCAGGATCACGGTGTCGCCATGGCGATCCATATGGCCGAAAGTCCGATCGCCGCAATGGCCGCCGCGCATGTCGCAACCGCGACCGAAAACTTCATGGCGCTCGAATACCACTCCGCCGATGTCGAGTGGTGGGACGACATCGTAACAGGCCTTCCCAAGCCCCTCGTCCAGGGCGGCTTCATCACCGTTCCGGACAAGCCGGGTCTGGGGATCGACGACGTCGTCGACGAGGTGATCGCCCAGCACCTGCAGCCTGGTGTCACCGGCATCTGGCAGCCCACGCATCACTGGGACGATGAGTATTCCTGGGACCGCACCTGGAGTTAGCCTAGACCCCCTGCCTTCATTCCCCCCAGGGCTCACAGGGCCAACGACCGACCATTCGTGTCGACCTCTCCCAAGGGAGAGGCAAAGAAAGAAACGGACGAAACCATGATCTACGAACTGCGTATCTATGACTGCCTGCCGGGCAGGCTGCCGGCTTTGCTCAAGCGCTTTTCCGACCAAACGCTGGCCATCTGGGAGAGGCATGGCATCCGCCAAGCCGGGTTTTTCACCACGGCGATCGGCGAAAACAACAATCGCCTCACCTATTTCATCGCCTGGGAATCGCTGGCCGAGCGTGAGGCGAAATGGGCGGCTTTCGTCACCGATCCGGCATGGCACAGGGCCCGGGACGAGTCTGAGCGCGACGGGCAGATCGTTGCCAATATCAGCAGCCAACTGCTCACGCCGACAGCTTTCTCGTCTGTGAAATAGAACTGCGCCATGAAGATCATTGACCTGCGCTGCGCTGTTATCGGCAAGCATCCGATCGTTCGCGTCGTCACCGATGAGGGCCTCTATGGGCTGGGTGAAGTCGAGTATACCAAAAGCTATCTCAAGCCCTTTGTGCTGCATTTCCGCGAGGCGCTGATCGGCGAGGATCCGACCGACGTCGAGCGGGTGATGCTGAAGATCCGCCAGCGCGGTTCGTTCAAGCCCTATGGCGCCGCGGTGAGCGCTATCGAGCATGCGCTGTGGGACATCGCCGGCAAGGCCGCGGGCGTGCCGGCCTACAAACTGCTCGGCGGCAAGGTGCGCGACAAGGTGCGCGTCTATAACGGCTCGATCCGCCAGAAGCGCTCGGGAGATCGGCCGGAGGATTATGCCGCTGATGTCAAATGGATGATGGAACAGCCGCAGAACTTCTTCATGGTCAAGCAGGGAATCTCATTCCACTCCAACATGAAGGACAGCATCGAGGGCTTCCATTACGGCGTGACGCAGAAGAAGGCCGGCTATCACGGTGCCATGGATCAGGGCGTGATCAGCGAGCGTGGTTTCAATCACATGCTGGACTGCGTGATCGCGATGAAGGAAGTGCTGGGCGACACGGTCAGCCTGGCGCTCGACTGTGGCCCGGGCTGGATGCTGCCCGATGCGATCAAGTTCGCCCGTGCGGTCGAGAAGTACAATTTGATGTGGCTCGAGGACATGCTGACCGGTGACTACGTGCCCTGGGTCAATCCGCAGGCCTATCGGGAGCTGACGACCTCCACCTCGACGCCGATCCATACCGGCGAGCAGATTTACCTCCGGCACAATTTCAAGGAGCTGATCGAAACGCAGGCGGTGCGCGTCATCGGTCCGGACCCGGCCGACATCGGAGGCATCGCCGAGCTCAAATGGGTAGCCGAGCACGCCTATATGCACTCGATCCTGATGGCCCCGCACGGTACCGCAAACGGCCTGCTCGGCCTTGGCGCGCTGATTAACGTCTGCGCCACATTGCCCGCAAATTACATCGCGTTCGAGTATCCGAGCGCCTCCGACCCTTGGTGGGAGGATCTGGTAATCGGCTTGCCGCCGCAGATCGTGAAGGACAGCATGGTGGATCTGCTCGAAGCGCCGGGGTTGGGCCTCGATATCGACGCCGAAGCGGCCAGGAAATATCTCAGGGAAGAGGATACGGGCTTCTTCGACTGAAACCATCCTTGCAAGCCAAATAAGATTGGAAAGTTCGGACGACCTTGCGTTCAGATTAGCTGGCGCAGTGCCAATTCCTCTTTGACGTATGCATAGTAGATTGGAGCCGCGATCAGGCCAGGAATGCCAAAGGCGGCATCCATGACGAGCATGGCGAGCAAAAGCTCCCAGGCCCGGGCATGGATTCGTACGCCAATGATCCGAGCGTTCACGAAATACTCCAGCTTGTGAATGAAGACGAGAAACAAAAGCGATCCGAGCGCCATGGCGGGCGACAAGCTGAAACTCACCAGCACGATCACCGTGTTGGAGATGAGGTTGCCGATTACGGGCAAAAGCCCCACGATGAAAGTGATTGCGATTATCGTTTTCAGGAATGGCATGTGAACGCCGAAAACTGGCAGTGCCAACGCCAGGTAGATCGCAGTCAACAGCGTGTTGAGCGCCGAGATCCTCACCTGCGAGAAGACAATGCTGCGAAACGCGTTGCCCAAGATCACAACACGTTCTTCAAGCGCAGCGGCCAATGGTCCCGGCTCGCTGCTACGGGTCCCCCGGCTGTAGGCGATCATTCCGCCGATAATCATGCCGGCAATGGTGTGTGTGAGGAAGACGCCGACATCGCGACCAACAAAGCGAAGTTGCCAGGCGTTTTCGCGCAGCCATTTGGATGCGGCGTTCTCGAATTCCTCGACGTTGGCGGGAAAATAAGCGCTAACCCACCCAGGGAGATGGGCGCGTGCTGTCTCGACCGCCCCCGCCATCCTTTGCAGCAGGAAGAACAGGTTCTCCGGGCCGGCCGTTAGCCATGACGACACTTCAAGGATAATCAATATCAACGCAATCGCAATTACCGCAGCCACAAGGGTCAACGCTACAGCCTTGCCCAGCCGGTGATCGGCAATACCTGCACGCTTCATAAGCGGTGCCGTCGAATTGACCATTTGGGCGATGAGCAGCCCCGCAAGCAGGGCTGAAAGAAGATCGAGCGTGATCACGGCGCAAAGCGTCAAGAGTGTCAGGACAAGCGAGACCGTGCCGAGGATTGAGCGATCAACCAACGTCACTTCCAGACAATGTCATCATTCCCACGAGCTCCGTTCACTCCGTCAATCTGAAGGAACTGCAAAACCGTGAATTTGTCGATGGAGATTAACCGGTTGGATCGGTGACGGTACTTTTCGAGGCGGGTTTGGCGCGCCGTTAAACGCCGCAAAGAGCAAAAATCGTCCGATTGGTCCCGATAGTTGGTGGAACCAAAGGATTTTTGCGGCGATTTTCCCTTTAAAATCAAAAGCGTAACTTTTTGACGGCCTCAGTATCGGATTTTTCTAATCCGCATGAAATATTTTCCACTTATTTCAATGGGTTATATGCTGTCTGAACAATCGAGTGGGAATGATTTAGGCCTTACTCAAACGCCGCGATTGGATTCGGCATCGTTCGATTTGGATGCACAACTGCATCGGCAATAGGACGAGCCGGTGCAGGCTGATCATGTTCCCGGTGATTTGCGGCGCGAAATCGAACAGTTCTTTCACGCGCTGAGGTGCCGTGGGCGCGACCGACTCACCACATTGCAGATCGGTTCCAGCTAACCTCATCAACATTCGGCAAGGACGATGGTCGGTATCATGGACTCGTTTCCATCGTCACTTATGCACTGTTTTCCCGGCGGCTTGCCGGTTTTGCCCAGTGGCAGCGGAGGTTCTCGCATCCTTCGAATGCGCCGCTAGAGCGGGTCCAGCGCCTGTCGCCTTGCGCATGTCCCCTGTCTCCTTTTTGTCATCCGCTCTCCTGCCGGTCAGGCCCGAGAACATCTTGCCGAAAAAACCCATTTCGTCCTCCTACAGTCCGATCCGCGCCATCGAGGCGCTCTATGCATGAAGCTCCTCCCAAGACTTTGGTTCCTTCGCACAGCGTGCACTGCCAATGTCTTGTGCGGCCGGCTATGACCTGACGTAAGCTTGCTATTGTGCACTGCAGCAACGATCTTTCAGGGACCATTTTTTGAGACGCTCAGCGAGGATACCGATTTGCGAAACATCTCAGATACCATCGCTCGTCTGGCCGCGATGCGGAGCCGGCCCGGTCTATCTACGCACCGTCATAGCGATCATCTCTCGGACATGGCAGAGTTTGGGTCTAACCCCGGCGCCTTGCAGGCACGCTTCTACATTCCCGAGAATCTACCGAAAGGGGCCGCACTGGTCATCGTCCTGCACGGCTGCACGCAGACCGCGGCGGGCTACGATTATGGGTCCGGGTGGTCGCAGCTGGCGACCGAGCAAGGGTTTGCAGTCCTGTTCCCGGAGCAGCGGCGCGTGAACAATCCCAATCTTTGCTTCAACTGGTTCGTGCCCGAAGATGTCACCCGCGGTCGCGGCGAAGTGCTCTCCATCCGCCAGATGATCGAAGCTATGGTAGTGGAACATCGGCTCGACCGCCGGCGTATTTTCATTACCGGGCTCTCTGCCGGTGGGGCAATGGCAAACGCAATGCTGGCAACCTACCCTGAAGTGTTCGCGGGCGGCGCTATCATTGCGGGACTGGCCTACGGCAGCGCGTCGACAATCCCGGAAGCCTTCGATCGCATGCGTGGCCATGGGAGCCCATCGAAGGCTGAACTTCAAAGGCGCCTGGCGGAAGCCTCCTCGCACACCGGGGCTTGGCCGAAGATTTCAATCTGGCAGGGCTCGGACGACACTACGGTGGTGTCGTCCAACGCGGACTCCATTCTCGCCCAATGGCAGGGGGTTCATGGCGTGGGCGCCGACCCCAACCGGAAAGAAACCGTCGATCGACAGATACGGCAGGTGTGGTGCGATGCAGACGGCAACGAGTTGATCGAGAAATGCACCATTGCCGGCATGGGCCATGGCACCCCGTTGCAGACGGTCGGTGCGGATGGTTTGGGCGTTGCTGCGCCATTCATGCTGGACGTCGGCATATCGTCAACACGCCACATTGCGGGCTTCTGGGGCCTGACAAACCGAAGTGAAGCCACAGCGGAGGAGGCTCCGGGAAGGCAGATGGGCAAAGCAGTGAGAGCTTATACACCCGCGGAACATCCGCGAGCAGTACGCGCCGGTGCTGCTGAGGAGCCTCGAAGCGGTTCGGCCGCAGGCATTGCCAAGGTGATTGAGGACGCTCTGCGCTCGGCCGGGTTGATGCGTTAGCTGAGAAGCTCTTTGGCTGGCCCACAACGACACATTGGATGCGAGACGACTTCCCGGCGATGATGAAGGAATGCGGCGACGAAGCCATTGCCAAACTGCACGACAATTTTTGCAAAATGACCAAGCAGCTCGGCGGCGCGAACTAGGCCGCAGCCAACGCTGTATCGCGAAGTGGCGTGCTTAGAAGCGCCATTTCGTTATGGCGTGCGTCCGTTACTCCGTGGGCCGGCCGCCGAAAGGTGGTGGCGGCTTTTTTCGGACTTGGGTAATGCGGGCTCGTTTCCTGAAGCGCTGCGTCTAATCAACGAGCACGATGAACGGCTTGTGCTTCGGCCGTTCGTGCCAAATGACCTGTCGCAGTTCGCGCATGTCGACCATTTGGCCGCAAATTGGACAGGAATAGAAATTGTCCTGTTCGTCGGAATCGTCGGCGTCGTGACGCTTACCAGGAATAGGCGGTCCAACGTTGGATGGCTTCGTCATGTCGTTGGAACAGCTACTGCCGAAAAAGGTTCCGGAACCATTTTGGCGAATGCTAATTCAACCGCGGGCTTGCGAGTCAGTTCATGCGTTTGAAGTTCTTCCCGCCTTTGATGCCGACCTTGGTGGAGAAGCCTCCCGAGGGTGACCACTGCATTCACGAGGTCGAATTCGGCCACGTATCGCGATCTAGCGAGGCCAAAAGCTTGGCGCCGAAAGCGCCATCGTCGAGGGCGAGATCATCGTGCTAAACGATGCCGGCCTGTCGGACTTCAGTGAGCGGGCAAAATATGGAACGTCCAACAGACAAGGACAGAACCAAAACGGTTACGTCAGACCATTGCGTGTGGCCCGCAAGACTTTGGTCCTCGGCTGGGTAGGCTCAAAGCCGCGATGCCCAGTCGGGCGCGTCCGCTTGCATAGTCAGATAAATGCCGACCAGGATCAGCACCGCCAGCACCGCCAGCACGGAGTGATTTGGTCGATATCTCGTACCCAGACCGGGTTGCGCTAACTGCTTATACCAAATCAGGGAAGGGGCTATGAGTCGCTATTGGTGATCTCTGGTATAGGTGTCTGCTATGAAGGTAATCATGGACAACCGTTACCAGCCAGACTCGGATTTCTTCTGAATGGTGGCAAACGAATCCGGGCCGCGACCTGCGATGCCTTCTGGGCTTGTGTGGCGGCGCCGATCAATCGCGCCGGAATGTCCGTGATGGATCGGAGCAGGCGCAATGTGCTGATCGGTGCGTCTATCTTCGGAGCCCTGAGCCTTGCGGGGCTGCTTCCTACCATGTGCGCAATGCGGCAAATCCGGACAAAATCCCCCATGGCCGAAGCCAGCCATCCCAAACGGCCGCCGGGACAGGCCAAGCCGTTGCTGGAGGAAGATATCGCGCCGGTGCTTGCGCGCCTTGATGCCTGGTATGCTGCCCATCTGCCGCCAGACAGATATGTGTTCAATCCGCCGGCCACGGACGCGCAACTGGATGCGTTCGAGCGCCTGATCGGCCTCAAGATGCCGCGCGCCTACCGCGACCTATACCGATGGCACGACGGCGAAAACGACGACCGTTGGGGCCATATCTATGGACTTCCGCTGCTGCCGCTGCATCAGGCAGGGGCGGAATGGAAAGCCTGGGTCGATGTGCTCGCCGGTTTCGGCGGCAATCGCTATGAAATTCCCGGGGGGGCGTGGCCTGAACACGCGGTTGACCCGGCCTATCTCAATCCGCGCTGGATACCGCTGACCCATGATGGCTCAGGCAATCATATCGGTCTCGATTTCGATCCCTGGCCCAGCGGTCGCGTCGGCCAGGTCATCCTCTTTGGGCGCGACGAAGATGTGAAGGCAGTGCTTGCGGAATCCCTTGGCAAGTTCCTCGAGTGGATCGCCGGCCTGCTGGAAAGCGGCAATTTCAGATTGGAAGCGGCGGAAGAGCCAGTGCTGCGCCGGTTCCGGCTGAAAGCCCCTCCATCAAACGACTTCCACGAAGGCGCACGAAGCCTTCTGGGCGCACCGGGCGCCTTCCTATGACGGCCCGCATTTCGGTGAACCACGTATTCCGTGACAGTTTACTTAACCCCGAGCTGCGCGCCGGCGCCTTGCGGCGGGCCATTCGCGTTGAACTTCAATACCCAGTCCCGCACAATCTGAAGCGTCACGCCGCCGATCCGAGCCGGCTCCGTGCGCGTCCCGCTGCCCCTCACATTGGCCGCGTCAAAGTCCGTACGAAGCGGGATTAGGCATGGCAAACTCCACATCGTTTGCCAGTATTGCAAGGCCGCAGGCCGGGATCGCCGGCCGGTGTTTTTCACTGTCATCCCCGACTGCGAAGGTTTGCATAGGTACCGCGACCGCGACCGGAAGCGACTTTCGAACAAAGGTAATTCAGGGAACAAGCGCCGGACGGTGGAGTTAGACAGTCAAGGAGTTTCTCCTATGGCTGACGAACAGGACAGAACACCCAGTGTGCCTGACAACCCCGTGGTCAGGCGCCTGATTAAAGAGGCGCATATCACCGAACAGCAAGCGCGCGATCTTATCGCCGTTTTGGGATACGATTGGCCTTCGCTTATGCGGGAAGCACGCTTCCTAACCAGAAAACGATAGCTCGTGCCGCCAGCGGCACGCAAGATGCGCCATCCGTGGCGCGAGCGTTAGGCGCACCACGCGGCATCGTTAGCGAGTTTAGATGTCCCGCAACGGATCAATTGCGCTTGGCACCGTAATTGCTCTGTTTCATTAGAACAGCGGGATTCCCCTCTATATGGTCGAAAGTGCTCCTAAGATCGGCTGCAATCGATGCAAAGTGCCCCTCAGCGGCCTCCGTGATCCGCAAGGATCCGACCTCTTAACTTGCCCCAATTGCCGGGTTTCCGACACATACGACAACGTCATGCTTGAACTTGGTCAGCGCACTGCGGACGCATTTAGGCGCGCGCTCTACCGACCCGTTCCCCCAAGGGTCTATCGTTTCGCCCTTCTGTTTCGGGCGGTGATCCCGGAGTCGACGAGTTCAACGCAACAACACCACAGTGCGGCTGGTGACAAAGCTCGATCCCTACCGGTCAGGCTGAAAAGGAATCGAACCCAGCAACGGCGCTCTTGAGTATTTCCACCCGATTCCGGCTCGGCGACAAAGCACCAGGACGCGCGGGGCGGGGCGGCCCAGCAGCATCATTGCCAGGGGTGACCGGCAACTAAGCGCTGGGCCTGACCGGCGGGGCGGGTTGAGAGCGGCGCCGGCTGGCGAATATATATATGCTTCTGCTAATATAAGGGGCACTTATCCTTATGAACGATGGAAGCAGCAAAAGGTGGAGCGCCGACCGGCGTCAGACAAGGCAGGTCGCTTTCCGCGCGAAGTCCGCATACCGCGAAAGCGCGCTTTAGGGCCGGCAACCAAGGACTTCAGTCTTAATTGCATGATTGCTAATATAATATATAGGCTTATCAGCGCGGGGGTTTTTCCCGCCGAGTGGCCGGTGCGGCGAGCTTCACCCAAGCATCCGATCGCACCGGCCATTTCAGCGTCGATATCGGGAATTGTCAGATTGGATGCTGCACGCATTAGCTTCGAGGCCAGGCGACGGGCAGACTCGGTTGCGCCGCCGCCCAGATTTAATCCTTTCTGGGCAAGTGCGACGGAGGCGGCGATAGCCGGCAGCGTGGTTGCTGTTTGTTGTTGGCTTGGCGGCGGCAGTCACATGGCAGGTGCGATCTGCATAAGCATGATTTTGGCATTTGCGCTGCCGTATTTCTATCTCCGGAGAAAGGAGCGGAAGAACAGTGAGGCCTTTGATACGGAGTACATCAGCTTGTTGGAACGAGAGAGGGCAAGAGAGAAAAGCTTGGCTGCCGCCAAAACCAAGTCGCTTCCGGTAACAAAAGCAAGCCTCCCCCGCACATATCGCTAGATGGCTCGAACGAAGCCCCATACAACTGGGCGGCTTGACGGCCGCGAGCCAAAGCTTCGGCACGCCTCGCTGCAAGATTTCAGGAAAGAAAGCTAGCGGACCCTTTCTGCAATCTTTGAAGGACAACGAGACCTGACGGCCTCAAGCAGTTGCCGTTCATTGGTATGAGCGTTTCGAAAAATCCCCACAACCATCGACGCGATTATTTGAGCTTCTCGGCTTAAGGGTCGAGGTGTTCGTCTGCGCAAACCTGATCGAACACGCGTTGGCAAATAGCCATATCGTGAGTGCGTTGGCAAATAGCCATATCGTGAGTGCTAAGACAGATGCGATTGAAATGCTGGCCCATAACGCGAACGCTCAGGCCCGCCATCATTGCAAAGCAGCGGACCTCACAGTCGACCGGACGAGGTTGGGCGAAAGTTTCGGTCACTGAACCAAAATGACGCGCTCGTTCAGTGACGTTCCCGGCTGGCAAAGATTGGCTAATTTCGTACAGTGGGCGCTTACAGCCGCACAACCTTTTCGAACTGAAGGTGCAGCACTCGCTGGCCTCCCGCAACGGCGAGAGCGAACGATTCCAATGTTAGAGTTTGCGCCGGCGAGTTCTAGACGGGGCCCCTAATGTTTGAGGCGGATCGAGTAAGCGTAGCCGCTGGCCAGCTGCAAAATCCTTAGCATCTTGTTCGAGCTCGAATTCACGCTTGATGAGTTTTCCGTGCTCAATGATTTGGACGATCCACTGACCGCCAAAATCCACTACCGAAATGCGGGCAGGCCTATCATCCTTTTTCATGGGCGCTTCGCACCCTTCCTTCAGTATCTCGTTATGTTCTAACTAGCTAATAAGCCGGTGAACTAGACTCCGTTCCATGTGCAGGCGGCTGGCATCTCCATTGGCGCGGAACATTCTTCGGGTGCTGAAGTTCCATCCGAAACGGCGCACCAAGCCCGGTCGGGAGGAACCGATTTCCATGCACGGTCTGGAGTATGGTCCGCTGGGCAATCGATGCATGCATATCTGTGTGGACATGCAGCGGCTGTTTGCCGAGCCATCACAATGGGCGACGCCCTGGATCAGCGTCGTCCTTCCCCAGATAGAGCGGCTTGTCGAAAAGCGCGCGCCGCAGACGATTTTCACGCGCTTCCTTCCTGCCCGCAAGGCGGGGCAAGGCATGGGAACATGGAAACGCTATTATGAGCGCTGGGCCTCCATGACGATCGAAAACATCGGTCCCGAAATGGTCGAACTGTTGCCGACACTCGCCGGCTACTGTCCGCCGGCCGCGACAATCGACAAGCATATCTACTCGCCTTGGCTCGAAGGTCGCCTCAGAGCCTTTCTGATGGAAAACGAGGTCGACACGCTGATCATCACCGGCGGCGAAACCGACGTGTGTGTTCTGGCCACGGTTCTCGCGGCGATCGATTTCGGGTATCGGGTGGTTCTCGTCACCGATGCATTGTGCAGCTCGTCCGACGCAACGCATGATGCACTGCTGACGGTCTATCACCAACGCTTCGCACAGCAGGTGGAGACGGTCGACATGGAGACGGTTCTCTCAAGCTGTCTTGATATGTCGCTTGGCGGCGGCCATGGGAACAATTCTGTCACCCGGCTTCGTTTTCGGATCGACGAACGAATAGGGGAACTGGCTGTCGGGATGGGCAGGGTGGCACAACCCTCGATGCGCTTACCCACAATGGCAAGGATCGCCACCTTGTCCCGATATTGATCTTCCACGCCACGGATAGCGCTCTGAAGCGGCGGGCTTGGCTGTCAGAGATTGCTAATATATGCCCGGAACATTCTTATTGCGGTGAAGTTCTGACTGTGCCTTGGTTTACTCCCCGTGGCCAAGGTGCGGAAGTTGCCTCTACAGCTTCCACAGCCCGTCTCGGGGTGGGGCAAAACAAACCGAGGCGGGCAGTTTCATGTTCAGCGACAAGGTGTTGAGGAACGCTACATACCCGGCAGGCGATACAATGGAACTTTAGAGACAGCTAATGGTTCTAAAGTCAGCAGGGGCAAACCAACACCCCAGCAAGTCCCGCTATCCCTAGGGACGGCCCGCCGCTGCCGTGAATGGAGCGGCGGGCAGATCCTGGGAAAACGCAGGTAGACTCTTGGGGTTAGAGACGCCGGGCCAAGCACAGAAGTGCGTTTGATCGCCGCCAGCAACGTCACGCGTCGGACCTCCAGGAATTAGACAGCCTGTCATGCAACCAGATTACCCCTGAAAGGTTCTTGCTATGATTTGAGCAGGGGCGGCTTCACCGTCAAAAGGTAGCCAATTCATGGACGTCTGCATCGCCCGAACAACGCAGGACAATATCAAAGCGGGTAAGAACGGCCTGCTGCTCATTTCAGACAATTGTGATGCCTTCGCCGCGCGCGTTCTTGCGGCGAGAAGCGCAGTTCGCACTCTCGATCTGATGTACTACCTCTGGCATGACGACCACACCGGCCGCTTGCTTTTGCAGGAAGTTTTCCGGGCCGCTGAGCGGGGCGTGCGCGTGCGGATGCTGCTTGACGATGTCAATCCGCGCAAAAGCGATTCTGCATATCTGGAGCTGAGCAGCCATCCAAATATCGAGCTGAAGTTGTTTAACCCGAGCGGCGTCAGAGCACGCGGCATTGTGCGCACTATGGAAGTTCTCCTTCGGCTTTTTGCATTGACCCGCAGGATGCACAACAAGGCGTGGATCGCCGACGACAACATCGCCATCGTCGGCGGGCGCAACGTCGGCGATGCCTATTTTGATGCAGCAGAAACCAACTTCCGCGACCTCGACGTGCTGCTCCTCGGTCCCGCCGTGCAGCAAACCGCCCAGATTTTTGAGACCTTCTGGGCGTGCCAGGACGCAAAAGAAATTGGCGCGCTCGGTCCAGCCGCTGCGACTACGCATGCCCATTTATTTGAAGGAAGCGATGCTGAGACCGAGTCAAAGCTTTTAGACGGGATCGGTTACCATGGGACCATCGCGGAGTTTATCGCGGCCAGCAACGACGTCCATTGGGTGGAACGTGTTCGCGTAATTTCCGACCCGCCGGAGAAGGTGCGCGGTTGGAGACGGCGCAGTTGGCTGTTGAAGGAGTTGCTTCCCATCATTCAGTCGGCGCGCAATTGTCTGGAAATTGCGTCTCCCTATTTCATTCCAGGCAAAAGGGGTTGTGCGATCTTGTCCGACCTTGTCAGCAACGGGGTGGAGGTCTCGGTTCTGACCAATTCCCTGGCAGCCACGGATGTCGCTGCGGTTCACGGGGCCTATGCAAACTATCGCAAGCGATTGCTGCGGAATGGCGTCAAACTTTTTGAGCTTCAGCCCTTCAGCCGGCAGCCGGCGATCTCGGTATTTGGTTCCAAGGGCGCCAGTCTGCACACAAAGGCTTTCAGCGTCGACGACAAGACGGGTTTCGTCGGCTCCTTCAATTTCGACCCGCGGTCTGTGTCTTTGAACTCGGAAATGGGAGTGCTTTTTGAGGACGAGAAATTGGTCGCTCAACTGCGGCATCGGTTTCACGCAGAGATATCACCGGAAGCGAGCTATCGGCTCGAACTGAAAAACAATGCGCTCCACTGGCACGGGTGCGACGAAGGCAGATTCCAACATTATACTCACGAACCCGAAGCAGGTTTTTTTCGCCGTATCCTTGCCGCTTTGGTCCGCCACCTTCCCATCGAGTCCCAGCTTTAGGCCGCAAAGCGAGCCTCGGCGCCTGCGGTGTCAGGTCAATGTCAACGCGCCCCGCAACGATCGGGCTAGGCGCCCACAGCGCGGTCGTCAGAGTCAAAGCTCGACTTTGGCAACGTTGTCCTTGTACTCGTCTTTGGGATCGAACCCGAGCAACATCTTGATCCCTGCCATTACGCTCGACCCGTCCAGCCAAATCTCTGCCTCGTGCGGATCGAACCGCAGCAGGGCCAACCTAGGATCCTCTTTACCGCCCTCAAACCATGCGGCCACAAAGCGATTCCAAAGCCGATCGATCGTCGCGCGGTCGTTGTCCAGCCTCAGAGTCCCCTGCACTGTGGCGAACAGATCGTGACCCTTCGATGTGAAGGTCGCGGTCGCTTTGCCGCCACCAGTCAGACCCTGAACGAGCTCGGTATCGTTCGCCGTAAAGAACCAGATCGGACCACTTCCCTCAGTCTGTGTCTGTGCCGTCATCGGACGAGGAATGACCTTGGAGTTATCGAGTCCGATCATCATCGTCATATCGGACTTCAAGGATGCCCAGAATTTGGTTTTGAGTTCGGCGGCGGTTGGCATAGGCGTTCCTTTCGGTTGGCGAAAGGGGACAAACGACCGTTGAGCATGTCAGTTCCGCCAGACGCGGACGATTAGTGCAAAAACGTTTGGCCCGCCTCTGACGCCGTTCGCCGCAACATCGCCGCAACCATTACTCGGCCGCCGATTGCTGAATCCCGGATGAGATCGACGGGCTGCAGCTCAAGAATAGACCGGCCAGTGCGCCTCCCTGACTGCGAAGGGGCGAGGCCTTCGAACGGGCAGGGGCGACGCTGTCTAGGTGCCGGCTTCCCAGGAGGGCAGGCACAAACAGGAATATTCTGCGAAGGCAGGAACCGTACGCGAATGGCGAAGTTCAACTCGAAACAACAGGAGTGAAATATCGTGAACACGTCAGACACAAACGACTTCACCGGATCGGTGCCAACCAACGAGAATGAATGGCCGGCCGCCGCCACGCGTGCCGGCAAAAGCAAGGAAGCGCTCGGCAAATTGAAGACAAGCGCGGCCGAGACCGCGACTCACTTCAAAAGCGCTGCGGCCTCGGTATCGACCGATGCCAAGGATTATGCCGGCTCAGTTGCTGCCGATGCTACGGGTGCGTTCAAGGAAGCGGTCGAGACGAACAAGACCGCCGGCGCCGATGCGATTGCCAACATCGCGCACTCCGTCAAGGAGGCCGCTGACGGGATCGAAAAACAATCGCCTCAGGTGGCGAGCATGGTGCGCAGTGCGGCCGAAGGTGTGGAACGGATCTCCACCGACGTCAGAGATCGCAACGTCGGTGAACTGCTCGACTCCGTTACGAAATTCGGGCAGCGCCAACCAGCGGCGTTCTTTGGGGTCGGGATCCTCGCCGGCGTGATGCTCACTCGCATCATGCGCAGCTCGGATCGTTCCTGAGAGAGGCTTGCTTAGATGGATGATGGTATCGATCGCCGGCCCTTCGGCAGCATCGTCAACGAGGCGCTCGAAAAATTCGCCTCGTTGATGCGCTTGGATGTGCGCATGCTTAAGGCGGAAATGAAGAGCAAGACTTCGACAATCGTCTCGTCCGGCACATGCGGGATGGCGGCCGTTGCCCTGTTTGTTCTGGCATCGTTCGCAATGGTCCAATTCCTGATCCTGGTGATGATCTATCTTGGCATCAGCGCCATATTGGCCTGCCTGATTGTTGGCGTGGTCTTGTTTGGCGGAGGCTTGCTTTCCCTTTACCTGGCGAAGCGGGCGCTGGTCGGATGGACTATCACTCCCATCCAGACCGTAAACCAGGTGCGCAGCGATCTAGCTGCATTGAAGCAGGGGATACGCTATGGCACCACGCAACGATGATCTCCGCGAGATAATGGCTCAGAGCAGGTTCGAACGTCAGGCCCTGTTCGGGCCTGTCAGTGAAATAAGCCGCCGCCTGCAGCCCGGGTATTTGGTCGACGTGACCACGCGGTATGGCAAGGACAAGGTTGCCGGGGTCGTGGGTGGCGTCTCAGATGCCATCAAGGAAAACGGCGGCACAGCTGCTGTGGTAGCACTTGGCGCGGTGGCGCTATTTGATGCCGGCAGAAGAAGTGCGGACGGCCGCACAGTGCCAACGAACCCCAATGGATTCCCTTGGGCGAGCGAAACACATGTGGGAGGGAAGGGCCCCAGTGCGACCAATCCGAGGGTGCAACCCCCGCGTCAGGCTGTCACCAACGCGGCTCGGACCAAAGTGCTCGCCGGATCAGTTGGAGGGCTGTTGATTGGCCATGTGATTGGCCGGTCGTTTGATCCAACCCCAACAGAACGTCAGCTGTTTGGCAAAGCGTCGGGCGAAGTCCAGGAAGTGGCCTCCGAATTTGTCAGTCAGCATTTGCATGGCGCAAAGCTTGTGGCGGCCCAGGCGTTCGGTTTCGCGAGATACACTGCCGCGTTCCTGGCGATAATGGCGGCGGTTAGCGATCATTTCGGTCGCTCTGAGGGTACCGGCGATCCGCCCACTCACTGATTGATGGTGGGCGGCGTGTGGCAAACCACGCGCCGGTGTTGCGCCCGCTGGTTCCACCGTCAATGCCGAGCGCTCAGGTTCGAAATCGGGTGAGTGCTCAGCCCTTCGAGCCTCAGACCCACGGAAGACGTTTCTCTACAATATTCCTGAACCCGCGGGCGCGGCAAAATCGGAACATCCAAAGTTCTGGCGCATTGCTGATGGACGCCATCTGCCTACGGACTCAAAATGCGACCCTCGATCACAAATGTATGGGACTTGGTGAGAGAAAGCGTAGTCGGGTTCGTCAACGACAATGCTCTTAGCCATGGCGCGGCAATGGCTTTTTACGCCACCACGTCGCTAGCCCCAATCCTGCTAATTGTGGTCGCTATTGCAGGCCTCGTCTTCGGTCACGATGCAGCCCAATTGGCTTTGTCTGCGCAAATCTCGGGGCTGATGGGGCCAGAAAGCGCAGATCTTCTTCAGACCGCGCTGGAGAGCGCCTCGAGCAAGTTGTCCGGAACCTGGGCCGCGGTCATCGGAATAGTGGCGTTGTTGGTGGCCGCATCGGGCGTCTTTGGCGAAATGCAGCAATCGCTGAATTCGATTTGGAAGGTCGAGCCTCGGGGGAGTTCGTTGTCGCGTCTAGTCCAGGCCCGTGCAGCAAGTCTGGGTCTGGTCGCTGCGCTGGGTTTCATGTTGCTCGTGTCTCTCGTTGCGAGCGCGGCGATCGCGGCACTGGGAAACATCATCAACGCTCACCTGCCGTTTGGCACAATCGTCCTCGGCATGATCAACGTGGTCGTCTCGTTTGTCCTGATCTCTGTTATGTTCGCGGCAATCTACAAAGTTTTGCCAGATCGAACCCTCGAATGGCGCGACGTAGGGATCGGTGCTGTGGCGACCGCTGCACTGTTCACCCTGGGAAAATCACTTATCGGCTGGTATATCGGCACCAGTGCGATCGCGTCGTCATATGGGGCCGCCGGTGGACTGCTCGTCATACTCCTGTGGGTGTACTACTCATCGGAGATCTTCCTTCTCGGCGCCGAATTCACCCGCGCCTATTCCGTTCGAAATGGCAGCAGGTCCGATCTGAATGCACTGGTTCATAGTGCTTCCCCTGCCCAACGCCTCGTTCCATTTCGTGCAGAGAAAAAGTCCAACTCCGGTGGCGTGGTCGCGCTCTTAGCGGTGGCATGCGCAAGCGCAACGTTGACGACCCTGATGCTGGGTCTTCGACGCCCGTAATGTGTGTTCTGTCGAAGCCCAAGCAGGCAAAGTCCGGTTGGCAGGCGTAGCCTGCCATATGACTCGCGGAACGATTCCTCTCCGGACAAGCGGCGTCACCGATCCTGTCTCCGGAACGGTCGTCGTCGATACCTGGACCTGAAGTGGCCCCTGCAGGCTTGGTGTGCACTGCTCGACCACCAATGTGGGACCCGTCCATCAAGATCAGCGAGCGACGCACGAACTACTGGAGTGCGCTCAGCCTTAGACGTATAAATGGCTCCTAAATTTTGGTGAGGAAGGGCCATGAATGCAGTGCCTCAATGGCGGATCGCAGGCGACTGGTTCGACATCTGCAGCTGCGACATCCCTTGCCCTTGCGAGTTCGCCCAGCCGCCAACCGGCAATCACTGCCAGGGCGTGCTCGCCTGGCATGTGCGCGAGGGTCAGTATGGCGACGTGAAGCTCGACGGCCTGACGCTGGTGGCGCTCGGCGAGTTCGAAGGCAATCTATGGGCCGGCGAGGCAAGGGCCGTGATGGGCATGTATCTCGACGAGAAGGCGAATGAGCCGCAGCGCGAAGCCCTGCAGGTGATCTTCGGCGGCCACGCCGGCGGCTGGCCGGCGGGCTTTGCCGCCAATGTCGGCGAGATGCGTGGCATGGAGTTCGTTCCGATCACCTTCGAGGTGGCGGGCGACCTGGCCACCTGGCGGGTCGATATTCCTGGCCTCGTCGTTGGGCGCGCGGAAGCGCTTTCCGGTCCCACCACACCACCCGGCAAACGGGTGCAGACGATCAACCCGCCCGGCTCGGAGGTCGGCCCGGGCCAGGTTGTCACCTGGGGGCGTTCCGTCGAGGTGAGCACCAAAGGCTTCGGGCTCGACTGGACTGGCACGGCCCGCTCGAGCAAGCATATTCCGTTCGACTGGACCGGCCCGAACTAGGGCATGACAATGGCTGACGCGTTCCTCAGGAAATCGCGGCGGTTCACCCGGAATCTGCGTGGCACGCCGCTCGGCCTTCTCGCATCGCTCGTCGTTCTGACAGCAGCGGCGTGGGCGCTCACCTTCTACCAGACCTTCAGCATGGATATGCCCATGGGCATTGCGGTGCGCGGCGGGATGGAGGGTATGGAAGGCATGTCCGGCATGGCGATGGCCGGAATTGCGGCCGACGGCTGGTCACTCGCCGGCGTCGCCACCTTTCTCGCTGTATGGACTGTGATGATGGCGGCTATGATGCTGCCTGCTGCAGCGCCCATGATCTTTATGTTCGCGGCGGCGCAGGCTAGGCGCGGACAGCAGGTGGCCGTCCCGACATGGATCTTCGTCGCGGGCTACATGCTCGTCTGGGCGATGGCGGGCCTTGTTGTGTATATCCTGGTCCAGTTCGGCAGCGAGTTTGCGACGAGCCTCGATCCGCCTCAGCGTTCGAAATGGGCGCCGCTCGCGCTCGGTGTCACGCTCGGTGTCGCCGGACTCTACCAATTCACGACCCTCAAGCACATTTGCCTCAGCCATTGTCGTTCGCCGCTCGCTTTCGTTGCGCAGCACTGGCGGGACGGGTGGGTTGGCGCGGTCAAGATGGGGCTGCGCCACGGGCTGTATTGCTTCGGCTGCTGCTGGGCGCTGTTCGCCGTGCTGGTCGCGGCCGGCGTCATGAGCGTCGCCTGGATGCTGCTTTTGACGCTGGCCGTCTTCGTCGAGAAGCTGCTGCCCCGTGGCCGCCGCTTCGAAGGTAGTTTGGGCGTTGCGCTAGTGGCCCTCGGGATCGTTGTATCGCTCGGGGCGATCGAAATGCCTTGGATGGGCGGCTAGACGAGCAGGAGCATAAGCATCTCTGCTGTGCCGGCAGACGCTTTCGACGGCAATCCATTCGCATCGCGCTGGTTTTTTAGTATGCTGTCGCGAGGCAAGCTCGAGGATCCGGTCTGACGGTAGTCGACGATCGTCTTCTCGAAGGCAAGATGACCAAGGTGGAGCAGGCGCGAGAAGTCGCCATTGGGGCGGGACCTGACATTTGCCAACGGCAGCTTCTGGCCAAAAGCTGACACTCGACTCTTCAGACTGAATCTCAGATTTCGGCCATTTCACCACCAGGGCAGGCGTCCGAAAGTTTGAAGATCCACTGATTGTTTTTGTTGCAAAGACGACGTTCGTCCGGGCTCACCAATTGGACCCTGCAACGAAAAAAATGCCCTAGGTTGGAGCGGCAACGGTACTCGGGGGCAAGTCACGAACAACGAGGCCCATGATGGTATTTTTTGCCTTAAGGCGTTGAAAGTAGAAGATATTTCCTGCCAAGGCGCCTCGGAATTGTACTGACGGGCTACTTTTCAGAAGGTAGTAGGCATGTTGACGGACTCCGCACTTAAGGCAATGAAACCAAAAGAGAAAATCTTCAAAAATGCGGACCGTTACGGCATGTATGTTCGCGTCATGCCCAGTGGCGCGATCTCGTTTCGGCTCGATTACGGGCTCAACGGACGCCGTGAGACGGTCTATCTAGGCAGGTATGGACGGGACGGAATCCCACTTGCCCTGACCCGAGAGAAGTGTATCCGTGAGCTTGTTGTCTGAGCATATCGACGCGCTTGTGTAATACAAATTGAAAATTGCGCCCTCATGTTTCAAAACAGGTCGGTAGACCCGCGAGGATGGTTTTTGCCCACGGCCCTCAAGGCGAGAATTCTAGAAGACGTTCAACAATGACCCAGCACGCACAAAACGCTCGAATTCTCATGTACAGCCACGACACGTTCGGGCTCGGCCACTTGCAACGCTGCCGGACGATCGCGCATTCGCTGGTCGAGGATTTCCGCGGACTTCAAGTGCTTATCATTTCGGGTGCGACTATCGCTGGCGCCTTCGACTATCGCGCCCGTGTCGACTTCGTGAAGATCCCCAGCGTCATCAAGTTGCGCAACGGCGAATACACCTCGCTGGAAAAGGATATCGATCTGCATGAGACGCTAAGGATGCGCCAGTCGATCATCCGCCACACAGCCGAGACCTTCCGGCCGGATATCTTCATCGTCGACAAGGAACCGCTCGGCTTGCGCGGTGAGATCGAGGACACGCTGTCCTACCTCAAGACGCGGGGCACCACGCTCGTGCTTGGTCTGCGCGAAGTGATGGACGCGCCGCATCTGCTCGAAGCAGAGTGGGCACGCAGGGATGTGATGCGCAAGATAGGCCTGTTCTACGACAAGGTCTGGGCCTATGGTCCGCCGGATTTCTACGATCCGTTGACCGGCCTGGATGTGCCGCCGGCTGTCAGGGCGAAGATGAAGTTTGTCGGTTTCCTGCAACGGAGCCTGCAGAAGAACGAGTTGCCTGGCCACCGGCCCGAGGGCGACTATATCCTCGTTACCACCGGTGGCGGCGGTGACGGCGCCGAACTGATCCACGACGTCATCGATGCCTATCAGCAGGATCCGCAATTGCAGCATAGGGCGCTAATCGTGCTTGGGCCTTACATGCCGGCGCGCAAACGCAACAAGCTGCTCAAGAAGGGGGCCAAGATCCCCTATGTCAAGATCATCGAGTTCGACAACCGCATGGAAGAGCTGATTGCCGGCGCCAAGGCGGTCGTGGCGATGGGCGGTTACAACACCTATTGCGAGATACTGTCTTTCGACAAGCCGGCGCTGATCGTGCCGCGCGTCAAGCCCCGCGAGGAACAACTGATCCGAGCACGGCGCGCAGCCGAACTCGGCCTCATCGAGATGCTTTTACCGGAAGAAGCCGAAGATTCCCAGCGGTTTGCCGATGCATTGAAGGTGCTGCCGGACCGGCCCCGCCCATCGCAGAGCAATCCGCATCTGACGATGGAAGGGCTGCCTCATATTTCCGAAATTGTCGCGGAACTGCTCGACCGGCGGGCCGGCCATCACCTTTCGGTCATTGAAGGCATGAACTGAGTTGCAACAGCGCAAGATAGTCGTGGTTCTGAAGGGCTATCCGCGGCTGTCGGAAACCTTCATCGCGCAGGAACTGCTCGGTCTGGAGCGTGCGGGGTTCGATCTGATACTCTTCGCGCTCAGGCGGCCGACCGACGCGAAACGCCACCCCGTGCATGACGAGATCAAAGCGCCCGTCCATTATCTGCCGGAATATCTGCATAAAGAGCCGCTGCGCGTGGTTCGCTCGCTGTTCGCTTATCTGCTGCGGCCGGGCTTCTGGCGCGCGCTCAGATCGCTGGCGGCCGATATTCCCCGCGACTTTACGCGCAATCGCGTGCGTCGCTTCGGGCAAGCGCTCGTGCTGGCGGCCGAATGGCCGGAAGACGCGGGCTGGCTGCATGCACATTTCGCGCACACGCCGGCATCGGTGACGCGCTATGCCAGCCAGCTTCGTGGCCTGCCCTGGAGCTGCTCGGCCCATGCCAAGGACATCTGGACTTCGGCGGACTGGGATCTGGCTGGCAAGCTCGCCTCGGCGCGCTGGACGGTCACTTGCACGAAAACCGGTTTCGACCGTCTGAAAACACTCGCTAACGGCAACTCGTCTGTGCATCTGAGCTATCATGGGCTCGACCTTGATCGCTTCGGCAGTTTCGGCGAGGCGCGAAAACAGCATGACGGCTCGGCACCGAACGAACCGGTTATCGTTCTGAGTGTCGGGCGCGCCGTTGAAAAGAAAGGTTACGATACCTTGCTGGAGGCCCTTGCCCTCTTGCCAGGTGATTTGGCGTGGCGTTTCGAGCATATCGGCGGCGGCGAGGAACTGGAACGGCTCAAGGCGCTGGCGCAAAAGCTCGGACTGGATGGTCGCGTCTCTTGGAAAGGCGCGCTTGCACAGGAGGAGGTGCTTGAGCACTATCGCTGCGCCGACATCTTCGCCCTAGCCTGCAGGATCACCGCAAATGGCGACCGGGACGGTCTTCCGAATGTTCTGGTGGAGGCGGCTAGCCAGCGGCTTGCCTGCGTGTCGACCGCTATTTCCGGCGTGCCGGAGCTTTTATCGCCGGATGAAACAGGTCTGCTGGTTCCCACGGAAAACCCAGTTGCGCTCGCACAGGCGCTGGAGCGCCTGATCCGTGATCCCGTGTTGCGTGCCAGCCTCGGCGACGCCGCAGAGCGGCGCGTGCGCGGCAATTTCGATCATATGGCAAGCATTGGACAGCTCAAGGAACTGTTCGAGCGGGAGTGGCGGGCCGCCGAATGAAGCGGCTGCGCGCCTTCTTCTATGTCCAGCACTTGCTCGGTATCGGCCATCTCGCGCGCGCCAGCCGCATTGCGGCGGCTCTGGTTGATGACGGATTTGACGTAACCGTCGTGACCGGCGGAGCGCCGATCGCGGGGTTTCCGGGACCGGGTGTAAAATCTGTAGCCCTGCCACCTGTCACCTCCGGTGATGACGGATTTTCCGGACTTGTCGACCTGCAGGGCAAACCCATCGACGATGATTTCAAGAAATGGCGTTCAGAGATGCTGCTGCAGGCATTCCGGGATTGCAGGCCTGATATCGTCATTGTCGAGGCGTTTCCATTTGGACGCCGGCAGATGCGTTTCGAACTCTTGCCGCTGATCGAGGCCATCGACTCGACGTCGCCCAGACCGCTGCTGGCGACGTCCGTCCGGGATATCCTTCAGGAGCGGGTCAAGCCGGGCCGAAACGAGGAAACGGTCGAACTCGTCAACCGGCATTTCGACCTTGTTATGGTCCACGGCGATCCGGCTTTCGCAACCATCGACAAGACATTTCCACTGGCCGGGGCGATCACGGCCGAGGTCACCTACACGGGGCTCGTTGCCGCGCCGCCATCGCCTGCGACCTCCGAGCGCTTCGACGTTCTGGTGTCGGTTGGCGGCGGGGCTGCCGGAAAGAGCCTTGTCAACTCCACCATCGCAGCGGCGCGGAATGCCAACAACGGTTGGAAATGGTGCTTGATCACCGGCCCAAACCTGCCGAAAGACGAATTTGACGCGATCGCACGCGATGCCACGCCGGGTTTATCCATCTTCCGGTTCCGCGAGGATTTCGCCAGCCTGCTGACCGGCGCCCGCCTGTCGGTCTCGCAGGCGGGTTACAACACGGTCTGCGATGTCCTGCGCGCCGGTTGTCGCTCCCTGCTCGTTCCATTTGCAGCCGGCGGGGAAACCGAACAGACGGTCCGCGCCTTGATGCTCGAAGAACTCGGTCTTGCAACGGTGCTGATGGAAAAGGACCTAACGCCCGAAGGCTTGGCGCAAGCGATCGAACAGGCGCTTGTGGGACCGACGCCATCCGCGCACCGTCTCGATCTGGAAGGCGCGCGTCGCTCGGCGCAAATCCTGCGCGAGCGGTATCGAACATGGTCCCTAAAAGTGGGGCCGGATTTCGGAAAAGTTCATGATCATACAGACGATAGATCCTAACACGCGTCGCGAGATTCGTGCGACGCGCCGCACGTCCTTGTTTATCCATGTCGTTGTCCCAAAACCGCCACGCACTTTTGGGCGAAATGCATTAAACAGTTCCAATCAGCATGAAGCGCGTATAATTTTTTGTCGGCAGTTCGCCGGAGAACCGCACCTCCCTTAGCGCCGCCATTGCTTCGAAGGCTGCAAGTGAAGCCACGCAGTTGATGTGCGTCGGCTCGCTGAAATAATCGTTCGATTGCAGCAGTACATTCATGCCCCG
The DNA here is from genome assembly GCF_056404935.1 of Mesorhizobium sp. P2_A8. NCBI lineage: Bacteria > Pseudomonadati > Pseudomonadota > Alphaproteobacteria > Hyphomicrobiales > Phyllobacteriaceae > Mesorhizobium > Mesorhizobium sp. P2_A8. The sequence goes on from NZ_JBFUDB010000015.1 coordinate 41,682, forward strand.
CGGAAGCAGAGCAAGCCAGGCGCGCAGATCGGCTATGTGTTCGCAACTCGTGTTGACAACCACGTCGGGCTGCCCGGCCGCATAGTCGAGTGCGTACATATCTGCCGTCAGAGCCTGGAACCGGTCGCCGGCTTCCCGGTTGAGGGTCCGGGCGACCGGCGCGACTTCGGGATCGATGTCGATGCTATCGACGGCCGCGATGTCGAAGCGGGCGTCGTTGAAAAGCATTGCCGGCAATACACCGTACCATCCACCCAGAACCCATATGCGCCCGAACCGGCCGCCGCAGCTTTCGAACAGCCTGTCGAGCGCCCACATCTTGCAGGCGACCTGCTTGTGGTTGAAGGCGTTGGCGATATCGGCCTTCGGATGCTTGCTGATGACGCGCGCCAGCCCTGCCACGAGAGGGCAGTTGACATAGGCAGCAATCCCCCGCGTAAGGTCCAAGGTTTGCTCGTGCCAGTCCGTGCCGGCATTGCGTGGTTGCGTGACATCCATCATATTCGTCTTGTATGTTGGGATTTCGGGCGACACAACGCAATCTTGGTTCCTGCAACGCTGTTCGATTGGCGGACGTGATTATGCTGCAAGCCGCTTCGCCATTGGCCGGTGCCGGAGACAGTCTGGTGCATCTGTCCGGACCGACGGCGTTCATCCGCCAGCACCAGCCGCGCAGCTGCGGCCTCGTGCTGTCAAAACCCTATGGGAGCCGCGAACCGCTTGGCTTCGAGCTTGTCGCTGCCGACGAAGAAATCGCCGATATGCCATTCGCCAGCGGGTGCTTTTACATCCTGCATCGTTCCAACTGAAGGGTCCACAGTCGCATATGGAACCCAGCCTAGCCCGCTATATCTGGACGCACACCAAGAAGCAGCAGCTCTGGATATTGATGATCGTCGTGCTTTCGATGATCCCGTATTTCATGTCCTTCGACCTGCCGAAGCTGATCGTCAACGGCCCGATCCAAGGTAGCGGCTTCGAGCAACCGGGCGCGACCCGGCCATTTATGAGGCTACACTATAACCTGCCGTTCATTGGGGAGGTCCAGGTCTTCTCCGGTTTTCAGCTCGATCGCAAGGAGACGCTGTTTGCCCTGAGCGTTGTGTTCCTCTTGCTAGTCATCATCAACGGCCTGTTCAAACTCTACATCAACACCTACAAGGGCCGCCTCGGCGAACGCATGCTGCGGCGTATCCGCTTCGATCTGGTCGATCGTGTGCTGCGGTTTCCGCCGGTTTACTTCAAGCGGGTGAAATCCGCCGAAGTGGCGACTATGGTGAAGGACGAGGTGGAGCCGATGGGCGGCTTCATCGGCGATGCATTCCTGCAGCCGGTACTGCTCGGCGGCCAGGCGCTGACGGCCATGCTGTTCATCATGGTCCAGAACGTCTGGCTCGGAATGATAGCGGTCGTGATCGTGGTGATCCAGATCGTGCTCATCCCGCGAATGCGGCGGCGACTGATCGTGCTCGGCCGCGAGCGGCAGTTGACGGCGCGCGCGCTTTCGGGCCGGGTTGGCGAAATCGTCGACGGCATCGGCACGGTTCACGTCCACGATACATCAAACTATGAGCGCGCCGACATAGCTGCCCGGCTCGGGCTCATCTTCAAGATACGTTTCGATCTTTACCAATGGAAATTCATGGTGAAGTTCCTCAACAATTTTCTCGCGCAGCTCACGCCCTTTCTGTTCTACATGATCGGCGGGTATCTGGTCATCCAGGGGCGGCTGGACGTCGGCCAGCTCGTGGCCGTGATCAGCGCCTACAAGGACTTGCCCGGACCGATGAAGGAACTGATCGACTGGGATCAGGCGCGGCAGGATGTCCAGGTCAAATATCAGCAGGTCGTTGAACAGTTCACCGTAGACGATCTCATTGCGCCGAGAATCGGGGCATTGACGATCGACAATCCCGATCCGATGACCAACCCGCTGTCGGCGATCAGTCTGTCCATAGCAGACGATGGCGGCGCCATGCTCCTCGACCGTATCTCCCTCCAGGTCAAGCCGGGTGAGACGGTGGCGCTGGTCAGTACCGCAACAGGTGGAGCGGAGGCGCTTGCAGAAGCCTTCGCGCGGCTGAACTGGCCGGACAGCGGAAGGGTCACTTCGGGCGCCGACGACCTGCTTGAACTCCCTGAAGCAGTGACCGGCCGGCGCATGTCATATGCCTCGTCGGATGTTTTCCTGTTCCAGGCAAGCCTTCGCGATAACCTGCTTTACGGGTTGAAGCATGCGCCGCTGACATCGGTGACTTATGACGGTGCTGCGGCAGACCAGCGCCGCTGGAACGTGCACGAAGCGCGCCGATCGGGCAATCCGGAGCTTGATATCCGCAGCGACTGGGTCGACTACGCTTCCGCCGGCGCTGCCGGTCCGCACGACCTCTTTGAAGCCGTGCGCCGGGTGCTCGACGCGGTTGTTCTGTCGCGCGATATTCTGGACCTTGGCTTGCGCTCTTCGGCCGACCTCACGCGTCACACGGAGCTTGCCAGGCGGATCGTCGAACTGCGTGCGGCGCTGCGAACCCGGCTGGAACACGAAGGGTTGAGCGGACTGGTGGTTCCTTTCGAACCGGGCGCCTACAACAAGGAAGCAACGATCGGCCAAAACCTGCTCTTCGGCGCCGCCGCCGGCCCCGAACTGGCCGACAGGGCTCTGGCGGCCAATCCCTATTTTGCTTCTGTGCTGAAACAAGCCGGCCTCGACCGCACGCTCTACGAAATGGGCATGGAGATCGCCAAACAGGCGATCGAGCTGTTTGCCGACCTGCCGCCCGATCACCAGTTCTTCCAGCAACTCGCCTTCATGAGCGCCGAGGAGATACCCGCCTACGAAACCTTGCTGCAACGGCTCAAGAACCGTCCCCACGAGGCGGTTTCGGAGAACGACCGCGCCATGATCGTCACCTTGAGCTTTGCCTATATCGAGCCCCGGCACCGCTTCGGCCTGCTGAGCGACGAGCTGATGAGCAAGATCGTCGCTGCACGAAACCGGTTCTATGAAAACCTGCCGCCCGAGCTGCAAAATGCAATCGAACGGTATGATCCTGCCAAATACATCGCCGCGGCCACCGTCATGGACAATGTCCTGTTCGGGCGTGTGGGCAACAACCATCCCGATGCGCCGGACCGCATACGCTCCATCGTCTATGACATTCTTGACGAACTGGGGCTTTATGCCGAACTTCTGGATGTCGGCCTGGACTTCAACGTCGGCTCCGGTGGCAGGCGGCTGACCGGTGGACAGCGACAGAAGCTCGATGTTGCCCGGGCCCTGCTCAAGCGTCCCGATTTTCTCATTCTCAACCGGCCGCTGTCGGCGCTCGACCAGCGCATGCAGGATAAGGTGCTGCGAAACGTGCTCGATGAAGCCAGGCGCGACGGCAATTCGCCGGCAATTGTGTGGGTCGTGACGAATCCGGCAATGGCGATGATGTTCGATCGCGTTGTCGTCTTCGACTCGGGTCAACTGGTGGAAGACGGAACACACGAGACACTTTTGGCAGGGAACGGTATCTTCAAGGAACTGCTGTCATAGAGCAACGGACTTTTCAGATGGGATCATTGTGCCGGTGGGAATTTGCTGCAGGGTCAAGGAATTCGGAGAAGGGCGTAGCGGGACTACATCCGCGCCGAAACCCGAAGGATTTGCCGCAAATTCATCCGGCTCTTCAGGTTCCGGCTGGCGGACGCCCACTTTGTCAGGCAGCATCGCCCGATCGCACGACATCGGGCTCGCCACCGCGTGGTTCGCCTACGCCATCACGGAAACAGAATTGATTCCATCTGGGCGTCCGTTGCTCTAGTCTGGCAAACGCGAGTTTGGGAGGGTTTGCGACAATGCTGCTCAAGGATGAAGTTGGAATGCTGCAACGCATTCCCTTGTTTTCCGGCATCGAGTCGACAAAGCTCAAGCTCCTTGCGTTCACATCCGATCGCGTGAGCTACAGCGCCGGCCAGATCCTTTTCCGGCAGGGCGACGAGGGAGACGCCGCCTATGTCATCCTTTCAGGCAGGGCGGATATTCTGGTCGATTCCGACAGCGGACCGATAAAAGTTGCCGAACTGGTGCCAAATTCGATTGTTGGCGAGATCGCCATATTGTGTAACAGCTCTCGCACTGCCACCGTCAGAGCGGCAAGTCCGCTGGAAGCCTTGAGAATCCGCAAGGATCATTTCCTGAGGCTTATGAAGGAGTACCCGGAAATGACCATCGAGATATTGCGGGTTCTTGCCGACCGCCTAAGCCATACGACCGCGGATCTGATCGACGCACGAAGCGCCAAATAACGAATGAGGTGAGCTCAATCCTCGCTGTCGTGATGGCACCTCGGAAGGTCACCCGGAGAAAACCTGTCTCGCCTAGCAGCAGTTGTTTGGCTACGATGGGCGGCGGGGACAGCGAAGGGTAGCATGGACGACGACGTTTTCCTGGTCAGGTTTTGGGGCGTACGCGGCAGCATTTCGGTATCGGGGCCAGAATTCTCTCGCTATGGCGGCAACACAATCTGCATTGAGATGCGATGCGGCAAGCATACGCTTCTGTTCGACGCGGGCTCTGGCCTACGACCTGCCGGCGGGGCGCTTCTGGCGTCGGGCGTGACCGATTTCGACCTGCTTTTCACCCATTGCCATTACGATCACATCATCGGACTGCCGTCTTTTGCGCCGATCTATGACCGGAGCGTCAAGGTTACGCTTTGGTCCGGGCATCTTGCAGGACGCATGACAACCCGGCAGATAGTCGATGAGTTCATGCGTCCACCGTGGTTTCCGGTGACACTGGAGATCTGCAAGGCAAGCCTCGACTGCCGCGATTTCGTATCCGGAGACGTGCTTCGGCCGCGCGAAGGGGTTGTGGTGCGAACCGGCAGTCTTGTTCATCCGGGCGGCTGCATAGGCTACCGGGTCGAATGGGGCGGCCGCGTCGTGGCGGTGATCACAGACACTGAGCACGAGCCGGACAAACTCGATCAGGCGGTACTCGGCCTGATCGGAGATGCCGACCTCGTCATTTACGATTGCACCTACACCGAGGAGGAAATGGAACGCCGCCGCGGTCACGGGCACTCGACATGGCAACAGGGCGTCAAGCTCTGTGAGGCGGCCGGTGCGCGGGGGCTTGCGCTGTTTCACCACGATCCGACACGCACCGACGAGGAACTGGACGAGATCGAGAAATTGGCCAAAGACAGGTTTGCCGGCGCTTTTGCCGCGCGGGATGGCCAGACGCTCAAATTTCCAGTCTCATTGCGCAAAAAGCGCTGAGCTATTTTCCTCTACCGGCGCCGCGCCCGATCAATGTCCTGATCGGAAGCCATGTGCAGGCCTCGGTCTGCGCGGTGATGGTGAACAGCCGTTCGAGGAAAAGCCAGGCCGATTCATCATGTACGAGATGGTGGGTGAGCAGGCCGACCGGTTCGCCGCCGTCGAATGCTTGCTGCAATTGCGCGATGATAGCCTGAACCAACAGGCCATGATCGCGGCAGCCGCGCGTGCCATGCCAATCCATGATGTCGACATTGCTGTTGATGACCGCCAGTGAAGCCGGCCTAGGCGGCCCATAGACCGACAATGCCGCAAATCCTATCGATCCAAGGTCGGTTACCAAGCCGGCGTCGATCCTGTTCCAGGGTGGCACCAGCATCGGAACGGCACGTGCGCCGTGCAGGCCGGTTACATGCGACAGCCCGCGAGCCAGATCATCGAGCACCGTCTCGCGTGGCCGATGCGCGCCGAGTTCCTGCTTTTTCTGGTCCTCGGGCGCATGATTTCGGTGCGCCCAGCCATGGATGGCGACCGTGGCATGCGGTGCCTCGTCAAGCCGGGCGACAAGCTTCTCATCAGTCAGGGCCGGAATGACGGCCAGAGTGACCGGAACCGCGAATTCTCCGGTGAGGTCGAGCAGCCGATCAAGCGCAGGCGTCGGATCCACGGCGTCATCGTCGCGCAGCCAGAACTCTGCCTTACGGTCCGCCCGTTGCCGTCGCGCCAGTTCTTCAACCAAGGGCTGCCAGATCTGATCGGATGTCATGAGACGGGGATCTTCGAAAGAAGTTCGGCCAGACGCGCCGTTGCAACACCGAGGGAGCGTTCTTCCAGGACGAAACGTCGGGCTTCTGCGGCCATGATGGTTCTTTCATCGTTACGGGCCAGAAGCCTTTCAATGGCAGATGCGAACGCCGCCACATTGCCCGGCGGGGTGAGAAAACCGGTCTGGCCATTCCGCACGACCTCCGGCACGCCGGCGATGTCCTGAGCCACCACGGGAAGGCCGGCGGCCTGTGCTTCTAGATAGGCAACGCCATAGGCCTCGCCGCAACCCGGCCAGACGTAAATTCCCCCACCGAAGAGGACATCCGGCACGGCGGCCGGCTCAATCGCGCCAAGCCATTCGATACGGTCGGCGCGTAAGCCGGCGAATTGCGCTTTGACCTCGTCACGGGCAGGCCCGTCCCCGACGACCGACATGGTCCAGGGCAGGTGGCCGATCGAACCGAGCGCTTGCGCCAGCATGCGATAGCTTTCGACTTTGTCGCCCGAGCGCATCATGGCGACGGTAATGAGGCGCGTCGGACAACCCCGTGCCGGCATTTCCCGGAATACAGATGTGTCGATGAAGGGCGAAAGCATGCCGAGAGCAGCGTCGGGAATCGCATCTGTCAGTCCCTGACAATCTCTTTGTGTGAAGCAGATGTTCAGCGCCGCCTGTTCGATGGCTCGCACCACGATCGCTTGGGTATCGGCCCACAAACCGGCGTTGCGCCGCCTCGAATAGGAAGCTTCCGCTGTCACGTAGGGGACAGCGAAGGCCGACGCCAGCTCGGGCCCGATCAGGTCGGGCGCCTTGTAATAGGGATGATAGGAGAACCAGAGATCGGGCTTGCCGTCACGATCCCAAAGCTTGGTCAGCCGTGCGGCTTCCTCTCGGGCCTCAATCTTGAGCGCATCGAAACTTTTCGAGTCGGGTTCGCGTAGATAGATGCGTAGTTCGGATGCTAGTTCGACGCTATGCCCTCCATGCTCCATCGCCTTGATCAGCATCCGTGCCATCTGGCGGTCGCCGGAGGCAACGGGATGATTGGGTGACTTCAGCGGCGCGTAGAAGGCAATTCGCATTGCCGGACCCTATCATCGGAAAGCCTGCGCAAGTCAATTTCGAAGCATGATCGACCTTCAAGCAGTGGAATGTGCTATCTGATGCTCATGGAAACAGCTGCCGCGCCCGACCCGTTTATCGCTTCTTTGCCGGTCTTCGCCAAGTTCGAAAGCGTTGCCGATATCGACAACTATCGGCCTCTCCCGGGTGGCTGGGCGCTGGCCACCGCCGACATCGTCGGCTCGACCAAGGCGATCGAGGCTGGGCGCTATAAAACCGTCAATATGGCCGGCGCCAGCGTCATTTCGGCGCTGCTCAATGCGCTGGGTCGGCAAGATCTTCCCTTTGTCTTCGGCGGCGACGGCGCGCTCGTGGCGTTTCCCGGCTCGGCGCTGGAGATCGCCCGCAACGCGCTGGCGGCTGTCCAGAGATGGGTGGCGGACGAACTGGACCTGACCTTGCGTGCCGCGATCGTGCCGATAAAGGATATAAGGGCGCAAGGCCTCGACGTTCGCGTGGCGAGGTTCCAGGCCTCCGAAGCGGTCTTCTATGCCATGTTCGCCGGCGGTGGCGGCAGTTGGGCGGAAGCCGAGATGAAAGCGGGGCGGTACCGGATCGATCCTGCACCGGCCGGCGCGCGGCCGGATCTGACAGGCCTCTCCTGCCGCTGGAACCCGATCGAAGCCCGGCATGGCGACATCGTCTCGATCATAGCCATACCGGGGGCGTCGCGCGACTTGCGTGGTTTTCAGTTTCTGGCTTCCGACATCATCGCCCTTGCCGGCAGGCAGGAACGCGATGGCCACCCGGTTCCGGTGGACGGGCCGGCCTACAGTCTTTTGCCCGCCGGCCTCGATATCGAGGCGCGGGCCGTGGCGCCGGCAGGATGGCGGTGGCTATCGAAGCTGTGGATAGTGTTCCTGATGACGCTTACGGCTGTCACCGATAGATATGGCTGGACGATCGGCCGTTTCGATCCGAAGATCTACAAACGCGATGTGGCCAGCAATTCGGATTTTCGGAAGTTCGACGACGGCTTGAAGATGACCATCGACGTTGACGTGGATGTGTTGCGACGGATCGAGAGCCGGCTGAAACAGGCGGAAGAGGCGGGCATCTGCAACTATGGCCTGCACCGCCAGAAATCGGCCCTGATGACATGCCTCGTCGCCTCGCCGCTGCAGCGCGATCACGTTCATTTCATCGATGGCGCCGCTGGCGGCTATGCGATGGCTGCCGCCAGCCTGAAGGCGAAGGTGCCGGTCTGATGACGGCTTGCGGAAATCGATCTTCCGCAATATGCCTCGGCCATGGTTCTTGGCACCAGGTGAGCCTCGCCACGGGAGCGGACAGCCTGTCCGAATTGACGGGAAAGCAGATTTTTGGACGCCTCACTATCGACATATGACCGTCTTCTGAACCGGATTTCGACGCGCGCCGCGCAAGTCGGCGTGATCGGACTGGGCTATGTCGGGTTGCCGCTGGCGATTGCGATCGCACGCGCCGGCTTCCCGGTTTCCGGCTTCGACATCGAAGCCCAGAAGGTCGAGGGCCTGAACAACGGCCAATCCTACATTGAGGCGGTGACGTCGACAGCCCTTGCTGGCCAGGTGGCGAGCGGACGGTTCCGCGCCACTGCGGATTTTGCCCAACTGGGCGTCTGCGATGTCATCATCATCTGCGTTCCGACACCGCTGACGAAACACCGTGAGCCGGACCTCTCCTTCATCAGGAACACGGCAGGCACCATCGCGAAGCATCTGCGTCTCGGCCAGCTGATCGTGCTGGAATCGACCACTTATCCCGGCACCACCGACGACGTGATCAAGCCCATACTGGAAGCAACCGGCTTGCAGTCGAAGATAGACTTCTTCCTCGGCTTCTCGCCCGAACGCGAGGATCCCGGCAACCGCAGCTTTGAAGTCGCGACGATCCCCAAGGTCGTGGCAGGCGACGGCATTGAAGCGGCGACGCTCGTGCAGGCTTTCTACCAGGGCGTGGTCGAGACCGTCGTTCCGGTTTCCACCACGGCGACCGCCGAGGCGGTCAAGCTGACGGAAAACATCTTCCGCTCGGTCAACATAGCCCTCGTCAACGAGTTGAAGGTCGTGCTCGGTGCGATGGGCATCGACATCTGGGAGGTGATCGAGGCGGCAAAGACCAAGCCCTTCGGCTACATGCCTTTCTATCCTGGCCCCGGACTTGGCGGGCATTGCGTTCCGATCGATCCCTTCTACCTGACGTGGAAGGCGCGCGAATTCGAACTGCCGACCCGCTTCATCGAGCTGGCGGCAGAGATCAACACAGCCATGCCGCGTCATGTGGTCGATGAACTGGCTAAGGCACTGGACCGGCGCTGCGGCAAGGCGCTCAGCCGCTCGCGCATTCTCATCATCGGGCTCGCCTATAAGAAGAATGTGCCCGACATCCGCGAAAGCCCCTCATTGCGGCTCATTGAACTCATCGAGGAATGGGGCGGCAAGGCGGAATTCCACGATCCGCATGTTACCGAGATCCCGACCACACGGGAGCATATGGCGATCAAGGGGCGTCGCTCGGTCGAATTGACCGAGGCGGCCTTGAGGGATTTCGATGCTGTCGTCGTTGCAACCGACCACGACGCGATCGACTATCGGGCGATCGCTGATCACGCTCTTCTGATCATCGACACACGCAATGTTTTTGGCCGTCTCGGGCTAGCCCGAGAGACGGTGGTGAAGGCCTGACGGCGCCTGAGCCAGCGAATTTTTGCCCGATGTCAGGATCGGTGTTGCACTCCGCCCGCAGCCTCGCCACATAGTGCGCCAGGAGATAGATGCAGCTACGCCTGCAAGGACAGTCATTCGGGAAATCCTTCGCCGGCTTTTGCCGCCGAAGCAGGCTTCATTGACTTCGAGGGCCCTATGTTTGGGTCGTTGGCGGACTGCGTTGGAGCGGATCAAAGGAGAATGGCTCGTCTTCGACGGGTTTCGAGATAGCATGAGCACAGCGCAAGCAGAAATTTCCACCACTCTCATGGATAAGGTTGCCGATTGGCTGGCCCAATCGGCGCTGGCAGGCAACGACCTGGAAACATTGGTAAAAGGCTTTTGTGAACGGCTGGCTGCTGCCGGCCTGCCGCTGAAGCGGGTGCATTTGAGTTTTTCGATGCTTCATCCGCTTTATGACGCGCTTGGCTTCACCTGGTTTCGCGGCCAGGGCATGGAAGTGGAAGGCTTCCGCAATGAGGGCGGTGTGCCGTCGGACAGGTTCCTGACTAGCCCATACTACCATCTGCTCAGCAACAAGCTCGACCATCTGCGGCGCCGGTTCGACCCGTCGGTGCCGTCGGAGTTTCCCGTTTTCGATGAACTCAGGCTGATGGGCGTCACCGATTACATGGCTTTTGTCCATCCCTTCAGCGGCAATGCCAGTCAGGGCATGATGGGGTCTTGGGCCACCGACAGTGCTGCAGGCTTCAGCGACAGCATGATTTCGGCGCTGCTGCGCATCCAGAACCATCTCGCTATCGCAACCAAGATGGCGGTGCTCACCAAGCTCGCCGACAACATGATGACCACGTATCTCGGCGGCGACGCCGGCAGGCGCGTGCTGGACGGCCAGATCAAGCGCGGCGAGGGCGATACAATCCGGGCCGCACTGGTCATGGCCGATATGCGCGGGTCGTCAAGGCTTGCCGAAACCTCCGGCCGCGAAATCTATATCGATACGCTGAACCAGTTTTTCGATGCCGTTGCTGCACCTTTCAATCGCAAAGGCGGGCAGATCATGAGTTTCATAGGGGATGGCTTCATTGCCGTCTATCCTTGCGAAAGGCACCGCTCGCAGTCCGAGATCGCCTGCCAGGCTGCTCTTGCGGCAGCGCACAAGGCCACCGCGCGCATAATGGATCTCAATCTGCGCAGAAAGAAGCAGGGGTTGAGCGACATAAACTTTGGTATCGGCCTGCATGTCGGCAATGTGATGTTCGGCAATGTCGGACTTACCGACCGGCTCACATTCTCTGTCTTCGGCTCGGCCGTAAACGAGGTCCAGCGCCTCCAGACCCTGACCAAGAAATATCCGCACGGCGTTCTCGCCAGCAAAGACTTCGCCAGCTATTGCGGCGCCAACAGCTGGCTGACGCTAGGCAACGAGGAACTGGCGGGCATCAAGCAGAAGCTGACGGTGCTTTCCCCCGATCTGTCGGGTGCTCTCGCACTCGATGAGGACGGTGCGCTGGAGCCGATACACGACCGAATATCGGACGCCGAGCAGGTCATGCTGCTTCATCGCGATGCCGCGCGGCTATCGGCGGGCGACCCGAGGAAGCTCCAGTAACCGCCACGATCTGATCCGAACACCTTGGTATCCGCCAGCGAACTGGCGGCCGTTTCGAATCCAAGTTGCTCTAGGCTGGCAATGCGCTAGTCTCGCTTTCTGGGACTGCCGCCCGGCAGGCTGCCAGAGTGGGGCTGGTGCGAGAATGAATTCGGGTGTTGATCTGCTGCGGATCGAAGATGTTGGCATCTCTTTTGCCATTATCGGGGGACCGTTGCATGCCGTCAGGCGTGCAAATCTTCGCGTCCTGCCCGGCAAGGTTACCGCGCTTGTGGGCGAGTCCGGTTCCGGAAAATCGGTTCTCAGCCAGGCAGTGATGGGCATTTTGCCGAAGACAGCCCATGTCCGCGGCCGTATCCTGTTTTCCGATCCTGAAAAGCCCGGCACGACGCAGGATATCCTGCAGATGTCGCGTGACGGACCCGAAATCCGGGCGTTGAGAGGCAGCCGCATCGGCAAGATCTTTCAGGAGCCGATGACATCGCTGTCGCCGCTGCACACGATCGGCAACCAAGTCAGCGAATCCCTGCAGATTCATGCGTCCATGGCTCGGGCGGAGCGCAAAGCTCGGACCGAGGAAATGCTTGGACTTGTCGGTTTTCCCAATCCCAAGCGCGCCTATGACATGTATCCCTTTGAACTTTCCGGAGGATTGCGTCAACGCGCCATGATCGCCATGGCGCTTATCTGCCGGCCCGCCCTGTTGATCGCCGACGAGCCGACGACGGCGTTGGACGTCACCATCCAGGCGCAAATCCTGCAATTGCTGCGCGAGCTTCAGACCAAGCTGAACATGGCGATGCTGCTGATCACGCACGACCTCGGCGTGGTCGCCAATGTCGCCGACGAGGTGGTGGTCATCTACCATGGCGAGATCATGGAAGCGGGACCTGTCGAGGCGATATTCCGCCGGCCAGGTCACCCCTACCTGAAGGGCCTGATGGCAGCCGTTCCGCATTTCGACCTGAAACCTGGCGAAAGGCTAAAGGCGCTCCGAGAGGTGCCGGTGAATGTCGGGAACCTGCTCGGCAAGCAGACGGCGCCGGCATCGAAAGGGCCGGATGACATCCTGCTGTCGGTCAGGGATCTGGAAAAGACCTTCACCACCCGCAAGTCCGGATGGTTCGGCGGGGATCATCAAACCTCTGTTCGCGCCGTGGACGGCGTGAGCTTCGATATCAGGCGGGGTGAGTGCCTGGGTCTGGTCGGCGAAAGCGGCTCCGGCAAAACCACAGTCAGCAAGATCCTCATGCGGGCTGTCACCCCTAGCGGCGGCTCTGTGATCTTCAACGGCCGCGATGGACCGATCGACGTCTTGGAAGCCGAGGGACACGCCCTGCGCATGCTGCGTGCGAAAATCCAGATGGTCTTCCAGGATCCGGTTTCGTCGCTTTCCCCTCGCATGACGGTGGAGAACATCTTGAGCGAGCCGCTGGAAATCCATCAACGTGGCAATGCCGCGTCCCGACTCGCCACGGTCAAGAGCCTGATGCAGGCAATCGGGCTCGATCCGCGCTTCATCAAGCGTTATCCGCACAGTTTCTCCGGCGGGCAGCGTCAGCGTATCGGCATCGCGCGCGCGTTGGCGCTGGGGCCTGAACTCCTGATCTGCGACGAGCCGGTTTCAGCACTCGATGTCTCTGTCCAGGCGCAGATCCTGAACCTTCTGAAGGACCTGCAGAAGGAACTGGGCCTGACCTACCTGTTCATATCCCACAACCTGGCGGTGGTGGACTACATGGCAGACCGCATCGCGGTGATGTGCGGCGGGCGGATCGTCGAGCTTGCGCCGCGCGAAATTCTGCTTAGGAAACCGGTGCACCCCTATACGCGCTCACTGGTCGCCGCAGTACCTTTCCCCGATCTCGACAGGCCGATGGATTTCAAGACCCTGAATCTCAGCGGCGCTTCCGACACCAGCGCATGGGGACCGCAATTCCGCGACGAAGGCGACGAGGATATGCTGTCGCCGCTCGATCTTGGCGGTGGCCACCTCGTGCTGGCCCGACGTTCGGCAGATGTCAGCGAGCTACGCCATTGATCAGCCGGCGCACCGTCCTTGGCCTCATGGCATCGACATTTCTACCGGGCACGTTGCACGCCGGCGATCTGGAGCCGGAATTTCTTCAGCCGCAGCTGAAGGCCAGGGCGCTGCCGGCACTCGCCGAACGCCTGCCCAAGAGCCCGCGCGCGGTGAATCTCGCTGCGATGGGTCGGCAGCCCGGCCAGTATGGCGGCACGCTGCGTACGATCATCGGCAGCCAGAAAGATATCCGGATGATGACGATCTATGGATATGCTCGCCTGGTCGGCTATGACGAAAAGCTCAACATGCAAGCCGACATTCTCGAAAGTTTCGACGTAGCGGATGATCGCGTCTTCACTTTCAAGATACGGGAAGGGCATAAATGGTCTGACGGTAGCCTGCTGACGCCGGAGGATTTTCGCTATTGCTGGGAAGATGTCTGGCTGAACGATGAGCTTTCGCAAGGTGGGCTTGCCCCGACCCTGCTGGCGGACGGCAAGCCGCCACGCTTCGAGATCGTCGATCCGTTGACGGTCCGCTATAGTTGGGATGCGCCCAATCCCGACTTCCTGCCCAAGCTCGCTGCTGCTTCGCCGCTATCGCTTGTTCTGCCAGCCGCCTATCTCAAGCAGTTCCACAAGAAATACCAGGATCCATTCCGGCTCGCCGGCCTAATGAAGGAGAACCGGGCCAAGAAATGGACGCTCCTGCATATCCGCATGTCGCGGCAGTATCGCCCGGAGAATCCTGAGCTGCCGACGCTCGATCCCTGGCAGAACCGGACCAAGCCGCCGGCTGAGCAGTTCGTCTTCGAGCGCAACCCGTTCTTTCATCGAATAGACGAGAATGGCCGGCAACTGCCCTATGTTGACCGGATTATCATGAACGTCAGCTCGTCGGCGATCATTTCCGCCAAGACCGGTGCGGGCGAGAGCGACCTGCAATGCATGGGAATTGACTTCACCGATTACTCCTTCCTGAAGGATGCGGAGAAGCGATACCCGGTGAAGATTCATCTCTGGAAACGCACACAGGGTTCGCGGCTGGCACTCCTGCCCAATCTGAATTGTGCCGACCAGGTGTGGCGCGGCCTTTTTCGCGACGTGCGCGTGCGCCGCGCACTTTCGCTCGCCGTGGACAGGCGCGAGATCAATATGGCTGTGTTCTACGGATTGGCGCAGGAAAGTGCCGATACGGTCCTGCCCGAGAGCCCGCTCTATCGGCCGGAATTCGCGAAAGCCTGGGTCGCCCATGATCCCGACCAGGCCAATGCCCTGCTCGACGAGGTCGGGCTTCAGGCGCGTGACGATGACGGCCTGCGGATACTTCCCGATGGACGCCCGGCGCAGATCATAGTGGAGACGGCCGGCGAAAGCACGCTGGAAACCGACGCTCTCGAACTCATCACCGATCACTGGCGCAAGATCGGCGTCGCCCTGTTCATCCGGACGTCGCAGCGCGACATCTTCCGCAGCCGTGCGGTTGGCGGCCAGATCATGATGTCGATGTGGTCGGGTATCGACAATGGCGTGCCGACCGCCGACATGAACCCGAACCAGCTGGCCCCCACCATCGACGACCAGCTGCAATGGCCGCTCTGGGGTGCTCACTACTTGTCTCGTGGCAAGCTCGGTGAGGCGCCCGATCTCCCCCCTGTGGTCGAGTTGATGGCTTTGCTCAAGCGCTGGAACGCATCGACCGAAGCCACGGAGCGCGCCGAA
Source organism: Mesorhizobium sp. P2_A8 (assembly GCF_056404935.1). Classification (NCBI taxonomy): domain Bacteria; kingdom Pseudomonadati; phylum Pseudomonadota; class Alphaproteobacteria; order Hyphomicrobiales; family Phyllobacteriaceae; genus Mesorhizobium; species Mesorhizobium sp. P2_A8. The sequence continues at coordinate 56,851 of NZ_JBFUDB010000015.1, forward strand.
ATCTGGAATTCAATGCTGTCGATCTACACCGATCAGGTATTTTCGATCGGCACGGTGAATGGAACTCATCAGCCGGTTCTGGCGTCCTCGCGGCTCCGCAATCTGCCTGACAAGGCGCTCTACGGCTACGACCCGACTGCCTATTTCGGCGTCTATATGCCGGATACATTCTGGCTTGGAGAGTCCTGAGCGTGCTTCGATATCTTGTCTGGCGCATCGCCGTGATGGTTCCAACGCTGCTGATCATATCGGCGCTGGTGTTCACGATCATCGAACTTCCCCCAGGCGACTATTTCGACAGCTATGTCGCCGAGCTGCGGGCGCAGGGCGAGGGGGTGGATTCGGATCGCATCGAGATGATGCGCAAGGAATATGGTTTCGACAAGCCGCCGGTCGTTCGCTACTTCTACTGGGTCGGCGGGATGCTGCACGGCGATTTCGGCTATTCCTTCGAATATGAGCTGCCCGTTCGCGACGTCGTCGGGGACCGAATGTGGCTGACCGTGCTGGTTTCCTTCGTCACGATCATCTTCACCTGGCTCATCGCCTTTCCAATCGGCATGTACTCCGCAACGCATCAATACAGCTGGGGCGACTACGGCCTGACTTTCTTCGGCCTTCTCGGCCTTGCCATTCCGAACTTCATGCTGGCGCTGATCCTGATGTATTTCGCCAACATCTGGTTCGGCACGTCCATCGGCCATCTCATGGACCAGCAATATCTCGGCGAGGCGATGAGCTGGGCCAAGGCGAAGTCGATCCTCGCCCATCTCTGGATCCCGGTCTTGATCATCGGCACCGGGGGCACGGCAAGCATGATCCGGCGGCTGCGCGCCAATCTGCTCGACGAGCTACACAAGCAATATGTCGTGACCGCGCGCGCCAAGGGCCTTCATCCCTTCAAGGCGCTGGTCAAATATCCGATGCGCATGGCACTCAATTTCTTCATTTCCGACATCGGCTCTATCCTGCCGGCCATCATCTCCGGCGCCGAAATCACGGCGATCGTGCTGTCTTTGGAGACGACCGGGCCGATGCTGATCAAGGCGCTGCAAAGCCAGGACATGTATCTGGCAGGGTCGTTCCTGATGTTCCTCGCCTTCTTGACGGTGATCGGTGTCCTGATTTCCGACCTGGCGCTGGCGTTGCTTGATCCACGAATTCGTTTGCAAGGCGGCAGCACCAAATGAACACGAATTCGCCGCTGCCCGCTCCGGGTGCTCCACTGCAACACTACGTTTCCAGCGCGCCCATTGACCTGCAGTCGGTCGAGGCGATGACGCCGGAGCAGGCGAAAGTCTATCAGGCGTCGCAATTGCGGCTGATGTGGTGGAAATTCCGGAAGCACCGGCTTGCCCTTGTATCCGGCATATTCCTGGCAGCGCTTTATTTCGGGATACTGATCTGCGAGTTCCTGGCGCCCTACAATCTGCACACGCGCAACATGGACTACATCTATGCGCCGCCGCAGCGGGTGCACCTGTTCCACGACGGCCAGTTCGTCGGGCCGTTCGTCTATGGCCGCCAGATGACGCTGGATATGGACACGCTCAAGCGGAACTACATCGAGAAACAGGATGATATTCAGCGGATCCATTTCTTCTGCAAGGGCGACAGTTACCGGTTCTGGGGCCTGATCGAAGGTAACAGGCATTTTGTCTGCCCTGCCGAAAACGGCCAGCTCTTTCTGGCCGGCACTGACAGGTTGGGGCGCGATGTGCTCTCGCGCATTATCTATGGCGCACGCATTTCACTGACAATCGGCCTCGTCGGCATCAGTTTCAGCTTCCTGCTCGGCATTGTCATCGGCGGACTGGCCGGCTATCACGGCGGTATCTTCGACCTGATCGTTCAACGGATAATCGAAGTTCTGCAATCGATCCCCAGCATTCCGCTATGGCTGGCTCTGGCGGCTATCATGCCGATAACCTGGAGTCCGGCGCTGATCTATTTCGGCATCACCGTCATCCTCGGGCTGCTCGACTGGACCGGACTGGCGCGGGCCGTGCGTTCAAAGCTTCTAGCCTTGCGCGAGGAGGATTACGTTCTGGCCGCGCAATTGATGGGCGCCAGGAGCAGCCGCATCATCGGGCGGCATCTCATTCCCGGCTTCATGTCGCATCTGATCGCGACGGCGACGCTCTCCATCCCCAGCATGATCCTGGGCGAGACGGCGCTGAGCTTCCTCGGGCTCGGCCTGAGGGCGCCGATAACCAGTTGGGGCATCCTGCTCACCGAGGCGCGCAGCGTCAACGTGATCGCGTTCTATCCATGGCTGCTCTTGCCGATGCTCCCCGTCATTCTCGTCATCATGGCGTTCAACTTCCTCGGCGACGGCTTGCGGGATGCCGCAGACCCCTACAAGTGAGATCGCTATTCCGCCGCGCGCCATCCTTGTCGGCAGCCTGTTCGGTTATTGCAATGTTCATTGTTCGCCTCTATGTGCGGACTGGTTCAGGACGTACAATCGCATATGACTCGCCTCGACAGTTTCATCCGCAGGATGACCGCACAGCGCGACATTCTCGATCATGTCTGCACCGAGGTGGCGAAGATGGAGGGGCCCGTGGTCGAGCTCGGCCTCGGCAATGGCCGCACGTTCCACCATCTGCGCGAGCGCCTGCCCGGACGCCGGATCGTGGCGTTCGACCGCGCACTTGCCGCACACGCCAGCTCAATTCCCGAAGCTGAAAACCTCGTGCTCGGCGAAATACGCGAGACAGCGAGCAGGTTCATTGGCATCGATGCCGCTCTTGTTCACGCCGACATCGGCACCGGCTATGAAGATCGCGATGCAGTGACCTCTACCTGGCTTCCCGATCTGACGGCGCGCCTGCTTCGCGTCGGCGGCATTGCGGTCAGCGGCACGCCGCTCGATCATCCGCAGTTGCAACGCCTCCCGCTGCCGCCTTCGGTGCCCGCCGATCGTTATTTTATCTGTAGGCGCGTGTGAGGGGCCGAGACGCCCCAAATCTTCAGGGGTCAGGTCTTCAGGGGATCGTATAGACTGCTATCTCCCGCTCAATGCCGCGCAACGAGACCTCGTGGGGCACGGGCGTCAGCGCGTTCCTGTGCAATAGATCGGCGGTGAGCTTGTCGTCGACCACCGCACGAGTGGCGAAGATCGCCTGCGCGTTGGCAAGGTTCTGGACCCGCGAAGCAATGTTGACCGTCTGGCCGAAATAGTCTTGTCGCTCGTTCATAGACACGGCGATGCAGGGGCCGGCATGGACTCCGATCTTGAGCAGCAGATCCTCGCGTCCGCTCTTGTCGTTGAGCGCACGCATCGCATCGCGCATCCTGAGGGCCGCAGCAATCGCACGATCAGGCGTCGCGAAGGTCGCCATCACCGCATCACCGATCGTCTTCACCACCGCGCCTGCCTCTGCCGCGACGATCTCGTGCAGAACCTGGAAATGCGCGTGCACGAGATCGAAGGCTGAAAGGTCGCCCACCCGCTCGTAAAGCGCGGTCGATCCGCGCAGGTCGGTGAACAGGAAGGTCAGGCTGGTGATCTTCAGGCGCTGGTTGATGTCGAGCGTATCCGTGCGATAGAGATCGCGGAACGTATGGTTGGTGAGCAGGCGCTTGGCGGTCAGGAAGGGCCGGCGTTTGCCCAGCAAATCATGCAATGCCTTGCCGGCGATGAAGACCGTCGGCAGCACGCGGGTGTCGGTCCTGTTTTCCAGCGAAATGCGCATCGGGCCCGGTTGCATCTCCAGCGTCTGGCTCTGGACATGGTCGCGGTCGAAGACCAAAGACAGGCTTCGGCGTTCCTTTGTTGGTTCGCCCTTCGCGTCGATGAACTGCGCTGAATGGGTGACCGGCTCGAATACGATGATGAATTCGGACGGAAGCTGTATGAGCAGAAACGCCTTTTCACCGGGCGCAAGCTCGATATCCTCCAACGAGAACGCCTCTATCTTTTTGGCGAAATCCTCTTCCGGCAGATCGACGCCGGACCCCCAGTAGATCTGCCGGAAATATTCCACCAACGGCAGTTCGTGTGGATTGTGGGCGGCAATCCTGCGCACGCGGGGGCTGACGGTGAATGTCACCTCGACCATCTCGTCGAGGGTCGGCGAATAGCCCTCGGAGCACAGCGCGCAGGTGTATTCGTCCTTCTGCAGGGTTTTCAGCGTGGCGTTGGTGTCGAGCACGCCGCCACAGCCGGGGCACAGGACATTCCAGGAAATGTCGAAGATACCCACCCGCGCAGCGTGGAGAAAGGCGCCTATGGTGCGTTCCTCGTCGAGGCCATGCTTGCCGGCGAAGGCTGGCGCATTGATGCGGCAAAGTTCACGGTCCTGGCCCTCCGCGATGGTTCGCTCGATCGCGTCGACTGCCTGTGGATCGACATCGGTCGATTGCCGCAGAAGCGAGAACAGATCCTGAGCTTCGTTCATCGTGCAGGCTCCGGAAAATGCGCGCCCGAGGCGGGCTGTCCGGACCGCTCTTTGGTCCGAGTCGCCATTTTACTTCGAAACGGACCGTACGGCCATTCGAATAGACAAGCCTGGTGACAGTCCAATTTCCATTCGCGCTAACCGGCACTATGATGGTCTATGGGGAATTCATCCTTGGGGCTCTCTCCCATGCCGACATCCGACAACCCGCCATTTCCGGCGGCCCTGCGCCTTTTCTCTGCGGTGGTCATCCTCGTCCTGATCGTCGGCGCCGGCCTGTTTTTCGCGCCCGTCCTGGTCAAGCCGCGCTGGCCTTGGGCCGTCACGCCGTTCAATGCCCGCTTCCTCGGCGGCTTCTACACGGCCGAAATGGTCGTGATGGCGGCGCTGCTGTTGTGGAATCGATGGTCGCCCGGCAGACTCGTGCTCGTAATGGCCTTCATCTTCACCGTCATCGTGTCGGTGGCCTCGTTCCTCAATCTCGGCTATTTCAACTTCGAGCGCAAAGCGCCCTGGCTCTGGTTTTTGGTCTATCTCGCTTCGGTCGCGATATCGGGGCTGTTCCTGTGGCGGGCCAGGGCCCGTCCTTCGGCAAGAGGCGTGACCTTAAACCCCGCATGGCGCGGCTACCTTCCGGTGGAAACGGCGATCCTCGGGCTCTATGGCGTCGGCCTGTTGCTGTTTCCCCTGACATTCAGCGGCATCTGGCCATGGCCGGTGGATGCCTTCCACGCCCAAGTCTACAGCGCCATCTTCCTCGCCGGTGCGGGCGGCACATATCTCGTCTGGAGAAGCGCGCCACGCGAGGAACTGCTGGTGCTTGGCTTGGCGCAGTTTCTGGTTGGCCTGCTTGCCGTCCTTGGCCTCGTCATCACCGACGCTGCGGTGCACCGGATCGACTGGACGGCGACCGAGACATTGTACTGGCTCGCCCTTTTCTGCTGGATCGGCATCAGCGGTGTCTTCAAACTCTATGCCGCCTCGCGGTATTTCAGCGCGCAATCGGCATCATAGGTTGCAGAGACGGCTGGATTTTCAGGGGACGACCGGTGCATCGTGCCGGGCCGATTGCCTTCGCCGGGAACGCCATGACCAGCACGACCTCGCCATCCTCTGAGAAAATCCAGCCGCAGCTCCGCGCCGTCCGGCCAAGTGATGCGGAGGCGCTTTGCGCCATCTTCAACATGCCGGGCTTTCGCTGGGGCACGCTCAGGATGCCCTTCGAGATGGTGGAGCAGGTCGAGCGGCGCATCGCCAAGTCCGGCCAGGAAACCACCTGGATCGTTGCGGAGCTGGACGGCAAGGTCGTCGGCCATGGCAGCCTGGTCGTGCAGAGTTCGCCGCGCCGTTCGCATAGCGGCGAGATCAATATCGGCCTTGATGATGCCTTTGTCGGCAAGGGCATCGGCTCTGCCATACTTGGCGCGCTGCTTGACGTGGCCGACAACTGGCGCGCCCTGAAGCGGGTCGAATTGACCGTCTATGCCGACAACGAACCGGCCGTCCGTCTCTACACAAGCCACGGCTTCGAGGTCGAAGGCCGGCATGTCAAGGCCGGTTTTACCGACGGGCAGTACCACGACCTCCTGAGCATGGCCCGGCTGCGGTTCTGAGGTCTCCCTTGGCGTTTACACCGCGAGCGGCTAGACGAGACCAATGACCGCCGTCTTCGACCAAACCCCTACGCCTCCGGCGGAAATTCTGGCTGTGCTGTCGCAGCTCTGCCCGGAAGTCGTGCGTGATATCGAGCAGAACTGGAATGCACCGGTTTCCGATTACGCGCGCCATCTGTGGCGGCCGGTGGCAAGGCCTGCATCGGGTCCGGCGATCGCTGCCCGTTCGATCCTGCGCGACGTCCTGCATCAGCGCCTTGGTGCGATCATGCAGCCGGAAGAGATCGGCAAGGCCCTCGAAGAGTTCGAGCACAGACCGGTGATTCAGTCCGGCCTGCACTGCCTGCTGCTGATGGACCGGATCACGTTCGATGCCCTTATGCTTGCCTGGCTCGGCGCGGTCGAAAGCGGGCTGTCGGCCTTCGTCGGCTTCATGGGAACGACGATGACCTTGGAGACAATCGGCCGGGAGGGGCCGGGATGGCTCGATGTCGGCGACGACAAGGTCAATTTGTTTGGCATGGGGCGCCACAAACTGTGCCGCAAAAGCGCCTGCGTGGCCGGTCCCGTCTCCCTGAACACGCGCGCGCTCGCATCGGTGGGCGATGAAACGGATGCCAGCCGCTGGCTGGGCACACTGCTTGCCAGCCAGGACAAGGTGTTTGTAACCGCCGCCGATGCGCTGACCGCCCTCAACGAGGACCTCGTCGCCGATTGGGATCGTTCCGGCATGGCCCGGCCGGTTTTCATCGATGATCGGCTCGCCGCGGCTGCCATGGCGCGGCATCTGGAAGATGACGGCAGCCTTCTTTCCAGGCTGCTCGTCGAGCCCGCAAGGCGTCAGCGTCTCGACCGTGCCTTGCAAGAAGCCGCATCGGGCCCGTTTGGCAGATTCCTGCCCAATAGCACGGCCTATTTCTGGGGCATCCGCGAGGAGCGCGTGCGCAAGCTCATCCTCGAGAACGGGCACCTGATCGAGCCTGACAGGCCACATGGTCTTTCCATCCCGTTCGAGCGGCCGCATCTGAGGCAGGCGCTGCTGGACGGCGTGCTGCTGCCGAACCTGTTCCTGATGTTCCTCGTCCTTGCCATACTGCCGCGCGTGCGGGTTGTGGGCGGCCTGAGACAGATTGGCTATGTCGCGCTTTTCCACTCGATCCTGCTGGCTGCGCTGGACGAAAACGCGCCGGACGAGCTCGATCTGGCCGCGGAGCTGCAGGTTCGGGAAAATGCCTGGGGCATGCGGGTGATCGATGAAAAGATCTCGGTCCGCGAGCAGCTTGCCGGCCTGCCGGAAGGGGCGCTCTTCCCGGACCTGCTCCGGCAATACCGATTGCGGACACTTGCCGAGACGACCGACGACTTGAAGCTGGTTCGCGAAAACGCCCGATGGCGCAAGATCGGCCGGGCAGGGATCAAGGCGACCTGAGCCTCTCTTCAGGCCTTATCTCAGGTGAATTTCCTAGTGCGCAACCGCAAGCGACGGCGATCTATCTGACATCGCCTCACCTGTCATTGCACGACACCGGCCTTGCGGAGCCCGTCCACCACGAGTTCGAAATCGGCAGGGTTCTTGTAGGGCAACACTTTGCGACGGTATTCCAGCGAATAGTCGGGATTGACGCGAAGCACCTCCTGCCATGCCGCGCGGGCCTCGGCGAAACGGCCCAGTTGGCCGTAGCAGGCGGCCAGAAGAGCGCGCGAGACATCAGTGACAGCGTTGCGAGCCAGCCGTTGCATCAAGAGGCCAACGGCCTCGTCGTACCTTCCCAGTTGAAACGCGGCCAAAGCCTGGAAATGCAGAAGCACATCCGGAAAGTACGGATTCAAGATCTTCCCCCGGGCGAAACTCTCGAGGGCCTCCTCGGGTCTGCCCGAATAGTACAGCGCCTCGCCGAGGATCACGTGCCCCTCGGCGAAGTTCGGATTGAGGGCGATCGCGTGCTCGGCCTCGCCGATGGCCCCATCGTGCCGTCGTGTGTACAGCTTGGCTATAGCCAGCGCCCAGTGCGCCCAGGGATCGCTGTCATCCAGCGTTACCGCTCGCGTTGCGACCTCTTCCGCTTGCGCCATCGATTCCGGCGGCGAGGCACTCCACCTGTTCAGGTAATCGAGTCCGTGCGTGAGGGCGAGGAAAGCGTGGGCGGAGGCAAACTTCGGGTCCAGGTCGATGGCACGTTGCAGGAGGTCGCGGGCTGCGACGTTGGTCTCCTTCGTCAGCCGATGCCACAGCTCCCGGCCCCGCAGGAAACAGTCATACGCCTCCGCGTGGCGCGGGTGCTCGGGCGCCAGCCGCTGACGGTCACCCTCAGTCAGATTGAGCGCCAGCGCAGCGACGATCTGCTGCGTCACGTCGTCTTGCACGGCGAATATGTCGGTCAACTCGCGATCGAACCGCTCCGCCCAAAGATGGCCGCCCGAGGTTGCATCGATGAGCTGCGCGGTGATGCGCACCCTGTTCCCCGACTTGCGTACGCTGCCCTCAAGTACATGCCGCACGCCGAGCTTGGTGCCCACCTCCTGCACATGGACGTTCTGGCCCTTGAAGGTAAACGACGAATTGCGCGCGATGACGAAGAGCTGCGACAGTTTGGACAGCGCCGTGATGATGTCCTCGGAGATGCCGTCGGCGAAGTAGTCCTGTTCAACGTCACCGCTCATGTTGGCGAATGGCAGGACGGCGATTGACAGCTTCGGCGGCGCTGCCGTCGCCGGCCGGCTCGCGGTTTCCGGGGTCGCGGTCGCCCTGGTTCCGGCGCTGCCGACTTGCAGCGAATAGACCCGGATCGGCTCGGCGATGTTCTTGAGCTGCGTGCTGCCCAGATCGCTGACCGAGAGGTCGAGCCTTGCCTTGACCTGGCGATAGGCGTCTTCGGACAGGCAGATGGCGCCGGGCGCCGCGACGCCCTCCAAACGCGAGGCAATGTTGACGCCGTCGCCCATCAGGTCGCCGTCGCTTTCTTCGACCACATCGCCCAGATGGATGCCGATCCTGAACTCGATGCGGCGGTCCTGCGCCACGCCGGCATTGCGCTCAACCATACCATTCTGAACCTCAACGGCGCAGCGCACGGCATCCACCACACTGCGGAACTCAACCAGCGCCCCATCCCCGGTGCGCTTGATCACCCGCCCGTTGTGCACGGCGATGATCGGATCGATCAGGTCGCTGCGCAGTGCCCGCAACCTCGCCAAAGTACGATCTTCGTCGGCACTCGCGAGCCGGCTGTATCCGACCACATCTGCAGCCAGGATTGCGGCCAGCTTACGATTCTCGCTCATCGGTCCGTCTCCTCGTCCCTACGATAGCAGGAAGGCGGAGGGTACGAGGGAACTTTCGCAAACGACGGCCACGCAGCCGCCCGAACGATAGGACTCACACTGATCGCCCGATACCCGTTTACGCAGCCGCTTGCTGGTCGACGGCTAACGGTTCATCCTTGTGAATACCCTGGTCGTGACGCGCGTAGGGAGATCACGCGGTCACGGCCCCTAGTGAGGTCTTGTTCGATGGACTGCTCGGGCTGCGGTTTCGAGGTTGAGAGCGGATACGCTTTCTGTCCAAGGTGTGGCAAGCGCCAGCCCGTGCCATGCGCCAGTTGCGGCTACCCCTGCGCACCTGATTTCGAGTTCTGTCCGAAATGTGGGGCAAGCGTCGGTGCGCCGGCAAAAGCCGTCGAACGGCCTGCTCCGACACCGAGCCGGACCATCGTACCGCCTTCTCGAACGCCGTCGCTGCTTGCGAACGTCGAAACCGACGATGGGCGGCATCCCGTCTCCGACGCCGATCGCCGGACGGTAACGGTCCTGTTTGCCGACCTTTGCGGCTTCACGACACTCAGCGAGCAGCTCGACCCCGAGGTCATGCAAGCGCTGCAGAACGAACTGTTCAAGGAATTGACGGCGGCCGTGCGAAACTTCGGCGGGTTCGTCGACAAATTCATCGGCGATGCACTGCTCGCTCTGTTCGGTGCGCCGGTCGCACATGAGGACGATCCGGAACGTGCGCTTCGCGCCGCTCTTGACATGATCGCCCGGACGGCGCGGCTCGGCGAAAGCGCCCCCCACTCCGGCTCGCCCCTGTTGCTCCACATCGGCATAAACACCGGCCCGGTCGTAACTGGCGGATTGGGCATCGGCACCGCCAAATCCTATTCGGTGACCGGCGACACCGTGAATACGGCGCAACGCCTGCAATCGCTGGCAGCCCCGGGTGAGGTGCTGGTGGGCGAGCTCACTCACAGGCTGACCCGGCATGCCTTCTCCTACGAGCCGCTGGGTGATGTCGTGCTTCGCGGCAAGGCCGGCAGTGTGCTCGTCCATCGGCTGGATGCACCGCTTGCGGCGCCGCGTGCGGCGCGTGGGCTCGAGGCGCTCGGCCTCAGCGCTCCGATGATAGGCCGTGATGCGGAGCTGCATAGAATGCTGGCGAGCCTTGACCAGGCGTGCGGCGGCTCGGCCCAACTTGTCCGCCTCGTTGGAGAAGCCGGTATCGGGAAATCGCGACTGGTGAAGGAGTTCGTCGCCCGCGTCGGCGACGAGGATCGTTTTCGCAACCTCGCCGTGCGGCAGGCCACCTGCTCACCGCTGGGCGAACGATCATTTGGTGCCTTGGGCGCTGTGGTGCGCAGCGCAGCCGGGATGATGCAGAACGACACTGGGGACGAAATGCGGGGCAAGCTCGCAGGCTTGCTTACCGATCTCGGTCTCCAGGGCGAGGAAGCGACGCGGCTGATGCCTTTGCTCTACCATGTGCTTGGCCTTGGCGACCCCGATGCCACCTTGCAGCATGTCGAGCCCGAGCAACTGCGGCGGCAAATTCTCTACGCAGTCCGCACAATCATCGAACGGCGGCTTGCGTTGTCGCCGCTGTTGATTGTCGTTGAAGACCTGCACTGGGCCGACGCCGTGTCGCTCGAGGCACTGCGTTTCGTGATGGACAGGTTGGAACGCACGCGGTTGATGTTGCTGGTCACGCATCGTCCGGCGCCGGACAACGACCAGCTCGACTCAAGTCGGGTCAGTCACACAGCGCTCAGGCTTTCGCCGCTCAACAGTGACGACGGACGCAGCCTGCTGGCGGCGCTTTTCGGCGAGAGCTGGGTAAACTCCGCAGGAAGGCTTCCCGACCAGATCCTCGAGCGCGCGGGCGGCAACCCCCTTTTTGTAGAGGAGATCGTTCGCGGCCTTATCGATCGCGGTGTACTGATGCGCGAGGGCCAGCGATGGCGGACTGTGGCAGGCGAAGTCGCAACCGGCATTCCTGCCACTATCCAGGCAATGTTGCTTGCTCGCGTCGACCGGCTGCCCCAAGAGGTGCGCCGGTTGGCCCAGGAAGCCGCGGTAATCGGCCCGCGCTTCGATGCCACAGTTCTGAAAACCGTGACATCCGACCCCGGCCGGCTAGAAGCCGGCTGCGAACTGCTTTGCGATGCGGAAATCATCGAGGAAGTTGCCGGATCAGGCTCGGTCTCGTCGCAAAGCTACCGCTTTACGCAAACATTGCTGCAGGATGTGATCTACCAGAATCTGCTCCTGCAACGCCGAACCGACATCCATGGGCGGGTCGGTGCTGCCTTGGAGCAACTGTGCGGCGACAAGCCGGAACGGCTCGAGGATTTGACCGTGCTCGGTCATCATTTCGCACAGAGCGCCGAGCGGGAGAGGGGCGCGCATTACCTGCAGGCGGCGGGCGATCGCGCTCGCATGATATACGCCAACGACGACGCCCTTCGTTTCTACGAGCGAGCACTGACTGCGTTGGACGCGATCGGGCAAACGCCGCTCAAACTGGCAATTGCAGAGCGCATTGCCGATTTGAGCGGCCCGGTAGGCCGCCGCGAGATCGCGCACCACCACTACGAGACGGTGTTGCAGGCATACCGCGAGTCAGCCGATCGTGTCGCTTCGGCGCGAGTTTTGCGTAAGATCGGTCGGCTGCTTTGGGATGTCGGCAAGCGGGACAACGCAGAATCCCGCTATGCTGAAGCGGCAGCGCTCCTCGATGGAGCGGATGCCCCGATCGAGCAGGCGCATCTCTGGCAAGAACGTGGCCGACAGGCGTTCCGGAGCGGAGACCACGCTCTCGCGGCAAAATGGGCAGACGCGGCGCTGGATTGCGTACGCACTCTGACAACGGAGCATGTCTCCGAGGTAGGGCGTGATGCCACTCTTGTGACCGCCGAGGCACTTAACACCAAGGCTGTCGCGCTGGCTCGCCTTGGGCGAAACCGTGAAGCCGTGCGTGAGGTTGAGCGTAGCATTGAATTGGCCGAAGTCGCCGGTCTACTGGGCGCCGCCTGCCGCGGCTACACCAATCTTGGCGTGCTTTACACGACCATCGATCCGGCACGGGCGATGGAGGTCTGTCGGCGCGGTCTTGAAGTGGCGCGCCATATTGGTGATCTGGGTTTCCAGGCGCGCCTTCTCGCCAATCTGGCGGTCGCTTGTTGTACTTTCACGGATCGCTGTCCAACGGAGGGCGTGCCTGCTGCCGAGAAGGCCATCGAGATCGACCGGGCGCTCGACCAGCGCGAGCACCTGCCGGTGCCGTTGATCGTGCTTGGGCAAATCCATCAGTGCAACGGCCGTCCGGAACTGGCGGTTGGCTTGTTCCACGAAGCACTGGACGTAGCCCGCGAAACAGGCGAACCCCAACTGCTGTTTCCGTGCTATGATGGTCTTGCAACGCTTAATCTGGACCTCGACAATCTGGCCGAGGCCGAACGCTACTTTTCCCTGGCGCAGGGTATTTGCGCCCAGCACGGGCTCGACCCGGAAGCGCTTGTGGTGCTGCCTTTTCTCGACTAGCCGGGTGGGGAGGTTGGCAATGTCCGCGCATAGTGACTTGGTACCGCTTCAACCGGGCGACCGTGCGCCGAACTTGGTACTCGACGCCATTACCCAGGAAGGCAAGATCGCGCTTGACGACTTTCGCGGACAAAAACCGGTTCTGGTCGGCCTGTTTCGAGGTCTGCATTGTGCGTTTTGCCGGCGCCATATCGCCGCCCAGGCGCGGCTTGATCCGGAGCTGCGCGAAAGGGGCGTGGAGAGCCTGACCGTGGTCAACACACCGATCGAACGGGCGCGTCTCTATTTCCGCTACCACCCGATGCCGAATCTGCTTGCGGCCTCCGACCCTGAACGCGCTTCACATCGTGCTTTTGGACTGCCCAATCTCGAATTCACCCAAAACGAGACGAACTGGCCGTACAAGGTCTCGATGGCGGCGGTAAAGGATATGCGGGTCGACATACCAGGCGAGTTGCCCGGTCCTATGGATCCTTTAGCGGCCGGCGAAATCCTCGACAAGAGGGACCACTACGAAATGACCGAAGCCGACGAGCAGATGATGGCAACCGGACACGGACAATTGGTTGGTCAGTTCCTCCTGGACCGGCAGGGCATCGTCCGCTGGAGCTTCACGGAGGTTCCGGAGGGTGGGCGATACATGTTTGGGGCGGTAAACCCGCAGGAGCTGATGTCAGCCGTGTCCCAAGTCGCCCAATAGACTTGCGATGTCCTTTGTGGATGGCTCCTTTATCGTGGGGTCACTGCGACAGCACGCCTTCCAACCGTCAGAATGCCGTCATTGGGGAGCGGCACCGTCGACATGGGTAATCGCGAAGCGACGTGTGCCCAGGCGGCCACACCGGCGTTTGCCCGCTCGATCAGCCGCGCGCGCGTATCGATCTCCGCGTGACATCGGGCGATCGCGGCAGTCTGGCCGCGTGAGCCATGGTCAACAACAATAATCTCGAGCGCGCGCACGCTGCGGAGCGTCTCGTCGATTGTAACGTGCGCATTGTGAGCGGGAATAATGACACAAGTTTCACCGTTCACTCGAGCACGGCCTCGACAATGGCAACAAAGTGATCGAGCGAGCGATCCCCGCGAATCTCGATGCGCGGAAGGTCGATGGGATCGCAATCGAGGTCCGCCGGCCCGTGTTTGCGGCCGAAGCCGATTCGATAGCCGCACTCCTTGGCCAGCCGGCCAAGCCGTCGGTCGGTGACGGAGAAGGGTGCCGCGAACGCCGTGGTTGGCCGACCGGTCCACCGTTCGATGAACATACGAGAGCGCAGAAGCTCGGCGGCCAGGTCAGAGCTCGACAGACCATCGATCGCGCAATGCGTCGCCAGATGGCTTCCGAAGAACGCGCCTTCGCCGGAGAGGCGTCGGACGGTCCCGGCGTCCATAAGCTGCGTCGGCGGACCGCTGACGGCGTCCCACCTTGCACTTTCACCGACCAGGTCCGTCACCAGGAACACTTCCGCGGTCAGGTCGTTCGCGCGCAATGTCGGCCAGGCATGGTCGGCAAAGTTCTGGAAGCCGTCATCGAAGGTGATGAGCACTGGGCGGCCAACGAAAGGGCGACGGTTGGCGACGAACCATTCCAGCTGCTCTGAATTAATCGCATGAAAGCCATTGGCGCGCAGCCATGCCATCTGGCTGCCGAATGCGGCCGGGGTGAGCCGAAAACGGGCGAGCGCGGCCGGACCATCATCGGAGACGCTGTGATACATGAGGACAGGGATACGCTGCCGCCGCTCGCTACGGGCGACGTCGCGGCGCAAGGCCCGCGCCCCGCCCCAGACGATATTTCGCGCGACCCCAATTTCGACGGGCGCGCGGATTGGCACATGATCTATCATCGGTTCCGTCGCCACGTCGGCTGGTGACAGGCGGCGGAAGCGGTCTATGCGATAGAGCTCGGTCTGGATCGATTGCTCGAGGACGAGGCCTTCGGTCCCTGCCAGCGTCTCTGAGATCACTTGTGCACCGAAAGTGTTCCAGTCGAAGCCCGTCCTTTCAACATTGTCACGCAGCACGAATGCGTGTGCGCTGATGAAGCTGCCGCCAGGCGCCAACGCGTCAAGGAGTTTTTTGGCGATGCGCCGCAACTCGGCGAGATCATCCAGGTAGTAGAGCACTTCCGAACAGACGATCAGATCCATCTCACCCGGCAGCGTGTCCGCAGAGAAATCCAGTACGCCGAACTCAACATTCGGCTGATCGCTGCATCGCTCCCGCGCCCGCCCGATGGCTACGGCGGAGATGTCAGTTGCGGTCAAATGGCCCACACGCGGCGCCAGCTGCCGCGTGAAGTGGCCCTCCGCGCAGGCCAGCTCAAGCGCCCGTCCGATGGGACCGGGAGGCAGAATTTCGAGCTGCCGCTCATATTTTTCCTGCTCATAGGGCGCACCGTAGTTCCAGGGATCCTCGGTCGCGAAATGGCGATTCCAGAACGACGTGCGATCATTATCGTGCCCACCCGCGGCCCGTGCACGGCGTGGCGCTCCAAGAGGCTCTGCAGGTTCGGCGCTCGACCGAACCAGCCACCGCGCTTCGGCGGCTAATCTTGCGAGTTTGCCGAAGTGGCTGTCCCGATCAGACCGGCGTCCCGCTATGGACGACAATGCCTCGGCTGCAAACATGTTTGACTTGTCGGCACCGGCGGCCTTTTGCGGTGCAAGCCGCTCAGGGGGCACGAAATCCAGGGTCAATTCAATCCAATGACGCCTTGTCACTTTCCCAAGTACGCCGAACTGCACGAGAGCCTCGATCTGGCCATCCATCATCAGATAGGCATAAATTTGATCGATTCCTTCCGGAACTTCGGTCGCGGTCGGATTTCGAGCGTCGACGCGAATTCCAAGTGTCCGCGCCAGCCTGCGCGGCGCGGCAAGATCGTCGACGTCGAGAAGCATTTGCTCAAGGTGATACTGGACGCGGCGACCCGCCGCGGGATTGTCCCAGACCTTGGCGAGTTCGATGATCAACTCGGTGAGGGAGCCGCCGAACCTGTCCCACCTGGCAGCCAATTGCGCCGGCACCGATAGGCTTCCTACCATAAGGCCATCGAAGGCCACCTTGGCGATCTCACCCGCCCACTTGCGCCCTGCCGGGAGTGCGCGCAGGGACTGCGGATTGATCGGGCGCGAGCCGCAGCCGCAATCCGACGCAGCGTTCCACAACGCGAACCACGCGAGTGCTTCTGAAGCGGTGCGGCCGTTCGCCTCGATCGCTCCATTGGCGTGTGCCGATGCTGGGTGTTTGACCCTCGGATCAGGAGAAAAGCCGCGGGCGATCACGATTTCCGCATCTATCAGCATCTGCGTCGAATTGCGGGAGAGCGAGTTGGGGCTGATCCGATAGAAAGCGAGCGGCTCGTCGGCCATCACCCAACGTTTGCCTAGACGTGCGAGGCGCTGCCACAGATCCCAGTCCTCGCAGGTGCGCAGCGACACATCGAAACCGCCCAACTCGACAATTGTCTCCCGGTCGACTAGCAGCGCGTGAGTGCGAATGGCACACTGGCGGGCGAATGTTTCGAAGGGCTGGATCGCGACCTCCGTTGAGATGCTCGACGGGGTGAGTTCGCCATCGGGCATCACGCGCCGAGAACCGCAATAGGCGGCCACTGCATCTGGAGCGGTTTTCAGCGCGGCCAGCATTTTCGCAAGGAAGCTGGCATCCACCCAATCGTCGGCATCCAGAAACATGAGCCAGCGGCCGCGGGCTGTCGAAATCCCGCTATTGCGCGCGCCGGCGGCGCTACACGCGCAAGAGCTCAACGTCCGAAATCGGGCATCGTGCTCCACATAACCGGCGATGATCGCGGGGGTGCGGTCCGTGGAGGCGTCGTCGACGATGATCGCCTCCCAATCCACTATTTCCTGATCGAGAAGGCAATCGAGTGCGCGCTCCAGCGTTGCCTCTGCGTTGTGCGCGGGAACCACGATTGAAACCAAGGGATTGTGCGCCACGCCGTCTTACCCGCGCCTGGTTCGAAGGTAGAACAATGGTCCCGAAACATAGCCGGCGATTCCCCGCCAAAGGAGACGGTCCTGCCCGCGGATGCTGGCAAGCGTCGCGCCGATGGTTTGCTCGGCATCGAACATCGGTACCACACCGCCTACGGTAGCATCGTCCTGGACCATCGAGCTTTCGTTTTCTTCGGCAAGAGTTGGCGAATGTCAAAGACGAATGACGGCATCGGATGGCAGCACCGCTCTGTCAAGATCGGGGCGAATTGGACGCAGGCAAAAAAGACTTGAAGACAGGCTGAATGGCGCAAGGGCTCATGCCCCTCGTAGTATATGAGCCTGGGATCCTGGTGCCGGGCGCTCTACGCCCAGCATCACGGACGCCCAGTTCATAGAACGGCTGGAGGCTTGGACCGCAGTCAGAATGCCCTGACTCCCGGCGGCTAAACACCGCCAAGTACCGGCGCAACGCTCTGGCTCGCAACGATGACGTCTTGCACCGCAACATCGCTTTCTTCAAGGTAGGGCAACAACGGACTAGATGTCGTTGCTTGCCGATTTGACCGGAAGGTTAACAGCACGATGCCACTCATGATTCGACGTTTGGGAGCCAGGAACCTGGCGCGCCCGCCACGATGTCTCGGAGATCTGACGGCGATGTTTGTCCTGATTGCCAGGCCGCTCGTCTTTGGGATCGCCCTCCTGTTGGCCGGTCAGGCACAGGCGCAGGCGCCGGCGACCGTCCCGCCTGAGAGGGTCAAACAGCTGTTCGAGCTTCTCGACGATCCGTCCGTGAAGGCCTGGGTGGCCGAACAACGAAATCAGGACGCCGGATCAACGGGTGCGCCTGCCGAGGCAGGAGCTTCGCCGACCGACGCATCGTCCGGCGCCGTGGCCGCACCAGGCCAGATGAATACGATGGCATCCTCGACGCTCGATCGGATCAGGCATCATATCGAAAGAATCGTGCGAACTTTGCCCCTGCTGCCTGGCCAGTTTGCGCGCGTTCGGGCAGAGACCATGGACGATATGTCCAGCAAGGGGGCTGCCGGCGTATTGATCCTGACTGCGATGTTCATCGCTGCCGGCCTGGCGCTCACTTGGGCAACGTACAGGCTCACTCGTTCATTTCGCCTTTGGATTATCGCGCAATCGAAGGATACGCCAATCGGGCGAGCCAAGAAGATTGGTGGTCGCGCGCTTTATTCCAGCATGCTGATCGTCTCATTCGCACTGGGCAGCGCCGGCGCGTTCATGTTGTTCGACTGGCCAATGCTTATCCGCGAGATTGTACTGACATTTCTGATGGCGGCAGTCGTCACACGGGGTGTGCGCATGTACGTCATGGCCATGCTCGTCCCTTCTTTCATGAAGGTCGAGAACGCCGTCGAGGTTCGCGCTTTGCCGATCACCAACGAAACGGCTGACCATTGGTCTTATTGGCTACCCTGGATCGTCGGCGTCTTCGCCTTCTTCGGCGCCGCTTTTATCCTCTTGCCCGGTCTCGGCATCGATCAGGACGGAATGATGGTCCTGTCACTGGGCGCCGATTTCGTGCTGCTGTTGGTCGTGCTGCTTGCCATTTGGCGTCGGCCAGGATCGCAGCGAGCCGGTACGCGCCAAAGCGGTCACACGGAAGCGACATGGCTATTGACGGCTTATTTCGTCGTTCTGTTCCTACAGCGCATCGCCGGCCTCTATACCTACTTCTGGTTTACCTTCGCCGCATTCTTCCTGCCTTTGGCAATCTTGCTGACGCGGCGCGGGGTTAATTTCGTCCTGCGGCCTGGTTCGGAAGATGTCGGCCGGCCTACGATCCCGGCAGTGACGATCGCTGTCGTCGATCGCGGAATCCGGATGATTTTGATCCTGGCGGCGGCTTACTTTCTCGCGCGTGTCTGGGGTCTGAACATGCAATCGATGCGGGACAGCGATACGACGACGGCGTTCATATTGCGCGGTTTGATCAATGTCGTGGTCATTGCCCTCGCAGCCGATTTCGGCTGGTCGATCATAAAGGCTTTGATCGAACGAAAGCTGGGCATCGAAATGCCGCACCCTGTGACCAGCGACGAGGACGTCCCGATCCTCGATTCGCAGCAGGCGCGGCTGCACACGCTCTTGCCGATCCTCCAGAACATGCTGCTCGCATTGATCGTCGTGATGGCGGTGCTGATGATGCTCGCCTCTATGGGTATCCAGATCGGCCCACTGATCGCCGGCGCTGGCGTCGTCGGCGTCGCGGTGGGCTTTGGCGCACAAACCGTCGTCAAGGACGTCATTTCAGGCGTGTTTTTTCTGCTCGATGATGCGTTTCGTGTCGGCGAATATATTTCCTCGGGCAATTACAAGGGTACCGTGGAAAGCTTTTCGCTGCGCTCTGTGAAGTTGCGCCACCACCGTGGCCCGCTGTTCACAATACCGTTCGGTGAACTCGGGGCGGTCCAGAACCAGAGCCGTGACTGGGTTATCGACAAATTCAACATCACCGTTGGCTATGACACCGATATCGACTTCGCGCGCAAGCTGATCAAGCGGATCGGCCTCGAACTGGCGGAAGATCCCGAGTTCAAGAACTGGGTGCTCGACCCAATCAAGATGCAGGGGGTACAGGAGTTCGGCGAGTACGGCATCGTGTTGAGGGTCAAGGCGACAACCAGACCGGGAGGCGCCTTCGGCATGAAACGCAAATTCTATGTACGCCTGCGCCAAGTCTTCAAGGAGCAGGGCATCGAACTGCCATTCCCGACCGTCCATGTCCAGGGGCTACAGAACCCACATGGGGCAGAGAATGCGCCATTGGAGGAGATCACACCCGAGTTGAAAATGGCCGTCGCGCAGTCGCACACCAATCGGCGCAGAAAAAAAGCCAGCACAACGGAGTAGGAAAGCTATGAGACCTGCCGGGCACAGCGCGGCTTTCCGCGCCAGTGGCTGGGATACTCTTTTAAGCGCCGCGTCACTCAATAGGGGATTTTGATGGCGCCAGTCCGGATCGCTTGACCGATACTGTCCATGAGGGACGTAGCATGGAGATCGACAGGCAGCGGGTTTGGCGGCGGGCCGAATTTCTTCTCGAAGATCTTTCGTTTTCCCCAGGCGCCGAGCAAGAAATAAGGCGCGACCGCGGGAGGCCAGCCAACAGATCTGCGTACAGTAACTGTTCGCCAATCGGGGGCGGCAGGGCAGCCAGCAGGCACATCCGCAGGCTCGCGGTGATTTCCGAGCGCCGCAGGGGCGGGATGACACGACGTGTTCTGGACGCGGCACGTCGCCCGAGCATCATTGGCGTGGGTCCAGCAGGATCATCTCCGCCGCCTTTTCGGCGATCATGATGACCGGCGAGTTGGTGTTGCCCGAGACGATAGTCGGCATCACCGAAGCATCGACCACACGCAAGCCGTCAATGCCATGCACGCGCAGGCGATCGTCGACAACGGCCAAGGTGTCGGAGCCCATCTTGCAGGTACCGACGGGATGGAAGATGGTCGTGCCGATGTCGCCGGCCTTGCGGATGAGGTCTTCGTCGCTGTCATATTGCGCGCCGGGCAGCATCTCTTCCGGCGCAAAATGCGCCACCGCCCGAGCCTTCATCAGGCTGCGGACATGGCGCAGTGAAGCGACGGCGACGCTGCGATCCCCCTCGGTGGAGAGATAGTTCGGCCGGATCTTCGTTGCCTCACGCGGATCCGACGATCCCACATGCACCGTACCGCGGCTTTCCGGACGCAGATTGCAGACCGACACGGTGACCGCCGGAAAGCGATGCAGCGGCTCTCCCAGCCGGTCGGTACTCAGCGGCTGCACATGGTACTCAAGATCAGGTGTTGCCAGACGCGGGTCGCTCCTGGCAAAGATGCCGAGTTGGCTTGGCGCCATCGACAACGGCCCGCTGCGCCTGAGTGCGTATTCAAGCCCCATCGATGCGCGGCTGAGCAGATTGTGGTAGCGCTGGTTGAGCGTGGCGGCGTTTGAGACCTTGAAGACTGTGCGGATCTGCAGATGGTCCTGCAGGTTTTCGCCAACGCCCGGTAAGCCATGGCGGATATCCACGCCAATGCCCGAGAGCAGGTCCGGCCGGCCAACCCCGGAGAGTTCGAGGATCTTCGGCGAGTTGATGGCCCCGGCAGCAAGGATCGTTTGTCCGGCACGGACACGATGCAGGTGGCGGTCGTGGCGGAACAAAAGCCCGGTGACGCTCCGGCCTTCGAACTCAAGGCGTTCCGTCTCCGCGCCAAGTACAATGCGCAGGTTCTTGCGCGCCGCAATGCCGCGCAAGAACGCTTTCGATGTGTTCCAGCGCACGCCCTTCCTCTGGTTGACCTCGAAATAGCCCGAGCCTTCATTGGTGCCGGTGTTGAAGTCGTCGGTGCGGGGAATTCCGAGTTCCTCGGCCGCGTCCCGGAATGCATCAAGGATCGGCCATGACAGGCGTTGCCGCTCGACCCGCCATTCGCCGCCGCTGCCGTGCATGGCGCCCTTGCCGCCGTGATAGTCTTCCGATTTCAGGAAGTAGGGCAGAACGTCGTCCCACGCCCAGCCGACATTGCCTGCTTGGCGCCAGCCATCGTAGTCGGCGGCCTGGCCGCGCATGTAGATCATGCCGTTGATCGACGAACAGCCTCCAAGCACCTTGCCGCGCGGATAGTTGAGGCTGCGGCCGTTCAGACCGGCATCTGGCTCGGTCTTCATCATCCAGTCGGTGCGTGGGTTGCCCATGCAGAAGAGGTAGCCGATCGGGATATCGACCCAGTGGTAGCGGTCGCTGCCGCCGGCCTCGAGTAGCAACACCTTGTTGCGCGGATCGGCGGAGAGCCGGTTGGCCAGCACGCAGCCGGCCGAGCCGGCACCGACGATGACATAGTCGTAGTTGCCGAACGGAGACGGTGAAGCTTCGGTCACGTGCGTGCCTGCTGTCCGGCGATGCGCTCCCACATCGGGGTCATCGCCTGGTTGATCTCGCCGTACAAGCGATAGCGCCGCCCGTATGCGCCGGCAACCGCTGCATTCGGCACAAAGTGCCGTGCAGCCGCCGTCATGGCTGCGGCGCCGGCGCTGTAGTCAGCGAAGATGCCGATCCCGGTGCCCGCCGCGATCGCCGCTCCCAGGGCTCCGGTCTCGCGGCTGCGCGCGACGGTGACCGGCACGCCGAGCACATCGGCGAAGATCTGCGGCCAGACGCTGCTGCGCGAACCGCCGCCCGAAAGCACCACATGGTCGAAATCGGCGCCCGCTTTGTGCAATGTCTCGACATGGCGCCTGTGCTCGAAGGCGACGCCCTCGAACAGCGCACGCAACAGATGCGCCCGGCCATGCCAGCCGGCGATGCCGTAGAAGCCGGCGCGCGCGTGGCCATTCTGCTGCGAGCCGTAGAGGAAAGGATGGTAGATCGGGACGTCATCTTCGGGATCGACGGTGGCGACGAGCTCACTGCACAATTCGAAAGGCGACTTCTCGGCGTCGCCGCCGTGCTCGAGGAATTCGCGAACGATCCACTCGAGATTGGCGGCCGAGGTCGCGCTGGATTCGATCGCCAGATATCGCTTGCGATCGAAAGTCGACAGCATGAAGATCGAAGGGTCTCGGATCGGCTCGTCGGTGATGACCTGGTTGATGCTCCAGGTTCCGGCAATGACTGAGACAGCACCCGTTTTGGTAACGCCAGAGCCGACCGCGCTGGCGACGACATCGAACAGCCCGGCCACCACGGGCGTGCCGACGCTCAGTCCTGTCACGGCCGCCACCTTGTCGCTGACATACCCCGCGATATCGGCCGATTCCAACACCGGTGGCAGCAGGTCCATAAAGTCATCGAGCCCGTAGGCGGCAAGCAGGTCCGGCTCGTAGCGCCGGTCACGCATTTGCAGCAGCCCGCAGCCCGACATGTCCGAGGTGTCGCTGCTGCGCGCATCCGTCAGGCGATTGACGATGAAATCCTTGCACAGGAAA
Source organism: Mesorhizobium sp. P2_A8 (assembly GCF_056404935.1). Taxonomy (NCBI): domain Bacteria; kingdom Pseudomonadati; phylum Pseudomonadota; class Alphaproteobacteria; order Hyphomicrobiales; family Phyllobacteriaceae; genus Mesorhizobium; species Mesorhizobium sp. P2_A8. The sequence goes on from NZ_JBFUDB010000015.1 coordinate 79,588, forward strand.
ACCGTGCCGATCCGGGCGAACAGCGCCGGCGAAAAGCGCTTGAGCCAGGCAAGCAGCGTCGGTGTCTGCGCCGCCCACGGCCGTTGCAGGCAGTGAGTGTAGGTGCGGTCGCCGACATTCCGCTCGGCCCATTCGGCAACGATGCCGACGGCGCGCGTGTCGAGCGACTGGATGCCGATCAGCGGTTCGCCCTGGCGATCGAGCGCATAGAGCCCGTTGCCGTGGCCAGCACAGCCGATGGCGACGATCTCGCCGGCGTCGATGCCCGCCTGGGCGATGCACTGGCCGATGACCGAAACCGCATTGAGCCACAGTTCGTCGAGGTCGCGCTCGACATGTCCGGGCTTTGGCATGCACGAATGGCCGTCGCGGACAGCAAGCGCCAGCTCGCGTCCCGACAGGTCGAAGAGAATGGCCTTGATGACGGTGTTGCCGGCATCGAGGCCGAGAATGTACTTACCCATTGGCTCCTCCCGATGCTGCGACCTATGCCTGCTTGTACAGGTCCCAGGCGACGGCACCATCGGCATCGTCATGAATGATCGCCATCAGCCCGCGCACGACAGCGCTCGGATTGTCATGCTGATAGATGTTGCGGCCATAGACCATGCCGAACGCGCCTTGCGCCATCAAGGCAGCTGACTTGTCGAACACCGCACGCAGATCCTCCTTGCCGCCGCCACGCACCAGCACCGGGCAGCGCGCGGCCTCGACGACGCGGTGGAAGTCGTTGGGATCGGTTGTCGGATCAGCCTTGATGATATCGGCCCCCATCTCACGTGCCAGCCGGGTCAAGGTAACGATCCTTTCGGCGTCGCCGTCGACCATGTAGCCTCCATGTTCAGCGACCGGCAGCATGGCCAGCGGCTCGATCATCAGCGGCAGGCCATATTTCTCGCAATCGGCGCGGACCCGGGCGATGTTCTGCACGCATTGCCGGAACAGGTCCGGCTCGTCAGGCAGCATGAACAGATTGACCACGACGCAGGCCGCATCCATTTCCATGGCGCCGAGCAAGGGCTCGGCTTCGTTCTGCAGCACCGCCCACATCGCCCGGTGACGTGTCCTGTTGTAGGGGTTCCCCATGTCGATGCGCATGACCAGTGCCGGCTTGTCCTTGCCTGGCACGGATTGCAGAAGGTCGGCCTGGCCGTAGTTCATCTGGATGGCGTCGGGGCCGGCCTTGACCAGTTGAGCGACGACGCCAGCCATGTCTTCGAGCCCGGCAAGAAAGCTCGGTTCGTTGCAGACGCCGTGATCGATGGCGACGTCGAGGCAGCGGCCACCGCCGAACAGCCGGTTCATGCGGACTTTGTTGTTCACGCGCATAGGGCGCTCCTTTTGTCGTTCGTCTGGGAGAGGGTTGAAAGGTCGATGCCGTGCTTGTGGGCGAGCAAGGCGAGGAAGGCAGAACGCTCGATGGCGGCTTGTGCTGCGTCCCAGCCTTTGCTGGCGGCGAGGATGTCGAGCACAGCGTCGACGAGATCGAGGTTGAGGCCGCCCGAGATGGCAATGGTGGTGCGGCGCAGGAACAAATCGGCCAGGCACTCGACCTGTTCGCGCTCGACAATCAGGTGGATTTCGCCAGCGGAGTAATCCGACTGCGCCAGCATCGGGTCAGAGGCGAGGTTCGTTGCGAAATCCTCGGCCGATGTGCCGTACCGCTGAAGCAAAGTATGCGCGCGTTCGATCGTGAGACCATGCTTCGCCGCCAGCTCGGCGCACCATTTTTGCGGATCGGCGGGGAAGTCGCGACCGCCGCCGATGGCAAGGTTTTCCGTGCCTGAGCTGCGCGTGAGGCCAAGGCGTTCCAGCGCCATGTCGGCCGCCATTTCGCCGAAGGAGCGGAAAGTCGTCCACTTGCCGCCGATCATGCACAGCATCGCTGGCAGATGGCCGCCCGCTTCGACGAATTCGCAGAAATGATCACGTGGGATACGCCCCGTGAAGCTGTCGTCGCTGGCGGGCAGGGGGCGTACGCCGGCGAAGCGGAAGACGATCTCTTTGTCGGCAACGGCGATCGAGGGGAAGACGAAGGCGAGCGACTGGAGGATGTAACTTCGCTCGTCGTCCTCACAGCGCACCTGGTCGGGATCGTCGATGCGGATGTCGGTCGAGCCGACCAGCACCTTGCCGAGATAAGGAAACAGGATGCAAATGCGTCCATCCTCGTTTTCGTAATAGACCATGTGTCCGCCAAGCGCGTCGTAAAGCTCGGCATTGTCAACGATGAGGTGCGAACCCTTGGTGCCGCCCATCATGCGTGGCGCGACCGCACCGATGGCCTTGTTGGTCAGGTCGATCCAGCCGCCGGTGGCGTTGATGATCAGCCGTGGGCGGATAGGCAGCGTCTCGCCTGTCAAGATGTCGGTGAGGGTGAGGCCTGCCTCTGTCGAATTGACTGCTGCATAGTTCAGCGCACATCCAGACCATCCTGCTGATATGGCGTCGAGCAGCATCTCCAGGCCAAGGCGCTCGGGTCGGCTGACCCATGCGTCATAGTAGGTGGCGGAGTTGCGGATCGATGGATTGATCGCCGGCCATGCCTTCAGGGTCTCGGCTCGTCCCCTGAACCGGTGCGTCGGCATCAGGCGCCTGGCCTTGGCGAACAAGTCGTACATGGTGAGCCCGGCCTTGATCACCAGCGCGCCTCGCCGGCTTGGCCGCCGTGTCAGCCCAAGGAAGCGGACGGCACCATTGGCGATGCCCGAGAAGGTATCGAATATCGGCACCGTCGTTGGTAGCGGCGCGACATAGTGCGGCGCGTTCTTCAGCAGCCGGTCGCGCTCGATGAGCGACTCGCGCACCAGTTTGAATTCGCCGTTTTCGAGGTAGCGCAGGCCGCCATGCACCATGCGCGACAAAGCGGCACTCGCACCGCTGCAATAATCGCCCTTTTCCGCCAGCACGACATCGACGCCCTGCAAGGCCAGTTCGCGAAAGACGCTGATGCCGTTGATGCCGCCTCCGATGACGAGCACGGCAATGTCCGGCCGGTCGCGCAGACCGGCGATTGTATGGCTACGGGTCATCGGGGCTGTTGCCTTTTTTGCTCAGGCATCCATTGCGGTGAGATGCGCGGCTGCGGCAGCATCGATTGCCGCAATCTCGCCTGCCTCGAGCGTCACCTCGCCGGCTCGCGCATTGTCGAGCGCCTGTTCGGGGGTGCGCGCGCCACACAGGGCAAAAGTGATGCCGGGCTGCGCAAGCGTCCAGGCGATGACGATCTGCGCCATTGATGCCTGGCGGCGTTCGGCAATCGGGGCGATGGCCTGCTTGAGCAGCGCCACCTTCTGCCGGTTGGCCATCGAGAAGCGCGGATTGTCCTTGCGCTGGTCGTCGCCACCGAATGTGCGTTCAGGATCGATCCTGCCGGTGAGCAGGCCCAGAGCCAGCGACGAGTAGCTGAGGGTGGCGATATCGTGCCGGCGGGTGTCCGGCAGCAGGCTGCCTTCGATCTCGCGATCGATCATTGAATAGCGTTCCTGGATCGCATCGAGCTGGCCGGCGTCGATATAGTGGCCTAGATCCTCGGCGCTGACATTGCTGGCGCCAATAGCCCGGATCTTGCCGGCTGCCTTGAGCTTTTCCAGTACCGCCACCGTGTCGGCGATGGGGGTGGTCGGATCCTGCCAATGGGTGATGTAGAGATCGATATGATCGGTGCCGAGACGGCGCAGGCTCTGCTCGACCTCATAGGCGATGCCGTCGGCGCCGAGATAACGATGCACCGGCTTGCCGTTCTGGTCGAAGAAATAGCCACCCTTGCCGGAATGCCAGTTCAGTCCGCATTTGGTTGCGATCACGACTTTGTCGCGTTTGCCCTTGATGGCGGCGCCGACGATCGCCTCGCTGCGGCCAAGGCCGTAGGCCGGCGCGGTGTCGATCAGGCTGAGGCCGGCGTCGATCGAGGCTTCGATCGCCCGCACCGACTCACGCTCGTCGGTGCCGCCCCACATCCATCCGCCAATCGCCCAGGTGCCCAGGCCTACGGCCGACGCCGATATGCCGGACTTGCCGATCTGTCGCTGGATCTGTCGAGAATTCATGCTGCCTCCTGTTGGGCCAACTCGAGGATCTGGAGCCCGGTGGCCTCGTCCGTGACGATGGTGTCGAGATGGTTTCCGCGCATCGCGCTCAGGATCGGCGCGACCTTGCTGGGTCCGCTTGCGATGCCGATCGAGCGCGGGATCGTCGCGAACTCGTCAAGCGTCAACGAGACCAGCGAACGGTTGAGCGAGTAGTTGCAAAGCCTGCCCTGGCGATCGATGAGATGAGCAAGCAATTCACCTGTCGCACCGGATTCTTCGATCGCCTGGCGGTCGGCATTCGAGGACGGATGCAGATCGTAGTAGCTCGAATCGTCGGTCAGGATGGAGCCGACACCCACCACCGCGACATCGGCCTCGCGCGCCTTGCGAAACACGTCGGCGACGGAGCTGACGCCCATCAGCATTTCGCGCTGCTGTGCGGTATCGGCAAACAGCGGCGCATGGATCTGATAGGCGCGGCCGCCGAGCTTGTCGGCCATAAGCGAGGCGACGTGATTGACGTCGGTGTAGTGCTTGCCTTGCACCAGGCCGGTCGCGGGGATGATTTCGACATCGTAGCGGCGACCCGGTTTGAGACCGGCGACCAGTGCGCTGACGCCCTTGCCTCCGGTGATCGAGATGGTGTCGCCGTCCTTGATGGTGTCGAGCAGCAACCGCGCCGCCGCCTCGCCGACCCGCTGCAGGGCAGTGTGAGGATTGTCGGAGACCGACGGCACGACGACCGCCCGCTCGATACCGCCGAGCGCCACGAGCCGCGCCTCCAGGTCGACCAGATGGTCGATCGGCGATTTGATCTTGATCTCGACGAGACCGAGCTGGTGGCCGCGCTTGATCAGCCGGTTGACGGTGGCGTGCGAGATGCCGAGCTCCCTGGCAATCTCGGCCTGGGTCTTGCCTTCGACATAATGCAGGACAAGCGCCTGGTGCATCTGGCGGACAGCGGCAATGTCGTCGCGGGTGTTGGGAGGGGCCATGGTCTTGCTCGGTGCCTTGGAGTTCAGGACTTCTTGCGGTGCAGGAAGTGATCGATCGATACGGCTGCGAGCAGGATGCATCCCTTGATCATATCCTGCCAATAGACGGAGATATCGAGCAGGATGAGCGAGCTCGTCACCACCGAGAGCAGTGCCATGCCGAGGATCGCCCCGAAGATGGTGCCCGAGCCGCCATTGAGCGAGGCGCCGCCGATGACGGCCGCGGCGATGATGTTGAGTTCCATGCCGGCGCCGAAGGTCGGTGTTGCCGCGCCAAAGCGCGCCATGTAGATGACGCCAGCCAGCCCGGCGAGGGTTGAGCACAGCACCGTGACCCAGAATTTTACCTGCTTGGTCCTGATGCCGGAAAACTGCGCGGCCTTCTCGTTGGAGCCGGTGTAGAACACCTTTCGGAAAGCCGTGGCGCGGCGCAGCAGGAAGTCGAAGATCGCCACCACGACGACGAAGATCAGAATGACATAAGGGATGTTGTTGAAACTGCCCTGGCCGATGGCCTTGAAAGCCGGCGGCAGGGTGAACAACGACAGCGGCGTGCCTTTGGTGACCACCAGGCACATGCCGCGCACGATGACCATGGCCGCAAGCGACGTGATGAAGTGATTGAGCCCTATCACCGTGACGAAGAAGCCCATCGCCGCGCCGATCAGCGCGCTGACGCCCATGCCGATCAGGCTTGCCGTCCACGGGTCGAGCCCTGCGAGGAACAGCGCACCGGAGACCACCATGGAGAAACACACGACCGAGCCGACCGAAAGGTCGATGCCGCCGACGATGAGCAGGATGGTCATGCCGACGACGACGATACCCTCGATGGAAAAACTCATCAGCATGGCGCGGAAATTGCCCCATGTCAGGAAGTGCGGCGAGGCAAAGCTCATGGCAATGCACAGCGCCAGGATGATGACGATCAGCCCGGCCTCGCGCATCGATGCGAGCTGAGCAAAATTGATACGCCGCACGTCGCCGGCGGCCCCGATCTCGGCATTCACGAGCACTTCTCCTGATTCCCTAGATGACATTCTCGGCCTGCCTTTGGTTTGAACTGTCCTGGACGCCCGAGGCGAGCATGATGATGGCCTCCTCGCCGAGCTCGCTGGCAGCGAGTTCTCCGGCGATCCTGCCTTCGCGCACCACCATGACGCGGTCGCAGAGGCCGATCAGTTCCGGCAATTCCGACGAGATGACGACGACGCCGACGCCGCTGCCGGCAAGCTGGCGCAGCAAGCGGTGGATCTCGACCTTGGCGCCGACATCGATGCCACGCGTTGGCTCATCCATGATGATGACCTTGGGATCGATGGACAGCTGCTTGGCGATGGCGACCTTCTGCTGGTTGCCGCCGCTCAGCGTCGAGACGGCAGCCTCGATGCCAGCCATGCGCACGCCAAGCCTGCCGGTCAGTTCTCGCGCCTGACGATCCTCGGCCTTGCGGTCGAGCAGGCCGAGCGGTCCGGTCACCCTGCCGAGGTCGAGCGCGGAGATGTTTGCTGCAATCGGCAAATCGAGGAAGACACCGGAGCCTTTGCGGTCCTCCGAGAGGTAGAGCAGCCCAGCCTTGACCGCATCGCCGTAGCCGCGCAGCCGCAACTGCTTTCCGTCAAGCGCGACGGTTCCTGACGTCATTGGCCTCAGGCCGCAGATCGTTTGCGCGATCTCGCTGCGGCCGGCGCCGATCAGGCCGCCTATGCCGAGAATTTCACCGGCGCGAAGCTGCAGATCGACATCGGCGAAACGGCGGTCGTCGGAAAGTCCCTCGACCGACAGGATCAGGTGTCCCGGCTCTTTCGGTGCCAGCTTGTCGGGGTAGAGTTGGGTGATTTCGCGGCCCACCATCTTGCGCACGATGTCGTCCGGCGAGACGGCGGCGATCGGGTCGGTCGCCACGTAGCAGCCGTCGCGGAAGACCGTAACGCGATCGCACAGCGAGAAGATTTCGGCCATGCGGTGGCTGATATAGACAACCGAAATGCCGCGCTCCCTGAGCCCGCGCACGATCGAGAACAGGCGCTTCGCCTCGCCTTCGGTCAGCGCCGCGGTCGGCTCATCGAGCATGAGCACCTTGCAGTCGAGCGTCAGCGCCTTGGCGATCTCGACGAGCTGCTGATTGGAAATGGAGAGGTCTGCGACCCTGGTGCGCACCGGAATCGGCGCGAGCAGGTTCATGACCTTCTGGGCATCGGCGTAGAGCTTCTGGAAATTCATCAACGGCGCGCGCCGGCTGTTTATCGCGGCCATGTAGATGTTTTCGGCGACGGTCGCGTCCTGACAAAGCGCGATCTCCTGATGGACAAGCGCAACGCCCAGACGTTGGGCGGTCGCGGGCGAGTGGATCGAGACTGCCTGGCCGTCGATCAGGATGTCGCCCTCGTCGGGCTGCAGCACGCCCGCGATCATGTTCATCAGCGTCGACTTGCCGGCGCCGTTCTCGCCACACAGCGCATGGATTTCGCCGCGCCTCAGCTCGAACTGTACGTCGCTCAACGCCTTGACCGGGCCAAACGCCTTGGAGAGGCCGCGGATTTCAAGAATGGGCGCCTGGATCACGCCATGCTCCTGCGATGGGCGCTTGCGGGGAGGAAGGAGGCCGAAGCCTCCTTCCGGTTTGGTGCGACCTTCGGAGGTCGCGAAGAGAGGACGAGATTTATTCCTCGATGCCCTTGGTGCCGCGACGCTTGAGATACTTGTCCCAGTAGAAGTCGTCGGCATTGTCCTTGGAGACGATGGAGAACCCATTGTCGACGAAGGGGACGCTCATCGGGTTGAAGCCCGAACGCTTGGCATCGTTCATCGGGTCGATCAGGTCGGGATGCTTGGCCAGCCACAACAGCATGAAGCCCATATAGCCTTGCATGCCCTGGTTGGGATTGACCGATCCGAAGATCTCGCCGGCCTTGATCATGTCGAGGATCTTGGCGTTGACGTCGGCGAGCATCACTCGGATCTTGCCGCCGCCTTCCTTGGCAGCCTGGGCAGCACCGATGGCCGAATTGGCTTCCGGCATGAACACGGCGCCGAGGTCGGGATGCGCCTGGGCCAGGCTCAGAACGGCCTGATACGCCTTGGTCGGATCCTGGTTCGAGGCGGCGCGGCCGACAAGTTTCATGTCAGGCCATTTGGCTTCCATGCGCGCGACGAAAGCGTTGACGCGCTTGTCGTGGTTGTCCTGGCCGGGGTTCTCCAGCACGGCATATTCGCCCTTGCCATCCATCGCCTTGGCAACGGCGTCGGCGGCATAGGTGCCCTCGGCATTGTTGTCGGAGGTGATGTAGGAGACACGCTTAGAATTGGGCGAGTCGGCGGCGAAGGTCACCACCGCGGTGCCTTGTTCGATGGCGCGATTGATAGGCTCGATAAACGGATCGGAGTTCATCGGATGCACCAGTATGCCGGCCGGCTTCTGGGCCAGCGCCTGGTCGAAGGTAGCGATCTGCTTGTTGACGTCGTATTCGGGCGTACCGGTATAGGCGGTCTCGCAACCGAACTGCTGGCCGGCCTGCTTGAACATTTCATAGACCGGGAACCAGTATTCGACGCCCGAGACCATGACGTTCATGACATATTTTTCACCCGGCTCGCATTTAAACGGGTTGGGGGTTTCGGCAAGCGCCTGAGCCGAACCCAAACAGGTCGACGCAGCCGCCGCGATTGCGAGCGTGCTCAGAAATTTGCGCAAGTTTCCTCCCTTGGCCGAAGCCATCCTCAATGACGTCGCGGGCGCCCACGGCGCGTCGCTATGTGGTTTGATTGACGTCGGACTTCCTCCCGAAAGCCGACGATCCGGAGATTACAGGCTCCTCGCCGATAGTCAATAAAATTCATATAGTGAAATATATTTCATGAAATTGACGTGAGAGATAACGGGGTCTGTTTCTGCCTCCGGCACAAGCGACGGCGCTCCGAGCTCCACCTGGGAACCTGAGAGCTTGCCGGTTTCCGCAATTGTGATTGGTTGCTGAAATCATACGGGAAGCGGCAGGATCGCGATTTGACGCCAAGGCGGGTATCAGCGTTTACCAGTCTCGTGGCGGGCACTACTGCGGCCCGCCGCACGATTAGTCTTCCCGCACATCGTTCAGCGTCGCATGGCGAAGGGGGCCTTCGCCCTTGAGATAGCGGACACGGCCAACAAGCCCCGGCTCCACCCATTGCGCCCCAGGTTTCTTGACGCCCTTCGGCGGCGGGCCGGCCATCTTTTCGACCCGCTGCCACAGCCGGTCACGAATTGACGGGTTCAAGTCGATGACAGCGCTGCCGACATACCGTCTTTCGCCGTCAAGCGTGGCCATCAGGGCCATTGGAGCCGTACCAGGCTCGCAAACGACGCCCAGCAAATCGAAATCGGCTTCCTCGAAATATTTGGCCTTCAGCCATGTTGTTGACGGTCCGCTCCTGTAGCGGCTGTCGGCGCGCTTCGAGATAATGCCCTCAAGCCCCATCTTCTCGATGGCGCGGAAGATCGCTAGCGCATCGCCCTCGAAATGCTCGCTGTACTGGATCTTGCCGACGCCAGGCTCAATCAGCTGCCACAGCGCCTGCTTGCGCTGCAGCAGGGGCAAAGGGGCAAGATTGCGACCGTCGAGATGGAGGATGTCGAACGCGACGAACACCAGCCGGCTCGGCTCGTTCCAGATCGCGGCTTCCAACGCAGGAAAATCGGCAGCGCCCCGATCGTCGGTTACAATGACCTCGCCGTCGAGGATGGCAGCTCTGCATGGCAGTTCGACTGCCAGCGCGATGGGCCAGTATTTTGTCGTCCAGTCATGGCCGTTCTTGCCGTAAAGACGCACGCCGCCTTGATCGATGATGATCTGCGTCCGGTAGCCGTCGAACTTGACCTCGTGAACCCATCCCGCATCTTCGGGCGGTTGCTCCACCATAGTCGGGATCTGCGGCGGAATGAACTCCAGCCGGCCGCCGCTGACCTTGGCACGCTTACTCAAGACGAACACCTTTGACCGCGTAGCGGGAGGCGTGATCGGCACAGGCAGCTCGACGCCGCGCTATTTGGACGCCTGCCGCCTGTGCCGAGCCCCCGCCAGACCATCGTGAACATCTACGCACGAGGCCGGAATGTCGTTACCTTCGCATCCAGATACTTCTCCTGGCGTACATTTCTCGCTGTCGGCGCGGCGCTCTCGTGTCCCCAACTGGCCTAAGCCATTTCAGGTTGCCGCCGGCCCATGCAGTCCCGACGCGCGAGTGGCGGCACTGCCCGACTCAACGACCCGCCGATCCCGTACTCAGCTTCCCAGCGCTTTGAGCCAACCTTCAAAGGAAGGGGCCTTCGCGTGTTCAGCAGGCGAAACGGAGTGGGCGGGGCGCGGAAACACCACCGTGCTGCGGCCTTCGCGGGGGCTGTAACCAAATTCCTTGCTGAATGCTCGGCTAAAGTTGGCCGCTGAACTGAACCCGAAAGCCTCAGCAATTTCAACAATTCGCCGGCTGTCCCCCGGATCGCTAAGCGCAATATGGGCTGCCAGGAGTCGGCGACTCTGTATGTAGTGGAGAACACCACCGCTTGGTTCGAACAGCTGATAGAGACGAGAGCGCGAGACGCCAAGCGCCCGGCACATTGAATCCGGTGTCAGACGAGCCGCATCCAGATTGTGGTGCACGTATCGACGTGCTCGCTCCATCAGTGCGACACTCGCCAATTGCTCTGCTGCGGCAGCATGTTCCGCCGGAGGCCCGAGGCAGGCGATGATCATGCTGCGTGTTGCGTGTACGATGCGGGGCAGATCGTCGCCGGTCAGGCTGCCCAGTCTTGCTTCTATGCTATTGACGTAGCCGACCATCAGGTTGGCAAAGTTGCCGGACAGAATTGAATTGTTCTTTGCGTCGAGGGTTGCCGTCGCATCAGCGAACAAATCACGCGGCAAATAGAGAAGGATACTTTCAGATTCCGTTGCCCTCCCGCGAAACGGGTAGCCAAGCGATCTGATCTCCAACTTGCCCGGCTGGCTTTCTGCAACACGGCGATCGACCTCCGTCCATGACTGGCCAGTATGTGGCAAGACGATATTCCAATGGTCGATCGAACTGGACCGAAGCTTCGCGGCAGAACGCACATAACTATGTGCCGCTGCGCGCTGTTGAGCGATCAGCATGCCACCGAGGTTCCAAACCGTGTGGTCGGCGGGAAAGCCATCGTCTGGCGATTTGTCATCTGGCAACTTGACCTCGACAAGCGGGGCCATATGCGCCTGCCAGGCGGCGAATTGATCCTCTGGTGGCAGTTCGAGCGTTGAAAAGGACAAAGGTTCGAGCGCCGGCACGAGCGGCGGAGCAGCCTCATTGTGAGGTTGACCGTCGCGCGGCCAACGACGTCGATCACCGTCGGGCGACTGCCTCGCAGGGGCCTTGTGTTGCCTTTTAGCGTCCATCGCGTGGTGCCATATCCGATTCCGGTATGCCCATGCCCCTCGCAATCATGTGGTGTATCTCAGGCATCTGGCAAGGCTTCGAGACTGTTATCTACTGCCCAATTGAATCAAGCCGTTCGGTGAACAGGCAGCCGCAACCCTTGTTGACGGCAATGGAACTGGAGTCGACAGATCTGGCGATCACGCTGAATTACAGCAAGAAATGCATTCCGCGATAAGTTTCTGGATGCGAAGATAACGACACTCTTCAGCTTGGTGCTTATAGAATCTCGCATTGTGAAAGCGTAGTTGAGGAGACCTCCGAAATGAACGCAAAGCTCAACAGCGAATCTCGTCGCAAGATAATTCTTGATGGATACGTTAACAACGAACCATTGAAGGATATTGCGGCCAAGATAGGTTGCTCACTGGCGAGTTTAAAGGTCAGCGCCAGTAAACTCGGCTGCACTCGAACCCCGAAGGAAGCGGCCGAGTTTCGGCGCGGCTTTCGCATCCCGGAACATAAACGGCAAGATTACTACCAATTGATGATCGCTGGACAGTATAAAGCTCGCGAGTGTGCGCAAATTTTGGGACTATTAGCAGTGCAATCATCAGGAACAGAGTAAGCGGACTACAATAGACCCAGCGCGATATTATCACTTAGCATTCCATGGCCTCGGTAGTTCCTCAGTAAAAAGCCCGCCGCAAAGCACGGGCGGCGGGCCCTGAAAGGTTCGCGCAGATGCTGCGTCGGCGCTTCAATCGCACCTGCCTCAGTCCTCACGATCTGGATATCTGCGAACGCGTGTTCGATCAGGTCTGCGCGGATGAACAGCTCGACCCTTTGGACCCGGACACCGAAATTTTGGCGGTGATGGTTGTGGCCATGTTTCGAAATGCTCACACCAGCGAATGCGAACTGTTGGAGGCGGTCAGGTCTCGTCGGCAAAAGCTCGCGGGAACCGCGCACTGACGCGCTTGTCTCATCCCGGTCTTGCAATCATGCCGGCGTTGTCTGAGCCATGCCCTGACTTCGGCGACCTGCTTTGTTGCCTTCGCAGCCAACTGTCAGGTCAAAAAAAGCTCCACGGCGGGATGCAATTTCTTGAGATTTGGCAGCGATTTCGACTGCCACGGTATTTCGGAAGTTCCGCGCACAATTAGTTGGACATTGGAATGCTTGCGGGCTTCTATTGTGAATTTCGCCAGGAGGTTGATGCCGGACGAGTTGAGAAACTCAAGGTCTGTTAAATTGAGCGTGACGGAAGCAGGTGTCGATGAAAGAACGTCGATCATCAAAGATAAAATGGGTGCATAGGCTTCGACGCTGGCCAATCGCATGACGCCATCGAAATAAATATCGCTCTCCTCAGTCCACACGCGATAGTGTTCTGTTGCTATTTCCATGTTGAGACTTCATTTCACTTAGCTATGAGTTTGCGGGACCGGAATTGAAGCATATGTTTCCAGCCAAATACGATCACTTTCGTCGGTCGGGCTGAAGGTCCAGGCCAGACGTGCACCATAATCGCTCATCAACGTTAGCAACCCAAGACCGGAGCGGGTCGTCTCAGGGTCTGCCGCATTCGCTTCGATCCACCGGATCAAGAGCTCGCCCGGATCGCCTACGGTGATCTCCGAAAGGAGATTCTGAAACTCCACGGCTGTCTCGCCGTCGACGACGTTCGAAACCTTGACCTTGAAATTCCCCGAATCAATCGACGATTCGATCATGATCTCGCCCGGCACACGAAACTTGACAGCGTTTTCAATGAGTTCATTAACCAAATAACCGATGCAGTGTCGTACTTCCCTGTAATCGTTGCGAGAAGACTGAAATCGCAACGCGAAAAGGTCGGCGATGAAGTCCGAGGTGGTAGCACAATGATGCCAACTCAGGTCGAGTGGACCATCGAACAAACGCACCCGACTGATACTCTCTCTCATGCCGATTGCAAGGTCGGCTGGTCCGAAAAGCGTAGCCATTTCCTACCGATGCCTCATGACGATAAGGGTGATATCGTCATGGATCTTCTGGGTTCCAATATGGACCATGAGATCTTCGACAATTCCGGCTTTCAGCTTCTCGGCGCAACCGCCGTAATGTTGGCGCACGCTTTCGCAAAGGCGATCAAGACCGAACAGCCTTCCTTCCAGGTCTTCCGCCTCGGTGACGCCGTCGGTGTGGAGCACGATCACGTCGCCGCTGCTGAACGGAATGTCGTGCGTCTCGATAAACGGCAAGATGTCGAGTTCGAGACCGACCGGTAAGCCCAGATCGAGCGTATCGATGCGCTCGACTTGCCCGTCCGCGCGAATGACGAGGACCTCCTCATGCTGGCCTGACAAAGTCACATGTTCATCTTCATAGTCGAGGAAGGCCAGCGAGAGATGCTTGTCAGTGTTCGTCCGTTCTATGTTCTTGTAAATCGCACGGTTTAGCCGATCCAGGAACTGGCGTGGATTGTCCTCACCGGTCTCTTGCAGCGCGCGCGCAACGGATTGGACCATCAACATTAGGACGCCGCTCTCAAGGCCGTGGCCGGTCACGTCACCGATCCCGATTTTGACACGGGGCCCGTCTTGCAGGACATCGTAGTAGTCGCCGCCGACCTCGTCGGCCGGCCGCATATAGGCTGCGATCTCAAGGCCAGGGATTGCTTCGAGCTCGCGAGCCCTCGGCAAAACCATCAACTGGATCTGGCGCGCAACCGCGAGTTCGGCGCCGAGGCGAACGTTCTCGCTTTGAAGTTTGTCATTGAGTGCGGAGATCTCCTGGCTCGCGTCTTCAAGCTCCCTGGTGCGTTCGTCGACGAGTTGCTCAAGGTTTTCGGTGTGAAAGCTGATTTGTTCTGCCATCCCGTTGAACGCGGCGCCCGCCTCTCCAACTTCATCGCGCGTCGGAATGTTCACCCGGACCGAATAGTCTTTCGCCTGAAGGCGCCTTGCGGCGCCGGCAAGCGCACTGAGGCCGGCGGTGATCCGCTTTGAAATCCGGAAGACGACAGCCAAGACGATTAGAAGCGAAACGATGATCGCGCCTATCTGGTACAGCAGGATACGGTTGGTTGCGCGAGAAATGCTCTCCTGGGCCGCGAACAGTGACGCATAGATCTCTCGTTCCGGAACAACGATTCCGACCGACATTGCTTCGCGTTCTATTGGTCCCGAACTCCACAGATTCGTCGGATGCAGTGTCTTGAGAACAACAATGTAAGGAACGCTCTCGCCGTGTTGGTCGATGGCGATATGCTGAATGACGCCGTCATTGTCCTGTCCGAGAGGCAACGAGGCGATTGCCCGTTGCGTACTTTTCCGCAGGGATCGTTCGAGACCGGTGACGCCTTGGGCAACCTTGTCGTTCGATGAAATCAGGCCAATAATCGTCTCGCCGGCCGGTTTGATCGCCACCACGTTGCCGTTCGACATCGTCAGGAAGCCGAAGCCGGTTTGCGCTATCTTCACGCTCTCGACGATCTCGGCGAGTTGATCAAGGGTAATGTCGGCTCCCGCAATACCGGCGATGTCGGTCCGATCCCGCGTCCACAGCGGGTGGAAGAAGCTGACGATGAGCTTGCCGGTGATCGCATCGGTGTAGGGCGCGGTCTGGGTGATATCGTCGGCAATCGGACGCGAGGCCGGATCCCTGGTCCATTGCCGCCAGGACGCGTAGATCCCGGGAAAGAAAAACTCCCAGAAGTCTGCCTTGTTGTGGCCGGGATAGAGCCGATCGAAGGTCTGGGCCTGATCACTATAGGGTGCCGTCCTGAAGATTGGTCGCTCCTTTGGGCCGATATAGTACATCTGCAGCTTGGACGACCCGCTGGCCAGGAGGCTCGGCGCAACGAGATCCAGTACAGCGCTGTTGTCAATTTCCCGCTCGACGGCGGGAAGAGGACGGTGGTCAGCGCCGAGCAGGTAGCCCCACACGCTCACAACGGACGGCCCCCCACGAAGGTTCTGCGCCCATCCGCCTTTGGCGTCGTAAATCGTCGTCACGGAGCCAGGCGCCTCATGCGCCAAGGTCTCTCCGACTTGCTTCTGTCTCGTTGGATCGTCGATCTGGGCCTGCAGGACGCCGGCTAGCACCTTGACGTCTGCATGCACGCGGTCCAGCAGAAGGTCCACCCGTGACGCTGTCGAATCGGCATAAGAGCGGATGTATTCCTGGTTCGCGTTTGTCAGACCTTCGCCGACCTCTGACGTGGCATCCCGCGACAACCTTTGAACGTTCCAAAGTGCCAGGCCGCCGCTTACCAGGAGGTCAAACAGAACTGCGCCACCCACGACCAGCATGAATTTCGCCCGAAAGGAGCGTAGGCCGAAGCGTGGTGTCCGCTCATCACCGGTGTTCATGGTTGCTTTCGTCCAGATGCGACCCAGATCGGCCAACCCGCATAGCCCTTCGGATGGAGTGCCGCGAAAACATGATCTCTGAAGCCCTGACGGAACCGCCTGATGAACTCTGGAGTGTCGCCGCGTTTGACCGCCATCTGTCCCGCGTAGACGTTCTCCCAAGCCGCAATGACATCCGCGAAGTCCTGCGGATCGCCGTCGAGGTTGGTAACAGTGAAAGACTCTACACGTACGTCTGCGAATCCCGCTTCCGTCAGATACCGTCGGCTCTTGGGTCCAAGCTCGACGTCCATATCGAAATACTTGAACAGTTTTGCGACCTCGTTGTAGGTCCACTGAATACTTTCACCGCGCGGCTCCCCGAGGCAGTGCGAGTTCTTCTCGTTGGTGATGTAGACGCGCCCACCCGGTTTGCATATCCGATAAAGTTCCTTGAGAATGAGCTCCGGCCGATTGAAGATCTGGAGCGAGTGTCGGCACGTGACGAGGTCGAACTGATCGTCCTCAAGCAGCATTTCTGACGCATCGCCATAGATGTATTCAATCCCTCGGATATCGAAATCCGCGGCCACGCTTCGCGCATAGGCGAGACTTGATCTGGAGTGGTCCAGGGCGACGATCCGCGACGGCTGGAACTCCTTTTGCACGAGTGCGGCGAAATCGCCGATTCCGCAACAGATGTCGGCCATCGTGATGCCGGGCTGCATACCGTGCCGCGGCAAGATCGCGCGTTCGTGGCGCCAAGTTATCCTCGTCTGCGTGCGGAGGATCGGAATGAATTCGCCTTCTTCTAGGAAGCTCTGACCCGGATAGAACTCGCTGTCATATTCCTCGACCCTAATGTTCGGTCCAATTCCGCACAAGCGACCGAACTTGCGAGTCGTCCATCCGACGACACTTGACGTGATGATCACGAATTTGAGGTCAGGTCGAGCGCGACAGGAGTCGATGATCACCCGCGCGAAGGCGTGGAACGCAGTGTTGTTCATTTGCGTGAGGCGCCTGATGTTTATGTAGAGAACGCCGCGTACTCGGCCGATGGACTCCTTCAGCAGGGCGATGCTGGGCGCAAG
Organism: Mesorhizobium sp. P2_A8; assembly: GCF_056404935.1. Classification (NCBI taxonomy): domain Bacteria; kingdom Pseudomonadati; phylum Pseudomonadota; class Alphaproteobacteria; order Hyphomicrobiales; family Phyllobacteriaceae; genus Mesorhizobium; species Mesorhizobium sp. P2_A8. The sequence continues at coordinate 96,429 of NZ_JBFUDB010000015.1, forward strand.
CTCGTCGATCGCCTGAGGCCGAACCACCCCCGAGATGGAGAACTCCTGATTGTTCATGTCGTATTGCGCTTTGAAACGCGGGAACAAGCCGTACGGGGTCAATTTGCCTGGCCCTCGATGGGGAGGTCCACCACAAGCGTAATAGCACCAGCGTTGGCTTCTTTGCCGAGCCGCAGTGTGGCGTTATAATCGATAGCCAGTTCAAAGAGCACCACTTCCGGGCTCGGCGCGAGGTCCTCGGAAAGCGAGTTGCGGTATCGCTCCCGAGCCTCGGGGGCTCCGACCCGCAATAAGGCGTCCTTGTAAAATTGTCGCTCGTCGGGCGTGCAGGGGAATATCAATTCAACCCTATCCGTCTTGCCATGACGAGACACCCTGCACACGAAGCCGCCGGCGGGATGTCGCGTACGGAAGGTAACCTCCAGCAATTCATTGAGCGCCGAAGAGAAGAGATTTGAATGCAGCACCGAGTCAGTTCGGTTGTGGCTGATCACGCGCGCCAAGTAAGTCGCTATGTGATCGCAATGGAACCAAGCCGAGAGGAATGCTTTGATTTCCATATCGATCTGGATCATGGGCTCGAAGGCCGCTTCGGCAACGACACTCTGCGAAGCAACATTCATGGGCTTTTCCTCGCTTACTTCCATTTTGCACGGACCGGGTCTTACAAAACACGTCCGCCTTAGTCGCCGCTCGAACCCAGTCTCGCGCCAACGTCGCGGCCTTGGTTCTGGAGGCTGGACCGTCCGATCTCGTCCTCCCACGCCAGGACCGGTTCCAGCGGCGTCCGCCTGATGAAATCAAGCGTCGCCTCGCCCCCCATCGGCCGCCCAAGAAAATGGCCCTGGAGACGATCGCAGTCGTGCTCGATCAGCCACTGTGCCTGTCCCCGCGTCTCGACTCCCTCGGCGGTGACGCTTATTCCCAGACCGTGTGCCAAGCCGATGATGGATTGCACGATCGTCTGACTTTTCCAATCTGTCTCCAGCTCATCAATGAAGTACTGGTCTATCTTTAAACTATCGAAGGGGAAGTTCTTCAGATAACCCAATGACGAGTAGTGGGTACCGAAGTCGTCGAGTGAGATCCTTATCCCCAAGACGTTCAGAGTATTGAGCGTATCGAGGTTGTCGGTGGTCTGCTCGAGAAGGACGGTCTCAGTTATCTCGAGCTCGAGCCGCTCGGCTCGGATTCCCACGCTATCGACGATCTGGGCAACCGTGTCCGTGAGCGAGCCGCTCAGGAACTGCACCGGCGACAGATTCACGGCGACTGTTAGGGCGGAAGGCCACGTCGTGGCCTGGCGGCAGGCTTCCTCAAGTACCCACCGTCCAATCTCGTCCATAAGGCCGTCAGCTTCAGCGATCGGGATGAACACGCTCGGAGGAATGATTCCGATTTCGGGGTGACGCCACCGCACAAGTGCTTCGAAGCCCACCACTGACGAGTGTGGGCGAACGAGCGGCTGATATTCGAGATAGAGTTCGCCCCTTTCCAGCGCCGTTCGCAAGCTGCGCCTTAGATTCTCGCGCTGTTCCAGCAGGAGCGCCATCGAACGGTTAAAAATTCGGGCGCAGCCGCGCCCATCTCTCTTGGCCGCGTAGAGAGCGATGTCCGCGGCCTTCATCAACTGCTCGCTCTCCGTCCCGTGCTCCGGTCCGAATGCGACACCAATGCTCGCGCCGACGAAGACGGGGATGCCGTTGATGATGAACGGCGCCTTGAGTGCGTCGATCAACGACCCGGCGAGGAGCGCGGCATCAGCAGGCTGTTGCTTTCCCGACTGGATGACGGCGAACTCGTCTCCGGCATACCGGTACGCGGATTCACCGTCTTGCAGCGCGTCCCGGATCCGGTTTGCCGCGAGTTGGAGCAAGGTATCGCCGGCCCCATGGCCGAGGGTGTCATTCACAGCTTTGAAGTCATCGAGGTCGATCTGCAGGAGGGCGGCCTTTTCCTTTGATCCGTCGACTTTTGACAAAACCTGTTGCAGATCCTCGCTAAACCGCCGCCGGTTCTGCAGGCCGGTCAACACGTCGTGCGTCGCCCGATGCAGAAGTGTCACACGCTCTGCCTCCTCCGCAGCGGACCGTCCAGTGTAATCCGCTGCTATGGATTCGCTGATTCCGATCCCATCCGCCGCGCGGAATACGAATGCGGACCTGGGCGCCTCGCCGCCCGACGGGGGCAGGTCGACGCTTCTCTGAGCGCCGCCGCTGAGCACACGATCAAGCTCATGGCGAAGCTTGGAATCAAGAAAGCCAGGATAGACGTCCCAGACCCTGGCGCCGGCTTTCACCGCGCGGCCGTGGACACTTTTCAACTTTGCCGCGTAGTGTGTCAGGCGAAAGTTGCTGTCATAGAAAGACACTAAGTCAGTCGTGCTCGCCAAAAAATCAGCGAGACGTAATTCGCTCGCAGAAGAAAGATAGTTCGAGGAAAGCTGTTCCCCGTTCTCTTCCAGCACTTTGGAACGTGAGAACCAACTCCATAGGCGCGACAAGTCCGCATCTCCTTGGCGCTATCGTGCGATAAGATAGCACAAACTTGGGAGCGGTTGCAAACCTCATGGTCTATCCTAATCGGATTGCGGCCCTTTCCGACGCCGCGCGTCCAACCTGGCGCGCTTGCTCGCCTAGCGTCTGCCGGCTTTGGCGGAATCAGACGCCTGACGATCGATCTTCAGCCTCCTGCGAGCGACAACCCTCGGGCGCGCTCGCGCAGAAGCGCAAGCAGTTCGTTGCGCCGCGGCTCCGGCGTGTCGACAGGCAGCACGAAGCACAAGGTCCTGTTGATGGCGCCGTGGCCATCTTGGATGGGCGCTGCCATGCACCAGGTGAAGCGGTCGGCCAGGGCGGCGGTCTCGCTGAAACCCTGCCGATGCGCCAGGGCGACATCGGCAAAGAACTCGGCGGGTGAAATGATGCGGCCGTCGGGAAGCTTGTAGTCGCCGGGCGGAATGAAGTTCTTCAGTTCCTGCTCGCTCATATGGCCGAGCAGCAGCCGCCCGGACGCCGTCCACGGGATCGGGACCTCGACGCCAACATCGCTTGAAATCCGGAACGGGCCGGGCGAGTCGCGGCAATCGAGGACGACGTATTTGTTGCCGCGCAGACCGCATAGCTGGACGGTTTCGCCGGTCTCCGCGGCCAGCCTGTCCAGGGTTTCGATGATGCGCCGGTAGTGGGCGTTGTGATGCGAGTAGGCCCAGCCGAACAGATGCATCGCCCGCCCGAAATAGACGTAGCCTTCCGTGCCGACGTTCTCGAGCATTTCGGCTTCAAGTAGGCTGTTGACGATTTCGTAGGTGGTTGAACGCGGCGCGCCAATCATTTTGGCCATGTCGCCGACGCGCATCGGCGCACGGTGGCGCAACAGGGCTTCAAGCAGCGTGATGACGCGATCGATGCCGCGGCGGCGTTCGCCATTGCGCGGTTCTGCGCCGGCTTCCTTTTCGATCACATCAGTATCGCCGTCGCTCATGTCAGCCGCATCCATCCAAAAATCAGTTCGGTCCTCGTCTCAAGACGCTTGAAAGATGTCAAGGCGCGGTCTAGCATCCATTTTGTCCGATATACAGACACATTGTCTGAAATACCAGACAAACTAACGAGCCTGACGCAGAAAGTCCCGACGAGAACAGACGGTTTCCGAGGCTCGGCAACCGGTGGGTTTCTTCGTCCCGATGCCGCACGTCGAGGCCACAACCTCAGAAGGGAACAGTCATGATGAAATCGTCGTTCTTTACATCCGCCAGCGCCCTTTGCCTCGGTCTCATGCTGAGCCTGGGCGCCGGTTCTCAGGCCAGCGCCGCCGCAAACTGCATCAAGGGCGACCGCAAGGCGCCGTACACGATCGGCTGGGCCAATATCTATTCCGTGCCGACCTGGATGAAGCAGACGCAAGGTACGATCGAAGCCGAAGTCGAAACCCTGAAGAAGCAAGGGCTGGTCGACAAGCTCGTCGTGACCGACGCTCAGGGCGACGCCAATGTCCAGATCCAGCAGATCCAGTCGATGATCGACTCCGACGTCGACGCCATCATCCTGATTGCCGGTTCGTCGACCGCGCCGGCACGCGTGCTGGCCGACGCCTGCGCCAAGGGCATCGCCATCATCAACTTCGACAGCCTCGTCGATACCGACAAGGTCACCGCCAAGGTCAACACCGATTCCTCCCAGTGGGGCGACCAGGCGGCCAAGTTCCTGATCGACGCCATCGGCGGCAAGGGCAAGATCCTCATCCTCAACGGCCCTGCCGGCGTTTCGGTCAGCGATGACAGGCGCAAAGGCGCCGACGCCGAGCTCAAGTCCCATCCCGACGTGACGGTCCTTGCCGAGACCAACACGCCCTACAACGTCGCGCCGGCCCAGGAAGCCGTCACCAGCCTGCTCTTCGCCAACCCCGAGATCGACGGCATCCTGTCGCTTGGCGGCGCCCTGTCTGCCGGTGCCGTACTCGCCCTCGACAAGCAGGGCCGCAACCAGGTGCCGATCACTGGCGAGAACGCCCGTCAGTTCCTCGAACTGTGGAAGGAAAAGGGCCTGAAGAGCTGGGCTACCATGCAGCCGAACTGGCTCGGCGCCTTCGCCACCTACACCGCCGTCCAGGCGCTGGAAGGCAAGGACGTGCCGGCTTTCGTCAAGATCCCGCTACCGGTAATCGACAATTCCAACATCGACGAATACCTCGCCCGGGCCAAGGATTTCCCGGCTGACGGTTACATCTATTCGCCTTACGATGAAGAGCTGTTCAAGAAGTTGCTGGCTCAGAAATAAGCCTGAAGGGTTGTAGCATTGACAACCATGGCTCCGCTCCTCGCGGCGCGGGGGGTGTCGAAGTCCTTCTTCGGCAACCCCGTCCTGCGCGACGTTTCCATCGCTCTCCAGCCGGGCCGCGTGCATGCGCTGCTCGGCGAGAACGGCGCGGGAAAGTCGACGCTGATCAACCTCTTGTCTGGCGCCTTGCGCCCGGACGGCGGCACCATCGAGGTCGATGGACGCGCGGTTTCGCGCATGACCCCTGCCCATGCGCGGCAGGCCGGGATTGCCGTCGTCCAGCAGGAACTCAGCCTGACGGCCAGTCTCTCCATCGCCGAAAACATCGGCCTCGGCGCCTATCCCAAGCGGTTCGGCCTGATCGACTACAACGAGCTTGCCGCGCGGGCGCGGGCGGCGTGCGATCTTGTCGGGCTGCACGAGCCGCTGTCGACCCCGGTCGGACATCTTTCGCTCGGCCGCCGGCAGATGGTGGAGATCGCCAAGGCGCTCTACCGCAACCCGCGCGTGCTCATTCTCGACGAGCCGACATCGTCGTTGTCGGCAACTGAAACAAAAATCCTGACCGATCTGCTGGAGCGGCTGCGGGGCGAGGGCATCGCCATTCTCTACATCTCGCACCGGCTGAACGAAGTCATGACGCTGTGCCAGCATGTCACCGTGCTGAAGGACGGCACCTGCACGGCCGACCGCAGCCTGGTAGGAACCGATGCCGCCGGGCTGGTTCGGCTGATGGTCGGCCGCGACCCCGGTGACCTTTTTCCCCAATGGCAGCCTTCGGCATCACCCACCAACGCCATCTCTGTTCGAAATTTTTCGGCCGGCCTGATGCGCGGCGTCGATCTGGATATCAAGACGGGCGAGGTGCTCGGGATCGGCGGCCTGGTCGGGCAAGGGCAGGAAGATCTGCTGCTCGGCCTCTACGGCGCCATTCCGGCACGGACGGCATCGGCGACCGTCAATGGCGCCGCCGGCCTGCCGGGCGGCGTGCCGAAAGCCAACACGGCTGGCCTCGCCTATGTGCCGGCCGACCGCAAGCGTGAAGGCCTGCACCTGATCCATCCCATCATCACCAACATGATGCTGCCCGCCTTCGCCAGGCTGCCGGCGCTAAAGCTCCGCAGCCGCCGCGCCGAGCGCGAGACGGCAAGAGGCCTTGCCGCCCAGCTCGGTATCAAGGGCGATCTCGCCCGGGTGGCGCAGGCCCTCTCGGGAGGCAACCAACAGAAAGTGGCGCTGGCGAAATGGATGCCGCACGACCCGCTCGTGCTTCTCCTCAACGATCCGACACGCGGCGTCGATGTCGAAACCAAACGTGAAATCTACATGATGCTTCGCAACTTCGCCGCCGCCGGCAAGGCGGTCTTGCTTCTCAGTTCCGATACGCCCGAACTGGTGCATCTCTGCGACCGCGTCGCCGTGGTTCGCGAAGGCCGCATCGTCGCCTTGCTCGAGCGTGGGGCACTAAGCGAAGAAACCATCGTTTCGGCCGCGATGGGCGCGGAACAGCAGAAGGTCGCGGCATGAACACACCTCTTTCCGCAACGCAGGCAGGCGTGCTCTACTGGCCGGTGCAATTGCGCCGCAATGTCGGCGTGCGCAGCCTGTTCGCCGTCGTCCTGGTGTTTCTCGTCGCCTATGGCGTCCTTTTCCCAGGCCTCTTCACGGCATCCGGCTTCGCCAAATTCACCCAGAGCTGGTTTCCGCTGGCGCTGGTCGCCATGGCGCAGGCGATCCTGATGCTCACCGGCGGCATCAGCCTGGCCATCGGCGCCACCGTCAGCCTGGGCGCGGTCATCGCCGCGACGACGATGGCCGGGCCACTGGGCGTCGCCGGCGGTACCGCCGTAGTGGCGCTGACCGGCCTCGGCATTGGTGCTGCGACCGGCTTCATCGTGGTGAGGCTTCGCCTGCCGGCGATCGTGGTGACGCTCGCCGGGTCCTTCATTATCGGCGGCGCGGCACTGCTCATCCTGCCGAGGCCTGGCGGCGCCATTCCCGCGTGGCTGTCCGACCTGCTTGCCGGCGACACGCCTGCGGCATTCGTGCTCCTGGTGCTCATCGTTGCCCTGTGGAAGATCTACCTCGCCACGCCGCTTGGCTTGAGCCTCTATGCCGCAGGCGAGAATCCGGTCGGCGCCTATCGCTCCGGAGTGCCCGTCGATGGCGCGCGCATCGCTGCCTACGCAATCAGCGGTCTGCTTTCCACCGGTGCCGGCCTGTTCGTCGCCGCGCAGACCGGTTCGGGCGACCCGGTGATCGGCACAGCCTTCACGCTGAACTCGATTGCCGCCGCGGTGCTCGGCGGCATCGGCTTCCTCGGCGGCCAGGGCACGATGCGCGGCGCGCTTGCCGGCAGCCTGCTGCTCAGCCTGATGATCAGCGTCATGTTCTTCCTCGGCTTCACGCCGGTCGCCCAGTATGTCGCCCAGGGCCTCATCATCATCGGGGCGGTCGCCATCCCGCAATTCCGCAAGGTGCAGCAATGACAGCATGGAAAGAAAGCGCGGGCGGCAAACGTGCCTTGACGGTCCTGCGCAGCCGGCCATTCCTCACCGTTGCCATCGTTGCCGCAGTCTGGATCGTGGCGAGCTTCGCGTCACGCGGCTTCGGCGCCTACGGCCATCTGCGCTACCTGATCGAGCTCGGCGCCGTCATCGGCCTGGTTGCCGCGGGCCAGACCTTCGTGGTGATCGCCGGCGGCATCGACCTTTCGGTCGCGGCGATCGTTACGGTCAGCGCCGTCAGCCTGCCGCTGCTGTCATGGCAGGCGGATGCAACCGGCCTCACCGCCATCCTCGCCGTTCTCTTGTTGACGACGGCAATCGGTCTGGTCAACGGGCTGGGGGTGGCCCTGCTGCGCGTCCACCCGATGATCATGACTCTGGCCATGGCGACCTTCTTGCAGGGCCTGCTGATCATTATCGCCGGCGGCAGCGCGGTGACTGCCGAGAACCCGCTGGTCCACTGGCTCGGCAATGCGCGGCCGGCCGGTATTCCGGCCGGCGTGCTTTTGTGGGTGGCTGTATCCGTGATCGTGCTGACCACGATGCATGCCACGTCGCTCGGTGCCCGGATCTTCGCCATGGGCGCCAATCCGCTCGCCGCTGCCCTGTCCGGGGTCCCGGTCACGTCCACGACGCTCGCCGTCTACGGCATCAGCGGTTTCTGTTCGGGGCTTGCGGGCGTGCTGGTCCTCGGCATGAACGGACAGGGTTATGTCGGGATCGGCGATCCGTACCTGCTCGCCTCGATTGCCGCCGTGGTGCTTGGCGGCACCTCGATCCTCGGCGGGCTCGGCACCTATGCCGGTACCATTCCAGGCGCCGTCCTTCTGGTCACCATCACTGCGCTGATCACCGTCGTCAATGCGTCGCCCGGCTGGCGCAGCATCCTGTTCGGCTCGCTGATCCTGGGTCTGCTGCTTCTCTCAGGCCGGGAGCAGGCGCGCCGATGATACATCGTCCAGCCGGTAGATGCTTCTGGCGTTGCCGAAGAACAGCGCCGTCTGCTCGTCCGCGGAAAAGTTCCCCGCAATGGTTTTGAAACTGTCGTATATGTCATCGAACGACGCATGCAGGCCGGCGACCGGGAAGTCGCTGCCAAACATGGCGCGGTCGCTGCCGAAGCAGTCGATGCAATGCAGGACGACCGGCCGCAGGCTGTCGAGCGTCCAGTGATGATCATAGGCAACCAGGTCCGAAATCTTGATGGCGACGTTCTGGTGTTGCGCCAGGGCGCGCAGCCCCTCGCGCCAGAGCCGCATTCCGTCCGCATCGCGGTGGATCGGGCTGCCGCAATGGTTGAGGACGAATTGCTGGCTCGGAAAGGCCGCCGCAAGGCGGGTGGCATCGCCGAACTGGCGCGGGAACACCATCATGTCGAAGGCGAGCCGGTGATGGCGAAGCAAGGCAAGGCCGGCGCGCCATGCCGGCTCGTCCATGATGCCGTCGCGGGCGGCGAAACGCCTGGCGGGATCAGGGTCCCAGCTCAATATGTCGCGCACGCCAACGGCGCGATCGAAGGCGGCTTGCGCCTCGATCAGTGCAGCCGCCCCGGGACTTGCCAGTGGCACGTGGACGACATAGCGGGCCGCCACGCCTTGCGACTTGTCGAGTGTCTCCAACCATCGCGTCTCGCCGACGCTGTCATTGCTCGCCCAGCCGGCTTCGACATGCACGGTGGCAACGACATTGTGCCTGACGGCGTCGCGCGCATAATCCTCGGGCAGATAGTTACGCCTCAGCGGACCAAGCTCGCCCAGTCCGCCGCGCTCGCCGGCCGTGGCGGCGAGCCAGGGATGCCGGCCGAGGCCGAGATCCCAAAGATGATGGTGGGCGTCGATGATCGGTCCGGAGTAGGGTTCTGGCACGCGTGCCTCTCATGCTGTGACCGGCCATCAGTATCAATTCCGGCCTGGTTCTGCGACGGCGAAAGGGTTAGCATCGGATGACTGAAAACTCACCAGTCCCGCCGCTTGGCGTGCGCGAAAATTTTCGGCTCGACGACCGCATCCGCGGCGTGCCTCCCGGCACAATCGGGCTGGACAGCAGCCTTGTCGCAGCCGAGCGCTGGCATCCAGCCGGTGGACGCATGTCGTTGCCGGTGTTGACCCTTGACGAGGCGGCCTTCGCCGCCAACCGTGACCTGTTCCTGCGCTACGCGCGCGAACAGGGCGTTGCCGTCGCGCCGCATGCCAAGACGCCGATGGCGCCCGACCTCGCCCGCTCGCTGGTCGAGGCCGGAGCCTGGGGCACGACGGTCGCCGATATTCGGCAGGCCACGGTGATGCTCAAGGCCGGTCTTTCCCGCTTGATCATCGCCAACGAGGTTGGCGGCAGCGGCGGTGCAAGCCGCCTGGCAACGCTCGCTGGTGCCTGGCCGAATGCCGAGCTTTTCGTGTTTGCCGACTCGGTCGATGCCGTCAATGCACTGGCCGGAGCCTGGCGTGCCAATGCGGCGCTCGCTCCCTTGCGCGTACTGGTAGAACTGGGCGCGGGCAGGGCGGGCGCCCGCACCACCGCGCAAGCCGAGGCCATCGCCGATGCGATCGCGGCGGCCGATGGGCGGCTGCTGATCGCCGGCGTCGCGACCTATGAAGGTGCTGCGGCGCAACCCGAGCCCGGCCGCACCGACGCGGTGATATCAGAGCTGCTGGCGATGATGTCGGACATGTTCCTGCGGCTGCGCGCGCGCCTTGGCGGCGAGGCGCCGCTGGTCGTCACGGCCGGCGGTTCGGTCTTCTTCGACAAGGTTGTCGCCGCGCTGTCACCCGACATTTCGCGCGACGGCAACGCGACGCTGGTGCTGCGCAGCGGCGCCATCTTCTTCCATGATCATGGCACCTACGACCGTTCGCTTGGCGCGCTCGATGCCCGCCGGGGTTTTGCCGTAGGCGGTGTCGAAGCGTCGGCACGACATTCGTTCCATCCGGCGTTGCGCCTGTGGGCCGAAGTGCTGTCGCGGCCGGAGCCCGGCCTCGTCATCTGCGGCATGGGCATGCGCGACGTGTCGTTCGATCAGGGCTTTCCAACGCCGCTAACGACCTTCCGCGCTGGCAAGCCGCTGCCTGCGCCGGCCGTGCGCGCCAAGGTGGTCAAACTCAACGACCAGCATGCCTTCCTGTCTGTTGCAGAAAGCGACGATATCGCTGTCGGCGACGTCGTCGAGTTCGGCATTTCGCACCCCTGCACCTGCCTCGATCGTTACCGCGTGATCTTTGGCGTCGATGTGGCGGGGTACGTCCGCCACGCCTTTCCCACCTATTTTGGCTGACCAGATGTTGCTTCGGCCACCAGGAAGAGAACCTCGAAAGGATCCGATATGATCAAGTACTTCCAGTCCGGCTCACGTATGTCACAGGCAGTCGTCTATGGCGGCCTCGTCCATATAGCGGGCCAGGTGGCCAATGACCGCAAGGCCGGCATCGAGAGCCAGACCAGCGACGTGCTGGCCAAGGTCGAGGCGCTGCTGGTCGAAGTCGGCAGCAGCAAGTCCAAGCTTGTGGCGGTCAACATCTTCCTGCCGCAGATCGGCGATTTCGAGGCCATGAACAGCGTCTACGATGCCTGGGTGGATCCACAGCGCCTGCCGGCGCGCGCCTGCGTCGAAGCGCGCCTCGCAGATCCCGATCTGCGCATCGAAATCACCGCGGTCGCGGCGGTCTAAGCCATGCACACAGGCCTTAGTCATACGCTCGATTTCGACCGGGACGGCAAGATGCTCAGCCATCTAAGCATTCCGGTCTCGATCGACCGCTCGCCCTACTTCCAGGTCAAGGTGCCGATCTGCCTCATCCGCAACGGCGAGGGCCCATCGCTGCTGCTGATGGCCGGGAACCACGGCGACGAATATGAGGGCGAACTGTCGCTGGCCAAGCTGATGCGCCGGCTCGACCCCAGGCAGATCAAAGGCCGCATCACCATCCTGCCGATGGCCAATGTACCGGCGGTGATGGCCGCCAAACGCTGCTCGCCGCTCGATGGCGGCAATCTCAACCGCGCTTTCCCGGGCGACCCCTCGGGTACGCCGACAAGCCGGCTGGCGGATTTTCTGGAGAGGGACCTGTTCCCTCGCCATGACGTCGTCTTCGACATCCATTCGGGCGGCACCTCAATGGAACATCTGCCGACCGCACTTGTCGAGCGCAACATCGATCCCGACCGCCACAGTCGCGGGTTGGAGTTGATGCGGACGTTCGGCATGCCTTACGGGTTCGTGGCCGACAATGGTCAGACCTCGCCGACTTCCATGGGTGCGGCGCGGCGTGCCGGCGCTATCGGCGTCAGCGGCGAGTTCGGTGGCGGCGGCACCGCCACGGTCGATACGATGGCGATCACGGCTCGTGCGCTCGACAGTCTGATGACAGCACTTGGCGTGGTCGACGCGCCGGTTCTCGGGCCGGCGTCAAAATCTCCGGCGCCGACACAGTTGCTTTCGCTGTCGCGGCACAGCCAGGGTCTCTATGCCACAAGGCGCGGCTGGTTCGAGCCTGCGGTCACGCTGGGCGACAGCGTCAACGCTGGACAATTGGCCGGCTGGTATCACGACCTCGAACGGCTTGATGTTACGGAAGAAGCGCTGCATTTCGCCGAAAGCGGCATCGTGCTGTCGCGCCGGCTGCACACGATGTGCGAGGCGGGCGACTGCCTCATGCAGGTCGCCGAGCCGATCGAGGGCTGACAATAATGCCATCTCCGGCCATGCGTCGGTATCAAGACTGAGGATATTCCATGCAACAACTGTCCATGTGGACCTACCCCTGGGATATCCAGGATTTGGGCCTGGAGGCGGTCGAGCGCGATCTTGTCGAGCGCGTCGGGCTCAACATGATCAGTCTCGCGACCTCATACCACGCCGGCCGATTCCTGCAGCCGCGCAGCCCGCGCCGCAAGGCCTATTTCCCGGAGGACGGGACGATCTATTTCAAGCCGACGCTATCGCGTTGGGCCGGGCTCGCTATCCAGCCGAAGCTAGCTGATGTGATCACCGAAGGCGGCGACGTGCTTGGCGATCTCGTCCGCAGGCGCGAGGCTGGCGGGCTCGGCGTTTCCTGCTGGACCGTCTGCCTGCACAACACCCGCCTCGGCATGCTTCATCCGGAGGCCGTCACCCGCAACGCCTTCGGCGATGCCAACTACTATAATTTGTGCCCATCGCATCCGGATGCGCGCGCCTATGTCCGCGCGCTGGTTGCCGATATCTCGTACAGCTACAGGCCGGACAGGATCGAACTCGAAAGCCCGTCCTTCATGGGCTTCGCCCATGAATACCATCACGAGAAGGACGGCGTCGGGCTGACGCCCGAAGACGATTTTCTGCTGTCGCTGTGCTTCTGCCCGTCCTGCCTGGCTCGCACGGCCAGCTCGGGAGTTGATGGCGAGCCCGCGCGCAAGCTCGTCAGACAATGGATTGCAGAAACTTGCGAGCGCGCCGTGCCCGAGCGACGCTTTCCCGATTTCCCGGCCAGTGGCCTTGACGCCTTTGCACCATGGCCGGAGCTTCATGCCTATCTCAAGTGGCGATTCGAGCCGGTGACCAGCCTGGTCGCCGAACTGCGCGAGGCGGCCGACCCGAGGACATCTGTCGTCATCATCGATCTGAAAGACGGTTGGCTTGGCGGCTGTGATCTCGCAGCGCTTGGCAAGGTCTGCGACGGGGCGATCTTGTGTGCCTACGACATGCAGGCCGGCGGCGTCGCCAGCCTGATGGCGGCCGGCCGCGACGCGCTTGGGGCTGAGAAATTCCTCGGTGCCGGCTACCGGCTGTTCTATCCGGAAATGGCCGGTCCCGACATCCTTGCGGCCAAGGTGAAGCCGGCGCTGTCGTCCGGTGTCGATGGCATAAATTTCTACAACTACGGCCTCATACCCGCCGCGCGGCTCGACTGGATCGCCGCGGCCCGGCGGCGTTGAGCCCAGCACCAACGATCCTCGACGACGAGGTGTCTGGCATAGTCGTGGAAATAGGTGCCGAGGTCACCTCGCTGAATGTTGGCGATCGGAACTCGCCCAGCGAAACAAAGCTGATGAGATCAACACCACGTTGAGCGCACCGACGGTCCAGAGATCGCGCTTCCAGCTAAGCTTTGGAAGGTTCCTCAGACCATTGCAGGCTGGTTCAATGTCGAAGCCGGGCCCATGCGGGCGTGCTAGTCAGCCTGATCCGTGTGCTGCGCTCTTCACTTGGCTGGTTGCGGAACGTGTAACAGGTCGCGCAAGCGCTGCGGCAGTTGCGGTGAGGCTTGCAATTCGGCACAGCTCTTTTCCCATAGCCCGAGATACTCGTCGATCGGCAGACCGGTGCGGCCGGGCCAGCGGTTGAGTGCTCCCAGCGCCTCGACGCAGTCCGGCGCGCGGTCGTATTCGGCGAGGATGGTCAGCGACATCGCCTGAGCGAATGGATTGAGCGCGGGCGTCTCGATCTCGCCGCGATGGTCGCCGAACCACGCCGCGGCGTCGCGCGTGAGTCCCTGACTGTCGGCGAGCGCGGTATAGCCTCGGATGATATTCTCGCGATACTTGGCAATGGCATCGCCGAAAGCGTTGTCGCCGGCGAACGGCGGGTTCGCCTTCCAGTCCTTCGCCAGGCGTCCGAGGCCACGCAGCGAGAATGCTTCAACCATCGCTTCCTCGAGCCACTGGCAGGGCGGCGCCGGCTTGGCATCCGGCTGCCAGCTGTTGGCAAACACATGGCCGAGTTCGTGGCCGAACTGGTAGGAGAGCTTCGACCAGTCGCGCTCACCGATATCGACAATGATCCAGGCCATGCTGCTGCCGTCCGGATGCAGCCAGACGGCCGGCGTGCCGGAAGTGTGCTGGTCGACACGCAGCTGCGTCGGCTGGCGGTCGGAGAGCAGGCGGACGCCGTCAAGGCATGCATGCCGCATCCGCTCGACGACCTGATCAGCCGCGCCCTCGAGCATGCTGCCCCAGTCGCCGGCAAGCTCGATGGGCGCGGTGAAGAGGGTTGGCGATGGGCGGGCCTTGGCAGATTTGGGAGACATGGCAGCGTAGCCTTTCCGCGAGTGACTCAACAGACTAGCCAAGCCAGTGGTCAACGAGACGGCAGCCAGCATGCCAAACTGTCGCCTGTTCGTCAGCTGATGCGCCTTGGTCCAAACATACATATCGAGGTACGGCCGGAGCGTCATCGGGAACTTTCTCCTGGGGCGTAGCGCAACCCCACAACCATCGAACAACGCTCAAGGTGGTGTGTGAGTTGCCATGTTGCCTTCGCAGCGGCGACGAGCATTTGAATTGGTAATGGCATTGGGTTTTCTCATGCGCCGATTTGCGTCATGTCCCACAGGCACATCGCCTTCGATGCGTAGTGTTCCTCTGGCATGACCAGGAGTGGCAGCGGTAACGAGAATGGCGGTTGCTGCAAGTTGAGAAATCCGAATCCGCCTGTTTCCGACGCAATGTCCTGTGCCGAGGTCGAATGGCTTGAGGTGAACAGCCAGCGCGCGCCGCACTTCTTGAAGTTGCGCAGCGCGCGCCAGATATCGGGCTCGGTCAGATGCTGCAGACAGTCGCGTGAAAAAATGAGGTCGACGTTCGGCAGTGGTTCGGCAGCCAGATCGAGCACCCGGAATTCGCGATCCGCGTATCGCATGCGATTCGTTTCGATCACGTCCGGAACGATATCGCAACCGATGTAGTGCGTTTTGCCCAAGTCGACGAAGCGCATCCAGTTGAAGTCGCCGCAGGGCGCGTCGAGCATGGACTTCACATCCAGTGCGCGCAAAAGCATCGGCAATACGGTTCGCACGCGATGTGTCGTCGCGTACGCTGAACCGAGTCCGGAGCGCGATTCCGCGGAGCCCCACTCGTTGCTTTGGTAAATGCGCGCGAAGGCTTCGCGGGAATCATCGGGCGTGCTTTGCGTCATCTAATGCACCTCATCGACGCCGGCGACGTGCTCAATCTCGATGCCAGCCGCATTGATTGGAAGACGGAAAAGTCGTCAAGCACGCTTACTGCTGCAATAGGGCACTATGCGACAAATTACAACGAATTCAACGTCGGCGAGCGTTGATACGGGCCGGTGTCATCGGCGTGGAACTCGTTTTCCAACCACCTGACTAGGTCAATCCAGCAGGCGTAAAATAACAAGCGGATGAACCCGCAAGCCATGTTACAAAATCTCGTCGCCTGACCGTCTGTTCCTATTGCTTCGCCGACGATATCAGATCGGTTTCCATCTGTGGCGCTGCCGGTGAAACTAGCACAAGGGCCGCGGCGGCCAACTGTCTTGCTAAGTGTGACCGCTGGCCGGAAACATCCGGTTCGATGTCGCTATCGACCTCTCAAGGGCTTCAGCAGACTCCTCAAGCATTGGTAGGAATGGATAGAACCAAAGTGTGTGGTCAGGCCTGGGCGTCCAGTTCGGAAAGTCGAATTCAGTGGGATATACGGTCGTCGACGGCGCGCGCTCGATCAGGTCAGATCTCACATACGACAGCTCCATCACGGGCGCGACTACGTGCCCATCGACAATTCTCAGAGGCTCATTATTGTTTGAATGCACATGAAATAATGTGAACTCACTGTTGATTTTCGATAGTGCCGCCACGAAACCAGCTCGATAAGTCGGATCACTCAGTCTGCCCAACCAGTGAAGTTCCATGGTAATTTGCCGGAATTGCCGAAGGATCGCGTTCGGCATTGCCGAAAACACCTCGAACTCAGCACCTTCGATATCGATCTTCAGAAGTAGATCAGGCCGCCCCTCATGACCGAGCCTGTTGAGCTGATATGCTAACGTGTACAAGGATGCCGCTTCGTTGTTATCTGCTGCCAACCCTTGCTTGTAGAAATGGAAGTTCGGGTGCTCAAGAGGAGGTCCGTCAACGGTATGGTCGAACATGAAGATATCCTTTCCCATGTTCGCCATTTCAAGATCAAATGAAACCTGGTTTCCGATGCCGAAGCTGTAGACAATTTCTATTGGATCCAAGTCATCGAGAATTACATATCCTCCATCACTTTTGCATCCGACCCTCGTCTTGAGGAATGGTTCTACATCGTATGGCTTGAGCAGGCCCAAGGCCTGAAAAATCTCTTGTGAGCGAGGAGGCTCCGAGAGCGAAAAACTTTCGTGGCCGAGGCAATGGGGTCTGGAGAGAGTTATGCGCCCATCAAGCTCGGCGCAAAGGAACGTGTTGCCAACATGAAAACCAACCCAAACCCAGTGCATCGGGAAGATTTCCAAGCTGGTGGGCGCCGACGTCTTGGACTCCTTGGAGACCAGCGAGCAATCTGACTGAAAAGCAATTGGAAGGCGGTGATCTTCACCACCGAATATCATCTGCCCCTGCTTGCCATCGGTCAGAAATCTGACATTTGTAGAATTACTGTCGATCGGGCCATGACGCAGCTCACCTGTGTCGACTTCCACGTACAGCACCGTGTTGTGAGCCGTATATATCCAAGGCAGTGTTTCGAACTGCTCCTTGGTGATGATATCCAATGTAGTATTGGGCTGAGACTTGGTGAATCCAGGTGACCTCAAGACGCTCAGTACGCGCTTATACCGCTCCATATTTCCCCCGCCTTGCAAATGGAGCGCATCCCTCTCTGAGGAGTGAGGAAGCGAACCCGTGGGGTAAAAAGGTTCAGTTTCGGAAGGCGAATTCCATATGAAAATAGGAAGCTGGCGAGACGAAAAATAGAGAGATAGAACCACATCGTCGCTTTGCCGGCAGTCCACGTCTTTCGAGCTCGCCTGTAGGTATTCTAAGAAGTCGTCTCCGATGCACGCTGGAGGATACAGAACTGTACCAAATCCCTCGAACATTGATACTTGAGTTTGCCCGAATTTGAAAGTGATACTGCCATCTGTGTTAAAGTCGCCGCCGTGCCTCGCAAGTATGCGATGCTCCGAAGCACGATGTCCACGGCATAACATTTCCAGCTGATTTGCAGGATACGCAAAGTCGTCGTCTACCGACCATAGATACGTTTCATTGTCGTCCTGGTGTCGTAGCAGTGTGGGGGCAATCTTTGTGATCGGACCGTAGTCGTCCGTTCGAAAAATCTTTACCCGTTCCATTTCCGTGAGCCATGTCGGCAGAGTGTATGGTTCATTCGTACGCACACATACATATGGAACATTCAATTCTATATGCTCCACCGGAATGGTCTGGCCGAGCACGCTTTCAAGTGCAGGACCAATTCGATCAATTCGCGAGGGAATGGTGGTCATTGAAGCGATTATTCGCATGGCCTGTCCTATCTGTACCGATCGAAACCCGGCTGCCCTGGCTGATATCGCAAACACTGCCAGGGTTGAAGCTGATCGATTTGATACCCTCCGTAGCGTTCAAACGCATTTAATGAGAACGGCACAAAGGTTTCCCCGCGGATGCGGGGCAGAGTCTTAGTCGGGTCGCAAGCCGTCTGCAGCCAGCCGATGTGAATCTTGCTCGTCATCCTGGATGACCAGTGGCGGCATACAAACGAACGCTTTCATGGAGTCATACGCCGCGGACATTGCGCAATCGATGCCCTCATCCTCTAGGACTACTCCAGTCTCAGGAAACGTAATAAGCCTCTTTCGTAGGGGCAGGCATTGTTCAAGAAGTGCTTGAGCGCCCCTTGGAGTTACTGAATAGGCCATCGCACCAAAGGAATGGGTCAGCCGTATAAGAGATCTCGAATAGTCGTCGGATTGAAATTGAGCAGGGATTTGTTTGTGTTGTCGGTCGTAGAACTCCAGCTTGGCTTTGGAAAAATCGAAATTCAACCACAGGAACAGAGGATCAAAATTGAATCCCCACTTTACCATATCCCAGTTCTCTGGAGCGATGGACAGAATGCGGGTCGACTCCTCAAGAAAGTTGAACGACGAGTAGACGTCGTCCTCGAAAATGGTAATTGGGCGCTTCTCGGCTACCGCTAGCTTCCACAAATTGATGTGGGATAGAGCACATCCCAATGCGTCTGGCAGATACTCGCAATCCTCGGCGATCACTCCATCGTCTACCAAGGCTTTTAAGGCAGACCTATCGAGGGATGCTCCATCGACGGCCGATACACGAATTGTATTGGCAGCCAGATGAGGATTCCTATCTTGATATTTGCGCCAGCGCTCAACGCTGCTGTCCAAGTTTATGAGGTGAATTTGCGGCGGCTCGACGGGTCGAACTGGCATCGGCCCGGAGCCAGAGGGCGTGGCGGCAGTGAATGCGGGGGTATCGCCCGCACCGCGCAACAGCGCTCGAGCGCGCTCGATCCCGTCACTCACATGATATTGGCCGTCGCCGAAGGTGATGTAGCCATAGACTTGTCGGTTATCCATATACTGCACGATGCCGGCCTTCCTGGCGCTGTCGGCAAAGATGACGTACTCGAACCGCGATGTGGCGTCCTCGTATGTCAGTTCGATGAGCACGTCGGCGCGGACAAGATAGGTGCAGTGGACGAGCGGCATCTCGATAATGCCGCGCACATGGCGGTTGAGCACCCAGCCATATTGATCGCACGGCATATAATAGCCGTTCGCATCGATCTCGGCGTGGTAGTTCGAATAGTATTGGCCGGGCGAGATGGAGCGAAGCAGGGGAGCGACGACTGGCAAGTCGAGCGCCACAAGTTCGCGCAGCGTGGCCGGCCGCACGAAATTGTCGACGTCGACAACGAAATAGAAATCGCAGCCGTGCTCGAGAGTTTTCCGCAAACTAATGTTGCGGATTCGGCCGAGCACCCTGAAGCGCGTCTCGTTCCATTCGTGCTCGCCGAACTGCTCGACCCGATCGGCTACGTCCGAGGTGTCGATTTCGACCGCCGCATAGAGGTGGCCGACACGCTCTAGCCATTCGCGCAATATGTGCTCGGTCCTGTCGGTGTTGTTGTTTGTCCTGATGTAGAGGACGATCGACGCCTTCGGATAGTCGAGCGCCTCGATGCACTCGAGGTAAAGCGGCAGTGCCGGCTCCTTTTGCTTTGCCAGGATTGCCACCAGGATGCGTGGCGTGCCCTTCATGCGCGACCGCAACGAACGCCGCCGGACAAGCTTGTGCTGATCGATCAGGCTCTCGGTCCCGAACGCCCCGAGTTTCGGCGGTTCATGGACCGGAAGCTTGTCGGTGGCGAAACGCGCGTTGGCCACCACACGCTTCACCATTTCCGCCGGCAATTTTTCGCTGGCGAGCAATTTCAGACAGGCATCGAGCGATTCCCGATAAGCGCCTGTCCAGTAGGCATTGACGGCAAACTCGTCGAGCAGTCCGTAGTCGTAGACCCAGGGCTGTATGAAAAGTCCGGCGGGTTGGGCAAGGTCGAGCCCTCGACGCGCAAATTCCGTTCCGTCCGCATTCCGGCCCTGGTTGCGACAATAGAGGCTCGCGGCGTGAAGAGCCTCCGCGCGGGTGGGAACGATCTGCGCCGCACGCTCAAAGACGGCAACGACCTCGTCGAATGGCCGTCCCAGCGCTGCCATGAGGTTGCCCGCCTCGAGCAGGCTGACATAGACTTCCTCGTTCCAAAAACCCAGCTCGGCACGCTTCAGGTAGTTCGCCAGCGATTTTTCGCGTTCACCGGAATCCCTGTAGCTCTGCGCCAGATAGAAGGTGTATCGCGAAACCAGGAAGGGGTCGGTCTCCGTGGCAAGCACATTTTCAAGAACGGCCGCGTCGTCTTGGTACTTTCGCGGATTCTGGCTGCGTGCGCCGCCACGCCCCGTCGCCACGTGAAAACCCTTGGCGGTCTCGCGTGTGAGATGGCCGGGAGGGGCCTCGAGATATTCGTGCAGCACGCCCTTGAAGGAGAACGGCAGCCGGTTGCGGCAGATCTGCGGGCGGTAGAACGAAATGCCACCGTGGGACACCTCGACGTCGTATAGATCGTGTTCCATCCGCGACTTGAACGCGACCGGATCGAAATCGGCGTCCTGGACCACGACGTCGTCCGCGTCGATGATCATGGCGTAGTCGACCGTCTCGACTTCACGCAGCCGCTCAAGCGCAAAGGTCCGGTTGTACGCGAAGTCCCGCCAGGGCTCGTCGATGACTGCGCCGTTGACATTGTGCGTGGTCAGGAAGTTGCGGATGAGATCCTGCGTGCCGTCCTCGGAACCCGTGTCGATGACGAGCACATAGTCAACGATAGGAAGCGCGCTGGCGAGGCATTGCAGGATGACCTTTGCCTCGTTCTTGACGATCATGCACAGGCCGATGGTGCTCATGTTAATCCCTTGGCGGAGCGGCGTTCGTTGCGCGCCTTTATCCAGCCCTTATACCTCATGCACATCACCCCGCCGCCTTGGCCATTTGCATGAGCTCTGTTGCCAGGATCGATCGTCCCTTCCCAGTCACGCGCTATCTCTGCTCAATCCATTGTTAGCCAGCGCTTTCCGTCACAGCAAGGTCTCGCAGTTGCCCTGGACCAGGGGTCTGCGAACGAACGTTCCCGTCGGCTCAATCGCTGACGCACAGAATCCGCCGCGACATCGAGGGTTCCACGCGAACCAAAGGGGCGCCTTAAGCCTCGGATTTTTCGATGCGTTTGGCCCATGCGCGCCATTTCGATGTCGACCGAAAACTAGTTGCTTGTGTCCACAATTAACAAATTGTTAACTTGGTTATTTACAACTTGCTAATTTTAGATTTTACTAATGCCTTGTGCTGGGAGGGTAGCCGTGGACCGGGCAGGAGGCCTGTCGGTCTGCGCAGTCTGCTGAGCCAGGAGAGTGTCTGGAGCTAGTCACGTCGTGCGTGAGGGTGCACGGAGTGTTTGGTGGCGTGCTGGAGAAGACGTCGTACTGCCTTGAATTCAAGGCCGGCGTTTTCCCAACCTGATGTTCCCTCGCAAGTAGCTCGCAAGTAGTCGGTTCCCTCGCAAGTAGTCGTCGATAAATCGAGACATGCGTTGCGGGAGTTGGCTGTGGTTGGTGTGATACCAAGTCTGAAACGATGCGGCCGCGACGCAGGCTTCCGCTTCGATCAACCCCTCAATTATCCGCAGCTGGCTGGCAGCAATGATTGCCCAGCGGTAGATCGGTATCCCCCGGTGCGCTTTGGGTTACCGGGCGCCTGCGGTTTGTACGCTCATCTCAGCCAGGACAAGTGGCGCGCCGTTCGATCGAGCGGCGCGAAGAGGCCGTCAACCCTCGCGCGCCCGTCTCGCCGTACTGCCCGTCATACGCCGGCGCGCGCGGGGCCGATAGCAGCCGCGACCGGCCTCGGCGAGTGCGTGCGCTCGGTTGCGATTGAAACCAGCGTGCAATTGAAACCAGCGATTGAACCTAAGGGTACGAAACAAGCAGCGGCACGGCGGCCGCGATCAGGGAGAAGATGATGAGCTTCACAGCAGGTTTTGCGGTCATGGAAGTCACCGTTCGGGGCGTTTTGCCGATCGGCGACACGATCGAAAATGTAAATTATTTCATTCTGGACACGGCCAGGAGCGCGATCGTCGGTCAGGTCGTCCTTCCCAGAGCCGTCAAGCGAAGCCTCGCTGTCGCTCTCACGGTCAAGGTGCCAAGCACCGCCGGCTCACTTGCCATTGGGACGTTTGGTGATGGCGGGAATTTTGAGGTCGCCAGTTTCCTTCGCGTTGAAACCCCAACCGTAGAACGTCCCGACGGCGCCGTCGGGTCGTCCGGACGATGACGGCCCCCAAGCTCCTTATCCGCAGCGCTCGCCGGCCAGGCCGGTGGGCGGTTTCCCCGTGAATTGAATTCGAAGCCAACAGGAGCCAGTCATGGCCCGCGCCTCTGAAATTCTTTTTGTCGACCCTTCAGTTTCCGACCTCCAGACTGTTCTCGGCAATTTGCGACCCGAGGTTCGAGCGATTGTGCTCGACGGCCGCCGGCCTGCGGCTCAGCAGCTCGCTGCCGCGCTCGCAGGGCACACAGGGCTTGATGCGGTGCACGTCATCGCACATGGCGCGCCTGGGCGGGTCAGCTTCACTGCAGGGGAGTGGTCATCAGCCACACTGAAGGCAGAGGCCGAGGAACTTGCCGCAATCGGCCGGGCGCTTGCCGCGGACGGCGAACTACGGCTGTGGAGCTGCGAAACGGCATCGGGGAATGCTGGCGAGACCTTCGTGGCGGCGCTGGAAGGGGCCATCGGTGCGGACGTCTGCGCATCGAGATCGCTGGTTGGCGCAGCCGCCCTGGGCGGCGCATGGGAACTGTCCGCACGCGTGAACGCGTCCACGCCCCTGCCGCCGCTGACCCGGGATGGGGTGGCAAATTACACCGGGGTGCTTGTAGTAGGTAATCTGACACTCACTGGCACGATAACTGGCCCTGGCAACAGCAGTAACGTCAACACGTACTATCTGGTTGATACATCGCTTACTCCTGATACGGTTGTTGGAAGTTTTCAGCTTCCATCAGCAACAAACGGACTGGTTTTTGCTTTTCAAGTAACTATTACGATCCCTATCGTCGGTGACAATTATACGATTTACGACGCCAACTTTGGCGTGATGGGCACGCTTGTTCCCACTGGTCCTAATACTTATCAATTCACGGGCGGTGCTGCCAATCCCGGTGGCAACAATAACTTCAATGGGGGCAGTTTGACTGTCACGAGTCAAACAGGCGCGACAGGAGCCACAGGCTCGACCGGAACCACAGGCGCGACGGGCGCCACCGGAACGGGTACGACGGGCGCGACCGGCGCCACCGGCGCGACAGGCGCGACAGGAGCCACAGGCTCGACCGGAACCACAGGCGCGACGGGCGCCACCGGAACGGGTACGACAGGCGCCACGGGCGCGACCGGAGCCACCGGCGCGACAGGTGCGACCGGCGCCACAGGCGCGACTGGCTCCACGGGTACAACTGGCTCTACGGGTACGACTGGTTCCACGGGTACGACTGGTTCGACTGGCGCCACAGGTGCGACTGGCTCGACTGGTGATACTGGCGCAACTGGTGCGACGGGCGGTACCGGCACGACTGGCGCGACGGGCGGTACCGGCACGACTGGCGCGACGGGCGATACCGGCGCCACAGGTGCAACGGGTGGTACCGGCGCGACTGGCGTAACTGGTGCGACTGGCGATACTGGCGCCACAGGTGCAACGGGCGATACCGGCGCGACCGGCAATACCGGTGCGACTGGTGATACGGGCGCGACCGGCGCAACGGGTTCTACCGGCGCGACCGGCAATACTGGTGCGACTGGTGGTACCGGCGAGACTGGCGGCACGGGTTCTACCGGTGCGACAGGCTTGACTGGTGCGACCGGTGAAACCGGCGGTACCGGTGCGACTGGCTCTACCGGCGCGACTGGTGGTACCGGCGCGACTGGCGAGACCGGAGCGACAGGCCAGACTGGTGCGACAGGCTCGACTGGTGCGACTGGTGAAACCGGCGCGACTGGTGGTACCGGCGCAACTGGCGAGACTGGTGCGACCGGCCAGACCGGAGCGACAGGCCAGACCGGAGCAACAGGTGGTACCGGAGCGACCGGCGAGACTGGTGCGACCGGCCAGACCGGAGCGACAGGCCAGACTGGTGCGACCGGCCAGACCGGAGCGACAGGTGAGACTGGTGCGACTGGCCAGACTGGTGCGACCGGCCAGACCGGAGCAACCGGCCAGACCGGAGCGACAGGCCAGACTGGTGCGACCGGCTCGACCGGAGCGACAGGTGAGACCGGAGCGACCGGCCAGACTGGAGCGACCGGCCAGACCGGAGCGACAGGCCAGACTGGTGCGACCGGAGCGACAGGTGAGACCGGAGCGACCGGCCAGACCGGAGCAACCGGCCAGACTGGTGCGACCGGCCAGACCGGAGCGACAGGCCAGACTGGTG
>NZ_JBFUDB010000016.1:0-67086 GCF_056404935.1 Mesorhizobium sp. P2_A8
GGGCCAGGCTGGCGACAACATCGGCGCGCTGCTGCGCGGCGTTGATCGTGAAGGTGTCGAGCGCGGCCAGGTTCTGGCCAAGCCGGGCACGGTGAAGCCGCACAAGAAGTTCGTGGCTGAAGCCTACATCCTGACCAAGGACGAAGGTGGCCGTCACACGCCGTTCTTCACCAACTACCGTCCGCAGTTCTATTTCCGCACGACGGACGTGACCGGCATTGTGTCGCTGCCGGAAGGCACCGAGATGGTGATGCCGGGCGACAACATCACGGTCGATGTCGAGCTGATCGTGCCGATCGCCATGGAAGAGAAGCTGCGCTTCGCCATCCGTGAAGGCGGCCGCACCGTCGGTGCCGGCATCGTCGTCACCATCAAAGAGTAATTTGGACTTAAACCGATCTGTCGCGGGCGCAGGAGTTGCCCGCGCCGCGCCAGAACAAGGAAGTGACGCATGAACGGACAGAATATCCGCATCCGCCTGAAGGCGTTTGATCACCGCGTGCTCGACGCCTCGACGAAGGAAATCGTGTCGACGGCCAAGCGCACCGGTGCCAACGTCCGCGGCCCCATTCCGCTGCCGACGCGGATCGAAAAGTTTACGGTCAACCGGTCGCCTCACGTCGACAAGAAGAGCCGCGAGCAGTTCGAGATGCGCACGCACAAGCGTCTGCTCGACATCGTCGATCCGACCCCGCAGACGGTCGATGCTTTGATGAAGCTCGATCTGGCCGCCGGTGTGGACGTCGAGATCAAGCTCTAAGGGAATGAGAGCGCGGTAAGGGGCGGTGCCCCTGGCCCGGAACTCTAAAGGAATTGAACCGATGCGTTCAGGTGTGATTGCAAAGAAGGTGGGAATGACCCGCATCTACAACGATGCCGGGGAACATGTTCCCGTCACCGTTCTCCAGATGGAGAACTGTCAGGTCGTGGCGCAGCGCACGCAGGAGAAGAATGGCTACACCGCCGTTCAGCTCGGCGTTGGCCTTGCCAAGGTGAAGAACACGTCGAAGGCGATGCGCGGCCATTTCGCGACCGCTTCCGTCGAGCCGAAGGCGAAGGTCGCCGAGTTCCGCGTCTCCGCCGACAACATGATCGACGTCGGCGCCGAGATCACCGTCGAGCATTTCGTCCCCGGCCAGAAGGTCGATGTGACGGGCACGACGATCGGCAAGGGTTTCCAGGGCGTCATCAAGCGCCACCACATGGGCGGTGGTCGTGCAACGCACGGCAACTCGGTCTCGCACCGTACGCACGGTTCGACCGGCCAGCGCCAGGACCCGGGCAAAGTGTTCAAGGGCAAGCATATGGCTGGCCACATGGGCGACACCCGCGTCACCACGCAGAATGTCGAGATCGTTTCGACCGATGCCGACCGCGGCCTGATCCTGATCCGCGGTGCGGTTCCCGGATCGAAGGGCGCCTGGATCCTGGTCCGCGATGCGGCCAAGGTGGCACTGCCGGCCAATGCGCCGAAGCCCGCCGCGATCCGCGCCGTTGTCAAGAATGAGGCTCCGGCCACAGAGGGAGCGGAATAATGGATCTCAAGATCACAACGCTTGGCGGCAAGGACGCCGGCAAGGTGAAACTCTCCGAGGAGATTTTCGGCCTTGATCCGCGCGAAGACATCCTGCAGCGCGTCGTGCGCTGGCAGCTCGCCAAGAAGCAGCAGGGCACGCACAAGGCCAAGGGCCGCGCCGAGATCGCGCGCACCGGCGCCAAGATGTACAAGCAGAAGGGTACGGGCCGCGCCCGTCACCATTCGGCACGCGCTCCGCAGTTCCGCGGCGGCGGCAAGGCTCACGGCCCGGTCGTTCGCAGCCATGAGCACGAGCTGCCGAAGAAGGTTCGCGCGCTCGGCCTCAAGCATGCTCTCTCGGCCAAGGCCAAGAGCGCGTCGATCATCGTCATCGACGAGCTGAAGCTGACCGAGGCCAAGACCAAGGCGCTGATCGCGAATTTCGCGACGCTGGGCCTGACCAACGCTTTGGTGATCGGCGGTGCCGAGCTTGACAAGAACTTCAAGCTGGCGGCGACGAACATCCCCAACATCGACGTGCTGCCCATCCAGGGCATCAACGTCTACGACATTCTGCGCCGCGGCACGCTGGTCCTTTCGAAGGCCGCCGTCGAGGCTCTCGAGGAGCGCTTTAAATGACCGACCTTCGTCATTACGACGTGATCGTCTCGCCGGCGATCACCGAAAAGTCGACCATGGCCTCCGAGAACAACCAGGTCGTCTTCAACGTCGCCAAGAAGGCGTCGAAGCCGGAAATCAAGGCCGCCGTCGAAGCGCTGTTCGGCGTCAAGGTGATGGCCGTGAACACGCTTGTCCGCAAGGGCAAGATCAAGCGCTTCCGCGGCACGATCGGCCGCCAGAGCGACGTCAAGAAGGCGATTGTGACGCTGGCCGACGGCCAGTCGATCGACGTCGCGACGGGTCTCTGAGCAAGGCCGCGAGGACAGAACAATGGCACTGAAAAAATTCAACCCGGTAACGCCGAGCACCCGCCAGCTGGTCATCGTCGACCGCTCGGGCCTCTACAAGGGCAAGCCCGTCAAGGGTCTGACCGAGGGCCTGACCAAGTCGGGCGGCCGCAACAATCACGGTCGCATCACCGCCCGCTTCATCGGTGGTGGCCACAAGCGTTCGTACCGCATCATCGATTTCAAGCGCCGCAAGTTCGACGTTGTCGGCACGGTTGAGCGTATCGAATACGATCCGAACCGCACCGCCTTCATCGCGCTGATCAAGTATGACGATGGCGAGCTGTCCTACATCATCGCTCCGCAGCGTCTGGCTCCCGGCGACAAGATCGTGTCCGGTGAAGCCGTCGACGTGAAGCCGGGCAATGCGATGCCGCTGGCCTCGATGCCGGTCGGCACCATCGTCCACAACATCGAGCTGAAGCCCGGCAAGGGCGCTCAGGTCGCCCGTTCGGCAGGTGGTTATGGCCAACTGGTCGGTCGCGACCAGGGCATGGCGATCCTGCGCCTCAACTCGGGCGAGCAGCGTGTCGTTCACGGCTCCTGCATGGCCACCGTCGGTGCCGTGTCCAATCCGGACCACGGCAACATCAATGACGGCAAGGCCGGCCGCACGGTTTGGCGCGGCAAGCGCCCGCACAATCGCGGCGTGACCATGAACCCGGTCGACCATCCGCACGGCGGCGGCGAAGGCCGCACCTCGGGTGGCCGCCATCCGGTTTCGCCCTGGGGCAAGCCGACCAAGGGCAAGAAGACGCGGTCCAACAAGGCGACCGACAAGTTCATCCTGCGCTCGCGCCATCAGCGCAAGAGCTAAGAAGAGGTAACGCCAAGTGACTCGTTCTATTTGGAAAGGCCCCTTCATCGACGGCTACCTTCTCAAGAAGGTGGACAAGGTTCGTGAAGGTGGTCGCAATGAGGTGATCAAGATGTGGAGCCGTCGCTCCACCATCCTGCCGCAGTTCGTCGGCTTCACCTTCGGTGTTTACAACGGCCAGAAGCATGTTCCCGTTTCGGTGAACGAGGACATGGTCGGTCACAAGTTCGGTGAATTCGCTCCGACCCGGACCTATTACGGTCACGGCGCGGATAAGAAGGCGAAGAGGAAATAATCATGGGCAAGGCCAAAGCTCCGCGCAGGCTTGCTGACAACGAAGCGCGCGCCGTATTGCGCACGATCCGTATCAGCCCGCAGAAGCTGAACCTCGTTGCCGCGCTGATCCGCGGCAAGAAGGTCGCGACAGCGCTTTCCGATCTCGAATTCTCGGCCAAGCGGATTTCCGGCACGGTCAAGAAGACTCTGGAATCGGCAATCGCCAACGCGGAAAACAACCACGACCTCGACGTCGATGCACTGATCGTGGCGGAAGCCTATGTCGGCAAGTCGATCGTCATGAAGCGGTTCCATGCCCGTGGCCGTGGTCGCGCCAGCCGTATCGAGAAGCCGTTCTCGCACCTCACGATCGTCGTTCGTGAAGTCGAAGAAAAAGGGGAGGCCGCATAATGGGCCAGAAAGTCAATCCGATCGGTCTTCGCCTCGGCATCAACCGCACCTGGGATTCGCGCTGGTTCGCGAACACCGGCGAGTACGGCAAGCTGCTGCATGAGGACATCAAGATCCGCAAGTATCTTGAGAAGGAACTCAAGCAGGCTGCGATCTCGAAGGTCGTCATCGAGCGCCCGCACAAGAAGTGCCGCGTCACCATCCATGCCGCGCGCCCGGGTCTGATCATCGGCAAGAAGGGCGCCGACATCGAGAAGCTTCGCAAGAAGCTGATGGAGATGACGAAGTCCGAGACGCACCTCAACATCGTTGAAGTGCGCAAGCCGGAGATCGACGCGACCCTGGTCGCACAGTCGATCGCCCAGCAGCTCGAGCGCCGTATCGCCTTCCGTCGCGCCATGAAGCGCGCCGTGCAGTCGGCGATGCGCCTCGGTGCCGAAGGCATCCGCATCAACTGCGCCGGCCGTCTTGGCGGCGCCGAGATCGCGCGCATGGAATGGTATCGCGAAGGCCGCGTGCCGCTGCATACGCTGCGTGCCGATGTCGACTACGGCACGGCCGAGGCGAATACGGCGTACGGCATCTGCGGCGTCAAGGTCTGGGTGTTCAAGGGCGAGATCCTCGAGCACGACCCGATGGCTTCGGAGCGTCGTGCGACCGAGGGCGATGCTGCACATGGCGGTGGTGGTGATCGCGAACGCGGTCGTCGTCGCGAAAACGCCTGAGACATTTAGGAATTTGGAGTTAGAACGATGCTGCAGCCAAAGCGCACAAAGTTCCGCAAGCAGTTCAAGGGCCGTATCCATGGTACCGCAAAGGGCGGCACCAACTTGGATTTCGGTGGTTTCGGGCTGAAGGCGCTTGAGCCGAACCGCGTCACCGCACGTGAGATCGAAGCGGCCCGCCGCGCGATCACGCGTGAAATGAAGCGCGCCGGACGCGTCTGGATTCGTATTTTCCCGGACGTGCCGGTCACTTCGAAGCCGACCGAAGTCCGCATGGGTAAGGGCAAGGGCGCGGTCGACTACTGGGCGGCACGCGTCAAGCCGGGCCGCATCATGTTCGAGATCGACGGCGTCAATGAAGAAACCGCCCGTGAGGCACTGCGTCTCGGCGCGGCCAAGCTCTCGGTCAAGACGCGCTTCGTGCAGCGCATCGCAGAATAAGGACGGGCTGATCATGAAAGCCGAAGACATCCGGACCAAGACCCAAGACCAGCTGACCGACGATCTGGCCAGCCTGAAGAAGGAGCAGTTCAACCTGCGCTTCCAGAAGGCCACCGGCCAGCTCGAGAAGACCGCGCGCGTGAGACAGGTCCGCAAGGACATTGCGCGTATCAAGACCATCGCTGCGGAAAAGTCCGCGGCTAAGAAGGCTTAAGGACGAAAACCATGCCAAAGCGCATTCTGCAGGGCACCGTCGTCAGCGACAAGAACGAGAAGACGGTAGTCGTCAAGGTCGAACGGCGCTTCACGCATCCCGTGATGAAGAAGACCGTGCGCATGACCAAGAAGTACAAGGCGCACGACGAGAACAACGCCCACAAGGTTGGCGATCAGGTGTTCATCCAGGAATCGAAGCCGATTTCCAAGGATAAGCGCTGGATCGTCGTGTCTTCGGATCAGGCGTAAACAAACGAATTTTGGACAGACCGGGGAAGGGCTTTGAGCTCGTCCCGTTAGAAAAGAAGAAGGCGGCCAGTCATGATTCAGATGCAAACAAACCTCGACGTCGCGGATAATTCCGGCGCCCGTCGTGTCATGTGCATCAAGGTGCTGGGCGGCTCGAAGCGGAAATACGCTTCCGTGGGCGACATCATCGTGGTGTCGATCAAGGAAGCCATCCCGCGCGGCCGCGTGAAGAAGGGCGATGTGATGAAGGCGGTCGTGGTTCGCACGGCCAAGGACATCCGCCGCCCGGACGGCAGCGTGATCCGTTTCGACAAGAACGCGGCCGTTCTCGTCGACAACAAGAAAGAGCCGATCGGCACGCGTATCTTCGGACCGGTTCCGCGCGAACTCCGCGCCAAGAACCACATGAAGATCATCTCGCTCGCGCCTGAAGTGCTGTAAGGAGCCGGACCAATGCAAAAGATTAGAAAAGGCGACAAGGTCGTCGTGCTGGCCGGCAAGGACAAGGGCCGTTCGGGCGAAGTCCTCTCGGTTCAGCCGAAGGAAGACACCGCGCTGGTGCGCGGCGTCAACATGATCCGTCGTCACCAGAAGCAGTCCCAGTCCCAAGAGGGCGGGATCATCACCAAGGAAGCGCCGATCCAGCTGTCGAACATCGCGCTGGCCGACCCCAAGGATGGCAAGCCGACCCGCGTCGGTTTCATCTTCCAGAAGGACGGCAAGAAGGTGCGCGTCGCCAAGCGCTCGGGAGAAGTCATCAATGGCTAAGGCTCAAACCACGAAGCCCAAGGCTGAAAGCAAGCAGTCCAAGGCCCAGAACACGCCGCGCCTCAAGCAGGTCTACAACGAGACCATCCGCAAGGCGCTGCAGGAGCAGTTCGGCTACGAGAACGAGATGCAGGTTCCGCGCATCGACAAGATCGTGCTGAACATGGGCGTTGGCGAAGCGACCGGCGATTCGAAGAAGCCTTCGATTGCGGCCGAAGACCTGGCGATGATCGCCGGCCAGAAGGCCGTCGTCACCCGTGCCCGCAACTCGATCGCCGGCTTCAAGGTCCGCGAGAAGATGCCGATCGGCGCCAAGGTCACGCTGCGCAAGGAACGCATGTACGAGTTCCTTGACCGCCTCGTGAACATCGCACTGCCACGCGTCCGCGACTTCCGCGGACTCAATCCGAAGAGCTTCGATGGCCGTGGCAACTACGCCATGGGCATCAAGGAACACATCGTGTTCCCGGAGATCAACTACGACAAGGTTGATCAGATCTGGGGCATGGACGTCATCGTTTGTACGACTGCGAAGACGGACGACGAAGCCAGGGCATTGCTCAAGGCTTTCAACTTC
This sequence comes from Mesorhizobium sp. P2_A8, assembly GCF_056404935.1. NCBI lineage: Bacteria > Pseudomonadati > Pseudomonadota > Alphaproteobacteria > Hyphomicrobiales > Phyllobacteriaceae > Mesorhizobium > Mesorhizobium sp. P2_A8. Next base: position 6,965 of record NZ_JBFUDB010000016.1, read on the forward strand.
CCCTTCCGCCAGTAACGGCAGCGAGAAAAGGAAAAATCTGAAATGGCAAAGACCAGCTCAGTCGAGAAGAACAACAGGCGCCGCAAGCTTGCCGACCAGTACGGTCCCAAGCGTGCTGCCCTGAAGGCGATCATCATGGATCAGTCCAAGCCGATGGAAGAGCGCTTCCGCGCTCAGCTCAAGCTTGCCGCCATGCCGCGCAACTCGGCCAAGATCCGCATCCGCAACCGCTGCGAAGTCACCGGCCGTCCGCGTGCCTACTATCGCAAGCTCAAAGTATCGCGCATCGCGCTCCGTGATCTCGGCAACAACGGCCAGATCCCGGGCCTGGTCAAGTCGAGCTGGTAAGGAGGATATAATATGTCATTGAGCGATCCTCTCGGCGATATGCTGACCCGCATCCGCAACGCCTACGGCCGCAAGAAGTCGAGCGTCTCGACGCCGGCTTCGCGCCTGCGTACCCGCGTCCTCGACGTGCTGAAGGCTGAAGGCTACATCCGCGATTACAGCCAGACCGACTTCGACAACGGCAAGTCCGAGATCGAAATCGAGCTGAAGTATTTCGACGGCGCGCCGGTCGTGCGTGAAATCGCCCGCGTTTCGAAGCCTGGCCGCCGCGTCTACGTTTCGGCCAAGTCGATCCCGCACGTCGCCAACGGCCTCGGCATCGCCATCCTTTCGACACCGAAGGGCGTGATGGCCGACCACGAAGCGCGCGAACAGAACGTCGGTGGTGAAATCCTCTGCCAGATATTCTGATCTGGCGTGTGACCGGCAAAATCGGAATCCGGTCTTCGGGATCATGCCCGAAGACAGAGACCTGAAACAAGAGAAGTGACGAGGACAACAAAATGTCTCGTATTGGAAAGAAACCCGTTTCGCTGCCGCAGGGCGTGACCGCGACCGTCAACGGCCAGACCGTTACGGCGAAGGGCCCCAAGGGCGAGCTGAAGTTCGTGGTGAACGAAGAAGTGCTGGTCAAGATGGAAGGCAGCGAGATCGCTGTCCAGCCGCGCGACCAGACCAAGACGGCGCGCTCCAAGTGGGGCATGTCGCGCACGCAGATCGTCAACATCCTGCAGGGTGTCAAGGACGGCTTCGAGAAGAAGCTCGAGATCACCGGCGTCGGCTATCGCGCCGCCATGCAGGGCAAGAACCTGCAGCTGGCACTTGGCTTCAGCCATGACGTCGTCTACGAGACGCCGGCCGGTATCACGATCACTGTGCCGAAGCCGACCGAAATCACCGTGACCGGCATCGACAAGCAGCAGGTTGGCCAGGTTGCCGCCGAGATCCGCGAATATCGCGGTCCCGAGCCCTACAAGGGCAAGGGCGTCCGCTACGCTGGCGAGAAGATCGTCCGCAAGGAAGGCAAGAAGAAGTAATTGTAACGCCGCGGGGAGCGGTCGCGGGAGGCGCTTTCGCCTACCGCATATGGCGGCCCCCGTTTTTTGAAGGCAAGGAAGACTATCATGGGTACCAAGGAATCCACGCAGCGCCGTGCGCAGCGCGTCCGCCGTCAGATCAAGAAGGTCGCCGGCGAGCGTCCGCGTCTGTCGGTCCACCGCACGTCGAAGAACATCTATGTTCAGGTCATCGACGACGCCAAGGGCCACACCATCGTTGCTGCTTCGACGCTCGAGAAGGACCTCAAGGGTTCGCTCAAGACCGGCGCCGACACCGCCGCTGCTGCCGCGATCGGCAAGCTGATCGCCGAGCGCGCCACCAAGGCTGGCGTCAAGGAAGTCGTCTTCGACCGCGGCGCCTACATCTATCACGGCCGCGTCAAGGCGCTCGCCGAGGCTGCCCGTGAAGGTGGCTTGAGCTTCTAATGCTTGATCCCGAAAAGTTGCAGACTTTTCGGATAAGATCATGCAAAGGAAAAAATAAGTTTCGCCCCCGGTGACCCACAGAGGCGCCGGATCTTATCAGCAACCGTGCTTCCGGAAAAAAACAAGGAACAGGATATGGCACAGGAACGTAGGGATGGCGGCCGCGGCCGCGATCGTGAAGAACGCGATGACGGCATGGTGGACAAGCTCGTCCACATCAACCGCGTCGCCAAGGTCGTCAAGGGCGGCCGTCGCTTCGGTTTTGCAGCACTCGTCGTCGTCGGCGACCAGAAGGGCCGTGTCGGCTTTGGTCACGGCAAGGCGCGCGAAGTGCCTGAAGCCATCCGCAAGGCAACTGAATCGGCCAAGCGCGACATGATCTTCGTGCCGCTGCGCTCGGGTCGTACGCTGCACCACGACGTCGAAGGACGCTGGGGCGCGGGACGCGTGCTGCTGCGCGCTGCCAAGCAAGGTACCGGCATCATCGCCGGTGGCCCGATGCGCGCTGTCTTCGAGACGCTCGGCATGCATGACGTGGTCGCCAAGTCGATGGGTTCGTCGAACCCCTACAACATGGTTCGCGCCACCTTCGACGCGCTGAAGAGCCAGATGCATCCCAAGGATGTGGCTGCTGCTCGTGGCATCAAGTACTCGACCCTTCAGGCCCGCCGCGGCACCGCCGTTGCGGCTGAAGAATAGTCGATCTGACCAGGGATTTTGACCATGGCCAAGAAAGCAACAAAGACCGTCACCGTTGAGCAGATCGGCTCGCCGATCCGCCGCCCGAAGGAACAGCGCGCGACGCTGGTCGGGCTCGGCCTCAACAAGATGCACAAGCAGCGCACGCTGGAAGATACACCCTCCGTGCGCGGCATGATCGCTGCCGTCCAGCATCTCGTCCGCGTCGTGGACGAGGGCTGAACCAGAGCGCAGGAGAACCCAGATGAAACTCAACGATCTGCGTGACAAGGACGGCGCTACGCACTCCAAGAAGCGTCTCGGCCGTGGCATCGGTTCCGGCTCCGGCAAGACCGGCGGTCGCGGCGTCAAGGGCCAGAAGGCGCGCTCCGGCGTCGCCATCAACGGCTTCGAGGGTGGCCAGATGCCGCTCTACCGGCGCCTGCCGAAGCGTGGCTTCAACAACATCTTCGCCAAGAGCTTCACCGTCGTCTCGCTGGCCCGCATCCAGGTGGCCATCGACGCCAAGAAGCTCGATGCCAAGGCAACCGTGACGGCTGAATCGCTGGTCGCCGCCGGCGTCATCCGCCGCGTCAAGGACGGCGTGCGCATCCTCTCGGACGGCGAGATCAAGGCGAAGCTCGCCTTTGACGTTGCCGGCGCCTCCAAGGCCGCGATCGAGAAGATCGAGAAGGCTGGCGGGTCGGTCAAGCTGCCGGAAAAGGCAGCTGCCGAGTAACAGCAAATTGAAGCGCGAGCGGGATCCGTTTTGGTCCACGATTGCGCTTTGATCTGTTCAATTGGGCGGCCGCGTCAACGCGGCCGCTTGCATGTTTAGAGCCCGGAGCTTATCTCGTGAGCTTCGGTGAAACGCGCCGCCTGACCTCAAGGGCCATCAAGCGTTACCAAGCGGAGAATCAGGCATGGCTTCGGCTGCTGAACAACTAGCCTCGAATCTGAATTTCTCGGCCTTCGCCAAAGCGGAGGACCTGAAGAAACGCATCTGGTTCACCATCGGCGCGTTGCTCGTCTATCGTCTCGGCACCTATATCCCGCTTCCCGGCATCAATCCCGACGCCTTCGCCCAGGCCTTCTCCTCGCAGAGCAAGGGCGTGCTCGGCATGTTCAACATGTTCGCCGGCGGTGCCGTGCAGCGCATGGCGATCTTTGCGCTCGGCATCATGCCGTACATTTCCGCCTCCATCATCATGCAGCTGATGACCTCGGTCATCCCGTCACTGGAAGCGCTGAAGAAGGAAGGCGAACAGGGCCGCAAGGTCATCAACCAGTACACGCGCTACGGCACCGTGCTGCTTGCGCTGGTTCAGGCCTACGGCATTTCGGTCGGCCTGGAGGGCGGCAACGGCATCGTCAGCGATCCCGGCATGTTCTTCCGAATCTCGACTGTCGTCACGCTGGTCGGCGGCACCATGTTCCTGATGTGGCTCGGCGAGCAGATCACCGCCCGCGGGATCGGCAACGGCATCTCGCTGATCATCTTCTCCGGCATCGTCGCCGGCCTGCCGCACGCCATCTCCGGCACGCTGGAGCTTGGCCGCACCGGCGCGCTGTCGACCGGTCTGATCCTGGCGATCATCGTTCTGGCTGTCGTCGTCATTGCGCTCATCGTGTTCTTCGAACGCGCCCAGCGCCGCCTGCTGATCCAGTATCCGAAGCGCCAGGTCGGCAACCGCATGTTCCAGGGCGATACCTCGCATTTGCCGCTGAAGCTCAACACGTCAGGCGTCATTCCGCCGATCTTCGCCTCGTCGCTGCTGTTGCTGCCGGCCACCGTCGCCGGTTTCTCGCAGACGACCAACATGCCGGCCTGGGCGAGCACTGTCCTGGCGTCGCTCGGCCACGGCCAGCCTCTCTACATGGCATTCTACGCGGCGATGATCGTGTTCTTCGCCTTCTTCTACACTGCGATTGTCTTCAACCCGAAGGACACCGCCGACCAGCTCAAGAAGCATTCGGGCTTCATCCCGGGCTATCGTCCGGGCGAGCGCACCGCCGATTACATCGATTACGTTCTCACCCGCATCACCGTCGTCGGCGCCATCTATCTGGTGCTGGTGTGCTTGCTGCCGGAGTTCCTGATCTCGGCGACTGGCGTACCATTCTACCTTGGTGGCACATCGCTTCTGATCGTGGTCAGTGTCACGCTCGATACGGTTGCGCAGATTCAGGGCCACCTGATTGCGCACCAGTATGAAGGCCTGATCAAGAAGTCGAAGTTGCGCGGGGGGAAGAAAGCCAGATGAGGTTGATATTGCTTGGGCCGCCAGGGGCGGGCAAGGGGACACAAGCACAAAGACTGGTAGAAAAACACGGCATACCCCAGCTCTCGACGGGCGACATGCTGCGTGCTGCAGTCCAGGCTGGCACCGAAGTCGGCAAACGCGCCAAGGCGGTGATGGATGCCGGTGAACTGGTTTCCGACGCCATCGTCAACGCCATCGTCGCCGAACGTATCGATCAGCCGGATTGCGCGAAGGGTTTCATCCTCGACGGATATCCGCGAACCCTGGTGCAGGCGGACGCGGTAGAGCAGATGCTTTCGGAACGCTCGCAGGGCCTCGATGCGGTCATTGAACTTGTCGTCGACGACAAGGCGCTGGTTGGTCGTATCGTCAAGCGCGCCAACGAGGCGCAGGCCGCCGGCCAGCCCGTGCGCAAGGACGACAATCCTACCGTGTTCGAGGAGCGTCTGAGGGAATACTACAAGAAGACGGCGCCGCTGATTGGCTACTATTATGCCAAGGGCAAGCTCCGCAGCGTCGACGGCATGGCCGATATCGATGCCGTGACGGGACAGATCGAAGCGGTGCTCAGGGACGCAACGCGGGGAATTTAAGCGATTGCACTTGACGGGAGCGGTTCGCTGCGGTATGGCGGCCCGTCTTCCTATCAGGCATCGGCTTTGCTTGTCCGCAAGGGCAAGGCAGCCGCTTTGAACTGGAAACTCCCGCATGGGCCGGCCTCCACCGGACGCGGGGCAACTTAAGATAGCGCCGGTTCGTCCGGCCCACATGGAGAAGAGAAGAATATGGCTCGTATAGCCGGCGTCAACATTCCGACCAACAAGCGCGTCGTCATTGCGCTTCAGTACATTCACGGCATTGGCAAGAAGTTCGCCCAGGAGATCGTCGACAAGGTCGGCATCCCGGCCGAGCGTCGCGTCAACCAGCTCACCGACGCGGAAGTGCTGCAGATCCGCGAGACCATCGACCGCGACTATCAGGTCGAGGGCGACCTGCGCCGCGAAGTCTCGATGAACATCAAGCGGCTGATGGACCTCGGTTGCTACCGCGGCCTGCGTCACCGCCGCTCGCTGCCGGTTCGCGGCCAGCGCACGCATACCAATGCGCGCACCCGCAAGGGTCCGGCCAAGTCGATCGCCGGCAAGAAGAAGTAATTGAGCGAACAGCGATTGGCTCGTAGCGAATAGGTTTCTACCCACTATTCGCTACTCCCAACTCGCTTTTGCAAGGTGGAGCCGCTGGCATTACGGCGGTGTAGAGATCAACTGAAAGGACTATCATGGCCAAGGAAGCCGCTCGTGTTCGCCGTCGCGAACGCAAGAACATCTCGTCGGGCGTTGCCCACGTCAATTCGACCTTCAACAACACGATGATCACCATCACCGACGCACAGGGCAATTCGATTGCTTGGTCGTCGGCCGGTGCCCAGGGCTTCAAGGGTTCGCGCAAGTCGACCCCGTTCGCTGCCCAGATGGCTGCCGAGGACGTTGCCAAGAAGGCCCAGGAACACGGCATGCGCATGCTCGAAGTCGAGGTCTGCGGACCCGGTTCCGGTCGTGAATCGGCACTGCGCGCCTTGCAGGCGGCCGGCTTCACCATCACCTCGATCCGTGATGTGACGCCGATCCCGCACAATGGCTGCCGCCCGCGCAAGAAGCGCCGCGTCTAAGAAAATTACCGAACGCCGCGCGAGCGCCCCTTGGGGCGCTCCTCCACGGCATTCCAGGTCGCCCGCCACGATTGGATGGTGGCGGGTCAACGGAAGGAAAGCATCATGATCCAGAAAAATTGGCAGGAACTGATCAAGCCGAACAAGATCGAGTTCTCGTCGAAGAAGAAGACGCTGACCACGCTGGTCGCCGAGCCGCTCGAGCGTGGCTTTGGCCTGACGCTCGGCAACGCGCTGCGCCGCGTGCTCCTGTCTTCGCTGCGCGGTGCGGCTGTTACCGCCGTGCAGATCGACGGCGTTCTGCACGAATTCTCGTCCATCGCCGGCGTGCGCGAGGACGTGACCGACATCGTCTTGAACATCAAGGAAATCGCCATCCGTATGGAAGGCGATGGCCCCAAGCGCATGGTCGTGCGTAAGCAGGGACCGGGTGCGGTTCTCGCCGGCGACATCCAGACGGTTGGCGATGTCGAAATCCTCAACCCCGACCACGTCATCTGCACGCTGGACGAAGGCGCTGAAATCCGCATGGAATTCACCGTCGACACCGGCAAGGGTTACGTGCCGGCCGACCGCAACCGCGCCGAAGACGCGCCGATCGGCCTTATCCCGGTCGACAGCCTCTATTCGCCGGTCAAGAAGGTCTCCTACAAGGTCGAGAATACCCGCGAGGGCCAGGTGCTCGACTATGACAAGCTGACCATGACGATCGAGACCGACGGTTCGATCACCGGCGAGGACGCGGTGGCTTTCGCCGCCCGCATCCTGCAGGACCAGCTCGGCCTGTTCGTCAATTTCGACGAGCCGCAGAAGGAAGTCGCCGCCGAAGCCGTCACCGAGCTCGCCTTCAACCCGGCGCTGCTCAAGAAGGTCGACGAGCTGGAGCTTTCGGTGCGTTCGGCCAACTGCCTGAAGAACGACAACATCGTCTATATCGGCGACCTGATCCAGAAGACCGAAGCCGAGATGCTGCGCACCCCGAACTTCGGCCGCAAGTCGCTGAACGAGATCAAGGAAGTCCTGGCGGCGATGGGCCTGCACCTCGGCATGGAAGTGCCGGATTGGCCGCCGGAAAACATCGAAGACCTCGCCAAGCGTTACGAAGATCAGTACTGAGCATGATCCCGAAAAGTTGCGCGACTTTTCGGGCAAGATCATGCGGCTAACCAGTTGAGGCTGAGGCCTCTTGAACCCGCAATGAAGGAGAAGAGCCATGCGCCACGGATTTAAGGGCCGCCGGTTCGCCCGCAGCATAAGCCACCGCAAGTCGATGTTCGCCAACCTGGCCGTGTCGCTGCTCGAGCACGAGCAGATCGTCACCACCCTTCCGAAGGCGAAGGACCTGCGTCCGATCGTCGAGAAGCTGGTGACGCTGGGCAAGCGCGGCGACCTGCACGCCCGCCGCCAGGTGATCGCGCAGATCGGCAATGAAGGCGTCGTCAAGCGCCTGTTCGACACCATCGCCCCGCGCTACGCCACCCGCAATGGCGGCTATCTGCGCATCATGAAGGCGGGCTTCCGCCACGGTGATAATGCCGCGATGGCGGTCATCGAGTTCGTCGATCGCGACACCTCGGCCAAGGGCGCGGGCGATCGCGCCCGCATCGAAGCCGAAGGCACCGACGCGGACGCCGCAGCCGCATAAGGCTTGGTCTTTCCGGAATGAAGTCAAAGGGGCCTGCGGGCCCCTTTTTGTTTTCTGGGAGCAGCAAATTGCTGACAGAGCCGATCTCCTGGTCGGAACCGAGGCTCTTTGCCCAAAATAATCGGATTTCAGCGGCTTAGCCTTTCAATTTGCACAATCGTCGGGACAATGCCCCCGAACTTGTCTTGGAGGATTCGTGAATGCGCGCCAACCGACTGTCCCTTGTTCTGCTCTTCGCCATCATGGCGTTCGCAGCCGCACCGGCGGTCAGGCAGGCATTGGCCGAAGAAACCAAGACCGATCCCGGCCTGTCCGACGTGCTGACCGACCTGCTGCATGGCGTCGAAGGCGAGAACTCCACGTCCGGTCCCGACAAGCGCGTGCCATTCGGCCGCGAGGAAGTGCAGCTGTCATTTGCCCCGCTGGTCAAGCAGACGGCGCCGGCCGTGGTCAACGTCTATGCCTCGCAGACCGCCAAGGTGACGTCGCCTTTCGACGGCGATCCGTTCTTCGAGGAATTTTTCGGCCGCTCGCAGCCGCGCGCCCAGTCCTCGCTCGGCTCCGGCGTGCTGGTCGATCCAACCGGCATCGTGGTCACCAATTACCACGTCATCAAGGATGCCGATCAGGTCAAGGTGGCGACCGCGGACGGGCGTGAATTCGACAGCAAGGTGATGCTCAAGGACGAGACGCTCGACCTCGCCGTCCTCAAGATCTCCGCCGACAAGCCGTTTCCGGTCATCGCCATCGGCGATTCCGACGCGCTCGAAGTTGGCGATCTGGTGCTGGCCATCGGCAATCCCTTTGGCGTCGGCCAGACCACCACCAGCGGCATCGTTTCAGCCCTTGCCCGCAGCCATATCGGCGTGTCCGATTCGAGCTTCTTCATTCAGACCGACGCCGCCATCAACCCTGGCAATTCGGGCGGCGCGCTGATCAACATGGGCGGCCAACTGGTCGGCATCAACACGGCCATCTACAGCCGCAGCGGCGGCTCGATCGGCATCGGCTTTGCCATCCCTGCGAACATGGTGCGCGCCTTCGCCGACGCGGCCAAGGCCGGACTGGATTTCTTCGAACGGCCCTATATCGGCGCCGAGTTCGAAGCGGTGACGCCGCAGATCGCCGAATCGCTCGGTATGGAGAAGCCGACCGGCGCGCTGGTCTCGTCGGTCGAGGCGACCGGACCGGCCGCCAAGGCGGGGCTCAAGCCCGGGGACGTCGTGCTGCAGCTCAACGGCAAGCCGGTCGAGAGCATCGAAGCGCTGGATTACCGGATGGCGACGCTGTCGATTGGCACCAACGCCAACTTCGCGGTTCTGACCAAGGGCCAGCAGGCGGCCATGGACATCGCGCTGGAGCGCGCTCCAGAAGGCATGAAGGCTGCTGAAGTCACGCTGCACGGCCGCAGCCCGTTTTCCGGCGCCAAGGTCGCCGAACTGTCGCCCCGGCTCGCCCAGAAGCTTGGCCTGCGCACCGACATCAAGGGCGTCACCGTGGTCGACATCAACCGCGATTCGCCGGCCGCCGATTTCGGCTTCCAGCCGGGTGACATCGTGCGTGAGGTGAACGGCACCACCATCGATACCGCGGCGACCTTGGAGCAAGCCGCCAAGGCCGATACACGCTGGTGGCGCTTTACCGTCGAGCGCGGCGGGCAGATACTGCGCCAGGTGTTGCGTTATTAGAGCCGGTCCCGTGTTCGGGCTCATGCTCCAACCAAAAAGAAGTGCATGGCCGATCTGTTCAGCGTCGATGAACCTGAAAGGGCACCGCCCGGGCGGCCGCTGGCCGACAGGCTGCGGCCGAAGAATCTTGGCGAGGTCGTCGGCCAGGAGCATCTGACCGGTCCAGACGGCGCGCTGACCCGGCTGATTGGTTCGGGTTCGCTCGGCTCGATGATCTTCTGGGGGCCGCCCGGCACCGGCAAGACGACGGTGGCGCGGTTGCTGGCCGGTGAAACCAGCCTTGCCTTCGAGCAGATATCGGCGGTGTTTTCCGGCGTCGCCGACCTGAAAAAGGTGTTCGAAGCAGCCAAGCTGCGCCGCACCAATGGCCGCCAGACCTTGCTGTTCGTCGACGAGATCCATCGCTTCAACCGTGCCCAGCAGGATTCCTTTCTCCCGGTCATGGAGGATGGGACCGTCGTGCTCGTCGGTGCCACCACCGAAAATCCGTCCTTCGAACTGAATGCTGCGTTGCTGTCGCGCGCCCGCGTGCTGGTCTTCCACTCATTGGGCGAGGAAAGCATCGCCAAGCTGATGGCGCGGGCCGAGGAGACCGAGGGCAGGGCGCTGCCGCTTGATGACGAGGCTAGGGCGATGCTCATCCGCATGAGCGATGGCGATGGTCGTGCATCCCTTACCCTCGCGGAAGAAGTCTGGCGCGCCGCCAAGCCAGGCGAGATTTTCAATCCAGAGGGCCTGCAGCGCATCGTCCAACGCCGCGCTCCGATCTACGACAAAGGCCAGGACGGCCATTACAATCTGATCTCGGCGCTGCACAAATCGGTGCGTGGCTCCGATCCCGACGCCGCGCTCTATTATCTCGCGCGCATGTTCGATGCCGGCGAGGATCCGCTCTATCTCGGCCGCCGGCTGGTGCGCATGGCCATGGAAGACATCGGCCTGGCCGATCCGCAGGCGCTGGTCATCGCCAACGCCGCCAAGGACGCCTACGATTATCTCGGCTCGCCCGAGGGCGAACTCGCCTTTGCTGAGGCCACCGTCTATCTCGCCACCGCGCCCAAATCCAATGCCGTCTACACCGCCTTCAAGGCAGCCACGCGTGCGGCGAAGGAACATGGCTCGCTGCTGCCGCCGAAGCATATCCTCAACGCGCCGACCAAGCTGATGAAGGAGGAGGATTACGGCTCCGGCTATCGCTACGACCATGACGAGCCGGATGCCTTTTCGGGCCAGGACTATTTTCCCGAGAAGATGGGCCGACAGACCTTTTATGATCCGCCTGAACGCGGCTTCGAGCGCGACATCAGAAAGCGGCTCGATTATTGGGCGAAGCTGCGCAAAGAGCGGGAATAGCTGGCTTGCGCAGCCCGGTCGTCGTCACGCTTCGAAACGAGGCTTCGCCTTGGGGCATTTCCGCTTCGGTCGTACTCCACACGCTGCTGGCTGCGATGCTGGCCTTGATGCCGTTGCCAAAGCGGCCAAAGCGGCTGGAGGAGGAGCGGGTGTCGGTCGACATCCTGACGCCTCGGCAGTTCGAGGCGGCGACCAGGCCGCCACCTGCTCCGGTGACACCGGCAGAGCCCGAGGCGCCTGCAGCGGTGCCTCCGCCTGCTCTGGGCACACAGCAACCGCCCACCGCTCCGGCGATGATCCGCCCGACCGAAATGCTGTCGGCCAAGACGCTGGCCGATCCGCGCAGCCGGCAGGCGCGCGCCGACCTCGCCACCTTCGCTTCCGACGAGCGCATGGTTCAACTGTGCAATCTCGAAGCCATGGATCAGATCCGTAAATGGCGCACGGATTTCCAGCCCGAGCGGGTGGTGCCTTACGCCACAGCCGAGGAAAAGATTGCCGGCACGACAATCGCCGCCGACGGTGCTGCCTTCCGCAGCCGGAGAAACTGGTACGGCCTGAAGTTCAATTGCCGGCTCGCGCAGGATGGCGAAAGCGTCATCGGCTTCGAGTTTCTGGTCGGTGATCCCGTGGCGAAGGAGAAATGGGACGAGCTTGGTTTGCCGGCGGTGCATTGACCGATGTTGCCCTCGGTCGCGTTCGCACCGCCAAACCGCTCAAAGCGCTGGAGCGTCGGCCGCGATGGGGGCGTTGTGCGGGGACCCAAAAAACCTTATCAAGGCGCACGGCCGGGCGGTGGTCGATGCCATGATTTTGGCGCTACTCTTTCGCAACAGGATCGCGCTTCGCGCGTGGAAAAATGACAAAAACCCTTCGCAAAACCCTTCGCAAATTCGCCATTGCTATCCCGCTTCTCGCCCTTGGCTTCTATTTCATCCCGATCCTGACTTCGGTCTTTATCGTCCTCGGCCTCATTGATGTCCTGCGCAACGACCGCAAGGACCTGTCGCTCTTCAGCGGCTATTTCCTCGGCAACGGCCTGTTCACCTGGCTGCTTTCGCCCTTCAACCTGCTGGTCGATCTCTTGTGCTACAGGAATCCCGGCGTCTGGAAGCTGGAGCAGTTTCCCGCCGATTATCAGCGTGAGGTCAATGAGGTCCTGGACATCTTCAAGGCGCGCAAGGACGAGATCATCGCCGACATCGACGCCAATTTCGGCGCCGGCCGGCGCGGCATGTATGTCTATCAGTGGTACGGCAAGCACAAGATCGACAACGTCGCCGAGTTCAACAAGGATTTCAAATACATCAAGACGATCGCCGTTTCCGTCTTCAGCAAGCGCGAATCGACGTCATGGCACTTCGGGCCGCTGCGGCTCAGCCTGCGCATTCTCTACAATCTGATCCCGGTGAAGTCGGAGATTTTCGTCGAATGCGGCAACGTCAAGAACTACTGGTACGACAATCCGCTGTTCATCTTCGATGACACGCTGCTGCATCGCTCTGTCAATGAGTATGACGGCCGCCGCTACTGCGTGTTCATGGATATCATCCGCCCATCCCCGGTTCCCGGGTTGATCGCGGGCATGCTGGCTGTCGTCTCGGTAAGCGTCGAGCGCATCAACTCGATGTTCTACAAGAACTGGAAGATGATTGGTTCGAGCAAGCCGAAGAAGGTCGGGACGACCTGAGCTTGAAATCGTCAGTGCTGTCGGCTCTGCCGGCAGCCTTTGGGGGCATAGGTCCGGGAATTAACCCATGTTGGCGCGCCGGTCATGCCGCCGCCCCGTGCGTGGCCAGGCCTTGATACACTGAAAGCCTTTTGGAAAACGCCCGCCTCGCGGGCGCCGTTTGAAGGTGCTCTCAACGCTTGCGGTGGCCACCCGTTCAAGTATACATCCCTTCAAGCTCAAGAGTTCCCGATACGAATCGCGTGGGATTTCTATTTGCCGGAACGGCCCTTGGCTGCGTCGGCGGGAGTCCCTGTTTGACCTCGACAGTCCTGCTTCTTCCCTTCCTTGGCGGCCTCAAGTGACGAAGAACGAAATTCTCGGATTCTGGCTAAAAATCTACATATGTACGGTGTTGTTGGGCGTTGTATTCGTCACCCTATACATAAAACTTGAAGAGCCAGTCTATTATTGGGATTTCGCCGCCTATTTCAATGGATTCAACCAATATGGCGCGCTCCTGGCCGAGAGCCCTCTCCAATGGCTGAGCCAGTTGAGGAGCTCTATCGCGAGGGATGACTACAGTGCGGCAATCTTGGTGCCTCTTATGCCGTTTCACGTATTTTTTGGCGGCTCAAGGCTTTCCTACATCGCCGGAATAGTCACGGTTTACCTGGTCCCCACCGCTCTTTTCATAGGAAGAATGAGCTACCAGGAGGCCACCTCCGAAACATCTTCTTCCCAAAGCTGGCCTGCCGTCTGGATTGCTGCCTTTCTCTACACGCCGTTCTGGGCAGCGACGCTTCGTGGATTGCCGGATATTGCCGGCTGTCTCGCGCTTTCTGCAGCGACCTATTTTCTTTGGAAATCAAGGTTCCTGACCCGCGAACCGGTGATCAACGGAATACGCGTCGGCATAAGCCTGTGGTTGGCGTTCGTGCTGCGCCGTTGGTATGCATACGCTGTCTTGGGCATCACAATTTCCGCGGCCTTCTTTTGTCTGTTTCAGGTCGCAAAAGACCGCGACTTTCCGGCGCTCCGGAAAGCTGCGTTAGGGGGCGTGTGTGCGATTTTCACTATTGCCGGAGCCGCATTGGCCTTCCAGCAACCCCTGATCCTCAAGATTCTGGGAACCAGCTATGGTGACATCTATAGCGGGTACAAAACGGGTCTCGTTTCGCAGATTGACCAGCTAGGATCGCGGCTCAGCTATGTGAATTGGCTAATGATCACAGTGGGCCTTTATATCTCTGTCATACGCCGCAACAGTTTTTCTTTGTTCTGTACCCTTGCCTCGGCACTCACCTTTTTCCTCTTTACCCGGACGCAGGACCCGGACCGTCATCATTCGATGTCGATGTTTCTTTGGCTCTTTCCTGCATACGCCCAGGCAGTCGTTGCGATCGTTTCGTTGCCGGCGCTGAGATCGCGATGGTCAACCGTCGCCATAGCCATTGTCGCCGGGTCTGCCTATTTGGGTACCTTTTTCCCGATCGGCCGCCAGCTGCTGTCACCGGTCAGCTACGTTTTTGCCAGGGAAGCCACGCTTCCTCTCCACCTCGACAATCTTCCTGAATACCGGCGCCTTATCGACGACCTTGTCAGGGAAATGCGACCTGAGGACCGTTTTTCGGTATTTGCCTCAGGCGCGGTCATGAATGACTCGCTCTTGTATGAAATGGATAAGGACCTTTACCCTCGTATCGAATGGTCTTGCCAGGTTGACAGTCGCGATCGATTCTGGCCGGGGGCGTTGAAATCCAGATACATCGTCGTAACCGACCCTCCCGTGACGCATCTGCAATCGGGTGCGCAGATCTGCGTTACGATCCCGGATCACGACATTGTCGAAGGGAAGGGCATTGGTGCCGCCTACAAGCGCATTGCGGCATACGAGTTGTCCGACGACGTCAAGGGCTACCTCTATGAACAGGTGCGCCCGGTCAGCAAAACGGAAATCGACGCCCTCTACAGCGAGTTCCGGAAAAAATACCCAGGCTGGGCAACGCCTGAGTGGTGATGACCAGGTCGATCGCTCACGCGCAGTGCCTGTGCGTCCACTCCCCAGCGGCGGTCGTTGCACCATCGTCCTATAGCCTCATCGAAGCGGGATCCCTACAACTCGATGCAGCGGATATATCTAGCCGGATATAACGCTGCTTTGAGTTGGAGCGACATTCGCCTTGGGAGGATAAGGTGAGCGGACGGCAGCCGACGGGTCATCATGCGGATTTCATCCAGGCGTCCCTCGCCAGCAGCGATGCGGCGCGCTCGGCGCTGGTTGCCTCTTGGCGGCGCTCGCTCACATTGCACGGTCTCGATCCGGCCGAGCGCAAGGCGCCCCGACGCCTGACCGCGGGCGAGCTGAGCGAAGCAAGGCAACGCATGGAACCATTGCTTCGCGCCGCCGATCTGAGCCTGGATCGTCTCTACCTGGCAGTTGGCGGTGTCGGCTGCTGCGTGCTGCTTGCCGATCGCGAAGGCATCCCGGTCGAACGCCGCGGCGCGGTCGCCGATGACGACACGTTCGACGAGTGGGGTCTGTGGACCGGCACCGTCTGGAGCGAGGACTCCGAGGGCACCAACGGCATCGGCACCTGCCTTGCCGACCAGCGCGCGCTCACCATTGACCGCGATCAGCATTTCTTCGCGCGCAACACGCTGCTCAGTTGCACCACCGCGCCGATCTACGATCACGAAGGCAATCTGGCGGCGGCACTCGATGTCTCGTCTTGCCGGTCGGACCTGACCGAAGGCTTTGTCAACCTGATCGCCATTGCGGTTGGCGATGCCGCGCGCCGCATCGAGGCCGAGAATTTCCGCCTGAGGTTTGCCAACGCCCGCCTCTTGCTGGCACCAGTCGCTGAGCGCAGCACCGGCGCGCTGATCGCCGTCGATGCCGACGATCTGGTGGTGGGCGCGACGCGTTCGGCGCGCCTCGCTCTCGGCATCACCCAGCAGGCCTTGGCCAAAGGGTTGCCGGCCGCCGATATTCTTGGCGACTCGGCCAGGCCCGCCGAAGACCTGGACGAAGCAGAGCGCGGCGTGGTCCAGCGTGCCATCGCGCGCGCCCAAGGCAATGTGTCGGCTGCCGCCAGCAATCTCGGAATTTCTCGCGCCACCTTGCATCGCAAGCTCACCCGCTTCGGCATCCGCCGGTCGCATTGAGCTTTCCAGCTCGCAACTGTCGCAGATCTGCGACAGTTGGCGCCGGCGAGTGCTTGGCCGGGGCTGACAAGTCCGACCCCATCCGCAACTCTTGCCAACGACGCGCCGCATCCCGCGGCGCTGCTTGTTGGGAGGAAGACTAATGAACAAGGTAGAATTTTCCCGCACGGCCAAGGTTCCCTTTGCCAAGCGCTACGACAACTACATAGGCGGCAAATGGGTCGCCCCGCTTTCCGGAAAATACTTTGACAACATATCGCCGGTCACCGGCCGGCCGCTGGGCGAGATCGCTCGCTCTGAAGCGAGGGACATCGAGGCGGCACTCGACGCCGCGCACAAGGCCAAGGATGCCTGGGGCAAGACAAGCGCTGCCGCACGCGCTCTGATCCTCAACCGCATTGCCGACCGCATGGAGGACAATCTCGATCTCCTTGCGCTCGCCGAGACCTGGGACAATGGCAAGCCGATCCGTGAGACGACCGCCGCCGACCTGCCGCTGGCCATCGATCATTTCCGCTATTTCGCCAGCGCCGTGCGTAGCCAGGAAGGCGGCATCTCCGAGATCGACAATGACACCGTCGCCTATCATTTCCATGAGCCGCTTGGCGTCGTCGGCCTGATCATCCCGTGGAACTTCCCGCTGCTGATGGCAGTGTGGAAGCTGGCGCCCGCACTTGCCGCGGGCAATTGCGTCGTCCTGAAGCCGGCCGAACAGACGCCCGCCACCATCATGCTATGGGCTGACTTGATCGGGGACCTGTTGCCCGACGGCGTGCTCAATATCGTCAATGGCTTTGGTCTCGAGGCAGGCAAGCCGCTGGCGTCGTCGAACCGCATCGCCAAGATCGCCTTTACGGGCGAGACGACGACCGGCCGGCTGATCTCGCAATATGCCAGCCAGAACCTCATCCCGGTAACGCTCGAACTCGGCGGCAAGTCGCCCAACATCTTCTTCCAGGACGTGACCGCCGAGGACGACGACTTCTTCGACAAGGCGATCGAAGGCTTCGTCATGTTCGCGCTCAACCAGGGCGAGGTCTGCACCTGTCCCAGCCGGGCGCTGGTGCATGAGAAGATCTACGACAAGTTCATGGAAAAGGCGCTGAAACGCGTCGAGGCGATCGTCCAGGGCGATCCGCTCGACCCGGCGACCATGATCGGCGCCCAGGCATCGAGCGAGCAGCTGGAGAAGATCCTGAGCTACTTCGACATCGGGCGCCAGGAAGGTGCAGAAGTGCTGATCGGCGGCGAGCAGAACCATTTGCCGGGTGATCTGGCCGGCGGCTACTACGTCAAGCCGACCGTGTTCAAGGGCCACAACAAGATGCGTGTCTTCCAGGAGGAGATTTTTGGGCCCGTTGTGTCTGTCACCACCTTCAAGGATGACGACGAAGCGTTGTCGATCGCCAATGACACGCTCTACGGTCTCGGCGCCGGCATCTGGAGCCGTGACGCGAACCGCTGCTACCGTTTCGGCCGCGCCATCCAGGCCGGTCGCGTCTGGACCAACTGCTACCATGCCTATCCCGCGCATGCGGCGTTCGGCGGTTACAAGCAGTCGGGCATCGGCCGCGAGAACCACAAGATGATGCTCGACCACTATCAGCAGACCAAGAACATGCTGGTCAGCTACAGCCCGAAGAAACTCGGCTTCTTCTGATCGCCTGCCGAGGCGGCGCATGATGCTTTCCGAACGATCATGCGTGATCCAGGCAAGGGGCGCGGCCGACATGGCCGCGCCTCTATCTCTCTTCGTGAACAAGGGCGCTTCGGGGTGGAGGACGGCATGCTCGACAAAGCTTCCTTGGGAAAAGTCTCGGCCACGCCGGCGGCCCGGGCCTTTCTGGCCGAAATCATCGCCGACCATGGTCAGGTGCTGTTTCACCAGTCGGGCGGCTGTTGCGATGGTTCCTCGCCAATGTGTTATCCGCAAAGCGATTTCATCGTCGGCGACAATGATGTCATGCTGGGCGAAATCGGCGAGACGCCGGTCTATATCAGCGCCTCGCAATATGAGGTGTGGAAGCACACCGATCTCATCATCGACGTGGTGCCGGGCAGGGGCGGCATGTTCTCGCTCGACAACGGGCGCGAGAGGCGATTCCTGACGCGCTCGATTGTCTGCGCCGTGCCGGCGCCCGCACGCACTGGGGATTGACCAGGCCGCCCTTGTGGGGGCAGTAAACGGTTATGTTCAATCTGCTTCTCGTTGTGGTCGGCGGCGGCATCGGCGCCGGCATTCGTCATCTCACCAACATCGGCGCACTGCGCCTTGTCGGCCCTAACTATCCCTGGGGCACGATGGCCATCAACATCATCGGCTCGTTCGCCATGGGCCTATTCATCGCCACCCTGGCGCGCCGCGGCGGTTCGAACGAGCTCAGGCTGTTCGTCGCCACCGGCATCTTTGGCGGCTTCACCACCTTTTCCGCGTTTTCGCTCGATTTCGCCACCTTGTGGGAGCGTGGAGCCACACTGCCGGCGCTAGCTTATGCCCTTGCCAGCGTCATTGGCGCCATTATCGCCCTGTTTCTGGGACTTTGGCTCGCAAGAACCGTTTCATAATGTTATTGCCGCGCCGAGAGTGGGCTCGAACCCTGCTCGGGAAACGGATAAGCGAAAAAATATGGCAGGCGTTGAACAAATCACAGTGGAGGCCGGCGAGGCGGGCATGCGGCTCGACCGCTGGTTCAAGACCCATTTCCCGGGCCTCGGCTTCGGCCACCTGCAAAAGCTGCTGCGCTCCGGCCAGATCCGCGTCGATGGCGGCCGTGTCAAGGCCGACACCCGTGTCGAACCCGGCCAGATGGTCCGCGTTCCGCCGCTGGAAGTGGACAAGAAGGGCGAGAGTGCGCTGACCGGTCACTCGATCCGCAATCAGGGCGATGCCGACGTTCTGGCGAAAATGCTGATCCATGAAGATCCCAAGGTCTTCGTCTTCAACAAGCCGGCGGGCCTTGCGGTGCAGGGCGGCTCGGGCGTCACCCGCAATGTCGACGACATGCTGGAGGCCTGGCGCAACCAGAAGGGCGAGAAGCCGCGTCTTGTCCACCGGCTCGACCGCGACACTTCGGGCGTGCTGGTCGTCGCCCGCACCCGGCTAGCCGCCATGAAGCTTGCCGAAGCGTTTCGCGCCCGCGAGACCAAGAAGACCTATTGGGCGCTGGTCAAGGGCGTGCCGCCCAAGCGCGAGGACAAGATCTCGACCTGGCTGATCAAAGAGCCGACGCCCGATGGCGATCGCGTGCGCGTCGCCGCGCATGGCGAAAAGGGCGCCGACCACGCTGTGTCCTACTACCGCATCATCGAGCAGGCGGCGCAGACGATGACCTGGCTTGAAATGGAGCCCTATACCGGCCGCACGCACCAGCTTCGTGTCCATGCCGCCTATATCGGCTGCCCAATCCTCGGCGACCCGAAATATTTCGAGGCCGACACCAACTGGGATTTTCCCGGCGGCATACAAAACCGCCTGCATCTGCATGCGCGCCGCATCATCATTCCGCACCCGGACAAGGGCGTTATCGATGTTACCGCACCGATGCCGCCGCATATGCGCCAGAGCTGGAACCTGATCGGCTTCGACGACGCCAGCGCGGAGGACTGATCGTGAGCGGCGCCACCGATACGCTCGACCGGCGAGACACGGTCGACTTGGCGGCCGCCGCGATCATGGTCGGCCTGACGTTTTCCTGGGGACTGAACTACGTCGCCGCCAAGATCTCCTACGCCGGTTACGATCCTGTCTTCCTGTCGATCGCGCGCTCGATCATCGGCGGCTTGTGCGTCTTCGCCTGGTGCCGCTGGCGTGGCATCGCGCTTTTCACGCGCGATGGGACATTGCTCGCCGGCATCGCGGTTGGCGCCCTTTTCGGCGTCGAGTTCCTTTTTCTTTATGTCGGCCTGGAGCACACGACCGTTGCCCGCAACACGCTGCTGGTCAACACAATGCCGTTCTGGATGCTGATTGGCGGCCACTTCCTGCTGGGCGAGCAGATCACCTTGCGCAAGTTCCTCGGCCTGCTGCTGGCCTTTGCCGGCCTCGCCGCGGTCTTTTCCGACAAGCTTGGCGGCGGCGGGGACATGCTGTTCGGCGATCTCCTGAGCCTGGGCTCCGGATTTTTCTGGGCTTTGACCAACATTCTCATCAAGCGCTCGAGGCTGGTCGAGGCGAGCGCCGAGAAGCTGCTCCTCTATCAACTCGCCGGAGCCGCAATCGTCGGCGTGCTGGTGCTGCCTCTCGCCGGTCCGCCCGTTCGCGACCCTAGCGTGCTGCCGACATTGGCCCTGCTTTTTCAGGCGGTCTACATCGTCGCCTTCACCTATGTGCTCTGGTTCTGGCTGCTGCGGCGCTATCCGGCGTCCGGCCTGTCCAGCTTCACCTTCCTGTCGCCGGTTTTCGGTGTGCTGTGCGGCGCCATGTTCTTGAATGAGCCGCTGACCATTCGCATTTTCCTGGCACTTGGCCTGATTGCCGCCGGCCTGATCATCGTCAACCGGCCGGTGCGCAAGCTGACGCCCGTGTAAGAGAGACTTTTTATGCGCGACATCCTCAACGACCTCGAAGCGGGCAAATATCTTTCCGATCCGGATCCGGTCCGCCGCGCCCAGATCCAGATGAAGACGCATCTGCCGAAGCGCTTCTACAAGACCGTCTCGGTCGCACAGGTGGAAGGCGGCTTTGCCGTGCATCTCGACGGCAAGCCGGTGCGTACGCCGGGCAAGGCGCTGCTGGCACTGCCGACCGAGGCGGCGGCTTCGCTCGTCGCCGACGAGTTCGCCGCGCAAGGCGAAACCATCAACCCGGTGACGATGCCGGTGATGCGCCTCGTCAACACCGCCATCGATGGTGTCGCCAGCGATACACAGGTGGTGCTGGAAGACATCCTGCGCTTCGCTTCGTCCGATCTGCTCTGCTATCGCGCCGACGCGCCGCAAGGCTTGGTGGAGCGGCAGAACGAACATTGGGACCCGGTCCTCGATTGGGCGCGCGGCAGCCTCGGGGCAAGGTTCAATCTCGCCGAGGGGATCATCCATGTCGAGCAGTCACGCGAAGCTATTGCCATACTGGGCAGCCACCTTGCCCAGCGCGCCGACCCGCTTCGGCTCGCCGCCATCCATGTCATGACCTCGCTGACCGGTTCGGCGCTGCTGGCGCTGGCTGTCGATTTCGGCGAACTCGATGCCGAGGGTGCGTGGGCCGCGGGCCATGTCGACGAGGACTGGCAGATCGAGCATTGGGGACAGGACGCCGAGGCTGTCGCGCGCCGCGCGGCACGCAAGCGCGACATGATCGCTGCCGTCGGCCTGCTGGAAGCGATCAAGGGCTGACGCTCCACCGCGCTGCCCCGTTGCATCCCGCAGTGCACCTAATACCAAAGTCATAATCCCAAAGACGCCCTGACATTGGCGCGCGCTTTCTGTCATTTTTTCCGTGATCGCTGTGCTTGAGTCTGTGTTCGGAGGAGAACGCGGACAATGACACGCAGCATCGAGGCAATGGGTCTCACGGGAGGACAATTCTATGGCAATGGCATCGACTGCCGGCGGAGCAAGCCGCGGCATGACGCGGGAAGAGAAGAAGGTCATCTTCGCTTCCTCGCTCGGCACCGTTTTCGAATGGTACGATTTCTATCTCTACGGTTCGCTGGCGGTGTTCATTGGTTCGACCTTTTTCAGTCCAACCATTCCGGAGGCGACGCGCAACATCTTCGCGCTGCTGGCGTTCGCCGCCGGCTTCCTGGTGCGCCCGTTCGGCGCACTGCTGTTCGGCCGCATCGGCGACCTTGTCGGCCGCAAATACACATTCCTTGTCACCATGACGATCATGGGCCTATCGACCTTCCTGGTCGGCCTGCTGCCTGGTTATGCGACTTTGGGCATCGCGGCTCCCGTGATCCTGATTGTCCTGCGCATGCTGCAGGGCCTGGCGCTCGGTGGTGAATATGGCGGTGCGGCGACCTATGTCGCCGAGCATGCGCCTGATGACCGCCG
This sequence comes from Mesorhizobium sp. P2_A8, assembly GCF_056404935.1. NCBI lineage: Bacteria > Pseudomonadati > Pseudomonadota > Alphaproteobacteria > Hyphomicrobiales > Phyllobacteriaceae > Mesorhizobium > Mesorhizobium sp. P2_A8. The sequence continues at coordinate 28,925 of NZ_JBFUDB010000016.1, forward strand.
TGGTTTCTACACGTCATGGATCCAGACGACGGCGACGCTCGGCCTTTTCCTGTCGCTGATCGTCATCCTGATCGTGCAGGCGTCACTGACCAAGGAGAGCTACGCCGCCTGGGGTTGGCGCATTCCTTTTATCGTCTCCTTCGTGCTGCTTGCCGTTTCAATCTGGATTCGGCTGTCTCTCTCCGAGTCGCCGACCTTCCAGAAGATGAAGGACGAAGGCAAGGGTTCCAAGGCGCCGCTTTCGGAAGCCTTTGGCCAGTGGAAGAATGCCAAGATCGCGATCCTGGCGCTGCTCGGCCTTACCGCCGGTCAGGCCGTGGTCTGGTACAATGGCCAGTTCTACGCGCTGTTCTTCCTGCAGAACGTGCTCAAAGTCGAAGCCCAATCGGTCAACATCATGATCGCCATTGCGCTCGCCCTCGGCTCGATCTTCTTCGTCGTCTTCGGCTGGCTCTCCGACAAGATCGGCCGCAAGCCGATCATCATGGCGGGTCTCGCTTTGGCGATCGTCTGCACCTTCCCCTTGTTCAAGGCGCTGACCTGGTCGGCCAATCCGGCACTCGCCAAGGCTCAGCAGAACACGCGTGCAACGGTGACGGCGGCACCCGGCGACTGCAGGTTCCAGTTCAATCCGGTCGGCACGGCGAAGTTCACGACGTCCTGCGACATCGCGACCTCGTTCCTGACCAAGAACTCGGTTCCCTACGACGTGGTGTCGACGGCTGCGGCAGGAACTGCGGCTTCGGTCAAGATCGGCAATGAAACGGTGGACTCCTACGATGCGATCGCCGCTGGCGATCAGGCGAAAGCCAAGGATGCCGCCTTCGTCAAGGCCGTCAACATGTCGCTGCAGGACGGCGGCTATCCGTTGAAGCGCGCAGCGATCAAAGTGTCGGACCAGAAGCTCGATGCTTTTGTCGCCGCCAATCCGGAGTTGAAGCTCGATGCCGCCGCCATCCGCGCCGGTGAGAAGGCGACTGTTCCGGTCGACCAGGCGATCAAGGACAAGATCCTGACCAAGGATGAGGCCGCGGGCGCCCCTGAAGTCACCGTCTACAACATACCGGGTGGCGGCCCCTTCGCCATGTTCGCCGACCCGGCGGCGATCAACTGGCCGATGACGATCGGCATCCTGTTCATCCTGGTCCTGTTCGTGACCATGGTCTACGGCCCGATTGCCGCGATCCTGGTCGAGATGTTCCCGACCCGCATCCGCTACACCGGCATGTCGTTGCCCTATCACATCGGCAATGGCTGGTTCGGCGGTCTGCTGCCGGCGACCGTGTTCGCACTCAGCGCCTACAAGGGCGATATCTACTATGGTCTGTGGTATCCGGTGATCATCGCCGCGATGTCGCTGGTCATCGGCATGATCTTTGTCAGGGATACGCTTGGAACCGATCTGAACACCAAGCAGTAACCGATAATCGGTAGCCAACGAAAAACCCGGCGCGAGCGATCGCGCCGGGTTTTTCAATGCATGGCGACATTGCGACGAGGACAGCGGTTAGCTTTGCCGGTCCTGCCTCGCGTCCTCTATAGCCGCCTCGTGATACCAGCCGTCACCGAAATCCGCCCGAACACCGCGCAGCGAGGCAAGCTCTGCTGCAAACTTAGCCTTGCCGCTTAAATTTGAGGCAGAGATGCGGGCTGCCGCCGGGAACATCAGAATTTTGGCCGACGGACGCGTGGAAATGATTTCCATTGTCGGGCTCCTTTCTTCTGCCGAACCTTGTCGATTCAACTTGTCTCGAAGATAAGGTCTGCAATCAAGTTAGGCAATATGCCTACGAAAAGATCAGCATTTGCCCATTATTTGTGCGCTTTGCGACTGTGATTGATCCGGACGCATTGCTTGGGCGGCTTGCCGACTTCAACCGAATGCCGCGTCAATTTTGCCGCACCCTCCAGACCAAGAGTGGCACACGAATTGCATTTTAGTAATCCGGCAGACCGGCTGCTGGTGGCAGACGCATGTCGACGCCGTCCAGTGTTCGGTGATCAAGCAACGAGAGGCTAGAATGACGAAATACAAGCTCGAGTACATTTGGCTCGATGGATACACCCCGGTCCCCAATCTCCGCGGCAAGACGCAGATCAAGGAGTTCGCCGAATTCCCGACGCTCGAGCAGCTGCCGCTGTGGGGCTTTGATGGTTCGTCGACGATGCAGGCCGAGGGCCACAGTTCCGACTGCGTGCTGAAGCCGGTCGCTGTGTATCCGGATCCGGCCCGCACGAACGGCGTGCTCGTGATGTGCGAAGTCATGATGCCCGATGGCGTTACGCCGCATGCCTCCAACAAGCGCGCCACCATCCTCGACGACGAGGGCGCTTGGTTCGGTTTCGAGCAGGAATATTTCTTCTACAAGGACGGCCGCCCGCTCGGCTTCCCAGAGAGCGGCTATCCCGCGCCTCAGGGCCCGTACTACACCGGCGTCGGCTACTCCAATGTCGGCTCTGTCGCGCGCCAGATCGTTGAGGAGCATCTCGACCTCTGCCTCGCCGCCGGCATCAACCACGAAGGCATCAACGCCGAAGTGGCCAAGGGCCAGTGGGAATTCCAGATTTTCGGCAAGGGCTCCAAAAAGGCCGCCGACCAGATGTGGATGGCCCGCTACCTGATGCAGCGCCTGACCGAGAAATACGGCATCGACATCGAATACCACTGCAAGCCGCTCGGCGACACCGACTGGAACGGCTCGGGCATGCACGCCAACTTCTCGACCGCTTATATGCGCGAAGTCGGCGGCAAGGCCTATTTCGAAGCGCTGATGGCAGCCTTTGACAAGAACCTGATGGATCACATCGCCGTCTACGGCCCGGACAATGACAAGCGTTTGACCGGCAAGCATGAGACCGCGCCGTGGAACAGGTTCAGCTATGGCATCGCCGATCGCGGTGCTTCGATCCGCGTGCCGCATTCCTTCATCAAGAACGACTACAAGGGTTATCTGGAAGACCGCCGTCCGAACTCGCAGGGCGACCCCTACCAGATCGCCTCGCAGATCCTGAAGACGATCGCCTCGGTACCGGCGAGCGCCCAGGTTTCAGCAGCGGCGTAAGGGCTTCGGCATAGATGAAAAAAGCCCCGGCGTTCGCGCCGGGGCTTTTTTGTTGCAGATGCCGGATCGAGCGGGAAAGGCGCAGTGTCTCCGTCCTCAGACAATGCCACGCGCCTTCAGTGCAGCAACGACCTTCGCATGGGGCAGGGCAGGTGTGCGGTTGCCGTCGCGGCCAATCATCTCCTGGTTCGCGACCAAGGCGTTGAGCACGGCCTCCTCGGTCGCCTGCACCACAGCGGCGTAGAAAGCGTCGAGCCGCCCTTGAAGGCGTAGCAATTCATGCCCGTGCCGCCGCCGACCGAGCCCTCTTCGATGCTACCGGCGGCAGCGCTGTCAATTCGCCGCCATGGCGTGGTCGACGGTGACATGCGGGCCGTTGATGTCATCGAGGTAGCCGTCCCAGGTTTCCGCCACCATCGGCAGTAGCCACTGGCTGGTCATGGCAGGCTTGTTGCGCGCCATCCACGTCCCTCCGACGGTCTGCTCCTGTAGGACCCCCCGGCCCAGGCCGGGGTTCTTTTTGTGGGGAGCCCTTGCTGGACAAAAGCCCCCAAAAAAAGTCAGGCGGAAAGATCGCTGCGAGGACCGTCGTCAGGTGACGGTCCGGACTGGTGCGCGGCTTTCTGTGAGGCAGTGTCGCGGACCATGAAAGCCCGAAAAACCGCAGAAAATGGCCTGTTTCGGCGACTCCGCCTGCTTGCGCTCCATTGCATAAGTCTCTGTTCAAGCGTCAAAATCGGCGATCCGCGCCTCCGATGAGCGGCGTTGACAGATCGCAGTGCAGCATGCGACTTCGCAAGTCTTGGGGTTACGTCACGCAATGCTGTTCGGACGGGCGGGGTTTACTTGAACGGCGGCATAGGCGTGGGCGCCGGACGAGCGGTCACTGTAGCCTGAGGCAGTGCTCCGCTCGCTCCTGGCTCTAATGTTGGCGACCGAATGGCCACCCTTCATCGTCCACCGAACATTGCCTAAGCCTGGGACACGCGTCATCAAGACCGGCGTGCTGGGCCTGCCAAAGGGCTCATCAGCCCCGGTATGCGAGCGATTGTCGAAAATTCAAATCGCAATGCTCGGCCCAACGGTTGCGCGACCAATCGGCAGCACGACTGATCGGCGGGATGTGCGGCTATCGGCGCAGCAAAAAGCCCTTGAAAGAGGGAAATCTTTCAAGGGCTTGAATAGTATATCGAATCTTAGACCGAGTAGTACATGTCGTACTCGACCGGATGCGGGGTCATTTCGAAGCGCATCACCTCGGCCATCTTCAGCTCGATGTAGCTGTCGATCTGGTCGTCGTCGAAGACGCCGCCGGCTTTCAGGAAGCCGCGATCCTTGTCGAGGCTCTGCAGCGCTTCGCGCAGCGAACCACAGACGGTCGGGATCTTCTTCAGTTCCTTCGGCGGCAGGTCGTAGAGATCCTTGTCCATCGGCTGGCCGGGGTGGATCTTGTTCTTGATGCCGTCGAGGCCGGCCATCAGCATGGCGGCGAAAGCGAGGTAGGGGTTCGCGCCCGGATCGGGGAAGCGGACCTCGACGCGCTTGGACTTGGGCGACGAGCCGAACGGGATGCGGCAGGACGCCGAGCGGTTGCGCGCCGAATAGGCGAGCAGCACCGGCGCTTCGTAACCCGGAACCAGGCGCTTGTAGGAATTGGTAAGCGGGTTGGTGAAGGCGTTGATCGCCTTGGCGTGCTTGATGATGCCGCCGATGTAGAACAGGCAGCTTTCCGACAGGCCGGCATATTCGTTGCCGGCGAAGGTCGGCTTGCCGTTCTTCCAGATCGACTGGTGGACGTGCATGCCCGAACCGTTATCGCCGAAGATCGGCTTCGGCATGAAGGTGGCCGTCTTGCCATAGGCGTTGGCGACCTGGTGCACGACATACTTGTAGATCAGCATCTTGTCGGCGTTGCGGACCAGCGTGTCGAACTTGATACCGAGTTCGTGCTGGGCGGCAGCCACCTCGTGGTGATGCTTTTCAACGCGCACGCCCATCTCGGCGAGCACGGTCAGCATCTCGGAGCGCATGTCCTGTGCGGAATCGATCGGCGGCACCGGGAAATAGCCACCCTTGATGCGCGGACGGTGGCCGAGATTGCCGGTCTCGTAGTCGGTGTCGTCGTTCGACGGCAGTTCGGTGGAATCGAGCTTGAAGCCGGTGTTGTACGGGTCGGCCTTGTACTTCACATCGTCGAACACGAAGAATTCGGCTTCCGGGCCGACATAGATGGTGTCGCCGATGCCTTCCGACTTCATGTAGGCCTCGGCCTTCTTGGCTGTGCCGCGCGGATCGCGGTTGTAGGATTCGCCCGAAACCGGATCGAGAATGTCGCACAGGATGACCATGGTCGACTGCGCGAAGAACGGATCCATATGAACCGTGTCCGGATCGGGCATCAGCACCATGTCGGACTCGTTGATGGCCTTCCAGCCGGCAATCGAGGAGCCGTCGAACATCACGCCATCGGCGAACATGTCTTCCTCGACCTCGATGACATCCATCGTCACGTGTTGCAGCTTGCCCTTCGGATCGGTGAAGCGCAGGTCGACGAATTTCACGTCGTTGTCCTTGATCTGCTTCATGATGTCTTTGGCTGTCGTCATGTCATTTATCCCTGTTTGATGACGTTTTTTGATGATGACGTTTTCAGAAGATTGCCGGGTGGATCAGACCGCGTCCATGCCGGTTTCGCCGGTGCGGATTCGCACGACTTCCTCTATGTTGGAGACGAAGATCTTGCCGTCGCCGATACGGCCGGTCTGGGCCGCCTTGCGGATGGCCTCGATCGCGCCTTCGACCGCGTCATCGCCGAGCACGACCTCGATCTTCACCTTGGGCAGAAAATCGACGACATATTCAGCGCCGCGGTAGAGCTCGGTATGCCCCTTCTGGCGACCGAAGCCCTTGGCCTCGGTGACCGTGATGCCTTGCAGTCCGGCCTCCTGAAGCGCTTCCTTCACTTCGTCCAGCTTGAATGGCTTGATGATCGCTTCGATCTTTTTCATGTAAAAAGTGGCCTCCACTGCCAAAAAAACGGGTTGTGAGCCCCCGCTTGCGCCTCCATCAAGCACGAACTGTGCCAATTGGACGAATTTGAAGCGGTCTCATACGATTTCAAAGTCGCGCCGCACCGGGATGCAAATTCGCGTCATTCACTGCATCAGGTGCGGCATGGGCTGCTGGAGCCGACACAGTGCCAGAACCTGGGTCCGCATAATAATTAGGCATATCGCCTATTCAGCGGGCAGTTTTGTGCCTGCGAAGCCTTCCTCCCGACGATATGGCGGCAAATTTTGCCAACTCCCCTTTGTTTGCTTCGGATCGAAAATTGGACAATGCTTGATCGAATGCGGATCGGCAATCCATGAGCAACGAACTTCTTTCCCCCGCCGAAATGAGCGAGGCCGATCGGCTGACGATTGCCGCCGGTCCAACCGATGGTATCGGCCTGATGCGAAGAGCCGGCGAAGCGGTCGCAGCGGTGGTCCTGGCGCGTTATCCCGCCGCGACGCGAGTGCACGTGCTGTGCGGCCCCGGCAACAATGGCGGTGATGGCTATGTCGTCGCGCGGTTGCTGGCCGAGGCCGGCGTCGGCACGACGATCTGGGCCAGCGGCACGCCGAGGCCGCAAAGCGATGCGGCGCTCGCCGCCGCGCAATGCCCGGTCAAGCCTCGGCCACTGTCGTATTTTGCCGCCGAGGCCGGCTCGATTGTCGTCGACGCGCTTTACGGGGCAGGGCTGTCCAAGCCGCTGGCCGGCGATGCCGCGAAAGCCGTTGACACTGCAACAGCTCTGCGCCTGCCTGTGGTCGCGGTCGACCTGCCATCGGGTGTCTCAGGAGCCAGCGGCGCAATATTGGGCAGAGCGTTTCACGCCGAGGTCACCGTGACCTTCGCGCGGAAAAAGCCGGGCCACCTGCTGCTCCCGGGACGAGAGCAATGTGGTGAAACCGTGCTCGCCGATATCGGCATCGACGACATCGTCATCGCCCAGCTCGCCGTGTCGACTTTTGAGAATGTGCCGGACCTGTGGTTGCGGGAATTTCCCGTGCCGGCGGTGGACGCACACAAATACAAGCGCGGCCATGTCGGCGTCTTTTCCGGCGGTCCGAGCGCTACCGGCGCGGCACGGCTGTCGGCACTAGCCGCCGCGAGAAGCGGGGCAGGGGCGGTCACCGTGCTGTCGCCGGCCAATGCCGTGCAGGTAAACGCTGTGCATCTTACCTCGATCATGCTGCGCAAGGCCGATGACAGCGTCGACATCGCCTCGTTCATCGACGAACGCCGGCCGTCGGCTTTTGTTCTCGGGCCCGGTTTCGGCATTGGCGAAAAGACGCGGCAATTTGCACTCGCGCTACTCAGCCGTGCCCAGCCAAGGGATACGTCAACCCGGATTGACGGCCTCGTGTTCGATGCCGACGCGATCACCTCTTTTCGTGAGGCGCCGGACGTCCTGTTCGAAGCTTCTCGCCAACCCGGCGCGCCGGCCCTGGTGATGACGCCGCACGAAGGGGAGTTCGCCAGGCTGTTTCCCGATATCGCCGATGACGGCGCGTCCTCCAAGCTCGCCAAGGCGCGTGCGGCCGCCGCGCGTGCCAATGCAACAATCGTCTACAAGGGTGCCGACACGGTGATCGCGGCACCGAACGGCCGGGCGGCGATCAACGCCAATGGCGCGCCATGGCTAGCCACCGCCGGGTCGGGCGACGTGCTGTCCGGCATCACCGCCGGGCTGCTTGCCCAAGGCATGCCGGCGTTCGAAGCGGCCTGCGCCGCGGTGTGGATCCATGCCGAGGCCGGCAGCCGCTTCGGGCCGGGGGGGCTGATCGCCGAGGATCTGCCGCTGGCGCTGGTGCCGGTGCTGCGCGAACTGGTCGAAGCGCGTTCGGCCGCTCGATGAGCCGCGCCCTGGCTCTGTTGCTAGCCACCCTCCTTGCTGTCTTCGTTGCGTCGGCAGCGCGCGCCGAAGGTCCAGTGACGATCGTCGATGATCCGGCGGTGCTCGCCGCGCTCGATGCCAAGGGCTATGGCTTTGCCGAGATGTTTGGCGCGGCGGGCGCGGGCGATCTGAAAGCTCTCTACGACAAGGCGCCGGCCTATCACGCTGTCGTCGACACTGTGGCGGCCGATGTCGTCGCGCTGCGCGCCGACATGAAGGCCGGCGGGCGGCCGCTCTACGAGGTCACCGACGGCAATGTCGGCCGCATCATGGACATGCGCTGGCTGAAGACCGATGCCGCCCGCTTCCGGCTGGTCGGCGTCGTCAACCGGCTCGATCGTCACGACTTCGCCGCCGTGCTGGGTGACAAGAGCTGCGGCGAGGTGCGCTTTATCTACCGCCTTGCCTACAGTTTTCGGAAAAATGGCAAGCTGTTGGCGTCGCGCCTGCCGTTCAATTTCAACGCCGTCTACAGCGCGGCGCCCGATGCCGACGGCGGCTGCGTCGGCGTTGCCGGACGCTGGACGCCACAGCTTGACGAGACCGTCGATGCCGGCTGGCTGACCGGCGGACCGCTGGAGAAAACCGGGCTGACCTTCAAGCAGTTGGAACTCAACGCACAGGTGGTGCGCTTTCCCTCCGGCCAGGAAACCGAGTTCGGCGGCCAGGCAGCCTATCTCATGCGGATATTCGGCATCGATGGCGGGACGGTCAGCGAGAAGCCGCTGGAGAACACGCCCGACACCGCACGGCTCTCGCAAGACGCGGCGCTGAAGACAAGGCTCGCCGCCTATGTCAGCGCCAACCTGCCGGCGGTCGACGAAGGCGTCTACGAAATCCCCGACGAATTCCTGGCCAGGAAGGTCATCTCCTGGTCGACCTTCGGCAGTGCGCGGCAGGCCAACCACCCGTTCACGCCGCTGCTTCAGCCCGAGGAATTCGCATCGCTCGATTATTCCGGGCTGAAACTGCTGCGCACGCCGGAAGCGCTGGTCGAGCGGCTGGACAATGGCGCCTGCCAGGGGTGCCATCAGGCTGGTTCCACTGCCGGTTTCCATTTCATAGGGCTCGACGACAAAACGACGTCGCCGCTCAACCGCATCGAGGTTGGCATTTCGCCGCATCTTCATGCCGAAATCCCGCGCCGCGAGGCTTGGTTGCGCGCCATGGCGCAAGGCAAGGAGCCGAACCGCTTCCGGCCGCTCTCCTTTGCACCGCCGGCTGCCTGGACGGACGCCGGCGCGGTCGACTACGCGCCGGCCGAGATGGCCATGCCGTGCCTGATGCCGGAAGATGCCGCCCGTTTTGGCGGGACCTGGCAGTGCGGTGGCGGCACGGTCTGCACGCCACTGGCGACGGCATCGGGCGTGCGGACCAAGCTGGCGCAATGCCTGCTGCCCAAGGACAGCCCTGAGATGTTTTCCGGCCATCCCTGCCTGACCGGCTCGATCGCCAGCAACGCTGAGCAGCCTTTCAACGACCGCTACAGCATATCAGGCCAGTTGGCAGCCTTCGCGCCGGATGTGTCGCGCACCGCCTACACCTGCCGTCCGCCGAAGATCGGCGTTCCTGCCGGCATCGCCTATCGCGGCTGCGACGACAAGGACCGGGTCTTCGCGGCCTTCAAAGCCGGCAAGCCGATGCCGAACGAGATCTGCGGGCTGGTCGGCGGCAAGAAATTTGACATCTGCGTGGCCACCAACAATTTCGACCAATGCCTTGGCGGCGCCGTCAATCGCGGCAACCGGCCGACCTGTTCGGCCGATCATTTCTGCCGCGAGGACTATATGTGCCAGTCGCTGCCGCCCGATACGCCTGGCATCGGTAAGATCAAGGGTATCGGCTTCTGCTCGCCGACCTATTTCATCTTCCAGATGCGCATCGACAACCACGCGACGCCCTGGGGCAGTTCCGTCCGTGCCACCATGGGGGCAGGATTTGGCGCGGCGGAAGAGGAGTAGCCGCTCCCAGAAACAATCCGGGTGGCTATCTATCGATCAAGATGGTCGGCGACCTTCGATGTCCATTCACCATCGAAATGATGAACGCGCTCGGTAACAACTTCATTGCTCAAAAGGCTGGAAAGGGCTGAAACCAAAACCGGCTCCATCGCAGGGACCGAGCTATATCCGAGCGCAGCCAAACGTTCGGACCATGGCGGATGATCGGCACTTTCGTTGTCTGGGGCATCCCAGGCCCTTTGAGCATACTCTTGCAGGATGGAGTGGCTCGACAGTTCCTTGGCTGCCCTCAAAACTCTATCGAGCGGTGGAGGAGGTGGAACCATCGTGCCAAGCAATTCACGCTTGAGTGGATCATAAACCCGATGCTCGAAGAACGCGTCGGCTGCGCCGATCAGCAGCAGCGCACGCGCTGCCTGGTATGCATCGCCGGACGTCGCTGCATGACGATCGGCATCGATCTCCGCCCGTCGTGACAACCGTATTCCTTCGCGTTCCATGGCGGATGACAGTGGACTGAGCAACCAGTAAAACAAACTGCCGGAAACGGTCCTCCCCGGAGGGGCGTAGTCGAAGATCAAGTCGAAGCTTTTGTCGAGTTCGGCAAGATTGAGTCCGCCGTTTGTATCTCTGTTTCTCAGATGCGCGTCCTCATGGGCCAAGATCGCCGCAAACGCCTTGTCGTCGGTCACCGCAAGCAACGGAATACCGACCGTCAAGATCACCCGACGACCAAGCAGGCCGAGAAACGGACGCTCTTCCCCTATACTGGCGTTGAGGTTGTCGCTCAGCACGATCGTTGTTCGGCCGGCACGATGTTTGCCAGCAACACCTTCCCACACAGCCCACAATTTGGGAGCCGAGTGCTGGGAGATGCCTTGTACCTGGCTGGATCGAAAGCCGGCGAACAATGCTCCGATCAACAGAACAAAAGCCAGCATTGCGGCCGGTATGGCGATAACCCCGCCCGCGATAACCGCGAGCGGATTTCGGTCGAGCAACAACAGCCACAGCAGCACAGGGCAGAAAAGCGGCAGGGCAAAAAGCAGGATGGCAAACCTGCCGAAGCTCGTTCCCATAGAAAGGACCAGACGCGACATCAGCGCCTCACAGCGGGATGTTGTCGTGCTTCTTCCAGGGGTTCTGCATGTCCTTGTTGCGCAGCATCCGCAGTGCGCGGGCGATCCGGCGGCGGGTCGAGTGCGGCATGATCACCTCATCGACATAGCCACGCTCGGCAGCGACGAAGGGTGACAGGAAGCGATCCTCGTAAGCCTTTGTATGCGCTGCGATCTTTTCCGCATCGCCAATGTCCTTGCGATAAATGATCTCGACCGCCCCCCTGGCGCCCATCACCGCGATCTGCGCCGTCGGCCAGGCGTAGTTCATGTCACCGCGCAGGTGTTTTGACGCCATCACGTCATAGGCGCCGCCATAGGCTTTTCTGGTGATGACGGTGATCTTCGGCACGGTGGCTTCGGCATAAGCGAACAGCAGTTTCGCGCCATGCTTGATCAGCCCGCCATATTCCTGCGCCGTGCCGGGCAGGAAGCCGGGGACATCGACAAAGGTAACGATCGGGATCGAGAAGCAGTCGCAGAAGCGCACGAAGCGCGCCGCCTTGCGGCTGGCGTCCGAATCGAGCACGCCGGCCAGCACCATCGGCTGATTGGCGACGAAGCCGACGGTACGGCCCTCGACCCGCCCGAACCCGGTGACGATGTTCTTGGCGAAATTCTGCTGGATCTCGAAGAAATCGCCTTCGTCGGCGGTCTTTAAGATCAACTCCTTGATGTCGTAGGGCTTGTTGGCGTTGTCGGGGATCAGCCGGTCGAGCGACAGATCATTGTCGGTGACCGACTGGTAGCATTCGATCTCGGGGAGCTCCGATGTGTTGGAGGCGGGCAGCAGGTCGACCAGCCGACGCATCTGCAGCAGCGCCTCCACGTCATTGTCGTAGGCGCCGTCGGCGATCGAGGATTTCGTGGTGTGGACCGAGGCGCCGCCGAGGCTCTCGGCGGTCACCGTCTCGTTGGTGACGGTCTTCACCACATCCGGTCCGGTGACGAACATGTAGGAGGTGTCGCGGACCATGAAGATGAAGTCGGTCATCGCAGGCGAATAGACGTCGCCGCCTGCGCAAGGACCCATGATGAGCGATATCTGCGGAATGACACCGGACGCCAGCACGTTGCGCTGGAAGATCTCGGCATAGCCGCCGAGTGCAGCGACGCCCTCCTGGATGCGCGCGCCGCCGGCATCATAGAGGCCGATGATCGGCGCGCGGTTGCGCAGCGCCATCTCCTGCACCTTGATCACCTTCTCGGCATGGGCTTCCGACAGCGAGCCGCCGAAGACGGTAAAATCCTTGGCGAAGAGATAGATCGGGCGGCCATTGACGGTGCCCCAGCCAGTGACGACGCCGTCGCCGGCGATCTTCGTCTTCTCCATGCCGAAATCGGTCGAGCGGTGCTCGACATACATGTCGAATTCCTCGAACGAGCCCTCGTCGAGAAACACCTCGATGCGTTCACGCGCGGTGAGCTTGCCCTTCTTGTGCTGGGCATCGATGCGGACCTGGCCGCCACCCATGCGGGCGATGTCGCGGCGGCGCTCGAGTTCCTTCAGCACGTCCTTCATCGGTTATCCTCCCAGGCCAGCAGCATTTCGTGGTAATCGTGCCGGCAAGCGAGTGCAAGCACCGCTTGCGCTGCGGTTTTGTTGCGCTGCAGCATGACGCCTCTTGCATTTGGCAGCGAACTGGGCCATATGCGGCGACATAGGCGCTTGGGCCGGGAACAATCCGGCCTTCTCGACAAATGAGACTGGTTGCGTCTGTTTTCCCTCTTTCCGGTATATCGGCCCTCTTTCCGGTACATCACAAAGCGGCGAAAAAGCCCCGTGGCATGACGCCTGCGGGCACGACAGCGCAGCCGAGTGGACGAAACCGTCCGCCCGCCTTGTCGTTTCATGACAATTTATCCGACGGCAGGTTGCGCCCTGCCGCCATTGATGTTTGCGGCCATGAGCCGCGTGAAAGAAGAATATTTTGACCAACGAAAACACTTTGCTCGGTACTGGGGAACTCTCCGGTTTCGCAGCACTTGGAATTACGGGCGCGCTGCTCAAGGCGACCCATGCCGCCGGCTTCACCGAGCCGAAGCCGATCCAGACCCAGGCAATCCCGCCACAACTGGAGGGCCGTGACATTTTCGGCATCGCCCAGACCGGTTCGGGCAAGACCGCGGCCTTTGCGCTGCCGATCCTGTCGAAGATCATCGCTCTCGGCACCAAGCGCCGGCCGAAGACGGCGCGTGCGCTGATTCTGGCGCCGACGCGCGAACTCGCCGTGCAGATCGAGGACATGATCAAGCTGCTCGCCAAGGGCGCGCATGTCTCGACCGCGCTCGTGCTGGGCGGCGTCTCGCGCTTCAGCCAGGTGAAGAAGGTCGCTCCCGGCGTCGACATCCTGATCGCCACACCAGGCCGGCTGACCGATCTGGTGCGTGAGGGCGACCTCGTGCTTGCCGACACCAAATGGCTGGTGCTGGACGAAGGCGACCGCATGCTGGACATGGGCTTCATCAACGACGTCAAGCGCATCGCCAAGGCGACCGCTCCGGACCGTCAGACGGTGCTGTTCTCGGCAACCATGCCGGCCGAAATCGCCGAACTGGCGAAAGGCCTGTTGAAGAACCCGATCCGCGTCGAAGTCGCCCCCCACAGCACGGCGGCGGCCGAGATCGTGCAGGGCGTCGTCTTCGCCCGCACCAAGCAGAAGCGCCAGGTGCTGTCGACGATGCTCGCCGACGAGGCGATGAAGTCCGTCATCATCTTTTCGCGCACCAAGCATGGCGCTGACAGGGTGACTAAGGACCTCGAGCGCGACGGCTTCAAGGCCGCCGTTATCCACGGCAACAAGTCGCAGAATGCCCGCCAAAAGGCGCTGAACGATTTCCGCGAGGGCTCGGTGCGCATTCTCGTGGCGACGGACATCGCGGCGCGCGGCATCGACGTCCCCGGCATCAGCCATGTCGTCAATTTCGACCTGCCTGACGAAGCCGAAAGCTATGTCCACCGCATTGGTCGCACCGGCCGCAACGGCATGGACGGCATCGCCATCACGCTTTGCGACCCGTCGGAAAACAGCAAGCTGCGCCAGGTGGAGCGCATCATCCGCACCAAGCTGCCGATCGTTGCCGACCATCTCGGCAACCCTGATCCGCAGCGCAATCCGGCTGAAAAGAACGAGCGCTTCGAGCCGGCCAATGATCGCAACGGCAATGGTCGTCGCGACGGCAGGCGGCCCGGTGGCGAGAACAAGGGCAACGGGTTTGGCAAGAAGCGCTTCGGCGACAAGCCGGCATTCGCTGGCGAGCGCAAGCCTGAAGGCGCCAAGCCCTTCAAGGGCAACAACAAGCGCCGCTTCGGCGGCAAGCGTCCGGCGGCGCGGGCTGCGTAAGCCAGACCGCTTCGCAATCCGTCAAGCCTAGGCTGGCTGATTGCTCGTGACTGACAAAGAAAGGGCGGCTGAAGCGATGCTTCGGCCGCCCTTTTCGTCGGTAAGCTACTTGGCCACGGCCTCGACCCAGACGGCGATCCTTTGCGCCAGAAAGGCCGTGATCGATGGCGACAGCGCGTCGCCGGCGATGACGTGGTTGTCCGGGTCGCCGCTGTTCTCGACCGGAACCAGTTCGTGCGGCCCGCCCCAGCGCGCGGCGATTTCGCGGGTGCGGTCTTCGCGCACCACTCTGTCAGAGTCCGAAAAGATGAACAGGGCAGGGATGGTCGCCTTCTCCACCGGCGCGCCATAAGCAAGCTCGGTCAGCGCCTGCATCGGCAGCGTCGCGGCAATTGGATATCTATAGGTTCAGAATTTCTCGTGCGGCGCGTTGCGCGGCACGAAACTGTGTTCCTTGTCGGCGACGAGTTTTGCGATCTGTTTGCCCCACCTCGGCACCGGATGCCTGGACGCCGAAATTCGGCGAGATGAACGCAATCGCCGCCACCCCGTCCGACGCGCCCGGCTGCGTCGCCGCCCACGTCGCCAGTGAGCTGCCGGTCGAGGTCGAGATGACGATCACCTTGTCGCCGATCGCCCGGCCGATGGCGAGTGCCTCCTCACAGTCGTTGATCCAGGCATTGACGCTGCCTTGTGTCATCGCCGCGCCGTCCTGCCCGTGGCCGGTAAGGCGAGTGTAGAACAGATTGGCGTCGAGCTGGTCGGCCACTTCGTTGGACAGCGGCCGGACCTCTCCCTTCGAGGCGGAAAAGCCGTGGATATAGACGATCGACAGCGGCGTCCTGGCATGCACAATTGGATTGGCCCAGACGATCTCTTTCTCCAGCCCGTCCCGGATGCCAGGTATGGCGGCTTCCGCCTTCGCCACATAGGCCTGCGGATCGTCGCCGAAGACCGAGGGATCGAAACGGATCGTGGTGTCGACAGGAACACGCGGGCCAAGCACGAAAGCCAATGAAAGGAATGCGACAAGGCCCAGCACAGCAAGCACGATCCGTCGCCCCATCGCAGACTCCAGAGAATAATTTCTCAGCCTATGGCGGCGGCCACAACCAGGCAACGTGCCGGCTCGAAAGCGGGCGGCTCGCCGATTGCGATGCCGTTCTACTCGCTTGGCGGTTTGCGGTCGTAGTGCAGCGGCCGGGCCTTCCAACTGGTCATGAGGCTGATCACCCCTCTGCACAGCGGCCTCGGCAGCAGGCTGAGCAGCTTCAGCGGCCAGCTCAATCGGCGCGGGAAGGTGACTTCGAAGCCGCCGGACTTGATGCCACGCGCCATGCGGCGCGACGCTCGGCTGACCGGCATCAATCCCGGCATCGGCAGCATGTTCTTCTCGGTCAGCGGGGTGTCGATGAAGCCCGGATTGATCACCTGGATGCGTACGTTCATCTTGTCGAAATCATACTTCAGCGATTCCGCCAGGATGTTGATCGCCGCCTTGGTGCCGCCATAGGCAGCCGTGGTCGGCCAGCCGAAATAAGCGGTGACCGAGCCGACCAGCACGACGTGGCCGCGCGCCCGCACACGCATGCGCTCGACCGCAGGCACCAAGCCGTTGACGATGCCGAAATAGTTGACCTCAAAGGACCGGCGAAAGTCGGCGACGGCCAGATTCTCGCCCGGTGTCGATATGTAGTTTCCGGCATTGAAGACGGCGAGCACGATGGGACCGAGCTCCTTCTCGATAGCGGCGACGGTCTTTGCCATGCGCGGCTCGTCGGTGACGTCGCAGGGAAAGGCCGTGACACTGCCAGGCATCTGAGCGGTCTCGACGGCAAGCGTGTCGATCGGATCGTCGTCGAGCGCGGTCACCGCGACGGCGTAGCCCTGGGACGCAAGATCCCTGGCCAGCGCACGGCCGATGCCGCTGCTGCCGCCCGTGATCCAAGCGACGCCGTGCTTCGGGTTGGCCCGATAGAGTGTCATGCTGCGCCCTGTCGACTTGTTCGTGTCCTGCTCTAGCGATGAAGAAATCGAATGAAAAGAGTGCTTTTCATCGCCGCGCGGAAATGAACTGTGGGGCATGAAGGCGATGTTGAGAAGCGTTGGCGCGATAACAGTGCCGCAAATGCGACTGGACCAGACAAATTCTTGCCTTGAAACCGAAGCTTCGGGTTTCTAGGGTTTCGGCGCACCTACACAAGGAATCCTGAATGCCCCGTTCTGTGATCGACGCGATCGGCAACACGCCTCTGATCCGCCTCAACAAAGCGTCTGAACAAACCGGTTGCGAGATCCTGGGCAAGGCCGAATTCATGAACCCGGGCCAATCGGTCAAGGATCGCGCCGGTCTGTTCATCATCCGCGACGCCGAGCAGCGCGGGCTGCTGAAGCCCGGCGGCGTCATCGTCGAGGGAACGGCCGGCAATACTGGGATCGGGCTGACGCTGGTTGCCAAGGCGCTGGGATACCGCACCGTCATCGTCATCCCCGACACCCAGAGCCAGGAAAAGAAGGACACCATCAAACTGCTCGGTGCCGAGCTGATCGAGGTACCCGCGGTGCCTTACAAGAACCCCAACAATTACGTGAAACTGTCGGGGAGGTTGGCCGAGCAGATGGCGCGGACGGAGCCGAACGGCGCCATATGGGCAAACCAGTTCGACAATGTCGCCAACCGTGACGGCCATATCCGCACCACGGCGCAGGAAATCTGGAACCAGACCGGTGGCAAGGTCGACGGCTTTGTCTCGGCGGTGGGTTCGGGCGGAACGCTGGCCGGCGTCGCCTCCGGGCTGAAGGCCAAGAGCAAGGACGTCAAGATTGCGCTCGCCGATCCGCTGGGCGCCGCGCTCTACAGTTTCTACACCAGCGGTGAGTTGAAGTCCGAAGGCAGTTCGATCACCGAAGGCATCGGGCAGGGGCGCATCACCGCCAATCTCGATGGCTTCACGCCGGATTTTTCATTCCAGATCCCAGACGAGGATGCGCTGCCGATCGTCTTCGACCTGATCCAGGAAGAGGGCCTTTGCGTCGGCGGCTCGACCGGCATCAACATTGCCGGCGCGATCCGTCTGGCGCGCGAACTTGGGCCCGGCCACACCATCGTGACCATTCTTTGCGACTATGGCACGCGCTATCAGTCGAAGCTTTTCAACCCGGAATTCCTGCGCGAGAAAAACCTGCCGGTGCCGGGCTGGATGGAGCAGCGCAGCACCATTTCGGTACCGTTCGAAAAGGTCGCGTAATGGCGCACAAGACGGAAGCGCTTTTTCGCGACGACGCCTATCTGCGCGCGGCGGACGCTACTGTCATTGCCGTCAACGACCGCGGCGGCATTATTCTCGACCGGACGATCTTCTACGCCACCTCGGGCGGCCAACCGGGCGATACCGGTCATCTTGAACGCGCCGACGGCGGCCACATCGCCATTGCCGCCACCATCACCGGTGAGACCAAGGACGAGATCATCCATGTGCCGGCGCTGGAACAAGGGGTGGCGGAGGTTGGCGAGCGGGTGAAACTTGCCATCGACTGGGAACGGCGGCACCTCTTGATGCGCATGCACGCGGCTTGCCACCTGCTCACCGTCGTCTGCCCGTTCCCGATCACGGGGGCGGCGGTTTCCGAGGACGACAGCCGAGTCGATTTCGATATTCCCGATGCCAGCTTCAGCAAGGAGGAAGTGACGGCCAGCCTGATGGATCTGGTGCGGGCCGATCACCCGATATTCACCAGGTTGATCAGCGACGAGGAACTGGCCGCGAACCCCGGCCTCGTGAAATCCAAGAACGTCCGGCCGCCGGTTGGCACCGGCAAGATCCGCCTGGTCTGCATCGGTGACAATGCTTCGGTGGACAGCCAGCCCTGCGGCGGCACCCATGTCAAAAGCACCGGCGAAGTCGGCGAAATCCATATCGGCAAGATCGAGAAGAAGGGCCGCGAGAACCGGCGCTTTCGGATCCGCTTCGGCCCGATGCCGGTGAACTGATGCATGTCGCCTAAAAGTGGCCCCGGTTTTGGGACAACCACAAGGACTTAAAGCCACAAGGACTTAAAGCGCGTCGCCTAGATCCGCTTAAACGCGACGCGCTTTAATCAGACAACCAGCGCCAAAAGGCGTGCAGGAGAACAAAATGGCCGAGGACAGCCCTTTCACCGTCGATGCGGACTGGCTGCAGCAGCGCCTCGGCGAACCCGGCCTGACGATCGTCGACGCGTCCTGGTATCTGCCGGCGCAAAAACGCGATGCGCGCGGCGAATACGAAGCAGCCCACATCCCGGGCGCACGATTTCTGGATCAGGATGCGGTTTCGGACCCGGCTTCGGCGCTGCCGCATACATTGTCGTCGCCGCAGCATTTTGCCCAGTATGTCGGTTCCATGGGCGTTTCGGCCGACGACACCATCGTCGTCTATGACGGTCCGGGCTTCTTCTCCGCGCCTCGGGCGTGGTGGATGTTCCGGGTGATGGGCGTCTTCCAGACGTATATTCTGGACGGCGGCTTCGATGGTTGGAAAGCGGCCGGCCGGCCGGTAACGGCCGAACCGACCAAGATCGCGCCAAGTGTATTTCATGCGGATTTTGATGCCGGTCGCGTCGCCAGCCTCGCCGACATGCGCCGGATCGTCGATACCGGGGAAAGCCAGATCGCCGATGCCCGTGGACCGGGCCGCTTTACCGGCACGGAGCCTGAACCGCGCGCGGGTATCCGATCAGGCCATATGCCTGGCGCGCGCAATCTGCCCTATTCGGCGCTGTCGGAAAATGGCGAGCTGCTGTCGAAGGACCGCCTGCGCAAGGTGATCGAGGGGGCTGGCATCGATCTGTCGAGATCCGTCATCACCTCGTGTGGATCCGGCATTACAGCCGCGGTGGTGACGCTGGCGCTGGAAACTCTTGGCCATACCGACAACAGGCTTTACGACGGCTCATGGACGGAATGGGGTGGGCTCTCCGACACGCCCGTCGTGACCGGCAAGGAATGAGGACGATGGAAAACGGCGCTCTGGAAGACATCGAAGTCACGGTGACGTTTCTCGAGATGAATGTGCCGCCGGCTTATTCGCCACCGGTGCCCTACAACCGCCAGGTCGCGCTTTTGAAGACCAAGGAAATTCCTCTGCATTTCTACCGCTACCTGATGGATCGGGTGGGGCGAAAATGGCACTGGGTCAATGTGCTGAGGCTGGATGACGATGAGCTTTCAGCCGGTATCCACCGCGAGGACCGCGACATTAGGGTGCTCTATCTCGACGGCGCGCCCGCCGGCTTCTTCGACCTCAAGCCGCACTTGCCGGAAGAGGTCGAACTCGCCTATTTCGGCATGATGGAACATGCGACCGGGCAAGGCATCGGCAGATGGTTCCTGGGCTCGGCGATCGCGGCGGCATGGTCGTACGGGCCGAAGCGGGTGACGGTGCAGACCTGTACGCTCGATCATCCGGCGGCTCTGCCGCTCTACCAGAAGCTTGGTTTCGCACCGGTGGCGCAGAAGAAGGAAGTCGTGCATCCGCTGCCGTTCCTCGAGCGCTCGGCCAGCGTCATGCGGCCGTGACATCAGTTGGTCCGTTCGGTCCTTCGACACTTGGCAGGAATCGGGTGGGAAGTAGCGGCGTGGGCGCATAATTTCCGGTCAACGACACCGGAGATCTCATCATGACCATCCAGTTCAAAGCTCTGCCGACCGAAGATGTCAGGGCGCTGCAGCGCGGCGGCCCCGATGCCTACGGCCAGACGCCCGAGCGAAAGATCTCCGATGGTGACGGCATGCCTTGCCGGCACTGTCTGAAAAACATCGCCGCCGGCGACGCCTACCTCACTCTGGCCTACCGGCCATTCCCGGAGCTTCAGCCCTATGCCGAAACCGGGCCGATCTTCCTGCATGCCGAAGAATGCGACCGCGCCGCCGAGACCGACGCGCTGCCCGAGGTCCTCGAAAGCCCCGACTACATCGTGCGCGGCTATGGCAGCGATGATCGTATCGTCTATGGCAGCGGCGGCGTCATCCCGACCGCAGCGATCGCGGCGCGAGCCGCAACCTTGTTCGAACGCCACGATATCGCCTACGTCCATGTCCGCTCGGCGCGCAACAACTGCTACCAGTGCCGCATCGAGCGCGCCTGAGGCGTTGAGACCGCCGGCGGAGGGGCTGTCGTACTCCTGTCGCATCGTCGCGATAGAAACCGATTGTCGATTGATTTGCCGACCGCGGATGAACCGGCGGGAAATCTCGACATCGAGGAAGCGGGGCTTTGGCTCCGCTTTTTTGTTGCCCGCCGTCAGGTCAAGAAAAAACCCGCCGGAATGAACCGGCGGGCTGACGAGAGGTCGCTTTAAGGTGAAATCAGGCCGCGAGAACGGCTTTCGGCTCAACCAGCTCGTAGCCGAGCGCCTCGGCGACCGCACGGTTGGTGATCTTGCCCCTGTGGACATTGAGGCCGTTGCGCAGGTGGTGGTCGTCGACCAGCGCCTTCATCCCCTTGTCGGCGAGCTGCAGGCCATAATGAAGCGTCGCGTTGTTGAGCGCGTGGGCCGACGTGACCGGCACCGCGCCGGGCATGTTGGCGACGCAGTAGTGGATGACACCGTCAACCTCATAGGTCGGCTCGGCATGGGTGGTGGCATGCGAGGTCTCGAAGCAGCCGCCCTGATCGATGGCGACGTCGACCAACACCGAGCCCTTCTTCATGCCTGACAGCATTTCGCGCGAAACCAGCTTGGGTGCGGCGGCGCCCGGAATAAGCACGGCGCCGACGACGATGTCGGCCGAAAAGCACTCTTCCTCGAGCGCCTCGACGGTCGAGTAGCGGGTGTGAACCCGGCCGGCAAAGAGGTCGTCAAGCTGGCGCAGGCGCGGGATCGAGCGGTCGATAATGGTGACGTCTGCGCCAAGACCCGCCGCCATCCTGGCCGCGTGCAGGCCGACCACGCCGCCACCGAGCACGGTGACTTTGCCCGGCAGCACGCCGGGCACGCCGCCGAGCAGCACGCCGCGGCCGCCATTGGCCTTCTGCAGAGCCGTGGCGCCGGCCTGGATCGACAAGCGTCCGGCAACTTCCGACATCGGCGCCAGCAGCGGCAGGCCGCCACGGTCGTCGGTCACGGTTTCGTAGGCGATGGCGGTCACGCCGGAGGCGAGCAGGCCCTTGGTCTGCTCCGGATCCGGAGCCAGGTGAAGATAGGTGTACAGGATCTGGCCGTCGCGAAGCTGCGCCCATTCATTGGGCTGCGGCTCCTTGACCTTGACGATCATGTCAGACTTGGCGAACACGTCGGCAGCCGCCTTGGCGATCGTGGCGCCGGCGGCACGGTAGGCATTGTCGTCGGCGCCGATGCCGGCCCCTGCGCCGGTCTCGACCAGCACTTCATGGCCATGGGCGACATATTCGCGGACCGAGCCGGGCGTGAGGCCGACGCGGTATTCGTGGTTCTTGATTTCCTTGGGGCAGCCGACGCGCATTTTCTTCTCCTGATCCGGCCCTTTTGGGCTCGTTCCCTGTATTGGTGGAGTGAACCACGAATCGTTGCGCAGGTGTTTGCGAATGCGCTTGCGCCAAGGGGCGCGTTTCGATAATCGTTGCGCAAAATAGTGAGATGTTCGCAGGATTCACGAAAAATGCCGCTCGACAGGATCGATATCGCCATTCTCGAGACTTTGCAGAAGGATGGCAGGATACCCAATGCAGCACTTGCCGAGAAGGTTGGTCTATCGCAGTCCGCGTGCTCGCGCCGGCTCGACAATCTGGAGAAATCCGGAACCATCCGCGGCTACCACGCCCGGCTTTCCAATGCCGCACTTGGCCACCAGATGACGGCGATCGTGCACATATCGCTGTCGGGACAGTTCGAGAAGACGCTGTCGGATTTCGAGGCGGCGATCAAGCGCTGTCCGAACGTGCTGTCCTGCCACCTGATGTCAGGCGAATATGACTATATTCTGAGGATCGCGGCAAAGGATCTCGTCGACTACGAGCGTATCCACAAGGAGTGGCTGTCGGCGATGCCGCATGTGACCAAGATCAACTCGTCGTTCGCCTTGCGTGAGATCGTCGACCGCACGGCGATGGGCATGAAGCCGGAAATGGCCTAATGCCAAAGGCACACCCGGACGTCCTTCCCAACATAGCATGCGCCTTCGCGGCGAAGTTCTCCCCAATCTCCTGGTTCACCGTGAGTTTCGCGAATGTCCGAATTCCCATAGCCTTCCCAAAAATCACCGTCCTTGTAGACAACTGCCCAGTAATCTTCGGACATTTCACCAGCCCCACTATTCGTATCAGGATAGTCGATGCCTGCAAAAACTTGCCGAGGCCCCTGGATATTAAAATCGCCACCCTTCTCGATTTGATAAGAGCATCTTCCGGATATGCGTGTCTGACCGCTAACAATAAGCAGGCAGCGGCCCCATTTATAACCGCTCGGTAAACGATGCTGTGGTTGCGCATGCGAAGGCGAAAAGGAAAAAGCAATTGCAAGGGCAGCCGCTATAGTTTGTCCGATCATCATCTGTCTTGAAGCAGCCAATCTAAAGAGCGACCGGACACTGCTGGATCCGCCCAGAGCACATGTCGAAACGGCCCGCCGCAGCATGGTCCCCTTAAGGATCATATTGTTTATCGACCAAGTCGGATTTTTGTCACGTGACATTTGCGCTGCTACACGGCGGGAGTATGTTTCGATTGAAACGCGTTGGGTCCGTACCTGAGGTGTTTTACGTCGGGTGATCCCGCCCAACCAGCCTCGCTGCTGTCGTGTCCACATCGCGAATCATATTTGCAGCGAAACAGAAATCCAGCCGGTCTCATTTTCCAAAAAGCCTCCTAGGCCTCGGTGACGATCCGATCCATCGGGATATCGTGCGGCTGCGGGTAGATGGTGGCTATGCGTTGCAGTTCGTAGCCAACGCCGATCACCAGTGGCTTGGACGGCATCGCGGCCAGCGTGCGGTCGAAGAAGCCACCGCCATAGCCCAGGCGGTAGTTGCCGGGATCGATGCCGACGATCGGCGAGATGACGATGTCCGGCAGCACCGGATCGCCCTCGGCCGGTATCGGGATGTTCCAGACACCTTTTTCCAGACGGTCGCCCGGCGCGTAGGCGCGAAAGATCAGCGGCTGCCCTTTCTCGATAACGATGGGCAGGGCGGTGCGGCCGCCACGCGCATTGATGGACGCCATCCATGACCGCAGGTCGGGCTCGCCGCGAAACGGCCAGTAGAGGCTGACCATGCGGCCGGCGACCTCGCCGACGATTGCGTCGAGACCTTCCGCAATGCGTTGCGACATCACTGTTCGCGCGTCGGCCGAAACGGCAAGACGCGCGGCGATCAGGCGTTCGCGCTCGGCCTTGCGCCAGCGCCGGACGTCGGTCCAGTCGGTTAGTGGTATCTGAAACGCGGGATCGAGTTCATGCATGAAGCAGGGAGGAGAGGCATATTGCGCCGGACCTTGGTCGTCATGATCGTTAGCCATGCTTTACCTCATCGCGTATTTGATCACGCTATACCTCGTGACACGATACGACATGTGCGTTCACGACATAGAACGACGAGTCTCAGGCACCACCCTTGCGTTGCTGCGATGCACAAAAGTACCTACATCTAGGCTAGGCAATCCGTTAGCGGTGAATGAGATGAACCAGGCCAGCCATCATGTCGTCGTTGTCGGCGCGGGTTTCGGCGGTCTCGAATTCACCCGAGCGCTCGCGGGTGCGCCAGTCCGCATCACCATGATCGACAAGCGCAATCATCATCTGTTCCAGCCGCTGCTCTACCAGGTGGCGACTACGGCGCTGGCGACGTCCGAGATTGCCTGGCCGGTCCGCCACCTCCTGCGCAAGCGCAAGGATGCGACGACGTTGCTCGCCAATGTCGTCGGCGTCGACCGCGCCGGTAAACGTGTTCTGCTCGATGATGGCAGCGCGGTCGCCTACGACACGCTGCTGCTCGCCACCGGTGCCCGCCACGCCTATTTCGGCCATGACGAATGGGAACCCTTCGCGCCCGGCCTGAAGACACTGGAGGACGCCACCACGGTTCGACGGCGCATTCTTCTGGCCTTCGAGCAGGCCGAGCGGGAGACCGATCCCGCCAAGCGCCAGGCGCTGCTGACCATCGCGATCGTCGGTGGCGGGCCGACCGGCGTGGAACTTGCCGGCACCATCATCGAACTGGCGCATGACACGCTGCGCGGTGAATTCCGCAACATCGATACACGGCAAACGCGCGTGGTGCTGATCGAGGCCGGCGATCGTATCCTGGCCAATTTTGCCCCGAAACTTTCCAACTATGCCGTGAAGGCGCTCGAGCGGCTCGGCGTGACGATAGAGCTCGGCCGGGCCGTTACGCGGTGCGACGCGGAGGGCGTCGTCTTCGGCGACAAGCATCTGGCGGCAGGCACGATCCTGTGGGCGGCGGGCGTCGCCGCCTCGCCAGCCGCCGAATGGCTCGGCGCGGCGGCGGACCGCGCGGGACGGGTGCTCGTTGAGCCTGATTTGACCGTACCGGGCAGCCCGGAGGTTTTCGTCGTCGGCGATGCCGCGCACGTTCTGCGGCCGGATGGACGTCCTGTTCCCGGTGTGGCGCCGGCTGCCAAGCAGCAGGGTCGGCATGTTGCCGCCGCGCTGAAGGCGCGGCTTGCCGGTGACATCAGCCCACGGCCATTCCGCTACAGGCATGACGGCGACCTCGCCACGATCGGCAAGCGCGCCGCGGTGATCGATTTCGGTTGGATCAAGCTCACCGGTTGGGCGGCCTGGTGGCTGTGGGGAATTGCGCACATCTATTTCCTGATCGGCTTTCGCAACCGGCTTGCGGTGTCGCTGAGCTGGCTATGGATCTACGCGACGGGTCAGCGCAGCGCGCGGCTGATTACCCAGGGCGACGACGACAAGGGTTGATTTCTTCACCCGAGCCCGTTCATCCGCACGTCATCTGTTCCTGATCGACTGGTGGCTTGATGCGCGCGACTTGTTGAATGGACTTAGATGGGTTTCAGCGCGAAGTTCGCTTCGGGGCAGGGCTGTCACGTTGTCGAAGAAGGAGAACTCATGTCGCGACTGCTCCATCCCATCTCCCGCCGTGATCTCCTTGGCAGTGCCGCCGCCGCAGGAGCGCTGATCATGCTGCATCCGTTCTCCGCCCGCGCGCAGGCCAACCAGGCCCATCTCCGGATCATGGAAACCACCGACATCCACGTGAACGTGCTGCCTTATGATTACTACGCCGACAAAGCGAACGACACGATGGGCTTGTCGCGCACGGCGTCGCTCATCGACGCAGTGCGCAAGGAAGCCGTCAATTCGATGCTGATCGACAATGGCGACCTGCTGCAGGGCAATCCGATGGGCGACTACATCGCTTATGAGAGGGGCATGAAGGATGGTGACCTGCATCCGATCATGAAAGCCATGAACCTGCTCGGCTATGAATGCTCGACGCTTGGCAACCACGAGTTCAACTACGGCCTGTCGTTCATGGACAAGGTGCTGGCCGGCGCCAATTTCCCCTTCGTCTGCGCCAATTTGATCCGTGGCACCGAGCTTGCCGCGAACCCGCGCGACGACAAGCTCTACCTCAAGCCCTATGTGATCCTCGACAAGAAGATCAAGGACGGTTTAGGCGCCGAGCAGCCGATCAGGATCGGCATCATCGGCTTCGTGCCGCCGCAGATCATGGTCTGGGACCTCAAGAATCTCGAAGGCAGCGTCAAGACGCGCGACATCGTCGAGGCGGCGAAGGCCTGGGTGCCGCAGATCAAGGAGGAGGGCGCTGATATCGTCATTGCACTATCGCATTCCGGCATCGACGTGAAGCAGGGCGAAATGATGGAGAACGCATCGTTCTTCGTCGCCGGTGTCGACGGCATCGATGGGGTGTTCACCGGTCACCAGCATCTGGTCTTCCCCGGCAAGAAGGATTTCCAGTCGCTCGATGGAGTCGACACGCAAAAAGGCACGCTGCAGGGCAAACCCGCCGTCATGGGCGGCTTCTGGGGCTCGCATATGGGGCTGATCGACTTGATGCTGGAGCGCGACGGATCAAAATGGAAGGTCGTTTCCGCTACCTCCGAAGCCCGACCGATCTTCGAACGCGTCGACAACAAGAACAAGCCGACCGTGCCGGACGACAAGCGCATCATCGCCGCGCTCGAGCAGGACCATCAGGCGACATTGGCCTATGTGCGGCGTCCCGTCGGCAAGACTTCCGCGCCGCTTTACTCGTATTTCGCGCTGGTCGCCGACGATCCGTCGGTGCAGGTCGTCAGCCAGGCGCAGACCTGGTACCTGAAGGATATTCTCAAGAACACGCAATGGAAGGATGTGCCGCTGCTGTCGGCCGCCGCTCCCTTCAAGGCCGGCGGGCGCAACGGCGCTGACTACTATACCGACGTGCCGGCAGGCGATATCGCCATCAAGAACGTCGCCGACCTCTATCTCTACCCGAACACCGTGCGCGCCGTCGAAATCACCGGCGCGCAGGTCAAGGAATGGCTGGAAATGTCGGCCGGCATCTTCAACAGGATCGAGCCTGGCAAGGCCAACCAGCCACTCATCAACACAGACTTCCCGTCCTACAATTTCGACGTCATCGACGGTGTCACCTACAAAATAGACCTGTCGCATCCGCCGAAATATGACGCCAAGGGCGGGCTGGCGAATGCCGGCGCCAATCGTATCGCGGACTTGATGTTCGATGGAAAACCGATTGATCCAAAACAGAAATTCGTCGTTGCGACCAACAATTACCGTGCCGGCGGCGGCGGCAATTTCCCCGACATCAATGCCTCGAAGATCATCTACGAGGCGCCGGACACCAATCGCGACGTCATCGTTCGCTATATCGTCAGCGAGGGCACGATCAACCCGTCGGCGGACGACAACTGGTCGTTCGCGCCGCTGCCTGGAACCAGCGCCGTGTTCGAAACCGGCGCCAAGGCGAAGGATTTCATTGCCGAGGTGAAGTCGCTGAAGATCGAGCCGGCGGGTGAGGGCGAAGCGGGATTCGCGAAATACCGCATCCTTCTCTGATTGTTGCCATATAGACATAGGTCTGCGCCGTCACGGCGGCGTAGGCCTATGCCTTGTAGACCACCTGGCGCACGTCGATGTAGCTGGCGCGGAAACCGGCCTCGCAATAGTGCAGGTAGAACTCCCAGAGCTTCTTGAAGCGGTCGTCGAAGCCGAGCGGGACGATCTTTTCCCATGATGCCCAGAACCGCTGGCGCCATTCGGCGAGCGTGCGCGCATAGTCGTCCGGAAACACGCGCTCGCGCAGATGGGCAAGGCCATGATCCTTGCCGAGCGCCTTGAGGATCGACGGCGTCGGCAGCATGCCACCCGGAAAAACATAGCGCTGGATGAAATCCGGCCTTGCGCGATAGGTGTCGTAAGAAGCTTCGTTGATGGTGATGATCTGCAGGCCCGCGGTGCCGCCGGGCTTCAGGCAGGCCTTCATCTTGCTGAAGAACACAGGCCAGTATTTCTCGCCGACCGCCTCGAACATCTCGATCGAGGCGATGCGGTCGTAAGTGCCTGTTTCGTCGCGATAATCCTGCAGCTTGATGTCGACCTTGTCGGCAAGCCCGGCCTTGGCGATGCGCGCCGTGGCGAAGTCGTGCTGCTCGCGGCTGATCGTCAGCCCGGTCACACGGCAGCCGATCTCGCGTGCCGCGAATTCGGCGAAGCCGCCCCAGCCGCAGCCGATCTCCAGCACGTGGTCCTTCGGGCCGATCCCCGTATCCTTGGCCAGTGCGCGATATTTGGCGGCCTGGGCGCTTTCCAGGTCGTTGGCGCCGGTGGCATAGAGCGCCGAGGAATAGGTCATGCTCGGATCGAGCCATTGCTTGTAGAAGGCGTTGCCGAGGTCGTAATGCGCCGAAATATTGCGCTTCGAGCCGGTGTGCGTGTTCTCGTTGAACCAGTGGCGGATGCGCTGGACGGTGTTGATGAGCCAGCTGGCGCCGCCGGCGACGCGTTCGCCGATCGCCGAATTGATCACGAACAGCTCCAGGAAGCTGGTGACATCAGGGCTTTCCCAATCGCCGTCCATGTAGGATTCGGCAACGCCGATCGTACCGCCGGAAAAGGCGCGGCCGGGCAAGCGCCAGTTCTTGAGCACAAGTTCGGCGTCTGGGCCCGGTCCCTTGCCGCCGACCAGGACGGCGCGGCCGTCCGGCATCCTGACCTTCAGCGACCCGCGCGGCAGGTTCATCGCCGCCGACAGCACCATGCGCGCCTTCGCCGGCAGGCCCTTGACGATCTCGGCGAAATTGAATTCGTCAAGCCTGACCGCGTCGCCTGACGCTACGCCATGATGTTCCTTGTGTGCCATCTCACGCCCCTGGACTTCCGCGGTGTCGGCGCCAATTGCCGAGCCTCGGTTCTCGCGGTTCATTCGCCAGGTTCGAGCGCCGTTGCCTGATACCGGCAGCGGACCGGTTCGGTGACGGGCGGGCCCGAACGAAAGCGCGCGCCCCTTAACCAGAGCTTCAGCGCTTCCCAGTGAATCCCTGCGACAATCTTCCACGTCACGAGGGAGAACATCAAGAGGCATGCTGCAAGCTGGGCTGTGCCACGTGGCCGGCTCCCACCGGCGTGGGTTTGCCTTTTACACAGCAAAGGCCGAACACGCCAAAAACGCCTATGGCTGCAACCGTGCTTGTGAGATAGTTTTAGCCATGCGTTATGTAATCGTGATTGCCGCCATCGCCTTTTTCCTGATCTGGGATGGCCTCTACAATCAGGGTCGGTATCTCGACACCACGGTGAGGAGTGTCTCGCACGTCGTGCGATCGATCACCGGCAAGATCTAGCATCCATCCGAACGACTCACTGCCGCGACATCCTTGTCGATTGACGCGACCGTCCTGTCGTCACAAAAGACCCCGGCACTTAGATCGAGGAGGCGGGGTTGATCCGGCATATCGTTTTCTTCAGCGCGCGGCGTAAAGAGGATGTGGAGGCCGTGCGCACCGGCTTGCAGGCGCTCGGCAACATTCCCCATTCCAGCCTCTTCGAGGTGACCCTCAACACCAAGGTCGATCCGCTGTCGGACGAGATCGATGTGGTCGTCTATGCGGAGTTCACCGATGCCGCGGCGTTGGCCGCCTACAAGGCGCACCCGCTCTATGCGCAGACGACCAGCAAGGTCAAACCATTGCGCGAGCTGCGTTATTCCGCCGATGTCGTGGCCGGCAGCTGATCGAGACTTGAACCGGTTTGCGGAATGATGCACATCGCGCCGTATGACCCGAACAAACACCGCTGGCACTCATCCGCTCGATCATCTGGTGCTGCCGACGCAGAACCTCGATGTGGCGCGAACCCGGCTCACCGCGCTTGGCTTCGTCGTTGCCCCGACCGGGACCCATCCCTTCGGAACGGAAAACTGTTGTGTGTTCCTGGCCGACGGCACCTATCTCGAGCCACTCGCGGTCAGCGATGAACAGGCCGCGATGACGGCCATTGCCGAGGGCAATGTTTTCGTCGGGCGCGACCGTATCTATCGCAACAGCCACGGCGACGAGGGATTTTCCGCCGTGGTGCTGGGTACCAGCAACGCAGATGCCGACCAGGCACGTTACGTCGAAGCCGGCATTTCTGCGGGAGACATGCTGAGCTTTTCACGAGCCTTCACCGACACGGCAGGCAAAAGCGACATCGCATCGTTCAAGCTCGCCTTTGCGTCGAGTAGTAAGGTTGCGGATGCTTTCCTGTTTGCCTGCGAACGAGTCAACGCGCCGGAAGTGGACCGCGCGGCTTTGCAGGCCCACGCCAACGGCGTCACCGGCATTGTCGAAGTAGTGGCCGTCAGCGACCGGCTTGCCGAACAACATCGGCTGATTTCCTTGGCGGTGAATGACCCGACCGCCGGCGGGCAGGGCGGCGCGTTTCACTTGCCGAATGCAAGTTTGAGCGTGCTTGACCCTGCGTCTTTCACCGCACGCTTTGGCCTGCCTGCGGGCGCGCCGACAGACCTTCACTTCGCCGCGGTGGTCTTTGCGGTCCTTAGCGCCGATGTCATTGCGAAGCTGCTTGCAGCCAATTCCATCAGACACGATATAGCGGGCAATGATATTGTCGTGCAGCCGGCATCCGGACAAGGCGCGGCTTTCATCTTCCGGGAGATCCAATGAGCAAGCCCCTGGCGCCCAATTCGTCGGTAACCGTCGGCAATGTCGTCTTCGACAACAACGCGCCCTTGTCGCTGATCGCTGGTCCTTGCCAGTTTGAATCGCGCCAGCACGCCTTCGACATGGCCGGCGCGCTGAAGGAACTGACAGGTAAGCTCGGGATAGGCCTCGTCTACAAGACCAGCTACGACAAGGCCAACCGCACCTCGCTGTCGGCGACGCGTGGTGCCGGAATGGATGCGGCACTTCCCGTCTTTGACGAATTGCGCAAGGAATTTGCGCTGCCGGTACTGACCGATGTCCACACCGAGGAACAGTGTGCGATCGTCGCGCCGCATGTCGACGTCCTGCAGATTCCGGCTTTCCTGTCGCGCCAGACCGACATGCTGGTCGCCGCCGCCAGGACCGGCAAGGTGATCAACGTGAAGAAGGGGCAGTTCCTTGCTCCCTGGGACATGAAGAACGTCGTCGCCAAGATCACCGGTTCCGGCAACGCCAATGTTTTGACAACCGAGCGCGGCGCGTCGTTCGGCTACAACACGCTGGTGTCCGACATGCGCGCTCTGCCGATCATGGCCGAGATCGGCGCGCCCGTGATCTTCGACGCCACGCATTCGGTACAGCAGCCCGGCGGCCAGGGCGGCTCCTCGGGCGGCGAGCGTCGCTTCGTCGAGACGCTGGCCCGCGCCGCCGTCGCCGTCGGCGTTGCCGGCGTGTTCATCGAGACCCACCAAGATCCGGATAATTCGACCTCTTCCGATGGCCCGAACATGCTGCCGCTGAAGGACATGCCGGCACTCCTGGAAAGGCTGATGGCGTTCGATCGTATCGCCAAGGGTCGCTAAAACGTCCTGAGGGACGGCTCCAGCGTCAGCGACGCCGGCCAGGGCGCCGGCTTGTGGTCGGCATGGGCCGGTTGTACGCTTGCCCGGCAAATGAGCGTTTTGGCAGGAGGAAGCCATGTCTGTCGCCCGCGTCACCGAAATCACCTCATCGTCGAAGAAGAGCTTTCAGGACGCCATCGAAAAGGGAATTGCGCGTGCCGCAAAGACCCTGAAGAACGTCGAAGGCGCGTGGATCCAGGACCAGAAGATCGTTGTCGAGGACGGCAAGATTGCTGCCTATCGCGTCAATATGAAGGTCACCTTCATCCTTGCGGAATGACCGGCTGCCGCCGAAAAAGTCGGGAACTTTCGCCCGCCCCCCTCATTGTCAAAGTACCGATTAACGACAATGAGGAGCACATCATGACAACCCAGACAGGTCACACCGAAGCCATTGCCGCTTCGCGAGTCATCGGCACTTCGGTCTACAACACCGAAGGCAAGAGCATCGGCAGCATCGAGGACATCATGCTCGACAAGACCTCGAACGGCATCATGTTCGCGGTGATCGGTTTTGGCGGCTTTCTCGGCATCGGCGAGAAGTACCACGCCATTCCATGGGCAAGCCTCGACTATGACGAGGATAAGGGCGGCTATGTCGTGCCGTTCTCCAAGGACCAGCTGAAGGCTGCGCCCGCCTATTCGATCAACGAACTGGCCGGCGCGGATGGCGAGACGGCACGCGACGCGTCCTATGACTACTACAAGGTCACGCCTTACTGGCATTGATGCCTGCAAACAACAAGGCCCCGTCTCGACGGGGCCTTTTTGCATTCGGTGCGGCGCCTATTCGCTGATGTGCAAGGCAGATAGCGCCCCTGCCTTGGGTGGCGATTGCTGATTGTCGCACGACGTCAGGAACGCCGCCGCGATCAGGAACAGACTCACGATACCGCTCAACTGGGACATGGCGAAACTCCTCCTGTTTCGCCCCGCGCACCTGCACCATAGCCGGAAGCTGGTCCGCCGCACATGACTTATGATGACAGCGATTTGCGCTTCGTGAATCGCCTGATGCATGTCGCCCAAAAGTGGCCCCGGTTTTGGGGAGAACGCTTGCATAAAAGCAAAGACCTAGAGCGCGGCGCCTGAATTCGTTCAACGCGACGCGCTATAGGCTGACGCCACGGCAATAATTGCGAGCGGGCCCGATTGCGTTTTGCGGTGCTTTGGCTAAGACGTGCGCGACGCTTTTTCAGATCAATCGAGGATATCGCAATGACCGCCATCATCGACATTGTCGGGCGTGAAATCTTGGACAGCCGTGGAAATCCGACCGTCGAGGTCGATGTCATTCTCGAAGACGGATCGATGGGCCGCGCGGCGGTGCCGTCGGGTGCCTCGACCGGCGCCCACGAGGCTGTCGAACTGCGCGACGGCGGTGCCCGTTATCTCGGCAAGGGCGTGCTCAAGGCCGTCGAGGCGGTGAATGGTGAGCTGTTCGAGGCGATCGGCGGCATGGAAGCCGAAAACCAGATCCACATCGACCAGACCATGATCGAGCTCGACGGCACGCCCAACAAGAGCCGGCTTGGCGCCAACGCCATCCTCGGCGTCTCGCTGGCGGTGGCCAAGGCCGCGGCCGAAGCCGCCGGCCTGCCGCTCTACCGTTATGTCGGTGGTACCAAGGCGCATGTGCTGCCGGTGCCCATGATGAACATCATCAACGGCGGCGCCCATGCCGACAACCCGATCGACTTCCAGGAGTTCATGATCCTGCCGATCGGCGCGCCGACGCTGCGCGAAGGTGTTCGCTGGGGTTCGGAAATCTTCCACACGCTGAGGAAGAAACTGAAGGATGCCGGCCACAACACCAATGTCGGCGACGAGGGGGGCTTTGCCCCGAACCTGAAGAGCGCGCCAGTGGCGCTCGATTTCATCATGGAATCGATCGAGAAGGCCGGCTTCAAGCCAGGCGAAGAGATCGCGCTCGGCCTCGACTGCGCGGCGACCGAGTTCTTCAAGGACGGCAACTACGTCTATGAAGGCGAGAAGAAGACGCGCGACCCCAAGGCCCAGGCCAAATACCTGGCCAAGCTTGCCGCCGACTATCCGATCATCTCGATCGAGGACGGGCTGGCCGAGGACGACTGGGAAGGCTGGAAGTACCTGACCGACCTGATCGGCAAGAAGACGCAGCTGGTCGGCGACGATCTGTTCGTCACCAACACGGCGCGGCTGCGCGACGGCATCCGCATGGGCGTTGCCAATTCGATCCTGGTCAAGGTCAACCAGATCGGCTCGCTGACGGAAACGCTCGACGCCGTCGAGACCGCGCACAAGGCCGGCTACACCGCGGTCATGTCTCACCGCTCGGGCGAAACGGAGGATTCGACCATCGCCGATCTCGCCGTTGCCACCAATTGCGGGCAGATCAAGACCGGCTCGCTGTCGCGTTCGGACCGCATGGCCAAATACAACCAGCTGATCCGCATCGAGGAAGAGCTCGGCAAGCAGGCGAGCTACGCCGGCAAGTCGGTGGTGAAGGGCTGATCCGGAACGCCGGTTTGGAATATCGGACGGAAGGGCGGGAGCATTCCCGCCCTTTTTCATTTCGGCGCCGCCAGACCGGTCATCCGTAACCGTCCGTTAAGCACAATCAGGCGAAAAAGATCGGGAGCCGCATGAGTTCGCGGCCGCGAGGATCTGGATCATGTGGACGCGTCAGCACAAGCAGCGAAACACCGGCCGGCTGATCGTCCCCTCGCTCTGCGTGGCATTCCTGGCCTATTTCGGCTTCCACGCCTACCACGGCGAATTCGGCATCAATTCGAAATATCAGCTGGAAGCCCAGACGGTTGCGCTGCAAGGTCAACTCGATGCGATCAAGGCACGCCGGATGGAACTTGAACGCCGCGTTCGGCTCATGCATGAAGGCACACTTGAGAAAGACATGCTCGACGAGCAGGCGCGCAAGGCTCTCAATCTGTCCCAAGCGGACGAAATCACCATCATGTTGCCGACCTCGGCGAAGTAACCACTTTTCGGTTAATAGCCAATATTTTCAATGATTTTAATCACTTAGACGCATGTCAGCTATGCAAATTCGGCATGGCGCATCGCCCTGACGCGTGTTAGCCTCCCTGAAATCGGTGGGGAGGAGCTGATCTCCCCAGAGCAGATTTGATCCTGCTCTAATGTCCGCAAAGAGACGCCAACAGGGAGTGATGCATGGCCACCGCAGCCAGAAAAGCGCCTGCCAAATCCAAATCCGACGGCAAATCGGGGCTTTCAGCCCCAAAGCCTGCTGACTTCACCAAGGATGAAGAGCTTGCCGCCTACCGGCACATGCTGCTTATCCGCCGTTTCGAGGAAAAGGCCGGCCAGCTTTACGGCATGGGTTTCATCGGCGGCTTCTGCCATCTTTATATCGGTCAGGAAGCTGTCGTCACCGGCATGAAGATGGCCCTGATCCAAGGCGACCAGATGATCACCGCCTATCGCGATCACGGCCACATGCTGGCGATGGAGCTTTCACCGCGCGGCGTCATGGCTGAGCTGACCGGGCGTCGTGGCGGCCTGTCCAGGGGCAAGGGCGGCTCCATGCACATGTTCTCCAAGGAGAAGCATTTTTACGGCGGCCACGGCATTGTCGGTGCGCAGGTGTCGCTCGGCACGGGTCTCGCCTTCGCCAACCGCTATCGCGACAACAACAATGTCTCGCTGACCTATTTCGGCGATGGTGCGGCCAACCAGGGCCAGGTCTATGAAAGCTTCAACATGGCCTCGCTATGGAAGCTGCCGGTGATCTACATCATTGAGAACAACCGTTATGCCATGGGCACCTCAGTCTCGCGCTCGTCGGCGGAGACGGATTTTTCGCATCGCGGCGCCTCGTTCAAGATTCCCGGTATCCAGGTCGATGGCATGGACGTTCGCGCCGTCAAGGCGGCGGGCGATCTGGCCACCGAATGGTGCCGTGGCGGCAACGGTCCGCTGATCCTCGAAATGCAGACCTATCGCTATCGCGGCCACTCGATGTCCGATCCGGCGAAGTACCGCTCCAAGGAAGAAGTGCAGAAGATGCGCTCCGAGCATGACCCGATCGAACAGGTCAAGGCGCGGCTGATCGAGAAGAAGTGGGCGACCGAGGACGAACTCAAGACCATCGACAAGGAGGTTCGCGACGTTGTCGCCGATGCCGCCGAATTTGCCCAGAACGACGCGGAGCCGGATCCGTCCGAGCTCTGGACCGATATCGTATTGTAACGGGAGGGCAAGGACATGCCGATCGAAATTCTCATGCCCGCTCTCTCGCCGACCATGGAAGAGGGCAATCTTTCCAAGTGGCTGAAGAACGAGGGCGACAAGGTCGTCGCCGGTGACGTCATCGCCGAGATCGAAACCGACAAGGCGACGATGGAAGTCGAAGCCGTCGATGAAGGCACGCTTGCCAAGATCGTGGTTCCTGCCGGCACGGAAGGCGTCAAGGTCAACGCAGTGATCGCCGTGCTCGCCGTTGAAGGCGAAGACGTCGACAAGGCTGGCGAAGGCATCGGCGAAGAGCCTGCCAAGGCTGAAACCGCGGCGCCAGTGCCGGCGGCGGCCAAAAGCGGGGCCTCTGCGCCGGTCGCAGCCGCCCCGAAGACCGAAATAGCCGCCGATCCGGACATTCCGGCCGGCACGGAAATGGTCTCGACCACGGTGCGCGAAGCGCTGCGTGATGCGATGGCCGAGGAAATGCGCCGCGACGGCGATGTCTTCGTCATGGGCGAAGAGGTCGCCGAATACCAGGGCGCCTACAAGATCACGCAGGGACTGCTGCAGGAGTTCGGGCCGCGGCGCGTCGTCGACACGCCGATCACCGAGCATGGCTTTGCCGGCGTCGGCGTCGGCGCGGCGATGGCCGGCCTGAAGCCGATCGTCGAGTTCATGACCTTCAACTTCGCCATGCAGGCGATCGACCAGATCATCAACTCTGCCGCCAAGACGCTCTATATGTCGGGCGGTCAGATGGGGGCGCCGATCGTGTTCCGTGGACCGAACGGCGCCGCCGCCCGCGTCGCCGCCCAGCACTCGCAGTGCTATGCTGCCTGGTACAGCCACATTCCCGGCCTCAAGGTCGTGATGCCCTACACTGCGGCCGACGCCAAGGGTTTGCTCAAGGCGGCGATCCGCGATCCCAACCCGGTCATCTTCCTCGAGAACGAAATCCTCTACGGCCAGTCCTTCGACGTGCCGAAGCTGGATGATTTCGTGCTGCCGATCGGCAAGGCGCGCGTCCACAAGACCGGCAAGGATGTCACCATCGTCTCCTTCGGCATCGGCATGACCTATGCGGTCAAGGCTGAAGCCGAGCTGCGCGGCCTGGGCATCGATGCCGAGATCATCGACCTGCGCACGATCCGCCCGCTCGACCTCGACACCATCATCGCCTCGGTCAAGAAGACCAACCGGCTGGTCGTGGTGGAAGAAGGCTTCCCGCAGAGCTCGGTCGGCGACCATATCGCCAACCAGGTATCGCAGCGCGCCTTCGATTTCCTCGACGCTCCGGTCATCACCATTGCCGGCAAGGATGTGCCGATGCCCTATGCGGCCAACCTCGAGAAACTGGCGTTGCCGAATGTCGGCGAAGTCATCGAGGCGGTCAAAGCCGTCGCGTATCGCTGAACCGGGCGGGAGGACAAAATGCCAATCAACATCACCATGCCGGCCCTGTCGCCCACGATGGAAGAGGGCAATCTGTCAAAGTGGCTTGTCAAGGAAGGTGACAAGGTTTCCCCGGGCGATGTCATCGCCGAGATCGAAACCGACAAGGCTACGATGGAAGTCGAAGCCGTCGATGAGGGCACCGTAGCAAAGCTCGTCGTTCCGGCCGGCACCGAAGGCGTCAAGGTCAATGCGCTGATCGCCGTGCTCGCCGCCGAAGGCGAGGACGCCGGCGCTGCCGCGAAAAGCGGTGGCGCTGCCGCACCGGCGAAAGCCGAGGCGCCGAAAGCGGATGCTCCCAAGGCGGAAGCACCAAAGGCTGACGCACCAAAGGCCGAGCCTGCAGCCGCAGCCAAAGCGGCCCCGGCCGCCAACGGCCATGCGGCTGGTGAGCGCACCTTCGCGTCACCGCTGGCGCGGCGCATCGCCAAGGAGGCCGGCGTTGACGTCTCTGCCGTGACCGGCACCGGTCCGCACGGCCGCGTGGTGAAGGCGGATGTCGATGCGGCGATTGCCGGTGGCGGCGCCAAGCCTGCCGCCAAGGCGGCACCTGCCGGGGCTCCGGCTGCTGCTTCTGCCGCGCCGGTGAAGGCGATGTCGGACGATCAGGTGCTGAAACTGTTCGAGGCGGGCTCCTACGAGTTGGTCCCGCATGACAACATGCGCAAGACCATCGCGCGGCGTCTGGTCGAGGCCAAGACCACAATCCCGCATTTCTACCTGACGCTCGATTGCGAACTCGATGCGCTGTTGGCATTGCGCACGCAGATCAACGCCGCAGCGCCCGTGAAGAAGACCGACAAGGGCGACGCGCCCGCCTACAAGCTGTCGGTCAACGACATGGTGATCAAGGCGATGGCGCTGGCGCTGAAGGCGGTGCCGGATGCCAATGCCTCATGGACCGAAAGCGCCATGGTCAAGCACAAGCATGCCGATGTCGGCGTTGCCGTGTCGATCCCAGGTGGCCTGATCACGCCGATCATCCGCAAGGCGGACGAAAAGACGCTGTCCACGATCTCCAACGAGATGAAGGACCTGGCCAGCCGGGCGCGCAGCCGCAAGCTGAAGC
>NZ_JBFUDB010000017.1:0-58574 GCF_056404935.1 Mesorhizobium sp. P2_A8
CGTATTCGCCGTGCAAACCGAGATCGCCGAGCAGGTCACCAACCGTCTCGGAAACGGCGTGGGGCTGATTCAGGGAGCGGGGCGGGCTGCAGCGAAGCGTAAACGGCCGGACAACTTGACTGTCTATGACTACTATCTGCTCGGAACCGAAAGGATTGAAAAGATTACCGTAGCAGATGAGGAGGAGGCCGTCAGGCTGCTCAACCTCGCTGTCGAGCTGGACCCGGAGTTCGCCCGCGCCTGGGTGGAACTTTATCATGCTCATAACATATTGGCTGGCTTCGGTATCAATCCCGAGAGCGAGATCAAGGCTGCTGCTGATGTAGCCGAACGCGCGGTGCGGCTCGATCCGAGCGACGCCGAGGCGCACGCCGTTTTTGGCATGAGCCTCAAAGACAAGGGCGACAACGCCCGCGCCAAGGTCGAGCTGGACACGGCCCTCCGCCTCGCTCCGGGTTCGGCCGAAATCCTGACATTCTATTCCGGCTTTGCGGCAGGCTTCGACGAACCCGAACGCGGCGCTCAGTTGGTCGACCAAGTTATACGGCTCGACCCGAATTACCCGATGTGGGCAACTGGTTTCTACAACACTGCCTATTTTATGGCTGGCCGCTATGAGGACGCCTTGAAGATGCTGGAGCGCAAGACCCCCGATAACTACGGCAAATGGAATTTCGTGGTGCGTAGCAGCTCCCTTGCGGCTCTGGGTCGAATCGATGAGGCGAATGCTTCGGTCACGGAAGCCCTCAAACGGTATCCGGACCTGACCGTCGAGGGCATGGTCAATGAATTCAGCTTGAGCAAGACGGAGCGCGGTCGTTTCATCGAGACAATGCCGCTCGCCGGCTTCCCGCTTTGCGCCAAGCCCGAGGCGCTGGCAAAGCTTGGCAAAGCAGTGCGACTACCGGAGTGCGAGACGGGGTAGGCGAATTCGCCGGGGAGCCATAGAGCTGTGCAAGGTGCGTGGGCTCGCCACGGTACCGGCGGGCGCTGACGCAAATGGTTGCGACGCTTTCGGGCGTTTGTCGGGCCACGACGGCCATTGCTAGCTTGGTCGTACGCCCCGGCCGCCCCGCGTCGCGCGGGTTCTTCCAAAGATCGAGCAAGCAACATTGTCCCCCT
Source organism: Mesorhizobium sp. P2_A8 (assembly GCF_056404935.1). Lineage (NCBI taxonomy): Bacteria > Pseudomonadati > Pseudomonadota > Alphaproteobacteria > Hyphomicrobiales > Phyllobacteriaceae > Mesorhizobium > Mesorhizobium sp. P2_A8. Next base: position 1,123 of record NZ_JBFUDB010000017.1, read on the forward strand.
AGCCGGCACGTACAGCCTTGGCCCGGTTTCATTCAGCGGGGAGCGGCGGCGCCGGAGGTAAGTCATGGGTGTGAAGGTCGACTTTAGCTATTCAAACTTCGTGGCGATCTATCCGCAGTTCGCGACGCTGAGCCAACCACAGGTCTTGCAGGGCGCGCTGCCCGTGGCCGAGCTTTATTGCCGAAACGACGGCGGCGGCCCGGTCAGCACCGCCGAGACGCAGACGACGCTGCTCAACCTCATGGTCGCGCATGTCTGCCAGCTCATGTACGGCGTCAACGGCCAGCCAGCGGCTGGGATCGTCGGGCGCATCTCGGATGCGACCGAGGGCAGCGTCTCGGTGTCAGCCGACTTCCCCATGACGCCAAGCAATGCCTGGTTCATGCAAACCCCATTCGGCGCGGCATTCTGGGCTGCGACAGCCGCCTACCGGACGATGCGCTACGTCCCAGGACCTCGCCGCGCTTTCAACCCGTGGCTCAATCAGTAGAAAAGGACCATCGTCATGGAAAAGCTTATTCGCCAGTTGACGCGCGAGTTTCGCGCTTTCCGCGAGCAGGCCGAGGACCGTATCGCCTCGCTAGAGCGCAATGCTCGCATCGAGACGCCGGCACCCGTCGTCGTTCCGGAGGAGCCCGAGACGCCTGTCGTCGAACCCGCTGCCAATGCCGGTGCAACCGGTGCCGCCGATGCGGCTGGCTCGACTGGAGCGACTGGAGCGACCGGTGATACCGGAGCGACGGGCGATACCGGTGCCACAGGTGCGACCGGCTCGACCGATCCAGCGGCCGACGCCAAGGCGAAGGCGGCAAAGGCGTAAGGCGATGGTGCAGCTCACCGGCGGCGACAAGCTCGCCGCAAAGCTCGCCGAGATATCGAAGAACCTCCAGAAGGCCGGCTCTGTCGACATCGGCTTCCTGGAGGGCGCGACCTATCCTGACGGCACGCCCGTCGCGATGGTCGCCGCGCTGAATGAGTTCGGCAGCGGCAACAAGGTCTCGCACCAGGTCGCGCGAGCGCTTGGCTTGGACGCGCCTGCCGCGGTTCCACCTCGGCCTTTCTTCCGGGGCATGATCGCCGACAAGAGCCCGGAATGGCCTGACGCCGTCGGCAACCTTCTCGTCGCCAACAGCTACGATGCGGACAAGACGCTCGGGCAGACCGGAGCCGCGATTAAGGGCCAGCTGCAGCGCGCTATCGTCGCCTATGACGGCCCGCCGCTGAAACCTTCCACCATCGCCCGCAAGGGCAACGACAAGCAGCTCGTGGACACCGGCCACATGCTCGCATCGGTCGACTACGCCGTGAAGAAATAGCCCGGCACATCATTTCAAGGAGATCCTGACAATGCGTCTTGCAATCTGGGACAGCCAGCGCGGCACGGTGAATGCCAACGTCGCCCTGGTGAACAACTCTGCGCCGGTGGCGGTCACCCTCTCGGGCGTGCTGACACCCGCCGACCTGCTCGCCGGCATCATCACCATCGACCAGGGTGCCGACGCTGCCTCGGCGCAGCAGCTACCGACCGCCGCCGCGCTCCAGGCCGCGCTGCCCGCTGGCTTCGTCGTCACCGACTCCTTCGACGTTTCCGTGATCAACACGTCAATCGTCGATCTTGAGGACGCGACCATCACCACGAACACCGGCATGACGCTGGTCGGCTCTATGGACTTCCCAGCGCATAGCGGCCCGACCATCCCGTCGAGCGGCATCCTGCGCTTCACCAAGACCGCCGATCAGGCGTTCTCGGTCTATCGCGTGGGCTGATCGAACATGAACCTGCATGGGATCGTCGCGCCGGCAATCGCCGCGGTGAACCCGTTCGTGCTCGTCACGCTGAAACGGTCCACCGGCTACACGACAGCCGGCGACGGCACCAGGACGCCGCAATACACCGATGTGCCCGGTGTGTCGGTACAGGTGCAGGCGCTCAGCTATAGCGACCTGCAGCACCTCGACGGCCTCAATATCCAGGGCGTGCGGCGCGCCATCTACCTCAACGGTTCGGCCTTGGCCGTGGTGCGCCCGCTGCAGACAGGCGGCGATCTCTTCGTCTTCCCGGCCGGCACCTTGCCGGAGGGCAACACCTGGCTCGTGGCCTACGTGCTCGAAGAATGGCCCGACTGGTACAAGGTCGCGATAACCCTACAGAATGGAGCCTGACGATGGCGAACGGAACCTTCACGGTGCCATGCCCTGCCGGCGCATGGACGCAGGTGGCCGCCGGCGCCGCCTATTTCACGGTCCAGCTCCAAGCGACCAGCCAGGGCGCGGTGCAGGCGCCGCCCCCGGGCTCTACGGCCTTCGTCCTGCTCAGCGAGTTCTTCACCCCTTTCCCGCTCGCCGCTGGCGACGTGCTCTGGTGCATGCCGTCCGGAGCCTCTGACGCGACGGTGCGCGGTATCGGCGTCGGCGTCTGACGTGAGCGGCCCGGTTCCCAACCAATCGACCATCCAGACGGTACTGCGCGGCTTTCTCTTGAAATACCTGCCGGCTGGCGTGGAGGTGGTGGCGTCCCAGGACAACCGCGTCCCCGAGCCGGCTGGCGATTTCGTCACCATGACCGTCATCCGGCGTGGCCGCCTCTCGACCAACGTCGACACCTATCAGGACTGCGCCTTCGAGGCTTCAATCACCGACACGGTGATGACGGTCACCGATGTCGAGTTCGGCGCGATCCTGACCGGCGCGACAGTCTTCGGAACCCCGGTGGCGGCTGGAACGCTGGTCGGCGCGCAGACTGGCGGCACGCCCGGCGGTATCGGAACCTACACCGTGGCGCCGGCGCAGACCGTGACAGCCCAATTGCTGGCAAGCGGCGCCGAGACCATCATGCAGCCGACCGAGGTGGTGATCCAGCTCGACGTGCACAGCGCATCGGACGCCGTGGCATCCGATATGGCGCAGGTGATCGCGACGCTGATCCGCGATGAGCGGGCGACGACTTTCTTCGCCTCTGCCGGCATCGATGCCGCGCCCTTCTATGCCGACGATCCCAAGCAGGTGCCGTTCTTCAACGGCGAGCAGCAATACGAAACCCGCTACGTCGTCGACGTCCATATCCAGGCCAACCAGGCGCTCTCTGGCCTGCCGCAGCAATTCGCCGACGAGGCAGTGATCGACGTCGTCAACGTCGACGCGACCTTCCCGATCTGAACCCCTCAATCGAAACAGAAAGGACCTGGTCCATGACGACCATCCCGGCCTCTCAGCTTGTGAACGTCATTCCGAACGTTCTCAATGCCGGCGGCAACGCGCTCGTGATGAACGGCCTCGTGCTGACCCACAACACCCGCGTCCCGACCGGCCAGGTGCTGTCCTTCCCCAATGATGGCCTGTCGGTGTCGAATTTCTTCGGCGCTTCCTCCGAGGAGGCCGAGATCGCCGCGGTCTACTTCAACGGGTTCAACAACTCGACCCAGAAGCCCGCCACCATCCTTTTTGCGCAGTATCCCTCGGCATCCGTCGCGGCCTACATGCGCGGCGGGCGCGTGGCGCAGCTCTCGCTGCCCCAGCTCAAGGCGCTCACCGGTTCGCTCATCATCGATGTCGATGGCTATGTGCGCACCGCCAATGGGCTCGACCTCTCCACCGCGACCAGCTTCTCGGCGGCGGCGGCGCTGATCGCAACCGGCCTCAACGCAACCCCGCCGCAAGTCGCGGCGGTGACGGGCGCCATCGCGCCGGCAACGGCAGCGGTGACCGCGTCGATCGCCGGCAACGTCCTTTACGTGACTGGCGTCACCTCGGGCCAGCTCGTGGCTGGCGCGGTCCTGGCGGGAACCGGCGTTGCTGCCGGGACGCAGATCACCGACCAGCTGTCGGGCACGCCCGGCGGCATTGGCGAATACGCCGTCTCGATCGCACAGGTGGTCCCCAGCGAGGCGATCTCGGCGACCTATGGCATGCTGACGGTCACCGCGATCACTTCCGGCACCCTGTCGGTCGGCCAGACGCTTGGCGGCGCCGGCGTGAGCGCCGGTACGGCCATTACGCAGCTCGGCAGCGGGTTGGGCCTCGCCGGCACCTACTTCGTCAACCTGACGCAGACGGTGGCCAGCGGTGCCGTCACCGCCTCCGCTACGCCGCTTTCGGTTTCCTTCGACAGCGTCGCCGGTGCCTTCGTCATCACCTCGGGCGTTGACGGCGCGGCCTCGAGCATCGCCTTCGCGACGGGCACGCTTTCCGACGATCTCTTCCTGACGCAGGAGACCGGCGCGGTGCTCTCGCAGGGCGCCGATGGGGCGACCCCTGCCGCGTTCATGACCGACATCACCCAGGTCACCCAGAATTGGGCGACCTTCATGTCGATCTTCGATCCGGACGGTGGTTCGGGCTCGGTGCAGAAGCAGGCTTTTGCCCAATGGGTCAATGGCACCAACAAGCGCTATGCCTATATCGCCTGGGACACGGACATCGTGCCCACCGAAAGCAACGATGCCACGTCGAGCTTCGGCAGCATCGTCAAGGATGCCAATCTCGATGGCACCTGCGCGATCTACCAGCCCGACGGTGGAGCGACCACGCCAGCCGAGATCGCCGCCTTCATCTGCGGCACGGCGGCCTCGATCGGCTTCCAGCAGACCAATGGCCGCATCACCTTCGCCTTCCGGAGGCAGGATGGCCTGGTGGCCGGCGTGACCTCGGCAACGGTGGCGAACAATCTCTTCGCCAACGGCTATAACTTCTACGGCGCCTATGCGACGGCGGCGCAGCAGTTCCTGGAGTTCCAGAACGGCACGGTGTCGGGCGAGTTCGAGTGGCTGGACAGCTACATCAACCAGATTTGGCTGAACAACCAGATCCAGCTCGCGCTCATGGAGCTGCTGCAGAACATCAACTCGGTGCCCTACAATGCGGCGGGCTATGAGCTGATCAAGGCGGCTTGCCTCGACCCGATCAACCAGGCGCTGAACTTCGGCGCCATCCGCGTCGGCGTGACACTGTCGGCGCTCCAGATCGCACAGATCAACTCGGCGGCCGGCGTCAAGGCCAGCGACACGCTCCAGCTGCAAGGCTGGTACCTGCAGGTCAAGGATGCCACGCCGCAGGTGCGCCAGGCCCGCCAGAGCCCGCCGATCAACTTCTGGTACATGGATGGCGAGTCCGTCCAGAAGATCGAGCTTACCTCGACCCTCGTCCAGTAAGCGGCAACCAATCCCCCCGTCAGGAGCCAGATCATGTCGACCCTAACCGCCGCGAACGCGGTCATCACTCTTACGGTGCCGAACCTCTTTCCGACACCGGTCCAGCTGCAGGGCTTCTCTGCGGACAACATCTACGACATGGACAACGTCGATCAGATCGAGACTGCCATGGGCGTCGACGGCATCCTGTCGGGCGGCTTCGTCTACAACCCGGTCAACCAGACCTTCGTGTTGCAGGCCGATTCCCCGTCCATCGCCTTCTTCGAAACCTGGGCTCAAACGCAAATCCAGGCCAAGGACGTCTTCAACGCCAACGGCAGCACGACGCTGCCGTCGGTCGGGCGCTCCTACATTTCGACCAAGGGCTTTCTGGTCAGCCTGCCGCCGATGCCGGCGGCGGCCAAGATCCTGCAGCCGCGCCGTTTCGCGATCCGCTGGCAGGGCGTTCAAAGCGTCCCGAACTGAGGGTAATCCATGCGTAAAGAGATCGACATCACGATCACCGATCCTGGTCGTGACGAGGGCAAGACCTTCCATATCCGCGAGATGCCGGCGACACGCGCCGAGAAGTGGGCCATGCGCGCGCTTCTCGCCGTGGCGCGCTCCGGCGTCGACCTTCCCGACGACTTCGCCGGTAGGGGCATGCAGGGCATCGCCGTCGTCGGCATCCGGGCGATCACCAAGATCACCTTCGAGGATGCCGAGCCGCTGCTTGACGAGATGATGGAGTGCGTCACCATCAAGCCCGATCCTCGCAATCCGGCCATCATGCGCATGCTGATCGAAGGGGACATCGAGGAGATCGCCACGCTGGTAAAGTTGCGGCAGGAGGTGATCAACCTTCACGTCGCTTTTTTTACGAGCGCCGGCCCATTGACTTCGACGTCTCCCTCGACGCAATCGCCGGCGTCCAGCTCCTCGAATACGAAAACGTCTCCCGAGCCATCGGTCAGGTTCTCTCAAAAGGCACAGCCTCGCTCAGGGAGCTAGACGAATGGCTGTCGATCGAGGACGTCCATGACCTTCTCGAGGTGGCGATGGTCGACGCGCACAACCTGATGCTGCTTAGGAAGAAGAACGACAATGCCAACGGTCATTGACAGCCTGATCGTTACGCTCGGCCTCGATCCCAGCAACTTCGAAAAGGGCCAGAAGAAGCAGGCCGAGGCGTGGCTCAAGACGCGCGACGGGTTCCGTCAGGGCGGCAAGGAGATCGAGGATAGCTCGAAGAAGGCCGCCGAGACGGTCAACCTGATCACCCGGCGCGTGCTCGAACTGTTCGCCGTCGTCACCGGCTCGCAGGCGCTGAGCGAGTTCGTTCGCAAGATCACCAACGCCGATGCTTCGCTTGGCCGCTTCGCCTCGAGTCTGGGTGAATCGCCACAGCGCATCGCTGCCTGGGAGAACGCGGCGGAACGCTTCGGCGGGTCCGCCGATGCGACCGCGTCGACGCTGGAGCGCGTCAACAAGCAGCTCTACGACCTCAACAAGAACGGGCAGGCGCTGCCCCGCGAGTTCTCGCAGCTGCAAGCCTGGACCGGCATGTCGATCGACCCCAATCGCGGGCTCGACAAGTATCTGTCCGATGTCTCGGCCGCGTTGCAGCGCCTGCACAACATGGACCCGTCGGCGGCCCACAACGTCGCCGCGGCGCTCGGCATTGACCCGGCCACCGAGCAGCTCATGTACAAGATGGGCCGGGGCATCGACGCCTATCTCGACAAGCTCGACAAGAGCCTGTCGCCCAGCAATGCGACGATCGACTCCGCGCAAAAGCTGCAAGCGAGCTGGGCCGAACTGCTCCAGCACGTCATCGCGCTCGCCAACGCCATCTATGACAAGCTCGGCCCGGTCCTGGTCGAGGCGGCGGATAAGATGTCGGCCTGGATCGACAAGAACCAGGACTGGATCAAAAGCGGCATCGTCGATGCGGTGAAGCGTTTCATCGACTTTCTCAACAAGATCGACTGGAACGCCGTCGGCGCCGGGATGCAGACTTTCGCCACCGGCGCGAAGGACGTGGTCGACGGTCTCGGCGGCATCGTGCATGCGACCGAGATCCTGTTCGGGCTTTGGCTCGGATCGAAGTTCCTCCGCGTGCTGGGCAACATGCGCATGCTCGCTGGCGGCGGGGCCGAGGCGGCTGGCGCGGGCGGTGCTGGCTTGCTGGGTCTGCTCGGCAAACTATCGCCCTACCTGGCCATGCTGACCCTGTCGGGCGATACCCCGAAAAAGGATGGCGGATGGAAGCCTGCCGACTTCGAACTCGACCAGATCACGAAGCTCAAGGGCTGGGATCGGAGCGGTCCGCAGGCGCGCAACCATGCCAGCGGTGAGACCACCGTCGACGGGAACCCGGTTTCCAGGAGCAATCCGCTTCCCGTCACCATCTCCGACCAGAAGAGCGATGGCGGCGGCTTCTGGAGCAACCTGGTCAGCGGCATCGGCAATCTGTTCGGCGCTGGCGAGCGGAACGCATTTGGCGGCGGTGCTGGCCCCGACGCGCCTAGCGGCCCGCAGAGTTCGTCGCGCGGCAAGCATGGCTGGTGGACCCCCGAAAGGCAGGCGCATGCCTACCAACGTCTGCGTGATGAAGCCAGCTTTAGCGACGCAGGGGCGCGGGCGGCTGTGTCGCGCTGGGCCTATGTCGAAGCCGCAGGCGGCCCAACCGATTCGAACAACATCGGTGGCGGCCACTACGGCATTGCGCAGTGGAGCCGTTCACGCGGCAAAAGCGTTTGGGGCAACCCTGATTTCGACAAGCAACTGTCGCTCGCGATCAGCGAGTTCAACACGACCGAAAAGAAGGCGGGCGACGTCCTTCGCAAGGCCAAGACTGATTCCGATGCCGCAGTGGGAATGTCGCAATATGAGCGCGCCGGAAACTACAACAAGTGGACCGGTGTCGACCTCGGGACCAAGAACACCTATGCCCATATGGCCGGGATCAACACCGGCGCCAAAGCGGCCGCGCTGTCGAACATCTCGGCCACGCACGGCGCGACGACGTCGAGCACCTCGGTCGAGAACCATATCGGCAAGATCGATGTGCATAGCCAGGCGACCGACGCAGATGGCGTTGCGTCCGACATCAACGGCGCGCTGAACCGTCGTCTGTTCTCGGCTCAGGCAAACTACGGATTGGCGTGATGGCTGGCATTCTTGAGGTATTGGAGAGCGACGCCATCGGGCTCCTGGAGGGCCTGTTCCAGCAGCAGCAGTGGGGGATCTTTTTCGGCGGTGCGCCGGTCGTCATCGCCGACAACGTCGTCGAGGTGCAGTATCGCCAGCAATGGTCGATCTCTGACTTCCCGGTCGAGCGTGGGGCCTTCGAAAGCTATGACAAGGTCCAGGTCCCCTACGACGCGCGGCTACGCTTCACCGCAGGCGGATCGCTGGCAAACCGCGAGGCCATGCTGGCGTCGATCGCCGCGGTTGCGGCCGACACCAACCTCTATGACGTGGTGACGCCGGAGGCGGTCTACCTGTCCTGCAACTTCACCCACTACGACTACAGCCGGCGCTCGAATGAGGGACTCGGTCTCTTGTCGGTCGATATCTGGCTGATCGAGGTGCGCCAGGCCGTCAGCGCCGCCATGTCGAACACGCAATCGCCGAGCAGCGCTTCCCAGGTCAATGGCGGTCCCGTGCAGACGGTCCCGGCGACCGGCCCGCAAACGGCGAAATTCCAGCCAGGGTCCGGACTTCCGATTGGAGGCTTCTGATGGTCATCATTCCATTGCAGGCCGTGCCGAACCAGGCGGTCAGCGTGACGCTCGGCACCCAGGTCGCGCAGATCAGCCTCTACCAAAAGGACACGGGCCTGTTCATCGACCTCTTTGTCGGCAACACTCTCGTGATCGGCGGGGTGATCTGCCAGAACCTCAACCGGATCGTGCGGTCGGTCTATCTCGGGTTTTCCGGCGATCTCGCCTTCATCGACAACCAGGGCGACAGCGACCCGGTCTTCTCCGGGCTGGGGACGCGCTACAGCTTGGCCTACCTGTCGCCGGCCGACCTACTGGCCGGCTAGGGCTAAGGTTCCGGATCAGTTTCCGAGAGCGGCGTGGAGGGAGGAGACGACCGAGCGGGCCTTCGCCTCACCGAGCCGGAGCGCCAGATATTGGCTCGCCCCGATCATGTCTGCGATGGCCTCTTCGATGGCACTCTTGGATGCCCGCGCCCGAGGGCCTTCTCGGTCTACGTATCGCATGGCAGCGGCCATGATCGCCTGATTGCGGCGCCGGTCTAACGGGCGCGCAGCCGCCAGATCGATGGTTGTCCCCATCGCAGGGATTGAGGTCTTCGAGCGGGGTGTGGTATTCGGCTGAGCAGCCATGGTGAGCCTCCAAACAGGTTCGCTTCGGTTAGGGTCGGATGGAAGTTGCTGCTCCCTTCCGGCCCGCTATACTCTCCGTTGATAAGTATTGGCTGGTATAGCCAGAGTAAACTAACTTGTAACCGACCCGGTTACAAGTGGGTTGCTAGGAAATGTTTTCGACGATGTCACCGTCTTCGTTCGTAGATAAGGGCACTTGCCTCACGGACTTGAAGAGACTCCGAGGAATGAAAATTGAGGGGCTGGAAGGCTCCGAAAATCCATCCGACAGCCAATCCGCCATTCGACACACAGACTGTTATGTTGCACCGACATGGGATGGGGTTCCTCCTGGGGAATAGTAGGACGAACCACCGACACTGAGAGTTACAGACCGTAGAAAAAGGGCGCCCTTCGTGGCGCCCTTTCTATTTCAGGGAGCGCCCCGCGTGGCATTCAGCCAGAAGCAAATCACCGTCCAGTTCGATCTGGCAAACGGTCAGTTTGCAGGCGGCGGCAACACCGCAGAGGTCTTCGGCCTGCGCGTCTCCTGCAACATCGTCAATGCAGGGCAGGGCTCGGGGCAAGCGGAAATCTCGATCTGGGGCCTGCCGCTCTCGCTGATGAACCAGCTCAGCACAGTCGGCACACAGATTTTGCAGATGAACCAGAACGGCATTTCGGTGCTCGCCGGCGACGATGAGACGGGGCAAAATCTCGTCTATACCGGCCAAATCGTCTATGCCTACGTCGATGCGCAGGCGATGCCTGACGTGTGCTTTCGGGTCAGCTCGATCCCGGCCGCGTTCCATGCCGCAAAGCCCATCCCGCCGCTCAGCATCAAGGGCTCGGCGGATGCCTCCCAGATGATGAAAAGCCTGGCCGGGCAAATGGGAATGTCGTTCGAAGACGCGGGCGTCAAGGTCAAGCTCGCCAACCCCTATTATCCCGGCACGGCATGGACGCAGGCGCTGGCGATCGCCCGCGACGGCGCGTTCGACGTCGGTATCGACCGGGGCACGATGGTGATCACGCCGGCCGGCAAGGCGAGGGACGGCGATGCCGTGCTGATCTCGCCGCAAACCGGCATGGTCGGCTATCCCTTCTTCGAGCAGGCCTATGTGCTGGTGCGGGCGCTCTTCAATCCCGCCGTGAAGTATCAGGGCCTGGTGCAAATCCAGAGCGACCTGACGCCGGCCAACGGCACGTGGAAGGTCAACCGTGCCGAATATCAACTCGAGGCGATGATGCCGCATGGCAAGTGGTTCATGCTGCTCGAATGCGTCAACGCCAACGCCGAGGCACCAGCAGCATGACGCAAGGATTTTTCGGACAGCAGGGCCTTTCTGACGACAGCACCGAGATCAACCGGCTACGCTTCCTGATCCGGCAAGAGCTGGCTCAGTCGCGCTCGGGCATCCCGGTCAAGATCGTGGCGGTGCACGGCGGCGGCGTTGGCGCGCCGCCCACGGTCGACGTGATGCCGCTGATCAATCAGACCGACGGGCAGGGCAACCAGACGCCACACGGCACCATCTTCGGCATCGCCACGATGCGAAACCAGGGCGGCATGAACGGGATCATCAACGACCCGAAGGTCGGCGACATCGGTCACATGGCGATCATGGACCGCGATATCTCGGCGCTGAAAGCCAATGCCGGAGCGCAGTCGAACCCCGGCAGCTTCCGGCGCGGCAACATGTCCGACGGCGTCTACATGGGCACCATCGTCAATCCCGCCAACCAGGATCAGGCGGTCCAGTTCACCGAGGGCGGGATCAAGCTGTTCGACAAGAACGGCCAGATCATCGAGTTCTCGGCGGGCTCCATCACCATCACGACGGCGCAGTTGCTGGTGACCGGGGACGTCATCGCAGGCGCCGGCGGTGCGTCCGTGAGCCTGCTCAATCACGTCCACACCGGCGTCCAGCCGGGCGGCAGGTCGTCGGGACCACCGGAGCCGGGAACTTGATGAAGACGCTTCTTCTTGACGTCGACGCATGGGACCTGACGGTCGATGCGTCGGGCAACATCGCCGTGGTCGACGAGCCCTATGCGCTGGCGCAGGATGCGGCAAGCGCGATCCGGCTGTTCTCGGGCGAACTCTTCTTCGACACGACCCAGGGGGTTCCCTACTTCGACCAGATCCTTGGCAAGATGCCGCCGATCTCGCTGCTGAAGGCGTACTTCAATCAAGCCGCGCTGACCGTGCCTGGCGTCGTCAAGGCGCAGACTTTCATCCTGTCCTTCACCGACCGCATCGTCACTGGCCAAGTGCAGGTGACGGACACGGCGGGCAACATCACATCAGCGGGCTTCTGAAATGGTCGATACCACCAACGTTCCGCCGCCGGTCTTTACCGACAAGGGGTTCCTCATCCCCTCGGCTGGGGACGTTCTGGCCGGCGTGACGGAAGACATCAACGACGCCTTCGGTGGCACGCTGAACCCGGCTCTCAACACGCCGCAGGGGCAACTCGCAAGCAGCGAAGCCGCCGTGATCGACGAGGTCAACGCGACCTTCCTGTTCTTCACCAACCAGATCGATCCGGCTTTCTCCTCGGGCCGCATGCAGGACGCGATTGCGCGTATCTATTTCATCGAGCGCAACCCGGCGCAGCCGACGGTCGTCCAGGCCCTCTGTCGAGGCCTGCAGGGTGTCTCGATCCCGATCGGCTCGCTGGCGCTGGCGGCCGACGGCAATCAATATCTGTGCACGGAAGACGGCGTCATTGGCGTTGACGGCACCGTCACGCTGCCATTCGAATGCACGGCGGTCGGCCCGATCCCTTGCGCTGCCGGCAGCCTGAGCCAGATTTTCCGAGCCATCCCAGGATGGGACTCGATCAGCAACCCCGATGACGGCGTGCTTGGCAACAACGTCGAGAGCCGGTCGGCCTTCGAGGCGAGGCGCTCGGCCTCTGTCGCGCTGAACTCGCAAGGCTCGCTGCCTTCCGTGCTGGGTGCGGTCCTGGCGGTGCCGAACGTCATCGATGCGTTCGTGACCGAAAACGCCACCAATGAAGTCCAGACCATTGGCGGCGTGGCGCTCTTTGCGAACTCGCTCTATGTCGCCGTGGTCGGCGGCAATACCGACGATATCGCTCGGGCGATCTGGACACGGAAGGCTCCAGGCTGCGCGTACAACGGCAACACCACCGTCACCGTCTTCGACCAGAGCCCCGCCTATGTGCCGCCGTTCCCGTCTTATCGGGTCAGCTTCGAGATCCCTGACCCGTTGGCGATCCTGTTCGCGGTCAACATCGTCAATTCGCACCTGGTCCCGGCCGACGCAGCGACACAGATCCAGAATGCCATCGTCAGCGCCTTTGCCGGCGGTGATGGAGGTCCGCGCGCCAAGATCGGCACCACGCTGTTCGCCAGCCGGTTCTACGCGCCTGTCGCGGCCCTTGGCCCATGGGTGCAGATCATCTCGATCGAGATTGCCTCGGCCAATGATCCAGCCGCTGTTTTCACCGGTGCGATCGTCGGCACCACATTGACCGTCACCGCGGTCGCCTCGGGCGCGCTCGCTGTCGGCCAGGTCATCTCCGACACGACTGGCGCCTTGACCGTCGGCACCACGATTACGGCGCTTGGCAGCGGCACGGGGGGCACCGGCACGTATACCGTTTCCAACAACAAGGACGTGCCCAGCCAGAGCATGACGGCAGCAGTGCCCAATCGCTTCGACATCAACGTCGATATCGACCAGGTGCCGACAATTTCGGCGAACGACATCATCGTGACCCTGAGCTGATCATGGGCGACAACGGACCTCCCTATCCCCGGCCGCCGGCAGGGGTGCCGAATGGCCTTGGCCAGTTCGTCATCGGCGTCAGTCCGCTTGGCGATTTCCCGGCGTTCGACGTCTGGCCCACGGTGATCAGCCAGTATGCGAACTCGCCGGTGCTGACGCGGCTCATCACGAACCTTTTCAGCTACCTCGACCAGACCGCCAATTTCGAGGCGTTCTTCGACTTCATCTGGAATGTCGATACCGCGCAGGGCTATGGGCTCGACGTGTGGGGCCGGATCGTTGGCGTCAATCGCATCCTGCAGGTTCCGGTCGGAAACTGGTTCGGCTTCGATGAGGCGGTCCCAGGATCCGACCCGTTTGGGCAGGGCGCGTTCTTCTCGGGAGCTCCACTGACGAGCAATTTCGCCCTGTCCGACGAAGCCTTCCGTCAGCTGATCCTGGCGAAGGCGGCGGCCAACATCACGAACGGGTCGATCCCGGCGATCAATCAAATCCTGCTCGGCCTCTTTCCCCATCGCGGCAATTGCTACGTCACCGAAGGCGGCGACGTGGGGACGTGGTTCGGCTTCCAGGAATCGCTGAACGCCTCGGGCTTCAACCAGGCATCGTTCTATTCGGGCTCGGCGATCGAGACGATGACGATGACGTACACCTTCCAGTTCGAGCTCTCTCCCGTCGAACTCGCCATCGTTCAAAATTCCGGCGTCCTGCCGAAGCCTACCGGCGTCTCTGCGTCGGTGGTCATCATCGCTTAGGAAAGCACCCATGCAGCAATCCGATATCCCTGACAAATTCCCCCTCTTTTGGGGCGCCAATGCCGGTGGCGGGTTCATCCGAAACATTCCCGTCGCGTCCCAGATCGGCATCAGCAACGGCGCCGCTTCGCTGGCGGATGGGTTTCCCCCAGCGAACTTTCTGCCAGTGGGATCGGGTGGCGTGCCGCCGTTCGGTCAGGACATGAACGGTATCATGCGGCAGATGACACAGTGGCTACAGTGGGCCGAGGCCGGCGGGCCGATCGCCTACGATGCGTCCTTTCAAGCCAGTGTTGGCGGCTATCCAAAGGGTGCCGTCGTCGCCTCGGCCCTGACCGTGGGATTGTGGTGGCTCTCAACCGTCGACAGCAATGTGACGAACCCCGATGCCGGCGGGGCTGGCTGGAGGCGCTATTCCACGTCTGGCGGGCTGATCGCAACGCGCGTTTTCGCCAACAGCGGCGTTTACACGCCCACGCCTGGAACCCAGAGCATTCGCACCATGGTGATTGGTGCGGGAGGCGGCGGCGGCGGCTGTCCGGCCATGACCGCTACGCAATTTGCATCAGGCGGTGGCGGCGGCTCTGGCGGCTGGGCTCAATCGGCTCTCCTGACTGGCTTTGCAGGTGTCGCCATAACCATTGGAGCAGGCGGCGCAGGCGGGGTAGGCCTCGCCGTTGGACAGTCCGGTGCTCTCACTTCGTTCGGCACTGCCATCTCGATCACCGGTGGTGCCGGCGGTGCGGCCGGCACCGCATCCGCAAATCCATCCACCCAGCGTGATGGCGGCGGCGGCGTTCCGACCGGCGGCAACCTGATCAGTTCCTTGGGAAATGCTGGGCTGCCGGCAATCTCGTTCGCACCGTTCAATATGGTCAGCGGCGGTGGCGGCGCATCGTATTTGGGCGCTGGCGGCAATCCGATCATTTCGTCGACCGGGAATGGAAATCCTGGCGGCGGCCCGGGCGGCGGCGGCTCTGGGTCTGCCGGAGCAAATTCAGGCGCTCAAACGACCGGAGGTGCAGGCGCAAACGGCCTCGTCATCGTCGAAGAATTTGCCTGATCTGATGCCTGCGTAGCGCAGGTCCACACAACCCCCTTCTCTCTCTTTTTTTGGTTGCGCGCGCGGCGCGCATAGCGTCCCGGGTTCGGCCCGGGCGAAGGATCGCCCATGCTCAAATTTGTTTCGTTCGTGCTCGCGTTGCTAGCGAGCTGCGCCATCGCCATGGCTCAGTCGGCGCCGTCAAACCCGGCGATGACCTATGGCATGGTTCCCACGGTCGGCCAGTGGAACTCCTGGTTCGAGCAAAAGCAGGACACCCTCGGCTACGTCCCGGTCAATCGCAACGGCGATACAATGCAGGGCAAGCTGATTGTGGCCGCTTCCACGTCGAGCACCGCCGGCTTCAATCTGCCTCCGGGCACGGCTCCAGATGCTCCCGTCAACGGCGATGTCTGGATGACGAACGAGGGTATGTTCGCACAGGTCGGCGGGGTGACGATTGGCCCGATCCGCAACGGCAACGTCGCCGGTCCTGGGACTTCGGTTGTAGGCAATCTCCCGGTCTTCGGCTCCACGGATGGCTCGGTTCTCGCCGACAGCGGTCGAAGCCCGCCTTCGGGCGTCATTGTCGGAACCACCGACATTCAGACGCTGACCAACAAGAGCATCGACGGGGGGCAGATCACCGGAACGGTTGCTAACGCCACGACCGCGACCACGGCGACCGCGGCGGGAAACATCACCGGTATTGTATCGGTCGCAAACGGCGGCACCGGCGCAAACAATTCGAGCGCCGCCGCTAATACTGTTTTTGCCGCACCGAATGGCAGCTCGGGCGCGCCGACAATGCGGTCCCTTGTCTCCGCTGATTATCCGCTCGCAGCTCTAAAGGCGAATAACCTTTCCGATCTTGCGAGCGCTGCTACGTCGCGCGTCAATCTGGGCTTTGCAAATTCCGCTGGCGATGACGTGACGAATGCGGCGGGCACTCACTTCATTGCTGGCTGCAAAAGCATTGAAGCATTTGGCGGTGTTGGCGACGGCGTAACTGACAATCTTGCTGCCTGGACCAGCGTCGTCGGTTCATTCGGCACTGGCGACGTGTGCGTGAAATTCGGTCTTGGCACCTACTTTTTCAGCGGGACAGCAGTAGCCAATCCGGGCGCTGGTCATACCATCCGCATTTACGGCATGGGTAAAACCGTGTCGCATCTTTTGTGGACTTCAAACGTCAACGGGATGCATCTGACACTTGGCAACACACAAACCGTTGACGTGTCGGGGTTGGATTTCGAAACCGGAATTATCAACACCAATACCGCGCTAACTATTGATAGCAGTTCTTGCGGCATCGGAAATAAATATGCCTCGCATCTGTCCGACTTGGCGTTTCGCGGGCAGGGTTCGTTTGTGACCTCTTTCTATTGGACGAGAGAGCTTGTCGCGACGGATTTGAGTTTTGTGAATGTCACCGACGACGATTTTTTCGGCGATCCCACGCACACCGTCGGATTGATTTATCAGTCCAGCAACCCGCCGACATGTGTTTCCGTTGTCGCCAACGTTGCACGCGCAAATTTCATCAACGACAATATCGGCTTTCTGTATGGCAACGGCGCGCAAGGCGTCACCATTGCACAGTCGAATTTTACGAACGGAACGATCGGCATCAGCCTTCCCGGCACGTCAACCGGCACCGCTCAATTGGCAGTCACTAACAGTCAGTTCAACACGACAACCGATCAGATCAGCATCGCCGGAAATATTGCGGGTGTGCAAATCGCAAACAATGTTTTCACGGTTCCGCCGGGACACGATGGCATTGTAATCGGCAACGCAACAACCGTCTGGTATACGATCGTTGGCAATATTTTCGAGAACACCGTTTCGGCTGGCGGTGTTGGCATTGAGCCAATTCAAAACGGGAGTTTGAGCGGCGGCACGATTACCGGCAACGTTTTTTATCAATTGGGAACAGGTGTGGCGTTGCACGCGGGTTCAAGTCACTGGACAGTTGCGTCCAACTCGTACAACACCGTGACGACACCTGTCAGCAATTCCTGCACGACCGCCTGTCTTGTCGGCGTTGCAACCCCGTAAACCCCACGGGTCGGTGGCGGATCGCCGTGATCTAGGCGACCGCCTCCATGGGCAGCCGCTTAGGCTCTGGCTCGCGTTTGCGCATCGGGGTGAATGTCGTGACCCATCGGCGCAGCGGTGTTTCGACGAAGCGGAAAGATAGGTAGCTGATCAGGGTAACGATCGCTAGGTTGACCGCAAACCACAGCGGTTTTGGAAGATGCGATATCGGGGTCCACATTCGGAGCCCGAGATAAATCGGCAGGTGAAGCAAGTAGAGCGAGTAGGACATATCGCCATACCGCTTCAGGACGCCGCCACCCAGCGCTCGTCGCGCCAGGGGCGATGCCGTAGCGGCAAGCACGAGCGCCGGCAGATAGATCAGATAGAGCGTGCCGGAGGATATGTTGCCGTAGAGGGACTTCGGCAGGCCGAGAACATCGATCATGCCGGGCCATGAAACGACATACATGATCAGCAAGCCGATGAACGGGGCGTCATAGGAGCGGTCCGGCTCGATCGCGATCCGCCCAGCGACCACGCCCCCCAGGAAGAACGATAGGTGACCGAGAAGTGCCGGAACGCTGCCCAGGTTGCCTGTCTGAAAGATGGCTACGGCTGCGATCAGCAACAAATTAGCGGCGTTGCCGAGGCGTGCGTACAGCAACCAGATCAGCGGGAAGATCAGGTAGAACTGCATTTCTCGCGGGATCGTCCAGAACACCGATTGGCCGTCCCAAAACGTGTAGTGCTGCCAGAGCATCGGCCATTTGACACCATAGAACGGTACGTTCTGGCCCGTTATCCAGAACCAGGCGTAGGCCGCCGTCACGCAGATATAGAAAAGCGGGACGACGCGAGCGACGCGCTTGACCCAAAAATCGAAGGCCGCCTCTCGCGAGATTGGTGCCGTCGAATAGTTGCGCCCCATCAGGAAGCCGGACAGCACGAAGAAAAGCTGCACGCCGACGATGCCGCCCCAGGCGAACGTCAAGGGATGCCACGGCGTCTCGGTCGCAAAGTGCTGGAGCAGAACTGACAGCGCAGCAACCCCACGTAGGCCGTCGAGTGACGTCAATCTCTGGACTGTGCTGGGGGGCATTGAATTCGAAAACTTTCACTTTCCGTGCTCTTTATCTGGCCGTTGGCTGCTAAGTCAATCGAGCCCTTTTCTGGTACAACTACTTGCTCCACTCTGGCTGCTAAAGAAATCGAGTCCGGCCTGCTGGTGCGACTACTTTCTTAACTAATCCAAAATCCGAACCTTCATGACCTGCCCGCGAGGGCGGAAAGGACCGACCATGGACACCACGTTCAGGGGCGCTGTCGTGCGCCTGTCCGACACCGATCTGCCTCGTATCGGGTACGGCATCGGTGTCGGCGAGGATGAGCTGCATGCCTTCCTCGACGTCGAGACGTCTGGCGGCGGCTATGACAGCCAGGGTCGGCCGAAGATGCTCCGCGAGACCTATCACTTCTACAAGAACCTGCCGGCAGCTATGCGCGGCGAGGCGCTCAAAGCCGGTCTCGCAACCACCAGCTGGGTCAACAACTATCCGAGCGACAGCTATCCCGACCTGTTGCGCATGATCGCCATCGATGAGACGGCGGCGCTCATGTCCTGCTCATGGGGCATTGGCCAGGTGATGGGCGAGAACCACATCGCCGCCGGCTACGACACCGTGCAGGCCATGGTCGCCGACATGGTCAACGGCGGCGAGGCAGCCCAGTTGCAGGCAGCCGTCAATTTCATCAAGGCCGAGCATCTGGACGACGAACTGCGCACGCACCAATGGGCGGCTTTCGCGCGCGGCTACAACGGCTCTGGCTATGCCAGGAACCACTACGACACCAAGCTCGCCGCGCGCTTCAAGTGGTGGCAGGGCAAGCCCGACACGCCTTGGTCCCCGATGCCGGCGAACGCCAATATCTGCCAGTCCTGCGGCAATGCGGTGGCGGCCTGAGCAATCCGCGCCGGCCGGTCGCCGGCAATCACGACAAGGAGAAGACCGATGACGGTCCGAGCAATGTTCTACGTCACCGAAATGCACCACCGCGTCACGGGAGACCCGTCGGCGGTGAACGTCCAGATCAAGCTGAGTGCCGCTTTCGGCACCTATCTGAAAGGCTTGCCTGAGGGCAACCGTGACTGGTCGAAGTACACCCCGTCTGGCGATCTTTCGATCACGATCACCAATCCTGCTGCCATCGAGCAATTCGAGCTCGGCGAAGTTTACTCGCTGACGTTCGAGAAGGCCGAAAAGGCCCCGGCAGCATAAGCGTACCCCGAGCCCGGCCGGGACGAGCCGGGCACCCCCCAACGAAGGAAACTCTCATGAAACTGCTGTTCGCGGCAGCGGCGATGCTCGCGCTCGCCGGCTGCGCCAATCTCACCACCGCGATCGACGACGTCACGGGGGCCACAGTCTCGCCCGCCGCGGTCTCGATCGCCGTCAACGCGTTCGACGCCGTGAAGGTCACGGCCAAGAACTACGTCGTATTCTGCACCCCGGTACCGTCGCCGGTCGGCTGCAACGACACCGTCATCCAGACCCAGCTGGATCCGGCAATCAAGGCCGGCACCACGGCGCGCAACTCGCTCGAGGCCTTCCTGGCCGCGCATCCGGGCGAGCTCGGAGATGCGGGCGTCTATGACGCGCTCACGACCGCCACCAGCACCATTCAACAGATCGTCTCGGCCCTCCACAGCTGAGCGCGCCCGAACCCCACAAGGAAACAACCGCCGTGAACCTGACCGTTTTCTCGACTCTCCTGCAGACCATCCTGTCGCTGATCCCGCAGATCACCAGCTCGGCCACGATCAACCAGATCGTCACCATGCTGATCAACCTCATTCCGATCGCCGTGCAGGAGGCGCAGGACGTCGTGCCCCTGATCCGCAACATCATCGCCGCGCTGTCGAACAGCAGCTCGGTCACGCCCGACCAGGTCGCCGCGCTCAAGGCTCTCGATGCCGAGATCGACGCGTCCTATGACGCCGCGCTCTCGGCCTATCTGGCAGCGCGCAAAAACCCTCAGACGCCGGCGGCGCAGTAGCGTTTGCCGGCGTTTCTCAAATCTCGAAGGGACTTGCTTCCATGAACTGGCTGAACACCAACACGCTGCACAACGCCCTCAACGTGTTGATCTGGCTTCCGACGGCGATCGCGGGCTTCCTGACCGCCACCGGATGCACGACGCTGGCGAACGGCAACTTCGACTGCACCGCTTCGTGGCTCCCGCCGCAGAACGCGTTGTGGATCGCGGCGGCCGGCGGCTTCATCAAGACGCTTATCAACCTGCAGCGTGACGGCCTCGCCGGCCTGATCAAGCCGCAGCCGCCGGTGAAATAGCAAATGCCCGCCAGCCTCAACCAAATCTACAAGGCGATAGGATCGCTCGAAACGTCCGTGATGAGCTTAGCGAAGGCCATCGAGGACTTGGACAAGCGGGCCTCAGCCAGCAACCAGCGGGCCGATCAACACCGCTCCGCGATCCACAAGCGGGTGGACGACCTGGTGGGCGAGGTTGGCGATGTCAAAACCACCGTCGAGACCATGAAAGAGGACGTCCGGGATAGCAAAGAGATCACGGACGAGTTCAAGGAGTGGAAGCAACGGGGCATCGGTGCCCTGTTCGTGGCGGGTCTCGCCGGCACCGCAGTTGGCGGCATTGCTGTCGGCTTCATCGCGTACTGGTGGGACGTCTTCATGAAGGTGCTGCGCACCTCCTGATCTTCCCCCGTCATCTCCGGTCCCCCCATCGGCTTCGGCTGGAGGGGATCTTTTTGCGTTTCAGGGTGGGACGTCTGGCGCGTGCTGCGAGGCCGCTCTATCTCAAGGCAAGACGCAGGAACTTCAGGCAGGCGGCCTTCCGGATATGAGCTGGTATGGCGGAAGAAGCAGACGATCCCTTCGACGATGTCCCGTAGCTTGCAACCGACCCCTCCGCCGGTTCGTTGAACCTATGCTGGTTGATCCCAGCACTCCATGACCTGGCCCAATGCCAAAGGTGGCGGGCATTTTTGTGCCGTTGGAACGGTTTCGTTGGCTACGCATCTGTGTGACCCGGGTGCACGAAGTTGTTCCGCAGCTTTCGGGGCACGTCGACGGCTTCCTCCGTGGCGGGCCTTTGCGTTTTAGGCGGGCTGGGTTGGGAACTCGGATTCGACTCTGGAGTTTTATGGAGTGCGACCTTTGTATGGAGGTAGCGAGCCATGAGGATTAAAATTGCACCAGAGCCCTGCAACGTTGCGGCGGCGGCCGACGGAATTTTGAGCGAGGCGAAGGGGGAGGGCCCTGTTTCTGTCACACTGGCGGTTTCCCTACTCCGACAGAAAACCGGATCGCTGCGATCTGATGCCGATTTGGAGGCTCTTATCGCAAAGATAGCTGCGGCTCGCGGCGTGGCCCTCATGATGGACAGGAAATCTGACGTGAGGGCCTGCAGCAGTACGCAACAGTAGCAGCTGCGTCCGGCTTTGGACGGCGCGGCTCGGGTCCGGTAAGTTCCGCCAGGAGGGTAGTGTCTCAGTTAGCGGCGTGCCTTGCACTGCTCTGCCGGGGTATCAAACCCGGTGCTGGGTTGATCCCTGCCTGCCGAAAGGTGGCGGGCTTTTTTGTGCGCGAGAAGGGAACCTGTTGCATAAGATGAAGTTGTAATCCTGCTTTGGTCCCCTCAGCCAGGCAGACAACGACAAAGGCCCGTCACGGCTTCCGCCGTGGCGGGCTTTTTGTATTTTCAGGCGTGCACCTCCAGCGGTTCGTGCTCGGGCTGATTGTGCCAGATGACTTGCCTCAAATCGCGCCGGTCGATCCGCTGGTCGCACGTCCGGCAGATGTAGATGTGGTCGCGATTATCGGTGGGCTCGTCGCCATGGCGTCGGCCGAGGATCGGCGGCCCGAGTTGCGAAAGCTTGGTCAGGGCCGATCCAACAGCCGGTGGCGGTAAAAGTTCCGGAACTATTTCGCTAACATTTAAGATCGCGACCGCTATTCTGACTGCCAATCAGAGCCGACCTTTGCACAGGGGGCAGGTAGGCACCGATGTCGCGCTTCAGGTGAAAATATGCTGCTTCACTCCGTCAGAGATCGAAGTTGGTGGGTAACATGACGACGTCCCGAATTGTCATGCCGCGCGGCCGCGTCAACATGAAGATCACAACGTTGGCCACTTCGCTGGCCTCTAGAAGGCTTCCCGACTCCTTGGCTTCCTTAAGTTCTGGCGGCCAGTCCGCAAGCAGTGCGCTTATGACAGGGCCGGGGCGATATTGAGCCAACACGAATCCCGTGCTTGAACACCTGGCGCCTCTGATCTGGCCGACTGTCCGACGGGGCGGCCGAGCGGGCGGTGATCTGCGCCCGACGCGCAACAGTAAAGCATTTCTGAACGACCGGGACGAGGCCGGAAGCGGACTGTACGGTTTCGGTACGGCGAGACTGGAAGCGGACTGACTCAGAGGGCTTAGCACCTCGGCCAGCATCAATGCCAATCGGCGTGGCAGTCAAAATTTGATTTGCCCGCACTGGCATCGCCAACACCAAGGTACCCATGGTTAACACTTCGCCTGCGGACAGCGGTGGGCCGTAGGCGGGATTGGAAAGGAGCTCATTGAGATGCCGTAGAGCATTCAGCGGGCTTCCCAGGACATCGGCCCCGTTGCCCTGGCAACCACCTCTCCGTAACAGTGCTTTCATACATCGGCCCCCGGATCGGGGCCTTGACCTCTTATGCCTGCCATCCAGGGAACCAATCTTCGCATTCCACGTTCTGCTGCTTGCGGCGCGATGTACCCTTTCGGCCGCATGGGGCGGGCATCATCAGGCAACATCATTTCACAACCCGCTGGCTGGGAGTGGCACTGTGAGCGTGCAGGCATCAAAAACGCAACTCGACCGTCGACAGATTCTCAATTCATTGAAAGCCTTCAGGCGAGGCGACTTCTCCGTCCGCATCGAGAACGTCTACGAGGGCCTAGATTCCGACATAGCCGACACCTTCAATCAAATCGTCGAACTAAACGACCAGGTGACACGCGAGTTCGAACGGCTGAGCAGGGTCGTCGGTAAAGACGGCAGGATCGGCGAGCGCGGCCATGTCCGTAACGCCACTGGCGGCTGGGAAACTAGCGTCCGATCGGTCAACGATCTTATCGAAGACATGGTCCAGCCCACGGCCGAGGTGGCTCGCGTCATCGGCGCGGTGGCAAAGGGCGACCTGTCGCAAACGATGATGGTCGAAATCGACGGCCGGCCGCTGCGTGGCGAGTTCCTGCGCATCGGCAAGATCGTCAACACCATGGTGGGGCAATTGGCCTCCTTTGCGTCTGAGGTGACGCGCGTCGCGCGCGAGGTCGGTACGGAGGGAAAACTGGGCGGACAGGCACGCGTGAAGGGCGTGGCTGGCACGTGGAAGGATCTGACTGACAACGTCAATGCCATGGCCACCAATCTCACTGGCCAGGTGCGCAATATCGCCGAAGTCACGACCGCGGTCGCGTCCGGTGATTTATCGAAGAAGATCACTGTCGATGTGAAAGGAGAAATCCTCGAACTTAAGAACACGATTAACACGATGGTCGATCAGCTCAATTCGTTCGCGTCGGAAGTGACACGTGTTGCGCGAGAGGTGGGCACCGAAGGCAAGCTCGGCGGCCAGGCGCGTGTCGAAGGTGTCGGCGGTACGTGGAAGGACCTGACCGACAATGTGAATTCGATGGCGGAAAACCTGACTGGTCAGGTGCGCAACATTGCCGAGGTGACGACCGCGGTGGCGTTGGGTGATCTCTCGAAGAAGATCACCGTCGACGTGAAGGGCGAAATCCTCGAACTCAAAAACACCATCAACACGATGGTCGATCAGCTCAATTCCTTCGCTTCGGAGGTGACGCGTGTTGCACGCGAGGTAGGCACCGAGGGAAAGCTCGGCGGCCAGGCGCAGGTGCGCGGTGTCGCCGGTACATGGAAAGATCTGACCGACAACGTCAACTCGATGGCCGAGAACCTGACCGGACAAGTGCGCAATATTGCCGAGGTCACGACCGCGGTGGCCTCGGGCGATCTGTCGAAAAAGATCACGGTCGCTGTCCAGGGTGAAATCCTGGAGCTCAAGGACACCATCAACACCATGGTGGATCAGCTGAACTCGTTCGCTTCGGAAGTGACGCGCGTGGCGCGCGAGGTGGGAACGGAAGGAAAGCTTGGCGGCCAGGCGGAGGTGAGGGGGGTCGGTGGCACCTGGAAGGATTTGACCGACAACGTCAATCTCATGGCGGCCAACCTGACAGGCCAGGTCCGCAACATAGCGGAGGTGACCACGGCCGTTGCCCGAGGTGACCTGTCTAAGAAAATCACCGTCGACGTCAAAGGCGAAATCCTTGAGCTAAAGGATACCGTCAATACGATGGTCGACCAGTTGAATTCGTTCGCCTCCGAAGTCACTCGCGTGGCGCGTGAGGTCGGTTCAGAAGGGAAGCTTGGCGGTCAGGCGCATGTGGAAGGCGTCGGCGGCACGTGGAAAGACCTGACTGATAATGTCAACGCCATGGCCGGCAACCTGACGGTGCAGTTGCGTGACGTGTCCAAGGTTGCAACTGCGATCGCGACTGGCGACCTGACCCAAAAAATCACCGTCGATGCGCTGGGCGAGATTCTGCAGATCAAGGACGTGATCAACACGATGGTTGATCAGCTGAACTCGTTTGCCTCGGAAGTGACACGCGTGGCCCGCGAGGTTGGTTCCGACGGCAAGCTGGGGGGCCAAGCTCAAGTGCGAGGCGTGGGCGGCACTTGGAAGGACCTCACTGACAATGTGAATGCGATGGCCGCCAATCTTACAGGGCAGGTGCGCAACATTGCCGAAGTAACCACTGCTGTGGCGCTCGGCGATCTTTCGAAGAAGATCACCGTGGACGTGAAGGGCGAGATTCTCGAACTCAAATCCACCATCAACACCATGGTCGACCAGCTGAATTCATTCGCCGGCGAGGTGACGCGTGTGGCGCGTGAAGTTGGCACGGAGGGTAAGCTCGGTGGTCAAGCACAGGTACGCGGCGTTGCCGGCACGTGGAAAGACCTGACTGACAATGTGAATTCCATGGCCGAGAATCTCACCGGTCAGGTTCGCAACATTGCCGAGGTGACGACCGCAGTGGCGCGCGGCGATCTTTCGAAGAAGATCACCGTGGACGTGAAAGGCGAAATCCTCGAACTGAAGTCGACCATCAATACAATGGTTGATCAATTGAATTCCTTCGCCGGCGAAGTGACGCGTGTGGCACGTGAGGTCGGCACCGAAGGAAAGCTTGGTGGACAGGCGCAAGTGCGCGGCGTCGCCGGGACTTGGAAAGATCTGACGGACAACGTCAACTTGATGGCAACCAACCTGACCAATCAGGTGCGTGGCATCGCCGATGTCGTGACGGCGGTCGCGCAGGGCAATCTCAAGCGCAAGCTGACAGTGGATGCCAAAGGTGAAATCGCCTCTCTGGCCGACACCATCAACGGCATGATCGAAACGCTGGCTACTTTTGCCGACCAAGTGACCAACGTGGCTCGCGAGGTGGGTATCGAGGGCAAGCTCGGCGGACAGGCGCGCGTGCCGGGAGCGGCCGGCCTATGGCGCGATCTGACCGACAACGTCAACCAACTCGCAGCAAATCTGACCACCCAGGTGCGCGCCATCGCCGAGGTCTCAACGGCTGTGACAAAGGGCGATCTGACTCGCTCAATCAGCGTCGAAGCATCTGGCGAAGTCGCTGCCCTCAAAGACAACATCAACGAAATGATCCGCAACCTGAAAGATCAGACGCTGAAAAATGCAGAGCAGGATTGGTTGAAGACCAATCTCGCCCGGTTTTCGCGAATGCTGCAAGGCGAGCGCGACCTTGCCACCGTTTCGCGGCTCATCATGTCCGAGCTCGCTCCTCTGGTGAATGCGCAGTATGGGGTGTTCTACGTAACCAATCGAGACGAGGAGGAATCCTATCTCGAACTGGCGGCGTCGTATGGTGCCGAAAGCAAGGCAGCCATCAAGCAGCGCCTCGATCTGCGCGAGGGTCTGGTAGGGCAAAGTGCAGCCGACAAGCGTGCCATCATGCTGGATAATGTGCCGCCGGAATTCCTGCGCGTCACCTCGGGTCTTGGCAGCGCGTCGCCGGCCAACGTCATTATCCTCCCCGCTTTGTTCGAGGATGAGGTCAAGGCCGTCATCGAACTTGCCTCGTTTGGCGAATTTCGTGACACGCACCAATCGTTTCTCAACCAGTTGATGGAGTCCGTTGGCATCGTTCTCAACACCATTGCCGCAACGATGCGTACCGAGGGGCTGCTGAAGCAGTCGCAGCTGCTGACCTCGGAATTGCAAGCACGTCAGACCGAGTTGACAAAGAAACAGGAGGAACTGCACGCCACAAATGAAGAACTGCAGGAAAAAGCTCAGCTCCTGGAGAATGAAAAGAAACAGGTGGAAAACAAGAACCTCGAAATCGAGATGGCGCGAAGGGCGCTAGAGGAGAAGGCCGAGCAGCTGGCACTCACCTCCAAATATAAGTCGGAATTCCTCGCCAATATGAGCCACGAGTTGCGAACACCGCTGAATTCGCTGCTCATTCTTTCGAACCTGCTTGCGACAAACCAACAGGGCAATCTCAACGAGAAGCAGATCGAGTTTGCGCGCACCATCAATTCTGCCGGCACGGATCTTCTCAGTCTCATCAACGACATTCTCGATTTGTCCAAGATCGAATCCGGCACGGTCTCGATCGATATCAACGATATGCCGGTGGCGCATCTGAGGCAGCATATGGAGCGGACGTTCCGACAACTCGCGGCCGACAAGGGGCTTGGCTTTGCCATCAATGTCGATCCCACTCTTCCTGAGACGGTCCGCACGGACGAGAAACGGCTGCAGCAGATCGTCCTTAACCTGCTGTCGAACGCGTTCAAGTTTACCTCAGCGGGTGAGGTGAGCTTGAATTTCCGCGTCGAGAAAACCGGGCGCCGCAATGGCGTCAAACAGCCAACCAAGGCGTTGGCGATTGCCGTGACCGACACAGGCATAGGGATTCCCGAAGACAAACAGAAGCTGATTTTCGAGGCTTTCCAACAGGCTGACGGAACCACCAGCCGCAAGTATGGCGGTACCGGTCTTGGTCTCTCGATCAGTCGCGAGATTGCTCGCCTGCTTGGCGGCGAGCTGAGGGTCGAAAGCACCCCCGGCAAGGGATCGACGTTTACGCTCGTCATCCCCTTGGACGGCCCACGAGTCGCGGCGCAGCCACAATTGCTTCCGTCAACCGAGACAATCACAGCAACGGCGCCCAGCAGTTCGCCGTCGGCAGAATTGATGGATGACCGCGATACCATATCCTCAGAGGACAGGGTCGTGCTGATCGTAGAGGACGATCCTACCTTTGGCGGGCTGCTGCTTGGCCTGGCACGATCCGCCGGACTGAAAGGCGTGCTGTCGACTGCTGGTTCAGGCACTTTGGCCCTGGCCCGAAAGCTGGTTCCCGACGCGATCACCTTGGATCTGGGTCTTTCGGACATCGACGGATGGGTGCTCTTTGATCTGCTACGTCATGACCCGAAGACCAGGGGTATTCCGATTCACGTGATTTCAGGCGCTGAGGACATCGAAGATCTTGCCCGCAAAGGTGCGTCGAGCATTTCCACCAAACCGGTATCGTCTGACGAGCTGTTAAACGTGTTCCAGGATATCCATTCAAGGAAGCTCCGCATTCAGCGCCGCGTCCTGGTGGCCGACCCCGATCCCGAACGCAGGCTGTCCATAGTCGAAGCGATCCGCGACGGCGTTACCTCGGTTACTGCAATCAGTCGGGTTGACGCAAACACGGAGGATATAGACGTCGGCTCATATGATGCGGTTGTGGTCGCCTTCGGAAGATCGACAAAGGACAATGCGCAAGCGCTCGAGGAACTTGCAGGTCAAATCGCAGGAATTTTGCCGCCGCTTTTGTTTTTCGCGCCTCAGGGGGACGCAATTGAGCAGGCGCTGGCGTTGACCCCGGCCTGGCGGGATGTCCCACGGGCCGAGAATTTCGCTCAATTGGCCTTGCATATGTCTGCAACTCTCCCGGGCGGCGCTCGGCACGATAAAGAGACAGAAAAGGGACAAGCCGACAACAAGTCCAATCTTGCCGGCGCCAAGGTACTCATCGTCGATGACGACATCCGCAACATCTATTCGCTGACCAGCGTTCTCGAGACTTACGATATAGAGGTCATGCACGCCGAACGCGGCCGGGACGGAATCGCGCTGCTGGAAGAAGCGCCCGATGTCGATGCTGCATTGATCGACATCATGATGCCAGAGATGGATGGCTACGAGACGATGCGTAGGATACGCAATACGCCTGGTATTGCTCACATCCCACTGATTTCTGTCACCGCTAAGGCGATGAAAGCCGACCGGCAAAAATGCCTTGACGCCGGCGCTTCCGATTATATCGCCAAGCCTGTCGATCTCGATCTTTTGCTGGCATTGCTTCGGGTCTGGATCGGGCGCTCAAGAGCGCGGGTCGAGAACCCGGAAAAGTTGCTCATGGCAGCAAACTGACGGGGGCTCAAATGCAAAAGCTATCGCGTCCTCGGTCGAAGAAATTGGAGAGAATGCCAACGGCAGATGGCCCGCCAAAGGCACGTATCCTTGCCGTCGACGATGACGAACGCAATCTAATGGCGATCCAGGAGGTCATTTCCCCCATTGCAGAGGTCGCCGCGGTACAATCCGGCGAAGAGGCCTTGCGCCGCCTGCTTAAGGAGGATTTCGCCGTTATTTTGCTGGACGTGCTGATGCCGGGTCTGGATGGTTATGAAACAGCTGCACTCATCCGCCAACGCGTACAATCGAAACACACGCCACTGATCTTCCTCACGGCCATCAACAAGGAAGATGCTCACATGCTGCGCGGCTACGACGCAGGCGCGGTGGATTACGTTTTCAAGCCGTTCGACCCAGTCATGCTGCGCTCCAAGGTAGCTGTCTTCGTCGAACTTCACGAAAAGACGCTTGAAATCCAGCGCAAAGCGATAGCCGAGCAAGCGTTGCTGGCAAAGGCTCTGAAGGCCGAGAAGGAAAAGCTCGAGGCCGAGCGATCCCTGCGTAGCGCGGAAGAGCGCCAGGAGGCCATTCTTGGCTGCCTGCCGGTCTGCTTTCACGCGAGATCCGCCGAGCCACCGTTTGCTGCCCGCTTTGTCACAAAGGGTGTGGAACGCTTGACGGGATTTCCACCTCATCGACTGACGTCGGATGCGGACTTTGGCCTCAGCCGGGTCCATCCTGATGATCTGCCAAGGGTACGCGAAGCGTTGTTGGCCGCAAAGGCAACAGGCTCCTACACATGCGAGTTCCGCTGGCAGTGCGCCGATGGCAAATACCGCATCTTTCTGGACCAGGGTATCCTATCGAAGGCAACGGACGGACGCCGCGCCGAAATCCTGGGTACGTTGCTTGACGTGACCGAGCGGCGCGGGCTTGAAGATCAACTTCTCCAATCGCAGCGCCTCGACGCAGTCGGCAAGCTCACAGGCGGATTGGCGCATGACTTCAACAATCTGCTCGCCGCAATTCTGAGTGGGCTGGGATTGCTTGAGCGGCATACGACGCTGGACGAGCAGACAAAACGGGTTCTCGATCTGACCCGGCGCTCAGCGAAACAAGGCGCGGAACTCGTCACCCGCATGCTCGCGTTCTCGCGGCGTCAAAATCTGAAGCCGGCAGCTGTGCGTCTGGCGGCTCTTGGAGACACGATGAATGGGCTGGTCGCTCCGGTTCTAGGTGGCCTGATCCGCTTTGAGTGGATGGTCAATGACACCGTTTGGCCCGCACATGTCGATGCCGGCCAACTGGAGCTGGCATTGATGAATCTGGTTTTCAATGCGCGCGACGCGATGCCATCAGGCGGAACAATTAGCGTGCATGCGCAAAATCGAACGGCTAGTGCGGCGTCCGAAGACCTCGCGCCCGGCGACTACGTACTTATCACCGTTAAGGATACAGGTGCGGGGATCCCGCCGGATATTCTTGCCAAGGTGGTCGAACCATTTTTCACCACGAAGCCCGTCGGCAAAGGAACGGGCCTGGGTCTCAGCACGGTTTATGGTTTCATGAAGCAGTCCGGCGGTGCACTACGCATAGACAGTGTCGTTGGTAGAGGGACTGCCATGGAACTGTGGTTGCCACGTTCGATTGAGCAGCCTCCCAGCGCTGTTGCTGAGCCCGACGTGGAGCAAATTCTGGTTAACGCAGGTAAGGAGCGCCCGTCCATCCTTCTGATTGACGACAGCAACGCGCTGCGGCAACTGACCGCTGAATCACTCCGACAGCGTGGTTTCGCAGTGACCTGCGCAGCAGGGGGCGCCGAGGCGCTGGCAGTTATCGAACGGACGCCAAATGATTTCGACGTCATTGTCACCGATTACGCCATGCCACTCGTATCCGGAGTGGACGTCATCCGCTTTGCGCGCAATCTCCGCTCGGATTGGCCAGCGGTGATCATTACCGGATATGCTGAAGCGAATGCGATTGCCGATCGACCTTCCAATGTCCCGTTGCTTGGCAAGCCGTTCCGCGAAAAGGATCTCATCGAGAGCATCCTGCATGCGTTCGCCCACACCGCACCCCAGCCGATAAATATTGGATAGGCAAGGGATGCCTCAATCGGCCCGGTGAGTGGGAACCGGGACGGGTTTGCGTCGCACCCGCAGGCTAGCCGATAGCGCTCCACAACCTACGTCGGTGAGCGTGTTCGCCGCACTGGCCAAGGACAAGGCGCTGCTTGGGCGAGATGGGTGGCAATGTGTTGAGGAGACGAACGGCATCAGGGGGCATGCCCCGGGCTTTTTCCCTGAGAAACAATTTAATCAATTAGCTCCTTCCGCATTGTGGCTTCGGAAGCCATCTTTGCAGGTGGGGGTATATGCGATTGAGCTAAAATGCCCGTCGCCATTTCAATCGGCGGCAGCAGCGGAGTTAATGCCGGTGCTGGCGCAAATGTCGGCGGCTCCAATGGTGTCAGCGCCGGCCTCGGTGCTTCCATCGGTGGCAGCAATGGCATCAATGCAGGTGCAGGCGCCAACGTTGGCGGTACGAGCGGCGTCACCGCCGGAGCAGGTGCGAACGTCGGCGGTACGGACGGCGTTACAGCCGGACTTGGCCAAGTTGTCCTGTACAGTCATTCACGGCTGTTTAAGGCAACCAAGGAGGATCGCATGTACTCCCTGAACAGAAGTCTGGCCAAGATTTTGGCCGGCAGCGTTCAAGGATCGGCGGCCCGAGTTGCGAAAGCTTGGTCATGGCCGATCCAACAGCCGGTGGCGGTAAAAGTTCCGGAACTATTTCAGCTCAATCTTGATGCGGAGGTGGAGAGATCTCGTACCGCCGATAGGCGTAATTCCGCTATTGCTAATATGCCAATAATTTACGCAACGTGGGGAGAT
The DNA here is from genome assembly GCF_056404935.1 of Mesorhizobium sp. P2_A8. Classification (NCBI taxonomy): domain Bacteria; kingdom Pseudomonadati; phylum Pseudomonadota; class Alphaproteobacteria; order Hyphomicrobiales; family Phyllobacteriaceae; genus Mesorhizobium; species Mesorhizobium sp. P2_A8. Next base: position 32,644 of record NZ_JBFUDB010000017.1, read on the forward strand.
TCGACCCCTTTCCGCAAGTGGCCGGTGTGGTCCGCCCGCCCCAAAGAGTCCCAACTGCACCGGCCACTTACCTTAGAAAATAGGTCAAGGTTAGCTTCGCGAAGTCTTTTGCGTCGCGCGCGCGTACTGCTGCCAGCAACTCAGCATCCTCAATTGTGCCGCTCAGAAAGATGGCCGGCACGGTTGACGTCAGAATACCCACCTTGGCATCGTCGAATTCACTTCAACCTTCCCGCAGGTGGCCGGTACGGCTGCTCAAAAGGAAAAGGCGTCCCATGCCTGGGGGCCGGACCCTGTGGCTCCTTTGGGGCTGCGCCGGCGCGTGCGGCTTTTTTACAAGAATGGCGGAACGTTGAAGCGGTGGCAAAGTTCTGGAAGCCTGGTCCAACCAGGCACCTGCTGGTAAACCAGCAATCAAGGCCCCGCTGACTCCGGTCGGCGGGGTTTTGCTTCCGCATCCCATTTCCAAAGGCACTTGCCAGCCTAATCGGGCCAGCTAACTCAAGTTGGCTTGCCGCCGTGACAAAAACTGACGATGGGTCCGCGCAAAAGCGGTCCGGCGGTCGCTGGGTTGGGGGGGCGAGTTTCGGCCGCCGGGCCTATGCCGGCAGGAAGGGACTTGTCGGCATGCCTCATTATACCTCCACCCCAATTTTAGCAAAACCAAATGGCTGGCTCCTTTGCCTCTCAAAACGAATGAGCCAGGCAGCCGATCCACCCCGGCTGATTTGGGCCAGGGCAAACGATTGCTAATATGCTGGCAATAGGCCTGCTTAATTGTGTTTTGACTATTTGGCCGCCCGGGCGCGTTAAATATCAGGTTCGCCCGCTTGGGGCGAACTGAACTCAGGGAGGATGATATTATGAAGATGAATCGACGTAATGCTCTCGCCCTTGGTGCCGCCTCGTTGGCTGCCCCGCTATTGGTCGCGAAACCCACGCCGCTAGCGGCCAAGGCCTATGGCCCGACCGATGGCAAAGAGATTTTCCCTGGCGTTCGGCTCGTAGAGTTGGGAACACGAGACTCCCATATCAAGGGGTACAAGACCGTCGCGATGGAAGACGTCGTCTATCAGCCAAAGGGATCTAGCCCGTTGGGGGACGTTATGATGGATGACATGGTGTGCACTGTCACAGAAGGCGTGTTGCAGGTGACGGCCGGAGACAAGGAGTTCACGGCCAGGGAAGGCGACGTATGGAGCTGTGGCAAGGGAAGCACAAAGGAAGCTGCAACGAATAACGGAACCGTCGTTGCAGTGATGCGGGTGATCAACCTGAAGGCATAGGGATGTTAAGGGGATCGCGGCTTTGCGTACCCACAATTCCTTTAATCATTTCCTCAGCCTCACCCCGGCGCTGCCGCGATGAACTCGACGGCAGCGCTACGGCAATGCCAACGGCAGCTAGTCCACAGCGTCGCGCAACACCTTCTTGCAGCGGCCCAAAGGCGATCGTCACCGTCTCGTCATCGATGCGTGTTACCTCTCCGGTCAGGTCGATCTGCTGGCCTCGCTTCACCCTCATGTTTTAGAAACTTACGCCTCCGGACGAATGTTAGCACGCGCTTGACTAATGCCGTGCTCGCTCGCGCTGTCGTATACCCACGCTATTGCCTTCGGGTCGCGGCAACGCCAGCTTGACATGGAAAGTCCCTGGCAAATTGGGCAGAGTGCCAGTCTTCACCGAGGTCGTGGTCATGGCATCGACCGGAAAAAGGATGACCATTCGGGCTTTGGTCTCGGGCCAAAGCGGTCGGCCAAACAGAAACAACGCGACCGCCAGCAGGACCACTACGAGGGCGGCGGTGAAGGCATTCGCGATGATCTCGCCGAAGTTCATGCTGTTCTCCGGCGAAAGGTGCCCGCCTTTGCGCCGCCCGCCGCCACATGGCGGCGGGCATCGGTCGTACATGTGGTCAGTCGTAAACCTTGACGATCTTGCGAGTGCCCGGATCGACAAGAACTGTCCGATTGTCGATCACGACGTAGCGGTATTTGACGTTGGGCACTTCATGCAACTCGACCGTGTCTGGCAGCGATGAGCCGATGTTGAGTTCCACGCCGGGAAGCTTCACCGATGCCAGGGGCTGCTTCTTCACATATTCACGGATGACTGTATCCTGCTCTGGCGCGATGACGACGTCCTCGGCAGCGGCCGCGCCGATACCCGCAAGGAGCAGAAACGCCGCAAGGGCCCCGTTAAAGTGCATTCTCATGATGTTTTCCTCCTGTGAAATCGACGCAGAACCTCCGCGCCAGCCACCAAACTTCGAGCACGTGCAGACGTTCCCCGGCAGGGCTTCGGTCCCACGGAACATGGGGCCAAAGTCTGATCGAACAGCGCAATAGTCTTATCCTTGACGTTGCCTGGAACAGCTTACTTTCGCGGATGTTTCTCGGAAAAGTTCGGAGAAACAGCTGGATAGAAGTGTCAGTCAAGCGCGCTGGTTGCTCACACCGCTATTTGCGACGGCCGTCTCTCCCCTCGCGCGCATCTGGAGAGGTGGCGGGTTTTTTATATTAGATGCAACTAATGTTTCTGTGTTACGTTCCCGCACCGGCCAGACAACGTCCCAAGCTGGCCATTTCCAAACCCGTCATCGGCCTACGGTGGCGGGAGCCCGTCACGGCTTCCTCCGTGGCGGGCTTTTGCGTGCTCTTTCACAGCGTAGTTGGAACTCGGATTGGGCTCTTTATGGGCGCGACCTCCTGGAGGTAGCTGGCCATGAGGTGTATGGAGGCAGCTGGCCATGAGTACAAATAGTTGCACCAGACCCCTGCAATTGCTGTGGCGGCGGGCCGACGGAATTTTGAGCGAGGCGAACGGAGTTCCCCTTTCTGTCACATAGGCGTTTCCTTATTCCGAGAGAAAATCCGATCGTTGCGATCGGATGCCGATTTGGAGGCTCTTATTGCAAAGTTGGCTCCGGCTCGCGTGACCCTGGTAGGAACTCTGACCAATTCTCGCCTGGGTGAACGTCGCCTTGCGGCCTGACTATCTGCAGGATTTCAGGGAATAACCGCATCAGGCAAATCCATGAGGAATTATCGCGTTGAGGAATTGGATGGAGAATCTATTGTTTCGACGTGCGACGTCCAAGGAAGTACGCCTTTCAAGGCAGCCGAGAAGGCACTTGGGCACAAGGTTACCTTGCGAGACAATGCCAGCAAATGGATTCTAGTGACGCAGCCGACCCGCTGGCGGCCTCGCTATTTTGAATTCAAACGACGTGATTAGGCTCCCTAACGTTGCCTGGGTGTCTTCTTCGGCCATCAGCTTGTTAAATGCGGCGGCGTCGCCAATGATGTCGAATGGCCTTGCCGAACCCGTACCGTCTATCGCGAGAATGACAGGCAGGAACGGCAGACCCACCCTTGGCGGGTGTAAACGGCATAGGACGGGCGTTTGCTTTATCGTCTATTCTAACTAACTAGAGTTTTGTTAGGAGCAAGCTGAATGGCCTACATTACGAGCGCCAGAGGCGCCGCGCACGGTGCTAACCACCAAAGACAACGCCAAGGCGCTGGCCTGGGCAAGGGAGGACGGCGACAAGGTGCGGGCCGAATGAGACCAAAAAGCCGAAATAAGCGGAGGGCGGGCCCGACACCTTTGGCTTTGGGGAACTCTGAGACGTCGGGCCCTTGGACCGGAGAGATGGGTGAATCCTCCAAGCCCCGTCCATAATTTGCTCCTAATATAGGCCGGTGGCAAACCCCCGGTTTGCGTCTTGCACGATAGCGAGCTTGCGCAGAGTCCCCGGCCTACGCGGGGACAGGCCCGCCCAGGACGCGGGCGGCGCTGCGGTGGTGTAGGACAGCGGCCCAGAAGGAACACGCGCGCTGGGTGAGGCTGCTATCGGCGGCCCAGAGGCCGAACATCACATCAGCGCTTGGAAGCATTTGCGCTTCGCGAATGAGTGACGACCAATTGCCGCCGCCCAAGAAGTTGATAAGCTCGCGAGCTTCCGCTTCACTGCAGTTTCTTTAACAAGGCGTTGGACACCGGGCCATCCATCGCTCTCGCTTGTCTTTTGTTAATGAACTCGTCTGTCTAGTTTGTAAAATTGCCCGTCGCGCTGTTTTCGAACGGCACATGGGCGATTGAAAAGTCGACTACTTTCGCCCTAAAGTGGAGAGAGCTGGCATGCCATTCACAGGGATAGCGGATCCGGAACAGCTTAGCATGCTTTGCCAAGCTCTGACCGAGTATTGCCGTACCTATGGTATTTCGGACGAACAAGCCCGCGACCACGTCGCATGGCTGGTCATGTCAGCATTTACGAATGGCGCGAATAGCCTGGAACAACTAAGAGCGGCGCTGGAGATCGAATAGGCTTGATCGGGCGTCGTTCTTGCGTCCTGTGGGTCGAGGAGATCCCGCTGAGGCCGAAGAGGCGGCGACTCTTGACGAAAACAGGGCGTTCGAACATCCGGTCGTTCATATGTGCTCTTCAGGACTGCCACGGTTCAGCGACAAAGGCGCTAGGACGGCGCGGGATGAGCGGCCCAGCAGCCTTATTGCCAAGGGTGACCGGCAGCTAAGCCGCTGGGCCTTGCCAGCGGGGCGGGTTTAGAACCGGTCGGCAACATATATACGATCCTACTATGGGCACGATGTCGGCTTTCACATACACGCCCGACAACACCCGACCAGCTACGGCAAAAACCAAGGACAGCTAGTCAAACATGTCGCACAACGCGTTATTGCGTGTCGGCGGCTGGTATTTCTTCACCAGCCGAACGTTGTCGAGGCTAACCGTCACAAGCGGCCCCAAGGTGATCGTCACGGTCTCATCATCGATGTGCGTCACCTTGCCGGTCAACTCGATCTACTGACCTCGTTTCACTTTCGAGGCATCGCGGATCGAACGTGGGAAGTCTTAGGATGGAATCGAAAACGCTGATGGTGTCGTCATCGACCCGCTGTCGCACGGTGGCTGTCACCGCCACATGCTAATTCCCCGCAACATGCGGAAGATTCTGGAACGTGAGGGACGATAGGCAAGCGCTTGCTAATATTCGACTGGAGGCGCAGAGTTTTCTGACACATGAGGCTCTTTTTGGTCGCACGCGCAGTCCCTGACAACTGCTACTCCGGCAACTACGATCCAGTGACCGGCTATGATGCTGCGAGAAGGCTCTCGGTCATCAGCCTTTGCGAGGCGTTTTGGAAATGCATCAGATTGTGCCGGACCTCATCTGGCCAAGGTGGTCGCGTCTTTACGCTCCTAAGTCTTGAGGCACGTGATGCTTGAACCTCTTTTTACGCAGCTGGAGCAACACGATGTGGTCTCGGACGCAGAACGGGCTTTGCTTGCCGAAACGATTTCAATCGGACGTGATTTCGCCATCGGCCAGGATCTCGTTTCTGCGGGATCCCGTCCGACCTATAGCACCCTGCTGGTCGATGGACTGGCAGCGCGCTACAAAGTGCTAGAGGATGGCGGCCGACAATTCACGTCGCTCCAGGTGCCTGGCGATTTTGTCGACCTCCACGCTTTCCTGCTCAAAACCATGGATCATGGAATTATCGCTTTGTCGGCCTGTCGTGTGCTTTTTGCCGATCACAGTCGGCTGCGAAAGATTACGGAGACGGCGCCACATCTCACGCGACTTCTCTGGTTGGACACGCTGGTCGACGGGGCGATCCACCGGGAATGGATCGTTGCTATGGGGCGTCGATCGAAAATCTCCCATCTGGCCCATCTCATTTGCGAACTTTACGTCCGATTGAAGGTGGTGAATCGCACAACCGGCCTGAGTTTCCGTCTACCGATAACGCAGGCCGAACTCGCAGACGTGTTGGGACTCTCGGTCGTCCATATGAACCGCATAGTGGGCAAACTTCGTAAGCTCGGCGCGATCACCTGGGCTGATCAGTCGTTGACGATCGTCGACTGGGCGCGGCTCCAGCAGATCGCCGAATTCGATCCGACCTACCTCAGTATGGGGCGAGATCCGCGCTAGCTGGCGACTCACTATCGTTGCAGCCCAGTGGGGCGGACCTAGCGACCGACCGAACGCTTCGCTTCGTCGACCGTCGATGGGGCTGAAGGAACACTAACGGAATAAGGTCGGGCCACGCATTTGAGCGCTAGCGCGCTAGCGCGGTGGAATGTTCAGCCGGGCGTTCGGCAACCCGGTACTGGTTGTCGCGATCTGCCGTAACCAGTTCATAGTCGCCAACAAGGCCGTCGATCACCAGGTCGAGAAATGCATGGCAGGCGGCAATCCAATCCAAACAATCAGGCACCGTGAGCGAGAAGCTGGTGCCCTCGCCATAGCTGGCAAACAAGACAGACGGTGAACCGCGTCCGCCCCAGGTCACGCTTAGCTCAGCCCATGCGTCTGCCCATCCTGCCTGCTGAGGTGCAGCTTTCGCTGGAATTCTGCGGCGGCTGCAACATTCTCCTAGGATCGAGAGCCGCCGGTCAAATCCTCGCAATTGGATCGTGGGCGATTTTCCTAACCTCTTTCGCGGCCTACGCCACCAGCCAGTCTGTGCAAGCACGGGATGGCGGAATGATTGCGTATTTGCTAAGGCCAAAATGGCATCGGCGAGAATGGTTCTGCGCGGAGTATCTGCTCTTGTATCGAAGACGCCGCATTCATAGTATCCGTCCTCGCGCATCATCATGGAATTCCAGTCCACGGCACCGAATAGCGACCACGCCGTGACGGCGCGCACGTCGATACCCTCGGCCGCGCATGCGCAGGCAGCTTGCCATCCCTCCATGAACCAGCGCAGCTGTTCCTCACGGGTGCAGGCATTGTGCACTTCTCCGATTGCCACTGGCAGCGCATAGCGGCGCCAAACCTCACGCAGCCGAGAGGCAAATCCCAGTTCACGGGCTGGCACGCCGGCGCGGAAAGCGGCGATATCGACATAGGGTTCTATGCCGTTGCCGCCAACGAGTTCTCGAGGATGCCGTTCCACGCGATGGTCGAGGAACCGATCGCTGGTGAGGTAGTAATCAACGCCGATCAGGTCCGGAGGGCAGGGCGCGGCCTTCAACTCTGCCAAGTGGGCGTGATCGACGCCAGCGCCGAGGAGGCGTTCGTAGGACGGATGGCGCGGATCGACATGTCCACAAAGCAGATCCAGCGATAACCATCGCCGGCCATTCTCGTACTCAGCCTGATATGCCAGCTCTGGCGTCGCGAATATCTTTCCGAAATCTTCGGTCTGCAGAAGGCGGGCATCGGGGATAACCTTGCGGATGGCCGACATTGTCTTGGCGATCGCGCGGCATTGGGCAACCAGAAGCCGGAAGCAACTTGGCTCGTCCGCGCGGTGCGGGTGCCAGAATCCATATAGACCGCTGAGGCGAGCGGTCGTCATCGGTTCGTTAATCGGCGTGAAAGTCCTTATCCACGGGTACCGACGTGCGAGCCTACCGGCAAACTCCGCAAGACGATCGGCAAAATCCGGGTCGAGAATCGACGTCCAGCACGGCCCGCTGCCATGATGGACAAGGGCAGCCATTGGAGTGATGCCGAGTTGGCGCATCCGCTGGAGCCGCTGGTCCAGCCAGCCCCAGTCATCCTTGCCCGCAACAGCCTCGACGTGCTCCCACAGCGCAGGATATCGAAGCGTTTTGATACCGATGGAAGCGACGAGATCCAAATCCTCGATGCGTTTTGAATGACCGGTTTCGGCGAGCTGATTGCGGATCACACTGCCCACACGAACCACGCTGCATTCAATGCCGCCCCAGACTTCCACCATAACTACCCCGCCGCGCCCCTGGTAAGGGATAGACGCGGCGCGCCCATCTTCTGAATGCGATTGAACGCGGCCAGCGCCTGACCAATCACCTGGTCCATATTGTAGTACCGGTAGGTGGCTAGCCGTCCGACGAAAACCGCATCGGTTTGCTGAGCAGCGAGCGCCTCATATCGCTTGTAAAGCACTTCATTCTCTGGCCTGGGCACCGGATAATAAGGATCGCCGTCATCCGTCGGATATTCGTAGGTCAGACTGGTTTGAGGATGCTGCTGTCCCGTCATATGCTTGTATTCTGTGACCCTGGTGAAGGCCTCCGTCTGCGGGTAGTTGACGACGGCCACCGGCTGGAACCGTGGCCTGTCGAGTGTGACGTGCTCAAAGCGCAAAGATCGGTATGGCAATTTTCCCAGCCTGAAATCGAAAAATTCATCGAGTGGACCGGTATATACGAGACCCCGATAGGGGATGACCTTTCGAACATCGCGGTAGTCCGTTTGCAGCATTACCTTGATATTGGGATGGGCCAGCATCCGTTGAAACATGCGTGTGTAGCCGCCCGCCGGCATGCTCTGGAACCTGTCGGCGAAATACCTGTCATCACGATTGGTTCGTGTCGGCACGCGCGCCGTCACTGACTTGCTCAGCTGCGAGGGGGCGACCCCCCACTGTTTCCGCGTGTAGCCTTGGAAGAATTTTTCGTAGAGTTCGCGTCCCACCGTGCCCACGACTACGTCCTCGGCGGTGCGGATCTCTTCCACGCTTTCTCTGCGTTCGGCCAGAAACTGCTCCATTTGCTCGGAGGTCAGGTCGAGGCCATAGAGGCGATTGATCGTGTCCAGATTGATCGGGATTGGCAAAAGTTGACCGTCTACCTTGGCCAGTACACGGTGCTCATAGGGACGCCACGCCGTGAACTGGGACAGGTAGGCGACAATGGCCTCAGCATTGGTATGGAAGATGTGCGGCCCATACCGATGCACAAGAATACCGGCGTCATCGTACCAATCGAAAGCGTTGCCGCCGATGTGACTGCGACGGTCGACGACCAGCACTGTCTCGCCGCGCTGACTGGCCAGGCGCTCTGCCAAAACGCTTCCAGCAAAGCCTGCGCCGACAACAAGCCAATCAAACATGGTCGACCAAGCTCCTGAATGCCTGATGACGCAAAACTTTCGCAGGCTTGAGCAAATCGTGCATTGTGCTCCAGGTCGTGTCCCAAGACATTCCTGAGAGGAACGCGTCGACCTTGGCCGTTTCACAGCCCTTGCGCAGAGCGGCATCGAGGGCGGCTGGCATCGAGCCTGCATCAGCAATGTCGACCAAGCCGCGACGGCCGTAGGTTTCCACCACATCAACGATTGCAGTCGATACTACAGGCAGTCCGCCGGCTAGGAATTCAGGGGTCTTCGTCGGGCTGATATAACGCGTCGCATCGTTCAAGGCGAAAGGCATCCACCCTACGTCCCAACCGGCCATGTATCCGGGCAACTCGGCATACCTCTTGGCGCCCAACCAATGAATGTTTGGGCCGGTGGGCAGCGTGGCCGGGTCGATCTTGACCACCGGACCGATCGTGACGAATTGGACCGTAGGCATCGCTGCAGCGGTTCGAACCATCAGGTCGATGTCGAACCGCTCGTCGATGACCCCGAAGAAGCCTACGCGGGGATGCGCAATGCTTTGCTGGTCTGCAGGGTCTGCCTGAGGCCGGCGCGCCTGATGGAAGTGTGCCGTGTCAATGCTGCTTGGAAACACGTGGACGGAGGGATGCCGGCGGCGCTTGGACTCATAAAGGCTCATTCCACCGGTGAACACGACGTCGGCCTTGCCAAAGAGCTGCTCTTCCAGTCGCTCAAGTTCAGGAGGCGCGTTTTTGAAGGCAGAAAGTTCGTCCATGCAGTCATAGACGCAGACATCCTCCTGCAGCGCATCGGTGAACTTCAGGGCCATGGGGGTGTAGTACCAGGTCACCAACTGGTCGTGCTCGATGCCTGCGACGAGATTCTCAAGCAGAATGGCGATAGCTCTGTCGACCTCAATTCCGGACTGACACTGCGGCAGTATTGGCGTCACAACTTCCAGGCCTGGCGCCACCGCCTTACGGCGCAGACGAGGTATCTGAACAGGCTCGAAGAGGGGTTCCTCGAAGAACACAACGGCGTAGTCGGCCGCGGCGCGCGTCATCAAATGCTGCGGGCGTTGAAAAACAAAGTCCCACCGCAAGTGTGAAAAACATATGAGAAGGGGGTTATCAAAAGGCACGAGGAAGGGGTTGGATACAGTCTGATCCATTGCAACGATCCGCATTAGGGTTGGCTTATGGTGGATCAAGCTCCGTTCGTAGATCGGGTTCCACGGCAACGCGGAATTTTGTCTTTCTTAGCCGGACATCAAAGGCGCCACGATTTCTCGGTATGGCTGGAACGGGCATCGCCTCCGTAAGTTGTCGGCGGGGAGATGCCAATGATTGTCGATGCACACCTTCATACGTCGGGCCGCGAGACAACAGCGGATGTGCTGCAGTCACTTGACCAAGCGGGCGTCGACATCGCTTTCCTGCTGGCGCCGTTCCTGACACCGCCCTATTCGCTTAATGACCGAGAGTCGTTACGCGCTGGCAACCGCTACCTTTCCTACCTGGTCAAAGGCCACTCGGATCGGCTCGTCGGGTTCGCGGTTGTTAATCCGCTCCATCCGCAATCAGCCGACGATCTTGAGGAGGCAGCCGCGCTTCCCGGTATTCGCGCGCTTAAGATGGTTCCGACCGGATGGTATCCGTATGATGAGTGCGCTCATCGAGTGTACGCGGTCGCCGCAAGGCTCGATCTCCCCATTTTGTTTCACAGCGGAATTTTTATTGACGGCCGGTCTGGCCGGTTCTGCCGGCCGTCCTTCTACGAGGCTGTTCGCGATCATCCCGGCCTTCGCGTCACCCTAGCTCACCTTGGCTGGCCATGGTGTGACGAAGCCAACGCGGTTGGTGTTATCGATCGGATCAATGGTGTCGACCCGGCCGAAAGCCAGTTTCGCTTCGACCTGTCGTTCGGGCCACCCCCCATCTACCGCGACGAGGTTTTTCGCAAGGCACTCGACGTGATCGGCCCACGCTCGCTGCAATTCGGAAGCGACCGCTTCTTGCCGTGCAGCGGTGCTCACATTCGCGCTGCGTTGGACGAGGTGGGGGCAATTCTCGATCAGCTCGATGTCGCAGGCAAGGACCGAAATGCGATCATGTCAGGGACTGCAATGGATTGGCTGAGGCTCCACCGGTCGCAAGGAGGAAAGTGATGGCCCGGACCCCGCGTGTTTTGCCAGGCGGCCAGACTGATGAGCGCACGCATGTTCTGGAGGTCTTGGGCAACGCCATTGTCGGCGGTATGGAAAACTACGTGCGCAACCTGGCTGCAAACCTGCCATCGAACGAGTTCAAAGTCTCGCTCCTGTGCCCTTATGAGAGCCCTTATACAATGTTGCTGCGGTCCGAAGGCAGGGACGTTTATATTGCGCAACTGCGTGACGATCCCCCTTGGAAGACAATTGAACTGATCTGCACTCTCGTCCGTGAAACCGGCATCGATTTGCTCCACGCTCACCTGATGAACGCACATACCGTGGCAGCAGTCGCCGGCCGACTAAGCGGGACGCCGACCGTAGCCACGTTGCATGGGATGAGCTTGCATCCGCAGGAAATCAGCGTCGCGCGCACAACGGGGAGCCATACCATTGTGGTGTGCCGCGAAGCCTGGTCACAGGCACTTGCGGTGGGGTTGGCGCCTGAGTTTGTAAGCCTCGTTCCCAACGGGGTCGACCCCGCAATGTACCATCCGATGTCCGCTGACCCGTCGGAGTTCCGCCAAACGATTAATGTCGGCCCGGCCGATATGTTGGTTGGGTTCGTTGGCAGGCTGGCCTGGGAAAAAGGACCTGACAAGTTTATCAAGGCAGCCGAATTCATATTGCAAAGGCGGCCCGACGTGCACTTCGCAATGGTTGGCACCGGTTCAATGGAAAAGGATCTCACCGCCACGGTTCGGCGTGCGGGACTGGAGTCGCGCATCCATATGGTGGGGCTCGCGCGCGAACCACATCGGATTTATCCGGCGCTTGACTTGTTGTTGCATACGTCCCGCGCGGACGCGATGCCGCTCACTATCCTGGAGGCCATGGCATCTGGCGTGCCAGTGGTGGCGATCGGGGTCGGCGGCGTACCGGAAATCGTCGCGACGGGCGAGACGGGAATTCTTATAGGAACCACGGAGTGGCCCGGTATCGTGTCGGAATATCCCGGTGACTGGGAGGGCGTCGCGCTGGCGGCACTCTCGCTCTTATCTAATCCCGCCAGGTTAAAATCGATGGCTGGCGCGAGCGTGAGGCGGGCGCAAGCCAACTTCGATATCCGCCAGTCGGCGACCCTGACTAGCCATATTTTCCGGCAGTTGCTGGGATCGCGAGCCGATAAAGCCCGGCTCCACTCCGTTCCGTGAATTTAAGCTGGCACGACCACAGAAGGATCAAAATCTGGTGGCCCTGATCCCGGTAATGACAGGGTACAGGGGATCAAGAACGTCGAGGCTTGCGCGGTCGATTTCCTCGAAAGCGAGGCCCTGCAGAAAGGCTGTGGCGGCTAGAACATTGCCGAATTGCTGCACCTCCACTGCGGCGGAGCCAAACCTTTCCTCGAACAGGCGTCGTGCAGCACTCTGTGTCATGGCCCAGAACCACTTTTCTGGCCCGTCATGAGCATCTATGGAGGTGATGCCTGGAACCGTCGCCAGCACAACGCCTCCTGGCGCCAAGGCGCGATGGATCGTGGCAAGTGCACCCCGCACGTCGTAGATCATGTGCAGCGTCTGGGTCACAATGATGCAGTCAAGGCGGCCGCCCTCCAGGGCATTCTCGTTCTGAAGATCAATGCGCATTGTGGCGTTAGGATTAGAACTCTCAGGCGAATCGATAATGTCGGAAGACACAACCCGCTCCAGGCCAAAACGGAGCGTGTAGACATTGTCGCCAATTTCCGCGACACGCCCCTGAATGTCCTCAGCATGCCGCCGCAGAAAACTCTCGATGTAGTATCGGTCAAGCGGCATGCCGCGATCGCCGCCAAATTTCCGGCTTAGGGGCTGGACCTCGCCAAGGTCTCCAAAGACCACCGAACCAGGTGCCGGGATAGCTCGCATCCTGCGATTCACACCTGGGAGCCATGAAGCGGCGAGGATCTTGCTTGGGCTGTCATCACGTCGCTCCTTGAAGGCTTTGTTGGTGTGGCTTTGTAATCAAACGCGAGGACCGCTCAATGGACAGCAGATCGCTGGCAAAAGGGGAGAGTGATGGTTACCGAGATTGCTTCCTCGCTGCAGTCGCGTTTTGACCGCTGGGGCAGTAGTCTTTGCGTCCTTCGAGTGAGCTGCCAATGCAGGGCCAGCCCCGGTCGCCTTACGCATGTCGCCGCTGCGCTCTTCTGGCTGTTCTTTTTTCCCCAAGAGACCTGAAAAATACTTGCCGAAGAACCCCATCATCTCCTCCTCGATTCAGCCGTGCCTGATACGAATTTGCCGCGAGATGATTTGTTCCCTCCGGGAGCAACGTCGCTGCGATTTCCTCCCGTTTCAGGGGCACAGACCAGTTCAGGTGCCTCGCTTTCAGCGCATTGGGACCTTTACGTGATTTGATGTCGTTCAAGGTCCGGCAAGACGGTACAAACCGTTTTTGGCAAAGCAGCGCTTTGACTGCCTCACAGCAGGCATGGGTCTGAAATTGTCGAGCCCTTCAAGAAGGCGCCGCGCAGTCCACCGGGTCAATGTGATATGGAGGCCTCCGCGCGTCTGGTGCGGCGGCTCGGCCGGCGATCCGCTCGCCATCTCTCCTCCGTCGGCGCCGTCACCCAAACTCCCGCAGATCCTTTCGAGGATAACCGCCACCTCCTCACACGGAGGTGTGTAAGCATACCGCGATGCAACTTCCAAATACGGTAGCGACGAGCGGCGCAGAAGGTCGGTAGTGGCGCTTTCTGCCAATAGGTCGATCCGCTCGACCTCGCTCCTACTAACCTCATTCAAGCGCCTAACCTCTCAGCAATTTTGCGACCCGGCCGATCGCAGGGACAGCATGACAACTTCCGACATGGCGAGGAAGTGGCATCTCAATTACAATTGTTCGATCACAGCGATGCCCTGCGGATCGTGCTGGCACGCGGCTGGTAAAAATCGAATATTGAACCTTTTCCAACTCCGCAAATTAGACGGCAATGGCGAGATATTTCTTCGACATACCAGATGCCGATATCGCTGATCCAAACGATCTTGTCGACGTGCATGACGCGCGTGAGGCAGGACTGCGAGCCCTCGCAGCGATCATGAGGGAATCACATCCGGACGGCACTAAACGCGCTTTCGAATTCAACGTTTGTGATGAAGTAGGCCGACACTATCTGCACCTCACCATCACACTCGAGTGGAGGGCTGCACCTGGCCACCCTTCAACGGCAAGCCATTAACCCGATTGACCGCCAGGAAGATCGCTTTGTTAGTCTAGTCGCGGCTTGAGGCGTGCACATTCCGATACCGCTGGGCGTAAACGCCGTTGGTCGCGGACATTCTTCGCGGCCTCCTCATACGATGTAAGCCCGGAGCGGCTTCGCGCTTAACCGGTTGTGCTAGGGAGTCGGGGAAGGAAGAAAACGCGCATTCGCAGCTGCCATATGGCATTGCGCACGCGGTTCAGATTTGGCCGTCCTACGCATCGACTTCGATCCAAGCCGGCGCGTGATCACTTGGCTTCTCCCATCCGCGTGTCTCCACATCGACGCCGGCACTCCGCAAATGGGAAGAGAGGGAAGGGCTCACTAGAAGGTGGTCCATTCGAAGTCCTGAACTTCGGTCATATCCGCCGCGATAGGAGAAGTTCCAGTAGGTGTAGATAGCGTTCTCTGGATGAGTGTGACGAACGGCATCGATCCATCCTTGGGCGAGCATCTGGCGGTAGGCGTCCCTGCTTTCAGGCAAGTACACAGCATCGCCGATCCATCGCCTTGGCACGACCGCATCGAGTGGGGTCGGAACCACATTATAATCGCCGCAGAGCACGGTTGGCCTACCGGCTTTAAGTAACGACCGACCGTAGCTGATGAGCCTTTCAAACCAGGCGAGCTTATAGTCGAATTTAGAGCCGGGCGCTGGATTGCCATTGGGCAGATAGAGGCAGCCAACCACAAGCGCATTTACATCGGCCTCGATATAGCGACTGTGCGTATCGTCGGGATCGCCAGGCAAACCGCGCCGGCGTTCTAGGGGATCGGTCCCGCGGGCAAGGATTGCAACGCCGTTGTAGGACCTCTGGCCGTGCCAGATGGCGCCGTATCCGGCGTTGCTGATCGCCTCCACCGGAAACTTGTCGTCAGATGTTTTGAGTTCTTGAAGGCACACGATGTCGTATTTGGTTTCATCCAGCCACCTGAGAAGCACCGGCAGCCGACCGTTGACGCCGTTTACATTGAAAGTTGCGATGCGGGTCATTCGCACCTCTTATTGGAGCTTGGACATCGAGGCGGCGCGGACCGACGCATTTTGCCGCTACCGTTGCTCGCTCATGTGCGGGGAACGCGTTGCTATGTCTCGCTGGTGACGTTCGGCACCTCAACGACGACTCTTACACCGCGGTCTAACCATTCCCGCTCGGTAGACCCTTGAAGCTGTCGCCGTATCGTAGCTTCGGCGATCACAGTGCCAAAACCTGCCTTTCGGAGACCCGCAGGCGGCGGGCCTCCGGTTTCTTCCCAAACGAGCGCCAGACCTTTGATTTGCGGAATTTCGTTCCAACTGATTGCGACCTGACCAGTGTCCTGCGAGAGCGAGCCATGCGATGCGGCGTTTACGGCGAGCTCATGAATGAACAACGCAAGCGGTTGGACCGCATGAGCTGCAAGCATGATATCCGGACCGCTCAAAACTGCCCGTTTCGCCCCGTAGGGCTCTAACTGAGTCCGAATGGCCTCCCGCAGTGGAATCTGATGCCAGCCGCGTCGGGAAAGCAAAGTGTGGGCTCGGGCCAGTGATTGCACACGCTGCCGTACGGAGGCCGCATACAAGGCAGCGTCGTCCGATCGAGTAAGCCGAACGATGCTGTCGACAAGGGCAAGCACATTGTTGGCGCGATGGTCCACCTCCAGCAGAAGCCTGTGCTCGGAGTCTTCGAGAGACTGGATCCTGCGATAGTCAGTGCGGTCGATCTGCGAGCCGAAGTGATACACAACGCGGCCGCTGTCATCGTGAATTGGGCTGAGATGAAGCTGGTTCCAGAAGGCCGATCCATCCT
The DNA here is from genome assembly GCF_056404935.1 of Mesorhizobium sp. P2_A8. Taxonomy (NCBI): domain Bacteria; kingdom Pseudomonadati; phylum Pseudomonadota; class Alphaproteobacteria; order Hyphomicrobiales; family Phyllobacteriaceae; genus Mesorhizobium; species Mesorhizobium sp. P2_A8. Next base: position 48,685 of record NZ_JBFUDB010000017.1, read on the forward strand.
TGCGGTAGTTGAGCACTTCGACACTGGCCTCGCGCTCCTCCCTTATCGCCGCTCGTATCTCGGAAACGGCGATCTTGGATGTTGCCGGACCCTGGAGAAACCGGCAATTCCTGCCAAGAACCTCTCCTGCACTGTATCTCGTCAAGTTCAGGAAAGCTTCGTTTGCTAGTACTATAGGGTAATCCTGCTGTGTGGCATCGGTCACCACCATCGGCATGCGTGTCCGCTGAAAGGCGATGGCTGCCAACTCTTTACGGTCTGGAAGCACATCCGCTGTCACTGCGGCCGGCTGATCACCGTGAATCTGGGATAGGTCCTTTTTGCCCATTAACGCTTCCTTGGCTGCGACTAAGATCTTGAACGTGAGGGACGCCGAAGCGTTGCCGACCGGTAGCAAATTCGCTCCTGATGCCAATCTTGAGACAATCGTGACGAAGTCGACGTCTTCTGTCCGAGCGGCGGAACAAGGATCGAGGCCGCAAATTAACAGCGATCGAAATGCCGGCGAGTGTCACGAAGGGCACGTGGTCGATTTGGGAGGAGAGCGAGGATGTCACACGAGATAGAGGGGCGCCGCCTCAAAATGCTAATCGAACAGTACGTGGGGTGCGGAAGACGCGGCACGATGTTGTGTCGGTGAGGCAGGCAGAGGCGGCCGTCCTGGCTGTTATGAAACACTGCCCGGTTTCCAAAAGAGAGCTGGTGATCGCCGCAAGCGCCGTGGCTCATGGCCTAGGTATTGTGTTCGATGCGCAGCAATACCCATCGCATTTTTCGCTTTCGCACTAACATGGCTGCCGACCCTACGTTGAGAGAGGAACCCATCGGCAGCAATGCAGTGCACATCTGCGTCGACATGCAGGCGATGTTCCGAGAGCCGTCGCCGTGGTCATTGCCGTGGAGGAACGTGTGCTTCCCAGGATCGTAGACCTGTGCATCACGCAGCCGTCGAGGTTGGTCTTCACGCGGTTTATGCCGACCAGGCGGCCCGGTGACGGGCAGGGACTTGGAAACGCTATTATGAACGATGAGCAGACATGACGCTTGAGCACCGCCCCGGGACAGGTGGACTTGGTGCCGGAACTTCGAGCGTTTACGCCCCCGGCGCCAGTCATAGACAAACCGGTGTATTCTCCTTGGCTTGGCTCTGACCTTCGCGCTCTACTGGCGCAGCGGCGCTGCATCATCACCGGCGGCGAACCAGAGATGTGCGTGCTTTCGACCGTGTTGGGGGCGGCAGACTATGGCTTGCGTACAATCGTGGTCCAGGATGCGGTCTGCAGCGCCTCCGATCAAGCCCATGATGCCATGATCGAGCTGTTCAGCAATCGCTACGGCCAGCATATCGAGACCGCCACCACCAAGCAGCTTGTAAACTGTTGGATAGATGGGTGACACCCAAACGGTAAGAGCCACGACGATGTCGCCGTGGCCCCCTTTTTTTGTTGGGTGGTCAAGCCGCTTTTTGCTGCTCGGCCGCCCTGTCGTTCACCCCCGACTCACCCAGAGAGGTCAGGGCTTCGTCGGTGGCCCTTTCCTCTTCGAGTGTGGCGTTGAGGAGCTCGACGACGTCATTCTTGCCCAGCGATGTCGCCCAGGCAATCAGCGTGCCATAGCGTGCGATCTCATAGTGCTCGACCGCCTGCGCTGCGGCGATAAGGCCCGCGTCGATCGAGGTCGAACCCTTGTATTCCTCCAGGATTTCGGATCCTTCCTCGATAATGCCGTCGATGGCAGGGCAGGTCTTGCCCCGCGCGGAGACGCCAAAGATATCGAACACCTGCTCAAGTCGCTCGACCTGGCCCTCGGTCTCGACAAGATGTTTCTCGAAGGCGGCTGACACCTGGGGGTCGTCCGCTCCCTGGGCCATCTTAGGCAGGGCTTTGAGAATTTTCTTTTCGGCGTAGTAAATGTCCCTGAGGCCGTCGAGGAACAAGTCATCGAGACCCTTGGCGCTGGCACTGGCTTTCTTGGTGGCTGCCATCTGACAATCTCCTTTGGTTAAAATCACCCCTTCGGGTGCTAATCCAACTTGGATAGTCGCGGCGGGTTCCTCCGGAGATCAGGTGTGATTGATTTTCTTTTGACCTGGCAAGCTCTGAACCGGTCAAAGCAAGCAGTGGTTCGAGAGCCGCGAGTGCGTTTCCGGCGCGATGCCGTTTCCAGCCTCTGTTAACAAGCATGCCAAACCTTGCAGCCGCCCGGCCGACACGGCCGCGCAACTGGTGCAGTTGAGCCATCCCGAACCTGTCCGCTCGAAATACGACCATGGTGTTGGCACGTGGCACGTCCAAGCCATTATGTTTGTCTGCAGACGGATGTCGCCATCCCCGTTGGCAAAGTTCACAATAGCCTCATCCATCTCGGAGGCGTACATGTCGCCATGGGCGACCAACACGGACAAATCGGGGACCAGTTTGCGCAGTTCAGCAAGCGTGGGTTCGAGGTCTTCAATGCCTGGGACCACGCAAAACTTTGGCCAGCCCGTCGATGCTCGCGGATGAGTGCTGTCTTGACCGACGCTCTCTATCGAATGGGCCAGTTCTCAGCGCACCGGACGCCGCTTGCCGGTGGCGTGGAAAGCAGGGTCGTAGCGGCGGTCATCCTCAAGCCTGATTGGACGCGGGTCGCCGTAAGTTCGGTGCCCTCATTGCCACATCACGACACGGCTGGCGACAGGCGAAACGCAATTATCAAACTCATGCACTACCAATGCTTCGGCGGCCTTGACAATGCCAGTAGCGCGGCCGGCAGAGCCCGGAGCGCCTTCCGGGAAGCCGAAGCCGCCAACCGCATTGACGGTGCCATCGCGAACCATGCCGATCAGGACGCCGTCGGCGACAACCTCGACCTTGCCCCGCCGTCGATTTGCACAATGTTGCTGACGCGCCGTGGACACAGTTCGCTCCTTTGGGTTGGACGACTACGGCCCAGGTAAGTGCAGCAGCGGCCTTAACGGGTCCGATTCCGCCCCGCACCACTGGCTGGCTGTTCGCGATGGGATGGACTTGCGAGAAATTGCTTTCCTTTCAGAAAATGCTAATTCAACAGGGTGCATTTTATGGGACCGGAACTTTGATGCAGCGGCGAAGTTCGGGGGAGATGAAGCTTCGCATAGGCACGCTGATGAACGGACTCGTAAAGGACGTTCTGGTCGAAGTGGCGGAGATACTCCCGGCGCTATCTCCGGATGAGAAGGAACCGCTGCCGAGATTACCGGTCGATGGACCCAACTTTCCGAATGACCTGGAACCGTTGATCAGAGCCGATCCTCCTCGAGGTCCCCCAGCACTCCGGAGAGGATCAGGTTATGTCAAAGTATGACCCGTGTACGCAATTTCTTGGAGACTTTGGGCGCAGTCACTTTCGAGCAGCTAGATGAAATCGTTTCGGTACCCAAGCAGGCTCACATAGATCACCACGGCGGCGTCTCAGTCGTTCGGCCCTGACAACTCGCTGCTAGGAACGTCCCTGACCGCGCGTTGCATCCCGCTTAAAGCGGGTGCTTGGTTGGACGAGAAACTCCGCTCGAGATGTAATTCTGAAGGTCTGACGCGCACGAACACCACGGGCGGCATCACCATCGACCCTTTCACGCCGCTGCTCGGCATGTGCGGGCGAAGCAGTATCGCGACCACGGTTCAACATGCTCGGCACCATGCCCCGTTCGCGGACGGCTACGTGTCCGTGAGGCTGGCATAGCGGAACCGAGGGCGACAGCGCGATCTGCGCTGCTGGTCGAGGAAAGGGCAACCCTTGGCCGGATCCGCCTCTACCCGAAAGGTGTGGCAGGCCGCAGTTCAATCCGGTTTTTTTGCTGGATTAACGGAACCTGTTTCCGAAACTGAAGTTTGGGTGGCGCTTGGTTTCCCTCGCCGAGCAGAACACCGGACGGCCCGCCATTCTTCCTCAGTGGCGCGCCTACCGCGCAACGCGTACTTCCGCCACCATGCCGTCGACCTCGATACGCAAGTTCGAATATGATTCCGAAACCAGGGTTCTCTCGGTATGGTTTGTGACGAGCGGCAGGCATTATGAGTTCACGGAGGTGCCGCCGGGGATCTTTGCCGGTTTTAAATCAGCCTTTGCCAAGGGCCGCTATTTCAACGACCACATACGCAACCGCTTTGTATTTCGGCTCGTAACGTAGACCGTACCTTTGGTCGCTCGGTGTCAAGAAACCTGACTAAGGTCGCGCATATCAATCTGCCCCGTGTAGAAATTATCATTGTTGTCGGGCGTCATCGCCTGCCTAGGCTTTTGCCTCACGCTCCACCGGGTCGTTGCCGTGCTTTCTCATAAGTTCCCGCACTTCAGGGATCGTAAGCTGGAACTTACTGGCGAGATAGCCGACTTCGTCGCCTGCTACAGGTTCCGGTCGCGAAAATCACTTTGCTTTTGTCATCGTCTGACATTGTCGGTTCCTCCTGGCAAAAGAACAGAAAAGCCGGCGCCGGGTTCCATGTAGCTACGTGAACGCTCACCCGCGACATCGTCGAGAGATTGGTGATCGTATGGGTCTCATGGTTTCATCATCGACGCGAGTGGCAAAATCGCTAATTTCGACCTTCTGACCGGCCCTGGTTTTTTCGGCGTGTCGATGGCCAAGACGCTCGAAACGCCGTCCTCCATCACCTTCTGGATGGTGGCCGTAAGCGTGATCTCGTCGCCAACTCTCGGACCTCGGCACATTTTGTCGCTCTTTTGATCGCGTAATGGTTGAAACATTCAATTTGCCTAAAATGCTCCGGAACTATTTTAGAGATTGCTAATTTTAGTCCCGGGTATTGGGTAAGTTCATGCGTCTGAATTTCATCAAGCCAATGGAGCCGGAGTTAGAGGACAGACCGCCCGATGGCGAGGAGTGGAGTCATGAAATCAAATTCGATGGCTACCGTACCCAGGTGATCAAGGATGACGATGGCATCCGCCTGTTCACCAAAAACGGCTACGACTGGACTGCCCGATACCGATTCCTCGCTGAAGAGGCGGCCTCAATCGAAGCCGAAGATTTCATCCTGGATGGTGAAACCATCATGATCAATGAGGCGGGGCTGTCCGATTTCTATGCCCTGCAATCGGCTATCACCAAGCGCCGGCCTTCGCAGGACCTCTATCTGGTGGCGTTCGACCTCCTACACATCAACGGCCACGATCTGCGCGATATGCCGATGGAGGACCGCCGCGAGATCCTGCAGGACATGGTCCCGGCCGTTGGCCGGATTCAATTCAGCAAAGCGATGCATGGCACCGGTGAGGTCGTCTACCGGCTCGTTGACCGAGCTGGCCGTGAAGGCATGGTTTCGAAGCGCAGGGACAGCGTTTATCGCAGCGGCCTGACGATGAACTGGCGCAAGATCAAGTGCTTTGACGAAAAGGAAATGGAAATCATAGGAGTGAAACGCGAAAGGGGCAAACCAGCTATGGTGCTCATGGCGGATCAAGGTCGCTATGTCGGCGGGGCCGTTGTCACCTTCAAGCACGATAAGCGCCAGCGGCTCTGGGATCGTGTGCAGGGCAAGGCGGGCGCTCCGCCGCCTATAGCTTTGGCGAATAAAACCGCCGAATGGCTCAAGCCTGGCCTTGTCGGCCGCGTCAAGTTCCTAAAAGGCGAGGAGCAGCTGCGCCACGCCTCGCTACAGGATTTCTGGGAGGAGGACGAGTGAACGCACCGCGCCCGGTCGAGAGCCGCAACCCTCCTGCCGCACCACCGACACGGATGGTCGGCCGACGCTTACCAAGTCGGCACAACATGCGGAATTGGTTACAATTATCCGTCTGATCCTCATTCGACAGGCATTAAAGGGAGACTGTTTTCCTCACCTCCGGCAATTCGACGAGGCTCGGATTTTGTTTCGCTGACACAGAATCAACAAAAACGGCTGTCACGAAGCCGACCACATCAAGGCACAGCATCGGCGTTGGTGGAGGGACAAAAATACCTACGCATTTGTGCGCGAGTTTGCCGCGGATATCGGCTAGCGCGGAGCCAGCCAGGTGTGCCCGCGCCCAGTGCGCGGCGGGTTTTGCGGCTATCTGCTTTCCAACAGTCGGCTAAGGCGGTTTGCCCTTAATAGGGACCGCAGCCGAACGACGCCGGTCGTGTGGTTCATAAGATCACCGGACCCCCGGCCCATCTCTAGGAGACGTTACCAACGCATGCCAGCAAATTTGAACAGAACGGCATTGTCGCGGATCCTGATTGAGATGGGTCTATTCTCCGCGGTCATGAATATCCTTCTGCTGGTCCTGCCGCTCTACATGCTTCAGGTTTATGACCGAGTGCTGCCTGCAAATAACATTGATACTCTTCTTTACATGACGTTTCTGGCGCTCGCTGCCCTGTTTTGTTTCGGCTCGCTCGAGATCGTCCGCGGACAATATGCCGGCCGGCTTGCTTCGCGTCTGGATGTAGCATACGGAGGCCCGTCCTTTCTCGCCGCCATGAACGGCCCGCGCGCGGGGCTCGGCGACGTCCAAGCATTGCGGGATCTCGCCACGTTGCGGAGCTTCATTGCCTCGCGGACGATCCACTTCCTTTTCGATCTCCCCTTCGGGCCGTTGTTCGTAGTCCTTTTGTTTTTCATTCACCCCCTGCTATTTCTCGTAACTGTTATCGGCGCGGTTCTGATGATTGTGCTCGCGTTGCTCAATCAGGCCGCAAGTTCACGCCACGGCAAAACTGCGGGAGACAACCTTTCCGACTCAATGAACTCCGCGCAAGCTTTCGCGCGAAATTTCGAGACCATTCGCACACTCGGAATGGCGACCAATGCGCTGGAGTTCTGGGGCGAGCGCTTTTCCGGATCGGTCCGTGCCGCCGATCGGCTCGCCCGGATCAACACATTCTATAGCGCAGTGTCCCGCACTGCACGGTCGGTTCTGCAGATCACGATTCTCGGAGTCGGGGCTTATCTCGTGTTGAATGAGCAAATGACAGCTGGAATGATATTCGCGTCCTCAATGATCTCGGCTCGGGCGCTGCAGCCACTCGACCAAATAGTCGGCAGCTGGCGCCAGATCGTGGAGGCCAGTATGGCGTGGAAAAGAGTGTCCAGCCTCGGTGGTCTGCCTCGGGGTCCTCGGGCTGTGGCGCTACCCTCCCCGAGGGGCAAGCTGACAAGTGAGCAGTTAGTATATTACGTGCCGGGCGCGACCGAGGGTAGCTTGCCCCTAATCAAGCGCCTTTCATTCGCTGTCGCCGCGGGCGAGACCGTCGCCATCATCGGGCCGAGCCGTGCGGGCAAGTCCACCCTGGCGCGCCTCCTCGTTGGCGCTATCCAGCCCCGCTCGGGCGCAGTTCGTTTCGACGGCGCCGACATCCGCAACTGGGATCCGGAATCGTTGGGCCACCACATCGGCTACCTGCCGCAGGAGGTTGAGCTCTTCCCTGGCACGATTGCTCAGAACATCGCACGCTTTGACCGTGACGCAGCCGACGAGAAGGTGATCCAAGCGGCCGCGCACGCGCAAGTGCACCAGATGGTGGTTTCCCAGAGGGACGGTTACTCGACGATTATCGGTCCCATGGGTGTACGTCTTTCTGGCGGAGAGCGGCAGCGTATCGGGCTTGCTCGCGCCTTCTACAATGATCCCAGGCTCTTGATCCTCGACGAGCCAAATGCCAACCTTGACGCGGAAGGCGAGGCGGCGCTCGAGCGTGCTATCGTCCAGGCGCGCTCTCGGGAAACCACTGTTCTCATCATCACGCATAGGCCGTCCATTGCGGCCAAATGCGACCGGATACTGCTGTTGCGCGACGGCCAGCTTGAACTTTATGGCCGGGTGAAGGACGTGCTCGCCCGTCTGGCACAGGATAAGTCACGCTGGACCGCGACCGATGGCGCCGCAGCCCGCGGCGGGGAGGCTGTCGTGCCTTTCACCCGCTCCGACGCAGCCGGAGTTGGCACATGAGTAGAGCTATGCAGAGCACGGCAAAAATTTATCGCTGGCAGGGCGACATCAATATCCGCACAGAGAAGATCACATTCCTAGGTGGAGCAGCCGTCGCCGCATTCCTGTTTGCCTTCGGATTGTGGGCCGCGATGGCGCCGCTTGCAGGCGCGACAATTGCGCCGGGCGTCGTCGCGGCAGCCGGTCAGAACGTCATGATCCAGCATCTCGAAGGCGGTGTCATCCACAAGATCAGGTTCAAGGAAGGCGACCGGGTTCGCCAAGGACAGATCCTGATCCAGCTTGACCCAACCTTGGCACAGGCGCAGCTCAACCGCGCGCTCAAGCAATGTATCGTTGAACGAGCCGAGATGGCGCGGCTTGAGGCGGAGCGTGACGGGCTGACGGCAATCGTCCTGCCGAAGGGCGTTGGAAGCTACGCGGGCACCTCGGAGTTCAGCGATGTGTTCACGGAGCAGAACAAGGAATTCCAGGCGAGGCTCGCGCGCCATAACGCCGAACAGGAAATCCTGAAGCAGCGCGTAGCCGCTTTGCAGGACTCCATCGTGGGATTGAAGGCCCAGAAGAAGGCAGCCATAGATCAACTGGCGATCGTCAACGAAGAAGCCAACCGGAAGAAGGGACTTTTGGAAAAGGGACTCACTAAACGTTCGGAATATTCAGATCTCCTTCGCAGCGTCGCCGAGCTCGTCGGCCAAACCGGGTCGCTGGAGGCTCAGATCGCGAGTTCGGTGGCTCAGACCGTTGAAGCGCGCCAGCAGATCGAGCGGCTGACGACAAGGCGGGTCGAGGACGCGGTCGCTGAGCTCAACAAGGCGCGGGCCCAGGTTGCGGATCTGGAGGAGCAGATCAATGCCACTCGCTCGGTGCTCGAACGAACCACGATCCGAGCGCCGGTCGACGGTGTCATCGTGCGCTCCGTCTACAATTCCGAGGGAAGCGTCATGCGCGCCGGGGAGGTCGCAATGGAGCTCCTGCCGACCACCGACGACCTGATCATCGAAGCCCAGATCAAACCGCAGGACATTGATTCCATTCGAATTGGGCAGGACGCGAACATGATGTTCACGGCGCTTAATGCCCGCTCCACGCCCAAGGTTCCCGGCAAGGTGTTCTACATCTCCGCAGACCGCCTCATTACCCCCAATACCGGGCAGCCCTATTATACGGTGCGTCTCAAAATGGCAGACAAGCTTCCGCCGCAGGTCAAACCCGAGCAAGTCTACCCGGGCATGCCAGTCGAGGCCTTCATTTCCACAGGGGAACGTACCTTCCTGGAATACTTATCGAAGCCCTTGATGGATTCATTCCAGCGCGCCTTTCGGGAAAATTAGGATCCGCTTTGCACCTCGCCAATCAAAGGCGCTTGATGGAGGCGCAGGATCGTCAGTCGCTGTTTTCACAACACCGAGTCGGGTGACATGACGTTGATTCTTTCCCCGTCCGACCGTCGGCGTCATGAGCAGGCCTCCACCTCGGAGGAGCGTATCCACAGCTGGTCCTTTCTTAGCCTTTGTTCCTGCGGCATTTTCCGCCCGCCGCATTTTTGCCCTGCCAGTGCCAGATTCAGGCCCCATTGCTCAAAGAAACCACCGACCCAAACAAGCCTTTGGAGGGAGACGTCATTTTTTGTGTACCCGGCTGCGCCGCCCTTCTATGCGCCAGTCGCTAACCGGGATGCATTCTGGGTGGGGGGCTCACCGCACACCTTGGATGGGATTTTATGTCTGACTTATTGATCTCGCTTGTCGGTCCGACCATTTCGGTTTCGGAAACGTCTTCGCTGGGGGGCTTGTTCGCGCGGTATGAGCAGGATTTCGCCGCATATGATGACAGCCACTGGGCGGCTGACGGCGCTGACTGGGCCTCGGCGAACTATTACGACCGTGCCTTCATCAACTATGTCTGGTATGCGCGCACCGGCGAGCAGGTTTATCTCCAGCGCGGCAATGCGATCGCTGACGATTATCTGAAGA
>NZ_JBFUDB010000018.1:0-33558 GCF_056404935.1 Mesorhizobium sp. P2_A8
AATCACGTGTCGAAGCGTCTGCTGGAGCGCGGCGACGAGGTTGTCGGCATCGACAACGTCAACAGCTACTACGATCCGCAGATCAAGGAGGCGAGGCTGCGGCTGCTGGAGGAGGTGAGCCGCAAGACCAATGCGGGCTATCATTTCATCCGCGGCAATCTTGCCGACAAAGGCGTGGTCGACGGCTGCTTTGCCGACCACGCCTTCGACCGGGTGATCCATCTCGCCGCCCAGGCCGGGGTTCGCTACAGCCTGGAAAACCCGCATGCCTATGTCGAAAGCAACATCATCGCATACACCAACATGCTCGAAGCCTGCCGCAGCAGYGCCGTTGCGCACCTGACCTATGCCAGCACCTCGAGTGTCTACGGCGCCAACACCGACATGCCGTTTTCGGAGCATCGGCCGGCCGACCATCCGCTGCAGTTCTACGCCGCGACCAAGCGCGCCAACGAGCTGATGGCGCATAGCTACAGCCATTTGTTCGGGCTGCCGACGACCGGGCTTCGCTTCTTTACGGTGTATGGTCCCTGGGGGCGCCCGGACATGGCGCTTTTCCTGTTCACCAGAAGCATTCTTGCCGGCGAGCCGATCAAGCTGTTCAACAACGGCAACCACACGCGCGACTTCACCTATGTCGATGATATCGCCGAAGGSGTYGTTCGGGCCAGCGACAGCCCGGCTGCCCGCAATGCCGCCTGGGACTCCAGCCGTCCGGATCCGGCCACGAGCAGCGCGCCCTGGCGCATCTTCAACATCGGCAACAACAAACCGGTGAAGCTGACGGCCTATGTCGAGGCGCTGGAAAACGCMCTTGGCAGGAAAGCCATCATCGAACTGCTGCCGCTGCAGGCCGGCGATGTGCCCGATACCTTTGCCGACACATCGGCCCTGGAGCAGGCGGTCGGCTACCGCCCGGTAACGACGGTGACCGAAGGGGTAGGGCGGTTTGTGGACTGGTACCAGGCGTATTTTGGACAGACCTAGCTGAGGTCGCATTCTGGCGCCAAATAGTCCGGCCGTTTGTCAGGCGCCGAGATTGACAAGCCATTGCATGGAACCTAAGCGCAGCGCTTATGTCAGGGCGGGGGTTCCGGCAGTCAAGGAAGCCGCTTGAACGGAATTATCCTGCGACGATGCGTAAGAATCTGCGCGGTGAGGACCTACCTCACGCATCACTACATAATTATCCGGAGGAAGGAACCTAGTGCCACTCGCCAACTTATGGCGAGATGAGCACACGCGGCACCGATTTGCTTTTGCTGAGCCTCCTAGCGGTCCTATTTTGCAGCTCGCTTCTTCAGGCTCAAGCCTGGCAGCCGTTCGGTGTCAGGCAGCTTGGCTTCACATTCGATGTACCCCCGGGTTTTGTGCTGACACAGCGTTCGGACCAAGGCGCGGCTTTTCGGGGCGAAAACGATGCCTTCCTTGCAGTGTGGGGGGCAAGACTCGGCAACGCCAGTTTTCGCGCCGAGATCGAGCATCGCATGGTCGAGGACGAAAAGGCTGGGTGGAAGCTGACCTATAGGCGCGTCACCCCGCGGTGGGCAAGTTACTCGGGCATCAAGTATGGCCAGATTCGATATGTCCGCGCTATCGCGGTCTGCAACGACCGTGCCGCGCTCTTCACCATAAATTACGGCAGGTCGGAAAAAATCCCGTATGACCCGGTTGTTGTAAAGATGGTGCGGTCCCTGAAAGCGGAAGGTTGCTAAGCCTATGAGCACACACGGCATCAACTTCCTGGCAATGGATCGCCAACAACGTCCCTAAGACAGCGATTCCGAAGTCATCTCAGTCGGCGAAGTCACCCCACGAGATAATTGTCGACGTCGGTCGGGATAAGCGGATAGTCGTTCATCCACGATCGGGAACTATACTCATCTTGGGATGTTTGGATGCCATAGGGACGTCAACCATCCTTGGGAGAAGATCATGAACAGGATCGTTTCGGGTATGCTGGCGGCCACACTGTCAGTGTCTTTCGCCTCAGCGGAGATCGTGCCGGCCAATGCACAGCCAACCTATGTGCCGCAAGGGCAAGGCCTATCGTCGGCTGTCCAGACTGTGCAGTACGATCGGTGGAGGACACGCAATTTTGCCCGCAACCGCAGTTTTGCCCGCGAAGACGGCATGTACTGGCGCGGTCACCGCGGTTATCGTGAGTATCGTCGCGGTTATCGCCGGCACGGCGACTTCTGGTTCCCACTGGCAGCCTTCGCAACTGGCGCTCTGATCACTGGCGCCATCGTCAACAATCCGCGCCGCGTCTATCGCGGTGACGATGCCCATGTGCAGTGGTGCTATGACCGCTATCGCAGTTATCGCGCGTCTGACAACACCTTCCAACCAAACTATGGGCCACGGAAGCAGTGCAATTCGCCCTACTGAACTCAGTCGGCCTCGTTGCTTTGAAGATGGCCGTCACCTTTCCGGGGTGGCGGGCCTCTTTTTGCGCTGGAAAGTTTGTTTTTCGGCCCGTTGCCTACGCGTCCGTGACGCGGGTGCATGGAAGTTGTTTCGACAGCGATCGTGCTCGCGCTCGTCATGGGTTAGTCCGGGAGGCGCTGATGTCGCATCCTCGCTCGCGTTACGTCTCAGGAGCCCTGAGCCTCTTGGCCGCCAGATACATCAGCGTCGAAGCTACCCGGTTTTTCGCTCCCAGCCTGCTGTTTCTGCCTGATCAAGCAGATCGTCCAAGTGAGCCGCCAGGGCATCTTGGCAATCGTTGTCATACGGTGCGGAGTTGATCTCATTAGAGGGCGATGTAATGAGTGGTTGCTTTGCCATTGTTAATTCTCGTGAACGTTAGGTTCGATGGTAGGCCGCGCCAGCGTCAGCCAAGATCTTCCCAAACAAACGGAGTTGCAGCGGCGGCGCATGGCCGCCGCTCGTTTTCCTCGTTCAGACGTGTCTCGACCGCGCTTTTTCCGCAATCAGGGGCATTGCGTCGTCCTCGAGCAGAATGTCCTTCTTGCGAGCGAAGGCCAGGAAAACGCCTCTTGCAGTTTCTGCCTCGACGTCCCCGACCAACGCGGCTTTGCAGGCGCGGATGGCGGCTTTCTGTTCCGGGCTGTTGCCACACCACTCAACCGCGAATTGATAGGCATCGGCGACTGTGTGGAGCTGGCGGGGAAAGCCCAGTCCAACCAATATCCGGATTGGCTTTTCGAAGAGTTGGGAAAGCATCGTGACCTCCTCATTCACGACACTCTAGGCCGCGACGCCGCCGCTTTGGCGGCGGTTGCCGACCATACATGGCAAGGCTTCGGTAACGTCCTCATGGATTTTGGCCGACTTGGCGAAACCGCAAAAAGCTTGCCTTGCGGCCGACCGTGGGTAGCTGTTGTCAAATGCTCTCTGACAGGCGCGGAGGGCGGTCTCATAGATAGTGCCCCGTCGGTTTTGTGGCCATTCATAGAGAAATTCCAAGGCGTCCTCTAAGCACGCAATCTCTTGGATTAGGCTGTCTCTGCTCTTGACGAAAACAGGGCGTTCGAACATCCGGTCGTTCATGTGATCCTCCAATTTGAACGAACAATTGAGTTAGGATCGGCGGGCCGGCAGCGGCCCGCCCAGCGAAAATATTGGTTTGGATTTTCTGGCCGTCAAGATGCATTTTCACAAGGTCCTACGCCCCACGTCGGCTTCCTCGCCAGTGGCAATGCGGGTGACGTTGGTAGCGCTCATTCATCGACGGGGAGATGATCGCGCCCAAAGCGGACGGCCGCCCCAACTCCCACAGATGCACTCCCGCATGGCGTGGAACGCCGAACGGCTCGCCTTCGTCGCCTTCCACATTCTGCACAAGGATGGGCAGGATCTGCGGGGCTTGCCGGCGATCAAGCGCAAGGCGATCCTGTGGGACTGGTGAAACCTGCCGACGGGATCATCCAGTATAACCAACACGTCGAAGGCATCGAAGCGCAAGAACAGCCCCTATGGGTCCGACCCGGCATGAAAGCGCGGGTGCCGGTATCTTCGCGGAGAGTCGAAACTGCGCCATGCTTCGGTGCAGGATTTCCGAGAGCTTGCTAAGAAGGATCAGGAGCGCATCCTGCGCACATGAAGGAGAAGGCACAATGACCTTTTACCGTGTGACCACCAGCATCGAGCTGGAAGCCGACGACGCAAAACAGGCCGCCATGCGAGCCCACAGCATGATGCACGACACCGCCCCGACCGAGTTCGTGGTTGAAGACGAAAAGTCAGTCTCCGAACAGATCACCCTGACGGAGGAGGACGCTGCCGAGGCGCGCGCCTTGGCCCTGGAGGGCAAGTTGTTTCCTTCTGAGGCCGGAACCTAAGCCGGCGAGCAAGCTTGTGGCGATATGAGCACAAGCCGCGTGTTGACACTGAACTACCAGACGGGCACCGAGCTTTTACCGGCGACGCTTTCAAGGAAACGACGCCAAGTATCGATCCTTTTGGACGATGGCGCGCGCTTTGCCCGTGTCATTAGAAATTGCTAAAGTGCAATCGATATCGGGAATTGTCAGATTGGATGCTGCACGCATTAGCTTCGAGGCCTGGCGACAGGCAGATTCGGTTGCTCCGCCGCCTAAATATGATCCGTTCCGGGCTGGTGTGACCGGGGCGGCTATAGCCGGTGGCGTGGTTGCTGTTTTTTGTTGGCTTGTCGGCAGCAGCCACATGATCATGACGGGCGAGATCGTCGTAATCGTGATTTTGGCGTTTGCGCTGCCGTACGTCCATCTCCGGAGCGAGGACCGGAAGAACGAGGAGGCCTTTGAGAAAGAATACATCAGGCTATTGGAACTGGAGAGGGTAAGAGAGGAACGCTTGCCTACCGGCAACCCAAAGTCGCTCCCGGCAAGGAACGCTCGCCTGACGGCGAGAAAACCCCGCCTGCCAGTAAGAAAACCCCGCCTGGGGTTTCAGGCGTCGCGTCAACAAATCGCCTGTCGGCGATGTGTTGGCTGGAGAAGCTGATTGTAGGGAAAGCGCCGCAGCCAGAAAGCTTTACCTCGATCGGTAAGGGATTTGGATGGAGCGGCCCGCTTCCCTGGCTGGGTACCCTGCACCGCCCATATCGCTGCCGTGCCCGCACACGACGGCTTTAGGCGTCCATCTCCAGCGGCTCGTGCCTAGGCTGACCGTGCCAGATGACTTGCCTCAAATCGCGCCGGTCGACCCACTGGCTGCATATCGGACAGGTGTGGAAGTGGATGCCATCATCCGTTGGCTGATCGCCATGGCGTCGACCGACGATCGGCGGCCCGAGTTGCGAACGCTCAAACCATGGGTCACGGTAAAAGTCCCGGAACTATTTTAGCTAATCCTTATTTAATGGCGAGTGGGGAGCGTGTGAGTCAATGCGTAGCGACCGTGAGCGGCTGGAATTCATCAAACCGCTGGAGCCGATCCTGGTCGAAGTGCCGCCGGTCAGCGACGACTGGTTGCACGAAATCAAATATGACGGCTTCCGCACCCAGCTGATCCTCGATTGGGCTGGCGTGCGCGCCTTCACCAGGACAGGCATCGACTGGTCGAAGCGCTACTGGCCCGTCGTCAACGCGGCCGAGAAGCTGCCGGCAAAGTCTTTCATCATCGATGGCGAGATGATCGCGCCCGATCCCGACGGCCGGCCGAACTTCCACCAGATGCATTCACGCATGGCATGGAACGCCGAGCTGCTGGCATTCGTCGCCTTCGACATCTTGCACAAGGATGGGAAGGATCTGCGGGGCATGTCGGCGATCGAGCGCAAGGCGATCCTGTGGGATTTGGTGAAGCCAGCCGATGGCATCATCCAGTACAGTCAGCACGTCGAGGGCGACGGCGCTGCGTTCTTGGCCGCCGTGGACAAGATGGGGCTTGAAGGCATGGTGTCGAAGCGCCGCGGCAGCCCGTACCGCAGCGGCGTATCCGATTCCTGGGTCAAGACCAAATGCTGGGATGTCGATGACCTCGACCTGATCGGTGTCAAACGGGAGGCCGGCAAGCAGACCGAGGGGCTGTTCGCCAAGGACGCCAAATATGTCGGAATCAGCGCCTCGAGCGCGATCGTGCCGCGCAACCTGATGGAGTCGTCCCGACCGCGATCGCTGATGATGACGTCGATTGGGTGAAGCCTGGCATTACGGCCCGCGTCCGTCATCTGCGCGGTGAGCCGAAGCTACGTCACGCCTCGGTGCAGGATTTCAGGGAGGAAGGTCATGCCGATTCGACGAAAGGCAACTGACGCCGGCATCTTCGACGAATTCGAGTTAGCCTTGCTTGGGCGCGTTTTTGAACAACTGAAACTAGACAATCAGTCGCGAGACGCTCGCGAGGCAATCGCCTCCCGCATTATCGCGAACTATATGGCCGGCATCACAGATGAAGTTGAGCTGGTCTCACTTTCCAAGCAGCCGTTGGGAAGGTAGGTGGCAAAATGGCAGTGGCTAAGAAGGACCAGGAGCGCATCACCTACGCGTGGATGTACGGCGCCCAGGCGCGTAAGGATGCCAAACAGCGCGCGGTGCCTGACTACTGGAACGAATTCGCCGATGCATGGCTCAAGGGCTTTGACGGCGTGCCGATCCCCGGCGCTGGCAAGCCCAAGTCGATCAGCGACCAAATGGAGGTCGAAGTCGATGAGGCGGCCGTTGCCGATCCGGATGGCGGAACCGAACCCCCCTAATCTGACTTTTCGCTGGATGAGCACACGAGGCCCGTTGGCTCCTTCACTCCTCTAGCGAGGCAGGCTGATGGCGATCCGAAGCTTTGCAAGAAATGTGACGGGAACGACGTCGGCTTGATCTACTCGCCGGACACTAGCCGGCCGGATACGGCAAGGCCAAGGGCAGCTACTCCAGGACAATCGCCACGCTGTCTCATCGATGCGCGCCCCTTAGCCTGCCGAACTCCCCGTTTCCAGGCGGGCCCTTGCCGTCGGTAAGATTCCACGCGGCCAGAAAACATCACCGTGTATGCGGTCGAGCGATGCACCTGACGCGATGATCTCCGCAATCGTCACGTCGTCTATGGATCCGACGACCGAGACGACGTCTTTGGCGTGTCATAGTCATCCTCGTCCTCCCTCGTCCTCCGTTCCAGATACCCCGTGAAGTAGATGGGCATTCGATCGAGCGCTCGCCACCAGCCATTGGAAAGCGGTCGGAAGGCGGTCGCGAAACTGCTTTTAGCAGTTCGCTCTTGACGCTGCGGAAATCGATCCCCAACTCATCTTCGTCGGTCGCCGCGCAAGGGGCCGATGTGTCAGGGAGCGCCAGGCTTCTTGGCGTTCCCTCGTATCTATGTTGCTCCAAGGAGGATGTAGTTATGAGAACGAACTGGACTTTTCCCCCTTCTATCGGTCGAGCATCGGCTTTGACCGCATCTTCAACCTGCTCTAAACGCCAGCCCCCCGCAGAACGCGGATACCTGGCCGCCTTACGATATCGCCAAGCGCGGCGAAGACACCTACCGCATTGTCCTCGCGGTCGCGGGTTTCGGTGAAGACGAGCTTACGATCACGCATGAGCCAAATTTGCTCGTGATCGAGGGCGCCAAGACAGAGAATGACGGGGTTCAGTACCTTCATCATGGCCTGGCGCTGAGGTTGTTCGCGCGCCGCTTCGAGCTCGCCGATCATGTGACCATTGTCGGGGCAAAGCTCGAAAACGGTCTGCTTATCATCGACCTCAAGAAGGAAATTCCCGAGGAGATGAAGCCGCGCCGGATCGCGATTACTGTCGATACCGGTAAGGAGGCGGCCTCCAAGCGCATTGACAGCGCGGCGGCCTCATTTGGCGGTCGGCCTCCAGCGGACACCCGTCCTGCCGTGGGGGCCGGGGCGACCCACAAAACGGAAAGGAGAAGGACAAATGAGCGTACGTGACCTGATTCCCTGGAGCCGTGCCGGCAGCCAGGCACCGAGCATTTACGACATGGATCCGTTCCTGTCGTTGCACCGCAACGTCAACCGGCTATTCGACGAGGTGTTCCGCGGTTTTGACACGCCTTCGGTTCTGGGCCGCGTGGCCCCTCTCAACGGTACCTGGCCAAGCGTGGAGTTCTCGGAAACCGGGGTGACGGCCGAAATCCCGGGGCTAGATGAAAGCGAAGTCGAGGTCATGCTGGATGATGGTGTTCTGACGCTTCGCGGCGAGAAGAAAGCAGAGACCGAGGATAAGGATCGCCAGTTCAGCGAACGCTATTATGGGCGCTTTGAGCGGCGATTCAGTCTCGGCCGTGAGGTCGAAGACGACAAGGTGGCGGCCACGTTCAAGAACGGTGTGCTCACCGTGACACTGCCGAAGACCAAAAAGGCGCAGGCAAACGCCAAGCGCATTGCAATCAACGGCAGCAAGTGACGGTCGCGAATGAGGCCGGGGCTCGATGAGCCCCGGTCCTCGCAGATGGCGAGGATGGTCAAATGACGTCCGACAGCCTCAAACGAAAGAGCGGTCATGGCAATGACTTGACACACGACATCAACTCGGTGCGGGAGGCGCTGGTATTCTTGAATCAATGGCCGAAGGGCCGTCGAGGACCGGCCTACAGCTCGCGGTGAGGATTCGTCAATTCTTGATCTTACCAGGGTGCTCAATCTCAGCCATCAGCCTGTTGAAGGCGGCGGCATCGTTGGCCGTGTCAAACGGTCTTGCTGTGGCTGTCCCATCCACCGCCAGGATGACAGCCAGGAACGGAAAGCCGAGGATTGGCGGCCTATAGACAGCGTATGATAGGCGGTTGTTTTTCATCCCCTATGAGTTAGGGGAGATCCAGCATGTTGCCTAGGTGGTCTAATTCCTCAGAAACACAAAAGAAACTTTGAAGCGTCTCACCCGTAGCATTGCCCCGTAGGCGGCTTGACGGAACATTAGCAATCTCTAATTGTGCCATGGCGGCAGGTGGTGCCCTCCATCACCTTGCCGTAGATCGGGGAACGCATCACCTGATCGGCCCGCGTTTGCCCGCAAGCGGCGCGGGCTTTCACACTAACCCAAGGCAGGTATCAGCGGATCCTCGACTAATCGATTCGCTTGATACGGCCCTTATCGAGGCGGAAGACGCCGGTTTGACCGCCTTGCTTCTCGAAGTCGGTCTGCAGTTCATCCCACGTGCCGAGGTACTCTCCGCAATCAGCGCAAACGATTGGCGTCTCCGGGCGAGCGTCGTGCGGGATTCTGAGCCTTATTGTGAGACAGTAGGGGCATTCCAATCGATGGTCGAGGAACTGCGGGTGGGACATAGCGATAGAGCATGCACTCGGCGGGGTAACCCTGCAAGGTGTAACGGGTCAGAAGGTCTCTGGCACCGCAATTGCATTTGGCATGTGTGGGGTGGGGAAGGTCCCGTCGCTTCGCAAATGGGGCGGCGGGCCTTACATCGGGCACTTGCTGCAGGGGGAGCCGTTGGGGAACGGAAAAGCGGGATTAGGCCATGTTTTTTGCGCAGTTCCTAGTTGGGATGTTCACCTCGTCGGCCGTGGTGGCGATCTGGACTTAACCTAGCAACGGCTTCGTTCTGGAAGGCCCTGGCCTGGACCTTCCTCACTTTTTCCAATGATCAAACACCACTTGCTCCTTTAGCCTACCAAGATGTTCGAGCTCGTATCTCAATCAGGAATCTGGCGGAAGTCTGCTGGAATTTACAGCGGATGTTGCCCGGCACGTGAAATCGGAACGCTCCCGTAACCGGGACGTTGTTCAGACAAGCCGGGATACGTCCCGGCCGCTGAAAACCCGCTGCGAAATTCACCCTGAGAGTAGAGCCACTTCTACGAAGGGCAAGGAACGGGCTGCACTCGACCAGCGTCAGCGCCATGCTGGCGATGGCCGAGCGCTGAACTACTGGCAGGACTGGCTGGACGGGCTTGGCGGCGAGCGTGCCAGCCTCGACAACAACGACGCCAACTATGGCCGAGCCTATCGACTGTTCGAAGAGATCGGCAGCGTTCTCGATGTCGTGGCGCATCATGACCGGCACCGACCGCGCTTGCCAGAATTGCGGGGGCAGCCTGGAGGGCCAGCGGGCTGATGCGAAGTCTCTTCCTAAGGCGGCCAGCGTCACATGCCGAGAATATGCCCAGATTCCAAATGATGGAAGGCGGTCGGAGATGCAATCATCTCGTCGGTAAAGCATTGACGACTGGCCTCGGCAAATTCGGCCACCGCCTCCTCAAGCTTCGAAGCAGCCGCATCGGAAATGTCGATGTGGTGGGTGGCACGGTGGGTGAGCATGGCGAGCCGGGCTTCGCGAAACAAGCTGCTGGTCGTGAAATTCGCGACGTTGAAAGTTACGATCATTTTGCTCGGATTTGATCCGGCCGCAAAGGGCCAGGGCAGATACAAACGCCGGGGTTGTCGTCGTCCAACAATTCGTTGGCACGGTTGAGAGAGGTCTCGGCACGCTTCACACGCAAGCGAGCCTTCGCCAATCAAGCACGTCGACCATCGTTCCGATCCTTTCGGTACGAGGTCCCTTCGATGAACCAACCTCCATTGGCCGCTTTGGTTCCGTCAAATCTGGCCGCCCGGCTGACGGAAATGGACTCGCCACCCGAAAAGGCATCGACCCATCGCCGTCGCGGGCGTCCCGCCGGCTTGGTCGTGAGTGTCAGGCACGGCTGAAAGAGCGCGAAGATACAGGCGGCATCGGTTCTGCAGCTCCCCGTCGATCACGTGACGGTTGGGCTGATGTTGGAGGTGGGCGCGGTTGATGAGGCCGGAAGCCGCAACCGCAAGCAACAGCGGGTTGCCGAAGCCAAACAGCGCTTGGCAACGCTCAATCCGTCGCGTCAGTGAGGCTTTCCTAAACGGCTCGGCAATGCGGCGCTCCGAATCCTGAATAACGCGTTAGTCACAGCAGTAGCAATGCAACCCCCCGGGGGAGGTATCGACCCAGGCCGCCACTTCCACGGACCGGCTCCCATAAGTCTCCGCACGTGTTCTCGTTCTCCCGTTCATCCCGTGCGCGCGTGGGAGGCTCTGACAATGGGCGCTCGTGGTCCGAAATCTTCGGCACAGCTTGCCATCGTCACCCAGTCGCCAGCCGACGTTGGCTCCTCCGTTTCCGTCAAGGCACCGGCCGCACCTGCTCATCTGTCGGCGGCCTCCAGAGATGGTGGGACGAAATTACCAGCGGATATCAGCTTGAGAGCCACCATCTGCGGTTTTTGCAGGCTGCTTGCGAATCCTGGGAGAGAATGCAGCAAGGAGCGCGATCGCAAAGCACGGCCTTACTTTCGTTGACGCGCAGGGCTGTCCGAAGGCTCGGCCGGAAGTGGCCATCGCGCGCGATGCAAAAGTCGGCTTTGCCAGATGATCCGCGAACTGGATTGCCGAGTCTGGCGCCCCACACTGCAAGAAAGGCATCGTTTTCGCCCCGAAAAGCCGCGCCTTGATCGGAACGATGTGTCAGCACGTACGAGGCTCAGCAGAAAGCGTACCATACGGATTAATTTAGCGTTATTTTATATAGTCTTACAGGGAGCCAACGAACCCGCCGCTCCATTCACGGCAGCGGCGGGGCCGTCCCTAGGGATCAGGGGACTCTTGGGGTATTGGTTTGCCCCTGACGACCAATAACCATTAGAGGCCGCTAATGTTCCGTTCCTCACGCGCCGAAGCGCGGTCCCAGTCAGTCCACCAACCCGGCTTCGGCGTGATTTCCTCGATCCTCACCTTGTCACCGATCTCCTCAGAAGAGAAAATTCGACTTTATGTAGTGTTTGGCCTGTCGCAGGGCGACGACTTCCACAACGAAAAGCCCGCAGGCTCCCCCGCCGCTCGGGCTTTTCTTATTTTGGCCTCTAAAGCAGGGGTGCCTATCGCCGGTCAAGCCCCGATCCACGTATCTTGAAGTCCGCCACGACTGCATGCGGAAAGGCGCAGAAGTTGTGTTTTCAGATTGTTCGGCGCAGAATGGCCGTGCGCCCTCTTGTTTAACCCAAGCGCAAATAGAGCGAGGGTCGGCGTCGTCGCGCCGGCCCTTTTGCCTGTAAATCCCAAGCCACGTCTTGAAGTTTGCCACGACAGCATCTTGAGTCCCGGATTCGAGAAGCCGCATTGGCGCGCTCCTGACCACGAAGGACAAGGATAAGATAGTCCCTACTTGGCCCAAGGCGGAACGTGTAGCAGGTCGCGCAAGCACTGCGGCAGGTGCGGTGAGGCCTGCAATTCGGCACAGCTCTTTTCCCATAGCCCGAGATACTCGTCGATCGGCAGACCGGTGCGGCCGGGCCAGCGGTTGAGTGCTCCCAGCGCCTCGACGCAGTGCGGCGCGCGGTCGTATTCGGCGAGGATGGTCAGCGACATCGCCTGAGCGAATGGATTGAGCGCGGGCGTCTCGATCTCGCCGCGATGGTCGCCGAACCACGCCGCGGCGTCGCGGGTGAGTCCCTGACTGTCGGCGAGCGCGGTATAGCCTCGGATGATGTTCTCGCGATACTTGGCAATGGCATCGCCGAAAGCGTTGTCGCCGGCGAACGGCGGGTTCGCCTTCCAGTCCTTCGCGAGGCGTCCGAGGCCACGCAGGGAGAATGCTTCAACCATCGCTTCCTCGAGCCACTGGCAGGGCGGCGCCGGCTTGGCATCCGGCTGCCAGCTGTTGGCAAACACATGGCCGAGTTCGTGGCCGAACTGGTAGGCAAGCTTCGACCAGTCGCGCTCACCGATATCGACAATGATCCAGGCCATGCTGCTGCCGTCCGGATGCAGCCAGACGGCCGGCGTGCCGGAAGTGTGCTCCTCGACACGCAGCTGCGTCGGCTGGCGGTCGGAGAGCAGGCGGACGCCGTCAAGGCATGCATGCCGCATTCGCTCGACGACCTGATCAGCCGCGCCCTCGAGCATGCGGCCCCAGTCGCCGGCAAGCTCGATGGGGGCGGTGAGGAGGGTTGGCCGTGGGTCGGTCGGGGGAGATTTTACAGACATGGCTGCGCAGCGCTGCTCTTCGATGGGCGGGCCGATATTTGAAGTTTCCGTCATCATTGTTTCCTCGTCGCGCTTTTGTTGATGCGCAACGCCCCGGCCGGCCTCTTGGTTGCAGCCCCGGTTTCCGGTTTTGGAACCATCTTAGTTAAAGCTATTGAATCGCGGTTTCGCGAGTCAGTTCATGCGTTTGGTCGAGCCGTTGATGCCGACCTTGGTTGAGAAGCCTCCCAAGTGCGACGGTTGGATTCATGAGGTCAAGTTCGACGGTTACCGCTCGCAGATGATCGTCGACGACGACGGCACGCGGATCTACACGCGCAACGGGCGCGACTGGACTGCCAAGTATCGCGACCTGGTCAAGGAGGCGGCAAGCCTTGGCGCCGAAAGCGCCATCGTCGAAGCCGAGATCATCGTGCTCAGCGATGCCGGCCTGTCTGACTTCGGCGAACTGCGCCATCACCCGCCGGCAGCACGACCTCTATTTCGTCGCCTTCGATTTGCTGCACCTCAACGGCCACGATCTGCGCGATATGGCGCTGGAGGAGCGGCGAGAGATCCTCGCCAGCATGATCGAGCCCGGCGGACGTATCCAATTCAGCGAAGCGCTGCCGGGCGAAGCCAAGGCCATCTTTCATCTGCTGGACCAGGCGGGGCTTGAAGGCATGGTGTCGAAGCGCAAGGACAGTAGGTATCGCAGCGGCCCGTCGACCAACTGGCTGAAGGCCAAATGCTATTCGATCGACGAATATGAATTGCTCGGCGCCGAGCGCGAAGCAGGCAAGCCAGCCTTTGCACTGATGGCGGACCGTGAGACCGGGAGATATGTCGGCTCGGCTTTCATCAATTCGCGCGCCGCCATCCGCGACCGTTTGTGGAAGCCTGTCCAGGAACACGCGGGGCCGCCGCCGAAGGGCATGAAGCGACCGGCGACGCAATGGGTCAAGCCGGGCATTATCGGCCGCGTGAAGCACTTGCGCGGCGAGGAAGATTTGCGGCACGCCTCGCCGCAGGATTTTCGGGAGGAAGGAACCTAATGCCACTCGCCAGCTTATGGCGAGATGAGCACACGCGGCACCGACTCAAATGGATTTCGTCCAACGTCCCGGAGACCGTGGGCGCCGATCCTATATCGGTGGCCGATCTCACTAACAAGCTGTTAGCGGATGCCAAGGCCGCAGGAATCAGCAGCGATGAGATGGAGGAAGATATCGGCAGCGTCTATGAGGCGATCCTCGACGCCCTCGTTCATCACGATGCTGGCTTGGCGGACTGACCGACCCCATCCGCCGCTCGGCGCTATGCTGGTTGTTCCCAGCGCACTCCAGACCTTGCCCGCCTTCCTACAGGCGGGCTTCTTTGTTTTTAGGTGCAACTAATGTTTTCTGCTCAAGTTAGTCCCCGGCCAGCATAACGTCCCCGGCTGGTAACCAAGGAAGCCCGTCACTTTGGCCCACACGGTGGCGGGCTTTTTTTGGCCAGGGAACAAATCTTCAGGCACGCCGTTTGTATCCGCGGGATTTGCCCCCAAAGCCCTTTCCGGCTCGGCGTTGGCCCGCTGCTCTCCCCCCGAGGCAGCGGGCTTGCTTTCTGGCGCTAATGACACCCATCTCGCGGCCATTCCCTTAAAGTGAGATGTCACGAGCGAGGCAACAGCTTGCGCATGATGATCGACATGCGTCCTTCCGCGCCATAGGACGCTGGTTTCCGATCGACAATTTCAAAACCGTGCTTATGGTAGAAGGCGAGCGCCCGATCGTTGCCCTCAAGCACTTCTAGCGCGATGCTCGGGACGCCGACATGGGCCGCAAGGACGGCGTGAAGGATGTCGGCCGCCAACCCGGACCCGAATTCACTCATTTCGATGTGCAGACGGTCGAGCGTGACGTCGCCTTCCGCATCCATTTCGGCCATCGCATAGCCGGCGAGAGATCCATCCGGCCGTTCCGCAACGAACGCCATCTTGTTGGTGTCCGCCAGTTCCTCCGCGAGCCGTTGCGGGGCATGATGGACGTCCGAAATCTTGGCCGTTTCCGCCCAGCCTGCGATAGGCCCATATGTGCGGCGCCAGGACTCGCCAAGCAGCTTCGATACGGCAGGGACGTCCTTTTCGGTCATGGCTCTAATTCGCATCGCTTCACTCGTCGTCGCTGGGTTTACTGAGCCTCACGCTTTCTCGGTGCAAGGTCAAACAATCCCTTCCTCCGGGCCACAGGGAAGCGCCAGGACGCGCGGAGCGCTCCCGCAGCGAGGACAGCAGGCAGCAGAAGCGCGCTCTGGCGAGGTTTGTGCCGCCTGCTAAAGGCTGCAATCTGAGCGGAGAGTGCCGTGGGCATCTTGGGTTGGTTGCTGGGTTTAAAACGCGAACCAAGATTGCCGCGCCGGAAATTCGCGGATCTTATCGCTCCTGTCGTTGGCGATGAAGGGTTCCCTGCCACCGATCCCCAGTTGAAGGAGCTTCGCAAACTCGCTTGTGGCGAACCGCCTCCTGACCTGACTCTGCGACAAGCATCCTTGATATTATCCGCGCGGGACTACTCACGCCTCCTGCTGGAGGATGCACTGGACGGCACTATGACCTTCAATCGAACGTGGTTACCTACATCGTCAGCGACAACGATGTCTCGGCGAGCGTGTCCCGATGGAGCCGGCGAAATTATGAAGGCGACGCCTGGAAATCGCCAAGGAAAGACCAGGATTTTCGGGAGGAGAAAACTTAATCTACTCGCTGTGCCTTTGGTTCCGGCGGCGCACCGTCGCCAAACTGCGAGGGCGCACCCACCGTGAACTTGTCAGGGTCGATTTGGTGGGAAGCCGAGATCCATGCTGTAATCTCGCTGAGGTTTTCCTTCGGCATACGATAGGGTTGAACGCTCATGACCAAGGTTTTTGGCCGCCTCGTGGATCGGCATTTGCAGACGTCCCATGATCTGCGAGGCACGACGCCTTCTCCGAGTCACTGGGTCAACAACAAGGTGATTGACCATGTTGATGACCTGTCGCGGCGCTTTATCGCCGCCTCCTCATTAGTGATCATGTCGTCAGCCCGGCCCGATGGCATTCTGGACATGACGCCTCGAGGTGATCCACCCGGTTTTGTGCGCGTTCTTCATAGTCGTCTTCTCGCAATTCCGGATCGCCCGGGAAACAGGCGGATGGACACTTTTGAAAACGTCTTTGGAAATCCGAATGTAGGAGCACTCTTCATCATTCCTGGGCATCGCGACACTTTACGGATTAGCGGAAAGGGTGCGGTAGTGCAGGATGCAGTTCTCGGGCAGGAACTTGCAGTGGATGGCCGTACGGCTGAACTCATCCTTCTGGTGCAGGTCGAGAGGGTTTTATGTCATTGCCCAAAGGCCTTCATCAGGGGAAAGGTGTGGCAGCCCGACGCCTGGCCAGACACCTCCAACGTGCCAACGCTTGCACAAATGCTGCTCGCGCATGGAGCCATGTCTGAAACTCTTGAGGAAGTTGAGGCCGGTGTGAGGGAAGACCGCGAGACGCGGCTTTATTGACATGGCTGGCGCAGGTCCGGGGGCCCTGTGGCTTGGAGGCCACGCCCACTCCGGGTGGTGGCAACCTCACAGGAAGCAGTAGGGCCACTGAGCCCATGCCAGCCATCAGCAGGCAAGCCGCCATGCCGATTTTGTCGCGCTGCCTATAGCGCCAGACGGCTCCAGCGAGCATCGAGGCGCTGATTGCGGCAATGTAGAGCGAGACGAAAGGGTTCAGGGTGTGGCGGCCTTTGGCAGCACGACGTGTTCGGAGATAAAGGAGTGTTGGCCCGCCATGTAGGCGGCACCAAGAGCAAAGCAGGACATGGAAGCCATCACTAGGCCCATACCGGCATACATCCAACAATTCGACCTGTGGATATGGCTTGCCTCTCGATCTCGTTCCTTCTCGCTCTTGTCAACAAATCTGGCTGATAAGAATGCAGCTGGCCAAGCCATGGCGGCAAGAACCACGCCGGCCGTCCAGCCCATCACCGACCAAACAACCGAGCTGAGCAAGTCCAGTTTGTATAGTTCTGCCAACTGACTGAGCACGGCCACGGAGGCGCCTGCATTTATCAGCATCGCAGCGCCAATCGCACTCTTTGCGTACTCTTGGGAGATTTCCCTATAGTCAGCCAACTTCGCCTCCGTCAAAACTCATGCCGGCAGAACCGGCAGATACGTGCGTCTGCCTTCACCACCTCGGCGCAGTCTGGACGCTTTTTTCGAGGATTGGGCCAAAGGTCTTGGAACGAGGTTCTACCTCTACGACTTGATATTGGTTCGCGGGCCTGCTCTCGCCGAGAGCAAGCACCAGCAGCCCGGCTAGTAAGGGCGAGATGAAAAGCGCCAGGAAGAACCAGCCGGCGCCGCTGCGATCGCGTTTGTTGGCTACTCCGACGACGATCGAAAAGCCAAACCAGAGTAGAATGAACTCCATCCGCGATATCCCCCCATATCGTCGGCGGAAGCCTGAACTAATCAGTCAGTTCGCGCAAGGCGGGTAAAGCACGCCTTCCTCAACCTTACCCAGGCGCCATGGCGGGGCTGTTAGAAATAAGAAAAGCCCGGGGCGGGGGAGCTCCGGGCTTTCCTAAGACAAGTGTCGCTCTTACTCGAACAGGAACCAGCGACGCGGCCATGCTAAATTAGAATATCTGAATAAACAGTTGCCGGCAGGGAAGCGCGCTGGTGGAGGCTCTGTTTACATCGCCATCGAAATCAGGAATATAATCCTCCCGTTGCGGCGACCCTTCAACGGAGATCGCCATGCCCCAAAAGACTCTCGCCGACACCCTTGCCGCCCGCGAAACCATGTATGTCCATTGCGGGCATCCAATGGTGCTGCAAATCCACCAAGCTCGACATTCAAACGCTGATAGACAGGCTCGGGCCTGATCATGGTTCAATGCATTGGGATCTTGTCCGGCTGTTCGGCTGCTTGGATTGCACGGCTGCCGGCCGCGATCGGCGCCCGGTGTTTTTCACGGTCATTCCCGACTACGAAAGCCAGCTGCGGGAGCGGAACCGCGACTGGAAACCGACTTTCGATCGAACCAAGCCGGCTTGACGGAACATTAAAATCTCTAACTATTTTTGGCTGCGGCAAGCGATGCTAACCCCATCAGTGCCTTAAGATCGGGATCTTCACCGGCTCCCGATCAGCCCGCGCCTGCCCGCAGCGGCGCGGTCTTTTAATCGGCCGAGCAG
The DNA here is from genome assembly GCF_056404935.1 of Mesorhizobium sp. P2_A8. Lineage (NCBI taxonomy): Bacteria > Pseudomonadati > Pseudomonadota > Alphaproteobacteria > Hyphomicrobiales > Phyllobacteriaceae > Mesorhizobium > Mesorhizobium sp. P2_A8. The sequence goes on from NZ_JBFUDB010000018.1 coordinate 18,095, forward strand.
ATCACGCTCGAAGTTGAATAGGTGTCTTAACCGGATCGCCATGCCAAACGCCGATTCCCAGCCCGATAACAAGGGCGAAGGCGCGGACGGGCGGCCCGCGCGCCCTGGCGGGGCTGCCTACGCCTATGAATATACGCCGATATAGTGTGTTCTATAATGGGACACCGTCCGTTCCCGAACCGTGCAAGAGACGTTCCTTAAATTAGTAAGCGCTAATAAACTGGCCGCACGAAGTCCGCCACGCGGGCCATAACGGGTCAATTAGGTTTGGCACCGCGATTGCATCGACAGACATGGGGTTGGGGTGAAGACCCGTCGCTTCGCAAATGAGGCGGCGGGCCTTTACTTCCGCACTTGCTAAAATAATGGGATTTTGGAAGAGGGAGCCGTTGGGGAACGGCAAGCGGGGCTGCCATGTTGTTTCCGAAGTTCCTGGTCGGGATGTTCAGCACGTCGGCCGTAGTGGCGATCTGGACTTACCTGGCAACGGGTTCGTTCTGGACGGCGCTGGCCTGGACCTTCCTCGTTTTGATCATATTGCAGGTTGGATATTTGCTGTTGGCATTCGGACTTTTCTATCTACGCCCGACGAAGGGAATAGAAGAAAAACCTGAGCCTCCTCAGCCCATTCGTCGCGATGGCGGTGTTTCATCACCAGGCGGCCGACAATGACCGACAAGCCGGTGACAACAACCTACATAGTGAGCGTGTTTCAGGCGCAGCACTGGCGGATTGTCCTGACCACGACGGACATAAACGAGGCTCTGGCCAAGGCCAAGGCAATCGGCGAACAAGTGCGGATCGAGCGGCGCGTTCAAGAGGGTGGATGACACGCCGTCGAACCCGTTTTCTTCCGCAACCTCACGCCAGCGCCGCCAGCCACCAGCAGTCCGCCGCGTGCCCCCACGCGACGGACCTCCTGATGGGAGCGGCTACATCCCAAGGGTGAACCGCTTGTAGTGTATTGTGAACTGCGGGATCGCGTTAGCCTATGGTGTGATCGCGCAAGTAGGTGCGGGTCGAGGAGATCACGCCGAAGGTGAAGAGGCGGTAGTGAAGATGGTGAGAAGTCTAGCCCTTACCACCACCGTCATTGCATCGATGGCTGCCGCTATCGTGCTGACCTTTATGGCAGCTAAAAGATTTGAGCTACGGCGCCCAAATCCGATCGAGGCTCATATCGAGAGGAACATCTGAGGGGCAACGAGGCGCCCCTGCTAGCCTTGGAGATCGCTATTTTTAGCGATCGGGGGGCGGGAACAAAAATATTCGCCCATCGTTCATTCGCCCATCGTTCAAATGCCGGCCGGATGCCTGTCCCCCCAACCGTTGCCGTGCCCTGGCAGCGGGCTTTCTGCGCGGTCAAATCGCGCTAGCGCACTCTGCGCAATCGGCGACACAACCGATGGTAGATCGGCGAACTCTGGAGGTCTCGCGCTGCATGGGTGAAAAGCAGCACGACAAACAGAACGACCATTGCAGATGCAAACCCCGTAACGAAAGCCATCCAGCCGAACGTCGTTGGAACAGGGATGTTCCCCAGGGAACGCGCAGCGTCAAGCCTTCCGCAGCATCACCCCGGCGCAGCCCCAATTCTCGGCGATGACCTCGACGCCGGCAGATTCGAGGGCCGCCCGGCCACAGGGCAGCGGCAGAGCGCGCTTGGCAGGAATGGCGGGGGTGCAGGACAGCGGCCAGCGGAAACGCGCGCTGGCGAGGCTTCTTACCCAGGCATCTAGGGCAAAGGTCTTAGACCATGGCGCAAAGGTCTGATGCGCCGGAACAGGTGGAACAATAGCGCACTTTAAAGGTTCTGCGCCGGGTCTCCAAACGCCCGGAGCCAACTAGCGCCTGCCGCTGCCGTGAAGGAGCGGCAGGCTTTGCCGGAATGATCGCTGGCTTCGCCCGGCGCACAGAGCAGATAACGGGGTAAAGCAATGCGGATGCTGGTCAGGCCTGCCAAACGGGAAGGAACTTCTCGAACCATCTTCCATCGATCGCTGATTGATGGCGATGTCAAATCTGGAACAGGCGGCCCGGTTATATCGATTGAAGCCGAGGGCATTTACTCGGATGATTCAAAATACCGATACCTGATTGAATTTACGCTTGGTGAACTTGAGGCACTTATCGGAAGCAGCGGCCCGGCACTTGGGGCGGGCGGGCCAATAAGCACCGGGCCTAACCGGCAGGGGCATCAGGAGGGCGGCGCCGGCGAAATGTCGGCATTGAACTTGCACCTCAACCGTCGAAGTAGGGAGGGGTAGCGGCAATGCCGAGCGGGATTTCAAATCCGGTTACCGTGACAATCGACGGGGTTAAGCAGAAATTCCCGTCGCTCACAGATTTGGCGCTCCAAGTAGGTTCAAATCCGAGTGCGGTGGTTACTTGGCGTAGTCGCAACCCCGACCGGCCAATTCAGGACTGGGTGGATAAGCAGCTCATACGCAAAGTCACCAAGGCTAACGATGTTGGGTGATGCCTCGCAAGGGTGCGCTTGACGATTTCCATGAATAAGAATGCAATAGCCCGCAAGGTGTAAAGGCCGTCTCTGGCTGTGTTTCGAACTTCCCGGCGCCAGTGCTGACCGCTGGCAACCGGCCTTCGAAAGCCGTCAAATCCAGAGAGACCACCATGACCTACATCGCAATATGCCTGCTGCCGCAGCCGCCCTGCGCACGCGCCGGTCGCGTTGAAGAACCCGATGTTGCTCCGTCGCGCAGCGGTGCCGTCACCCAGCGGAAATCGAGGGCGGCTGTTCGCCGCCCTCGGGGGCTCAGGCTCAGTTATTGCGTCTTCCCCTAGAGGGTTCCAGATCATCACCCGTGTAGACATCGGCCGTAGGGTCGAATCCTGTCCAGCCGCCTGCTTCGTATTCGTTGCGCCGGCCGGCGATGTCGACCGAATTGTACCGCTTCAGGATCTGTTCTAGGTCCGGGACAAGATTGTCCTCGACCTTGGCGGTGACCATCGTTCCACCACGGCGGACACCTTCCGCGTAGACGTGAGCATCGTTCTCTGGCACGCCGGATTGCGTCATTGCGCCGATGATGCCGCCTGCAGCACCGCCGACGAGGGCACCACTCACGGCGCCGACCGCGGTGGCAGCTAGCCATCCGGCGGCAACCACGGGTCCGACGCCAGGAATGGCCATCAGGCCCAACCCCGTAAGAAGTCCGCCGGCACCGCCAACTACGGCGCCAACGCCTGCTCCTGTCGCGGCGTCTTCACCAGCTTCGGAAGTTTCACCCTTGTGCCAGCCCGTCGAGTTGTTGGCTACGATGCTGATGTCCGAGCGGGGCACACCCGTGGCCTCAAGCTCCGCCACGGCATCGGTGGCATCGTCATAATTGTCGAACAGTCCAGTTATAGTTTTCATGGGAATAATCCTCGGTTTCTGATCAGTTGCTGCCAGCAACCACGTTGCCTTGGTAATCGAGTGCGATGGGCACTGACTTGCCATCCTTGCTCGCGGTTCCACGCCAGATGCCCTTCTCGTCCTTCGTCAGCGCGGAGACGTCGGCGTACCCCGCCTTCTCAATGGCGCTCTTGGCCTGGTCCTCAGTGAAGCTGTTGGCGCCCGGCACCGGCGCTGCGGGATTGGTGATATCTGTGTTGGTGGCGGCTGGGGTGGCGTTGTCGGAAGCCGGCGCCGAAGCCCCGACCTTGTCGATCATTTCCTGATGCATCTTTAGCGTCGGCAAGGTGTCGGCTGCGAACGATTTCAGAGCGGCGTTGTCACCGTCCTTGGCGTAGCCCTGAAACAGGCTAACAGCGTCGGCATGGGCCGCCTTCTGCATATCCACATAGGGTGCATCGAGGGGCGCCGAGGCCGACTGCAGCTTGTCGACATCAGCCTTATGGGGGGAATCCAGGTTCGACGGGACCTGCAACTTTTGCTCACCGGCAATGCTCTCGAGTTTGGCGTTGGCGGCACCGTGCTCGGAGATCATCTTTTGAGCAAAATCCTTGAGGCTCTGATCCTGGAGCTTGTTCTGGGCGACCTTGCTCGATTGCACCTCGAACATGCCGCCGATCGCTGCCTTGGTCACAAAATCCTGAGCTGTTTCTGCGGCCAGCGCAGGCAGCGTAAAGGCCATTGCTGTGGCGATCGACAGGGACGCCAAGCGGAGATTGTTCTTCATGAATGGGTTCCTTCGTTGATGAGGACGATGACCGTCAATCTCCCAGCGGAATCTTTGTTCCGGACGGTGACAATGGCTTGGAGAATAAGTGAGGTGCGGTCTACGGGCCGTGGGGACAGCGAGGTTGACTGACAAATCCGACAACGAAAACGCTGATGAGCGTGCCGGCAAGAAACCTGAAGCGGATGCAAAGGCCAGTCAGAAAGCGCCACAAGGGCGGAAGGAACGACGGCGTAGCATGCGCCAACCCACGCGTGCGGGTGAGTATGGCGGCGATGCGGTCACGTGGGAGGATCTAAAATGTCTGGCAATGAAAACCATCGGGAATCCGGTGCAACAAAATATCCGGCCAAGACCGATGCCGATCCTTCGAATGTATTCTCCCAGGACGCGGCTGGTAACAAGAAGCCCAAGACCGGAGTTGGACTGACGCGTCCCGCGAATGAAGTGGATGACCGGACGCACCAGTCAGACGGTCAGAACCCTCTAGGGCAGGGGGCGCGGAGCGAGACGGTTCGGCCATGACGTAGGCCTACAACGATCAGATGTGATGCCATCGACCGATGCCTCAAATAAACACGCTGATGGAAGACGTCGACGTCTCTGCGGCGGCAACGGTCAACCTTTTCCTTGAACGGACGTTGTTGCTGGCAACCCAAGGAGACATCGATGTCGACCGCCACCAAGACTGACACGTCTAAAGCCACGCAAAAGCAGCGGCTTATACAGCGCAAGGTCGATGCGGATGATCGAACCAAACCGAAATCAACCGCCGCCGGCGCGATGCAGGCCGGTGCCCGAAAATATCCGGCGCCGCCATTTCCAAAGCAGCATCATCCGAAACCCGGACATGAAGCGGAGATCACACCAGCTCCGTTATACGATGCACCGTTCTGGCGCGGCTCTGGCAAGCTCGAGAGCAAGGTGGCGCTGGTCACCGGAGGTGATTCCGGTATTGGGCGTGCGGTCGCCGTTCTCTTCGCACGCGAAGGCGCAGACATTGCGATCGTCTATCTTTCGGAGGATGGCGACGCCGAGGTGACAAAACAGGCGGTGGAAAGCGAAGGCCGCCGCTGCATCATTCTCCGCGGAGATGTCACAGACCGTACCTTCTGCCGGAAAGCTGTGGCCGATACAGTCAAGCAACTGGGAGCGCTCGACGTGCTCGTCAACAACGCAGCATTCCAGGTTCATTCGACCGATTTTGCCGACCTGACCGAGGAGCATTTCGACACGACGTTGAAGACCAACCTATACGGCTATTTCCATATGGCCCAGGAGGCCGTGGCGCATATGAAGGCCGGCTCGGCAATCGTCAACACCGGCTCGATAACCGGTATAGACGGGTCGAAAGAGCTGATCGACTACTCGATGACCAAGGGCGGTATTCACGCCTTCACAAGAGCCCTGTCAAGCAACCTCATCGACAAGGGTATCCGCGTCAATGCAGTAGCGCCGGGGCCCGTGTGGACACCGCTCAACCCGTCTGAAAAGCGGGCTGGCGACGTCTCGAAGTTTGGTGCGAAGACGCCGATGAAGCGCCCAGCGCAGCCGGAAGAGATTGCACCGGCCTATGTGTTTCTGGCATCGCCGCAATGTTCGAGCTACATCACCGGGGAGATACTGCCGGTCATCGGTGGCTATTGACCACCTTTATCCGCCAGCAGAAAGTTCGACCTCAGGCAGGCGAACTGTATTCGGTTTCCGCTGCCATCGGACCGGTAGCGGCTTGGTGGCACGGCCTGGGATCCTTGTCTAACATTCGGCGCAAAACCATCTATGCAGTATTACCTTGAAAGCCACCCATTTCCAGAATGACCTGTTCGGTTCGGCCAACGCGTTGCCGAATGGCTTCCACACCTGCCGGAACTCATCACCGCTGACGACGAGACGTTCCTCGTTTCCGCGCTCTCGCCACGCGATCATGGTTGAACCTCGATCGGTCTACCTCATGTCAGGCCCGGCGCGCAGCGAATGGGAACACAGCATTCCGCCTTTGGCCGAGCATCGCTATTCGATCACGCTCCGAACATTGCGGGTGTAAGCACTGCTTCATCAGAGTGAGCAGCGTTCAGATCGGTGGGCACTAAAGAATGGAGAATCCCCGATCCGAAGCATCAATCTGCACTCTCGCCCAATGTGTCTGCGACGTTTCTCGCGTTCTTCATACGCAATGTTCATGGCGTCGAAGAGCGCCTTCATGCCGCTGTTGGCGCTCCACAGCGTGCGATGCCAAGGCCGATGAAGAAGCCGGTTCCGAGAGCACTCGGTTTCTGTTTGGCCAGGGCCTGCAGTTGTCGCGAATGAGATCGGCCCACCCGACGGAAGCAATCCGCCGAGATACGCGACGTGATCCGCAACTGTCACTGGATCCGAGACAAATCCATAGATCGAAATGAACGCCGCCAGCGCCGGGAATAGCGCCAGCAGCAGATAGAAGGCAGCGCGGCCGCCACCAGCAAAATCCGATCCTTCCCACAGCCGCCAGAAGACATCCTTCCAGCCCAGCGCCGGGATCTCTGATGGCCAGGCAGCGTCGCGTCCACGCCCTCCATGCTCCGACCGCAGGCTCGCTTTGCTGCCTTCTGTCGTTGATGCAGCACGGAGTGAGGACCGCGTTTCGGTCGGCTGCTGTTTCCCTTCCGCCTTCGAAGCCAATGGGCCTTACTTAACCCCGCGTTCAACCAGGGCGCCGAGGTTCGTCGCCAGTACAGCAAAAGCCTCTCTTGCTTTGCCGTCCAGCGCTGCCCTGCTGCACCGCTATCCCTCAGCCTTGAATTCTTTGCCTTTTCGGTGGCCTTCTTCTTGTCGCCGCCATGTTCGCGCAACAGGTCCTTTGCCTGGTTCGGCGACACGTCCGTCATCTCAGCAAGGTGCATCGCCTCGCGGTCAGTATCCTGGGATTTGGTCTGGTCCTTCGGCATGGTGATTCTCCGGTGTGTGAGGACAACAAGAAACTCGCGGGTCGGCGCCTCGCAGGCGACCGGGCGACGCATTCCTAGATCGAGACAATGCCTTGATCTGCACGATGCCCCATCTCCGCACGCTTATGCTCCGCTTTCATCTACAACGGACCAACCACACTCCCGCCGGCTAGTTGTTCTCTCGGCGCTTCTCAATCTCATATGTCAGCCAGCGGCAGAACATACCGATGATGGATAAGACCGCGCCGCCAATCAGACATGCTGTGAGCACGTAGCTTTTCGAAGCGCTCGACCAGCTTACAATGGCGAGCATGAAGACGCTCATCGTCGAGATGAGATAACCCACTCCCTTCAGCACGTGCAGAGAAGGTTTTGTCATATCTGGGACCTCTTCTCTTCGGAACATTCCGCGCGCTCTGAAGTTCCATCGCGTACTGTGTGAGCAGATGGAATCTGCGGCCACCTAAATCCGAATTAGAATGCATCTCGATGCCCAACTACCTGAAACTGCCGACAACCACCAAGGGCCTCATTCGCGTGGTGATCGAAACCCCACGCGGTGCGACGGCGAAGCTTGCCTTCGATCCTGCAACGCTGGTTTTTGGCTATGTCCGCCCTTTGCCGGTGGGCATGATGTACCCCTATGACTGGGGTTTCATCCCGTCCACATTGGGCGAAGATGGTGATCCTCTCGATGGCCTGGTGATCCATCAGGCATCCACCGCGCCTGGCGTCGTGATCAAATGCAATTTGCTAGGCGCATTGCGCGTCAAGCAGAAGGACGAGGGCGGGAAGATATTGCGCAACGATCGCTATGTCTTCTGTCCCCATAGAGAGGCCGCTCCGGATGAGCCGGTGGCGGCTGATCATGTTCCCGATGATTTGCGGCGCGAAATCGAACAGTTCTTTCACTCGTCAGTGCTTGGAACCGGCAAGACCATAAAGTTCAAGGGTTGGCAGAACGCCGCAGAAGCTCGCAGGGCAATCAAGAAGGGCATGAAAGCCTTCATACCACGCGGCTGAGGTGCCTTGGGCGCGAGGAAACTATTTGGCTCGTCATGTGCCTCGAGCCTCGTCCACGAGCGGTCGGCGACCATGGCCGCCACGTCGCGCCGAATTACGCTGCTCAAAACTCCAGGCCCTGCAAAGCTAAGTAGGGGCTTCCATCTCGCCCAAAGTGGTCCGCTGCCCGCGGTTGAGCGGCAGCGGGGTGTCAAGTTTCGCACCGCGAGAACGCGCGGTCTCCGCCCTGTCAATCATAAGTGGCGAGGGGCCGGCGCCACGCCTTAGCCGACGTGCGAACCTACCGCCCTGCCGACCCCACCAGTCATCGATATCACGGCGGGCTCGATCCTTTTCGATGCCGTAGCGTTCTTGGATCTTTCATTCGAGTTGATCGCGTTTGCCCGCGATGCGATCGAGATCATCATCAGTGAGTTTGCCCCGCTGTTCTTTGACCTTACCCTTGACTTGCTTCAGTTTCCTTCGACGCGGTTCCAGTCCATGATACATAGGCCTCCTTCTTTTCATAGAAGCCTGAACGTCGTCGGGCGAGGGGTTCCAAACGGACTTCGCCGAGAGATCGGCGTTCGTCCCAGGTTGGGCCGCCGCCTGGCAACCAACCCCTCCGCCGCTCGTTGACCCGATGCTGGATCCCAGCACTCTGCGTGACCCTGCCCGCCCGTATCCCATTCCGGGCGGGCCTTTTTCCAGATCGTTGGAACATTGTCGCGCCGACGACGTTCGACTGGTATCACTGTCCCCCAGTGGTTCTCCAACCTTAGCCCGCTGCCGAAAGGTGGCGGGCTTTTTGCGTAAGGCTGGAACCTGTTGCAGAAGGTGAAGTTTGATCTTGCTTGGTCCCCTCAACCAGGCAGATAGTCGACAAAGGCCCGTCACGGCTTCCTCCGTGGCGGGCTTTTTTCGTTTCAGGCGTCCAGTTCCAGCGGTTCGTGCCCACGCTGATTGTGCCAGATGATTTGCCTCAAATCGCGCCGGTCCACCCACTGGTCGCATGTCCGGCGTAGAAGTGGTCGCGGTCATCGGTGGGCTGGTCGCCATGGCGTCGGCAGACGGTTGGCGGCCCGAGTTGCGCAAGCTTCGTCATGAGCACTCGAATAGCCGGCGATGTTGAACTATTTAGCTCAATTTCTTTTGATGCAGCGGTGAGAGTGCGAGTGCAGCGCGAGAGATTTGTACCGCCGATAGGCGTAATTGCGTAGTTGCTGATATGCCGGTAATTTTAGGAATGCGGGGGAGATTCGACCCTTCCCGCAAGTGGCCGGTGTGGTCCGCCCACCCAAAGAGCCCAACTGCACCGGCCATTTACCTACGGAATAGGTCAGCTAGGTAGCTTCGTGAAGTCTTTGCGGCGCACGCGTACTGCGGCCAGCAATTCAGCATCATCCTCAGTTATGCCGCTCTGAAAGATGTTCAGTACGGTTAACGCCAGAATCTCGCCATCCACCGATTTGCGGTCCAACCTGGCATCGGCGCATATCTGTCGAACACGCGCTGGCAGGTCGCTAAATCCTCCGGGTTTAGGATTTCGCTTTGCGGGATACGAAGCATCTCTCAACCCTCAAAATGGGCGAGAGTGCAGTCTAGTCTCCCAAGCGGCGATGCCCCTCACGAGCGCCGACATAAGGTAGAATACGCTCTATTGCGCGGTAATCGAGTCCATTTCTCGTGCTGGGCGCGGGGCTAGCCGCCGCTGTTTATCCCGCCACCATATTTTGAATTGTACGGAACCGACAGTGCCGCGGTAGGTTGGGTCTACTAAGGCGGGCTTTATGATGCCACTCACGCTTCGAACCACATTATGCGAGACGCGAGACGCGCTCCATGTCCTCCGACGAAATGTCAGCGCAAGAGGTCACATCCATAGAATGTTGGAGATCGATTGTCTGTTAGGTCTGGCGGAAGACAAGGCAGCGCGCGCAATTGCCTCGATTGACGCCGCGCCTGATGAGGAACCTTCGCTTTACCACGAAGGACAACCCCAAGGCCTTCGCGACGGCTACGGTGGATGAACGAACTACTTCCGCACGATCCATTCCAGCAGCTCGGGTTCAATGTCGGCGCTACCCATAAACTCGGTGATCAAAAGCGTGGCTTTCGCCCGCCATTGGTCCTCGGGAATGTTCTGTTCGAGGACGGATTTTATGAAGGCGCTGCGGATGATATCGCACTCGAAAGACGATACCTGATTACCTGGCTGGTCCATGATGCAACCTCCTATCCAAGGGATGGAAACAGAATGGTAACGCGGGATTCATAATCCATTCGGTCTACGGTGCAACGGGATTCGTCTGTACATTTTTAACCAAGAAGGCCCCGGCGCCAGGGTGAATGCGCCGGGGCCTTTGTGGCATGTACGAACTACCTACCATGTCCGATTATTATCGTGGGCTAATACGGTCAACAAAGGATGAAGGACCAAATCCGATGTCTGAAAAGCCCGTCACAACCTACATCGTCAGCGTGTTCGAGAAGCCGCATTGGCGCACGGTGCTGACCACCAAGGACGAGGCCAAGGCGAGATCACGCCGAAGGTGAAGAGGCGTTTAAGGGGTGGCCGAGGGGCAGGCGTAGAAAAGACACGACTGGACATATATATTTACCGAAGTCCGCCGCCCTGATTCCACATCGCTGTCCTTGGTTATACTTGTCACTGCGGAACTTCGACGGTGATCTTGATCGCGGTATAGTAAGCCGCAACATTGGCGATGTCTTCATCGCTCAGGGACCGCCGACATCATTTGACTCTTGCGCTGTCCGATCTTGTAAGCCATCAGCGAGTGGACAAGATACTCGTACTTCTGCCCGGAGATATTGGGCGTGTAAGACAGTTTGCCGATGCCATCCTTGCCGTGGCACACTTGGCATTGCGTCATGACTTTCCGGCCGGCGATGCTGTCGCCTGCTGCCTGCGCAAATGACGAGGTGACCACGAGGGCAGCCAAGCCAAGGATCAAACCACGCATACTATTGATCATCGAAGTCCTCCCATCGGTTGCCAGTTCGCGGCCTCTATAAGCGCTCGTCGATCAGCGGCGCCGTGCCTTTCGGCCGTTGGCACTTTCTCACCAGTTCGACCGTACTGGCTTCGACCGTGACGCGGCCGAGCACCTGCACCGCACCCGACCTAGATCCTCGTCAACGTAGACAACGTCGCCCTCGAATCTCATCCTGTCGCCTGGCTTCGCCTTTGGATCGACGATCGAATAGGGATTGTTGGCCGTAAGGATGTGCAGGGTCACGCGATCGTGGATGCGCTTGCCCACAGTGGCGAAGATTGCCACCCTGTCACCGATATTGATTTCCCGCGCCATGCATAGGATTTCTGGCGCGGCCTACCGGTTCGTCAAGAGGTTGCTAATATGCGCGATAGCGATCTGATCGAGCGACCTGGCCGCGCGCCTGGACACGCTGGGCCGACCAGCGCCGGCCGATTGGACGCCGATGTTCGCGAATTACAGGCAGGAGGCGAGCAGGCTTGGTTGAGATGGCAGACGGCCCGGCTGCCGCACAGCTATGGGTGACACAGGGGACGGCAACCGGGCCTGGCCGGAGCGGGTTTGGGAACTCCCCCGGCTGGCTGCAATCTGCACTCACGCCAATGAGAGCGCAATTCCCAAGCCACAGGCGGGCGCCAGGACGCGCGGGACTTCAAAGTGCTCAGGTCTTCAACTCCCGCTTAAGTTCGGCGAGAGAGCGCCAGTCCGTGCCGCTGTCGATGATCGTCTGCGGAGTCGACCTGATCATGCCTGCCTCTTGAAGCCGCAGGGAATAGAAACGAACGGCGTCCTCTGAATCGTACTCGCGCCACCTCCGGTAAGGCAGGTCGCTGATCGCTGCAAACGCATCATCGTAGCGGCTGGCGAACCCGCCCGCGACCAAGCGCTCGGCAACCAGCGCCGGCGCGTCGGTGCACAGATCCGCAGCCTTGAGAATGGCGCGCAGCACACGCTTGGTAGCAACCCGATGCGCGGCCACGAAATCGCTGTTGCCGGACAGCATGCAGCAGAAATATTGTGACCAAGGTTGGTCCACAGTGCTGTTGACGATCACGTGCCCGACCTTGCTGCGCCGCAATTCCTGCGGGTCAGGCGGAAAGCCAAGGAAGGCATCCACGTCACCGCGCGCGAACAGCTCCTTGGGCTTGACCGCCGGGTTCACAACCCAGTTGATGTCGTGCGCCGGATCGAGCCCGACATAGGCCGCGATGCTAGCGAGGAATAGATGTGGGCCCGTACCGAGCCCTTGGACGCCGACGTTCCTGCCTTTCAGATCGACGACGCTGTCGATCCCGGGCTTGACAAACAACTCGAAGCAGCCGGGATGGACGCCGCCGAGCAGAGTGAGCCGCGCACCGGAGTCCAAGGCGACGATCGAATTTGTCACGAAGTTGAGGCTAAAGTCGATCTCGCCATTCGCCACCGCGGAGGCCGTGGCCGCACCGGCGCCTGCGACGACATAGTCAACCTCGGTGAAGCCCTCAGCACGCAGAAGTTCCTCGACAACATACTGTGGCGCCACACAGATGCTAGGAGTCTTCGCCAAGCGAATGCGCGTGGTCTCCGGCGGCGGCTCGGCAAAAGCTCGAGTTGGAGCGCCGACGAGGCTGGCGGCGGCGGCGGCCGTCAGGCCGGCCAGGAAACGGCGGCGGTTCTGGATGCTCTGCAAAAGAAGCGCTCCTCTTCGTGCGAATGAGAAACGAATTGCGAGTAACTACCCTCTTGCCATGGTTGAAAAGTCCAAACCAAGGCTGGAAGAGAACTGTACTCCCTATCCGCACCGGCCACTAGAGGGCTTTCGTCGACACGAAGGACGAGGCAGCGGTGTAGGACAGCGGCCGGCGGAAACGCGCGCTGGCGAGCTTCCCTGTGGCGGCTTACGATTTGATAATGGGGGAAGACGGTTTCATCATCACGCGCAATTGCATCAGGTCGATAGTTGCGACGATGGCAGCCGCCAGCGCTTCCGCCTCGTGGATCAGATCCGGACCATAGAGTCCATTCACCATCTCCTCGCTGGGCAGCACGCCGGGCGGGCAGTTTTCTTCGATCGTGCGCCGGATCAGCGTCAGTGCTGCCCGGCATTCGTCGGCTTCGATCTTCATAACCATTGAAACATGCATTTGAGCTAAAATGTTCCGGAACCATATCAGGGCATGCTAATTGAATCGCGGTTTTGCGAGTTCAATGCATGCGTTTGAAGTTCATCCCGCCTTTGATGCCTACCTTGGTGGAGACGCCTCCCGAAGGCGATGGATGGATTCACGAGGTCAAGTTCGACGGCTACCGCTCGCAGCTCGTCATCGACGACGACGGCACCAGGATCTACACCCGCAACGGCCATGACTGGACAGCCAAGTATCGCGACCTGGTGAAGGAGGCCAAAAGCCTCGGCGCCGAAAGCGCCATAGTCGACGGCGAAATCATCGTTCTGAACGAAAAGGGCCTGTCGGCTCGCAGCCCTGCGCAAGGCTATCACCTGGCGCCAGCCTGACCTCTATTTCGTTGCCTTCGATCTGCTGCACCTCAATGGCCACGATCTGCGCGACATGCCGCTGGACGATCGTCGCGAGATTCTCGCCGGGATGATTGAGCGCGGCGGGCGTATTCAGTTCAGCGGAGCGCTGCCGGGCGAAGCCAAGGCCATCTTTCACCTGCTGGACCAAGCTGGACTTAAAGGCATGGTTTCGAAGCGCAAGGACAGCAGATACCGGTCAGGACCGTCAACGAACTGGCTGAAGGCCAAATGCTATTCCATTGACGAATATGAATTGCTCGGCGTCGAGCGCGAAGCGGGCAAACCGGCCTTCGCTGATGGCAGAGCGAGGTACGCCGCTATGTCGGCTCGGCTTTCATCACGCTCAACCGCGAGATGCGCGAACGACTTTGGAAACGCGTCCAGGAACAGGCGGGACCGCCGCCGAAGGGCATGAAGCGGCCGGCGACGCAATGGGTCAGGCCGGGCATCATCGGCCACGTGAAGCACCTCCGCGGTGAGGAAGATTTGCGGCACGCTTCGCTGCAGGACTTTCGAGAGGCTGACGACAGTGGCCGTGGCTAAGAAGGACCAGAGCGCGCAGGTTCGGTCAGTTTGAAATTGATCAAATCCGTTATGTGGGATAGTTCTGCATCAAGCCGAGTTTGAGGGCGGCAAAATGCCAATGCAGCGTTACAGCGGGGTATTTGAGCCCGCTGATCTGGACTTGCTCCAGCGGGTGTTCGACCAACTATGCAACGAGCGCTTCCTCGCCAAGAAGACAGGGAACAGAGGGAACACCTCGCTGAGGAAATCGTCGGCGTTTTCCGGAATGGGATCACCTACGAAGCGGGCCTACTGCAGGCTCTTTCTAAGCGTTCTAAGCGCCGAGCCTAGCTCTGAAGGCGCTTTTTTGTAGGGACCACGCACTGACGGTTTCTCGCCTTCTTAAGCCTCGATCACCTGCCGAAGCCTGACAGCGAGACTTTGGAGCCCGTCGCAATTTGCTGCGACGGGCTTCAGCCATAAGGCTGGTCAGTCGTAGACCTTGATAATCTTGCGAGTGCCCGGATCCACCAGAACTGTCCGATTGTCGATTACGACATAGCGGTATTTGACGTCGGGCACTTGCACTTCATGGAGCTCGACCGTGTCGGGCAGCGCTGTGCCGATGTTGAGTTCCACGCCGGGAATCTTCACCGATGCCAAGGGCTGCTTCTTCACATACTCATGGATGACCGTATCCTGCTCAGGCGTGATTACTACGTCCTGAGCCGCGACCACGCCGACACCGGCCAAGAGCAACAACGCCGCAGCGGCGCCCGTAAGATGCATTCTCATGATTTTCTCCTCTTTGCGGCCGGCGCACCACGACATCGTCTAAGCCGACCTCCAAGCCGAACTTGGGGCAACCTCAAACGTTCCGGGTTGAGGCTTAGGTCGGGCGGCGCATAGGACTTAAGTCTGATCGTAAAACGCAATGGTCTTACCCATGGTGTTGCGTGGAACAGCTTGCTTCCAACGTTATTGTTTCTCCGGAAAGTTCGGAGAAATCAGATGGATAGAAGTGTTAGCCAGGCGCGCTGGTTGCTCGCACCGCTATTCGGGGCCGCCGTCATCTTTCTCGTGGTCGGAATAGTGCTTGGCTGACATTTTTGCAGATCGGCGCAGCTACGTCCCTTCCTGTGCTGATAGGGTTCGCGAGCCGCACGGCGGTTGGCGAACCCAATTGTACCGGGCGCAAAGCCTGCCTTTCCCGGCCGCGCGCCTTAAGAGTTGGTAACATTAGAGTTGTGTAACACTGGGAGGCTTTCTATGGATCGGCGATCCTTCTTGACAGCAATGTTTGGCATTGCAGGGGCCGCGGCCTTTGCAAGCGCGGTTCGGCCTATCAACGCAG
>NZ_JBFUDB010000019.1:0-28924 GCF_056404935.1 Mesorhizobium sp. P2_A8
ACACGCTGTCCACGATCTCCAACGAGATGAAGGACCTGGCCAGCCGGGCGCGCAGCCGCAAGCTGAAGCCGGAAGAGTATCAGGGCGGCACCACGGCGGTGTCTAACCTCGGCATGTTCGGCATCAAGGACTTTGCCGCCGTCATCAACCCGCCGCATGCGACGATCCTTGCCGTCGGCGCCGGCGAGGAGCGGGCGGTGGTCAAGAATGGCGAGATCAAGATAGCCACCGTGATGTCGGTGACGCTGTCGACCGACCATCGCGCCGTCGATGGGGCGCTGGGTGCCGAACTGCTCGTCGCCTTCAAGCGGCTGATCGAGAACCCGATGGGCATGCTGGTCTAGGAAGGGAGAAGGCGGTGCGGACTTTCTTCACCAGCCTTGTCGCTTTCATTCTTTCCGGTTTGGCAGGCGGGCTGGTGGTGCAATGGTTGGCCATCGCCACTGGCGCGGAGGAAGAATACATCCTCGTTTTCATGTTCGCCGCGCTGGTGACATGCATCGTCACCTTCATCTTCTTCGTGGCGCAGTTCACGACGGATCCGGTCGCGGCGGTGGCCATGACGGGTAAGTGGCTGCTGATTGTGTTTGTGGTGTTGCTTGCCCTGCTGGTCGCGCTGATCCTCTACGCCGACAGCAGTGCAGCGGTGGTGAAGAAGGACATTCCCATGGTTGCCGGCCTTGGCCTGCCGGGTCTGGTGACCATCATTCTTCATTGGCTGTTCGTGCGCTGGCGGGTGAGACGCCGTTTGATCAAGACACAGGTGGGTGTGGGTGGATGAAGACAGTTCTGTGCTACGGCGATTCGCTGACCTGGGGACACAACCCGGAGACTTTGTGTCGACATGATCATGAAGACCAGTGGCCAACCACACTGGCGAGAGGGCTCGGGCCGAGCTTCCACGTCATTGCCGAGGGACTGGGCGGTCGCACCACGGCCTATGACGACTTCTTGTCGGGCGCGGACCGAAACGGCGCGCGGATATTGCCGACAATCCTGAGCACGCATTCGCCGATCGATCTGATAGTCATCATGCTTGGCTCTAACGACATGAAACCGTCGATTCATGGCAGCGCCGTCATAGCGTCCTATGGCATGCGACGCCTCGTTGAAATCGTGCGGGGGCACGCCTATCCATTCGGCGGTGTCGCCCCCAGGATTATTCTGGTCGCGCCCCCGCATATCGTGGAAACCCGCAAGGCGGACTACGCCGAAATGTTGGGAACGGGTGCAATCGAGTCGCCCAAGCTCGCCGGCTTTTATCAAGCCGCCGCCAACGAGATGGGCTGCGGCTTTTTTGATGCCGCGAGCGTCGCCAGATGTACACCGCTCGATGGCGTCCACCTCGATGCCGAAAACACGCGAAACATCGGCAAGGCGCTGACGCCCGTCGTGCGCGTCACGCTCGAATTGTGATCAGGGAGAAAAATCGTGGCTGAGAACTACGACGTCATCATCATCGGCTCTGGCCCCGGCGGCTATGTCACGGCGGTGCGTTCCGCCCAACTTGGCTTCAAGACGGCGATCGTCGAGCGCGAGCATCTCGGCGGCATCTGCCTCAACTGGGGCTGCATCCCGACCAAGGCGCTGCTGCGCTCCGCCGAGATCATGCATTATTCGGATCATCTGAAGGACTACGGGCTGAAGCTCGACGGCAAGGTCAGCGTTGACACGTCAGCCGTGGTCGACCGCTCGCGAAAGGTGTCGCTGCGGCTCAATGGCGGCGTTGCCTTCCTGATGAAGAAAAACAAGGTCGATGTGATCTGGGGCGAAGCCAAGCTCTCCAAACCCGGTGAGATCGTGGTTTCCAAGACGGCCAAGAAGCCGATGGAGCCGCAGCCGCCAGTGCCGAAAGGGGTCAAGGGCGAGGGCACCTACACTGCCAAGCACATCATCCTGGCGACTGGCGCCCGGCCGCGCGCGGTGCCCGGCATCGAGCCGGACGGCAAGCTGATCTGGACCTATTTCGAGGCGATGGTGCCGAAGGAGATGCCGAAATCGCTGCTGGTGATGGGTTCAGGCGCCATCGGCATCGAATTCGCCTCCTTCTACCGCACCATGGGTGCGGACGTGACGGTGGTCGAGTTGCTGCCGGCGGTGATGCCGGTCGAGGACGCCGAAGTCTCGAAATTCGCGCAGAAGCAGTTCGAGAAGCAAGGCATGAAGATCATCCTCGAGGCCAAGGTGACCAAGGTCGAGAAAGGCGCCAACTCGGTCACCGCGCATGTCGAGATGAAGGACGGCAAGGTCGAGAAGATCACCGCCGACCGCATGATCTCGGCCGTCGGCGTGCAGGGCAACATCGAGGGCCTCGGCCTCGAGACGCTCGGCGTGAAGACCGAACGCGGCTGCGTCGTCGTCGACGGCTACGGCAAGACCAATGTGCCCGGCATCTATGCCATCGGCGATGTCGCCGGCCCGCCGATGCTCGCCCACAAGGCCGAGCATGAGGGCGTGGTCTGCGTCGAGAAGATTGCCAATGTCCCGGGCGTGCATGCCACCGACAAGCTCAAGATCCCCGGCTGCACCTATTGCAATCCGCAGGTCGCCTCGGTCGGCCTGACCGAAGCCAGGGCCAAGGCCGAGGGCAAGGACATCCGCGTCGGGCGCTTCCAGTTCGCCGCCAACGGCAAGGCCATCGCACTTGGCGAGGATCAGGGCTTCATCAAGACCATCTTCGACAAGAAAACCGGTCAGCTGCTCGGCGCGCATATGGTCGGTGCCGAGGTGACCGAGCTGATCCAGGGTTTTGTCGTGGCTATGAACCTCGAAACCACCGAGGAAGAACTGATGCACACGATCTTCCCGCATCCGACGCTGTCGGAGATGATGAAGGAAAGCGTGCTCGACGCCTATGGCCGCGCGCTCAACGCATGATAGATTGGCCGCACGAGACTCAAACGCGCAAGCTGCGGGAACTCGGCGGCAAGGGTGTTCGTTTCCGGATGCATTTTCGCGCGTGCAAGGAGAGGGCATATGGACGTGAATGGCGTGGGCTGGATCGCAGCCATCATCATCGGCGGCCTGGCGGGTTGGTTTGCCGAGATGGTCATGAAGACCAACACCGGGATCTTCATGAATATAATCCTGGGGATCGTGGGGGCAGTGGTCCTCAACGCCATTCTGCGGGCGCTCAATTTCGGCCCGTTTGGCGTCGGCTGGACTGCCTATCTGATCACCGGCTTTATCGGCGCCTGCCTGCTGATCTGGGCAGGGCGCCTGGTGCGCCGCTAGTCGATATCGATCCCGCTATGCGAAAACGGTTGCAGCGGCATGCGCCGCCGCAGCCTTTTTCTTTGAGCTGAAAAGTCCTAGATGACGTTGAGATGACGATCGCCGACGGGTGGTCGCGAAAACAAGCCAGGGTTCAGATGGTCACCGTCCTCGACACGATCGCCAACGCACCGCGCTTGCGGCACCCGGAAAAGGCGCACAAGCCCGATCAGGACGTGCTGCGCAAGCCCGACTGGATCCGCGTCAAGGCGCCGGTCTCCAAGGGCTATGCCGAGACCCGCGAAATCGTGAAATCGCACAAGCTGGTGACGGTCTGCGAAGAGGCCGGGTGCCCCAACATCGGCGAGTGCTGGGAGAAGAAGCACGCCACCTTCATGATCATGGGCGAGATATGCACGCGCGCCTGCGCGTTCTGCAATGTCGCCACCGGCATTCCGACCGCACTCGATCCCGATGAGCCGGCCCGCGTCGCGCACGCGGTCAAGCAGATGGGCCTGACCCATGTCGTCATCACCTCGGTCGACCGCGACGATCTCGCCGATGGCGGTGCGCAGCATTTTGCCGAGGTCATCCGCGCCATCAGGGCGGCGACGCCGTTGACGACGGTCGAAATCCTGACGCCGGATTTCCTGCGCAAGGAAGGCGCGCTGGAGATCGTCGTGGCGGCCAAGCCCGACGTCTTCAACCACAATCTGGAAACCGTGCCGTCGAACTATCTGACGGTTCGGCCGGGCGCCCGCTATTTCCACTCGATCAGGCTGTTGCAGCGGGTCAAGGAGCTCGACCCTTCTATCTTCACCAAGTCCGGCATCATGGTGGGTCTCGGCGAAGAGCGAAATGAAATCTTGCAATTGATGGATGATCTGCGGTCGGCCAATGTCGACTTCATGACCATCGGCCAGTATCTGCAGCCGTCGAAGAAGCACCATCCGGTGATCCGCTTCGTCACGCCGGAGGAGTTCAAGTCCTTCGAGACGATCGGCCGGACCAAGGGGTTTCTGCTGGTGGCGTCGAGCCCGCTGACGCGCTCGTCGCATCACGCCGGCGACGATTTCGCCCGGCTGCGCGCGGCACGGGAAGCGCTTCTCAAGAAAACGCTCTGATGCATGTCGCCCAAAAGTGACCTCGGTTTTGGGAGAACGACATGCATAAAAACAAAGAATCTAAAGCGTGTCGCATGAACCTGTTTCGACGCGACGCGCTTTAGAGCCGGTTTCATGCCGAAATTCGAAGCCACTCGCCGCGTTGCCCACACGCCCCAACAGATGTTCGCTCTGGTTGCCGACATCGAGGCCTATCCGCAATTCCTGCCGCTTTGCGAAGCGTTGGCGGTTCGCTCGCGCAAGGAGCGCGACGGACGCACTGTTCTCCTCGCCGACATGAGCATCGGCTACAAGGCGATCCGCGAAACCTTCACCACGCAGGTGCTGCTGAAACCCGACGAGAACACCATCGACGTGAAGTACATCGATGGCCCGTTCAAATATCTGAGCAATGTCTGGCGCTTCGAAGCCGACGGCGGCGGCTGCGCCGTCCGCTTTTTCATCGACTATGAGTTCAAGAGCCGCATTCTGGGCGCGGTGATGGGAACCATGTTCGATCGCGCCTTCCGCATGTTCGCCGAGGCTTTCGAGAAGCGTGCCGACGTCATCTATGGTGCGGCGCCGTCAGGCTGACGCTGACCGAGTGCGCGCAAACCCAGTTCCAGCGCATGCCCGACCGTTTCACGGCGGATGAAATCGCGACCCTCGTCGGCAAACAGCCTGTGTTCGGCGGTCACGGTCTCGCCGTCAATGCCGACGCCGAACCAGACCAGGCCGACAGGCTTTTCCGTTGAGCTGCCGCCGGGACCGGCGATGCCGGTGACCGCCAGGGTCAGCCCGGCGCGCGAACGGGCAAGCGCACCTTTTGCCATCTCGATCGCCGTCTCGCGGGAAACCGCGCCATGCGTATCAAGCGTGGCGGCGGACACACCGAGCATGTCCATCTTGGCCTCGTTTGAGTAGGTGACGAAACCGCGATCGACGACGGCGGAGGAGCCGGCGATGTCGGTCAGGGCGGCGATGACCATGCCGCCGGTGCAGCTTTCGGCCGTCGCCAGCATGATGCCGCGCTCCTGGCAGGCTTGCAGCAGCGCATTTGCCAGATCGTTGTTGGTCATTCCGGCACCTCGCCTGGAAACACCACGCTGGCGGTGGCGATCGCCGCTATGCCTTCCTGGCGACCGACAAAGCCGAGCTTTTCGTTGGTTGTCGCCTTGATCGAGATGCGGTCCGGGGAAATTGCCAGCATCTGCGAAAGGGCTGCCGTCATCGCCTCACGATGCGGGCCGACGCGCGGCGCCTCGCAGATCAGCGTGATATCGGTATTGGCGATGCGGCCACCGCGCTCGCGTACCAGCTTTGCCGCATGTTCTACGAAGATACGCGACGCGGCCCCTTTCCACTGCGGATCGGACGGCGGGAAATGCGTGCCGATGTCGCCGGCGCCACAGGTCGCCAGCAGCGCATCGGTCAAGGCGTGCAGGCCGACATCGGCGTCGGAATGGCCGGACAGTTTCTTGTCGTGCGGAATGGCGACCCCGCACAGGGTGACATGATCGCCGGGTTCGAAGGCATGGACGTCGTAGCCGTTGCCAGTTCTGATGTCGGGAAAGCGTGCACGTTCGCCGGTAAGCCTCTGGTCCGCCATCGCAATATCCCGTGCCCAAGTAAGTTTGACATTGTCCGGCGAGCCCGGAACGATTTTTACCGGAATATGCGCCCATTCAGCGATCGCGGCGTCGTCGGTGAAGTCCATTTTTCCCAGGTGATGGGCTTTCTCGTGTGCGGCAAGGATCGGCCAGAACGGAAAGCCCTGTGGCGTCTGGGCTGCATGAAGTCCATTGCGGGAAACGGTTTCTCCGACCACGCCAGCGGCCGACTCGCGCTTCAGCGTGTCGGCGACGGGCAGGGCGGGCAACGCTCCTTCGCGCTCGCCGATGGCCGCGATGGTGCGGTCGATCAAATCCGCGTCGACGAACGGACGGACCGCATCATGGATCAGAACCCGTCCCGGTGCGTGGCCTCTCAGTGCAAGCAATCCGAGCCGCACCGAAGCCTGCCTGGTCGCCCCGCCCATGATGGCGATGACCCGTTCGGCGTTGGCGCCTGCCGCCTGCCGGAACAGTTCGTGGTCGTCCGCATGGATGGCGACAACAACCGCGCTGGTCCGTGGGTGGGCCAGAAAAATCTCCAGCGTGTGGGCGATGACAGCGTGGCCGCCTATGCTTTGATACTGCTTGGGCCCATTGGCCTGCCCGGCGCGCGCGCCACGGCCGGCGGCGACGATAACCACCGCGACCTTGTCATCCGCACTCGAGTTTTCACTTGCGTCGGTCATGCCGATTGGCTTAGCGCACGATCCCGAAAAGTGTAATCGGTTTTGGAAAAGATCGTGCGCCAAATATGAACGTCCAAGGCGTCCTTCGCGCGTACTGAGGGACGCTCGGCGCTTCGGTCGCGGCCAAGCCGATGGCCCGGCATTTTCCCAATTGCGCCTTAATGTGGCGTCATTCCGCGTTGCACTTTGCGGCAGTTCTGGCTAGAGAATGTGCAGCGAATGAACATGCTTGGTTTTTGTGCATGCCTGATTTGACCAAATTGGCCGCGCCGCTCGACGTCGGCGGCGTGCAAATCCGCAATCGCGTGTTTCTCGCGCCGATGTCGGGGATTACCGACGAGCCGTTCCGGCAGCGTGCCCACGCGCATGGCGCGGGCCTTGTCGTGTCCGAAATGGTGGCCAGCGGCGAGCTTGCCAAGGGCAGGGCCGGTTGCGACCTGCGCATCCGTCATTCCGGCCTGCCCGTTCACATGGTCCAGCTTGCCGGTCGCGAGGCGGCGCACATGGCGGAAGGCGCGCGAATCGCCGCCGGCGAGGGCGCCGACATCATCGACATCAACATGGGCTGCCCGGCCAAGAAGGTTACCGGTGGCTATGCCGGCTCGGCGCTGATGCTGGATCTCGACCATGCGCTGACTCTGATCGACGCCGTGGTCGGCGCGGTCGACGTGCCGGTCACGGTCAAGATGCGGCTCGGCTGGGACGAAGGCGCGCTCAACGCCCCGATGCTGGCGCGCCGCGCCGAGCAGGCGGGCGTCAAGATGGTGACCGTGCACGGTCGCACGCGCTGCCAGTTCTATCACGGCAAGGCCGACTGGCGCGCCATCGCCCGGGTCAAGGATGCCGTGTCCATCCCGGTCGTCGCCAATGGCGATGTTTCTTCGCCAACGGAAGCAGCTGCCATTCTCGATCAATCCGGCGCCGATGCCGTGATGGTCGGCCGCGCGCACTATGGCGCGCCGTGGATCGCCGGCAGCATTGCGACGGCTGCGACAGGCAAGGCGGCGTCAAACGTTCCGCAGGACCCGGCGGCACTGGTTGACTATGTCGTGGCCCACTATGAGGACATGCTGGCGCTCTATGGCGTCGAAAGCGGCCTGCGCCAGGCGCGCAAGCATCTTGGCTGGTATCTCGACCGTCATGCCGGCGCCGTCGCTGGCGACAGCCGAAAGGCCATGCTGACCGCATTCGAGCCGGCGCGCGTCATTGCCTTGCTGCGCGATGTGTTTTCGCGCGATCCGCAACCATTGAACCTGCGGAGCGCCGCATGAACGCCGTCGCTGGCCAGGGTGCTGAAACGGCGAATGCCGCGCAGATCGTGCTCAACACGATCCGCCGCCCGGTGATCATGATCAGCGAGCAAGGGTTCATCACCTTCGCCAACGCCGATGCCGAGGATTTTTTTCGCTCGAGCGCGACAATGCTGGCGCGCAACACGCTGTCCAAGCTGATCCCCTTCGGGAGCCCGCTGCTGACGCTCGTCGATCAGGTGCGCGAGCGTCGCGCTCCGGTCAACGAGTATCGGGTCGACGTGTCGTCGCCGCGCCTCGGCATCGAGAAGGTCGTCGATCTATATGTCGCGCCGGTGTCGGAATTTCCGGGCTCTGTCGTGGTGATGTTCCAGGAGCGGTCGATGGCCGACAAGATCGACCGGCAGATGACGCACCGCGGCGCCGCGCGCTCGGTGACCGGTCTGGCGGCGATGCTTGCCCATGAGATCAAGAACCCGCTCTCCGGTATCCGGGGTGCTGCCCAGCTGCTCGAACTGTCGGCCTCCGACGAGGACCGCGCACTGACGCGGCTGATCACCGACGAGACCGACCGCATCGTGTCGCTGGTCGACCGCATGGAGGTGTTTTCCGACGAGCGGCCGATCGATCGCTACCCCGTCAACATCCATGTGGTTCTCGACCATGTAAAGGCGATTGCCAAGAACGGTTTTGCCAAGAGAATCAAAATTATGGAGGATTATGATCCTTCATTGCCTCCGGTGTTTGCCAACCGTGACCAACTCATCCAGGTGTTCCTCAACCTGGTCAAGAACGCCGCCGAGGCGATCGGCAGCGATCCGCAGGGTGAGATCGTGCTGTCGACGGCCTTCCGACCGGGAATCCGCGTTTCCGTTCCGGGGACGCAGGATCGCGTATCGCTGCCGCTGGAATTCTGCGTGCGCGACAATGGCTCCGGCGTCTCGGAAGACATCTTGCCGATCCTGTTCGATCCTTTCATCACCACCAAGCCGAACGGCTCGGGACTGGGTCTGGCGCTGGTCGCCAAGATCGTCGGCGAGCATGGCGGCATCATCGAATGCGAATCGACGCCGCGCGGGACCACCTTCCGCATCCTGATGCCGGCCTGGAAAGAAGCGCCATACGGCGCCGATGAAGACGGTGAAGGAGAGCGCAAATGACCGTTCGCGGCAATATTCTCGTCGCCGACGACGATGCGGCGATCCGCACCGTCCTCAACCAGGCGCTTTCGCGCGTCGGCCACGAGGTGCGCGTCACCTCCAACGCTTCGACTCTGTGGCGCTGGGTGGCTGCGGGTGAGGGCGATCTGGTCATCACCGATGTAGTGATGCCGGACGAGAACGCCTTCGACATGCTGCCGCGTATCAAGAAGGCGCGCCCGGAACTGCCCGTCATCGTCATGAGCGCCCAGAACACGTTCATGACGGCGATCCGCGCATCCGAGACCGGCGCCTATGAATATCTGCCGAAGCCATTCGACCTGACCGAACTACTCAACATCGTCAACCGGGCGCTTTCCGAACCGCGGCGGCCGAAGATCGATGCGCGGCCGGAAGAACAACCTGACGCGATGCCGCTGGTCGGTCGCTCGGCGGCCATGCAGGACATCTACCGCATGCTGGCGCGCATGATGCAGACCGACCTGACGGTGATGATCTCAGGTGAATCCGGCACCGGCAAGGAACTGGTGGCGCGCGCGCTGCATGAATATGGCCGCCGCCGTGGCGGCCCGTTCGTAGCCATCAACATGGCGGCGATCCCACGCGATCTGATCGAATCGGAACTGTTCGGCCACGAAAAGGGCGCCTTCACCGGCGCGCAGAACCGCTCCACCGGTCGCTTCGAGCAGGCCGAGGGCGGCACGCTGTTCCTCGACGAGATCGGCGACATGCCGATGGAGGCGCAGACGCGCCTGCTGCGCGTCCTGCAGCAGGGCGAGTACACGACGGTTGGCGGACGCACGCCGATCAAGACCGACGTGCGCATCGTCGCCGCCACCAACAAGGATCTGCGCACGCTGATCAACCAAGGGCTTTTCCGCGAGGATCTTTTCTATCGCCTCAACGTCGTGCCGCTCAGGCTGCCGGCGCTGCGCGAGCGCTCCGAGGACGTGCCCGACCTCGTCCGGCACTTCTTCAAGCTCGGCGAGATGGAAGGTCTGCAGACCAAGCGCATCTCCTCGGGCGGCATCGAATTGATGAAGCGCTACCCGTGGCCGGGCAACGTGCGTGAACTGGAAAACCTCGTTCGCAGGCTCGCCGCGCTCTATTCTCAGGACGAGATCTCGGCCGAGATCATCGAGGCCGAGCTCAAGACAGGCGAGCGCCCGGTGGTGCCGGGCGGTGGCAATCTCATTCCCGACGACCTGTCGATAGGTCAGGCGGTCGAGCATTTCCTACAGCGCTATTTCACATCGTTTGCCGGGGAATTGCCGCCAGCGGGGCTGTACCAGCGCATTCTGTCCGAGGTCGAATATCCGTTGGTCCTGGCCTCGATGACGGCAACCCGCGGCAACCAGATCAAGGCCGCGGAATTGCTGGGCCTGAACCGCAACACACTGCGCAAGAAGATTCGCGAACTCGGCGTCAACGTCTACAAATCATCACGACAGGGCTGAGCCCGATCTGAGCCTGAAACGCTTTTCGGGGGACGGGCTCGCGAAAGATTTCCGTCTCGGTCACACTTGTTGCATAATCGCCACAATGCGTTGCATACATCCGACGCAATCATGGCTCTAGACGGCGACATGGCTCCGCAGGCACCGACACTCAACCAACCGCTTTTCAGCGAACCCGGCGCACGCGACGGGCGCCGGCTGCTGGCGCTGCCCGGTGTGGTCGCGGTTGTCGGCGCGCTGGTGACGGCGGCGATCTCGTTCACCATCCTCGTCGGCGCGACGCCGATCACGCCAAACGAGTCGACAACGCTGGCGCTGATTGCCCTCAACGCCGCTTTCGTCCTGTTCCTCATCGCGCTGGTCGGACGCGAAGTGCACCGCATCCTGATGGCCCGCCGGCACGGCAAGGCGGCCTCGCGGCTGCATGTGCGCATCGTCGCCATGTTTGCCCTGGTTGCGGCAATTCCCGCCATCATGGTGGCGATCATCGCGTCGATCACGCTCGACATCGGCCTCGACCGCTGGTTCGAGATCCGCACCAAGACGATCGTCAATTCGTCGCTGTCGATCGCCGATGCCTATGTCCAGGAAAACGCCCGCAACCTCCAGGGCACGACGCTGTCGATGGCCTATGATCTCGACGCGTCAAGGACGCTCTATGGCCTTGATCGGACTGGCTTTCTCGACCTGATGAACAAGGAAGCCGTGGGCCGGTCGCTGGCCCATGCGGCGCTGATCAAGCCGGACGGCTCTTTTGTCATGAGCGCCAAGACCGACACGGATTTCGCCATGCCCGAGCCGCCGGAAGGCGCCGTGGCCAGCGCTGTCGACGGCAAGCCGGTGCTGATCGAACCGAAGACGCGCAACATCATGGGTGCCATCGTCAAGCTGCGCGAGATCGAAGGCCTTTATCTCTACACCATTCGCCTGGTCGATCCCGAAGTGATCAAGGCGCGGCAGATCGTCAGATCCAACACCGACGAATATCGCGGCCTGGAAGACAACAGGCGCACCTCGCAGGTGGCCTTCGCGTTGCCCTATCTATCGCTGACGCTGATCATCATCCTGTCCGCGATATGGACTGGCATCGCCGTCGCCGACCGCCTGGTGCGGCCGATCCGGCAGCTGATCGGTGCCGCCGACGAGGTGGCGACCGGCAATCTCGACGTCGCGGTTCCCGTCCGGCCCTCGGACGGCGACGTTGCTTCGCTCGGCGACACCTTCAACAAGATGCTGCTCGAACTGAAATCACAGCGCAACGAGATCCTGTCCGCCAAGGATTTGATCGACGAACGGCGCCGCTTCTCGGAAGCCGTGCTTGCCGGCGTCACCGCCGGTGTTATCGGCGTTGATCCCTACGGTATCGTCACCATCGTCAACCGCTCGGCCGAGGCGATGCTGGCCATATCCGCCAACGCGGCACTTGGACAGAACCTCTCCGCCGTGCTGCCGCATGTCGGCCGCGTCTTCGAGATCGGCCGCAAGTCCGGCAAACCCGTCTATCGCGAGCAGGTTACTTTCTATCGCGCCGGTGCCGAGCGGACCTTCAACGTGCAGATCACCATCGAGGCCGGCGACGACGGCTCGGAGGAAAAATCCTATGTCGTGACGGTCGACGACATCACCGATCTGGTTCAGGCGCAGCGCTCCTCCGCCTGGGCAGACGTGGCGCGGCGTATCGCGCACGAGATCAAGAACCCGCTGACGCCGATCCAGCTGTCCGCCGAGCGCATCAAGCGCCGCTACGGCAAGGTCATCACCGAGGACCGCGAAATTTTCGATCAGTGCACCGACACCATCATCCGGCAAGTGGAGGATATCGGCCGCATGGTCGACGAATTCTCGGCTTTCGCGCGCATGCCGAAGCCCGAGATGAAGGCCATTGACCTGCGCGAATCGCTGCGCGAGGCCTCGTTCCTGGTCGAAGTCAGCCGCGCCGACATCACCTTCGAGCGGATATTCGGCAACGACCCGCTCAAGGGTACGTTCGACAGCCGGCTGATGGCACAAGCTTTTGGCAATGTGATCAAGAATGCCGCCGAAGCGATTGACGGGCTGGAACAGAAGGACGGTTCGCACGGCATAATCCGGATTCAAGCGGGGCGCCAGAATGGCGCGATTCGCATCGACGTCATCGACAATGGCAAAGGCCTGCCGCGCGAGAATCGCCAACGGCTGCTCGAGCCCTATATGACCACACGCGAGAAGGGCACCGGGCTCGGTCTCGCTATCGTCAAGAAGATAGTGGAGGACCATGGTGGCAGGCTGGAACTTCATGATGCCCCAGCGGATTTCCACGATGGGCGCGGCGCAATGATCAGCATCATCCTGCCGCCTGCCGCCGCCGCGTCCCCGCGCGGCGAAAGCAAGGCGGAAAACGAACGAGAAACTGAAAAGGTCGGTAATGGCGTCTGATATTCTCATCGTCGATGACGAGGAAGACATCCGTGAACTCGTCGCGGGCATCCTGAGCGACGAAGGTCACGAAACCCGTACGGCATTCGATGCCGATAGCGCGCTGGCGGCGATCGCCGACCGGGCGCCGCGGCTGATTTTCCTCGACATCTGGCTGCAGGGCTCGCGTCTGGACGGGCTGCAACTGCTTGACGAGATCAAGACGATGCACCCGACCTTGCCGGTGGTGATGATCTCGGGTCACGGCAACATCGAAACGGCGGTCTCCGCCATCCGTCGCGGCGCCTATGATTTCATCGAAAAGCCGTTCAAGGCCGACAGGCTGATCCTCATTGCCGAACGTGCGCTCGAGACCTCGAAATTGCGGCGCGAGGTTTCGGACCTCAAGCTGCGCAGCGGTGAAACCTTCGATCTGATCGGCATGTCGTCGGCGATGAGCCAGTTGCGCCAGACCATCGAGCGAGTCGCACCGACCAACAGCCGCGTCATGATCATCGGCCCTTCCGGGTCGGGCAAGGAACTGGCCGCGCGCGCGATCCACACGCTGTCGGCACGCAAGGGCGCGCCGTTCGTGACGCTGAGTGCCGCCAACATCACGCCCGAGCGCATGGAGATCGAGCTGTTCGGCACCGAATCGAACGGCGTCGAGCGCAAGGTCGGCGCGCTTGAGGAGGCCCATCGCGGCATCCTCTACATCGACGAAGTGGCCGACATGCCGCGCGAGACGCAGAACAAGATCCTGCGCGTGCTGGTCGAGCAGCAGTTCGAGCGGGTAGGGGGCACCAAGCGGGTCAAGGTCGACGTCCGCATCATTTCCTCGACCTCGCAGAATCTGGAGGCGATGATTGCCGATGGGCGGTTCCGTGAAGATCTCTATCATCGCCTGGCAGTGGTTCCGGTCACGGTGCCGGGACTGGCCGAGCGGCGCGAGGATATTCCCTACCTCGTCGACAATTTCATGAAGCAGATCGCCCGCCAGGCCGGTATCAAGCCGCGTCGCATCGGCGATGACGCGCTGGCCGTGCTGCAGGCGCACAACTGGCCGGGCAACGTCCGCCAACTGCGCAACAATGTCGAGCGTCTGATGATCCTGGCGCGCGGCGACGATGTCGATGCGCCGATCACCGCGGATCTGTTGCCCGCCGAGATCGGCGATGTGATGCCGCGCACGCCGAATCAATCCGACCAGCACATCATGGCGCTGCCGCTGCGCGAGGCGCGTGAACAGTTCGAGAAGGACTATCTGATCGCCCAGATCAACCGCTTTGGCGGCAACATCTCGAAGACCGCCGAGTTCATCGGCATGGAGCGCTCCGCTCTGCATCGCAAGCTGAAGTCGCTGGGCGTCTGACCGGCGCGGCGTTCGTTCAGCCGCGCTGGGCCAAGCATTTGCCGGTTACGGCAACGGCGGAATCGCATAAGAAAGCCCGAGAGTTATCCAGGGGTTGCCAATGCCGCGCATTGCCTATGTCAACGGGCGCTACGTCGCTCACGCTGACGCTTCCGTACATATCGAGGATCGCGGCTATCAGTTCGCCGATGGCGTCTATGAGGTCTGCGAGGTGGCGCGTGGCTTCATCGTCGACATGCCGCGCCATCTCGCCCGGCTGAACCGCTCACTGACCGAATTGTCGATCGCCTGGCCGGTCACCCGCGGCGTGTTGCCACTCATCCTGCGCGAAGTGGTCAACCGCAACCACGTCGCCAACGGCCTGGTCTATGTCCAGGTCACGCGCGGCGTTGCCAGCCGCGACTTTGTCTTCCCATCGGCGGACACCAAGCCGTCCCTGGTGGTGACCGCCAGGAAAGCCGATCCTGCCGCGGGAGCAAAGCGAGCCGAAACCGGCATTGCGGTCATTACCGTGCCGGAGAATCGCTGGGACCGGGTCGACATCAAGAGCGTCGGGCTGCTGCCTAACGTGCTGGCCAAGCAGAAGGCCAAGGAAGCCGGTGCGCAGGAGGCATGGTTCGTCGACGGCGACGGTATCGTCAAGGAAGGCGGCTCGTCGAACGCCTGGATCGTCACCAGGGATGGCGTTCTGGTCACCAGGCCGGCCGAGCGTGGCATCCTGCGTGGCATCACCCGCACGACCATGTTTGAAGTGGCGGCCAAGCTCGGCCTGAAGATCGAGGAGCGCGGCTTTTCCGTCGCCGAGGCCAAGTCGGCACGCGAGGCCTTCATCAGTTCCGCAACGACAATCGCCATGCCGGTGGTGGCCATCGACGGCGATCCGGTCGCCAATGGACACCCCGGCTCAATAACACTTTCGTTGCGGCAGGCCTTTTTTGACATTGCGGAAAAAAGTCCAGCCTGATAACCGCACAGGTGGAATGAACATCAATATATCTCGTTCTGCTTGTCGTTACTGACGACAAGAGGGTGTTTGCGCGCTTGACATGTGCCGGTTAATTTGGCGCATTGGCTTGCAAACCGAAGGGGATCGGCGAAAGACAAGAACAATGGCGGAACGATCGCAAAATCTTCAGGACCTGTTCCTGAATTCAGTTCGCAAGAGCAAGAACCCGCTCACCATCTTCCTTATCAACGGTGTGAAGCTGACCGGCGTGGTCACTTCGTTCGACAATTTCTGTGTCCTGCTGCGCCGCGACGGTCATTCCCAGCTCGTCTACAAGCACGCCATTTCCACGATCATGCCGAGCCAGCCGGTTCAGATGTTCGATGGCGAGGAAAGCCAGGGCGCCTGATTGGCACGTGAGAAAGACGCGGACGCACCAGTTCGCGGAAAACCAACGCATCATCCCGGGACGGAAGCCAAGGGTCCGACCCGGGCGGTTGTCATTGTGCCGGTGCTTACCCGCCAGCCGCGCGGCGACGACGATACCAACCGTCCGCGGCTGACGCGTTCGGCTGATGCCCGTCACGACGAAGCGGTCGGCCTTGCCCGCGCCATCAATCTTGATCTGATCCACACGGCGGTCGTGACCGTCAACGATCCGCGCCCGGCGACGTTGCTCGGCAGCGGCAAGGTCGCTGAATTCGCCGAGATCGTCAAAGAGGGTCATGCGGAAGTGGTCATCGTCGACCATCCGTTGACGCCGGTGCAGCAGCGCAATCTCGAAAAGGAGCTGAACGCCAAGGTGCTGGACCGCACCGGGCTGATCCTTGAGATCTTTGGCGAGCGCGCGCGCACCAAGGAGGGTACGCTGCAGGTCGAACTCGCCCATCTCAACTACCAGAAGGGCCGCCTCGTACGCAGCTGGACCCATCTTGAGCGCCAGCGCGGCGGTGCCGGCTTCCTCGGCGGCCCTGGCGAAACGCAGATCGAGTCCGACCGGCGGCAGCTGCAAGAAAAAATCATCAAACTGAAGCACGAACTGGAAACGGTGCGGCGCACCCGGGACCTGCACCGCGCCAAGCGCAAGAAAGTGCCGTTCCCGGTGGTGGCGATCGTCGGCTACACCAATGCCGGCAAGTCGACGCTGTTCAACAGGCTGACCGGAGCCGACGTCCTGGCGCAGGACATGCTGTTCGCCACGCTCGATCCGACGCTGCGCCGCGTGCGCCTGCCGCACGGCACGCCGATCATCCTTTCGGATACTGTCGGTTTCATCTCGGACCTGCCGACGCATCTGATCGCCGCTTTCCGCGCCACCCTTGAAGAGGTGGTCGAGGCCGATCTCGTCATTCACCTGCGCGACATTTCCGACCCCGACACGGCCGCGCAGGCCGAGGATGTCGAGCGCATCCTCGCCGACCTTGGCGTCGATGCTGGCGACGCCAAGCGTGTGATTGAAGTGTGGAACAAGATCGACCGGCTCGACGAAGGCAACAGGAACCGGCTGCTTGCCGATGGCGCCGACGCCAGCAAGGCGCCGCCGGTTGCGGTGTCGGCGGTGACCGGCGAGGGTATCGATGCGCTGAAGGCGATCATCGAAACGCGGATGGCAGGCGAGCTCGAAGATCTGACGGTAACGATCGAGCCGGCACAGTTCGGCCTCGTCGACTGGCTTTACCGCAATGGCGATGTCGTTTCGCGAACCGACAATGACGACGGCAGCGCCACCATCTCGCTCAAGGCCACGCAAATCGCCCGTGAGGAGATCGAAAGCAGATTGCGTCGCAAGAACAACGTCTAACGTTGTTTATTTCGCGTTTTTTGCTTGCTGCCAGAGCGCTTCCATCTCAGCCAGATCAGCCTTTTCCAGTGTGTTGCCTGATTTTTCCAGGGCCTGCTCGACATAATGGAAGCGTGAGCGGAACTTCTCGTTGGTGCCGCTCAGCGCTGCTTCCGAATCGAGCTTGAGGTGACGGCCGAGATTGACCACGGCAAACAGCATGTCGCCAAACTCGTCCTTGATCGACGCCGTCTCGCCTTTGGCCAGCGCCTCGCGCAACTCGCCGATCTCTTCCTCGATCTTGTCGAGGATGGGTGCTGCCTCGCTCCAGTCGAATCCAACGCGCGCGGCCTTCTCCTGAAGTTTCAGCGCCCGCGTCAGTGCGGGCAGGGCGACCGGCACGCTGTCGAGAAACCCCTTGCCATTGTCCTCGGGGTCGAGACCGCGGGCGAGGCGGGCGCTTCGTTTCTCCGCCTTCTCCTCCGACTTGATCTTTTCCCACATGCCCTTGGCCATGCCGGCGCTGCGGGCCTTCTCGTCGCCGAAGACATGCGGATGGCGGCGGATCATCTTGGTCGTGATCGCCCGAACCACATCGCCGAAGGCGAATTCGCCGGCTTCCTCGGCCATTTGCGCGTGGTAGACGACCTGCAGCAGGAGGTCGCCGAGTTCGTCGCGCAGATCGCCGAGGTCACCGCGAGCGATGGCGTCGGCCACCTCGTAGGCTTCCTCGATCGTATAGGGCGCGATGGTCGAGAAGTCCTGTTCGATGTCCCATGGACAACCGGTCGTCGGCGCTCGCAGCGCCGCCATGATCTCGATCAGGCGCGAAATGTCTTTCGATGGCGTCATGCGGCGGATGTTATCGCGCGGCCGCTCGCGCGGCCAACGCTGTCAGTCGGCGAGGGGGCATTGTCCACAGGTGCGCGGTGCCAGCTTCGTCAGTCGAGCACGGAGACGATCGCCTTGGCGAGTTCATCCATCCCGTTTTCGGGCAGGCCGGCGACGTTGATGCGGCTGTCGCCGACCATGTAGATGCCGTGCTCGGCGCGCAGCCGCTCGACCTGTGCTTCGGTGAGGCCGAGCCTGGAGAACATGCCGCGATGACTGGCAACGAAATCGAAGCGGTCGGAATTGGACTGCCGGCGCAGCGCCTCGGCGAACTGCACCCGAAGCCTCAGCATGCGCAGGCGCATCTCTTCGAGTTCGGCCTCCCAGTCAGCGCGCAAGCTGGCGTCTTCCAGCACGATGCGCACCGCGGCAGCACCATGGTCCGGCGGCATTGAATACATGGCGCGCGCCGCCGACAGCATCTGGCTCATCGCCACATCCGCCTGGGCGCCGTCCCTGGCCAGGATCATCGCCGCGCCGACGCGGTCGCGGTAGACGGCGAAGTTCTTCGAGCAGCTCGAGGCGACGACCATTTCCGGAACTTTCGCGGCCAGCAGGCGCAGGCCAACGGCATCGGCCTCAAGACCATCGCCAAAGCCCTGATAGGCGATGTCGACAAACGGCAGCAGGCCGCGCTCGACGACCAGATCGGCGACGGCCGCCCATTGCCCGCTATCCAGATTGGCGCCGGTCGGATTGTGACAGCAGCCATGCAGCAGCACCACGTCACCGCTCTTCGCCGTCCGCAACGCGGCCAGCATGTCGTCGAAGCGAACAGCGCCCGAAGCGGCATCGAAATAGGGGTATTCGCGGATCTGCAGACCGGCAGCGCGCATGACCGGCATGTGGTTGGGCCATGTCGGGTCCGACAGCCAGATGGTCGCGTCGGATCGTGTCCGCTTCAGCAGTTCCGCCACCAGCCGCAGCGCGCCGGAGCCGCCGGGCGCCTGTGCCGCGCGAATGCGCGTCATGTCGGCGCCTGGACCGAAGGCAAGTTTGGCCATCACCGTGTTGAAGCCGACATCGCCGGCAAGGCCGAGATAGGTCTTGGTGTCCTGGCCCTGCAGCAGGCGCTTTTCGGCCTCGCGCACGGCGCGCATGACCGGCGTCTTGCCGTCGCGATCCTTGTAGACGCCGACGCCGAGGTCGACCTTGTCGGGGCGCGGGTCGGCGCGATAGAGGCCGATCAGGGCAAGGATCTTGTCGGCGGGGGCTGGCTGCAGATCTTCAAACATTGGCAATGGTTCCATTGACGCGGCGGAGTGATACGCAAATCGAACGCATTTCGCCAGCGCTTTTCCTGGCTGCTCAGCCCGCTAGGTTTTGCCTGCGAGGCGAGAGCCATGAAACGATGTCCTCTAGCGAACCCAGCGAAAAAATTGGCAGGGCAGGGATTAAAATCCCCACATGCTCCGTAAACAGAACATGAAACGGTCGATGCCTCGCTTTGACATCATAGGACAGCTCGGGGCGCTGCGCCGTTACGCGCGCTCGCTGACGCGCGACAGCACGGATGCCGAGGATCTCGTACATGACGCGCTGGTCCGCGCCTATGAGCGGCGCGGCACCTTCCGCTCCGGCGGCAATTTGCGCGCCTGGCTGCTGTCGATCGTCCACAACACCTTCATCGACAAAATGCGGTCCCGCAGGTCTGAAGCGGCGCGTGTCGAACAGGCCGGATATCTGGCCGACGGCAGCACCCCGGCGCCGCAGGAACATTCGGTGCGCCTGGCTCAGGTGCGCGAAGCCTTTTTCAGCCTGCCGGAAGAACAGCGTTCGGCGCTGCATCTCGTTGCCATTGAGGGGCTTTCCTACCAACAGGCGGCCGATGCCTGCAGCGTGCCGCTGGGAACACTGATGTCGCGCATCGGCAGGGCGCGCGCCGCACTGCGCGAGATGGAGGACGCGGCGCCCTCAAAGGCGAAAAACCACCTCAGGGTCGTTGGAGGACCGTCATGACTGGAACTGTCGATCCCGTGGCCGATACCGACCTCGACGCCTATGTCGACGACCAGCTCGACGTCACCCGCCGCATCGAGGTTGAGGCGTTTTTGTCCACCCGTCCGGAGGCCGCGGCGCGCGTGATGTCGGATCTGAGGACCCGCGATGAACTGCGCGTGGCGCTTGCCGGCTCCAAGGGCATGGCACGGCCGGCGACCGCTGACACCGCGCGGCGGCTGGAGAGGGGGCTTGCCCGTGGCCGCATCTTCGGCGTGTTGCAGCGCGCGGCGGCGGTGGCCGCATTCATCGCCGTCGGCTGGCTGGCGAACGGCATCGTCGGGCCGATGTCTGTGACCAAGGTCGTCGCCTCGCCGCAGCCGCCCGCCTATGTCGACGAGGCGGTGCGAGCCCATAGGACGACGCTGGTGCGCGAGACCATGGCGTCGCAGCCTGAGGCGCCCAACTACAATGCCGGCGAGATCCGCGCCGCGACCGCTATCGTCATGCCGTCACTGCCCAAGGACTGGAAGGTACGCGACGTGCAGATCTACCCGTCGCGCTTTGGCCCGAGCGTCGAGATGGCTGTCGAGACGAAGGAGATGGGGCTGGTCTCGCTGTTTGCGATCCGGCCGGGAACCTTCGACGTGGTCAAGCCGACCGTCGCGCCTTCGGGCGATATTTCCTCGGCCTATTTCCAGATCGGTGAGGTCGCCTATGCGGTGGTCGGACGAAGCGAGGTGCACGACCTCGACCGCGCCGCCGAGACGCTCGCCCAAACGCTTTACTGACCGATCCACAAAGGAGAATTCAAATGAACACCCCCAATCTGGGATATCGCGTGGGCGCCGGCGCCCAAACCGGAGCCGTCTATGACGAGGGCCTGCGCCAGCATATGCTGCGCGTCTACAACTACATGGGCGTTGGCCTCGTGGTCACCGGCCTGGTCGCCTTCATGGTGTCATCGACACCGGCGCTCTACGTGCCGATCTTCTCCAGCCCGCTGAAATGGGTGGTGATGCTGGCGCCGCTCGCCTTCGTCATGCTGTTCTCGTTCAAGATGCAGACCATGTCGGCGGCCAGCGCCCAGGCGATGTTCTGGGCCTTCTGCGCGGTCATGGGCCTGTCGCTGGCGTCGGTGTTCCTGGTGTTCACCGGAACCAGCATCGCGCGCACCTTCTTCATCGCCGCCACCATGTTTGGCGCGACCAGCCTCTATGGCTACACGACCAAACGCGACCTGACCCAGTTCTCGTCGTTCCTGATCATGGGCCTGATTGGCGTCGTGATCGCCAGCATCGTCAACATCTTCCTCGGCTCGACTGCGCTGCAGTTCGCCATCTCGGTGATCGGCATTGCCGTCTTCATCGGACTGACCGCCTGGGACACGCAGACGATCAAGGAGCAGTATGCCGAGAACTTCGACGCGGAATCGCGCCAGAAGCTCGCCGTCTTCGGCGCCTTTTCACTCTATCTGAACTTCATCAACATCTTCCAGCTGCTGCTGAATTTCACCGGCGAACGCGAATAACCGCGCCGGGCAGGGGCAGGCCAGGGTTGCCGCCCAGACCTGGATATAGAGACATGGCCGGAGGGCGACCCTCCGGCCAACAATCGACCCGAAGGCCCGACCACACCTTGAGTCCGCAAGGGCTTTTGCTACATTGCCCGCTGCACACCGGCCGCGCGAGGACATGTGGCACAAGACAGCCTAACGCTTCATGGCGACGGCATCTCGGCGACCATCGTCGCCCAGGGCGCCGAACTGGTTTCGCTGCAAGATGCACAAGGATTTGAGTTCCTGTGGCAAGCCGGTCCGGAGTGGCGGCGGCATTCGCCGGTGCTGTTTCCGATCGTCGGCCGGCTGAAGGGAGATCAACTGCGCCATCAGGGCCGGACCTACCCGATGACGCAACACGGCTTCGCGCGCGACAAGCCGTTTGCCTGGGCGGCGAGGGACCCTCGATCGTGCACGTTGGTTCTCACCGACGACTCCGACACTCGCACGCACTATCCGTTCGCCTTTCGCCTCGCCGTGACCTACGCGCTGGACCGCCAGCAGCTTGGCGTGACCTTCGACATCACCAACACCGGCGAAGAGCCGCTGCCGGCGTCGGTCGGGGCGCACCCGGCATTCAATTGGCCGTTGCTGCCGGGTCTGGCCAAGACGGATTACCAACTGACCTTTGCTGATGCCGAACCTGCTCAGATCCGTCGCTTGAAGGACGGCCTGCTGCTGAAAGCGCCGCAGCCGACGCCCGTCCAAGGCAACATCCTCGCGCTCTCCGAGCGGCTGTTCGACGAGGACGCGGTCATTCTCGACCGGCCCGCCGGCACCAGCGTGCGTTATGCCGCCGAGCGTGGTCCGGGGATCGAAATGGCGTGGCAGGGATTTCAGGAATTGGGCGTCTGGTCGAAGCCGGGCGGCGCGCCGTTCCTCTGCATCGAGCCCTGGCACGGCATCGCAAGTCCGGCGGACTTCGACGGCGACTTTGTCGACAAGCCCGGCCTGATGCTGATTCCGCCCGCAGCGAAGCGCGTGCTGACCTATCAGATCCGGCTGCAGTAGGCTTTCGCGTCGATTTCGCTGGCGCGCCATTCAAGGGCAGACATGGAATGAAGCTTTACTTCAGCCGCAATCCCAATCCTCGGCTCGCGGTCGCAGTGGCGCGCTATCTCGACGCGAAAGTCGAGTTTGAATTCGCCTCGCCATTCGCCCCGGGGCAAGCAGAGAAATATCGCCCGTTAAATCCCAATCTCTCACTGCCCATACTTGTAGAAGGCGGGGGAAAAAGTCTTTGGGAAGCAGACGCCATAGCCTGCCGGCTCTCACGCGACGCACATTCTGCTTTCTGGCGTACCGGCGATGACGAACCCGACATGATCCGGTGGCTCAGTTGGGGCAAGGAGCACTTCGCATTCGCTTGCGACACGGTGCATTTCGAACGTGGCACCAAACAGCGGTACGGCATCGGCCCGATTGATCAGGAGCGCGTGGAAGAGGGGCTGGGACTTTTCCGCAGGGCCGCTGCAATACTCGAAACAGAGCTTTTCGAGCGGGAATGGCTGGTCGGGAATTCGGTTTCCTATGCCGACTTCCGAATGGCGACCTTTCTGCCGTTCAACGATGCCGCCAGACTGCCGCTCGACGATTATCCCTCTGTCGACCGCTGGTATCGCCGGCTGGAAGACATCGACGCCTGGCGGAATCCCTTCAGGGGACTGGATGCGCCTGAACTGCCGCCGGTCCCGAGAACGACGACAAATTAGCGGGCAGGGGCCGGGTCGCGTTGGCAGATACAGCGACCAGATCATTTCCGCGCCGTCGCCGCCTTGAATTCAGAACAAAACCGCGATCCGATGGCCGACCAACGAATCTATGCTTAGGTGTACCGTCGCGCGCAATCCAGTCGGGCCAAAGCCCAATGCGGTGAAAGCGCACTTTCCGGAGGCATTCGATGCGTCGTTTGGTTCTTGCCGCTCTGCTGCTTGCCGCGCCCAACGCCGGCATAGCCCAGGAAAGCCTGACCGCGCTCATGTGCCAGGCCAAGCCGACACAATCCTGCGCGCTCGACATGGCTGCGGACGCGATCCGCACCGCGCCGCTAACGACTGAGAACTTGCCTTACGGTAGCATGGTCGAGGCAGCATCTCGCGCCGGGCGACTCGATCTGGCGCTCGAATTCGCCGCCCAGTTGAAGAAGACGGACTCGATCGCGTCAGCCGACCTGGTCGCCGCTTTTGCCCGCGCCGACCGTCTGGCCGATCTGCAAGCGACCCTCTTACGCCTCGAAACGTCGGAGACGACATATGCCTTCGTCATCGGCCCGGTCCTTGTTGAACTGGGCCGCGAGGACAAACTCGCCGCCTTGCTGAAAGCCATCCAACCGCCACCGGATCCGTTCCAGCTTGGCTATTGGCAGGTGCTCGGCCATTTGCGCGCCGGCCGTGCGGCGGAAGCGGTGAAGCATCTGGGCGACGTGCCGGAGGCCGAGCGGGAGGAGTTGGCCGGACTGGCTGCGGAAACGCTCTATTTTGGCGGTGAGACCGAGCGCGCCAAACCGATGCTGCCTTACCTGACCTCATCCGATCCCAGCGCCGTTCGCCGCAAGGCCTACATTGCGACGAAAACGAAGGACAAGGCGGCTGCCGACGCGGCCCTTGTCTCATTGGCGCAGGTGCCGCCCGACGACTACCCCTACATCGTGCTGGACGTGATCTATGCACTGGCCGCCACGGGGCAGTGGCAAAAGGCAATCGATCTTGCACAGACACTTCCTGCGTCCGACCGGGCCTTTGCCTTCGTCAGCGTTGCGGAATACGCCCGCCAGCCGGAAGTCTTCGCACTAATCGAGAAGGCGATGCGCGACGACCCTGCCAACTTCAGCCGCGACCGTATGGCCAATGGCCTGGTTCGAGCGCTGACCTTGTCCGGCTACCTGCCGGTTGCGCAAACCCTCATCGATTCTGCGACGAACGACTACGACAAGGAAACGCTGATCACCTTCGCCGCCGCCGCGCTTGCGGAAATGGGCAAACCGTCCGAAGCGCTGCAATTTGCGCAGGCGGTGGAGGACCCGCGCCGCAAAGCCTGGGCGCTTTGGGAAGTTGCTTCTAAGATGACGCCTTGAGCCTATAGCTATTTTGCGTCTGGCCCGTGCCGTTTTCTGAGCAATCGTTGGCACGTTGTTCGGAGGCGTTGGAACTGTTAGGGTCTGCCCCGAGACCCGGGCCAGCGACCAGCCACAGCAAGGCAGCATGCAGACCGCCGAAAGAACCCTAACGCGGCGCAAGCCGAAGCAGCAACGCTCGCGCCAGACTGTCGACTTCGTGCTCAGCGCGGTCCAGCTTGTGGCCAAGCGCCACGGGACCCAGGCTATTACTACCAATCGCATTGCGGAGGCCGCCGGTGTCAGCGTCGGATCGCTGTATCAGTATTTCCCCGACAAGCGCGCGATCTTCACAGCCCTTCACGACCGACACGTCGACGAGGTGCGGCGGGTCATCAAGCAGACGACGACTGACTGCGCCTCGGCTCCGCTGGAGGAATTCGCGCGCGAACTCGTCTTGGGCCTAGTGGACGCGCACGCGGAAGTTGCCGACCTGCACGACGTTGTCGCGGCCGCTGTTCCGCAGAGCGCTCTCAGCTTCAGGAACGCGCTGCATCAGACCTTCGGACAAGTCTTATCACGCGCCGACGACCCGGAGCGGTACAGCAGCGACAAGGCGGAGCGGATGCTTTTTGTCCTGCCCCGCATGGTGGAATCGCTCGTGCACGGAGGAGCGCACGCGCCCCTCTCGCGCGCTGGCGCAAAGAGCGAGGCAATCCGTACCGTACTAGTCTACGTGAATTCCTTTCAGGGCGGCGCACCGAAGCATTACTGAAACGACGACGCATTCTCGACGGCCCAATGAGCGAAGGGGATTGGCTCCCGCCCGGTTATCCGCTTGACGCCATCCGTCACCGTATCGAGTCGGCTCTCGCGCACCGCTCGCCAGATGTCCACGAGAGCATCTGCATAGGCGCATCTCCCGGCCCATTCGACCGTGCGGGCGTATGCCTGTCCGTCCGTTATTTCCTCGAAGCGAACCGGTTTGCCGATGGCTCTGCCTATCGCCACCGCCATCTCCCTATACGACAGCGCCTCAGGGCCGGTAATCGCAAGCGCCTGACCTTGGTAGTCGCGCGTAGTTAGCGAGGCTGTGGCGACGGCGGCGATGTCGTCTGGATGGATGAATGCGATCTTGCCCCCACCCGTTGACGAGCGCAGCACGCCCTCTCGGCGGATGGACTCCGACCAGCTGAGCGCATTGGACATGAATCCGGCTGCTTGAACAAACGTGAATGCCACCCCGCTCTCCCGAATGGCATCCTCGCCCTGTGCGTGCCAAGGGCCGGTGCCGATCCCGGTTCGCACGTCTAGCGTAGAGAGCTTGACCACATGGCCGACGCCTGCGTGGGCGGCAGCGAAGGAGACCGCGCGATCTCGCTTTTCAAGATCCGATCCATCAGTGACAAGGAGTATCCCATCGACTCCAACCAACGCCTTGGCCAAAGAAGGGCCTGGGTTTTCGAGGTCTCCGATATGGATGTCGACCTGGTCACCGAAGAGGGCTTTGGTTCTCTTCGCGCTGCGAACGAAAACGGACGGGCGCGCCCCAGAGTTGATGAGGCGTTGAGCTACCCTCGAGCCGATGTTGCCCGTTGCTCCGAAGACGAGGTATTTCACTTGAGTGCGCTCCAGCCACGGATCACCTCGAGCGCCATTCGCTTCTGGCCTGCCAGAGTGAGATGCAATCCGTCGTCCATGAGGAGATCGGAAGGAGGCGGGCTGCCCAGCGAAGCGAAGGCGTCGATGACCGGCGCATCGCCGTCGCGGACGATCTCGGCTACTCGTCCCAAGTCTTCGTTACGGAACCGAACCCCGAATCTGGAAAGGCCCCAATGCGCTGCAACCTGCGCCTCGTTGGCCGCCGGCGGAGTGATCCAAATGGTGCGGGCCTTGGTTTCTGTGGCAACGCGTTGACGCAGCTCCGCAATGTTGCGCGCGGTCTCCTCATGATGGACGAGTGTC
The DNA here is from genome assembly GCF_056404935.1 of Mesorhizobium sp. P2_A8. Classification (NCBI taxonomy): domain Bacteria; kingdom Pseudomonadati; phylum Pseudomonadota; class Alphaproteobacteria; order Hyphomicrobiales; family Phyllobacteriaceae; genus Mesorhizobium; species Mesorhizobium sp. P2_A8. The sequence goes on from NZ_JBFUDB010000019.1 coordinate 26,379, forward strand.
TTGGTGGGGTGCGGACCCTGCGTGCGCGCGTCGTTGGTGCCGACCAGGAAGATGACCCAGTCCGGCTGGGCATTGGCAATCTCTCCGAACCGGACGAGACCGTGGGTGGTCGTCTCACCTGCCACAGCGCTGATGGTCATCGAAATCTTGTCGGCGCCCCGGCGCATCTTCAGCATCTCCCGCAGAATTACCGTCCAGGACTGTGGGTCAGACGTCAGGCTGTCGCCGAACGTCACGATGTTGGCTCCGTTCCGAAGGGGCAAACGATCGATCATGAATCCAACAGCCTGGTTGGCTAGCAGGACGCCTGCCGCTTCCGAGGCCTCCCTCTGCAAGCGGCCAAGTTCGGCCGCATAGATCTCGGCTGGAAGGCCGAGTAGCGCGGCATGAGCGTCTTGGTCGAAATTGGCGCCTCCGGGGAGGGATGCCAGGCTCCGCTCGGGTTGGATGACCTTCAAGAGCCAGTTCACCTGTTCGTTCGACATCGATTCACCTCGCACCGGGCTGCATCTGCGTAAGGTGATAAAATAACCGCGCCTCAGGTACGCGGCTACTCGCGTTTCCGGCTCGCTAAAGGTATGAATGTGCTAATAAAATTTGCAAAGTCCGGAGCCTTCATCAGGTTCCGGAACACGCCTGACCGGGGCGATCATCTCGCCCTCCGGAAGCGCGATCCTCATAGATGTTGTCTGTCCAACGCCGGCGGCGCGCAGGGCGTAGTACTGCAGGTCGAGGGATTGGGAGCCATTCAAGGACAGTTCACTATCTCGGAGAGAGGCCATCGAGCAGGAAGTCGAGGCCTTTGCGGAAAGCGCCACCCCAATCGTCATCCAACAGCAGGCGGGAGCGTTCGATTGCCGGGTAGCGTCCGCTAAGACGCTCAAGGCGCTGCTGCGCGGCGGCCCTGTCCTTGTTCGAGAGGTCGAAGCTCGCCCGGGTGATGGTGGCGCCCATCACATAGTTCCAGAGCGACCATATCGCGACGTTTAGATCTGCGTCCGCCACACCGGCCCTGGACAAGGTCTTGCTCAGCAGTTCCAGGCGACCGAGGATGTTCGGGCCGAGCGCCCGGCGCGGCAACAGCGATGCCGACCAAGGATGGCGCAGCATGCTGGTGCGCCAGTCTTCGAGCACATGGACGACGTCTCCGCGCCAGTCTTGAGACTCAACTGCTTGCGGCGGCCCGCGATATTCGAGCACCGAGTCGAGCGCCAGATCAAAGACATCCTCTTTGTCGTCGACGTGCCAATACAGGCTCATCACGCCAGAGCCGAGGCGATCGGCCAGCCGACGCATCGTCAAACCGTCGAGACCTTGGGCGTCCAGCAGTTCCACCGCAGTCGCCACGATGCGTTCCCGAGAGAGAGCCGGTTCATCGCTCGCCACCTGCGCGGGCTGGAGCGTCCCGCTGATCCGTTGAGACCGTTTGCTCTGGGCGCCGCTACGCTTGGCTGCCATCCGTGTTCCTCGCTGTTCAGAGCGTCGATATTGACCGGCAACGCGACGAATGTCGATCTTGTGGCTTGACTCGTACGACGTACCATACGATGACTCGTACATCGCACGATTCATCGTATGGACGATGTGGTTTCATTTCAATCATGCCGGCCGCGAGGGCACGTTGTTCGCAGTCCGCAGAGCCAAGAGAAAATCATGTCACGCGCAATCAAGCATCTGCTTATCGGAGGGCTAATCATCATGGGAGTTCCCACTGTGACGACAGCGAATGATCTCAAGCTGACCATCGTCAATCCACAAAACCTCTACGACCCATCGCCGAATGGCTACAGCACGGCGGTGATCACGCCCCGCGAAGGCCGCGTAGCCTACATCTCCGGGCAGGGCGGCCAAGACAGCACGGGAGCCTTGTCGCCCGACTTCGCTGTCCAGGTGGAACAGGCATACGCGAACCTGCGCAGCGCGCTTGAGGGGATCGGTGCGAAACCGAACCAGGTCGCCAAGCTCACGGTCTTCGTGGTCGACCACGACATGTCCAAGCTTGAGGTGTTGACCAGGACAGTCAGGAAAATGTTCGGCGAGGCGCTGCCGGCGCAGACGCTGATCCCGGTTCCCAAGCTTGCAATCGACCCCATGCTCTTCGAGGTCGAAGCCACCGTCATTCTGGAGTAGCGGGGTGGCGCTCTTGGCCCGATCGCTCGAAATGAAACGGGCCGAGCGCGTCGCCGACAATCGCGCGCTCGCAATTCGCTGGCGCCGTACGTCGCAAAACTGCGCGCCGCTTTTTCGGTATGACGAATAGCAAGAGGGTCAGCTAGTCACACATCAACGACGGCATAAAATGTTGCAACCAAGTTCGAATGTCGTGCTGCCAGCAAAGTAGAAATGTCGCAAAGGGGCAATTCGCGGGGCGGGGGCGCAGCAATTTAGAAACGCGACAGTGACGCGCTTCTTGGCGCCGACATGAGCGCCCGATCGGGCTTCAGCTGGTCGGGGTTGCGCAGCCCGATCGGGTGCGTTCCAGCTTGGCTCCCTGGCTTTAGCTTTGAAAGCCGCCTCACTCGGCAGCGGCCACCCTTGTCAGTGCC
>NZ_JBFUDB010000020.1:0-27901 GCF_056404935.1 Mesorhizobium sp. P2_A8
AAGTGCTACGGCGCGCCTTCGGCTCTGAACACCTTCAGCAGACGCTGGACCTGACGCGTCGTCATATCCAGCACATGCGCCGCCGAGACAACCGTCATGCGCCGCTCCAAAACCTTCGACAGCACCTCGATGCGTTGCAGCTCGCGCTCGCTCATTAAGATCAGTCCCAACCCGCCATCTCCCTCGCTCATGGACGAGCAGGGCGACATTCCTACTTTGCAGAATCAAGACATTTCTACTTTGCGGCAATAGACGAAAGTCGCGTAATATTAGTTATGGAACTTTCCTAACACACTGAAATAGAACACCTATTTTAGCAGCCCGGCGGTTTATCGGCAGACGTCCTACCCCTCTAGGATCCATCATCCGGATGCGCATTCGCCAAGGTCGGTATCTTTGTGCGAAACCTTGTGAAGCGTGCGTCAAAGCAGGGCACGACGTGAAATTTTCCACGCATTAGAGACTTGGAAGTGCAATCTCCCAATCAAAGGCGCATATTCCGGGGCGTCAGCGCGGAATGAACGCGCTCAGTGCGGACGCCTGAAACGCTTGATCGAGAGAACTGGTAGTATCGGTCCGCCCGATTGCGGTAGAAGGGGAGCCGCTTTTGCGCTTGATAATGCGCAGGCCGGATGGGGTGCCGGCCAAGTCCTTCAGCAAAGCAATGGTACCGCGTGGCGTTCGCGACACCGGGCCTCGCAAAGGTTCGTGTCTGTGGCGAGGCGTTCCGGCGCCCTTCGTGGGCGCGTAAGGTCATTCATCGGGGCTTGGTACAGACTGGTATCACACACTCAGACCGCCAGCTGCGGCAGGTTCCTGAACAGCTCCAGCGCCTCGGGGTTGGCCAGCGCCTCCTTGTTCTTGATGGCGCGGCCATGCACGACGTCGCGCACCGCAAGCTCGGTGATCTTGCCGGATTTGGTGCGCGGAATGTCGGTGACGGCGACGATCTTTGCCGGCACGTGACGGGGGCTCGCCCCGGCGCGGATTTTCGCGCGGATGCGTTTTTCCAGATCCGCGTCCAACTGCACGCCGGCGGCCAGCCGCACGAACAGCACGACCCGCACGTCATTGTCGAAATCCTGGCCGATGCACAGCGCCTCGAGAATCTCGGGCATCTGTTCGACCTGGTTGTAGATCTCCGCCGTGCCGATGCGCACGCCGCCCGGATTGAGCGTCGCGTCGGAGCGGCCATGAATGATCAGGCCGCCATGGGCGGTCCATTCGGCGAAGTCGCCATGACACCAGACATTGTCGAAGCGCTCGAAATAGGCCGCGCTGTATTTCTTGTTCCCGGGGTCGTTCCAGAAGCCGATCGGCATCGACGGAAACGCTTTTGTGCAGACCAGTTCGCCCTTCTCCTGCCTGATCGGCTTGCCGTCATCGTCCCAGACATCGACGGCAAGGCCGAGCCCAGGCCCTTGGATCTCGCCGGTCCAGACCGGTTGGGTCGGCACGCCAAGGACAAAGCAGGAGACGATGTCGGTGCCGCCGGAAACCGAGGCGAGATGCACGTCCTTCTTGATGCCGTCATAGACGAAGCGAAAGTCCTCCGGCGACAGCGGCGAGCCGGTCGAGGAGATGCTGCGCACGCTCGACAGATCATGCGTCCTGATCGGCTTGAGACCGGCCTTGCGCACGGAATCGATGAATTTGGCCGAGGTGCCAAAGAAGGTCATCTTCTCGGCGTCGGCGAAGCTGAACAGGACATTGCCGTCTGGATAGAAGGGCGAACCGTCATAGAGCAGCAGCGTTGCACCTGAGGCCAGGCCCGATACCAGCCAGTTCCACATCATCCAGCCGCAGGTGGTGAAGTAGAAGAAGCGGTCGCCCTCGACCAACCCGGCATGCAGCCGGTGTTCCTTGACATGCTGGATCAGCGTGCCGCCGGCCGAATGCACGATGCATTTGGGAATGCCGGTGGTTCCCGACGAAAACAGGATGTAGAGCGGATGCGCAAACGGCAGCCGCTCGAAGGTGACGGGTTTGGTGGCGAAAGGCGACAGCGCCTCTTCCAGCGCCACGGCCTTGTCGATGACCGCTGCGACATCCCTTGAGGAGCCGAGGTAATCGACGACCAGAACCTTGCGGACGGTTTCGAGCTTCGTGGCAACGGCAGCAATCTTGTCGGCGACTTCGATTGCCTTGCCATTGTACCAATAGCCGTCCGGCGCGATAAAGACGACGGGTTCGATCTGGCCGAACCGATCGAGCACGCCCTGTTCGCCGAAATCGGGGGAACAGGACGACCAGACCGCACCGATCGAGGCCGCCGCCAGCATGGCGGCCACAGTCTCAGGCATGTTGGGCATCATCGCGGCGATGCGGTCGCCCTTTTTCACCTTGAGCGACAGGAAAAGCTGCTGAAAGCGCGAGGTCAGTTGGTGCAGTTCGTTCCACGACAGCCGCCGCTCGATCTTGTCCTCGCCGCGAAAGACGATTGCGTCAGCAGAACCGGTCTTTTTCAGCAGGTTCTCGGCGAAATTCAGTGTCGCATCGGGGAAGAAAGCGGCGCCGGGCATCTTGTCGCCATCGACCAGCAGGGTCTCACCCTTGTCGCCGACAAGCTCGCAGAAGTCCCAGACAAGGCTCCAGAACGCCTCGCGGTCGTCGATCGACCAGCGATGGAGCGTAAAATACGACCCCAACGAGAGGTCGAAGCGAGAAGAAGCCTGGGCTGCGAAGCTGGATAGTGGGCTCTGCTCGATCTGGCAGGACTTCGGAGCCCAAAGTGGCGCCCGTGCTTCTTCAGTCGATATCATCGTTCAGCCAACTCAATATTACGAGAACAATTGCACGGGATTTGACCGACGTTAGAGATCGCGGGCGACAAAAGCCTGTCTCGCCCGCGGGTCGGCGAGCCCCCTGGTCACGGAGCAAGTCGGTCAAATCACCCAGTAGTGGTGGGCTTGATCCGCTTAATCCCGTGACCTCGGCCTGCAAGCAAGGTCTTGAGATCGATTTCGGGATCGCCAACAATCGCAGGGGGGATTTGCCGGCTTGTACGGCTTTTCCTTGCCGACTATCGTCATAGCCGCACACTCCGCCTGCTCAATGGCATTGCCAACGCTCTCAGCCTGATCCGCGCACCCTTCGGGAATGACGCACGACCAGCTCGCTAAGCTAACATTAGAAAGCCTACAGCCGTTCGATAGGGCGTTTTGCGCAAAAGGGCCGCCATTGTGAAACAAATGCCCCATTCAGCGGCGGAAAGTGAAATGCAGACCAATCGCCTACCGTTTGCCCGACGGGCGATGATTTGGCGACCATCTGCCCCGAAGCGCCTACTTATCAATACGCGATGCGCCGTATAGCTGGCGAAAAAGCCTCCGCCTGCTGATAGAGTAGTATGTTTCACCGACTGGAGCGAACTGCGCCAGGCGTTGCATCCCGATCTCGTTTTTGGAGGAAAACTTATAGCATCTGGTGTCAGTGTTAAGGTGACCGGGGCGTTAAGAACGCTACGCGGTGCGTAAGCTGAAACCCGTCAAAAGCGGGATCAAAAAGGGGAATATCATGTCGATCATCATTACCCGCAGACTCCTCATCCAAGCAGCCTCCGCAATAGCCGTGGGGGTTATCGCCTGTCAGGCGAACTTTGCATCAGCTCAAACCAATCCAGGTCCGCTTTCCCAAAGGATAGCGAAGGGCGAGCCGATCCGGCTCGGTTTTTCCGATGAAGTACCCGGCGCATACCTCGGCAAGGATGGCAAGCCCACCGGCTTCGTCAACATAATGACTTTGGGCATCCTGAAGAAGATGGGGTACACCAATATCGAGTCGGTGCAGACCGAATGGGGTGGGCTGATACCAGCCTTGCAAGCTGGGCGATCCGATATCATCACCGGTGGCATGTTCATCCTCGCCTCGCGATGCAAGAATGTGGCCTTCTCCGAGCCTATCTTCAAAATGTCAGATGCATTTATTGTTCCGAAGGGCAACCCGAAGGGTCTTCGCAACTACGATGACGTGAAGAAGAGCGGGGCCACAATTGTTGCCGCGACCGGTACGGCCAACATTGAAAATGCCAAGGCCGCTGGCGTTGATCCTGCCAAGATAATGGAAGTGCCGAGCCCCGTTGAGCTTCTTGCTGCGGTCAAGGCAGGGCGTGCGGACGTTGGAGCGAGCACATCCGTCGTAGTGGAGCAACTTGCGTCCAGCACGAATGGAGAGCTCGAAGCAACTGATCCCTCGGCGATGCCGAAGGAACTTTTCAACTGGGGCGCGATTGGCTTCCGGAAGGAAGACGCCGATTTCATCCCGGCTTTCAACAAGGCTCTTAAGGAATATCTCGGTTCTGACGAGATGATGAAGGCTGTAGCTGAGTACGGCTATAGCAAGACCCTGCTGCCCGGGGACGAAAAAGCTGAATGGATCTGCGCAAACAGGTAGTCAATCTCATGCGGCGAACCTAGTGTTAGGTTCGCCGCGCCTATTTGGTAGCAAATGCCCTCACGGGCGAACGCTCCAGTTGAACGGCGCTGGAGGGAAAGCTCTAGCGGCATGTCATATTTTGAGTTCATCAGCCAGTATGGCGAACGCATTCTGAGCGGGACACTCGTCACGATCATATTGACGATCATCGCCGCCGCCTTGGCTATTTCGATTGCGCTCATTGCTGGCTTGATGCGTTTATCGCCAAATCGCTTTGTCCGCAGTGTCGCGGCCGTGTATGTCGAAATTTTTCGAGGCACCTCCCTGCTCGTGCAGCTCTACTGGATTTTCTTTGTTCTGCCGCTCTTCGGGTTCACTCTTGAAAAATTCACGGCTGGTTTCATCGCGGTCGGCTTGAACCTCGGCGCTTACGGATCGGAATTGGTGCGCGGGGCAATTCTATCGGTTGCCCGCGGTCAGTGGGAAGCCGCGCTTGCACTCAACATGTCAGGCGTACAGCGCATGCGTCGCATTATACTTCCTCAAGCTCTCCTGATCATGCTCCCTCCCTGGGGCAATCTCATGATTGAGCTATTGAAAAGCACCGCCCTGGTCGCACTGATTGCCGTGGCGGATCTGACGTTTCAGGCAAAACAGATCAACTCCTCGACTTTCCTCTCGGCGCAAAGCTTCGGGACCGCCCTGATCATCTACTATGTCGTCGCTCGCTTCCTGATCACGCCCTCGATGAGATGGCTTGAACGGTTCATGGCGCGCAAGATGGGAGAGGCGTGAGGCCGTGCTGAATTGGGATTGGGATTTCACCTGGACGATCCTACCAAGGTTGCTATCAGCCACAGTCAACACGATACTTGCGGCTGGGCTTGGCTACGCGATAGCCGTTGTCCTGGGCCTCGTCCTGGCCCTTCTTCAGCGAACGCGGTCACCCATCTTCACTGCCAGCGTACGAGAAATCATCGAGTTCGTCCGCTCGACGCCATTGGTTCTGCAGGTATTCTTCGTCTTTTACGTCGCCCCTCAATTCGGCATCACGTTATCGCCATGGGTTGCCGGAATGCTTTCTATCGGCGTTCACTACGCGGCCTACCTGTCGGAAGTATATAGAGGCGGTATCGACTCCGTACCAAAGGGTCAGTGGGAAGCCGCAACATCTCTGAACCTCTCTACGACCAGGACGTATTTCCGCATCGTCATACCTCAGGCTCTGCCGCCATCGCTCGCTGGGATGGGGAACTATCTAGTCGGCATCTTCAAGGACACTCCGATCCTATCAGTCATCGGCGTTGCCGAGCTGATGCACGCAGCGAACTCCATCGGTGCGGAAACGTACCGGTTTCTTGAACCTTACACACTGGTCGGCATCATTTTCCTTGCGATATCGCTGCCGACCGCTGCGTTGATCAGAGCATTCGAAGGCTGGATGCGAAGAAAATTGGGACTAACCTGATGACCGATGAAACCCACGCATCTTTTCCGCTTCGCCTCGAAGGCGCCAACGTGCCCATGGTCAGCTTCAGAAAGGTCACGAAGCGATACGGGAGCCTCGTCGTTCTGGACTCGCTTGATCTGGACGTCGCCGAAGGAGAAATGGTCACCATCATCGGCCCTTCGGGATCTGGAAAAACGACGGTTCTCCGTACCTTGATGACACTGGATTCGATCAACGGCGGCGTGATTTACGTGGACGGCGAGCCGCTAACCCACATGTCCGACGGCACGAAACTCGTCCCCGCAAATCAGCGGCACCTGCGTAAGATGCGGTCGAAGATCGGGATGTGCTTCCAACACTTTCACCTCTTTCCGCACATGACAGCACTGGAAAATTGCATGGAGGGCCCGGTCAATGTTCTGGGCCTGTCAAAAAAGGAAGCCCGCGAGCGCTCGGAAGAGCTCCTGCGGATGGTCGGGATGGCCGACAAGCGGGATCAGCATCCTTCGCGCCTGTCCGGCGGCCAGCAACAGCGCGTTGCTATTGCGCGCGCCTTGGCTATGCGCCCCAAGGTGATGCTGTTCGATGAAGTGACGTCGGCGCTGGATCCAGAGGTGATCGGGGAGGTTACCGGAGTGATCAAAAAGCTGGTATCGGAGCACAACCTGACGATGTTGATGGTCACGCACCAGATGGGCTTCGCGCGACAAATCTCCGATCGGGTGAGCTTCTTCTACAAGGGTCGGATCGAAGAGCAGGGAACTCCCGACGAACTCTTCGGCGATCCGAAGAAAGAGCGGACCCAGCAGTTTCTCAGTGCGGTCCGCGAAGCCGTTTAGTGAAGTCGTTGACACACTGATCTGGCTCGTGTCGACCTCGAAGAACATCCGAAGATTTCGCTTTCATGGAAATGTCGAAGCTAGACGTGGAGGACCAACGCTTCGTTTCAAGGCGCCGGCCGCCCTGAGAATCCTCTGCACGACCGGAGGGCGGAAAAGCGATCCTCCCTGATTCTGAGCGGTGGCATCGATCGGAACCGAGTGAAGCAAACTGCCTACTTTCAAAATCCAAGAATGAATAATCGTACTCCGCCAGTCAGCCGCGCATGGTGAAGAACATGGAAGATATTGCAAAGGTGGAGCGTTTCACAGTATCAGAATTCCAATCTCGCGTTTCGCGGGCTCAACAGGCGATGAGGGAGCACCAGCTCGACGGGCTGCTCGTGTCGTCCATGGACAACATCCGATACTTCACTGGGATCGATTCCACTTTTTGGGAGAGCTACGCCAGACCTTGGTTCGTTCTCGTACGGGCTGAAGGCGATCCGATCGCCATAGTTCCCGAGATCGGCCGTTCGATTATGGAAACGCTTTGGGTGAAGGAGATTCGCTCGTGGCCGTCACCACGGCCAGACGACGATGGCACATCGCTCGTGATCCAGGCGGTCTCGGAGTTGCCACGCCGCTTTGGACGTGTCGGTGCTGAGCTCGGAATGGAGTTGCGCGTTGGCATGCCGGTGAGCCAGGTTCTGGATATTATGAAGGGGCTGCAGGGTGTCGAACTGGTCGACGGATCGAAAGCGATATGGCAGCTTCGTATGATCAAAAGCGAAGCCGAAGTCGCGAGGATCAGGACGGCCATCGATATCGCCGGGGGCGTATACGATACGGTTCCAGATTTCGTTCGCATCGGTGACACTGAAAAACGCATCCAGCGTGAGTTCCGGGCTCGCCTGAACTCAAGCGGCGCCAGTTCGATCCCGGTTGTGATCTGCCGCTCGGACATCGGCGGTCCTTTCGAGATCACCGGCGGCCCGCGCGACCGCAAGATCGCCGACGGTGACCTTCTCTTCATCGACACCGGAACCACGTTCGACGGTTACTACTGCGATTATGATCGAAATTACCAAGTCGGCGACGCAACCGATGCGCTACTGCAGGCGCACGAAAAGGTCTGGCAGGCAAACGAGATCGGGTTGAAGTCAGTCCGTGCCGGGGTTTCCGCTGCCTCCGTCTTCCGGGCAATGGCGAAAGTGCTCTCCTCTGGCGAGGAAGACCTGAACAGCAACGGGCGTATGGGCCACGGCCTGGGCCTGCGGGTCACGGAGCCGCCGTCCGTCAAAGTTGAAGACCAAACGGTGCTGCAGGCCGGGATGGTGTTGTGCATCGAGCCCGGGCTCGAGTACGAACCCGGCAAGATCGTTCTTCACGAGGAAACGGTGCTGGTGACCGAAGACGGCATGGAGTTGTTGACCAAGCGGGCCTCACGCCAACTGCCTCGGATCTACTAAGAAATCAAGCGATCGCCTCATGCGTTCTCCTTCCCGAAGGCGTGAGGTGTCCACGCTAACTTAAAGGCTCGTTTCGTTGCCGGGCACATTTTGCCGGGCACGTTTCGTTGCTCCGCACATTTCGCACTAAAACTCCGGCTGTCTGCGGTACTAATGCCGTGTCCACAAGGTGGAACGGGAGAGATCGGCGAGAGCCGGCGCCGACGGAGCAACCCCCCAAGGAAACTCTCAGGCACCAGTGACCGTTCGTGCCGGACAATCTGGAGAGAGGCGCCTCGCGCCCACCGAAGGGGAACGCCGGAATCCGGTCAAGCTCTCAGGTACCGAGACAGATTTGGGGATCGCCGCAGGTTCACGCCTGCAACCGTTGATCCATTGGAGTTCCTCAAATGCCCAGAATTGTCGTGATCGGCGCCGGTATCACCGGAGTGTCGACAGCCTATGCCCTGTTGGAACGGGGATACGAAGTCACCGTGTTCGAAAAGCAGCGCTACGCGGCGATGGAGACATCATTTGCTAACGGAGGGCAGCTCTCCGCCTGCAACGCCGAAGTCTGGAACCATTGGTCGACCGTCATCAAGGGTATCAAGTGGATGGCGCGAAGGGACGCCCCGCTCCTGATGAACCCTTCTCCATCCTGGCATAAGTACAGCTGGCTGGCGGAATTCATGGCGAACATCGGCCGCTACCGGGAGAACACGATCGCTACCACGCGGCTGGCGATTTTCGCCAGGCAGCACATGTTCGGCATCGCTGAGCGGGAAGGGATCGACTTCGACCACGTGCGCAAGGGAATCCTTCACGTCCATTACGACAAGGCAGGGTACGATCATGCGTCGAAGGTGAACGAGATGCTTGTCGAGGGCGGACTGGACCGCCATCCGGTCACCCCCAAGGAAATCGCCGAGATCGAGCCGGTGCTTTCCGGCAAGTTTCACGGTGGCTTCTACACGCCGTCGGATTCAACCGGCGACATCCACAAGTACACAGGCGGACTCGCTCAGGTCTGTGAGAGCAGGGGCGCGCGCTTCACCTACGATGCCGACGTGACCTCGATCACCAAGCGTGACGGGTTCCGCATCGCCTTCTCGACGAAGGGTGGCATCAAGGATGAGCTTCAGGCAGACGCTGTCGTCGTTTGTGCAGGTGTCCATAGCCGCACCATAGGCGCAATGCTGGGCGACCGGATCAACATCTATCCGGTCAAGGGCTACTCGATCACAGTCGATCTCGCTGACGAACTGTCCCAAGCTTCGGCTCCGTGGGTCAGTATCCTTGACGACCGGGCGAAGATCGTCACCAGCAGGTTGGGAACATCCCGGTTCCGCGTTGCCGGGACCGCTGAATTCAACGGCGCGAACCGGGATATAAGGGACGACCGTGTCAGGCCCCTCGTGGAATGGACGCGTACGCTCTTCCCAGGAGTTGCCACCAGTAACGTCATCCCGTGGGCAGGATTACGGCCCATGATGCCGAACATGATGCCAAAGGTCGGCAAGGGAAAGATCCCTGGAGTCTTTTACAATACGGGCCACGGTCATCTGGGCTGGACGCTCTCGGCAGCAACCTCGGCGGCGCTTGCCGAGGTCATAGGCGGGGAAATCCCGGTCGACCTGAGAGTGGCCGCATGAAGATGACTGACATATTTGCGGCTGGCGGCCTTCCCATCGAACTTGCTGGACTGAAGGTGGCGCGCGAACTGCGCGACTTCATCCGGGAGGAGGCCCTTCTACTGGTATCACGCCTGAAGCCTTTTGGGCGGCATTCTCTTCAATCGTCCATGATCTTGCACCGACTAACCGCGATTTGCTCGCACTCCGCGAGCTGATGCAGAACAGGATCGATAGCTGGCACCGCGAGAACGGCACACCCGTCGACCTCGACGCATACAAATCGTTCCTGCGCGAGATGGGTTACATCGTGCCTGAAGGCGAGGATTTCACTATCTCGACGACAAACGTCGATCCTGAGATCGCGACGATCGCCGGGCCGCAGCTCGTCGTGCCGGTGATCAACGCGCGCTTCTCGCTGAATGCCGCCAATGCCCGCTGGGGCTCTCTCTATGACGCACTTTACGGGACGGACGCGATCTCCGAGGAAGACGGCGCCGAAAGAGGCAGGAGCTACAATCCCGTGCGCGGCGACAAGGTGATCGCCTGGGCGCGGAAATTCCTCGACGAGGCCATCCCGCTGAATTGGGGATCGTGGTCCGATGTCAGCAGGCTCGTCGTCGCGAATGGCGCTGTTGAAATGCACACTTTCAGAGACCTAGCACGACAGGTTTCAGGAAGGTTTTCCGAACACGCAGTGACTGTCCTGCGTGACGGCTCGCAGTTCGCCGGCTATCGCGGCGAACCGAACAAGCCAATCGCGTTCCTTTTCCGGAACCACAGCTTGCATATCGAGATCGTTATCGATCCAGACTCCGAAATCGGCAGAGCCGATCCCGCCGGCATCTCCGACGTGCGGCTGGAATCCGCCATTACGACGATCATGGATTGCGAGGATTCGGTCGCCGCAGTCGATGCCGCGGACAAGGTCAGTGTCTACCGCAACTGGCTTGGCCTGATGATGGGCGATTTGGCTGAACAGGTGACCAAGGGCGGCAAGACTTTTACCCGCCGCCTCAACCCAGACGTCGTCTACAATGCGCCGGACGGTTCCAAGTTCGAGCTGCGTGCGCGTTCCCTGATGCTAGTGCGCAATGTAGGTCATCTTATGACCAACCCCGCAGTCCTCGATCGCGAGGGTAACGAGGTGCCGGAGGGCATCTTAGATGCGTTCGTGACGGCGGCCGTCGCGCTGCACGACATCGGTAGAAACGGTCGCAGGGCGAACTCACCCGCGGGCTCGTTATATGTCGTGAAGCCGAAGATGCATGGACCTGCCGAAGTCGCCTTTGCCGTGGAATTGTTCGCTCGCGTCGAGCAGGCGCTGGGCCTGATGCCGAACACGATCAAGATGGGTATCATGGACGAGGAGCGCCGCACGACGGTCAACCTGAAGGAATGCATCCGCGCTGCGAAAGACCGGATCGTCTTCATCAATACCGGCTTCCTCGACCGCACGGGCGACGAGATCCGTACTTCAATGGAGGCCGGCCCAATGATCCGCAAGGCGGAAATTAAGCAGTCGGCTTGGATCGGCGCTTACGAGAACTGGAACGTCGACACCGGTCTGGCTTGCGGGCTGGAAGGCCGTGCGCAGATCGGCAAGGGCATGTGGTCGATGCCGGACCAGATGGCGGCGATGCTGGAACAGAAGATCGCGCATCCGAGGGCCGGCGCCAATACCGCCTGGGTGCCGTCGCCGACGGCGGCGACCCTGCATGCCACACATTACCACAAGGTCGACGTCCATGCAGTTCAGAAGAAGCTGAGAAAGCGGGCGCCCGCGAAGCTCGACGACATCCTCTCCATTCCGGTCGCCTTGCACCCTAACTGGACGGTCGAAGATGTTCAGAAGGAACTCGACAACAACTGCCAGGGCATTCTGGGCTATGTCGTGCGTTGGGTCGATAGTGGCGTCGGCTGCTCCAAGGTTCCGGACATCAACGATGTCGGCCTGATGGAAGACCGCGCGACCTGTCGCATTTCCTCGCAGCACGTCGCCAACTGGCTGCATCACCATGTCTGCACGCGCGATCAGGTCATGAAGACGATGAAGCGCATGGCCGCCGTAGTCGACCAGCAAAATGCGGGCGATCCGACCTATACGCCGATGGCCCCGGACTTCGACAATTCCAACGCCTTCAACGCGGCTCGAGATCTGGTCTTTGCCGGACGACTGCAGCCAAGCGGCTATACGGAGCCTCTTCTGCACGCGCACAGGCTGGCTCGAAAGCAGCGTAAGATCCTGAACTAAGGGTTCGAAGATGATATCAATAACACTCGATCAGGCTAACTCGATCATCGAGAAGAGCCTCGCCTCCGCCGCGGACAACTAATTGAAGCCGCTTAGTGTCGCGGTTCTCGATGCAGGCGGCCACCTCGTCGCCTTCCAAAAGCAGGACGGTTCATCCATGCTTCGCTTTGAGATCGCGTTCGGTAAGGCGTACGGTGCTCTTGCGGTTGGCTTCGGTTCGCGGTGGCTGGACTTAGCGGCACGAGATCGCCCGCATTTTATCGCGGGGCTCAATTCCGTGTCCGGCGGGCAGATCGTGCCGGTCCCCGGCGGTGTGCTGGTGAAGGATTCGAACGGGAGCCTGCTCGGTGCAGTCGGGATCACCGGTGATACGTCTGACAACGATGAGCCGACTGCCGTTGCGGCAATCCATTCGTCAGGCCTGACCCCAGTCTGCGATTGAGTCACTCGTCAATAAGAAATGATATCGCTCGTCGCGAGACACTGCGGCCAAGCGATGAATGATTTCCTACGCCCAGCTTAGGTGCCCCCATCCGCGGCCGAGGACAGGGGCATTTCACACGACGTGCGCGTGTCGCGTTGGGCCATGCCAGGACGAAATAGATGCCTGCGGCCAGCACGAACAGGTGCATCGGCAGGAACGACATCATAGCGAGGTCTTTCGCGCGAAGCATGAGTTCGGGCGCGGCTATGAGCGAGGCCAAACATCGGGTCTGCGGTGCTCCACCATTGTTCGTGTCGCCATGAAACCTACGTTGCAGGGCCATAAGGCGGCTTATCTGCTCGAGGCACTGAGCGCAGCTTCGCGGGGTTTGAGCTGCGTTCGAATTTTCAGAACGTTCGTAGGGGTGAGACGACGATCGCCTTTAATGGTTCTCGATGGTCGTTTTGATCCACAGCAGAATGGATGGCACCATCGGCGTCTCGATCAGAAGGCGAATCGAATCCCTGTCACGAAGAAAAGCCGTCACGACCGTCGCATGGCCGAATGAAATCGCGCTGGAGCGGGTCGGCTGCGACCAGTCCAATGCCGTAGCCCTTTTGAGAAGCCCGCTCAGCCCTGCTCCCGAGATGTCGAACCCGATGTAACCGTCAGTAGCATCTGTGACGGCATAGCCATCCGGATGCCATCCTTCTTCAACCGAAGTTGCTGACGGGACGACGGCGAGGCATTTGTCTCTCGCCAAGGCAACTGCATACGGCTCCTCGACGATTACGTCGGTGGCTCCTAGCGGGTGGGTCGTTATGCCAAGCGACGCGAGCCCGCGCCCCACGTTCCCACTCACCATCAAGATCTGTCGGCTTGGTGCGCGCACCAAGTTCACAGTATCGGTGTTGGCGAAGCCAGTTTCATCAAACGACGCAGGCTCCCACTTCTGGCCGAAATCAAGCATTTAGCCGCGCTCCTGCGGGATCGAAAGCACAGGCGGCCGATACCCTCGCCTTTCTGACTGCTCCCAGGTGCTGGAGTTCTATGATCTCTCCCTGGCGCTCCATCGCATTCTCTATCAATCCGAGCGCGATCGGCTTTCCAATCGTTGGACTGAAATAACTGGACGTCACAAACCCAATCGAGCGCGATTTTCCCGTAACACGCTCGATTGCGTGAGCTCCCGTCGCGAGCGGTCCGCCATCGTCGGTGATTGAGAGGCCAGTAAACTGGCGGCGCTTCTTTTCCTGAGCCCATTCGGTGAACAGCGACCGCCGGCCGACGAATTCGTCCGTACGCTTATCGCGCGGTCCAACGATGCCGAGGTCATGCGGCAACGTCAGGCCGTCCGTGTCCTTGCCGACCACGATGTATCCCTTTTCAGCGCGCAGGATCATCAACGCCTCCAACCCGAGCAGCGTGGCGTTGAACCGTGCGCCGGCCTCCCTCAGGGCACAGAACAGGGACGCCGCTTTTGACTGCGGAACCGAAACCTCGAACGACAGGTCGCCTGAGAAGCTTACGCGCCCCAGGCGTACTGGACCGCCTTCGAATGTGGCCATTCGCCAAGACATGTGAGGGAACGCCTCATTGCCGAGATCCAGGCCCAGGCCCAACGACTCGAGTAGTGAACGCGACTTCGGCCCAGTGACGGTAAGGGTCGCCCAGCGGCTTGTGGCGTTATGGATGGACAATCTGGTAGGGTCGAAAAGATCCTGGCGTATGTCCTCCAGCCTGAGATGGACACCTGTCACGTGTGAACTGGAGCAGGATACGAGGAAACGCGTTTCATCGAGCCGGGCAATGACACCATCATCATACACGCTTCCGTTCTCGTTGAGCGTCAGGCCGTATCGAATCCTTCCGGGCTTGAGCGTTGAGACCTTTCCGTATCCGTTGAAGTCGAGGAGCAGTCCTGCGTCCGGCCCGATGACCTCGACCTTGCCGAGCGGACTTGCATCGAAGATCCCCACGCCCTCCCGCGCACGCAGCGCCTCGGACTGGATGTCCCTGTCATATGCCGCGGGTCGCAGCCATCCGCCGTACTCGCCGAATATGGCGCCTGCCGCCCGGTGCTCGGTTTCCAGAGCCAGGCGGCGAACGGGGTTGAACAGCTGTCCATGCCTGTATCCCGTGAAGGCCATCATCGAGACCGGAGTGTAAGGAGGGCGGAACGTCGTCGTTCCCGTCTCTGCTATGCTGCGCCCGGTAAACGCGGCCAAGGCGGCGAGGCCGTTGACGTTCGAGGTTTTTCCCTGATCGGTAGCCATGCCGAGAGTCGTGTACCTTTTCAGGTGCTCGACCGAACGGAAATTCTCCCGGGCCGCCAACGCGACGTCTTTTGAAGTGACGTCGTTCTGGAAATCGATCCAAGCACGCTCCTTGGTAGGCTTGGTTGGCCATGACGCTTGAACACGCCAACGGAAGTCTCCGTTCGCCGAACCGATCACCTTGACCCCTTGGACCTCATCCTTGGGTAAGAAGGCAGCGCGTTCGTCAGACCACGCGAGCTTGCCCTTTGCCTGGCAGAAGAGATGTACCGTAGGCGAGTAGCCGCCAGACACGAGGAGCGCGTCGGCAGGTATGGACCGCCCATTTTCGTCGATGACTGCTTCTACGCGGTTCTTGCCCCGCACGTTCGCGACCGACGAAACCTCAGTCACGTTGGCGCCCACGACCCGGAACGCTTCTGCAACTTCGGCGGTGCTGTCGTTATTGCTGGCGATAACGATCCTTTCGCCGACCCGCACGCCGTGCCGTCGAAGGTAGAAGAGTGCCGACGCGGCGGATATGATGCCGGGTCTGTCGTTATTGGGAAAAACGAGGGGGCGCTCAATGGCGCCTGTTGCCAAAACTATCTGTTTCGGCCGTATCCGGTGTGAGACAGGCGGATTCGTCGCTTTTTTGAGTTCGGCGACACAGACGAGATTATGGTCGTAGATCCCGTAGGCGGTCGAACGGGACATGATCGTGACACCGAGCCGGGACAACTCTGCAAGTGTCGATGCCAGCCACTCTTCCGCGTGCTCCCCATCCGCGGTGCGGGAACGGTACAGGAGCTGCCCGCCGGGTGCGAACCCTTCATCCACCACCGTCACCGAGCGCCCGTCACGGGCGGCCGCGAGAGCTGCCCGCAGACCGGAATTACCTGCGCCGACAACCAACACATCACAGGTGTCATGCACGTGCGAGGAAAACGCTTTCGGTGCCCACTCCCTGTCGATTTCGCCAAGTCCCGCCATCGCGCGGATCCTCGGTTCGAACCGTTCCCAGCTCGGCCACATGAACGTCTTGTAGTAAAATCCGGCGGGGATGAATTTCGCGAACCTGTCCAGGAATCCGAACCTGTCGCGCGACGCGTCCGGCCTTGCGTTGATTGAACGGACGACCAGTCCATCGGCCAGCGGTGTCGTGGTCCCTCGTGCATTTGGCTCGTGGAAACCAGCGAGTTTCACGTCGAAAATGGCATTCGGTTCTTCGACACTGTGACCCCAAATGCCGCGGGGCCTGTGATACTTGAAGCTTCTGCCTACGGTGCGCACCCCCGCTGCGAGCAGCGCGGACGCTACCGTGTCGCCCTCAAAGCCGCGATGCGGCTTCCCGTCGAATGCGAACGAAAGCTCCTTCGCCCGGGTGATCCCCGTTCCTCCGCTAGGCAGTCTCATGCTTCAGCCGCTTTCCGCACCGGCTCAGAACCGTGGATGCTGTGCGTGACGCTGTTGCGGGACAGGATGAATAGTTCTCCGCACGTCAGATGCATCCAGACCTCGCGCGTGTCGCCTTTGACGTTGTTCTGGAAATAAAGGTACTTGGCCCATTCGTCCGGCGACGAACTTACCGAGCCGCGACGCTTTCCGGCTTCGACCGCGAACCGGAATTCTGTTTCGTCACGGTTCCCGCAGAACGGGCAGCAGATCAAATGCATGATGCGTCCTCTAGTGAGCAATGCCCGAACCGGCGGCTTCGTCGATGAGGCGGCCGGTTGTGAAGCGGTCGAGATCGAAGGGCTTGCTGATCTCATGATGCGAGCCGGTCGCCATAAGATGGGCGAGAAGCCATCCTCCGGCCGGAATGGCCTTGAAGCCGCCCGTGCCCCATCCGCAGTCCAGGTACAATCCCGGAATGGGCGATGGACCGATGATCGGAGACGAGTCCGGCGTCACATCCACTATACCCGCCCACTGCCGCAGGATCTTGAGTTGGCCAAACGCGGGAAACATCTCGATCAGCCCCGAGATCGTGTGGTCGTGTGCTGGCGGGTTCCCTCGTTGCGCATAGGAGGGAATTCGATCCAGCCCGCCACCGAAGACGATCTCGCCCTTGTCGGATTGGTTGGCATACGTTCCTGTTCCAATGGAAAGCAGCGCGGTATCAAGCACGGGCTTGACTGGCTCGCTGACCATCGCCTGCAAGGAATAGGACTGGATCGGAAGCGAGAAGCCTGCCTTGGCCGACAGCATCGATGAATGGCCCGCAACCGCCATGGCAACGCGATCCGAACGTATTTCGCCCCGTGAAGTCGAAACACCTCTGCATGCTCCGCCTTCAATGATGAAATCGAGCACTTCGCAGTTCTGGATAATGTCGACACCCAGATGGCTGGCGGCTCTGGCGTAACCCCACGCGACCGCGTCGTGCCGGCAAATGCCAGCCCTGCCCTGCCAGACCCCGCCGAAAACAGGGTACCGTGCGTTTGGGCCGGTATTCAGCAGCGGAACGACCTTCAACACCTGCCGACGGTCGAACAACTCGGCGTCGATGCCATTGATCTGCATCGCATTCACGAGACGCGCTGCGATCTCCATGTCCATCTCGCTATGCGCGACGTTCAGTCCGCCTCGCTGGGACAGCATGATGTTGTAGTTCAACTCCTTGGAGAGCCGCTCATAGAGCTGCAAGGAGAACTCATAGAGTGCCACGCTCTCGGGATAGAAGTAGTTGGACCTGACCGCGGTAGTGTTCCTGCCTGTGTTGCCGCCGCCTATCCAACCTTTTTCCAGAATTGCGACATTGCTGATGCCATGATTCTTTGCAAGATAGTAAGCAGTAGCAAGTCCATGACCTCCTCCGCCCACAATTATCGCCTCATATGTAGGTTTTGGCTCAGGTGAGGCCCAAGCCGCCGTCCAGCCTGTTTGGCCGGTGAGACCTTCCCGAATAAGGGAAAGTGCGGAATAGCGGCTCCGATTTCGGCGCATTATATCATATCCATACCCCGCTCCGCGTGCAGCCGGAGGCGGTCAAGTCCAACCCAACAATCAGCTTATTATAAACGCTTCTGTGCGGCTGTTATTTCAAACCTACCCTGATGTTGAAATGTCAACGCCAATAAACCAACAGAACTGAAATGTGAAAAACAGATCTGCCAATCTCATCAGCCCGAAGCTCATGAGGTAGAATGATCCTTCTCAAGCGACCACGCCACGCAACCGCGCTCGCGCGAGCCTCTTAATCAAACTTCCGCGAAGACTCAGCTAGGCCCACAAACGAGCGAGTTCCCAGAACCAGTGGGTGGGGGATATGGTCCAGAAACCTCCCGTTTCCAACCCGACGGTTGCGTCACAAATCGGAAGCACTAACCATGCGCGGCTAGGAACACATGTTTGTTTTTCGAGGCTGCAAAAAACCGCTGCCGCTCAGACAGACATCAATATGCAAATTGTCGACAATCTTACTCCCTCAGCATTCGGCCAAGGGCAAGCAATTGCGGCACGGTGATCGGATCGTTACCTATGCTCGATCCCACCGGATGCGAAGCGAAGCGCGCCACGACCATTTCCGCGCCAGGGGCAATGTAGAGTCGCTGCCCATTCATACCCTTACCTTCGACGGCGCCTATTTCATTATGTGAAACATACCACATGGCGCGATAGGAATAGCCACGCAGCAAATCTGACCCAGTCTTGGCAAATTTCTCGGGATCGTCTCCGCGACGAACTTCATCAATTACAGAGGCAGGGATTAACTGGTTTCCATGCCAGTCGCCCTCACGTCGAATGAGTTCGCCAAACCGTGCCATATCGCGAAGTGTCGCTGACAAACCGCCTCCGGCCATGGGCGTGCCTACGGGGTCAACTAGCATATAACCGTCTTCCTCGCATCCGAGGCGCGACCAAATCCTATCGTGAAGATATTCAGCGAGATTGAGTCCGGTTACCTTCGCCATCACCCAGGCCATAACCTCGCTGCTGACAGTTTTGTAAGCGTAGGCGACGCCATGCTCACCCTCCTTACGCAATGTACGCAAATAGTCAAAAAGCGTATCGGGGACGTACGAATTTCCAGAACGAGGGCGCATCCCGCAAGCGCGCATGTAGGCTCTAACTCCGGATTGCGGATTCTCGTAGTCTTCTGTGTAGTCAACGCCGATTTGCATGTCCATTACTTGGCGAAGTGTCGCATCACCCCATGCGGTCCCTCGCAGTTCGGGAATGTAGTGAGGGACCTCTTTCGTTTCGTCCAGAATACCTTTGCTAACAAGATCAGCGGCTAATGTTCCAACATAAACCTTCGTCACCGAATGCAGAGCGTGAGGAAGATGTGGCTCCAGCGCCCCGAAATACCGTTCATAGACTATGCGACCACGATGGACCACGACAATGCCATCGGTATAGGTAGCATACAGCGCATCCTCAAATCGCATTGTCCGGCCATCTAGGGCATCGAATGTCAGTCCATCGATATCATGAGACCTATCATCTCTTTCAATCTGAGATATCGGAGCGCTTCCGCGCCGTACGTTCACGGTCGGTGCGAGTTCGCGCATATGCGAAAGTGCCCACCTTATCTGCGGAAAGTCGAGGAATTGATCACTCTCGAACGTAATCCGCTTGTCCGGCTGAGGTGGAAGTCCCTGCATCCATCCAAGCAATCGAGGATCGGATTCCACAGCGTTGAGATAGGTCTGACTATCGGGAAGACCAAGGGGATCTATTCCAGAGGAAACGTCTCTAATCATTGAAATCCCCTCATCAAGGATATGCGATCTGGTACAAATTGTGCCGGGCCAGCGCCTGTAGCCCTCACTCTTCGACGACAGTCAGTTCTCGGTCATGCACTGTAAGGATTTCGCATCCTGTTTCCGTGACGACCCATGTCTCGCTGAAACCTACAGCCGGCGTACCCGGCTTATCGACCACCAACGGCGAATGAAAGGTCATCCCAGCCTTCAACTCCAGCTCAGCGCCCTCACGGATAAAATATAGTTCTTCTCCCCACGTGGGAGGGAACCCCAGTCCAATCGAATACCCGTATATGCGCGAAGAACTCGGTACAGGGCTTATTTCATCCATCCCGGCACCAATCTCTCTCGCTACATCGTGAGCGGAACGGCCTGGCTTAACTACCTGAAACAACAGGTCGAGAGTCTCATTAATAACCTTGGCCCGTTTCTCCACTAGCGGAGACGGTTTACCGATGGAGACCGTGTGAAAGACCGCGCTAGTGTAGCGTTGGTAAGCAGCGCCAAACTCCAGCGCTGCCGTGTCACCCTCCTGAAGGGCGGTGCGCCTAAACGTGGTATGGCCGAACCAATTGCGTTGACCCGCAGACACAATGGGCTGGGTACTGAAATACTCACTTCCCTCATTTACGAGCGTTTGATAGATCACGGCCGCAATCTGGTTATCAGTGACGCCGGCCTTGATCATCGGCAAAACAGTATCAAGCGCCTTTATTGTGATACGGGCCGAACTACGCATGTAGTCGACTTCGGCTGACGATTTGACCATCCGTGGTTGCGCAACTACATCGGACGCATCAACGAGAACGGCATTCGGCAGCGCGCGTTTCAATCCCTCGTAAAGTTCGACGCCAAGGCCCATCTTCTTAATCTCAAGGCCAATTCGCTTTCTCTCCTGTCGCCGTTCTTTTAGGATATCTGCAAGACCGGTCGCCATCCCATCGCTATCGGTCCAAGGGACACTTCGGATGTCTTTTACCCAACTGGTGAGCAGGGCGGGACCTACCTCCAACTGATGCATATGCAGTATGGGTTCCCCCTCGCGGGGCAGTACCATGCATTTATACCAACCCGAACCGAAGCTTTGGTATCCGCTCAGATAACTCAAGTTGGGAGTGAATGTGACGAGAAGGACATCCAAACCCTTCTCGTCCATAATATTTCGCACCCTTTCGAGCCGGAGACGATACTCGGACTCTGAAAAGCTTAGTTCTTTCTCAAAAACCTGTGTTGCGAGTTCTTCAATATACTGATCGTAGTTCATACTTTTCCTTCCCTTCACGGCCGCCCTAGACGCCAGCGATCCCAGATAGTACTAGCTCTGAATCAATAGCGACCTTTGCCGCTCTATGGATTGGTTGGCGTCACTGTGATGCTCTCCTGACACTTCGTTTGAGAATGGCTTTGTCGGCCTCAGCATTGTCAGACCCTCCATTTCCCCTGCAGACGACATTTTTATAAGATCGTCGCCATGCTATTTCGATCATTGCCTTCAGGGTGGTGCAATATTATCCGCAAACTCCACGCGTATCTGAAACAGATAGACCACGATTCATAAGCGCGACATGTCAGCGAACGGGAGCTTCGCCTGGTGCCGCGTGCGAGGAAAGTATCCTCTTGTCAGGGGTTGGCGCGAATCCCTGCATCCAGCCCAAATCTGTTGGATCGGACTCCTTCCCCGCTCGCACGTCTTCCGGATCTGGATTTTCGGCTGAACGGGCCATCAAGGTGATACCTCTCCACTAAGCTTCCGGATGAAAATCTAGGCGCGACACTAGCTGTTGAAAGAGCATCGCCGCGAAGTTCTTCGGCGAGATTGCCTCACTGCGCGGTCCAACCGCCGTCTATCGATATGCAGGTTCCTGTGATCGACCGTGCAATGTCGCCTACGAGATACAGGGCGAGTGACGACACCTCATCGATTTCCACGAACCTTCTCGTCGGCTGCGTTGCAAGCAGAGCAAGCTTGGCCTCTTCCTCGCTGACACCGCGGGTTTTGGCCTGATCCGGGATCTGCTTTGCCACGAGCGGAGTCCAGACATAGCCGGGACAGATCGCATTTACGGTGATGCCGTGAGCAGCCAGTTCGAGTGCGGTCGTCTTCGTCAGTCCCGCAACCCCATGCTTAGAGGCGACGTAGGCCGACTTGAAGGGTGATGCCACGAGCGCGTGGGCGGATGCGATATTTATGATCCGGCCGAAGCCTCTCGCCTTCATGCCCGAAACTACTGCCTGGGTCGTATGGAACGCCGAAGACAGGTTTACCGCGACTATGGCGTTCCATTTTTCGACCGGGAACTCGCCGATCGGGGCCACGAATTGGATGCCTGCGTTGTTTATTAGGATGTCGGTCGGCCCTAGAGCGGCCTCTGCCTCCTGCACCATCCTGGCGATGTCTGCTGGCTTGCTCATGTCGGCCGTGGAATACCGGACCTCTACGGAAAACCGACGCGCAATATCCGACCGTACTTCTTCAATCTCTGCCGCGTCGCCGAAGCCATTCAGGGTCACGTTCACGCCAGAGGCGGCGAGAGCCTGGGTCACTCCGAGACCGATACCGCTCGTCGATCCGGTTATGATTGCAGTTCTTCTGTTCGTCATAGAGCGATCGACCCGAAAGTTGGACGTTGGATGGGACGGTCCGGCTAGCCCAGCAGACCCAGCTCACTCCCGACCTCGGTGAAGGCCTGGACGCAGCGATCAATGTCGGCGTCGGAGTGCGCGGCGGACATCTGCGTCCTGATCCGCGCCTGGCCCTTTGGCACGACTGGGAACGAAAAGCCGATGACGTAAATGCCCCGCGCCAGCATCCTCTCGGCCATTGCCTGAGCGAGCGACGCGTCGCCGAGCATCACCGGAATGATAGGATGGTCGGCTCCGGCGAGCGTGAAGCCCGCCTTGGTCATCTTGGACCGGAAGCGGTTCGCATTTGCGTAGAGCTTTTCACGCAAGGCGTTGCCGTCGTCGATCAGGTCGAACGCCTTCAGCGAGGCGGCCGCGATTGCAGGCATCAGCGTGTTTGAGAACAGATAGGGTCTCGAGCGCTGGCGCAGCCAGTCGACTACTTCACGCTTGCCTGAGGTATAACCACCCGACGCGCCGCCGAGGGCTTTGCCGAGGGTCCCGGTGATGATGTCAACCCTGCCCTCGACGCCGCAATGCTCGGCGGAGCCGCGGCCGTTCCTGCCGACGAAGCCTACGGCGTGGCTGTCGTCGACCATGACCATGGCGTCGTATTTTTCCGCCAGATCGCAGACACCTTGCAGATTGGCGATGATGCCGTCCATCGAGAAAACGCCGTCGGTGGCGATCAGCCGGAAGCGGCAGTCCTTCGCCTCCTTCAGCCGTGCCTCGAGATCGGCCATGTAGTTGTTGGCGTAGCGAAAGCGCTTGGCCTTGGAGAGCCGCACACCATCGATAATCGAAGCGTGGTTGAGCGCATCCGAGATGATGGCGTCCTCCTCGCCGAGCAGCGTCTCGAACAGGCCGCCATTGGCGTCGAAGCAGGAGCCGTAGAGGATAGTGTCATCCATGCCGAGGAAGGACGAGATCGTGGCTTCGAGTTGCTTGTGCTCCTCTTGCGTGCCGCAGATGAAGCGCACCGAAGCCATGCCGTAGCCATAGCGATCGAGCGCATGCTTGGCGGCGTCGCGCAGACCCTCATTGTCGGCAAGGCCGAGATAGTTGTTGGCGCAGAAATTCAGCACCTTCTCGCCGCCGACTTCGATCTCCGCCGACTGCATCGAGGAGATGACCCGCTCGGATTTGTAAAGCCCAGCTTGTTTAAGCCCCTGAAGTTCGCCCGAGATATGGGAAATAAAAGCACTGGTCATTGCAGGGCGGCCGTTCAATTGAAAGCGCCTCAGCCGGTTAATCGAACCGAGGCGCCAGGGGTTCCTTTGCGAGTCTAGGGATATGTGATTTCCGTCGACCAGGCCGGATCTGAATGCTTCTTCCAATAAAGATCCATCAAGCGCCTCGTAACTGGTCCGACCGACCCGTCCGAGATGGGCGTGCCGTCTACTTTCGTCACGGGCATGATGCCGCCAGCGGTCGAGGTGATGAATACCTCGTCTGCTCCGGACAGATCGGACCGGGAAACGTCTTCGGCGACCGCTTTGAGATTGGTTTCCGCGGCAAGATCGAAGACGCTACGGCGTGTGATACCCGGCAAGACACCGAATGCCGGCGTACGCAGCCCACCGTCCTTGACGACGAACACGTTGAAGCCTGGGCCTTCGGCAATATTTCCATTCTCATCAAGGACAAGGGCAGTCTCTCCGCCCGCGTCGTAGGCATCGAAAAGACCCTTCACGAGATCGAGCCAATGATAGTTTTTCACCTCCGGATCGACGGACTTCGGCGAGATGCGGACGCTCTCGCTGACAGATACATGCAGTCCTCGTTCGAGTTGCTCTTTGTTCGCGACTGAGCCGAATGGGACGGCGAAGGCGATGAAGCGGTTCTCAGATTGCCGAGGATCGCGACTGAACGTCGGAGATCCACCACGGGTGCAGATCATCTCGACATAAGCAGACTTGTGGCCGGAAAGTGCCACGCAGTTGTGCAGAATGTCCGTCACCTGCTCTCGGGAGTAAGGTATCTTCATGCGCAGACGCTGCATGCCACCCCAAAACCTGTCGAGATGAAGGTCGAGGCGGAAGAAGCGCCCTTCCCAGACGTGCACGGTGTCGTATGTGGCGTCCGAATGGAGAAAGCCCCAGTCCAGCACCGATATCTTGGCTTCGGACATCGGCAAGTACTGACCGTCCATATATGCCACGCCGTGAGGATAACTGCGTGGATCTGTATGCTCGGTGTCAACTGCCGGCAAGTCTGCCGCTGGCTTGATGTTGGCGATTGTCATGATTGTCCTTCCTTCGAACCCCTGCTGATCGAGCATCCCTTGCCCGCCCACTACAAGCGCGCAGCAAAGACACCTCGCGCCACCGCGGATGTTTCGTCGATTGGCGGCTTTGGCCGGTAGAGCCGGCAGCCGTCGACTGCGGCGTACGGGTTGAGGACAGAGCCACCCCAGCCCGGCACGCCGCCGACCACACATTTGATCGCAGGAATTGGTGGGGAGAAATGAGCAATCTGCCGAAGCAGACGCAATGCTCACCTCAAAAAGCGTGCCGGCATGTAGGAAAAGCTGCGGAAGTCACGCTTCAGACTAGGACTCGTGGTTCGAACTTCACTCGGTCCAGAGTGATCATGCTGCGAAACTTCCGAACGTTCGGGTTCGTGTAGAGCTTGGTTTTCACGAACACGTCGAACGCCTCCACGTCCTCGACGGCGACTATCAACACGAAGTCCGCGTCTCCCGTCACCATGTAGCACTGGGTGACCTCTTTGGCCGCGCGCATGGCGCGCTTAAAATCGTCGACGAGGTCCAGCCGTTCCCTGTCCAATTCGACGGTCAGTACCACGGTTAGGGACTTCCCCAACGCCTTCGGGTCAACAAGTGAGATGTCGGCGATGATCACGCCGTCCGCGCGGAGCTTGTTAACGCGCCGCATGCAAGAGGCTGCGGAAGAGCCAACGAGGTCGGCTAGCTCCGCGAAAGAGAGCCGGTTGTTCTTCTGGAGGGCGGCCACGAGGCGCCGATCGAGATCATCAAGCATCGGAAAGTATGCTCCCTTGCTCATGAGCGATAGCTACTCCCCGGGCCGGTGACAAGTGTTGGACCGTAAGAGAATAACCGTCCTGCCTGCTGATACATGCCATTGATCCTCAGTTTGAGATCGAAACGTTTCACATCTCCAGTGATTTTGCGGGATGTGCGTCATCTCGTACGTGCACTCTCGCGTTCGACAGAGTGAGGCGCCGAAGCATCCAGGGGAGTCAAAGTGGATCTCATCGAAGTTAACGGCACCTTCGGCCACCGAGGGGCGTCGCCATCTGCATGAGTTCCCCGAACTGGGGTTCGCTGGTAACGAGACGGCGCGCTATGTCCGCGAGAAGCTCACTTCCTTCGGCATCACTGAAATGAGTTCGGCATTGCCGAGACTGGGATCGTTGCACTTATCAGAGGGCGACATGGCGCCGGGCCGGTGATCGGTCTGCGCGCCGACATGGACGCGCTACCAATAGCTGAGTCCACCGGACGGCCATGGAGTTCGCGGACCCCGGGTCAGATGCACGCTTGCGGACACGATGGCCATACTGCGATGCTTCTTGGAGCAGCGAAGCGGCTAGCCGAACCCGGATTTCAGACGCACCGTTGCCCTGATCTTCCAGCCTGCAGCAGGAGGTTGAGCTCCCGTCTGGTGGACTGAAGATCGTGGAGAATGGGTTTCTCGACCGATACTCTTTCGGAAAGGTTTTCGCTCTCCACAACTGGCCCGGGCTCCCCGTGGGCAGTCTGGGATTGAGGGGGGTGCCATGCTCGCCTCGCAGGACGACTTCGATGTTTCGATAACGGGTCGCGGAGGCCATGCGGCATCGCCCCACACCACCGTCGATCCCGTCGTGATCGCGGCCCAGGTGATCATCGGCCTTCAGTCCTTGGTTTCACGTACGGTCGATCCGACTGAGTCTTTTGTAGTCTCGGTGACCAAGATGAAGGGGTCGGAGGGCTACAACGTCATCCCTGACAGGGCCGAACTGTCTGGCACAGTCAGGGTACTGTCACCGTCTCTACGCGACTTGGCGGAGAGATCCATCGAACGCATCGCTCGAGGCATCTCCGCAGCGCATGGAGCGGAACTCGACTTCAGGTACCGAGGTCCGTTCCGGTCACGTTCAACGAAGCATCGGCTGCGCGGTCCGTCTTGGCTGCGGCAGGCCGTGCCGGGTACCCGGTCGACGAGCAGATTAAACCCGTGATGGGAGCGGAGGATTTCGCTTACATGCTGGAAGCACTCCCAGGCGCGTTGGCACTCCTCGGGAACGGCGATACCGCTGCCCTGCACCATCCCTCGTACGACTTCAACGACGAGGCGATCCCGTACGGGATTCAGTATTGGATCAGTTTGGTCCGGTCAGCGCTTGGCATCGTAGATCTTCAAGCCAACAGCTAGGTCCGGGGCTCAGCTCTAGGAAGATACTTCAGCAGGCTAACAGGCCTCTCCCTGCCAGGAGGGCCTCGCTCCGGGTTGGCACCGTCGCCGCGCGCCGAGAGGAGGCATCACACGGTGAATGATCCCGCCGCACGCGCTTACTCGAGAGCTGTCGCTCTCGAAATGCCATGTGTCGACCTGCAAGATCAGGAAGGCCGGTGTGCACCTCACTCTCAACGCTTGACTTTTATTCCTTGTCAAAACTCCGTTGACACGGTCTGGCCGTCAACTGCGATCGTCTGACCAGAGACAATTCTCCCGATCGGGCTACAGAGATAGGCGATCATTCCGGCGATTTCTTTTGTGTCAACTAATCGCTTCATGGAAGCACCGTTGCGAACTGTCCGTCTGATCTCTTCAACAGGCAGCCCCTTCGCCTCGGCAAGCATGACGCTGACCCTTTCGAGTCTGGGAGTATCGACGTTCCCGGGACAGATCGCATTGACGTTGATGTTGAACTCTCCGAGTTCTTTCGCCAAAACATCGGACAGGCCGATCACACCATACTTAGCCGAACAGTAGGCTGCTCTCATCGCAAATGGATACAACCCGGCCATCGACGAGATATTGATGATTGATCCCCCGCCAGCGGACTTAAGACGCGGGATTGCGGATCGCGCACAGTAGAACGAGCCGTTGAGATTCACGCTTAGAGTGGATGCCCATTCGTCATCCTGTAGATTCTCGACCAGTTTAGAAGGTCCGGAGATTCCAGCATTATTAACGAGCACATCCAAACCGCCCAAAAGCCGATCCACCTCCTCGAATAGTTTGGCGACGGCGGCAGAAGAGGTTACATCTGCCTCGACCGCGGACACACCTAACGTGTCTCGAGCTTCTTGTAGCGCATTTGGGTCTATGTCGCACACTACCACTCTTGCGCCCTCAACGACGAATTGCGAGGCGATCGCTCTACCAATCCCGGCGGCGCCTGCCGTCACCAATACGCGCTTGTTGGCCAATCCCAAGTCCATGTTCTTCTCCAGTTTCGGTCTCATCACTTGATTGCAGGCGATTTGTTGAACCAATTAAAATGCAATGTTATCGGAATAGTCACTGACCCGGAGAGTCAGTTTCCGGCTGAATGAATCCGTCTGCTTGAAGCCGCCTTCTCCAGCCAGCCGATCTCCATTTCCGGGACCGAGGACAACAAAAGGTCCGTATAGGCGTCGAAGGGCGGCGCCAGCACCTTGCTCTTCGGCCCATAGCGCACCACTTCGCTGCGATACATCACCGCGATCGAATCGGCGATCGACTTCACCGTGGCGAGGTCATGGGTGATGAACAGGTAGGCGACGCTCTCCTCCTTCTGCAGCTCGAGCAGCAGCTTCAGGATGCCATTGGCGACCAGCGGGTCGAGCGCCGAGGTCACCTCGTCGCAGATGATCAGCTTCGGCTTGGCGGCGAGCGAACGGGCGATGCAGACGCGCTGTTTCTGGCCGCCGGAAAGCTCGGCCGGGTAGCGGTCGGA
>NZ_JBFUDB010000021.1:0-27554 GCF_056404935.1 Mesorhizobium sp. P2_A8
AGAGCGCGAGAGAGCGCGAGGCTTACGTCCTTCGCAGGTGTGAACTCCTTGTTCATAAGGCGAACTCCTTGTTGGCAGCCTGGCACCGTTTTAGGCCAGCTTATGTGAGGATCGGACCGCTTAGCGCCCGCTTGGTGAAATGTAGCGCGTTAGAAGCACTGCTTTACGCGAATGATCGCATCTCCAACGCAGGAAATTAGCGTTATTTCCTTGGATACGCATAGATGCGGCGATGTGCGGCGGGGAGGAGAAGATTTCCTCTGCGCTGATCAATCGCCCAATTTATGGTGTTTTGTATGAAGCGCGGCCACATGTTTCTCTAATTGAAACAAACAGGGACTGCCGATGCCATAAGGCAGTGCCTCGTCATCGAAATCATAGGCCGGGTTGTGCACGCCGGGGGTTGACCCGTTACCAAGGAAGGTGAAAGCGCCCGGCCGCGCCTGGAGCATATATGCGAAATTCGGATCCCATCAGGGGTTTGATCTTGTCGTCAACAAGGCCATGGCCCACAAGTTTGCGGGCCGCCTTGATCGCTTGATTGGTCCCTTCTGTATGGTTGAAGGTAAGGGGTTCGAGCCGGCGGTGTTCGAACTCGATCTCCGCGCCGAAGCCGCGCGCGATACCTTCGGCGCAGCCTTGATCTGTAGTTCCGCGAAGTCCCGCAAGACCGGCGATAGGCTACGGACCGTCCCGCCCAATTCGACATGATCCGGGATAATGTCGTATGCTTCACTGGCACTTAATCTCGTGACGGAGATCACGAGGGCATCCGTCGGGTCCGTGTTCCGGGAAACCAGCGTTTGCAGGGCGACGATAATCTGCGCTCCAACAACGACCGGGTCTATGGTCAGGTGCGGCATGGCCGCGATGATGTCGAATTCATCAAGCGCGGCGATGATTGAGCCATCGCAAATCCCGAACTTGCCCACATCCATCCCTGGCATATTGTGCATGCCGAAAACTTGGGAGATGCCGAAACGGTCCATTATACCTTCCTGCACCATCCTCTCGGCGCCTCGGCCCGCTTCCTCTGCAGGCTGTAAGATCAAGACAACAGTCTCTTTGAAGTTGCGCGTGGCCACTAGGTGTTTAGCGGCTCCCAACAGCATGGCTGTATGACCGTCATGTCCGCATGCATGCATCCTTCCGGGAGCGTCAGACGCCCACGGCTTATTGGACGCCTCGGCGATCGGCAATGCATCCATGTCGGCTCTCAGCCCGATAGTGGGGCCGTCTCCTCCGCTGCCCTGTATCATGGCGACGACACCGGTTTCTGCTATCCCGGTTTCGATGTGATTGATCCCGAACGAGGCCAACTTTTCAGCAACAAACCTTGCTGTGTTGTGCACCCTGAACCGCGCCGGGTTGATCGGAGGCTCCAACTCCTGAGAAGGTGGAGCCATGACAAGCAAGACGACCAACAAGTTCTCTCCCCAGGTCCGAGCCCGCGCGGTTCGGCTGGTTCTGGATCACGAAGGCGAGCATGCCTCGCGGTGGGCGGCGGTTTCGTCGATCGCCGCCAAGATCGGCTGCACGCCGCAGACGCTGCATGAGTGGGTGAAGGCGGAGCGCGACAGCGGCGTGCGTGCCGGTGTGCCTACGGATGTGGCGACGAAGCTGAAGGCTTTGGAACGCGAGAACCGCGAGCTTCGCAGGCCAACGAGACCCTGCGCAAGGCGAGCGCGTATTTTGCCCAGGCGGAGCTCGACCGCCGGTTCAAGCCATGATCGCGTTCATCGACGATCACCGCGAGGCGCATGGGGTCGAGCCGATCTGCAAGGTGTTGCCGATCGCCCCGTCGACCTACCACGACCATGTCGCCAAGCGTATCGATCCCTCCCGGCTGTCGGCTCGGGCAAAGCGGGATGAGGCTTTGAAGGATGAGGTCCGACGCGTGTTCGATGCGAATTTCCGCGTTTACGGCGTTCGGAAGGTCTGGCGGCAGTTGCAGCGCGAGGGCTTCGATGTCGCCCGCTGCACGGTTGCCCGCCTGATGAAAGCCATGGGCCTCGAAGGCATCATCCGCGGCAAGCCGATCCGCACCACGGTTAGCGACAAGGCGGCACCATGTCCTCGGGACCATGTCAATCGCCAGTTCCATGCGCCGAGGCCGAACATGCTCTGGCACTTACGTCGCGACCTGGACTGGCTTCGTCTATGTCGCCTTCGTCGTCGAGGCCTATGCCCGTCGGATCGTCGGCTGGCGGGTGAGTCGGACGGCGCATGCCGCCTTCGTTCTGGACGCTTTGGAACAGGCTCTCCATGACGGGCGGCCCGTGCAGGGCAACGGGCTCGTGCACCACAGCGATAGAGGCAGCCAATACGTCAGCATTCGATACACCGAGCGCCTGGCCGAGGCCGGCGTCGAGCCGTCCCGTCCGGGGGGAGTGTCGGCGACAGCTACGACAATGCTCTCGCCGAAACGATCAACGGCCTCTACAAGGCCGAGGGAATCCATCGACGCGGACCATGGCGCTCCTTCGAGGCCGTCGAGTTCGCGACGTTGGAGTGGGTGGACTGGTTCAACAATCGCCGGCTGCTGGAGCCCATCGGCAACATCCCGCCGGCCGAAGCCGAGGAACGCTACTACGCTATGCTCGAAGAGCTAGCCATGGCCGCGTGACTCAAACGAAACGGCCTCCGGAAAACCCGGCGCGGTTCACTTTCAAGGCTTGGGCCGTCTGATGCAATTTTCCCTTCGAGAAGCCAGCGCATCGCTGCGGATAGGGAAGCCGCATAAAGAGGGACTTTCAAAATTCGCCCTTCGCACATTCCGTGCATCCGTCGTGCAGATGGCCGAGTCAAATGCAGTGTTTATATTGGCGCCATCTGCCTTCGAGATCCCCAGAGACAATGATGAGCGTTTTTAGCCTTGTCAAAGCATTGCACGTCGGATGCGCCAGGTGAACAGTTTGTTCCGGCGAAGGCCTCCCCTCCCCGCGTTATAGCTTTCCGCCTACAGCCCCTCCGAATGGCCGCTCAAGCCGCCTTCGGAAAGAGCCTTCGTTCACCGCTTACGCATTCCGACGTAGGCGGTCGTTCTTTTGACCGGCTCAAGTGGCGCTAAGTCTACACGATTAGCTATGTCATCGCTCGATCCCGCGCGTGTTAGCCGCTTTTTGCAGGAATGCGGCTTGAGAGACCCCAACTGCGCTGTCGAGGGGCGCTGATGCAGCAATAGTCTGAAGGCATCAAGCATCCACTCGGAGTCATAAATGACAGGCACCGCGATCACTGCATTACGGGAGCTGAAACGGCCGGACCTTCTGCAAAGAAGCGGTTATGTGAATGGCGCCTGGCTCTCGAAGCCGGAAACACTCAGCGTGGTGGATCCTGCAACAGGCGACGAGTTGGCGCAAGTAGCGGCTTGCGGAGTTGCCGACGTGGACGATGCGGTCCATTTCGCGAGAGCAGCGTTCCTCCAGTGGCGCGGCCTGCTACCTTTAGAGCGTGGCGCATATCTGCGGAAATGGGCGATGGGTATGCGAGAAAACGCGCAAGACTTAATCATAACCGCCGAGCAAGGAAAGCCTATTGCTGAAGCCCGTGACGAAATTTCATATTCTGCTGGCTTCCTTGATTGGTTTGCAGGAGAGGGCGAGCGGGCTTATGGCGAAACCATCCCCAGCCATCTCGCCGGAAGCCTCCTGGCCGTGCAGATGCAGCCGATCGGAGTGACGGTCGCTATCACACCATGGAACTTTCCATCGGCAATGATCACCAGAAAGGCTGGAGCCGCGCTGGCCGCAGGCTGCACCATGATCGTCAAGCCCGCGCCGGAAACGCCCTTGTCAGCGCTGGCGCTCGCCCGTCTTGCCGAGGAGGTAGGGATTCCCGCCGGCGTGTTTCAGGTGATCACTGGCCAGGCTCCGCCACTGGCCACGCGGCTGTTGCAGCATGCGGAGGTGCGCGCATTCTCCTTTACCGGCTCGACCGCGGTCGGCCGATTGCTACTCGAGCAGTCCGCGAAGACTGTGAAGAAGGCCTCACTCGAACTCGGGGGCAATGCTCCTTTCATCGTTTTCGGCGACGCGCCAATCGAAGCTGCGGTCGCTGGCTGCATGGCAGCCAAGTTTGCGACATCCGGCCAAGACTGTCTGGCGGCAAACAGGATTTATGTGCAGCGTGGAGTCTATGACCATTTCCTGGAACAATTCGCTGCGGCCACCAGCAAACTAAAAGTCGGGCACGGATTGGAGGCGGGGGTCGACATTGGTCCGATGACCAGGGCGTCTGGCGCTGAAAAGTGCAGGCAGCAGATCTCCGAGGCACTGTCAGCCGGGGCTCGAATGGTGTCCGGCGCACAGGACAATCTTCTTCTTCGTGGGAACTTCGTGACGCCAACCGTGCTTGCTGATGTGACCGACGAGATGGAGGTTGCCAAGCAAGAGATCTTTGGCCCCGTGGCTGCAATCCTGCCCTTTGAAGACGAACAGGAAGTGCTCACGCGCGCCAACAATTCGGAAATGGGTCTCGCGGCGTATGTTTACACCCGAGAGCTCAACCGCGCGATGCGGCTCACCGACCGGCTCGAATACGGCATGGTTGCGGTGAACACCCCGAAATTCACTGGAGCGCCCATCCCGTTCGGCGGATGGAAACAGTCGGGTCTTGGTCGGGAGGGTTCCAGACATGGCCTCGCCGAGTATCTGGAACCAAAATACACATGCTTTGGAAATCTAGCAGCGTGAGAGGATGCGCCCATGACTTTTGATATTAAAGAAATCAGCGAAAAGGACAGGAATTCCGTCCTGCATCCTTTCACGCAGCTCAAGGATTTCGCTACCGGCAAGCTCGGTGAGCCCACCATCATAGAAACAGGCAAGGGCATCCGCATTAAGGATGCGCACGGCAACGAGTTCATCGACGGTTTCGCTGGCCTCTACTGCGTCAACGTGGGCTATGGCCGCACCGAAGTCGCCGAGGCAATTTCTCGTCAAGCTTACCGTCTCGCCTATTATCATTCCTACGCCGCGCACACCACAGAACAACTTGCGATCCTGTCTGACCGCCTCGTGAAGATGGCGCCAGGGAAGATGAGCAAGATCTTTTATGGCATGTCCGGTTCGGACGCTAACGAGACGCAAGCCAAGCTCGTCTGGTATTATAACAACCTACGAGGCAAGCCGAACAAGAAAAAGATCATCTCGCGCGAGCGCGGCTACCATGGCTGTAGCGTCATGTCCGGCTCGATGACGGGCATGAGCTTCTATCATGACCACATGGATCTGCCGCTGCCGCAGATCGTTCACACCGGTGTTCCACATCATTACTGGGGCGCAACCCCGGGCGAGACCGAGCAGGAATTCTCGGTGCGTCGAGCCGATGAACTTGATCAGCTTATCGAACGCTTGGGCTCGGAGAACGTCGGTGGGTTCATCGGCGAGCCTGTGCTTGGCACCGGTGGCATCACGCCCCCGCCGGAAGGGTACTGGGAGGCGATTCAGGCCGTTCTCAAAAAGCATGATGTGCTGCTCATCGCCGATGAAGTCATTACCGGCTTCGGCCGCACGGGCTCCATGTTCGGCTCACAGCATTATGGCATCGAACCCGACCTCATCACGGTCGCGAAAGGACTGACCTCTGCCTACTTCCCGCTTTCCGCGGCGATTGTGGGTGAGAAGGTCTACAAAGTACTGGAGGATGGGGCTGACAAGGTCGGCTCATTCTCGCATGGCTATACCTATTCTGGTCATCCGATCGGAGCCGCCGCGGCCAATGCGGTTCTCGACATCGTCGAGAAGGAGGACCTCCCAGGTAATGCTCGTGAAGTCGGCTCCTTTTTCCAGGCGCAGCTGAAGGAAAAGTTCGCGCAGTTGCCGATCGTTGGCGAGGTGCGCGGGGTCGGCCTTATGGGCGCGATCGAATTTGTGGCCGATCGCGACAACAGGAAGCGTTTCGATCCGACGCTCAAGGTTGGTGCACGAATTTCAAAGGCAGCTCGTGACCGTGGTCTAATCGCTCGTGCTATGCCGCACGGTGATATTCTCGGCTTTGCCCCGCCGCTCGTAGCAACGAAGGCCGAGGTTGAAGAGATCGTTGCAATCGCGGAAAGCGCCGTGCGCTCGGTTATGGATGAACTCGTCCGGGAGGGCCAAAACATCTAAAAACGCATGGATAGGGAAAGCGCTCCGGCTGTGAGCAGGAAGAGCCAGTATGAGAAGCGAAGGAATTCGGTGCGGCGAACGTCGCCTACGACATCGTTTCCGGCCTCACGATCACGGCCGAGAATTGACTGGGCTCATAACGACCACGACAGCAGCGGTTTCAACTGGACCGGCATCTCGCTGCAAGAGCAACGCCGTGGGCGGTGTCCTCCGCTTCCAGAGCTCGTTCTGACGGAGCGAAGCAAAACCCCCTAGCGCCGTCGCTACGATTGCGTGCGCTAGATTGCCCTTCGACCCGGGGTTGGCTCAGCGGGATGCCCAACAAGGGCTCATCGGCGGCTCCTTCCGAAGTGCTTAGGTCCACACCTCAGGGATCGAAGCCTGCTGCCGATGCGAAGGGGCGCTCTTGACCAAGGCGCCCTTCATTATAGAGCGTCGAGCATTCTGATTGGATCGAAGCGATTGCTGTCGTGCAGCGATGACCTGCTGTCGGAAAGTCTGGATTTGAATGTCACGTCGGGGGACGAAGGTGGTTGCCGGAGAACCGAATGACGTGCGATTGAAAAATGTTGACAGCCAATGGATTGTCCAGGTCGTCGAAAATGGCAAAATAACTCGGCGTTTATTCGACGTTCAAGCCGCTGCCGACAGCTACCCCGAACGTCAGCGAATTTGGCTCGGCCTGCCTGGAAGGCCACCGATCAGTTGAAAAGCGTTGAACCTGGATTAGGAGGAGAACCCGGTGGATGAGCGCCCTAAGAGGTTCCGCGAACACCAGACTTCATCATCAACGATGTTCTCGACAAGGGATGCACTATGGGCCAGGTTCTTCATGGGAGCGCCCCGACGACAGAGGCAGGTCGGTCGAGCGAGACAGCATATAGTCAAGCGCGCCTGAGAGCGCTGGCGAAGCGCTACGGGATCAACAGAAATGTGTTGCCAAATGGCGGGCACCGACCTCGAGGAGCAGGAAGCACCGCGCCTCTGCTCGCCAAGCGCCGCCGCCAGATTGCATCCTAGAGCACGGACTATCTGGCGGCTATTCTACAGATAACGGCGCCTTAATGCGGATTAAACTCCCGCAAGCAGACGGAACTCACCGAGCTTCGAAGCTGCATTGAGCGAGAGCCCGGGCGCCTTGGGTCGGTCACCCGAATGCCTGCCGCATGTATTTCCATCTAATAGCTAAGCATGATCTTCTGGTATATTTCGACCGCCTTGGCCACCTGATCTATTTCAACGAATTCGTTGTTCGTATGGGCCTGATCGGTACATCCGGGGCCAAGAACGATGCAGGGAATGCCGGCCAATGATAACTGGTTAGCATCCGAGCCACCGGTTCCTCCTAGGAATTTTCCGGTTCCGGCTACATCAGCACAGACCGCTGCTGCCACTGCCGCGATTTTGCTCGATTCGGCACTGGCCGGAGGCGGATCTTCCAACGCAGGGAGCAACGAGCGCACCTTGATTTTGTCCTTCCCTTGGCGGAATGTTTCCAGAATGTCTTCTACCTCTTGTATCGCGTCCTGCGGCCGCTCCCCTGGTATAAGGCGTCGATCAATCCATATGCGGCACACCGGCGGCACAGTCGTGAGCTCTATGCCTCCTTCGATAAGACCAACGGTTAGAAGTGCAGAGCCTACCAAAGGGTGCGTCCGAGAGGCCAAGCTCCGATGATGCTCATCCAGCGCCAATACTATCTTAGCCATTCCCGTGATCGCATTGACTCCGAGATAAGGCCTCGCACTATGAGCGGGCACT
Organism: Mesorhizobium sp. P2_A8; assembly: GCF_056404935.1. NCBI lineage: Bacteria > Pseudomonadati > Pseudomonadota > Alphaproteobacteria > Hyphomicrobiales > Phyllobacteriaceae > Mesorhizobium > Mesorhizobium sp. P2_A8. The sequence goes on from NZ_JBFUDB010000021.1 coordinate 7,872, forward strand.
CCCTCAACTTCGATTTGCCAGCGGACGGAACCCAGAGAAACCACAACAACCTCTAGTTCGGTTGGTTCACCGACCACAGCGGCATCATAGGACACGCCTGATTGCGCAATTGCGCGAGCACCAAGTTTGCGGTACTCTTCATCAATGCTTGCCGCAACGACGATCGTGGCTTTCGGCTGCCGCTCTCCAAGTGTACTAAGGGCGATCAACATAGCGGCAAGCGAACCTTTTGTGTCGCAACTCCCTCGACCGTAGATCCGCCCCTTCGTTTGCTCTCCAGAGAACGGATCGGTCTCCCACTTATCAACTGGAACTGTGTCCGTGTGGGCTATAAAGAGAATGCGCTTGCCTGGGTCTTGTCCCGGGACCCAGGTCAAAAGGTTCGAGCGGCCGTCCACCACTTCCTGAATTTCATATGGCAGATTGCGCTCCCTACAAAACCCCTCGATGAACTCGACCACCTTACTTTCTCCACTACCCTTTGGGGATAGCGACGGATTGACGCTCTCGATTTTCACAAGTTCCTGAAGGAGCGCTACCGTTTGCGCGGATACATTTGACATAGACTCTCCTTAATCTGCGATATTGTGCTTTGCGCTACTTCAACCAATTTTTGGCTAGTCTGACCACGCAATCAACTTCATCGGTGGTGTTATATAGATGTAGGGAAAACCGAAGCATGCCCCTGCGTATCGAGACGATTACCTGGTTGTCCAACAAGTGACCATGAAGCGACTGAATACGGGGGTCCACCGCGCGAGCTTCCACCAGTGCGGCTGGATCCCCAAGTGCCACAATACTCGCAGTATGGTTCCCCGGAGCTCCGCCACAGACCGGTAGCCCGAGTTCCAAGAAACCAGACGCCAGTCGCTTTGCGAGTGACGTAACGCTTCGCTCAATCGTTTCGGTTCCGATGTCGAGCAATTGCCCCATTGACGCATGGGCAGCCAACATGCCCGGAAAGTTGTAATGCCCAATATCAAAACGGGGGGCACCGGCGCGCAATTTTACCGCGCTAGGCACCGGAGCCGACTCCGGCGCATTCCCAAAGTCCACACTGAAACGAGCAAGATAGGCAGGATTTAGCCGATCGGCCCACTCTTGGCGGCAATACAAAAACCCCGATCCATAAAGGCCCATCAATCCCTTCACAGTTGACACCGCTAAGCCGTCTACACCAAGTCGGGCAACATCGGTGTGGAGTATTCCGACAGATTGCGTTCCGTCCGCCAGAAGAAAGACACCAAAACGCTTGCAGGCTTCGGCGATTGGTTCCAGCAAGGTCCGAAATCCGGGAACCATCGTTACCGTCGCGACCGCGACAATGCGAGTGCGCGCGTCAATTGCCTTCACTAGTTCGCCAACTGGAATTGAGCCCGCCTCCGGCTCTACAAATCGGAGCTCAACTTTGTGGCGGGCTTTTATCTGGAGCCAAGGTAAAATATTGTTTGCGTGCTCTAGCTTTGGGCATAGGACGACATTGTCGCCATCTTTCCAATCTATCGCATTAGCGATTATGTTAATACCTTCGGACGCGTTTTTCGTTACAGAAATTTCATCCTTAGCCGCGCCGATCAACTGTGCGAACCTGGCGCGCGTGCGTTCGACATGGTGCAACATACTTGCTTCGTCGTTTCTACCATGAAGCCGATTGTCCAAATGTGGACCGATAGATTCCAACGTTGTTTTGGAGATAAGTCCTTGATTCGCAACATCCATGTAGATTGCGTCGATTGTGGCTGGATACTCCTCTCGAAGGACGTTCAATGGAGGCATATAGCTGTTCATAGCGGTCATTAGTATCCGTGTAGTTCGCGAGTGACAGAGTGTTGATTTCTTGCACCTAACTGGGAAGCCCGTATTACATCCGTATTCGGGGCGAGATGGGTGCCAGTTGAGGGCATCGTTGAACCGTTTCTAGTGGCGAGAGCGTCTTACATCGGCTGAATCCGTCGAGGACAAGAGAATTCATCGACTGACGTTCCAACCCCTGGACGTTCGCCGATCTGCTAATTATATGGCTTGATCATTGCGGGATTCAGGCTATTATCAGACGCAGGACGCCGTTTTCCTGCGCATTGTCGCCATCTTTGCAGAGATCATGAATGGATTTGGATAGTTTTGACCTGAAGCTGCTCAACGCCGTGCAACGCAACAATCGCCATACAACCGAAGAATTGGGCGAACTTGTTGGGCTATCGGCTACCGCTTGTCAGCGGCGATTGAAGCACCTTCGAGATGCGGGAGTGATCGAGGCTGATGTTGCGATAGTGTCGCCGGAAGCCGTAGGTCGGCCCCTGATGATGATGGTCCTTGTCGAACTCGAGCGCTATCGCTCTGATGTCATCGATCGATTCAAGCAAGCTATCCTGCGCGCACCTGAAGTCATGAGCGCATATGGTGTCACAGGCAATGCTGATTTCCTTCTAATCGTCTCAGTGCGTGACTTGCTGGACTATGACGCATTTAGCCGGCGCTTTTTCTTTGATAGCCCCGCAGTTAGAAATTATAGCACAATGGTTGTGCTGGATCGCACTAAAGTGAGCTTGGCCGTGCCAATTGACGTATAGCGAGATAAAGCGCGACGTCCTTCTCATCACTGAAGTGATCACCAGCGTCGTCAGCCGAACCTTCGTTGTTCGGCTTTCGGGGCAACGGCCTTGAACTGACCTGATCACGGTCGCAAAAGGGTTTGATCTAAGACGTATTTACCGCTCCGCCGCAATCATCACCGAGAAGGTTTTAAGGTGCTGGAGACTAGAGTCGACCGGTCGGCGCATTGTCACGGCCACAACCTACTCCGCGCATCGGCTCGGAGACGCTTCGGCAAGCGCACCCTCTATAATGTCGAATGCGAAGGCCTCCCGGTAGCGCCCTCGAAGTAGGTGCGTTCTTCCACGCGCAACCGACCGAAAATTTGAAGATCTGCGCAGTTGCCCGTCGCCGACGAAGTGCACAGGGTCGGCCTTTGGGCGCAATCGAACTTTCGTGGCCGATCGCGACAAAAGCGTTTCAATCTAACGCTCAGAGTCGGTGCGCGCAGTCCAAGGCAGCCCGAGACTGTGGTCTTGTCACTCGTGCTAAGAGCGCTATCCGATTTGTGACCGTTCGAGAGCGTTCAGTCCTGCGGCTGTCCACAGGTAAGAGCCCCGTTCGCCGATTCAATACCAGGGATCGGCGTTTTGATACGGGTCGCCAATGTCTTCCTTTGAAGACGTTTGGGAGGGGAAGCTGCTGAAGACGTTTGGGAGGGGAAGCTGCAGCCCAACAACGGTGCGTTCGGTCGTCACATTCCTTGCCTCTGAGTGAGTCCCTTTCGTCGAAGCCGTCCTCGATGTTAATGGAGGCCGGCTCGAATAATCGGTCAAACGCTAGTCGTCCGGGCTACCCATCAGGAAAAGGTTGGCAGGGAAGAAGGCCGTGATCACTGGTGGCGGCACAGGCATTGGATTTGGTATTGGCACATCCTAACACGAGCGGTGCCGACGTGTGGTAGCCGACATCAAGTGCGACGAAGGCAATAGAATGGCGACGAGACCCGTCAACTCGATCGCGTTGCAGAAACTTTAAGACCAACGTCGTGCGACAGCGGGAGTTCTTCGAACTTTCGAACACGCAAGAGGGTCGCTCGCTCGCAGCCCGGGGGGTCACGAGGAAGCCGTGACCAAGTGATAATTCGACATGGCAGCGCCGACGGAATTGTATCCGCATTTGGCGGGAAATATGCGCGGATAGCGAGAAAACGCCTATTTTCTTCACTTAGACAGGCATATTCCGCCCAAAGCAGCCCATCTAACGCTGCTACATTTAGGAAGCGGGTCTGAGCTGCCGGTGTCAAGGATGGCCGCCCAAATGGACAGAGACTGGGATAAATTAGCCGAAAACGTCCTTCACTGAAGGGCGGGTCATCAAGTGTTCGGCAGTAAGCTGCTGGTCGTGGCATGCTCCCAAGTTTGTCCCGGTTAGAGGATAATTCAGGTAACACGGGGAGGTTTGGCATTGGTTTTCGACTACATCGTCGTTGGTGGCGGTTCTTCTGGATGCGTGATGGCGAGCAGGCTCTCCGCCAATGGAGATCGCGTGCTGCTCGTCGAGGCAGGTCCCGATACCCCTCCGAACGCTATCCCTGACGACATCCTCGATGGCAGTCCCACGCGTGCCTATCTCAATCCTGATTATCAATGGCCGTCACTCGAGGTGACCACGGTGCGGGATGGCCGCAAGCCCACTCATTACGAGCAGGCCCGGGTCATCGGCGGCGGCTCAAGTATCAATGGCCAGGTGGCCAACCGCGGTGCCCCCGAAGACTATGATGAGTGGGCCTCAAGCGGTGCAACGGGCTGGGGTTGGGACGAGGTTCTGCCCTACTTCCGTCGTCTCGAATGCGATTTGGACTTCGACGGCGAATTTCACGGCAAGGACGGTCCCCTGCCAATTCAGCGCGTTCGGCAATCAGACTGGTCCGGTTTTATTCGAGCGGTATCCAAATCTTATGACGCCCTGGGTATTCATTTTAGACCAGACTTCAACGGTGACTTTGGTGACGGCTACTCTGTCGTTCCGTTGACCAACCGCAACGGTCACCGGGTATCCGCTGCCATGGCCTACTTGACCGAAAGCGTCCGCTCTCGGTCCAATTTGACAATCCTGTCGGAAACGACAGTGACGCGCCTGACCTCGTCAGGAAATGCGATCACGGGCGTTCAGACGGAAAACAAGTTCGGACGGCAGTCTTTTTGCGCTTCGACTGTGATCCTCTGCGCTGGAGCGCTCCATTCACCCGCCATATTGATGCGCTCAGGGATAGGCCCGGCGGAGCAGCTGGAAAAGCTCGGTATTCCAGTTGTTGCAGACTTGAAAGGTGTAGGCCAGAACCTTCAGGAGCACCCAGCGATCTGCGTTTCGGCATATCTGAAGCAGGGCGATCGCATGTTGCCCGATGTGAGCGGGCATATTCAAATGCATGCCCGCTACTCGTCAGGCCACGAAGGGTGCCCTTCGACAGATATGGTAATATCGGCGGGTGCCAAATCGGCCTGGCATCCGCTCGGCAAGCGCCTGGGCACCCTTTGTGTGTGGGTTAATCGCAGTTATTCGACAGGTACCATCGTGCTCAAGGATCGCTCCCATGCCGTAGAGCCGGAGGTGGATTTCAATTGGTTGAGCGACAAGCGGGATGTCGAGCGATTGAAGCAGGGCTTCCGTTTACTGGCCCGCGTGATGCAGCAAGATCCACTCTCGGCGGTGGCGCTCGACCCGTTTCCGTCAACTTGGAATGCACGAGTGAGGCGGGTTAGCAAGATCAACGTCGTCAATTACGGACTCACCTCGCTTCTGTCGCTATTCATGGACAGCTCTGCGCGCCTGCGCCGCAGCCTCATTAAACACGTCATAACTGATGGTTCCAGCATTTCAGATCTGATCAATGACGAGCAGCATCTGGATCGGTTTATCAGTCAGAACGTTATGGGCAATTGGCATCCGACGTCGAGCTGCAGGATGGGGGCAGACTCCGACCCTACTGCGGTGACCGATCCGTCGGGTCGCGTTCGAGCTGTCACCGGTCTGAGGATTGCCGACGCTTCGGTCATGCCATTCTGTCCCCGGGCCAACACAAACATTCCCACGATCATGGTGGCTGAGAAGATCTCTGACGCAATTCTGAAGGAAAACCTGACGGCATCCGCGGATTCAAAACCGACCGGCTGTTGAGCTAACACTCAACCGTCGCGTCGAGAAGTCATGGAGATTAACGATGAACGCTCACCGAGACGGTCCAGCCTCACCGTTGTTTCGGCCTGTCAGCTTTGACGGCAACTTCTCGTTCGAGGAGCTTGCGGGCCATCAAGACGTATCGACCGAGCTGGCGCGGGCAGCTCCGTTCGCGCATTCCGGGTCCTGCGTCGCCTGGGGCATTCCGTTTGAAATCGGACGCCCGGTATTTCTCAAGGATCGGGCGGTTACAGTCAAGATTGCGTCGACCGCAGCTCAATGGTTCGTGTTCCTGCATGCCTCTGATGTTCGTCCGCTTTCCCCGGATCAAAATGGGCTGATCTCTCCGATGCGGGGAATAGGGCAGCTAAACGAGCACGCGGCGGATTACGTCCTGATTTACAATGATGGCACCGAGCAAAGGGCGCAAATCCGGCGGCGACATCAGGTCGGGTCGTTATTGTTCCGATGGGGAGAGCATTGCACCCAAGCGGTTGCGGCGAGAAAGCCTCACCCGCTAGGTCTCAGTGAGGCCGACCAGCCAAAACCAATAAGCAATGCCGCCGATTACCGATGGCCTATCGGGTGGGGAATACGTCAACAGCAGGCGCTGTTCGAGGAGGGACCGTGGATGAATTTCGTCTGGGCCTTCGAAAATCCGCATCCAAAGAAGAGAGTGGAGGCGATCAGGTTCGAACCTGTATCCGGCTGTCTGGTTATCTCGGGTGTTTCCGCAGGCGATAGCCGTTCAATGCCGCTCCTTTGGGGAAAGCGCAAGAAAGCGCTGCTACGGATGCCGCCCGAAGTAAGCTTCGATTCCACGCTCGATGAGCATGGCCTCTTCAATCAGATCCAGCTCGATCTAGGCCAGATTATCTCCGCAGGCCCACGGTTGGTCTATCCTACGAAGCTTTGGGAAAAGACACGTCAAAACCTGCAACCGGAAGCAAGCCCGACTGAAATCGTCGTCGAATATGCTGCGCATTCCGATGCCCGTTTCCACCTTTTGGGTGAAAGAACGATCCCGGCCTGTGATCTTGAAAACGATGCCCCGCAGAACGAACCGATGCTGCGGAGCATCGTGCCGGCCAATCAACGTGTGATCCTGCGGGTTGTCGAGCAGGGAACAAACAAGACTGTTCCAGTTAAGCTTCACGTTCATGGTTCGGCGGGTGAGTATCTTGCTCCGACAAATGGGAATCGTAACCCAAACCCGCGATGGTTCGAGAACTACAGCACCGAGCATTGGCATGGCCTGCACCTGTCGACCTACATCTCTGGGCATACGACGATCGAATTGCCGCTGGGTGATGTTTACCTCGAGATTACCAAAGGTTTTGAGGTCAAGCCGATCCGGAGGAAGTTCCAAATCACCCGAGAAACAGAGCTTATTACCGTAGAGCTCGAGACGGTGCTGCACTGGCGTGAAGAAGGCTGGGTCACCGCCGATACACATGTGCATTTCCTGGCTCCGGCAACAGCCATGCTGGAGGGCGCCGCGGAAGGCGTAAACGTCATCAATCTCCTCGCGAGCCAATGGGGAGAGATGATGTCCAATGTCGGAGATTTTGACGGCAGGACCACATTCGGAAGCAAAACTGCTGGAGGTGACGGCGAATTCCTCGTCCGCATCGGCACCGAGAACCGCCAACGCGTCCTCGGTCACATCTCGCTTCTCGGCTATTCCGGCAACATGATTGTTCCGCTTGCCGCGGGCGGTCCCGATGAGTCGGCCATCGGGGACACCGTCAACGTTCTCATTACCGAATGGGCGCAGCAATGTAAGAAGCAGGGCGGCCTCATCGTCCTGCCGCACTTCCCGGATCCTCGCATGGAGAGCGCGGCGACGATCGTCCTGGGGGAAGCGGACGCCGTCGAAATGATGTCATTTATTGACTATTACAGTGGCATCGATCCCTATTCTCTCTCCGATTGGTATCGCTTCTTGAACAACGGTTACCACATCCCAGCGGTAGCTGGCACAGACAAGATGTCGGCCGAGTTTGCCGTAGGCCTGACCCGTACCTACGCAAAAATCCCTCGTCATCGGGAGTTCTCCTACGAAACTTGGATGGACGCTGTCCGAGCGGGCCATACGTTTGTGACCTATGGCCCTCTGATGGATTTTAATGTTGACGGAAAATCCATGGGCGGCCGTATTGGCCTGTCCTCTTCGGGTGGAACGGTCAACATCAGCTGGAACGCCGCAAGTGTGATCGTGCCGATGACCAGGATTGATCTTATCGTCAACGGCGAGATCAGGGAAAGCCGCACCCTCAGACCTTGGCAGGATGCCGGAAGCTGGTCGGTGCGTATCCAGAAAAGCTCCTGGGTCGCGTTGCTTGTTCGCGCGAAATACGACGACAAACCTGAGGTGATCGCCGCGCACTCGTCGGCAGTGATGATCGATGTCGAGGGCTCTCAACTGTTTGCAGCGGCCGACGCGCTCACAATCCTGGAGCAGATCGAGGGATCGATGGCTTACATCGACACGATCGGAACCCGGGCCGAGGCCAAGCGATACAAGGAGATGCGCCTTGTGCTCCAATCGGCGTACCATCGCCTCCACAATCAAATGCATCAGATGGGATTTCAGCACCCCCACACTACCGGCATGCACCATTCCGAGCATGATTAGGGAAAAGCTTACGACAAGTGCGCATAGTTTTTTAACATCCACGGAAAATCCGATGATCAGAAGCAAATCTATCAGACTAGCCATCATGGCAATTATGCTTGCAGCTGCATGCAAGCCGGCATTGTCCCATATGGGCGTCAGTTCGACCAATTCGTTCGCGGCTGGCTTTGCGCATCCGCTCTTCGGGCTTGACCACGTCACGGTGATGGTCGCGGTCGGCCTTTGGGCGGCGCTGAAGGGTGGACGCGCGCTCTGGGCTTGGCCAGCGGCCTTCGTCGGCTTGATGCTTGCGGGCGGCGTGCTGGGGATCGCTGGCCTGCCCGTTTCCTTTGTAGAGCCGGTCATCCTCGCCTCGATCGTGGCGCTCGGCCTGCTGGTCGGCGCTGCGGTAGACCTGTCTGTGACGGCAGGGGCTATCATCATTGGGTTCTTTGCATTCTTCCATGGTCACGCGCACGGCACAGAGATCCCAGAGACTGCGGGCGGCCTCGACTATGTCATCGGCTTCGTTCTTGCCACAGCACTCCTCCACGGCGCAGGTATCGGCTTGGGTCTGGTGCCGGGCCAGCGTTTTCGCGGCCTCGCGCGACTTGCGGGCGCGGCGACCACCGCGGCAGGCCTCGGGATGATGTTAGGCGCGATCTAGCGGGCGGGCGCGCTCACCTGTTTGTCCGCCTGCAGCGTTTCAGTGAGTGATTGGCGTGTGCATCGGCAGGAATGGCCTCCTGATGGGAAGGTTTGGTTGCTTAGACCAAACCCTGACCAGGAGACCATTGCTCAAGCCGCGGCAGCGTTCCGTGGGGCCGCTGCGTCGTCGCCGTACATCCTGCCGAAATAACGGCTGAACTTCGCCACCGCAAGCAGATAGGATCGTTGGGTCGCGGGCGAAAGCTCGCTCAAGTTCATGTTGTCGATCATGGTGCGATCAAAGTTTTTCTGGTGTTGCAGGACATATCCTGGCCGGCACTCAATCAGGCGGTCTGTGCGTTGCGTCTCTTCTACGGGCATGACGCTGGACCGGGCGGAGATCCCGGAGCGCATCGCCTTCAGCTGGCCAGCCGATCCCCTTGATGACGGTAAAGATATTGTTCCGATCCCACCACCAATTGGAGGAGTTATGCGCCTAGATCGAGAAAACGCCGATTTCCTGCATTGCTAAGGGCTATTTGCGGGAGGTGGCCGATTTCAGTGGCTAAAATAACGAGGCCGCAACTGAGCGGTCCGTTATCAAGGAATAAGAAGAACGGCCGCTTCATCCTACAGCGTGGGTTCTGGTGGGAATAGCGGCGGTTGGGCGGCCGACAAGAATTTCTCTTCCTTAGACGGTGATGGATTGCACGTCTCATTCTGGGGTTGCAAATGGCCTTGAAGAAGTTTCCCTCTCTTGGAGTTCTGACGCTCGAAGGAGGACCCCCCGACGGCACCACACCGTGGCCCTCCGGGTGTATGTTGAATCCCGCTACATTCGGCTTCCCGGTCATCTGGGAAACCGTGACAGGAGCTTGGGCGGAATCCGTGATCCGCGGCGATCGAGCACTCGAGTCGCCCTGCATCGAAGCTGCGAGGCGTCTGGTCGAAAGAGGCGCAAATGCGATTACTGCAGACTGTGGATTCTTCATACGACATCAGGAGGCGGTAGCTGCCGCGGTAAATGTCCCCGTGGCGATGTCTAGCTTACTGCTCATTCCAACACTGCTCCGTCAGCTGCCGCTAGCCGCAAAGCTTGCTATCGTTACTGCCGACTCGACTTATTGCGACAAAGATCTGCTCGGGCTCAAGGATCCGGCCGACCGGGAGAGAGTGGTAATAGGTGGGGGGATCGGTTCCAGCACGTTGCATAGATTCGAGTTGATGTGTCCGTCCTGTCCGACTGAAGTTGCTGAAATAAAAACAGATATAGCTGCCAAAGCCGAAATCGCTGCTTGTGTTGCTGATATCGAAACTGATGTAACGGCCTGCATAGCGCGACTCCGCGCCGCTCATCCCGATATCGCGGCAATCCTGTTCGAATGTACCGTGTTTCCAATAGTCGCGCCGGCTATTCGTCGTGTAACGAAGTTACCCATCTACGATATTACCAACCTCTGTCGGTTGACGTTCGAGTCGGTTGCCTAGTCATACGAGTCCGTTAGGGGTTCAGGCTCCGGAGGTGGGCGGTGGATCTCGAAGTCGGAACCGGCACGGGCGAATCACGTTTTGCGGCTATGATCGAGCACTTGCGCCGATGGAGACATCGCTGCGGGTTACAGCATCGGACTGTTTGCCGGGCGAGCGCAGGCGGGCCGTCAGTCTTTGCATTGGTCGGACGGTACTGTATCGCAATGCGCTCTGCTGTCGACCGCCAGGACCAATCCGCTCGACGAGACGGGTTCCCAAAGAAAGGCAAGTGTCCGCTCGACGTGCAGCAGTATCGCGGCTTTACAAGCAGGAGAACTGTGCGGTCCCCACTGCGGCGAGCCTGCCGATCGCTAAGCAGCTCTATCTGCTGCAAAGTTGCGCAAACGACCCCGACCGACTGTCCAATCCAGAGGTCCGGAAAATATAGTCTTCCCTACCGAGCTCCAGATTGCGCGCGTTCCCGGGGGCGCGGGACCGATGTCGGAGTCGTCGCGTTTACGATCTAGGCATCCCGCACGAGCATTGTTCTGGCGAAGGAGGCGCAAGGCATGTCCAGGAACCAGCCAGATCGCTCACTGCAGCAACGCGCCGCTGCGCTGCGGGCGCGATCTTTCTCCTAGACCAATGCTTCAAGGCTGTGCTCGTAAAACCGATTTCGAAAGGCGCGAAAACGCGTCAACAGCATCTGAAATGATGTAGATCGCCCCTACATCGCGTTTCAGCCGTGATTTGGCCAGTAGGACTCAACAACGGAGTGGCGTGCGGATGGATAACTGCCGGCACAAAATGAGCGCCCTGCGCCGACGTTGTAAGGTTTCCGGCTTCCGGTTGATGACAGGTGATGGGAGTTTAGCTTCTTTCCGGCCGATCCCATTATCACTGCGAATTGTTCCGGTCACGCCGGAAAATTGCAGGATGTATGCGCATACATTGCGAAAACGCCGATTTGCTGCACTTCCAAAGGGTGATTTGCACGAAGGGGCCAATTGGATTTGCTATGTTAACGAGGCGAACCTAGCGCGGTCTGGTATCTGGGGGATAGTCTGAAGTTCGCATATCAAGGGGAACCGCCGCAGTGTGTTCTGATAGGACGAACGGCGAGTAAATAGCTGAAGGAGGAACTAACGCATGGATAACTGGAAAAACGACAACAGGTGTAATCCCTTGAGACGCTCAGTCCTGAAGGGGATGGCTGCGCTCGGCATCGCGGCGGTGACAATCGGCGTAATGGCCGGTTCAGCCTCTGCGCAGTCGCTACTCGACAGGATCAAGAATGGCGACACGATCCGCCTAGGCTACTCAAACGGACCTCCTGGGGCCTATGCCGGTCCAAACAACGAGCCGCTCGGGTTGGTCAATGCGATGACGCTGGATATCCTGAAGAAAATGGGTACGACCAAAATCGAATCGGTCGTGACCGAGTGGGGTTCGCTCATCCCCGGCCTGCAGGCAGGTCGGTTCGACATCATCACGGGCGGCATGTATATCCAGCCGGAGCGCTGCCGCAACGTATTGTTCAGCGAGCCGATCTCCACGGCCAAAGACGCGCTGCTCGTGCCGAAGGGCAACCCGGAGGGATTGCATTCGTTTGACGATATACGCAACAAAGGACTCGTCCTCGTCACCGGTTCCGGCTACGCTTCGGTTGCGGTCGCGCAAAAGTCAGGCTTTGCCGAAGACAAGCTGATGCAGGTCGCCGGCCCGCCGGAGATCGCACAGGCTGTGAAGACCGGACGAGCCGCAGCCGGTAACACGGACCGCTTCGATGCTAAGAAGATTATCGAAAATGACCCCAGTCTCGAATTGGCCGACCCGTACAACTCGCCGGTCCCCCGTAACTATAGCGCCATCGCCTTCCCGCTCAACGAGCAGGCAGCGGTCGACGCCTTCAACGCTGTGTTGAAAGACTACATCGGCTCTGACGAAATGATGGCGTCGGTCGGCGCATACGGCTACACCAAAGACAACCTGCCGGACGGCACTCCGACCGCCGAGGCCTGCAAGCTTTGAACTCAGGTCTGAATTGCCGCCCATTCGTCTGAATACCTCCCCGGCTTCGGCCGGGGAGCCCTGAGTGAGGTGGACACGATATGAATGAGTTCGCGCTTGGCTTCAGCGTGGCGGCGCTTGCTAAAGGACTCGCAAATACCCTTATTCTAGCCGTCGCGGGATCGCTCGTGGCGATCGCCCTGGGGCTGATCGTCGGCCTGATTCGGGTCTCCCGTCATTGGCCGCTGCGCTGGTTTGGTGTTGCATACATCGAATTCTTTCGTGGTACCTCTTTGCTGGTGCAGTTCTACTGGTGGTTCTTCGTATTGCCATTCTTCGGTATTTTTCTTTCGCCATGGCCTGTCGCAGTTTTGGGTCTCGGCATGAATGCCTCTGGCTATGGCGCCGAGTACGTACGCGCTGCCATTCAAGGCGTTGATCGGGGACAATATGAGGCTTGCACCGCGCTCAACTTCAAGCGGATGACGATGATGCGTCGCGTCATCTTGCCGCTGGCGATCCGCGCGATGCTGCCGGCTTGGGGCAACCTGTTGATCTCGATCCTGATGGGCACCTCGCTCGTGTTCTTCATCACTATCACCGAGTTCACCACTGCCACCAAGCTGGCGGCCGACGTCACCGGGAATTACCTGCTGTTCTTCGCCGTGGGGATGTTTGGCTATTATATCATGGCGCGCGCCTTAATCGGGCCCTTAGTGGGTTGGCTTGAGCGCCGTCTCTCGCGCGGCTTTGTGCGAGAGGCGTCGATATGAGCATCTGGGACTGGTCCTACGTCTGGGAGGCCTTCCCGTATCTGTACCGCGGTGCAATTGTTACTATTCAGGCAACGCTGCTTGGCTTCGCGATCGCGCTGGTACTAGGTCTGGTCTTTGCGCTGATCCGTCAGTCGCCCAACCGCTATATATCTCTAGTCATGGGGGAGATCATCGAGTTCATCCGCTCGACGCCACTCCTCCTACAGGTGTTCTTTGTCTATTTTGTCGGTCCACAGGTCGGCATCGTCATTCCTGCTTGGACAGCGGGCATCGGCATGCTCGGCATCCACTATGCAGCTTATGTCTCTGAGGTCTACCGCGGGGGCTTCGAGAATGTGGACGACGGCCAGTGGGAGGCCTGCACAGCGCTCAATCTGTCGCGGGCGCGGACTTGGGGCGCCATCATCCTGCCGCAAGCCATCCCCCCGATCGTACCCAGCCTCGGCAACTACCTGGTTGGCATGTTCAAGGACACTCCGATTTTGGCGGCGATCGCCATCCTGGAAATGCTTCAACAGGCTAGGAATTTCGGCGCCGTTCATTACCGTTTTACCGAAGTTATCACTATGACCGGCCTTTTCTATCTCGTGTTCAGCCTGGTTGCGTCTGCCATCGTGCAGTCGGTGAGCTTGTGGCTTCACCGTCGTTACCATCTGCAGTAGGAGGTCTTCCGCGATGAACGAATCTGTGCTTCGCTTCGAGAAAGACACGAAGCGCAACGCCGCGCTGACCGGACGAGGCGAGCTCAATCTCGATACTACTCGCAAAGAGAAAGTCATGAACGAACCCATGGTCCGCTTTGAGAACGTCACCAAGAGCTACGGGGCGCTGACTGTGCTGGACGGGCTTGATCTGGATGTCGCGCGCAACGAGAAAGTGTCCATCATCGGCCCCTCTGGCTCGGGCAAGACCACTGTGTTGCGCATGCTGATGACACTGGAACGCATCAACGGCGGAGTGATCTGGGTGGACGGTGAGCCGCTCACGCAAATGCAGAAGAAAGGCCAAATGGTGCCAGCGAGCGACCATCATCTGAGGCGCGTACGCGGCAAGATCGGGATGGTATTTCAGCACTTCAACCTGTTTCCGCACATGACAGCGCTGCAGAACTGTATGGAAGCGCCGATCTCCGTGCTTGGAATCTCCAAACAGGAGGCCGAGACCAGAGCGGCGGAATTGCTCGACATGGTGGGGCTCGGTGAGAAGAAGAACCATTTCCCGATCCAGCTTTCCGGCGGCCAAAAGCAGCGCGTGGCCATCGCCCGTGCGCTCGCCATGCGACCGAAGGTCATGCTGTTCGACGAGGTGACCTCGGCGCTCGACCCGGAGCTGGTCGGGGAGGTGCTCAACGTCATCCGGACGCTCGGCGCTGAGCATGACCTCACCATGCTGATGGTCACTCACCAAATGGGCTTCGCTAGGGAGTTCTCCGACCGCGTGTGTTTCTTCGACGGCGGCAGGATTGTCGAACAGGGCCCGCCAGATCAACTCTTGGGCAATCCACAAAACGAGCGGACGCGGCAGTTCCTCAATGCGGTGCTAGAGGCGAGATAGGATAACGCATCTGGCGCATTTGCCGGCACCAGGCGATCAGCTTGCGGAAAAAGCAGACTGCCCAGTATCCACGTTCGACGGGGTAGTCGCCGGCAGGAACCGGTCCGGGTTGAGAGGCGGCGCCGGACTTGGGTTATCCTCGCACAACTCTCGGGGCCGCCTTGGTGTGGGCATTGCGCTTGCCGACCACAGCAAAGCGGCGATCCGTTGAGCCACAGAGGCCGGCCACGTACCCCTGGTCTAAGCCATTGGCTGCCGCGCAGGCGGGCAACGGCACGCGATGTTGATGGAACGCCCCGGCTGAATGGACCGCCGGCGCGGGGGGCGGACGACGAGTTTGCTATCAAACCAGGCCGGCCGCCTCGTCACTCACGTCTCGTACAAGACTTCAAACCACGAGCGTGTTCTCAACGAGCTTTATCCAGTATGATGTCCCGTACGGAATCGCCTCGTCGTTGAAATTGTAGGCGGGGTGATGCAAACCGGCGCTGTCGCCGTTTCCGCACCAGATGAAAGCACCCGGTCGTGCCTGGGCCAGAAACGAGAAATCTTCTCCACCCATCACCGGCTGCGTCTCCATCACATTGTGTTCACCGGCTACGTCCTTCGCAGCCTGGATCGCAATTCCGGTGGGGAGGGCATGGTTAAAAACGACTGCATCGCTGTCTTGGATCGTCAGGTCGATCTTAGCACCGGTTATTTTGGCGATACCGGCTGCCACTTCACCAACGCGCTTCTTGACAAGTTGACGCACCTCCGGCTTTAGCGTCCGCATGCTTCCCCGCAGCTCTGCTGTCTGTGGAATAATTCTCTGCGTATTGCCGGAATGGAACTGATGGAACGAAAGCCCCGCCGAATCCACGGGGTCGACATTCTGCGCCACAATTTGTTGCATCGCGGTGATCAGCTGCGCTCCGACCAGGATCGAGTCGATGCATTTATGAGGCTGCCCGGGATGGCCGCCGTGGCCTTCGATTAGGATCACGATTTCATCGGTTGCCGCCATCGTCGGACCTTGCCTGATCCCAAAAGTGCCAATAGGCAAGCCCGGAAAAGTGTGCATGCCATAGACCTGCTCGATTCCGAAGCGCTCCATCAGGCCGTCCTCAATCATCGCGACCGCGCCCGCGCCAAGCTCTTCCGCAGGTTGGAAGATGACGACGGCCGTACCGGCGAAATTCCGGGTCTCGGCAAGGTAGCGCGCCGCGCCCAACAGCATCGCGGCGTGGCCGTCGTGACCGCAAGCATGCATAACGCCCTTTTTCTTGGAGGCATAGGGCAGATCGGTCGCTTCCTCGATCGGCAACGCATCCATGTCGGCGCGCAAACCGATGACCTTGCCGCTCCCTGCCCTCTTGCCCCTGATGACGCCGACTACGCCGGTCCTGCCGAAGCCGGTGATGATCTCGTCGCAGCCGAATTCGCGCAGATGCTTGGCAATCAAGGCAGAGGTGCGCTGTTCTTCAAAGCCCAGTTCGGGATGTTCGTGGATGTCGCGGCGCCAGGCCACGATGTCAGGGAGAATGTCGGCGACCCGATTGAGGATGGGCACGAGGGGTTCCTTTCTGCAGTTGGGACAGGGTTGATGCTCTCTCGCCTGCGTCGCTCATGCCTCAGAGCTTTCCGCGAGGTGGTGCCGACGTCCGACCAGCGGGTCCTTGTAATTGGACCTGTGAGAGCTGCTCTAATCCGGGAAAGGGAAATGTCCGGATGTTTTTGTGCAACGACCTTGCATACCTCGATATTTCATCTGGCTCATCCATCGAGTTACCCTAGGACAGCCGATCAGTCACTCGGCTGCGCATCTTCGCCTGGCCAAACTGTATCAAGCGTTGAAGAGCTGGGCTACTCGAAGCAGCCACACGCATTGAAGGAAATCGGCGTTTTTTCGATTGCTGCGCACATTATCGCCGCAAGCGATCTCTAGCTACTTAAACTTCATTTGGGCCTTGGATGGAGACATGTTGCGGATCGCCCAATGGATTGCGCAACATTCTCCGGGAGATCGTCGTCGCGGGCAGCCTGGGTAACAGGCTAAAGCTGCGGGGGTTCTGGTGGGAGCCGAACTGTAAGCTTCATAACGCGGCCGGGGCGACCCGTAAAATCCGAAATTATCTGGCGAGGCAGCGGAATCGATGTCGGGCCGCCCTACCTACTGAAAATGCGAGATGATCGCTACCAGTCGCGCCTGGCGCTGGACACGGAGTTGCGCCTTAGGGTTCGGGACTTGCCCAAGAGATCCGCCACGGCCGGCCATCTCCTGCTCATTCGCGAGGTATTTGTCACGGGAGCAGCTTACCGTGCGCAAACCGGGTCAACGAAGCCATCGGGGGCTCGAACCCCCAACCGTCCGCCTAGTTACCGGACGACGAGGAGACAACTCGGACAAAGACAGCAGTACGCTGAGGGGATCTTCACACCCTCGCGCTTGCTCGCAAAGTCCTGCAGTGACGCGGCTGTCAGGTGGCACGTCCTAACGGATTGTACTGCTTGCGGCCGTGTCGTACGGTCTTTGAAGCTGAGACAGCCGGGGGGCGCAGTCCTGTCGTTCACAGACGGAAGTTCCAGCTCCAGAATATGGCTGGATGCGCAAATAGCCAAGAAATGCAGATTTTCTGCGGCATCGAGGGATCTTCGGGCAAAAACAGCCAATTGGTGCATGCTAGAAAGGGATACCACCAGGCAGGAGAGAAGGCCTGGTCCAATCAAGCACCCTGGGTGAAGGACGACCGTGAGATGAGTTATAAGAAACCCTTCATTCCCGCTGAGTTTGAACGCCGTGTTAACCAGATCAAGCAACGGATGGAGGAAGCAGGACTGGACCTTCTAATCTGCCAAGATCCTGCGAATATGTACTGGCTGACTGGGTATGACGGCTACTCATTCTACGTGCCTCAAGCGGTCTTAGTACACCTAAAGGCGGACACGCCGGTTTGGTTCGGACGGCTCGTCGATGTAAACTCCGCTCATATTACGACGGATTTATCCTCTGAGAACATAGTATCGTTTGCCGATAAGCGGCTTCACCATGCTGAATTGCACCCCTTCGATGATCTTTGCGATCTGATCGATTCACGCGGGTGGGGATCCGATCGCATCGGCGTTGAACTCAACGCCCACTACTACACTGCGCGGGGACACCAACACCTTGTCAAGGGCCTTCCCAATGCGAAGTTCACCGATAGCCGCGAACTGGTGAATTGGGCCAGGCTCGTTAAATCCGAGGCCGAACTCGTTTATATGAGAGAAGCCGGCCAGATGGTCAGCAATACAATGCAGAAGGCAATTGCAAAGCTAAAGCCGGGGGTTCCGCAAAACGAGGTAGTCGCCGAGGTATTCGGGTCTCAGGTGCTAGGACTCGACGGAAAGTATGGCGACTTTAGCGGCCCCCCCCTTATCCAGACCGGCGAACAGACGAACACTCCGCATCTCAGTTGGACCGATGAACCCTTGCCAACGTCTGGCTTGGTTCTCATGGAGTTTGGCGCGACGCGACGGCGCTATTGTGCGCCGTTGTGCCGTACTATCTACATTGGAAAGCCACCTGAAGAGGTCAAGCGTCTCGCGAAGGTCATAGTGGAAGGTGTTCAAGCTTCACTCGAGATGGCGAAACCAGGGGTAGTCGTCGACGAGGTTAATGCGGTCTGGTTGGCTATACTTAAGCGCAATGGGTATAGCAAAATAGGCCGCTCCGGCTACTCGATCGGCCTCAACTATCCGCCGGACTGGGGCGAGCGAACGGTTAGCATTCGTTCGGAGGACAGGACCGTTCTGCAAGCCGGCATGTGCTTCCATTTCCAATCAGGGGTCAGGCTCGACCATTTCGGAGCCGCAATATCTGAGTCATTTGTCGTCACCGAAAGGGGTGGTGAACGGCTGACCGAGGTCGATCGCCGCTTGATCGTAGTGGAGTAATTTGCGCGCTTTCTACAAGTTTCGATCCCGTCCGATACCGTCTGGGAGCGTTGGGGTTCATGGCGTAATTCTCGATGGACTTGAAAGACCCACACGAGCGGCGTGCCGAGATGGATCTGGGCTGCCGCGTGGGCAATGAAACTACGCGCGACGACCGTCCGTTCGCCGGGCCTGCGTAATAGATCGCCGCCGGCGGCGCCTCAAGCGACCGGCGCGGTGAGCATCCTCAGAAGCATCTGGCCGGATGCGCCGGCATCCTTCAGTGCGACTGTTACAGTGGACTTCGAGCCGTTGTTCGACCCGCAGCGGAAGGAGCAGCCGATCACGCCCGCCTTTTGCTACGCCCATGCGCGGCGAGGATTCTTCGAATTGGCCGACATCGCGAAAAAGGCCCGGGATGGCAAGAAGGGCAAACCGATCTCTCCGATCGCGCTGGAGGCGGTCAGGCGCCTCGACGCGCTGTTCGAGATCGAGCGCGCCATCGATGGCCGCAGCGCGGACGAGCGGTATGCCGTGCGGCAGGAGAAAAGCAAACCACTTCTTGCCGATCTTCCCGCCTCGCGCCTGCACGAACTACTGCCTTGGGAATGGAAACGCCTGCGCGAAAAGCCCGCCGATCAGCAGGCCGCATGACCTCACGAAACGTCATTCATAGAGCCCGCCGCGCGCACGCGCGCGTGCCAATCATGCGGCCTTCGTCGTATGCGTACTGCGGAAGAGTCGCCGCTGCACAAAATGTTGCGGAAATCTTCTCCTCCCCGCCGCACATCGCCGCATCTATGCGTATCCAAGGAAATAACGCTAATTTCCTGCGTTGGAGATGCGATCATTCGCGTAAAGCAGTGCTTCTAACGCGCTACATTTCACCAAGCGGGCGCTAAGCGGTCCGATCCTCACATAAGCTGGCCTAAAACGGTGCCAGGCTGCCAACAAGGAGTTCGCCTTATGAACAAGGAGTTCACACCTGCGAAGGACGTAAGC
>NZ_JBFUDB010000022.1:0-19830 GCF_056404935.1 Mesorhizobium sp. P2_A8
TTACATGTGGGCCCACGAATGGGATGCCACAGCCAAGGCGTTTCAATATATCGACGAGACGTCCGCCACCGGGGAGCAGGATGTGCCGGCCGCCGACCTGAACATGCTGATCGTGAACGGGTTCGGCTTTGTCTACCAACACACCGGCGACGCGACATACCTGCAGCGCGGCAACATCGTCTTCGAGGGCGGGGTGGAGGGCACCTGGCTCGAAGGCTCGAAGCAGTTCAACCAGCAATATGCAAGCTCTTACAATTACATCGCCTATACCCACGCCGACCCGCCCGGAGCTGTCGAGCTCCACGGGGGACCCGGAGCCGACCAGCTTGTCGGCCGCGCCGGCAATGACAGGCTGGATGGCGGCGCCGGCAACGATGTGCTTGACGGGGGCGCGGGAGCTGACCGGCTTGTCGGCGGGGACGGGCTTGATTGCGCCAGCTATGCCAGCGCGGCCAAATCCGTAGTTGCCGACCTGGCCAACGCCGGGGCCAACCGGGGCGATGCATTCGGCGACATCTTTTCTGGTATCGAAAACATTAGTGGCAGCAATTTCGCCGACACGCTCCGCGGCGACACGCACAACAACGTGCTCTCAGGCCGCGCCGGCAATGACAGTCTGAATGGCGCCGCCGGCAACGATGTGCTTGACGGCGGCGCGGGAGCTGACCGGCTTGTCGGCGGCGACGGGCTTGATTGCGCCAGCTATGCCAGCGCGGCCAATTCGGTGGTTGCCGACCTGGCCAACGCCGGCKCCAACCGGGGCGATGCATTCGGCGACATCTTTTCCGGCATTGAAAACCTTGGTGGCAGCAATTTCGCCGACACGCTTCGCGGCGACATGCACAACAACGTGCTCTCAGGCCGCGCCGGCAATGACAGTCTGAATGGCGCCGCCGGCAACGATGTGCTTGACGGCGGCGCGGGAGCTGACCGGCTTGTCGGCGGCGACGGGCTTGATTGCGCCAGCTATGCCAGCGCAGCCAATTCGGTGGTTGCCGACCTGGCCAACGCCGGCGCCAACCGGGGCGATGCACTCGGCGACATCTTTTCCGGCATTGAAAACCTTGGTGGCAGCAATTTCGCCGACACGCTTCGCGGCGACATGCACAACAACGTGCTCTCAGGCCGCGCCGGCAATGACAGTCTGAATGGCGCCGCCGGCAACGATGTGCTTGACGGCGGCGCGGGAGCTGACCGGCTTGTCGGCGGCGCCGGGCTTGATTGCGCGAGCTATGCCAGCGCGGCCAAATCCGTAGTTGCCGACCTGGCCAACGCCGGGGCCAGCGGCGGCGATGCATTTGGCGACATCTTTTCTGGTATCGAAAACATTAGTGGCAGCAATTTCGCCGACACCCTCCGCGGCGACACGCACAACAACGTGCTCTTAGGCCGCGCCGGCAATGATAGTCTGGATGGCGCCGCGGGCAACGATGTGCTTGACGGCGGCGCGGAAGCGGACATCTTGACGGGCGGGTATGGCGCCGATAGGTTTCAGTTTCAATCAACGGGCGATACGATCCCTGGATCGCGTGACACCATCAGCGACTTCGTGCACGGGCTGGACCGCATAGATCTGCGCCTGATTGATGCGAACACAAATGTCTCTGGAGATCAGGAGTTTTCCTTCATCGGAGACCACGGTTTCAGTGGCAAGGCCGGTGAAATGCACTTCGTGGACCACGTGCTTTCGGGCGACGTCAACGGCGACAGCATCGCCGACTTCGCTATTTACATCCAAGGACCTGGTCCCTCCTACCCGGATTTTTTCTTGTAAATCGGATTGGGTTGGACCTGCCTTGATGGCCCGATGCTCTATCAGCGCCGGTAACGGCCGACCATCAACAGTTGGCTGCGCACCGGCGGGCAGCATTGCGAGCATGAATGGACCATCCCGTCACATCCGCCAATGGACTGGGGCCTCGCCTTGCTGGCGGGGCAGCGCGCTTTTCACGTCCATCACAATCCCTCGGCCTCCGCGCAGGATGCCCGTGAGCAGGGGCCAGCCCGCATCAACATACGGCCGGTGCGGGACGGCAAGTATGACCAGATCGGCGGACGAAAGCGCCTCGATCGGTTTTAAGTTCAAGCCATATTCGTGAAGGACATCTTGCGGTCGGGCGATCGGATCGGAGATCTCGACACTCACACCAAAGCTCTCAAGCCCGCGGACGATGTCGATAACACGCGAATTTCGGATGTCGGCCACGTCCTCCTTGAAAGTAACGCCCAGTATTGCCACACGGCGCGGACCCACCACTTGTGACAGCAGTCGCATGGCTTCTTGAGCGATTCGCTCCCCGACCTTATCGTTTACTCGGCGACCAGCAAGGATAACCTGCGGGTGATACCCTTTGCGCTCGGCGCTATGGGTCAGATAATAGGGGTCCACTCCGATGCAGTGGCCGCCGACGAGACCCGGAGAGAACGGGAGGAAGTTCCATTTGGTAGCGGCGGCGGCGAGCACGTCAGCGGTGTCGATGCCCAGCAGCGCAAAAATCTCTGACAGCTCATTCATGAAGGCGATGTTGAGATCTCGCTGTGAGTTCTCGATTACCTTGGCCGCCTCTGCGACCTTGATGGAGGGCGCGATATGGATGCCTGCTGTGACCACGGTAGCATACACTGCGGCGATGATATTGGCGTCATCCCGGGTCTGGGCGGAAACTACCTTGCGAATGGTCTCGAGGCGATGTTCCTTGTCGCCCGGATTAATCCGCTCGGGCGAGTAGCCGAGATGGAAATCCACACCCGCCTTCAGCATCGAGGCGCGTTCGAGAACGTTTGCGCAATCCTCCTCTGTGGCGCCGGGATACACAGTAGACTCATACACTACAAAGTCGCCCTTCTTGAGGGCGCCGCCGACGGTTTCGGAGGCCTTGAGCAGTGCCGACAGATCCGGCCGTCGCGCGGCGTCGATCGGCGTCGGTACCGTGATGATGAAGAAATCGGCCTCGGCTAGCTCGGCGGGATTGTTGGTGAAGCGCAGCGAGGCGGAAAGAACATCCGCAAGCTCCAGTTCGTTGTTGCGATCGATGCCGCCGCGAAGCTCAGCAATGCGGAGGGGATCGATATCGAAACCCAGGACCTTGAAGCCGTTGCGCGCGAAAGCGGTCGCCACCGGGAGCCCGACATAGCCGAGCCCCACCACGGCGATCCGGCGCCTGAGAACGTCAATCACGCTGTTCATGGTGTTCTCCCCATGCCTGCGAACAGGCGTTGGATCCAATAATTTCCCACCGTCGAACGGGGCTGCCCAACGCAGATCAACGGGAACATAGCCAATCCTCCAGTTGCAAGAGGGAGAACAGACGCTGGCTGTGGTCGCGCGCGCCCGTTGCGTGTTCAGCTACCAGGCGCCGTATCCCCGCGGGCTTGAGTAGGCCGAGCCCTTGGAGGGCCTCGCTCCGCGTCAGCGCTTCAAGCCTCGGCCGCAGTTGGCCGGAGAACCAGACCTGCAACGGTACAGAGAAGCCTTGCTTGCGGCGTTCAAACATTGCGCGCGGCACGTGGCGCGCAAGCAGATCGCGCAGAATGCGCTTTCCGCCGCGCTCGTCCATCAGGAAGTGGTCGGGAAGCGACAGGCCGAATGCAAGGACTTCATGGTCCAGCAGAGGCGCGCGGGCCTCCAGGCTGTGAGCCATGGTGGCGATGTCGAGCTTCGGCATAAGGTCGTCGGCGAGATAGGTCCGGATGTCAGTGTAGCGCATCTTGCGCAGGGTAGTGCCGCCCGCCCGCGTATACGCGTCGATTAAGATCGAGCTCGCGGGGTCCAGACCCGCACGTCGCCGTTCGAGCAGCTCGCCATCGTACAAAAACTCCGCTTCCGTCGCGTTGACGAAGGAGCGGAGAGCAGCAAAACGCTCCGCCCGCGAAAGCTCGAGTACCGTCAAGCCGCGCTCGATTCGGCCCATTGTGACGCTGTGTTGACAATGGCGGGCCGCGAGACGAGCCGCCCGGGCCCCAATGCGGGCCACGCTAGCCGGGATTAAGTTCGCCAGGCGGTCGAGGCGTCGCGCATTGCCGTACCAGCCATAGCCGGCGAAACCTTCGTCGCCTCCATCGCCTCCCAGAGCAACGGTGATCGATGGCCTCGCATGCTGGGCCATCGCCCAGAGCGCGAGGGCGGAAGAATCTGCGTAGGGTTCGCCGAAATGTAGCGTCATCCGGGGCAGGATATCGAGAAGATCCGGCCGCCCACGCAGGGTGTGATGCCGGGTGCCAAGATGGTTCGCAATGGCGGACGAGAACACGCTCTCGTCGAAGCGGCTGTCTTCGAAGCCCACGCAAAATGTCTCGATCTGCTCCACCGACTGACGCACGGTCGTGGCGGTGACGAGACTGGAATCGATACCACCGCTCAGAAACACCCCCACGGGTACGTCGCTGCGCAGCCGGAGGGCGACGGCCTTATCAAGCTTTTCCTGAAGTTCATCCAAGGCATTCTGATAGGAACCCGAATAGGGCTCGGCGTAATCCGCGGGATCCCAAAATCCGCGCAGGCATAGCCCCCGATGGCCAAGCGTCGCGAGGCTGGCGGCCGGCATCTTAAAGGTATTGCGGTAGATTGTGTACGGCGCGGGGATGTAACCCAGAGCGAGATAGATATCGAGCGCCTGTGGGTCGAGGCTGTTTACCGCCGTCCCGGCGCGAAGCGCAGTCAGGGAAGAGGCGAAGTATAGGCATTTTCCTTCGACCGTATAGAACAACGGTTTTTTGCCGAGACGATCGCGCGCGAGAAGCAGGGACCCTGACCGATCGTCCCATGCTGCGAACGCAAACATGCCTCGTAACACTTTCACGCTTTCTTCGCCCCGGCGCATGATGAGGCGCAGGAGGATTTCCGTGTCTGATCTGGTGCGGAACATCTCACCCTCGCCAGCCAGTTCCTCCCGCAATTCGAGGTAATTGTAGATCTCTCCGTTGAAGGTGATCCCGATGCTCCCGGACTCGTCCAGCATCGGCTGGTTTCCTGTCGCCAAGTCAATAACCGCCAACCTGCGATGCGCGAGAACCGCACGCCCAGATGGCGCAATCCAAAGTCCGGCTCCATCCGGCCCGCGATGCGTCATTCCGGCCGACATTGCCTCGACTCGTCGAGGATCGGGACGGATGCCGGGGGCGAGGCTTATGCCGCCCGCAATGCCGCACATGTCGAGACCCCGCCGTTAGCGAGCCGAAGAGCGCTCATGCTTCTTCCTCAAAATGGAATGGTATAGCTCCTCATATGCGATCACCATTGCAAGCTGTGAAAAGTTTGACGTAACCCGCTCGCGGCCTTTCGCCGCCAACTGCGAGCGAAGCTCGCTGTCCCGTAAAAGGCGCATGACAGCGCTGGCCATCGCGGCGGCATCGCCCGAAGGCACAAGCATGCCGCATGCGCCGCCCGCAAGGAGATCGGGCGTGCCGCCAACGGCGGTCGCCACTACCGGCACGCCGCTCGCCATCGCCTCCAGCAGGCTGATCGAAGTACCTTCCGAAAGTGACGGCAGGACGAAGACGTCGAGGTCGCGATACAAGGGTGCTGTATCGGCAATCGCTCCAGCAAAAATGACAGACTGGGAAATCCCCATTTCCGCGACGAGCGCTTCGAGTTCTTGGCGTAAGGGCCCCTCACCCGCAAGCACCAAGCGCGTCTGCGGAAGGGATAAAAGCACCAGCTTCAATGAGGCAAGCAGTAACGCGTGATTCTTGATCGGATCGAGTCGGGCAACGCAACCGACCAGGGAAGAACCTGGAGCGATGCCGAAACGAGCGTGAATTGATCCGCTTCGATGGCCCGGCGCGAAGCGCGCCGTGTCGATTCCGTTTGGGAGGACGGTGACCTTCGACGCCGGTATCCGGGTTCGTTGGACGAGATGGCGACGCAACGGCGCCGAGACCGCTACGACGACGTCCGAATGGAGCGCTCCCCACCAACGCAACAGCTCGCTCTGCCACCCCTCGCCGTAGGCGAAACCGTGCAAGGTGCTAACCTTCGCGGGCACACGGACAGAACAGGACGCCAAAGCAGCTTTGGCCCAAACTGCATTATGCGCGTGGACGACGTGGCAGCCGCGTGCCGCGACATGCGCCCTCAGCTTGGCGTCAGGAAAGAAATTGGGGCGAATGCCGGGACAGCGCACCAGGCTTACCGACACGTCGCTAGCACGAAGAGCCACGGCGAGTTCGCCCTCCTCCTCCAGGCAGGTAATTCCAACCCGATGTCTGCGAGCAGCAAGCCCTAAGGCGAGATCCCGCGCCATCATTTCCATCCCCCCCATTGCCAGGGACGGGATGACCATCTCGATCCTCAGGCTGGCCTGAGGCGTACCATTCGTTTCATGGCGAATGGCGTTCAAGGGATAGTTCCCGCTGTGACCCGGTCGGGACGCAGCTCACGGTAGAGGCCCAGATGTCGGCAAACCCGCTTCTCCAGCGAGAACCGTGCGGCCACCGCGGCTCGCGCCGTCTTCGCGGAAGGGCTTCTTCCGTATTCGAGGGATTGTCTAATCGCCTTGGCCAGCGAGCAGGGGTCGCCTGGGGCGACGATCCGGCCTGCTGCCTCGTCGGCTAGGACCTCCGGCACGGCTCCAACGGCGGTTGCAACAACGGGTACATCAGCGCTGAGGGCTTCGAGAAGGACGTTGGGAAGTCCCTCGCTGCGCGAAGGGAGCACGACCAGATCGAGTTGCCGGTACAGGGATCCGACATCCTCGACCGTTCCCAGAAAGTGTATATCCGATTGGACGCCAAGCGCGACTGCCTGCTGCTCCAGCGCCGCACGCTCGGGGCCGTCGCCGGCAAGGACGATGGAAACCGAGCGGGCCGGCAAGAAAGACACCGCCTGGATCAGCACATCTACGCCCTTCTCCGGACTCAGCCTACCTATTACGCCGATGAGCGGCACCCCGGGACGACGAATGGCCCCAAGTTCCACCGGCGAGCTTTCGGACGGGATGGCCAGGATCGCGTTGTGGATGACGCGGACCCTTTCGCCGGCAGCAGAGAAATGGCGCTTGTGACGCTCGGACATTACGACAAGCCGATCGGCTCGCGGAAGCAGCATTCCGTCAATACGGTTGTACAGCCTGACCTTCCAGCCCTCGTTCGTAGAACCGTGAAAGAACGCGATCCAAGGCCAAGGTGGGTTCGTCAGCTTCAGCAGATAGGCCATGACCGTCGTGCGATAGTTGTGTGTCTGCACGATATCGGGTTTCCATTCACGCAAGCTCCGACCAAGGCGTAGGAGAAGGGAGACGTCGAGGGGCCCATTGTCAGGAAGTACAACGTACTCGACCCCGGCACGCTCCAGATAGGCGATGAACGGTGACGCCGAACGCCCGGTCCGCTGGAACATGTAGACACGTAGCTTGACCCCGTGCTCCCTCAACTGGCTCGCCAGAGCCGTCAACTGCCGACCAGGCCCAGATACGATGGCCGTGTCGATCAGCGAAGCCACGCGCAGTCCGGCGAAATGCAAAGGCTGGTGTTGCACAACACCGGGGGCCAGGGATGATACCCTGCTTCCAGCCGGCGCGGGCCAGTCCATATTTGTACCTGTATTACGGCCCTTCAACATCTGCTTAGCTTCCGATCGCAGCAGAACTGAAAAAATTTCGGCTTACCGATCAAGAGAGGATCATGACAGATGTAGGTACCACGCAATGCAGATATCAATATCATACAAGCGGATGAGAGGCGCCACCTCGGTTCACCCGGAATTGGTACGGAAAGACTTCGTAGGGCGTAGGAATATGAAAGTTTCAGTGATCATTCCGCTCTTCAACAAGGCGCCTTACTTGGAGCGGGCTCTCAACTCGATTTGGGCTCAGGATTTCGATGACTTCGAAGTTATCGTCGTCGATGACGGATCCAGCGATGGCGGCCTCTCGGTCGCGCGGAGTCATAGGGACAAGCGCATGCGAGTTATATCGCAGGCGAACGCCGGGCCAGGCGCGGCCCGCAACCGCGGGCTTGCAACGGCAAGAGCTCCCTTCGTGGCATTCCTGGACGCGGACGACGAGTGGATGCCGAATTTTTTATCTGCTGGCATGAGACACTTCGCAAAAGCGGGATCCGAAATTGCCAGTGTGACCGCCGGCTACCTTGAGATGCCGGCCGGCGCCTCGTCCGAAGCTCTGTGGCGGTCGCGCGGCCTGTCCTTTGGCCCAGTTCGGTTGAACCCGACTACTGATCCGTCCTTTGCGACTTCGATCGTGGCGTTCATGACGCCCTGCACGACAATCGCTCGCACTGATGTGATCCGCGCGTTCGGAGGGTTCTACGACCGGAACGGTTGCCGGTACGGGGAGGATGCCCATCTGTGGTTCAAATTGGTCCTCAACGAACAGGTGATGGTCGACCTTGAGCCGCGTGTATGCATACACCGTGAAGCATCCAGCCTAAGCAGCAATCTGCCAGCTGTGAGGCCGGTCGAGCCTTTTCTTGAGGACCCCTCCGAGATCGAAGACAGCTGCCCGACAGGTCTTCGACCGCTTCTGGAGCAGATGCTGGCAATTCGCGCCTTCAAGACCGCATGCGTACTTGGCTATTGGGGGGATTGGCGCAAGGCAGCCGCACTCAGGCGTCGCTTCGCGAGGCATTCTTGGAGACCAATGCTGCCCTACCAATTCGGGTCGATGGTTTGCTCCACCCCGATGGGTCCCGCGTTGGGCGCCGCCTGGCGGCGCCTGCAAGACGGGCGGCAGCCGAGGGCACCAGCTTAGGCGCTTTCCGGGCGATCCAAAAGGAAAGGTTCATGCTTCCTGGCGCCAATTCGCGTGATGACTGGTGCTCCAGCAGCCTCGCTGAACTCGTCGGGATCACGGAGGGTTGTATCGAGGAATTCCGCGATGCCCGCTAGGCCGAGACCGAGCAATATACCCGCCGCCAAGGCGGCGAAGAGATAAACAATCGGGGATCTCGTCGAAAATTCGGGATCGCGCGGAGGATCAACAATTCGGATGAGCTCCGGTGCCCGCAAAATACCCACGGCGTCCCCCAGCCGAACCGACTCGAGACGTTTCTGTGTTGCTTCGAGCTTGTCCTGGGCTACCGCGATGTCGCGTTCCCTGTCGGGGATCTGCGCCTTCAAGCGGTCGTATTCGGAAATGTTACGCTGCTCGGCCTCCATCGCGGCAACTACCTTTTCATGCTCGGACAGGGCGGCCGTCCGCCTGGCAAGTGCGTCTCGCAGTGGGGCGACCTCTTCCGCCCGCATCGATTGCTCCTGCTGTTCGCCCCCGCTCCCCTGCGGGCTGGCCGGTCGGTCGATTTCCTGTTCGAGTTGTTCGATGGTTGCGTCTGCAAGCGCCGCAGGCCTGGCAAGCTCGACAGCCTTGTCGGCTTGGCGCAACTCCTCCGCCTTTGCCTGACGCAGTTGGTTGAGCTCTTCTAGCCTCGCCTGGGCCGCAGCAGGGCTGCCAATGGATAACTCCGCCTGCCGCCTTTCCAGGTCGACCTTCAACGCACGCGCCGCCGCCAAGTCGCGCGTGTGCTTTTCGACCAGGATTTGAATGGCGTCGGGTTCATTCTGTTCAGGAACCAGAGCCTCCAGAAACCTTGTTATGACGGCTTCGAGCTGCTTGCCCAAACCGGTCGGGTTCGGGCCGGAGTGGTAGATCTCGATGAAGTTTGTCCCCGCCCCTTCGAGCCACGTGGTTTCCCTGAGATCCCGAATCCTGACCGCGCGAGACGCCGGATCGGTCATGCCGAGATCATCCAGCACTCTGCCCAGCACACGATCGCTAAACAAAAGGGCCCGCAACGCGGCGAGCCGCTCCTCGTTCGTGACGAACTGCACGTTCGTGGGCTCTCGCGTGAGTGGGCCTGTTTCCCCGGATTCCTGGAGAAGCAATAGCGAGCGGGCAACATACTTGAGCGGCATCAGTTGGCTGGCGGCGAAGCCGGCCGGAAGCATAATCAGGACCGGTATGATCAGCAACCAGCGGCGCCTCCAGGCCGCCTGGACAAGAAGGCGCGTGACTTGTGTGGGTGACCTGTTCATGGCCGGAATAGAGAGTTGAAGCGGCTGGTTGAATCCGTCATCGGATTGATCCCTTTTCTATGATAGCAGCCAATTCCCGGCGCGCGGACTCCCAGTCATCTGGATTTGTGCTCCAACTGACAGGCGCATGGACCCAGGTCGGATCGGAGGAATCGCCGACCCCCGTCTCCCACAAAACCTTCGGGACCATTCGCTCGATGACGGCCCAGGTCGCCTGGCGGTCGATTGCCTCGGCAAGGGCCAGATATTCGACATCCTGAATCCCGCGGCGCCAGTGTTTCAGACGCAAGCTGGCAATCGGACCTTCGAGCTCGTAGGAATGCTCCCGAAAGATTGCGTCCGTGCCCGGATAGAACAGAACCCCGTCGCCGTTCGACGTGTTTGAGCCAGTTAGTCCCGTGATTTCGTCAAACTCAGGCGCTCCGCCGAATGTCTGCGCCTGCACGAAGACGTCGGTGTCGCCGCGCCCTCCCTGGTAATTTTTGTAATATGTGGCTTCCCAGAAGAACCACCGGTCGACGCGCATTTTGTACTGACCCCATGGGAGCTCACGCAACGCAACGCCGTCGTCCTCGATGGCGAAGGAACCCGAGGCGGGTCGGAGACCGTTGTAAAGATACAACCGTCTGCCGGTCTGCCGCAGCGCTTTTACCGCCTGCTCCCAGACCGGCGTGTCGCCTACGCCGATCCAGCTTGCGAAAATGGATAGCGAGGGTAACGCATCAAGGCTCTTGACCAGATTGGCTGTCGCAAAAGTGGCAAGAGCTGGTTCTTCGTTCGTGCCCGTGTTCAACGATCTCGCCCATTTTTCGGTCTGGTCGTAGTCCTCAGATTCGTCGGACAAATAGATAAAACGCTCTACATCAGGAAAATTCCTTCTGAACCATCGTTCCCATGCCGTTGCGTGGGACCGCATCGCCTCACTTCCGGCACCGCCCCACCACGATTCCCACGCACCATACAACCCGACGACGAACAGCTCGCTTCCGACGCCCTCGCATGGGCCGGCATAGCCGTTCTCACGCGAAAACAATTCGCCTGTCAGGCGTGGTATCCACTCGGGCCGCGGTTGATCTTGTCGCCACGGCTCGGCGCCAGAGTTGTCGTCCACGAGCGAGATGCGGTGGCGCCTAGCCAGCAGGAACTGCCGGTCGGCCACTCGACGAACCAGACGGTCCTGACTGGAATTGGGAGCGGGATAGGATTCGCCCGTGTAGCGGCGGGCGATCTCCTCATAGCTCGTCGCTACCATGGTTCGCGAGGTCGTGGTATCGGGAAGGATAAAGTTCAGAACTTCCAACCGAACTGGAATGCGCGCTCGCACGCGACCTTGTTCCGTGATCGTGATCGCCCCGGCATAGTCGCCCGGCGGGGTCGTTCGTGGCACATAAATATCAGCCCAGATACTTTGGTTGGAGCGGGCGGGGATGTCGAAGGCGTTGACCAGTTCCAGTGGGACGGCGATATCGGGGAAAAACTTGTCCGCGCCGGGCCGATCCTTCCACCCTCCATAAGGCGTGCCGGAGATGGACTGGCGTCTTAACCGCTCTGGTATTTGCCGTTCGTCATACGTGCCGTATGAAAGCTGGCTTAGTCCCCTGACCTGCAGGTACTGGATGTAGAAGAGCTCGATCTCTGTGGAAGTCCAATCGAACAGTTTCTGCCTCGTCCGAGCTGGATCGGAGCGGAGCCGGCGACCCGAGCTGTTCGTCAAGTCGCTGAATGCGACGCGGACCCCCTCAGCAGCGTGATCCGCTGCTTCGATCACCAAGTTAACCGACACGATCTCGTTTGCTGCGGCGAAGAGGCGGACCTGCCGTCCGTCCCAAATTGAATTGTAGATCGAGGTCTCCCCTGAATGAGCGCGCAATTCGTTGCGTGTGACCTTGTCGCCTCCGTCATTGGCCCAAATGGCGGTGATAGCTCCCGTGTCGACAAGAGTGGCACCTGATGCCGCAACACAACACCATGCCAGCAGCAGCGTTGCAAAGACGCAACGAAACCCTCGTGGGCCGGGCGGTATGATTTTCCGGCGCATCAAGGTCCTCCCACGCCAAGGTAGAAGCAGCCTCTCCAATCGGCCTCGCCGCGTTGCATCAGCATTTTTTCCCGCCTTGGAACGTCTTCGGGTTCTGATAGCTTAACGTATCGCATCATAGTGGAAGTAGTGAACCAGTACCAACCCTCGGTTTTGTCGGGAGTAGATCCCCTTGGCGCGATCCTTGAGCGTGAGTGTGGTGGCAAGCTGCTTTGGTGCCGTCCTCAATGCGGTGTGTGGTCTTGTGACTGCGGCATTCCTCCTGAGACAGCTTGGGCTGGAGACGTTCGGCCTGTGGGCGCTCGTCGTCTCGACGACATCGCTGCTTTGGTTGCTGGACTTCGGCACGACAGTTGCTGTGGGACGCCTCATCGCCGCTGGCCGGGGGGAAAGCAGCATCGACGGCATCAACCGGATCTTCTCGACAGCTGTCGCGATGCTCGGTGTCTGCGCGAGCGGCGTGGCGCTCATCGCTTGGTTCATTCCGCTCGTGTTCCTAGCGGTGTTCACAGTGCCTCCGCAAGACGCGGCGAGTGTCGTTCTGGCGCTGCGCCTGATGGCTCTTGCAAGCGCCGTCCACTTCATTGCGGCGCCGTTTACCTGCCTCCTGTGGGGCTATGAGCGGATGGACCTAATCAATATTATAGAGGTGCCTCTTGTCCTGCTGCGGCTCGCGCTGCTCATGATGTTCGTGGGAATAGGCTCGCCACTGTGGATCGTTGCAGCATGCACGCTTTTTACCGGCTGCCTGAGCGCGGTGACCATGGCTTACGCCAGCTTTCAGGTGGAGCCTTGGCTTGCCCCTTGGCCGCATATGGCCACAAGGAGAACCGCAGCGACGATTCTCCGACTGGCTATCGACTTTGCGGCGCTGAATGCCGCGAGGTCGATCGCGCTCCAACTGAGTCCAATTCTCGTCGGCTACACACTCAGCAATGCGGCCGTGGGAGTTTTCGCCATCGCGCGCCAGCTCTCGGTCAATTGCAATGTCCTTTTGTCCGCGACGACCGAAGCCGTCGCGGCGCGATCGGTCCGGCTGTTCCATGAGCAAGCTCACACGGCTCAGCAGACCTTGCTCGTGGAGGGCGGCCGGTACACTACCGCCTTGAGCTGTCTTCTCACCATCGGCCTGCTCGTCCTAGGCGACAGCTTCATTCACCTTTGGCAGGGCGGACGCGCCGACGAAGCCTATCAGCAACTCCGGATCCTCATGCTCGGTGAGCTGATCGCCTTGTCGCAATGGGTCACTTACTGGGTCATCGCCGGAGTGAAGAAACACCGGCTGCTTGCCGTCTTTGCCGTTTGCGAGAGCGTCACCATCACCGGCCTGAGCCTTCTGCTGGTCCAGTTTTTCGGCCTCTCCGGCATCAGCTTCGCCGCAGCAGCGGCCGCAGTCCTGTTTCGAGGCATAGGACCGCTACTCTATGGCTGCCGGCTTCTAGCCGTGGAGCCGCGGCGATATATGGTGCGGGTGATACTGCCAAATGCGGTTGGCGGGCTGATTGGCGCGCTGGCGGCTTATTGCCTTGACGCATGGCTCGATCCTCGCGATTGGCGCACCTTTTTCCTGGCGGGATCCTTATGTGCACTGGTGTCCGTCGCGAGCCTAATCCCATTCCTGTTTCCCCAAATACTCTTGTTGAAACTGTGGCCGCTCATCCGGCGAGGCTGAGGTGGTCCGATCGTGCTTCGATCCCAATGTTGGCACTGATTCAAATCCCGCAGCCACTTGCGGCCGCGACCCAGACTGTCGCGCGAAGACGTCGCTCCAATCCGAACCGTCAGCCGAGGCTGACGCCCACCTTATTGTGGCGGACGAGAATGCAAGGAGAGCATAGAGGGCCCAATTGTAAGCTTCGCTGAGAAATGACCCGGCGACACAGAAACCTGCCAAGCCGGCCGTAATCGCGTAGGCAAAACCCTGCATATCCGGTGCCGCTGAGTTGCGCTCCAGCAATCGCTGGGCGCGAACGGCGGATTTGAAGGTCAGGGCGACCATGATCACGAACGTCCCCAGCCCCAAGAATCCCGTTTCGCCGAGAACCTGAAACCACGCGCTGTGGGCGGTCAAGGCACGATCGAACCACACGTCGGTATAGGTGTAGAACTCGTCAACGAAGTTGTTTATGCCGACTCCTGTGAAGGGCCGGTCGAGCGCCATATTGGTGGCGGCAGACCACGCATAGAGTCGACCACTCGCCGATTCCCCACTCATATCCTCTGCGCCGCCGGACACGCGGTCGGAAAGGTTCATCGCCATGTACAACCCTGCCGCAACGACGGGGATGACGAACAGAAGGATTGTGCGCAACTTCATCACTCGAGTTGCGCTCACAGCCAGGACAGCCACCACCCCGAGCAAGCCGCCGCGACTTTGCGTACAAACCACCCCTGCGGTAACGACCCCGCTTCCGACCAGGCCGAGCAAGACATCAATGGCTCTGGTTCGTGAGAGCAGCAGGGAAAGGCAAAAACTCAGGGAAAATGTGAGGGTCAGGGCGAGAATGTTCGGGTCGCCCAAAGGCGATCCGAGCTCCCGGGCAACGGTTGCACGGCTCACTTCCACGAGCCCGATGCCATTGAGCCGGTTAGAGATGGTTACGGCGCCGACGAGGAGACCCGACAGGACGATCAGATAGGTGGCAACCCTGAACCCCCCCGGTTCGCGCAATGTCCAGCCGAGTGCGAACGTGATAAGGACCACCTTGATGAAATTCTCGGACCAGTAGGAATACGCCAGCACGTGCGATTTCGCCGTCAAGACTCCCAGCGAGACGATAAGTGCAAAAAC
Organism: Mesorhizobium sp. P2_A8; assembly: GCF_056404935.1. Lineage (NCBI taxonomy): Bacteria > Pseudomonadati > Pseudomonadota > Alphaproteobacteria > Hyphomicrobiales > Phyllobacteriaceae > Mesorhizobium > Mesorhizobium sp. P2_A8. The sequence continues at coordinate 14,815 of NZ_JBFUDB010000022.1, forward strand.
GAGGAGCGTCTTCATTTCCGCTGAAAAATAGGCCGTGATGCGGCGGGAGAGCACCAGGTGCCATGCCACGGAGGCGAGACCGAGTACGCTCAAGGCGAGCGGTATTTGCAGCGGCTGCAAAACGGGGAAAACTTCATGTAGGCGGAACATTGAGAAGATCACGAACAGCAGCAGGGTCAAGGACGGGAACCACAAGGCGGCCGCCACGCTGAGCAGCGCCACTGCAGCCAAAAGAGGCGCGAACGGGTTCGGCGACACCCCCCAAAGCAGCAAGGTGGCTATCGTGATTGCGGCGGCTAGGAGGACTTCTTCGCGCATCCAGGCGGTGCCTATATTCGCGGTATTGGGGAAGCTGACGGACGGCACCCATAAAGACGACGTGCGCGGGCCTTTCTTGTGCTAGCGCCAAGGCGCGGCGTCGGCTCATGATACTGCTGGGCCGATGACGCACCGCAACGGGTCGCGGAGCGGACTGACATCAGTTGAGTAGATCGTTGTTTATGGCCCAATTCTGGACGCGCCTCCGCAGCTGGGGCATGGGCCAGAGAAGCCAGGAGGCGATCGACGCGATCTCAACTCCCATGCTCGAATAACGGTCTTCGTTCAGGATAACGCCTCCAATGGTGCACCGTGCCGCCCTCAACTTCTCGACGACGCTCCGCAGCTGCGACCGTTTGGTGAAGCCGCGAGGGCAGGTCAGCAGCAGATAGTCGCATGCGCCGCCCAGAGGTAGGGGGTTCAGTTTAGCAGGCGAAACGGCAAGGACCGGCCCCAGTTCGAGAAGAATGAATTGATATACCTCAAGGAAACCCTCGAGGATCGTCCTGAGTTGAGCGGTGTCCGCACACGCATAGCGGCTCTCCGGGCTGGGTGTTAACGTGATGACATCCAAGCCCTGTTGCTTGTGGGTGATGTTTCTGTCTGCAAGCATGTCGGAGAGGGTGTAGGCAGAGCCTTGATCCTCACGGATAACCTGTTGAAGGTCGACTAGCAGAACCGATCTGCCTGACCGCGCCAGAAATTCCGCGGCGCCCCAAGCAACCGATTCAACGACCCTGTCGCATTCGGCAGATGTAAAACCGATGATGCGCTTTTCGGCACTCGAAATTGCGATGACGACATCCTCTATTTGCCGCAGCTCGACATCCGTCATTTTGCATTGCCTGTGCCGCTGGTCTTGCCGCCGCTAGGCGCTTCGGCCTCTTGCTCCAATTCTTGCGAAACGAGAAGTACGTCTCCTGGCAATAGAAAGGATGATGTTTGCGCTGGCGCTCGCTGCTCTCCAGTCTCGCTGCGGCGGACGATAGTGTATTTGATCACCATAGGCCGCGACGGCGTTGCCGCAGCCCCTGCGGTTTCAGCGGCAAGCCTGTCGTATCTGTTCGTGGCTGCTTCGACATCGATGCTCGCCTTTGACAGTTCGCCTTCGAGCCTCGCGATCTCGGCGTCTATTCCCGCTGCTCGATCTTCCTCGAGCGCCACTGCTTCCTGCTTGAGCATGGCGGCCGTACTTTGCACACGCGCCCGCGCGACCGCTACATTCGTCGCCTTTTCCTCCAATTCGGCGATCTTGATCTCGCTCTCAAGCTCTCGCTCGCGAGGAACGAGGCCTTTCTGCAAAAGCCCTGCCAACTTTTCGTGCATGTCGCGGCGCATTCGGAGTTGTTCGTTCACTCGGGCGGCCTGTTCTTCGAGCGCATCGAGTTCATCGCCGGCGAGGTCGGCGCTTCGTTCGAGCGCCGCCTTTTTCTTCTCAAGCCCGGTTCGGCGACTGTTCAGGTAGGACTGCTGACCTTGAATCAAGGATCTGGCCTCTTCCTCGCCCACCAATTTCACAAGGACCGGCGGTACTTCGACTTGTGCGCTGCCTGCTTTCTCAGCTTTCAGCCCCGCAAGGGAGGCTAGGAGCAGTTTCTGCTCCTCACGCCCGGTTCGCAATAAGCGCAAAGCCTCCACGTCGCTGATATTCTCGCTGCTGATGGCCCCCTCGGGTGCCCGGTAGAGACCGCCAACCAAAGCCTCGGCCTGCAACACTGTGATCGCTGGATGCCATTCGACGGCTCCGGGTTTGCTTACGAAACCCGTCACGAAAAGCGGGCGATAGCTGATTATCTCGGCGGTGACGTAAGTCCCGTGGCTCGTGAATTCGGTCACGCGCCGCGTCAACTCCTGTTCCAATTGCGCCAAGGACATGTCGGCGACGTTTATTCGTCCGATAACAGGAACCGACAAGGTTCCGTCCGGGCTGATACGGTATTCCCCGGTCAGGTCAGCTTGCCCATGGAATCTCAGCAATAGTCGATCGGCGGTGGTGACCTGGACGGATGGTGGCTCCTCCAGAGACTGGCCCACCGTCGAAATCTGGACGTCATCCGCTGCGGCTAACGGCATAAACACGCCCATGGCCAGAACGGAAACTACAGTGAACAAAAAGACCGATGAAACCTTCATCACTGAATTCGCTTCGTCACCGCATGCGCCGTAGCGGGCCGTATGCCATCAGCCTCACGCTCGTTGCAACCAACAAGACGTGAACCTAGGGCTGGCTTGCGTCCACCGCAAGGCTGCCCAATATTATCGATGGAAATTATGATGGAAGCCCTTTCGCCTCCAGAGGACGGGAGTCTCTGAATGGAAATGGCGATACTTGCCTGCTGCGCGGTTCTGCTGCTTTACCACCACGTCGGCTACCCCGTTCTTCTGCGCCTGCTCGCAAGCGGAATCGAGCGCCGCCGAAGATTGTCTTCTGAAACAGGCGCGCGCTTCTTTCGCCCCGAAGTTCCTATTCCGTCCCTGGCACTGCTCATTCCTGCATACAACGAAGAGCGGGTCATACGGCGCAAAATAATCAACTGTGCGCTACTTGATTACCCGCCGGATAAGCTCACAATCGTTATTGCACTCGACGGGTGCAAGGACGACACGGAAACTGTTCTGAGAAATACATTGGCGGAATACCCTTCTTGCACCGCCAGAGTGGTCGTACTCGAACTCAATATCGGCAAGATCGGAGTCCTGAACCAGCTTGTGCCTGAAATCCAAACGGATCTCGTCGCGCTGAGCGATGCGTCGGCTCTGTTAAACAATGACGCGGTCGGGCGAGCAGTGGCCCATTTCAATGATCCGCGTGTCGGGGTGGTCTGTGGGACATATGCCTTGCCCGAGGATGCCTCGCCAGGCGAGCGCGCCTACTGGGACTACCAAATTCGGATCAAGTCCGACGAGGCGCTGGTAGCGGCGCCGATGGGCGCTCATGGAGCCTTTTATGTGTTTCGCCGGACTCTTTGGACGCCGTTAGAGCCGGATACGATCAATGACGACTTCATGCTACCTATGCGTATCATTTCCCAAGGTTGGAAAGGAATCTACGACCGGCAGATCGTCGCCACGGAGTTGGAGGCCACGAATTCACGACAGGATTTCCGCCGACGTATCCGGATCGGTGCGGGAAACCTGCAACAGGCATTGCGTCTCTGGAGGCTGGCCAATCCCATGAACTACAGGCTTGCCTTCGTCTTTGTTTCTGGAAAAGGGCTTCGCTCCTTCCTGCCATTCATACTTGTGGCAAGTTTCGCAGCATCCGTTTCGCTGGCCCTGTCCGGCGGCATGGTCTGGCAGGCGTTGCTGGCCGCCGAATTGACGGCCGGCGCGCTCGTTTTCGCTGGAGCGGCGATGCCAGGACGGCTACCCAGAGCATTGAATTCCTTCAGCTATCTCGTGCAGGGATATGTCGCGTCGGGGTGCGGTGCGCTTCTCCTTCTGAGCGGACATGCCAAGGATGTCTGGCAGGTCTCGAAGGCGAAGAGGATCTCGCTTCATCCTCCGTCGGAAAAAATCCCGCGATAGCAAGTGCGGCGGATGTTGCGATGGATGCCTGCAAGGGGGCGGTTCTGGGGAAGCCCATCTTCCATTCAAACGAAGAAGTCGGCGTGAGAAAGGGTGTCGTTTATTTGTAGAGCGAAGTCGGCGATGCTGTCGCCGTTGACGTCGCCCGAAAGCACGTGGTCCACGAAGTGCATTTCACCGGCCTTGCCGCTGAAACCGTGGTCTCCGATGAAGGAAAACTCCTGATCTCCAGAGACATTGGCATTCGCATCAATCAGGCGCAGATCTATGCGGTCAAGCCCTGGCACGAAGTCGTTGATGGTGTCGGGCGATTCAGTAGCCATATCGCCGGTGGACTGGAACTGAAACTTATCCGCGCCATATCCGCCCATAAGGACGTCAGCTCCCGCGCCCCCTTTCAGCACATCGTTGCCCGCGCCGCCGACAAGCCTGTCATTGCCGTCGCCACCGACAAGCCTGTCAGCTCCCGCGCCCCCGTCAAGCACATCGTTGCCGGCGCCGCCGTCCAGCTTGTCATTGCGGTGGCCGCCGACAAGCCGGTCAGCTCCCGCGCCCCCGTCAAGCACATCGTTGCCCGCGCCGCCGTCCAGCCTGTCATTGCGGTGGCCGCCGACAAGCCGGTCAGCTCCCGCGCCCCCGTCAAGCACATCGTTCCCCGCGCCGCCATCAAGCTTGTACTTACCGCCACCGTCGAACAGAGCGTCGGCTCCGGCTCCGCCCAGGAACTGGTCCTTGCCGGTTCCCCCATGGAGTTCGACTGCTGCTTCGGGCGTACCGCTGTTCCTGTCGTCGTTGACGCCAGCGTCCGTCGCAGATTCGTCGGCTCGCGCGAGGTCTGACTGGCTGTCAGACGCGCTGCCGGTTCGGTCACTTCCAATGGCCAAGGGAATGTCGGTGTGGGTATAGGCGATGTAATTGTAGGAGCTTGCATATTGCTGGTTGAACTGCTTCGAGCCTTCGAGCCAGGTGCCCTCCACCCCGCCCTCGAAGACGATGTTGCCGCGCTGCAGGTATGTCGCGTCGCCGGTGTGTTGGTAGACAAAGCCGAACCCGTTCACGATCAGCATGTTCAGGTCGGCGGCCGGCACATCCTGCTCCCCGGTGGCGGACGTCTCGTCGATATATTGAAACGCCTTGGCTGTGGCATCCCATTCGTGGGCCCACATGTAA
>NZ_JBFUDB010000023.1:0-12980 GCF_056404935.1 Mesorhizobium sp. P2_A8
GCCCTGTCGGTGACACAGGCGAACTCCGGACTTGCGACGGCACAGGGCGATCATGCGATCACGCTGGTGCAGGTCGGAAGCACGATCGAGGGCCAGTACAACGACGGCGCGACGCACACGGCGTTCACGGTGTCGATCGGCTCGGACGGCAAGCTGACGGTTGTGCAGAATGTCGCGCTTGAGCACCTGGTCGATGGTTCGACGGCGGCGGCCTACAACGATGCGCTGACCCTTGCCGGCAAGATCGGCGTGACGGCGACGGTGACGGACGCGGACGGCGACACGGCGAGCACGGGCGTGATCAACGTCGGTGGCGCGGTGACCTTCCTGGATGACGGCCCGTCGATCACCAACGCGGTGGTCGGCAGTTCGGTGACGCTTGACGAGACGAACAACGGCCCGACGACGGACGGCGTGCTGACCCCGGCGCTGATGACGGCAACGAGCGCTGCGGCGATCGTGACGGTTTCGTCGAGCTATGGCGCCGACGGCGCCGGAACGACGACCTAYGCCCTGTCGGTGACACAGGCGAACTCCGGACTTGCGACGGCACAGGGCGATCATGCGATCACGCTGGTGCAGGTCGGAAGCACGATCGAGGGCCAGTACAACGACGGCGCGACGCACACGGCGTTCACGGTGTCGATCGGCTCGGACGGCAAGCTGACGGTTGTGCAGAATGTCGCGCTTGAGCACCTGGTCGAYGGTTCGACGGCGGCGGCCTACAACGATGCGCTGACCCTTGCCGGCAAGATCGGCGTGACGGCGACGGTGACGGACGCGGACGGCGACACGGCGAGCACGGGCGTGATCAACGTCGGCGGCGCAGTGACCTTCCTGGATGACGGCCCGTCGATCACGATCACGGGCACGGCGCCGGCGCTAAACGTCGACGAGAGCTATCTGGCCGCGGGGACCAACGGCATTGCCGGTTCGGGCGTCGGCCCGGCGGGATCGACCACGGACACGCAGAACTTTGCCGGTGTGTTCACGGTTGTGCAGGGCGCTGACGGTGCCACCACCAGCTATGGCCTGAGCATCTCGGCTCCGGGCGTGGCCACCAACTTGATCGACAGCGCCACCAACACGGCGGTGGTGCTGACGCAGAGCGGCAACACCGTGTCCGGCTATGTATCCGGGCACAGCGGTGATGTGGCCTTCCTGGTGTTCACGCTGAGCACCAACACGGCGACCGGCGCGGTAACGCTGACACAGGACCGTGCGGTGCACCAGAACACCGTCGACAACCCGACCGACAGCTCGGAAGGCATCAACCTGACCTCGGGCCTGGTAACGCTGACGGCAACGGTGACGGACAGTGACGGTGACACGGCCTCGCAGTCGATCGACCTCGGCTCCAAGGCCTCCTTCCATGACGACGGGCCCTCGCTAGGCTCCTTTACCTCGGGCACGATCCCGAACGAGGTGGGATCTGTCGCTGGCTTGTTCTCGCTGGTGCCGGGTGCTGACGGCATCGACCATTTCAGCATCACGGGTCCCGCGATCGCGGGCATCGTCTACAGCACAACGACCGCGGCGGATGGCGCTACGACCCTCCATGCGAATGCCGGTGCAACCGAGGTGTTTGATCTCACGGTAAGGCCGGATGGAACGTACCAGTTCGACCTCCTGCAGCCCGATGCTGGCACGACAATAACCTATTCGCTTCAGAACCTTCCCGCTGGCGGACCGAACTGGCGCGAAACCACCGATGGCCATATCGAGTTTTCAAGCCCCGGCGGAATCAACTCCAACAATAACGGATTTGGCGTCTCAAACACCTTCGTAGGCGGGAATGAAAGCTTCACAATGGAGTTCCACACTTCCGGAACTGGAGTCGGCACTGATAATCCGGCCAGCACCAATGCCGAGTTGAACGACTCCGTGAGTTTGGTGGTCAATTCGCTGAACGGTGCGGGGGGAACCTACCACTGGGTTGCGACCAACACTCTCACCAATACATCCACGTCCGGTAACATATTCATCACGGCAACCGGAACATTCGTCATCGATCCGTCTATCAGCTTCAACCAATTGCAGGTCAGCGCGGTCAACGTCTCAGGGCAAGGCGCTCAGTTCTCGAACGTCTCGCTCACGCATAACGTTTTGCCTCACGATCAGAACTTGGCCTTTACAGTCTCGGCGACTGACAAGGATGGCGATACCACCGGCACGCAGCCGCTCGCCATTCACGTCGTCGCGGGAGATGGATCGGGCAACTTCGCTCTTGCCGGGACGGCTGCCAACGATGTGATCGCAGGGAGCACGCACACCGACACGATCTCAGGCGGCGCAGGAACCGACATAGTCGACTACACCGGCAGCGTGGCAGCCGTTTCGATCCATCTGGCCGATGACGGACATGCAGCCGGGGCACCGGGGACATTCATCGACCCGGCACTTGGCACCATCGGCGGCGGCGATGCCACTGGCGATATCCTTACAGGCATCGAGGGCCTGATCGGCGGCTCTGGCGATGACTATTTGTTCGGAAACCTGGGAGCAAACTATCTTGCCGGCGGCGGTGGCAACGACACCCTCAATGGTGGCGCAGGTAATGACACGCTGATCGGCGGCGCGGGCAACGACATCCTGATCGGCGGTGCAGGCCAGGATACGATGACCGGCGGCACTGGAGCCGATACGTTCAAGCTCGACAGTCTGGACATCAAGGATCTCATCACCGACTACAATGGCGGTCAGGGCGACAAGATCGATCTGACGTCGCTGTTCGACTCGACTCCTGCGAATGTCGGCAACTTCGTGAACTACGACGCGGGGACGGGCACGCTCAGTGTCGATACCAGTGGTTCGGGAAATCCGGCCAATTTCGTCGAAGTGGCCCAGCTGACGAACCACCCCGTCGCCAACACCATCACCCTGCTCTACGACGACGGCGTAACCCAGCATACGACAACGGCAAACCTTGTTTAACGGCATGGCGCTCTGTCACAGGACTATGTTATACATCGCTAATATCGAGGGGAGCTCACTATGAAACGTTCTGCAAGACTGCTGGTTTCCGCTGCGACGCTGTTGCTGGCAGTCGGGTCGACGGGCTACGCCGCCGACATCATCGAAGGCCCTTCGGCCGACTATTGTCGCGTCGTGGGGACGTCCAACCTGGTGCTGACCGACAACATCGTCGACCTCAAGGAGCAGGTGGTCAAGCTGATGGACGAATCGGTTGCCGCCGCCAACAGCTCGGAGTGGATCAACTCGTCCCGGCCGGTTTTCGTCTGGGCATCGGAAGCCAAGGTCGCCTGCGGCATGGCCTATGGCTACCTGAAGACGAACTATCGCGACGAAGATACCCTCAACAAATGCGAGTGTTTTCACGATCGCATGGTCGAGTACATGCACTGAGGGGATAAGCGTATCCCACGCCTGTTGGCCATCATGATAGCCGACGGATCTTTTCTGAGGGCGATCGCCGGAGCGATCGCGTTGGTTGGCTTTGGCCAGACTGTCATGTTGGCCTGTGCCAACTGGCTGGAACGACCTGCCGTGGAACGACGGCAGGCATCCGACTTGACGCGGCCGACGCACTGCGACGCGGCTACTGAGTGGACCCGGCAGACCTTGAAGGCGTTTGCGAGCTGTCAGGCATCTATCTATGGCCTCGAGCCGGTGCTGGCACATGCCGTGATGGAGATCGAAAGCGGTTTCGATCCTGACGTGCAGGGCGCCGACGGCGAAGTCGGCCTGATGCAGGTGATGCCGGCGACGGCGCGAATGCTTGGCTTTCGAGGCTCCCTCGACGATCTGAGCGCACCGGCGACCAACATCGCGCTTGGGGTCAAATATCTTGCCCAGGCCAACAAGCTGGCTGCGGGCGATCTGTGCACTACCGTCATGAAGTATCGCGCCGGGCACAATGAAAGCCGGTTCTCGGCACTTTCGGTCCGCTACTGCCAGCGCGCGCGGGCAATCCTGGCAAGGCAGGGGATTGACGTGACCGGGCCGTTGCCGGTGGCGACATTCGGCTTTGCTGCTTTTTCGACAGGCGTAGGGGATGGGTCTCCAGCCCAGGGAAAAGGCGTTTGCGTGCGCCGCGTGTTCGTGCCCGGGCCACGATACATGAAATGCGCCGACTATCGGACGGCGGGGCAAGCAAGACAGATCAAGGCGCTCAGAGCCAGGCTGTTCGATGGCTAAAGAAACTACAGACGGCACGGCAAGTCCGCCGTAACATGGGTTGAAGACCAGACCGGGAAGAATACCCGGCGGCACATTGGGTTGGAGCAATCATGGAAGCTGGCCGACAGGTCCACTGTCCGCGGACGTGGGCAATCGCCCTTGCGCTCGCCGTTACATTGTCAGGCTGCCAGTCGAAGGGCGGCGTTTCCGAAGTGCTCGATCCGGCGGCGATTGCCGCGCCTGCCGGTCAGAAAGGCGGCGTTGGTGCCGGTCCGGCCCAGGCGACCCAGTCGCTGGGCACCGGTTCGACAAAAATCACGATGTTGCTGCCGTTGTCCGCTCCCGGAACGGCGGGGGAAAACGGCAGGAAGATGTTCGACGCCGCCAAACTGGCGATGACGGATATCGGCAATGGATTGCTCACGCTGACGGTGGAGGACACGAAGGGCGACAGCGCACAGGCCAGCAAATTGGCGGTAAGTGCGATAACGACGGGGTCGAAAGTCGTCATCGGCCCGACCGAACTGCCGGCAGCCCAGCATATTGCCACGCTGTCGGGATCGACGCGTCCGCCGGTTCTGGCGCTCGCCGACAATTTCGCAGGCGGCGCCGGGGTTTATGCCGTGCTGCTCAGCGAAGCGGACAGTGCCGCGGCGGGCGCCGCGGGACTCGCCGCCAAAGGCAAAAAGAAGTTCGTCCTGCTCGTCGCGGAAGGCTCGAACGCCAGCGCCGTGGAGAAGCGGGTCGCGAACGGCCTCAGCATCTATGGCGCGACTCTGGCGGTCACTGTCCCTTATTCGGCCGGCGACGGTGGTGCGAAGGCAGTCGACGAAATGGGCTCGCTCGTCGACACGCCCGACGCCGTGATCGTTGCCAGCGGCGATGGCAGTCCATCGCCTATCCTTGCCGCCCTCAAATCAAAGGGCATTCCGGGAAAGGCAATTTCTGTCGTCGGAACCAACCGTTGGCTGGAGCACCCCATGGATCCGCTGTTTGAGGGGGCATATATCGCCACGCTCGATTCGCGCGAAACCGGACCGATCGCCGACCGCTTCAGGACGACATACAACTACCCGGCCGACGTCAATGTGGCCTATGCTTATGATATGGTTGCCCTGACAGCAGGGATTGCCAGTGCGGTCGGGCCCGATGGCTTCAGCAAAAAGGTGCTCGAAAATCCAAGCGGCTTTCGTGGATCGACAGGTCTGTTCCGGTTTCGGGCTGACGGATCCAGTGAACGGTCGATGCCGTTTTACCAGATTCAAAAGGGTGCTCTCAAACTGGTTGCGAAATCGACGTCGGGTTTCTGATCGGGGGAGGGGCTTGGGAACCCGCTCAATCTGCTGGACAGGCTGGCTGCTGGGTAGACTGGCTGATGAGTAGGCAGGGCAGCAGCCGCCTGGCGATCGCGCTCGGAAGCCTCCTGCTTCTGGCCGGGGTTCTGCTGATCATTCAGGCCGAGGCTTTGCTTTCGGTCGATCGGCCTGTCCTTGCCCCTTCGCAAAACAGCGGCACGCAGCCAGCCCGACGGGCTGTGCCCTTCGTCGAAGCACATCGACGAGAATCGGCACGCAAGATTGCTCAGAACCTCATCGCTCCGCCACAGCTTGATCCTGTGGAGCTGGAACGGGTGGAGCCCCGTCCGCCGCTCACCGATCTTGGTCTGGCCGAGCCCCCGAGGGCACCGATGCCGGAAGATTGGCGGGAGGTCCTGCTTTACCGCCCGGTTGCCACATCGTCCGCGATCTTCGAATCCATGGGCCGGGAGGTGATCATCAGCGGGGTGCAAGGCATCGACCTCGACGGATCCTGCTTGTTTCAAGAGGTCACCTGGCCTTGCGGCCAGCGCGCACGTGCCGCTTTCAATTCCTGGCTGCGGGGGCGTGCGCTGACATGTTTCGTGCCGCCGGACCCGGAGCGTTTTGCCATTGCCGCACCGTGCAGGCTGGGCAAGCAGGATGTCGGCGCCTGGCTTGTGTCCAACGGCTGGGCGACGGCCCTGCCGGGCGGCATCTATGGCAAGGCGGAGGCGACGGCCAGGGGCGCGGAGATGGGCATTTTCGGCCCGCCGCGATAGGCTGGGCTCAAGAACCGGAAAGTCCCGGTTGCGGAACCCATGGTTGAATGATTGATAGGGGGTGAACGACCGTTGATTGTTCAACGGTCGTGGGCTTTCCATTCATTAACCATTGCGGCGCAGATTTCCTGAACAAGCCGGTTCGCGAACAGTCATTGGGTCTCATCGATCAAATTGTATGGTTCTCGGAAACTGAAAATGCTGTACGCCGGCTCTATGCTGGCTGATCTGACAGGAGATTGGCCAATGGCACAAACAGTAGCGACCGCCTCTGCGCGGGCATGGAGAAGCGTCGCATGGCTGACCTTTCTGGGGACAGCCGGGAGCCTTGGTCTTTCCCTCGGCCTCAACTACCTGCTTTTGTTCAGCGACGTGTTCACGCCGTTCGGACGCAGCATGATGACCGCCGTGCTGCTGCCGGTGATCATTGCCCTGCCGGTTTTCGCGCTGATCGGCTGGCAGCAGGTCCAGATCCGCGCCTGCCGGCAAGAACTCAACAGGTCTGGAACTTTTGACAGGCTGACAGGCTGTCTGAATGGGCCGGTCTTCACGTCGATGGTCGACCGAAGAACAACAAGGCCATCGGCGCCGGGGCCACGCTCGGGCGCCTTCCTGGTCATTCATTCGGAGCATCTGCGCTCCATCAACCTGCGCTTTGGTCTTGAATGGGGCGACGAGGCCTTGCGGCTCATAGCCTCAACCATACAATCATCGGTGCGCGCGGAGGACCTGGTTGGGCGCATAGGGACTTCGATGTTCGGGATTTTCCTCTCGGGCGCAACCGAAGCGGAAGCGAAGGAAATCGGCGAGCGTATCCGGGCGCGTGTCGCGCAAGTCTATTTCGCACCAAAAGGGACCGAGGATGCCCTGGCTATCAAAGTCGGTGGCGTGGTGTTTGAAAACGAGGTGGAGTTTGCGGACTTGTTCCAGTCCGCCGAACAGCGCATCTCTGGCGCCCAGGATGACTCCGGGTTTGAATTGAAGCATCTCCACAGCTGACACCCCTCCGGGCGGCCTACGGCTATTTTTCCGTAGCGCCCGGCGGAAGTTCTGCGTGATCGGCTCGGCGAGGTAGGAAAGCACGGTGCGGGCACCTGTCCGGATCATCGCCTCGCTCGACATGCCGGGCAGCAGCTTGCGGCCCTCCAGCTTGACGAGTTCGCTCTTGTCGATCAACACCGTCGCGGTGAAATACGGTGCCCCGCTGCGCTCCTCCACCATAAGGTCAGCCGACACGATCTCCACCACGCCGTCGAGTGGCGGCAGGTTGTAGCGGGCGAAGGCCGGGTGGATCGGATGGCGTCGGGACACGGGACAGTGGAAGACTCTAATGCTCCCTGAACCCGCGATTGAGCGAGTCGCGGACTGGCGCCAGCATATAGTCCAGCAGCGTGTGCTCGCCAGTCAGGATCATGACTTCCGCAGGCATGCCAGGTGACAATCTGACATCATGGAGTTTTCCGAGATCGGCTGTATCGACTTTGACCTTGGCGAGGAAATAGGGCTCTCCGGTCCTCTCGTCCGTCAGCCGGTCTGCCGACACCGATGTCAGCAAGCCATGGATCTGCGGCAGGTGCCGCGTCGGAAAGGCCGACAGCACCACGCGAGCCGGCATGTCCGGATGCACCATGTCGATATCGTCTGGCTTGATACGCGAATCGATGACCAGGTTGGGCTCGTTCGGAACGATATCGAGAAGCGGCTGGCCGCTGGAAATCACGCCCGATTCGGTCCTGACACGCAGGTTCATCACCGTTCCGGAAATCGGCGCGACGATGTCGGTCCTGGTCAGCACATCCTGGCGTGACGGCAACAGGCTGCGCAGTTCGGCCAGATCGCCGCGCGCCTTGGCAAGGTCCTCATTGGCTTTCTCGCTGTCCTGCTGGTGCAGGTTGAGGATCTGCAGCTCGGTCTCGCCGATCTGCTGTTCGTTGCGCGCGACCTGCGACCGGTTCGACGCCTGGTTCGCTCGGATGTCGGCCTGGGCACGCTGCAGCGCCAGGATCCGCGGCAGGCGCTCCAATCCCTTTTTGTACATTTCCTGTGCCGAAGCGATCTCGCGGTCGATCAGCCCCAGCTGCTCCTCCTCGGCTGCGATAACTTCCCTGGATCCGCTGCTCTGCTCCTCTATTTGCTGGATACGCTTGTGGAGGATCTGCTCGCGCCCTTCACGGGTCGCAAGGCGGCTGCGCAACAACGCTTCCTCCTCGGCGGCGATTTTCCGCGTGGCCTCGCTGCCAACCGACGTCAGCTCCTTGGGAAAGGTGATCTGATCATCCCCGGCCAGCTCCGCACTAAGGCGCGCTTCGACGGCCAGCAGGCGAATGTAACGTTCATGCAGCTCGTCGTAGCGCCCTTGCGCATCGGTCGTCTGCAAGCTGATCAGTATCTGGCCGGCGCTGACCTTGTCGCCTTCCCGCACATGGATAGCCCCGATGATGCCGCCCTCCAGATGCTGGACCGTCTTGCGGTAGCCTTCCGGGCTGACGACGCCATTGGCGACGACGGCGCTTGCCAGAAGCGCCACACTCGACCAGGCCGCGACGCCGCCGACAAAGATTATCGCCGAGAAATAGCCGAGCATCCGTGCCGGTCGCGTGCGGAGCTTCAGGTCGCGGCCGCTGTCGCGAAATGCGCGCGACTGCCGCCGGACGAGCCCTGCAAGGATGGGCAGAAGCAGTGCGGTTGCCAGTGCCGCCAATCCGATGCGCGCCGGCATATCCAACCCTTCGAACCAGTTCGATGCCGTGGCTGCCAGATCTCCAGCAGCGACGACCAGCCTGTCCAGCACGTCGCGTAGGCTGGCAATCAGCAGATCGAGCATCTTCGACAGGTCGCCAAATCGGTCGTTCATGGTTCACTCCGCGGCCTTCAATTTTGCCGGCACACTAACGACAGTCTTGTCTTGCCCTGGCATCGGCACGGCAGTCGGTTTGTGCTGACCGCCTAGCGCGCCCAACACCTCGTCGCGCGTGCCGAACGCCTTGACAGTGCCATCGAGCATCAAAGCAACATGGTCCGCCGTGCGCAAAAGGCTGATCTGGTGGCTGACGAGAATAACGGTCTGGCCTCGTCCCTTCAGGCGGCGAAGCGCATTGAACAGCGCCATCTCACCTTCGCTGTCGAGGCCGGTGTTCGGTTCGTCGAGTACGATGAGTGCGGGATTGCCGAACAGGGCCCGGGCGAGGGCGATGCGCTGACGTTGGCCGCGCGATATTCGCGCCCCGTGCGGCCCTACCTCGGTTTGATAGCCGTTTGGCATCCGCAATATCATCTCGTGAATGCCGGCAAGCTGCGCCGCGGCGATGACAGCGACACTGTCGACATCGCGCAGGCGCGCAATGTTCTCGGCGATCGTCCCGGGAAACAGGTCGACCTGCTGCGGCAAATAGCCGATGTGGATCCCCAACTGGTCCGACGGCCAGCTGGCGACCTCCGCACCGTCCAGCCTGACATGGCCGAGCGACGGGGGCAGGGTTCCCACCATGAGGCGGCAGAGAGTAGTCTTGCCGGAGCCCGACGGTCCGATCACGCCACAGGTCTCACCGGCCACGATGTTCAAGGATACTTTGTTCATCAGCGCCTGCTGTGTACCCGGCGCGTAGTAGCACACGTCCTCGAGCTTCAGCCGCCCTTGTGGGCGCGGCAAGGTCACGCCACCGCTCTGCCTAGGTCCGGTGTCGGCGAAGAGGCGCATGAGGTTACGGCGCGCAGTGCGAGCAGTAACCAGGCTGCGCCAGGCTCCGATCGAGCGTTCTATCGGCGCGAGCGCGCGGCTCAGCAGGATCGATCCCGCGATCATCGATCCTGCCGTCAGTTCGCCACGCAGGACAAAATAGGCGCCAAGCCCCAGCACGGCCACTTGAAGGGCCAGGCGCAGCGAGCGCGACAGGCTGCCGATGCTGGTTGTGCGCGCGAGAAGCTGCGACTGGATGGTCATCAACGACTGCTGCTTTTCTTCCCAGCGCTGCAGCGCCGGCTCGGACATGCCGAGCGAGCGGAGCGTCTCGGCGCCATCGACATATTGACCAGCCGCAGCCTGGTTGCGGCGCAGCCCCAGTGACGCTTCCTGGCTCTTGCGGCGAGTGAGAAAGTCGTTGGCCAGCGCGCCGCAGAACAAAAGCACCGCCCCAGCTATTCCGACCAGGCCCAATGCCGGGTGCAGAAGCCACATGAACGCCAGGAAGACGGGCGTCCACGGCGCATCGAGAAAGGTCAGCATGCCGTCAGCGGCAACGAAACTGCGCAGGTCCGCCACGTCCTTCAGGCCGGCCTCGAGGTTGCTGCCGGCCAGACGAGCCTCGATGGCTCGTTCGATCACCGGGACACTCAGCTGGTCGTCGAGCCATTGGCTGATATGCCCGAGGATCATGCGGCGCGCTTGCTCCAGCAGGCCGTAGACGGCGATCGCGCCGATCACCGCGAGGGTGAGCCACATCAGCGTATCGATCGACCCGCTCGACAGCACCCTGTCGTAGATCTGCAGCATGTAGACGGTGCTGGCGAGCAGGAGGAGGTTGGCAAGAAGGCTGAAGAGGAGGAGGGCGGGCAGCTGGCGCCGGGCCAGATGCATCACCTCCTGAAACTGCGGTCTTGGCTGCGTCACGGTTTGCCCCCCGTTGCGATGCTTTGGATTGGGCACGGCCGGGCGCCAAGGTTGGCGCCCGGCCGGTATCGCGTCAGGCTATCCCGTCGACGTGGTTGTCGTCGAAGATGCCGGTCCCGTCGATGCCGATGGAGAAGCTGTCGATCGCCGTATCGCCGTCGGCGTCGGCGATCTGCACGGTGAAGTCGAGCTTCTCGTCGGGCGCCGGCTGCGTCTGGACGAGGCTGAAGCCGCCGATGTCGAAGGTGTTGTTGTCGTTGCCGGAAATGCCATCCGCGTTGCTGATGTTTTCGATCAGCACGCGGTCATGGGTTCCGCTCGTCGTCCACTGCACCTTGTCGCCGGTGCTCAGGCCGGTGATGATCAAATTGCCATCGCCGTCGATCGAGGCGAGTGGGGCAAATTGCGTATTGCCTGTCTTGACGACGAAGTCGGTGATCGAGAACGAGGTGATGGCGACGTGCGTGTCGTCGGTGAGCCCATCGACGAAACTCGTCCCCGACTGGTTAGTGGTTGTAAAGGCCGAAATCTTGACGGTGACGGGTCCGACGCCGGGATTGGTCTGGTTGACGCTGAAGGATGCCGTGTTTGCATTGAACACGTTCGTGAAGGCGATGTTGGCTTCGACGTCGGCCTCGTTCTGGTCCAGATTGGGCACCAGGAAGTTCGTGTTCGCGCCGGTGACGTAGGTGATGAACGCGCCCTCATTGGGGTTGATCTGGTTGCCGTTGACGCCGAACGAGGTGGTGCTGCCGGCCTGGCTGATATTGAGCACATCCTTGGTCGTGATGTTTCCGCCGTTGGACTGATTGAGCGGGTCTTCCCCGATCACCACGATCTGGGCGGAGTTTGGGTCGCCGAACGTCATGAACAGGTTGCTGCCGGAGGGTGCCCCGGCGAAGCTGAAATTCAAATCCGCGGGTGGAGGGTTCTGGAGGACATCGAAGGTGTAGTTACCGCCCGATAAGGTCAGCTTGAAGAAATCGATGTCTCCGGTGTTATGTGTGCCGCTGCCATCAACATCCTTAAAGTAGGTAGCGACAGTATTGCTGTTGGTAAGGTCCCTGAGCAGCGTCACCTGCGAGGACGTGCCGTCCAGTATCGTCAGGGTCGCCGGCGAACTCGTGATGCTATAGGTTGCCGGGTCATCCGCCCCGACCACCCCGCTGAGCGTCTTGGTCACGGTGCTGCCAGAAGCGAAGTCCACCAGCCCATCGCTGATAAGCCCGATGGCCGGTCCTTCGTCCTGGAACTGCACGGCATCGCCGATACCTGTCGAACTGGTTGCGGTGTCGCCGTCGCCGTCGGTGACCGTCACCACCGCCAGCAACGCGCCGTCGGTGATGTTCACCGACTCGTCGTGGCTGGCGCCCGGGGTCGGATGAAGGATCGAAGCGTACTGCGCCACGCTGACGACGCCGCTCGTGCTGTTGATCGCGACGGCGAATGCTGCCGCCCCAGCGGCCCCGCCGATGCGGCCGACCACCAGGTCGCCTTCCTTGAACAGGAAGATGCTGGTGCCGGCGGTCGTGTCGAGGCCGGAATCCACGCCTGCGGCGGACACCGCCAGCGAGAACGCCGTCGTGCCGCCTTCCTGGTCGGCGCCGAACGAGCTCCCCGTCGAACTCACCACCGCGCTTGCATCCTGCGCGTAGCCGGTCGGGCTCAGATCGGAGCTGACATTGCTGACGCCCGCGAACAGGGCGACAACCCCTGCCGCAGTGGTGTCATCGGCATCGCCCTGGATGCCCGTGGTCTCGTCATGCGCCACCGTGGGAGCGCCCTGGACGATGCCCGCCGTCGGGCCGTCGTCCTGGAACTGCACGGCATCGCCGATACCGGTCGAGTTGGTCGCGGTGTCGCCGTCGCCGTCGGTGACCGTCACCACCGCCAGCAACGCGCTGTCGGTGATCGACACCGAATCATCTGGATTGGCGGCGCCTGGGTGCTTCAACGAAGCGTACTGCGCCACGCTGACGACGCCGCTCGTGCTGTTGATCGCGACGGCGAATGCTGCCGCCCCAGCGGCCCCGCCGATGCGGCCGACCACCAGGTCGCCTTCCTTGAACAGGAAGATGCTGGTGCCGGCGGTCGTGTCGAGGCCGGAATCCACGCCTGCGGCGGACACCGCCAGCGAGAATGCCGTCGTGCCGCCTT
>NZ_JBFUDB010000024.1:0-10515 GCF_056404935.1 Mesorhizobium sp. P2_A8
CCCCGCGGATTGATGTACGGGCTCGTATCATCAAAGCACCACTCGCTGCCGGGCCTTGTCTCGCAGGAAGCTTTTCGCCGCGGCCTGGTGATCGAGACCGCTGGCTCGTTCGGTGAGGTCCTGAAGTTCATGACTGCCCTCACCATCACCGAGGCTGACCTGAGCCGGGGGCTATCCATCATTCGCGAAAGCATCAGCGCGGTGCAGGACAGTATCACGGCAAGCCGCTGAGAGTAGAAGGACATTCTGCTAGTGAAAAACGACTGCCCTTACGCGGCGAGAGGCACAGGGATGACAATGGCAATCAACGGTATCGTCGGCTTAATCAGTGGCGAGCACACCGATACCAGTGTTGCGGGCAAGCTCCGACCGGCCCAGTCGACCGCCTGGCTTCCAGTCGTAATCCCGGCCTCTGCGCGGGAATTTGGGAGAGTTCCTGATGGCGACAAGCACGACAAAGCGGCCGCAGTGGACGCCGCACGCGCAGCGTTCCCGAAGTCGGGTCGGCCGAAGCCAGCATTATGCATAAAGGACTCCGACTACAGCCTCCCAAGGCGTACCGGCCCGGCAGCGAGCTTGGTCTCCTGCCGGGCATTCAATTTGCTGAGTGTCTGCACACATTAGCCGCTCTCCGTGCATTCAGCGGGTTTCCCTCAGTGGCAGCAGCATTGGCGCAGAGGAATTGAATGGAATATGAGCAAGAGTCAGATTGAATGAGCAGCGGCGCGGGCGCAGACGCGGATACAAGTTCGCACGCGACGTTTGCGCCGCTCCGGAACCGGATCTTTCGTTCGATCTGGCTCGCCACACAAGTTTCTAGTCTCGGCTGGCTGATGCAGACCGTTGCCATCAGCTGGCTGATGGCAACAATCTCGACTTCCGATCTGATGGTGGCGCTGGTGCAGGCTTCATCGAACCTGCCGGCTTTCATTTTGTCCGTCTTCGCTGGGGTTCTCGCCGACAATTACAGTCGGCGCCGGGTCATGTTCCCTGGCCGCTGCCTTATGGTGATAGCCTCTACGATGCTCACTGCGTCCGTGGCACTGGGCTTTGTCAGTCCGTGGATGATCCTCGGCTTCAGCTTCTTGATCGCATGCGGCGGTGCTCTCAACGATCCCGCCTGGCAGGCATCGGTTGGCGATATGGTGGACCGGCGCGATGTTCCCGCTGCCGTCACCCTGCTCTCCGTCGGCTTCAACACTGTGCGGACCGTGGGCCCGGCGCTCGGCGGCATCGTGGTTGCCTCGTTCGGGCTTATGGCGGCCTTCTGTGTGACCACCCTCACCTATCTGGTACCCTTGGTCACCATATGGCGCTGCAAGTGGAAGGTTCGCTCCTCGCCTCTTCCGCGCGAGTTGATGGCCACGGCGATTTATGACGGGCTGCGCTTCACGGGTCATCGGAAATCAAGGCGGCGATCGCTCGCGGAACCCTCTTTGGCCTGGCGGGCATTGCCATTCTCGCATTGCTGCCGCTGGTTGTTCGCGATCAGCTGGGGGGAGGACCGCTCGCCTATGGTGCGTTGATGGCCGGCTTCGGCACAGGCGCCGTCTTCGCCGGCATCTCCAATAGTCTGTTCAGACGGAGCTTGTCTGAAGAACGGCTGATGAGGCTTGCGTGCGTCGCCTGCGCGGCGTGCTCCCTTTCCCTTGCACTGACCTCTTCCATTGCAGTGGCCGCAATTGCACTCGCCTTGGGCGGCGCGGGTTGGGTCACCGCCTGGTCCGGGGTCGGCGTGAGCGTGCAATTGGCGAGCCCGTGTTGGGTCGTGGGGCGCACCATCTCGATCTATTATGCATTGGTAGACGGCGGCATCGCGGCCGGCAGCTGGGTATGGGGCACGGTTTCCCAGAACTATTCCCTGACCTTGGGCGCTGGAGGGTTCCGCTGGTGCTCTTTTTCTCGTCGCCGCAGCCGGCGTCCTGTTTCCTCTCCGCGAGCGCCGTGGGTCCGAGCCCGATCCTTTGAAGGAATTCGACGTCCCGGCAGTCGCGCTTCACCTGAAGCCGAGAAGCGGTCCAATCGTGGTCAAGGTCGAATATCTGATCCATGAAGAGAACGTCGAAGCTTTCCTGGACGTCATGCGCGAGCGCAGGCATGTACACAGCCGCGTCGGCGCTCGGCACTGGACGCTCCAGCGCAACCTGCAGAAGCCTTTTCAATGGACAGAGACATTCTGCACGCCAACCTGGACTGACTACCTTCGCCTGAACCATCGCCTCACGACACCAGATAAGGAACTGGACGACCGTATCCTCCAACTTCACGTGGGAGAGCTTCCACCCAGACGACGCTTTGGATCGAGCGGCCGACTAGCTCGGCCCGCAAGCCCGAGCAATCAACGCCTTATTTTTCCCGGCACTGACTGTTCACGACCCGGTTACCTCGCGGGTTACGCGTGCTAACCGACAAAATCTGGGCTCTGTTACTGCGCAATAATCGCTACATCGGACACAGCCCGTGTCAGAACGCAGGTGGCATCGAGAGCGCAATCCTTGTGGCCCTTGAAAATGCTCAACGCGACCGGAGATTATGCGCGGCGGACCCTGCAAGTGGTAGGGCGCCATTTCCAAGTGTA
This sequence comes from Mesorhizobium sp. P2_A8, assembly GCF_056404935.1. Classification (NCBI taxonomy): domain Bacteria; kingdom Pseudomonadati; phylum Pseudomonadota; class Alphaproteobacteria; order Hyphomicrobiales; family Phyllobacteriaceae; genus Mesorhizobium; species Mesorhizobium sp. P2_A8. The sequence goes on from NZ_JBFUDB010000024.1 coordinate 2,579, forward strand.
GGATGGGGACGTATATTAAGCCATTTGGTTTCATAGATAAAAAGTCGCGTTCCATAAGATAGATTATACGACTTTCACCGGTAAAAGATAATATTTCTTCGTATAGCAAAGTACGAATGTCGATTACATAAAGTTAAGTCTCGGTTCGACAGATCAATTTTAATTAACCCACCTCACCGTCGGCTGCGGCGTCACCACAGCCATCGGCCCGGCCATTAACACCGCCAAGTCTTAGGCTTCAATCGCACGCTGCAGGACAGGCTTGTGAAAGAACTGCTCCTCGCGGCCATATTCGACATCGAAGCCGCCTAAGCCCTCCTGCCGGCGTTCACGACGAACTCCAACGAGAATTCTCAAGGTCCCTGCCGGCCGCGCATTGAACATAGCACCCGATCGGCTCCGCGACGTGCTTCGCAAGCGCGAGCAGCATATGTCGGCCAGCAGTTTTCATTCTCCTATGATCGCAAACATATCATATTGGAGAAGAACGATGTCTCATGCGGATGTGTCGCTCTTTACGAGTTGGCCGACGGTTGCCTGGAGTTCGATGGAAGGCATGCTCCTTGCCCTACACTGTCTTCGACAAAGAGCAGCGGCGGCCACAAAAACCCGAATTGGATCCCAGAGAAATTGCTGGTCTCGCGATTCTAACGAGCTAGGGAGATTGCCACATTCTTGGTCCGGACATAGCTGTAGATGGCTTCCTGTCCTTTCTCCCGCCCATGCCCAGACATCTTATTTCCCCCAAAAGCGGTCTCGATCCCGCCGGCGAACCACTCATTGACGAAGACCTGCCCTGAATTCAGGCGGGGTGGCGCCTTTAGAGCGATATCGAGCCGCTGTGTGAAGACGCCCGCAACCAGGCCGAACCGGGTGCCGTTCGCGATGTCATACGCCTCATCGTCGTTCTCGAACTTGATGATGGACAGAACTGGACCGAAGACCTCTTCCTGGGCTATTTACATAGTAGGGTCTACATCTGCAAAGACCGTGGGCTGCATGAACCGCCCTCCCTTGCCCTGCAGTCGCCGCCCGCCGGTGAACGCAACGGCCTTCGGTGAGATCAGGCGCGTGAGATCTCTTGTCATTTCTCCCCCGCCTTCCGACCTTCGGCAATCAGTTCGCAGTTATCGAACGTCCTGCACCAGCAGGCGTTGGCATCTGGGCATGGGCTGCAAGGAGAGGATCGAGTTTGGTCCGAACTTCGTCCAAAGCCGGAACGGCGCGGCCCTCCTTTGAAGACACATGCAGCATCAGAACCTCGTAAGTGGCGACGAGAACGTCGTCCGAGCCTCTTTGAAGAGTCATGAAGACGCGAAGCTTCTTTCCGTCGGATTGCAGCAGTTGAGCCTTCACGGAAAGAACGTCATCGAGTTTTGCTTCAGCCAGCAATCTCATGTGGGTCTCGACCGAATAGTAACTATGGCCGGTCTCCACGTAGGCGCTGGTCACGCCGATCCGCTCGAGCAGAACATCGGTCGCCTCACCGAAACACTGCGTGTAGCGGTACTCGGTCATGTGACCGTTGTAGTCGATCCAGTCCGGAGAGACGATCTTCGTCAGAAGCGGGAGTGCGTCCGCGTAGGCCGCGTTGGCAGAATTGTTTTCCGTCAAATATTTCTCGTAGTCGGCGAGTAGCTTGCCTGCGCCCCATCCCCGTCCATCGTCGCCCGTTTTGAGGCCCTTCAATATACCTGCGAGGTTCTGGTCGCGGATGTATTCGAGCTGGCGGATCGTATAATCGCCAGACTGGACATCGGATTGTGCAGCTATTTTCTCGACGAGCTCCGGGTCAAGGTCGACCACGTCCATCAATTTGGAGAGCGGCCATGACAGGCACGGGCCGTACTTCGTGAGAAAATCACGCATTCCGGCGGCGCCACCGGCGATGCGGAAGGTCTCGAAAAGTCCCATCTGTGCCCAACGGAGGCCGAACGAATATCGAACCACATCGTCGAGGGTCTCCGTATCGCAGATATCGTCCTTTATGAGCCAAAGAGCTTCTCGCCAGAAAGCCTCCATAAGGCGGTCCGCAACGAACGCATCGATCTCCTTTTTGATGATGATGCCTGTCATTCCGATGGTGGGAAGTTTTTCCCGGGCGCTCTCCAGCGCGGATTTCTCCGTTCGAGTGCCGCCCACCAATTCGACAAGAGGAAGGAGATAGACCGGATTGAAAGGGTGAGCGACGAACATCCGGCCGGGATGCTTCATGTCACGTTGGAGATCGGTCGCCAGCAACGCAGAGGTCGATGAGCCGATCAATGCAGTCGGTTCCGCCGCGGCATCGATTTTGGTCAACACTCCGCGCTTCAGCTCAAGTGCCTCAGGAACGCTCTCCTGAATCCAATCGGCACCCTTCACCGCTTCCTCAAGCGACGTACAGAACGTGAGGTTCCCACGCTTGGGCAGCGGGGCCTTGGTAAGAATTGAGTACGCACGCTCGGCGTTATCCATTACTTCGGATATGAGTCGTTGCGCGTCATGGTGTGGATCGAACACCTGCACGTCGATGCCAGCCAGGCGGAAGCGAGCAATCCACCCGCCCCCTATGACTCCGCCGCCAATGCAAGCTGCCTTCGAAATACGTGTCATGAATATAGCCCTCCACGCAGCGACGCGTGTCTTAGCGTTCAAAAAGTTGGACCGATAGGATGGGTGTTCGGGAAGGTCTACTCAGCGCTTCGTAAGCTTGAGCTTCTTACGCACTTCCTCAGGGCCGATGACCCGTGAGCCCATGTTCTCGACGATATTGGCTGCCCGCTCGACCAATTGACCGTTGGTAGCAAACTTGCCTTTTGATAGATAGAGGTTGTCTTCAAGACCGACACGAACGTTGCCGCCAGCTAGCACAGCTGCCGCGGGATAGGCCATTGCGTCGCGGCCAATTGAGAACGCGGAGAATGTCCAAGCCGAAGGGATGGCGTTGACCATAGCAGTAAACGTGAGCAGATCGTTAGGCGCGCCCCAACCGATGCCCATGCAAAGTTGCAGTAGTACCGGGTCCTCGATCAGACCTTCCTGAACCAACTGCTTCGCGAGCCAGAGTTGACCAGTATCGAAGACCTCGATCTCCGCTCTAACGCCCGACTCGGTCATCATTTTCGCCAACGCGCGCAACATCGCTGGCGTGTTGGTCATAATGACGTCGCCGGCGTTGAAGTTCATAGTGCCGCAGTCCAGCGTACAGATCTCGGGGGTGCAGGCCACGATGTGGCTGAAGCGTTCAGTGGCCCCAAGCATGTCCGAACGGGGATCGACTGGAAGGGGATTTTCTACGCCCCCAAGAAGTAGGTCACCACCCATTCCAGCCGTGATGTTAAGAACCACGTCAGTATCCGCATCGCGGATTCGATTCTTAACGTCCTGGTAAAGGTCCAGCCGATTTGACGGTTGTCCGGTTTCGGGGTCGCGAACGTGGATGTGAACGATAGCGGCGCCGGCCTTCGCCGCTTCGATTGCCGAGTCTGCGATTTCCTTCGGGGTGTGTGGCACATTGGATGATTTGGAGGCAGAGTCAGAGGCTCCGGTAACGGCGCACGTTATGAATACCTCACGGTTAACGGATAGGGACATCGCTAGCTCCTCCCAGAAATGGTGAATTCTCGGTAGAAGGCAGGCGCTTCGCTCCGCCTACCGAGCGGCATGATGATGATGCAACGGAAGGCGCGCAACGCGCCAAAATCGCTGGCGAAATGAAATATCATAGACTTACTTTAGGTTGTTTTGAAACGCCTGATGCTAGACACGCCACATTCAACACATTCGATGAGGCATCCCTGGCTGCCGCAAGTTTTCCTTGCAACTGCATAAACCGGACCGCATGCGAATAAATCCGCGCATCAGGTGGCTTTTTTTGAACCATACGTTGCGTCAGGCGTGAGTCTTTGAACACGAATTGAGCATCGCATCTGCACTTAATACCTGTCGGCCCGAGTGCTTTCGGCCGCTTCAAAACATGAATAACAAAGGGGATTCCTATGAATGATGAGTTTGAACGCATCAGGGCCGGCCTCGCAGCTGGCCAGATGTCGCGTCGTGCCTTTCTCGGTGCGGCATCTGCGATAGGTGTTGGCGCGGCAACGGCGCTCGCCATTCCAGGTGTTGCTTGCGCCGCTTCTGATACTCCCGTGAAAGGCGGGCACATGAAGATCGGGTTCGGTGGAGGCGCCAGCGGAGACTCTTTCGACCCCACATTGGCGAATAGCGATGCGCAGCTGTTCAACTTGCGTCTTTATGGCGAAACGCTGGTGAACGCTTCTCCGACGGGCGCTTTGGAGTATAGAGTTGCGGAGAGTGTGAATTCAAGTGACGGCATTAACTGGGAGATCACTGTCCGAGATGGTGTGGAGTTCCACAACGGCAAATCGGTCACCTCGGAGGACGTCGCGGAAACCATCCGGCGGCATGCAGATGAAAAGTCTCAATCCGTAGCGAAAGAACTGCTGACTGACATTGATAAGATTTCAACCGACGGAAAGGTCGTTAAGATTGCCCTGAAGGGTCGTAATACCGATTTCCCCTACGTTCTGACCGAAACCTATCTGGTCATTCAGCCAGGCGGAGGACGAGATGCTCCGGCTGCAGGCGTTGGCTCTGGTGCATATCAGGTTGTAGGGGAACCTCAGCCAGGTGTTCGATACCAGTTCAAAAAGTTCGCGAATTATTGGGACGCCAAGATCGGTCACGTCGACGAGAACGAAGTCATCATTATTAATGATCCGACAGCTCGCACCGCCGCATTGCAGTCTAGGCAGGTGCACATGATCAACAACCTCAACCCCAAGATTGTAAGCAGGTTCAAAACCGTTCCGGGTGTCAAAATCAAGAACGTGACGGGGAGGGGTCATTTCGTTTTCTCAATGCACACGCAGACCCCACCATTCAATAATCCGGATCTCAGAATGGCGCTAAAATTGGCGATAAACCGAGAGGAGATCGTGAAGAGCGTGTTATCTGGATATGGTACCGTGGGTAACGACACTCCAATCAACTCGCTCTACCCACTTTTTGACAACACGATACCACAGCGGACGTTTGATCCGATGCAGGCCGCCGCTTTGTATAAGAAGTCCGGTCACGATGGGTCACCAATCCCGCTACACGTCGCGGACATCGTATTCCCCGGCGCGATCGAGGCCGCCCAACTCTTCCAACAAAGTGCAGCGCAAGCAGGAATTAAGATCGATATCCGACGCGAACCAAACGACGGCTATTGGAGCGAAGTTTGGAATAAGAAGCCGTTCTTCGTCAGCCTTTGGTACGGCCGACCAACTCAGGATCAGATGTACAGCTTACCTTATCTGAGCAACTCGAACGCCAATGAGACCCAGTTTCACAATGCTGAGTTCGATGCCAAGCTTTTGAAAGCTCGCTCTGAACTAGAGCCAGCGAAACGGAAACAGCTCTACGGTGAGTTGGCTAGATTGCTGAGAGACGACGGCGGCACCATCGTCTTCGCTTTCAATGACTACATTGACGCCGTTTCTGATCAGGTCGGCGGATTCAATCCGGACCCCAATCGTGGAATGATGAATAATATGGCTGCACTTAAGTGCTGGCTAGCTGCCTAGGGCGGCAGTTGGCTCATGGATTTTTCGATTTGGGGATCCGTTGCCCAGCGCATTGCGCTGGGCATCGTCCTCCTGTTGGCCGTCTCGGTCCTGATCTTCGCCGGCACCCAGATTCTGCCCGGCGATGTTGCACAAGCCATTCTTGGACAATCGGCAACGCCGGAGTCGCTCGCCAATCTGCGCGAGCAGCTCGGGCTCAATGACCCTGCCTATGTCAGGTATTTCCACTGGCTCGGCGGTGTCGTCACCGGCGATCTCGGCACCGCCATGTCGAGCGGCCAGGATATTGCAACGTCGATCAGCGGACGGTTGTGGAACACGCTGTTCCTCGCTTTCTGGGCGGCGGTCGTCGCCGTGCCGCTGGCGATCATCCTCGGTCTGATTGCAGTGCGTTATCGCAATGGCTGGGTCGACAAGCTGATCTCGGGGCTGGCGCTCGCCTCGACGTCGTTTCCAGAGTTCTTCATCGGCTATGTGCTGGTCTATTTCTTCGCCGTGAAATGGCAGATCTTCCCCGGCATCTCCACAGTCTATGACGGCATGCCGTTCGGCGAGCGCATGCAGGCGATCGCGCTGCCGGCCGCCGCGCTGACGCTGGTGGTGCTGGCGCATATGATGCGCATGACCCGCGCGGCCATCCTCAACGTCATGCAGTCGGCCTATGTCGAGACGGCGGAATTGAAAGGCCTGTCAGCCTTCAACGTCATCCGCAAGCATGCCTTCCCGAATGCGATTGCGCCGATCATCAACGTCGTCATGCTGAACCTTGCCTACCTGATCGTCGGCGTTGTCGTGGTCGAGGTGATCTTCGTCTATCCCGGCATGGGGCAATATCTGGTCGACCACGTCACCAAGCGCGACGTGCCGGTGGTGCAGGCGGTCGGCCTGATCTTTGCCGCCGTCTATATCAGCCTGAACATCATTGCGGACATCGGGGCGATCGTCGCCAATCCGCGTCTCAGACATCCGAAATAGGGGGCGGGTATGCTCGATATCAAACGCATCCCGATCCCCGCGCTGATCGGCATCGTGCTGACGTCACTGTTCGTGCTGGCGGCGATCTTCGCGCCCTTCATCGCGCCACACGGCAATGGCGAAATCATCGGTGACGTCTGGGAACCGATGTCATCCGCACATTGGCTCGGCACCGACAATCTCGGCCGTGACCTGCTTTCGCGCATGATCTACGGCGCCCGCATCACGCTGTTCATCGCCGTGCTGGCCACCGCGCTGTCGTTCTCGCTCGGCGCCATCCTCGGCTTCTCGGCGGCGGTTTTCGGCGGCTGGTACGACACGCTGCTGTCGCGGCTTGTCGATCTCCTGATGTCGATCCCGACGCTGATCATGGGCCTCGTCGTGCTTTCGGTGCTGCCGACCAATCTGGTGACGCTGATCCTGGTGATGGGCATTCTCGACTCGACCCGCGTCTATCGCCTGTCGCGAGCGGTGGCCGTCGACATCAACGTCATGGACTATGTCGAGGCCGCCAAATTGCGCGGCGAAGGCAGCGGCTGGATCATCTTCCGCGAAATCCTGCCCAATGCGCTGTCGCCATTGGTTTCGGAACTCGGCCTGCGCTTCATCTATGCCGTGCTGTTCCTGTCGACGCTGTCCTTCCTCGGCCTTGGCGTGCAGCCGCCGGATGCCGACTGGGGCGGCATGGTCAAGGAAAACAAGGACGGCATCGTGTTCGGCATAGGCGCTGCCCTCATTCCGGCAGCGGCGATCGCGATGCTGGCGATTTCGGTCAATCTGGTCGCCGACTGGGTGCTCAACCGCACGACAAGCCTGAAGGGAGGACGCGGGTGATGGCTGACCAGCAGAAGAAATCCGTGCTGCTCGACATCCGCAACCTGCGTATCGAGGCAACGGTGTACCCGCCCGGCGAGCCGCCGAAGAACATCGTGCTCGTCCACGACGTGTCGCTGACGCTCGAAAAGGGCAAGGTGCTCGGCCTGATCGGCGAGTCCGGCGCCGGCAAGTCGACCATCGGCCTGTCGTCGATGGGCTATGGCCGCGGCGGCGTGCGCATCACCGGCGGCGAGGTCATCCTCAACGGCCGCGATATCCTCAAGGGCGGCAAGGAGGGTTTCCGCAAGCTGCGCGGCCGCGAGGTCTGTTATGTCGCGCAATCGGCGGCTGCCGCCTTCAACCCGGCGCACAAGCTTATGGACCAGGTGGTGGAAGCCACGCTGCTGCACGGTACGGCGACGCGTGCCGAGGCCGAGAAGCGCGCCGTTGCGCTGTTCAAGAAGCTCAGCCTGCCGAACCCCGAAACCATCGGCGAACGCTTTCCGCACCAGGTCTCGGGCGGCCAGTTGCAGCGCGTGATGACGGCGATGGCACTTTGCTCCGAGCCGGATC
>NZ_JBFUDB010000025.1:0-6864 GCF_056404935.1 Mesorhizobium sp. P2_A8
TGTAGCGAACCCCGGCCTGGGCGGCGAGATGGATCACCCGGTCGAAGGCGTGGTCGGCAAAGCAGCCGTCGACCACGCCTTTGTCGGCAAGATTGCCGCGGATGAAATGATAGCCCGCATTGGTCTTGCGGCTCACCTCCTCCAGCAGCCGCAGCCTCGCCTCCTTGATCTGCGGATCGTAGTAGCTGTTGACGTTGTCGATGCCGACAACCTCGTCGCCGCGCTCCAGCAGACGCTTCGACACGTGATAGCCGATGAAGCCGGCCGCGCCGGTGACCAGAACCTTCATCCGAAGCGCCCGTCCGCAACATGCCTGGGCAACATATCCACGATGTCGTAGACCCCTCCCAGGGCGTTGCAAAGCACATGCAGGCCGGCATTCCTTCCTTCAATTGCGCGACCATGTCGGCGCCCTCGGCTGCCCGCTGCGACCCGCCAATCATCTCGTTCCGGCTCGGATTTGATCACCAGATCGCTCGCTTGGGATCCCGATCGCCTCTTCGAGGAGCGACAATACATCAAACAAGGATACCGCTCACCGTCGGCTCTGGATCAGTGAGCCGACGCCTCGGCATTTTGCTCGCGAGCCCGCTCAACCAACCGTCGAATTCGTACGACGAGACACCGCACATATCCAGGAAACGCGGTAGCATGAGCGGCTCGTCGGCCAGGGAAGCGAGGCCGGGGCGACAAGTGGTTCCGGAACGTATCCCAAGCTCGCGTAGCCAAGGAAGGAAGATGGGACTTGTAACGCCGCTTGGATAACAGAAATGGGCCGAGACCATTGGTCTTTGGGTCGCGTGGCCAATGTAATCTCGATTCTGGCGGATCTCGCGCTGGAAAAGAGCTTTGTCGAGCGGAACACGATGTCTGTGGGTATGCAGCTCGATTTGCACGAGCATAGGGTCGAGATCTGCCAAGTCGTCCGCTGACATAATCTGGAGGATGCGGGAAGCGACAAGGGCGTGGTAGTCGACGCCCAGTTCGGAAGCGAGTCTGCACAAAAGCTCGTCTTTGTCGTCGGCGGAATAGCCACTCTCATTCGCGAAGCGGCATATGTAGGCCGCTACGTCTTGCCGAACGCCGCGCTGAGCAAGAGCGACCGAGCGCCCTGCGATGCGGAGCCGAGCCATCTCCAAAGTGCGGTCGCGAGCCCTCCACAACAGATAACTGCACATGAGATCGAACACTGGTCGCCGATACATAGAGTAAAAGCTCGTAAGGTACACCGTGGCCGGAATCCCATACTTCTTGAGCAGGGGGTAGGCGACGGCTGCAAAATCATGGAAACCGTCGTCGAAAGTGAGGCAAAGCGACTGAGGGGGAAGTTCGCCAGCATATAGTCGATTGAGCGCATCATTGAGTGGAAGTGCATTGTATCCCTGCTCGCTAATGGCCGCCAACCGCTCTTCGAACAGATGGCCGGGAATATATAACTCAGGATTCCAGCAGTGCTCGTCGGCCAGCGAGACGCCGTGATAGCACAGTATTAGGAGGCGCTCTCTACGCCATCGGCTTCCACGCAGCGCGGCACAGCCGCCTACAGATCGGGCAGCCCACAACGCCGTAAGCTTCGCCCCTTTGAGCATCAATCGGCGCCCCAGGAAGGTTCAACGGGCATAGGTCAGATTCGAATAGACCAGCATGGTCCGCACCAGGATTTTCAGATCGATCGTCGGACCAAAATTGGATACATAATACAAGTCATGCTCCAGCTTGATCCGCGTTTCCTCTACATCGGCTGCATAGCCGTAGTAGACTTGGGCAAACCCCGTTAGCCCCGGAACAACCGAATGCCTGAGATCGTAACCGGGCAGTTCGGCGCTGTAGACTTCCACCAATTTCGGCTGCTCGGGCCTAGGCCCGATCAGAGTCATGTCGCCTTTGACGATGTTCCAGAGCTGTGGCAGCTCATCGAGATGCGAAAGGCGCAGAAACCGACCGAAGGGCGTTACGCGGGGATCATTTATCGCTGTCGCCACAACGATATTGGACTGGCATTGCATACTGCGCAGCTTGTACATCCGAAAGATGCGCCCCCCCTTGCCTGTTCGGTTCTGGACAAAAAAAACTGGCCTGCCCATCAGGAGCAGGATTGCAAGCCCGCATGCGGCTATCAACATAATAGCAGGCAGAGCTGCAAGAGCGACAAAGAGAAAATCCATTGCACGCTTGACTGTGGCATAACTGGGCCGTCGCATAGTGCCGGAACCTAGGCCGGCTAGCCATACAAAAGATCGAGCGTTCATCGGCGCTGCGTTCCGGTTGACTGGCGTCCCAGGATGACAATTAGGTCGGTCACGCATGGGCCGAAATGGCCGCTACCTCATCCAAAAGACGTACGGCAGGTCCGCAAATATGATATATTGACTTGCTAATTTAGCTCTACCTAATTCTGCGGAGATCCCGATTCAGGCAAGGCTGCGCCTTCATACTTAGAAGCACGCCCGCGGTCCAACGCGGTCGAAGCACCGCCGACTGGCCCACCAGCAAAGCCGTGAGAAAACCTTAGAAAGAGGCAGCTAGGGACAACGACGAGGTGGGGGCATTCCGCGATGTCAAAGGCCGCACAGAAGTTTGTGAAACCGGCTCTCTCGATCCCAGGGCGTATGCGATCATAGGCCGTTCGCCCACCAACATTGGCGACAGGGGACTGTCATACGATTGAGAGGTGCTCCACGAAGATGTATCCTATCATGTGCGGCACAGCTGCACGCAGAGCCAGTTTACTTTCCTTTGCAGCCGTGGACATCAACCGTGTTCTGGAGCGAGCCATGGGCGCTGGGGTAGAGTATCATCATCGAGAGCTGGCCTTTGCTCTCGATGCCATGCATCCAAGCCACTCTCTTCCTCCGCTGCCAGGTACAGCGACGAGCATTTTGGATGTTGGCTGTGGCATGGGGCAGACTTTGATGGCACTTCGATTGGACCCGACCATCGAAGCCTGGGGCGTGGACCCCGACATAGAGGCGATAATGGCCGGCCGGAAAATCGTAGGGAGCAATATTCACCTGGTCCTCGGCACCGGGGAGCACTTGCCTTTTCCGGATGCAAGTTTCGACCTTGTATTCTCGCGCGTCGCTATGCCTTACATGGATATCCCCATCGCCCTGGCAGAAATTTCCCGAGTGTTGCGGCCTAGCGGGAAGTTCTGGGCCGCATTGCACCCACCTGGCATGCTGGCTAAGCGGATCGGCGAGGATCTCTTCAGGGGGCGGGTACGGGATCTGGCCTTCTGCTGTTTCGTCGCACTGAACAGTGGCTCGCTACGCATCTTCGGCAGGCAATTTCGGATCCGGGGCCATTGCGAGACCGTTCAGACCCGAGCTGGATTCCAGGAGCTGCTCCGAGCTTCCGGTCTTGAGCCCTTGCCGGCCGGGACGCGGTCGAATCAATTCATAGTCGAGGCTCAGAAACGGCTATAGATGGCCTTTATCCCCCGCCACTGCCATACCAGAGTCTGGATCCGACCTGGCCACACGAGCAGTTGCGGGCGCTAGAGCGTTTCAGTCATGCTGCATCTTTATCCTGCGCCGGCGAAGTCGTTCGCGCGTTCGCGCGATTTGCCAGAGATGAGACGGCAGATTATGTTCTGGGCCGTCCGCGGTTCGCGAGGCGGGTTTTCTCAGCAGCTGTAGAGCGGGAGAACGAGAGGCTCCGCCGGGGCGAAAATGTGGTCCGGCGGCGTCCGCTACCTTGACCAAGCGGCGAAGGGAGGGCTAATGTCGTCCGCCACTTGCGCGGTTCGTTTATCGTTGTGCGAGCGAACGTTCGAAAGCCTGCCGAAGTTGGATGCGGGGGCGCTGATCGGCGTCAATGAACTGTCTGCGGCGCTAGCTATCATTGCTGGCAGGGCCTACCTTGGAAAACTATTGTCGCAGTGTGCTCAGAATTACTACAAGCTGGGCGGCGGCTTGGACAACGGCGCCTTGACCAGTGCTTCAGGAACCTAGTTGCCTTGGTTTTTCCGCGTATGATTTCACGGAACCAGCTATGATTTTCGTCCTGATGTTGGCAATAGTCGGTGAGCTCGTCACTTTTGCTGTCCTCACCCCCTTGTACGGCTTGAGCGTGGCTCTTCTGGCCGCACCAGGCGGCGGCGTTTTGATGGCCATCCTGGCCAGCGTGTTTCTCAGCAAGACATACCGGATTTCCTCCGCACAGCCGCATTCCGGCGGGCCGGCTGAAACGGGCGAAAGGGGCCGATGAAAGTCCGCCCGCTCGCGCCGAACTGAGCATTGTGTGCTGATCACCGTACCTTTATTCTTTGCCATTCGAGCGCCAGGAACCGACGAATGTAAGGCAGAAGCTTAGCGGAGTTCATCGATAGACGATTGACCCTCTATTTGGAAAGCCGGTATTCTCCTTTGTTGATTCTTTTCGCGGTAACGCCGGTCACGAAAACGGTTCCCCGAAAGGTGCCTTTTTAGTGATCGACATCGACAATTTGTAGCGCCGCGCACTTTTCAGCCGGGAGTTTCTGACGACCGATGAAGCGCCTCTCAGTGCCAAGAAGGCTGGATGCCACCGCACCGTTTGTTCCATGAAGTGCGCTCCTAGTTCCGCCTGGCACGAAGAGGAGCGACCCCTAGCGGGCGGCTTCCGGTCAACGAACGAACCATGAATTCCAATTTCCAGGATATGTTGATCTGATGGTGAGGTCGCCATGCCGTGAATCGATGGACGCCGGCTCTCAAGCTGATTAGAGTCTGTCGATCCCTTTTCAAGCCGCTGGTCTAAATCCTAGATAGCCGACCCGAGAGATGCAAAATTCGGACACGAGCCTCCGTCTGGTGACTGACTTTGAGAACAGCCCCGAGTGGCTCACTCTGGAGGGTGGAGAGGAAGTGCGGCTGATACGCGCGATAGGAATCCGCGAAATTCTTGCGGCGCTACCGAGCGCTGACGCGATTGTTGTCAACGGCACGCTTTCTGTCATCTTTAGGCTAGTCTTGTACTTTTTGTTATTCCCGTGGAAACGAAAGCCCATCGTCGCGGTCGATGTTGTTCTTCGGAAGGCGCAGAGTCGTAAACAGAAAACAGCGCTCATTTTCAAACGCTTGCTTCTTTCTCGGGTCGATCACTTTATTCATTATTTCAAGGATCTCCGCGGATACCACCTTGATTACGGAATAGGTCGAGATCGCAGCGCCTACGTCCCTTTCAAGGTCAATATCTGGAATGCCGGCCCGGCGTCGCTTGATCTCGAGGAGACATATGTATTCACAATGGGAATCTCCCAAAGAGACTACGGGACGTTCATCGAGGCGATCTCGCGCCTTCCGTACCTGGCAGCCATCCCGGAGTTCAGCTTTTGGAAATTCGAGAATCGCACCGCCGATTTCGCATGGACGCCGGACAATCTTCCGTCCAATCTTGCGTTGCTTGCGGATACAGGCTCTGACGAAGATCTCGTGCGCAATCTCGCGAGAGCCAAGGTCGTGGTGATCCCGACGCTTAAATCAAACCTTTGCGCCTCAGGCATCAGCACCTATCTAGACGCCATGTACCTTGGTAAATGCGTGATTACGTCAGAGGGCCCGGGGGCCTCTGAGTTGCTCAGGTCCGGGCAGGCCATTTTGGTGCCACCCGAGGATCCGGACGCATTGCGAAGTGCAATCCGGGAGGCCTGGGAAAATCAGGAGTTGCGCGAACGGGTGGCGGCAGCCGGTCAACGTTATGCCTTGGGCCTTGGCGGCGAAAGGGAACTGTTGGAGCGCGTGTTTCGAAAAACCGTCGAACTGCTGAAAGCTTAGGAGCGTCGGGGGCTCAAGACATTTGCCGAAGGCTGGAATCCGATGCCGGCCGCACGCCCGACTGTTTCAACCACAGGCAGCGGCTTAGCCCCGGCAAGTATTGCATCGTCAGCCCGTCCGCATAGCCAAAGCTGGATAGCGCAACTGCTTGCCGTTATCGTCAGGATCCTGTGGACTTGTAGGGACGGCAATCAGGAAGGCTGAAGCCGTTACTGCAACGCATAGAGACAATCATCTAAGGCGTAGGGTGTGCCGGCGGGGGCCCCGATGATTGCCTCGTCGTCCTGCGACAGGACAGTGGATCTTCCCGGGGAGCTATCGGCACATCGGCGGCGGAGGTCCGCCCTCTACTTGGAGACCGTCTGCATTTTGTATCGCTCGCCGTGCCGCCGCTGTCGTGAGGGCGCTCCGGTGTAGAACCTGACCCAGGTGTCTCCTTCCACACCTGCGAAAGTACTTCATTAGCAAAGTCTATCATTAAACAAGCACGCGAGATCTGACGAAAACCGGAGATCGCTCACGATGGGGCGGTCGGTGGTCTCGCACGGGTGCTATTGCTGGAAGTCTGCATGAGCGCTCCTGTCGAAGCTCCAAGGCAGAGACCTTTAACAGCCGGTTCACCGGCAAGCGCGCGCCACGCTAGCACACAATCTCGCAAGAGAAGGTCCGCGGAGACTTTACGCTAACCGAGCCACCCGCATCCCAATATTTCGGACGATCCATAAGAATTTAACGTTTGGTTGAAGGAGCTGTTGGGGCTTCTGGCTCAGGATCTATCCAAAATATAGACCGCGCGTGTTTTTTCTGCCGGATCACGGGCTCGTCACGTCGCTGCGGGGGGCCGCTTGAATGTCAAGAACTGACTTATTGATCTCGCTTGTCGGTCCGACCATTTCGGTTTCGGAAACGTCTTCGCTGGGGGGCTTGTTCGCGCGGTATGAGCAGGATTTCGCCGCATATGATGACAGCCACTGGGCGGCTGACGGCGCTGACTGGGCCTCGGCGAACTATTACGACCGTGCCTTCATCAACTATGTCTGGTATGCGCGCACCGGCGAGCAGGTTTATCTCCAGCGCGGCAATGCGATCGCTGACGATTATCTGAAGA
>NZ_JBFUDB010000026.1:0-2500 GCF_056404935.1 Mesorhizobium sp. P2_A8
AGATTTGGTTGCGGGGACAGGATTTGAACCTGTGACCTTCAGGTTATGAGCCTGACGAGCTACCGGGCTGCTCCACCCCGCGTCACCTTTGGATGTAAGCCCAAGCCTACAATAGGATGGCTTACAGATAGGTAGAAGTCTCACCAAATGAAAGGGCCGCTTTCGCGGCCCGTGTTCCCGTTGGCGGGCCTGTTCGTAAGGAGAAGATTTCCTCTCCATCCGGTATCGTTTTCGATACTGGATGTGAGATCAACGTGCGTTTAGCAGACCTGGCAGCGACCTACTCTCCCGCGTCTTGAGACGAAGTACCATCAGCGCTGGAGCGTTTCACGGCCGAGTTCGGAATGGGATCGGGTGCAGCCGCTCCGCCATAACCACCAGGTCGGCAAAACGCACGTTGTTCGAGAAGCTTTTTGAGCGAAGAGCTCTGCGCGAGTAGCCAATAGGGGTCAACCCTATCATGCTTTCTCGGAGCTGTTCGCTGGTCTTTGTTGTGCTTTCACATCTTCTGGCGGCAATCCTTCGGATTGCGCCGAGATGGGCATAAGGAATGAGAACGATCAAGCCGATCGAACTATTAGTACCGGTAAGCTTCAAGCGTTGCCGCTCTTCCACACCCGGCCTATCAACGTGGTCGTCTTCCACGGTTCTCAGGGAATACTCGTTTTAAGGTGGGTTTCCCGCTTAGATGCCTTCAGCGGTTATCCCGTCCGGATATAGCTACCCTGCTATGCGGCTGGCGCCACAACAGGTCCACCAGAGATCCGTCCATCCCGGTCCTCTCGTACTAGGGACAGATCCTTTCAATATTCCTACACCCACGGCAGATAGGGACCGAACTGTCTCACGACGTTCTGAACCCAACTCACGTACCGCTTTAAATGGCGAACAGCCATACCCTTGGGACCTGCTCCAGCCCCAGGATGCGATGAGTCGACATCGAGGTGCCAAACAACCCCGTCGATATGGACTCTTGGGGGTCATCAGCCTGTTATCCCCGGCGTACCTTTTATTCGTTGAGCGATGGCCCTTCCACGCGGGACCACCGGATCACTATGACCGACTTTCGTCTCTGCTCGACTTGTCAGTCTCGCAGTCAGGCAGGCTTATGCCATTGCACTCAGCGAACGATTTCCGACCGTTCTGAGCCCACCATCGCGCGCCTCCGTTACTCTTTAGGAGGCGACCGCCCCAGTCAAACTACCCACCATACATTGTCCCGGACCCGGATAACGGGCCGCGGTTAGACATCCATAGTAATAAGGGTGGTATTTCAAGGGTGGCTCCACCTGAGCTGGCGCCCAGGTTTCAAAGCCTACCACCTATCCTACACATGCCACTACGAATGCCAATGTAAAGCTATAGTAAAGGTGCACGGGGTCTTTCCGTCTAACCGCAGGAACCCCGCATCTTCACGGGGAATTCAATTTCACTGAGTCTATGCTGGAGACAGCGGGGAAGTCGTTACGCCATTCGTGCAGGTCGGAACTTACCCGACAAGGAATTTCGCTACCTTAGGACCGTTATAGTTACGGCCGCCGTTTACTGGGGCTTCGATTCAGAGCTTGCACCCCTCCTCTTAACCTTCCAGCACCGGGCAGGCGTCAGACCCTATACGTCGTCTTGCGACTTCGCAGAGCCCTGTGTTTTTGATAAACAGTCGCTACCCCCTGGTCTGTGCCACCCTCCTCTACTTGCGTAGAAAAGGGTCACGCTTCTTCCGAAGTTACGCGTGCAATTTGCCGAGTTCCTTCAGCATAGTTCTCTCAAGCGCCTTGGTATACTCTACCAGACCACCAGTGTCGGTTTCGGGTACGGTTTATAAGGAGGAGCTATTTCCTGGAACCACGCAGCAGCCCGTTCAATCCGATAAGATTGGACTACCTCAATGATCCGTCACTACCTCCAAGCCCACGAATATTAACGTGGTTCCCATCGACTACGCGTTTCCGCCTCGTCTTAGGGGCCGGCTAACCCTGCTCAGATTAGCTTTAAGCAGGAACCCTTGGTCTTTCGGCGGGGGAGTCTCTCACTCCCCTTACGTTACTCATGTCAGCATTCGCACTTCTGATACCTCCACCACCCCTCACGGGTATGGCTTCATCAGCTTACAGAACGCTCCGCTACCGCTCGTATTGCTACGAACCCTAAGCTTCGGTGTATGGCTTTAGCCCCGTTACATTTTCGGCGCAAAGACCCTTATTTAGACCAGTGAGCTGTTACGCTTTCTTTAAATGATGGCTGCTTCTAAGCCAACATCCTGGTTGTTTTGGGATCCTCACATCCTTTCCCACTTAGCCATAACTTGGGGACCTTAGCTGTAGGTCAGGGTTGTTTCCCTTTTCACGACGGACGTTAGCACCCGCCGTGTGTCTGCCGACTAGTACTCCCAGGTATTCGGAGTTTGGTTAGGTTTGGTAATCCGGTGAGGACCCCTAGCCCATCCAGTGCTCTACCCCCTGGGGTATTCGGTCGACGCTCTACCTAAATAGATTTCGCG
>NZ_JBFUDB010000027.1:0-2521 GCF_056404935.1 Mesorhizobium sp. P2_A8
GCGATACTTGCTGCCGATGTGGTTGGCTACAGCCGCCTCATGGGCGAGGATGAGGTAGGCACGCTCGAACGCTTGAAGGGTTGCCGTCGCGAACTGATCGACCCGGCGATCAAGGAGTACCACGGCCGCATTATCAAGCTCATGGGCGACGGCGCGCTCGTCGAGTTCGCCAGCGTCGTCGATGCCGTCCAGTGCGCTGCCGTGATCCAGCGCCGAATGGCGGAGCGCAACGAGGGCACAACTGATGCCCGGCAGATCCGGTTTCGCATCGGCGTCAATCTCGGCGACGTCATCGTTGAGGGCGATGACATCTATGGCGATGGCGTGAACATTGCCGCGCGCCTGGAGGCAATGGCCGAGCCTGGGGGTATTTGCATCTCGGGCACGGCCTTCGACCACGCGGTGCACAAGGTGGATGTCGGCTTTGCCAGTCTCGGCGAGCAGCGCCTCAAGAACATCGCCGATCCGGTTCGCGCCTATCGCCTCTTGCTCGATCCCGGGGCCTCGGGAAGGGTCACGGCCGCGCCCCACCGGCCGGGCCCGCGCGTCATGATCCTGGCMGGCGCCGCSGCCCTGGCRATTGCCGCGATTGYCGGCATTTTYGSRTGGCAGAAGTTCTCGGTGCCATCGCGGCCATCGGTTGCGGTGCTGCCGTTTGCAAACCTCGGCGGCGATCCAGGCCAGGACTATTTCGCTGACGGCATCACCGAAGATCTGATCACCGACCTCACCAAGCTTTCCGGTCTGGACGTCATCGCGCGCAACTCGGTGTTCGCCTACAAGGACAAGCCTGCAGCGCTGGCGGACGTCGCGCGCGACCTTGGCGTCCGTTTCGTCGTCGAGGGGAGCGTCCGCCGCACCGGCGAGCAGATCCGCCTCAATGCCCAGCTCATCGATACGGCCACGGGCGACAATCTGTGGGCCAACCGGTTCGACCGCGGCATGGCTGGCGTGTTCAGTGTCCAGGACGAGATGAGCCGCGAGATCGCCAAGGCGCTGGGCATCCGGGCTTCGGCGGCGGAAAGCGAGCGCATGGCGCGCCCGCCGACCGAGAACCTCGAAGCCTACGACTTCTACCTTCGGGCCGAGCAGACAGCACGGACCGGCCGGCGCGACGGGCTGCGGGAGGCGCTCACGCTCTACAACAAGGCGGAGGAACTCGACCCCGCTTTCGCCGAAGCCTTCGCGGCGGATGCAAGCACGACGGTCTATATCTGGCGCGAATCGTTCAACGACATCATGCAGAGCGCACCCGCGCGCAAGCGCGCCTATGAGAAGGCAAGCCGTGCGCTGCAACTCGACCCCGACCTTTCGTCGCCCTATGCGATTCTCGGCATTATGCAGGTCGTGGATCGCCGCTACGAGGAAGCCATCGCTTCGGCCGAGCGAGCCGTCGCACTCGGCCCCGGCGATGCAGAGACGCAAATAGCTCTAGGATACGTGCAACTGTTCGCCGGCAATCATGCCGAGGCAGCCGCCGCGGTCGAGACGGCGCTCAGGCTCGACCCCAACCTTTCACCCATCAACCGGCAAATTGCCGGTCTGGTCTTTCTCATTCAAGGTAGCAACGACAAGGCGATCGAGGCGCTCGAACGCGTTCGCGACGATGCGCCGTCAGTCGGAGATTTCAGAATTACCCTCGGTGCCGCTTACGCCCGCGCCGGCCGCCTGCAGGATGCGAGGGCGGCGGTCGCCGAGGGACTAGGTTCCATGTCGACGCCGGGGTTCGATTCATTGTCCGCATACCGGGTCAATGGTGCCCAATACCGTAATCCCCGGGATTTGGCTCTCATCATCGACGCGTTGCAGCAGGCGGGCTTGCCCGAATGGCCGTTCGGCTTCACCGGCGACGAGCACAACCGCTTGAAGGGCGAGGAGATCGCCTCGCTGGTGCTGGGCCATACGTTGCAGGGCCAGGTTGAACCCAGTCTCCAACCAGCCTTCCTTCAGATCGGGAGCGACGGCAAGGCGGCCTTCCGCTCCACGACTCGGCTGGTCACCGAGACCGTCTACGTCGATGGCGACCTCTTGTGCGAGCTGAGCGAGAATATGTTCGGGCGCCCCGACTGTGGACCTGTCTATAAACGCCGCGACGATGGAGGCGGCGGCTATTCCTTCGTCAACTCAAGCAAGGTTTTCCACTTCGCGGTGGTTCAGTAGATGCACGCGTCGGTCGCGCCCGCTCGCGTCGGAGGCGGGACTAGATTAGGCTGCAGCAAAGCCGCTTGATCGACCGGGGAGGGCGCAGGCAGGTATGGAGCGAAGGCTTACCGCGATACTTGCTGCCGATGTGGTTGGCTACAGCCGCCTCATGGGCGAGGATGAGGTAGGCACGCTCGAACGCTTGAAGGGTTGCCGTCGCGAACTGATCGACCCGGCGATCAAGGAGTACCACGGCCGCATTATCAAGCTCATGGGCGACGGCGCGCTCGTCGAGTTCGCCAGCGTCGTCGATGCCGTCCAGTGCGCTGCCGTGATCCAGCGCCGAATGGCGGAGCGCAACGAGGGCACAACTGATGCC
>NZ_JBFUDB010000028.1:0-1878 GCF_056404935.1 Mesorhizobium sp. P2_A8
AGAGGTTCCAGCAGGACTCTGCCGCCCACGTTTCTCTTTCTTCAATATTCAATTTTCAAAGAACAGACACCGCAGACGCAGTGTCGTGGCCCGTTTCGCTTTTGGCTCCGGGGCCGTCCGAGTGTCGCTTACGCGGCTCTCTTGAATTTCTCAAAGGGCAGGCTTAGAAGCAAACTTCTTCGTCGCCAGCGGCGAGCCGCCCTCGTTGGTGAGGCGTATATAGTCGCCGCCGAGCAGAAGTGTCAACAGCGAAGATCACCTTTTTTCGATTTCTCGTGGAGATCTCTCCGAGGCCCGAATTGGTGAGTTGGCTTGGCCCGATTGTGAGCGGCGTTCCGGTGCAGGTCATTCCCATGGCGCACGCCATCACGTTGGCGCCGAACGTGTGCCGTCGGCCCGAAAATCAACTGTGGCGCTTGGCGGGCGCCGACCGCCGCGCCCGCCCGAGCCGCGCTCAGGGCCGTTCTTCAAGCAATTCCGGCGTGATGTTGCGGCCAGCGTGAAGGATACCCAAAATCAGCACGCGCTCGCTCTCAACGGCGAATGCAATGCTGACGGCACGCCGGTAACCAACAATCCGCAGCCCAGGCATGATCTCAACCCGCTCAGTGCCCGCTGTGGAAAAGTCGACAGTCCGAGACAATGGTCGCGATTACCCACAACGAAATTCCAGGCAATTGTCGGCGACGCACGTTCGGCTTGTCGTCATCGAGCTGCTCCAGCTCAGCTTCCACTCTGGGGGGAAGACAATTCGATACTCCATCCCCTACTCGGCTTTCGCTTGTTTCGCGCGATGGCGCGCCTCCAGTCGGGAAGAGACCGTATCGGCCGGGATGACCTTCGCAGGATCCCGCCGGAGCTCAGCAAGGCGCGCTGGGATGTCCCCGCGCAGCCATTTCTCCCGCTCTCCTCGAACTCCTCGAGCATGCGCAAACCGCGCGGACAACTTCGTTGGCGTTGTTGTAGCGGCCTGATTCGAGCTGCTGCCTGGTGAAGCTTTCAAAGCGCAATTTGGCATGGGCAATCTGCTGCTGAGATCAGGAGTTCGGCCAATGCGAATGGCAATAGATATCATCTATTGGCAATCTTGGCTGATTCGCCAATGCTTCATCTCTGCCGCCATCCGGCCCCGGGAGAATCGTCCGTCGCTGATTCGGCACGATCGAAATGTCGCCTCAGCCATGATCACGCCGGCGCGATCGAGGATCGACGCGCAAATCGATGCCGCGGGCGTCATTCTTCCCAGCAGCTGTGCATGAGACGATCGGCGCAAAGCCAACCGGCTAAGTCGTTTCGTATTTGGCTACAGGACTGGGCTTTAGCCGGCGCCTTCAGTCAATGACCTGCAGAACGAGGCAACCTCGTCCAACATCGCCATCGCCGACGCGCCAGGTGACGAGCGCGGGATGGGGTACTACTTCCATTTCCGTACCATCCGATGGCCGTGCAGGTCGCGAACTGCATGCTCGCCAGGAACCGCTTCCGGGATCAAGGCTCCTGGGGTCTTGGGATTGATTCGCGAGAGGCGTACAAATGCGAGCGGCCGCCGGCTTGGCGCTAACGGGCCATCGAATCTGTGGCGAGGGTCAGGCGGATACAAAAACAGCCCGGGCTTGGCCGGGCTGTTTTCAGATTTGGTTGCGGGGACAGGATTTGAACCTGTGACCTTCAGGTTATGAGCCTGACGAGCTACCGGGCTGCTCCACCCCGCGTCACCTTTGGATGTAAGCCCAAGCCTACAATAGGATGGCTTACAGATAGGTAGAAGTCTCACCAAATGAAAGGGCCGCTTTCGCGGCCCGTGTTCCCGTTGGCGGGCCTGTTCGTAAGGAGAAGATTTCCTCTCCATCCGGTATCGTTTTCGATACTGGATGTGAG
>NZ_JBFUDB010000029.1:0-1674 GCF_056404935.1 Mesorhizobium sp. P2_A8
TATTGCCGCAAAGTAGAAATGTCTTGATTCTGCAAAGTAGGAATGTCGCCCTGCTCGTCCATGAGCGAGGGAGATGGCGGGTTGGGACTGATCTTAATGAGCGAGCGCGAGCTGCAACGCATCGAGGTGCTGTCGAAGGTTTTGGAGCGGCGCATGACGGTTGTCTCGGCGGCGCATGTGCTGGATATGACGACGCGTCAGGTCCAGCGTCTGCTGAAGGTGTTCAGAGCCGAAGGCGCCGTAGCACTTCGGCACAAGGCTCGAGGACGACCGTCGAACCATCGATATGTCGCCGGCATCGGCGAACTGGCGGTTCAGTTGGTTCGGGAACACTATCTCGACTTCGGGCCGACCTTGGCGGCCGAGAAGTTGGCGGCGAACCACGGCCTGGTCGTGTCGCGAGAGACGTTGCGCAAATGGATGGCGGAGGCTGGAATCTGGCTGTCGCGAAAGCAGCGCAGGACGTTCCATCAGCCTCGTTTGCGTCGGGAATCTTATGGCGAGTTGGTGCAGATCGACGGTAGTGATCACCGTTGGTTCGAGGAGCGGGGCGATCCATGCACCCTGCTCGTCTTCATCGACGACGCCACGAGCAAGCTCCAGCAGCTTCGCTTTGTAAAGTCGGAGAGCACCTTCAGCTACTTCGAGGCGCTCGAGCTCTATCTGAAGGCACACGGTTGCCCGGTAGCGTTCTATTCCGACAAGCATACGGTGTTTCGGGTGGCGAAGGCCGAGGCCCGCGCCGGCCGGGGCATGACGCAATTCGGTCGCGCCTTGTCGGAACTCAACATCGAGATCCTGTGCGCCAATTCGAGTCAGGCCAAAGGTCGGGTCGAAAGAGTCAATCGGACACTGCAGGACCGCCTCGTGAAGGAACTGCGCCTCGCCGGTATATCAGACATCGAGGCGGCCAACGCGTTCTTGCCGATTTTCATGGCTGACTTCAACGAGAGGTTCGCCAAGGTCCCTGCCCGACCGGACAATCTGCATCGCACATTGAATGTTGCGCCGGATCGGCTGCTTGACGTGCTGTGCAAGCGGGAGCAGCGTTATGTCGGCCAGCAATTATCGTTCTCCTATGAACGCAGGCTAATCATGCTTGAGAAGAACGAGCTTTCGTGCGGGCTGGTCGGCAAATACGTCGATATCTACGAGTTCGCCGACGGTCGGCTGGACGTTCGATGGAGGGCGTGTTCCTTGCCCTACACCGTCTTCGACAAGGCGCAGCGCGTCACGCACACGGCGGTCACCGAGAACAAGCGGCTCGGCGAAGTGCTGACCTGGATCAAGGCTCAGCAGGACGAGGCGCGGCCTCCGCCGAAGATCAAGACCAACAGCGAACAGATCGCTTACAAGAAGCGCGGGTCGAAGCCAGGCCGCAGGACAGATTTTGTCAACGACCCTGCCGTCATTGCGCGGCGAGAACAGGCACTGACAAGGGTGGCCGCTGCCGAGTGAGGCGGCTTTCAAAGCTAAAGCCAGGGAGCCAAGCTGGAACGCACCCGATCGGGCTGCGCAACCCCGACCAGCTGAAGCCCGATCGGGCGCTCATGTCGGCGCCAAGAAGCGCGTCACTGTCGCGTTTCTAAATTGCTGCGCCCCCGCCCCGCGAATTGCCCCTTTGCGACATTTCTACTTTGCTGGCAGCACGACATTCGAACTTGGTTGCAACAT
>NZ_JBFUDB010000030.1:0-1531 GCF_056404935.1 Mesorhizobium sp. P2_A8
GGAAATGGAAATCTTCTCCTCCCCGCCGCACATCGCCGCATCTATGCGTATCCAAGGAAATAACGCTAATTTCCTGCGTTGGAGATGCGATCATTCGCGTAAAGCAGTGCTTCTAACGCGCTACATTTCACCAAGCGGGCGCTAAGCGGTCCGATCCTCACATAAGCTGGCCTAAAACGGTGCCAGGCTGCCAACAAGGAGTTCGCCTTATGAACAAGGAGTTCACACCTGCGAAGGACGTAAGCCTCGCGCTCTTTGATCGCCTCGAGTCAGAGGTGCGCAGCTATGTCCGGGCGTTCCCGGTGCTGTTCGATCGCGGGATTGGCACTACCATCGTCGCAGCAGATGGTCGGGAATACCTCGATTTCTTCGGGGGTGCAGGCGCCCTG
Organism: Mesorhizobium sp. P2_A8; assembly: GCF_056404935.1. Lineage (NCBI taxonomy): Bacteria > Pseudomonadati > Pseudomonadota > Alphaproteobacteria > Hyphomicrobiales > Phyllobacteriaceae > Mesorhizobium > Mesorhizobium sp. P2_A8. The sequence goes on from NZ_JBFUDB010000030.1 coordinate 390, forward strand.
AATTACGGGCACAACAACCCGGCCTTCAAGAGAGCTTTGTTGGATTACATCGAGCGCGACGGAATCGTACACGGGCTCGACCTTGCCACGACCGCCAAGAAGGCCTTCATTGAGGCTTTTGAACAGTTTATTCTGAAGCCCCGCGGTCTGGCTTATAAATTGCAATTCACCGGTCCAACGGGTACGAATGCAGTCGAGGCGGCCCTGAAGCTGGCTCGCCAAGTGACCGGCAGGTCAAACATCGTCTCGTTTACGAACTCGTTTCACGGGGTCAGCGCTGGAGCGTTGGCGGCGACCGGAAACAAGGAGTTCCGAAATGCTGCCGGCTTTCCCCTCGCGAACGTGACGTCATTGCCGTACGAGGGTTATCTCGGCGCTTCAGTAGACACGATCGATTACTTCGAGAAGCTGCTCAACGATCCGAATAGTGGCCTCGATAAACCCGCCGCGGTGATCCTGGAAGCAGTCCAAGGTGAAGGGGGCATCAATGCTGCCAGCATTGAATGGCTGCAGCGGCTGCGTGAGCTGACCTCGCGGCACGAGATCCTGATGATCCTCGACGACATCCAGGCCGGTGTCGGTCGCACGGGCAAATTCTTCAGTTTTGAAGCGGCAGGGATCGTGCCAGACATCATTACCCTGTCCAAGTCGTTGTCGGCGATCGGAACGCCGATGGCCCTTGTTCTCATCAAGCCTGAACTTGATGTTTGGGCGCCTGCCGCACACACCGGTACGTTCAGAGGCAACAACTATGCTTTCGTTACTGCTCGTGCAGCTCTTGTGACCTACTGGTCCGACTCCAAATTCGAGGACGAGATCGCGCGCAAGTCTGCGATTCTGGCTGACGAACTCAAGTCGATCGCTGGCGAATTCCCAAAACTAGGCCTGAGTGTACGAGGCCGCGGATTGATGTACGGGCTCGTATCATCAAAGCACCACTCGCTGCCGGGCCTTGTCTCGCAGGAAGCTTTTCGCCGCGGCCTGGTGATCGAGACCGCTGGCTCGTTCGGTGAGGTCCTGAAGTTCATGACTGCCCTCACCATCACCGAGGCTGACCTGAGCCGGGGGCTATCCATCATTCGCGAAAGCATCAGCGCGGTGCAGGACAGTATCACGGCAAGCCGCTGAGAGTAGAAGGACAT
>NZ_JBFUDB010000031.1:0-1027 GCF_056404935.1 Mesorhizobium sp. P2_A8
GAGCTTGCATATTGCTGGTTGAACTGCTTCGAGCCTTCGAGCCAGGTGCCCTCCACCCCGCCCTCGAAGACGATGTTGCCGCGCTGCAGGTATGTCGCGTCGCCGGTGTGTTGGTAGACAAAGCCGAACCCGTTCACGATCAGCATGTTCAGGTCGGCGGCCGGCACATCCTGCTCCCCGGTGGCGGACGTCTCGTCGATATATTGAAACGCCTTGGCTGTGGCATCCCATTCGTGGGCCCACATGTAATCGAGATTGGCCTTGATGAAGGACACGATGCGCGGGTCGGCGTCGACCTGCTCGTAGTAGTTCATCAACGCCTCGTTCATGAGCCCGTTCATGAATGGCTTGTCGATCGGCGCGCCGTCAGGGGCCGCGCCGTCCACGAAGTGCGGACGCGAGCCGTCGGTATGCTGGAAGCCGGAGGTCAGGATCTTCTCCACGAGCGAATTGGCCAGAGCATGGAAATCGTTGCCGCCGGACACCCCCCAGTCTTCGCCATTGGGCTGGATGTTGGGGACGCCAACGGAAGGCGCATCGATGAGGATCGCCTGCGTGAGCGTTTCCAGCGCGCGCGCCTCCTCGCGGCCCTCCGACTGGTGCGGGTCGAACAGGTTGGCCCAATTATTCTCCGTGTTCCACGGATTGACGACCTGGTCAGCCATCTTTCCGATGGCGCTCAGGCTGGCCTGGTCGCCATTGAGCAGATAGTGGGCGGCGATGCCCTTGGGCATGGACCACCAAGAGGCCACGCCGTAGTTATTCGCCTCGACATAGTTCTTCAGATAATCGTCAGCGATCGCATTGCCGCGCTGGAGATAAACCTGCTCGCCGGTGCGCGCATACCAGACATAGTTGATGAAGGCACGGTCGTAATAGTTCGCCGAGGCCCAGTCAGCGCCGTCAGCCGCCCAGTGGCTGTCATCATATGCGGCGAAATCCTGCTCATACCGCGCGAACAAGCCCCCCAGCGAAGACGTTTCCGAAACCGAAATGGTCGGACCGACAAGCGAGATCAATAAGTCAG
>NZ_JBFUDB010000032.1:0-1015 GCF_056404935.1 Mesorhizobium sp. P2_A8
GACCGGAGCAACCGGCCAGACCGGAGCGACAGGCCAGACTGGTGCGACCGGCCAGACCGGAGCGACAGGTGAGACCGGAGCAACCGGCCAGACCGGAGCGACAGGCCAGACTGGTGCGACCGGCCAGACCGGAGCAACCGGCCAGACCGGAGCGACAGGCCAGACCGGAGCGACAGGCCAGACTGGWGCGACCGGCCAGACCGGTGCGACCGGCTCGACCGGAGCGACAGGCCAGACTGGTGCGACCGGCCAGACCGGAGCRACMGGCCAGACTGGTGCGACCGGCTCGACCGGAGCGACAGGCCAGACTGGTGCGACCGGCTCGACCGGAGCAACTGGCCAGACTGGTGCGACCGGCCAGACCGGAGCAACCGGCCAGACCGGAGCGACAGGCCAGACCGGAGCGACAGGCCAGACTGGAGCGACAGGCCAGACCGGTGCGACCGGCTCGACCGGAGCGACAGGCCAGACTGGTGCGACCGGCCAGACCGGAGCAACCGGCCAGACCGGAGCGACAGGCCAGACCGGAGCGACAGGCCAGACTGGTGCGACCGGCTCGACCGGAGCGACAGGTGAGACCGGAGCGACAGGTGAGACCGGAGCAACCGGCCAGACCGGAGCGACAGGCCAGACTGGTGCGACCGGCCAGACCGGAGCGACAGGCCAGACTGGTGCGACCGGCCAGACCGGAGCGACAGGCCAGACTGGTGCGACCGGAGCGACAGGTGAGACCGGAGCGACCGGCCAGACCGGAGCRACMGGCCAGACTGGTGCGACCGGCCAGACCGGAGCGACAGGCCAGACTGGTGCGACCGGCCAGACCGGAGCAACCGGCCAGACCGGAGCGACAGGCCAGACTGGTGCGACCGGCCAGACCGGAGCGACAGGTGAGACCGGAGCAACCGGCCAGACCGGAGCGACAGGCCAGACTGGTGCGACCGGCCAGACCGGAGCAACCGGCCAGACCGGAGCGACAGGCCAGACCGGAGCGACAGGCCAGACTGGTGCGACCGGC
>NZ_JBFUDB010000033.1:0-798 GCF_056404935.1 Mesorhizobium sp. P2_A8
GGAGCGCCCTGGACGATGCCCGCCGTCGGGCCGTCGTCCTGGAACTGCACGGCATCGCCGATACCGGTCGAGTTGGTCGCGGTGTCGCCGTCGCCGTCGGTGACCGTCACCACCGCCAGCAACGCGCCGTCGGTGATCGACACCGAATCATCTGGGTTGGCGGTGCCCGGGTGCTTCAACGAAGCGTACTGCGCCACGCTGACGACGCCGCTCGTGCTGTTGATCGCGACGGCGAATGCTGCCGCCCCAGCGGCCCCGCCGATGCGGCCGACCACCAGGTCGCCTTCCTTGAACAGGAAGATGCTGGTGCCGGCGGTCGTGTCGAGGCCGGAATCCACGCCTGCGGCGGACACCGCCAGCGAGAATGCCGTCGTGCCGCCTTCCTGGTCGGCGCCGAACGAGCTTCCGGTGGAACTCACCACCGCGCCTGGGTCCTGTGCGTAGCCGGTCGGGCTCAGATCGGAGCTGACATTGCCGACGCCCGCGAACAGGGCGACAACCCCTGCCGCAGTGGTGTCATCGGCATCTGCCTGGATGCCCGTGGTCTCGTCATGCGCCACCGTCGGAGCGCCCTGGACGATGCCCGCCGTCGGGCCGTCGTCCTGGAACTGCACGGCATCGCCGATACCGGTCGAGTTGGTCGCGGTGTCGCCGTCGCCGTCGGTGACCGTCACCACCGCCAGCAACGCGCCGTCGGTGATCGACACCGAATCATCTGGGTTGGCGGTGCCCGGGTGCTTCAACGAAGCGTACTGCGCCACGCTGACGACGCCGCTCGTGCTGTTGATCGCGACGGCG
>NZ_JBFUDB010000034.1:0-682 GCF_056404935.1 Mesorhizobium sp. P2_A8
AAATGTCCGACGACGAGATCATCCTATCCGAACTTTCCGACGACGAGTTGGTGCAGCAGATGCACGACGACCTCTATGACGGGCTGAAGGAAGAGATCGAGGAAGGCACCAACATCCTGCTCGAGCGTGGCTGGGTGCCCTACAAGGTGCTGACGGAAGCGCTGGTCGAAGGCATGCGCATCGTCGGCGAGGATTTTCGTGACGGCATCCTGTTCGTGCCGGAAGTGCTGTTGTCGGCCAATGCGATGAAGGCCGGGATGTTCATCCTGCGCCCGTTGCTTGCCGCCACCGGCGCGCCGAAGCAGGGCAAGATGGTCATCGGCACCGTCAAGGGCGACATCCACGACATCGGCAAGAACCTCGTCGGCATGATGATGGAGGGGGCCGGCTTCGACGTCATCGACCTCGGCATCAACAATGCGGTCGAGAAGTATCTCGATGCGATCGAGCAGCATCAGCCCGACATCATCGGCATGTCGGCGCTGCTGACCACGACCATGCCCTATATGAAGGTCGTCATCGACACGATGAAGGAAAAGGGCATCCGCGACGACTATGTCGTGCTGGTCGGCGGTGCGCCGCTGAACGAGGAATTCGGCAAGGCCGTCGGCGCCGATGCCTACTGCCGCGACGCGGCGGTGGCGGTCGAGACCGCCAAGGACTTCATGAAGCGCAAGCACAA
>NZ_JBFUDB010000035.1:0-620 GCF_056404935.1 Mesorhizobium sp. P2_A8
GCATAAGACCAGTTGCCGTCGGCATCGATCGAGAAGGTACCGTAGCTGCCGGCGGTAGCGGCCTGGGCGACGAAGTGCGGATCGCTGTCGACATCCGAGATGGTGAGGGTGCCCGACGTCGAGATGTCGGCCGCATCATTGGTCTCTGTGAGGTTCACAGATGCCGAGGACAAGACGGCGGCGTCGTTGGTGCCGAGAATGTCGATGTGGACCGAGGTGTGGGTGCCGTCGGCGCTGACCACATCGAAGTCCTCGATGTAATGCTGGCCGTCGACGAACTCATTGTGGGCCGAGCTCGCGGCATAAGACCAGTTGCCGTCGGCATCGATCGAGAAGGTACCGTAGCTGCCGGCGGTAGCGGCCTGGGCGACGAAGTGCGGATCGCTGTCGACATCCGAGATGGTSAGGGTGCCCGACGTCGAGATRTCGGCCGCATCATTGGTCTCTGTGAGGTTCACAGATGCCGAGGACAAGACGGCGGCGTCGTTGGTGCCGAGAATGTCGATGTGGACCGAGGTGTGGGTGCCGTCGGCGCTGACCACATCGAAGTCCTCGATGTAATGCTGGCCGTCGACGAACTCATTGTGGGCCGAGCTCGCGGCATAAGACCAGTTGCCGTC
>NZ_JBFUDB010000036.1:0-593 GCF_056404935.1 Mesorhizobium sp. P2_A8
GCGTCTGACCCGGATAGATGTCGACCGACACGTTCTTCAGCACCTTGATGTGGCTGCGGCCGTAGGCGGCGGTGACGTTCTTCACCGACAGGAACGGCGTCATGCCGGGCTTCTGCTCGGCATGTTCGATCTCATGCACCGAGACCAGCGCATTGGTGTATTCCTGGCGCGGTTCCTTGATGATCTGCCGTGTGCCGCCCCATTCGACCAGTCGGCCATGGCGCAGCACCATGATCTCGTCCGACACCTGGGCAACGACGGCAAGGTCGTGGGTGATGTAGAGCGCCGCCACATGGGTATCGCGGATGGCGTCCTTGATCGCCGCCAGCACGTCGATCTGCGTCGTCACGTCGAGCGCCGTGGTCGGCTCGTCGAAGACGATCAGATCCGGCTCGGAGCAAAGTGCCATCGCCGTCATCACGCGCTGCAACTGGCCGCCCGAGACCTGGTGCGGAAAGCGTTCGCCGATGGTTTCGGGGTTCGGCAGGCTGAGCTTCTTGAACAGCGCAACGGCGCGCTTCTCGGCCTCGGCACGCGTCGCCGTACCGTGCAGCAGCGTGGCTTCCACCACCTGGTCCATAAGCTTGTGCGCC
>NZ_JBFUDB010000037.1:0-565 GCF_056404935.1 Mesorhizobium sp. P2_A8
TGTAATGCGTGAAGCGGTCGATCCATATAGGAATTCTCTTAAAATTCAGAAAGGCATGAGGTTTGTTGTTTTGAGTGTCGGTGATTATGTAGTGTAAATAAGAAAATTCTGAAATTTATATAAGTCAGCGGAAAGCAGTACTTTACTAATTAGTGATTGTTTATTGAATGTTTGAGCGGAAAATTGCTCGGTGCAGGGAAGTAGAGATTGTCGAAATATTATATGGCACATTAGGGCCGTATGTTTACTGGCCGGTCTGCGTGCTATCCTCGGTCTTGTTGAAGATCTAGCTACGGTTATCTCAACCGCATCCAGTCGAGACGACGGCTAGAGCGAGAAGCTCAACGCAACGTCGAACTGATGTGGCTGACCGGGTGTTTGATGCCCGACTTCAAGACCAACAGCAAGGCCATCCGAGGCGTCTGGCGACAGATCGTTGTGCTGTGTCAGCAGTTGGGATTGTTCGGAGAACATCTGGTCGCCATCGATGGTAGCAAATTCAAAACAGTCAACAACCGCGACCGCAATTTCACCAGCGCCAAACTGAAGCGGCGAAGGGAAGAGG
>NZ_JBFUDB010000038.1:0-527 GCF_056404935.1 Mesorhizobium sp. P2_A8
CGTTCACGGTGTCGATCGGCTCGGACGGCAAGCTGACGGTTGTGCAGAATGTCGCGCTTGAGCACCTGGTCGATGGTTCGACGGCGGCGGCCTACAACGATGCGCTGACCCTTGCCGGCAAGATCGGCGTGACGGCGACGGTGACGGACGCGGACGGCGACACGGCGAGCACGGGCGTGATCAACGTCGGTGGCGCGGTGACCTTCCTGGATGACGGCCCGTCGATCACCAACGYGGTGGTCGGCAGTTCGGTGACGCTTGACGAGACGAACAACGGCCCGACGACGGACGGCGTGCTGACCCCGGCGCTGATGACGGCAACGAGCGCTGCGGCGATCGTGACGGTTTCGTCGAGCTATGGCGCCGACGGCGCCGGAACGACGACCTATGCCCTGTCGGTGACACAGGCGAACTCCGGACTTGCGACGGCACAGGGCGATCATGCGATCACGCTGGTGCAGGTCGGAAGCACGATCGAGGGCCAGTACAACGACGGCGCGACGCACACGGCGTTCACGGTGTCGATC
>NZ_JBFUDB010000039.1:0-522 GCF_056404935.1 Mesorhizobium sp. P2_A8
GTCGATGTGGACCGAGGTGTGGGTGCCGTCGGCGCTGACCACATCGAAGTCCTCGATGTAATGCTGGCCGTCGACGAACTCATTGTGGGCCGAGCTYGCGGCATAAGACCAGTTGCCGTCGGCATCGATCGAGAAGGTACCGWAGCTGCCGGCGGTAGCGGCCTGGGCGACGAAGTGCGGATCGCTGTCGACATCCGAGATGGTCAGCGTGCCGGAGGTGCTGATCGCTGCTGCGGAGTTTGCTTCCGTCAAGTTCACCGAGGCGGACGAAAGCACGGCGGCGTCGTTGGTGCCGAGAATGTCGATGTGGACCGAGGTGTGGGTGCCRTCGGCGCTGACCACATCGAAGTCCTCGATGTAATGCTGGCCGTCGACGAACTCATTGTGGGCCGAGCTCGCGGCATAAGACCAGTTGCCGTCGGCATCGATCGAGAAGGTACCGTAGCTGCCGGCGGTAGCGGCCTGGGCGACGAAGTGCGGATCGCTGTCGACATCCGAGATGGTGAGGGTGCCCGACGTCGA
>NZ_JBFUDB010000040.1:0-518 GCF_056404935.1 Mesorhizobium sp. P2_A8
TCCATACGGCCTATTTTTTTGTAGAGGTACTTCATGAAACGCACCGTTTTTTCAATCATCTTCTCCCTTGTCCTGGCGGCCACGCTGGCAGCCTGCGGTTCCGGCGTCAAGCTGAACGACGTGCCGGTCGAGGATCGCACCGGCACGACCCAGCAAGGCGGTACACCAGGCGCGACTGGCCGTGCTGTTGCGCCGGTACAGGTTGAAGGCGCCGATGCCTCGTTGGCGGGCCCTGCCAATACCACCAAGGTCATCTACTTTGACTTCGACAGCTACGTGGTCAAGCCCGAGTTCCAGGGAGCAATCGAGGCCCATGCCAAATACCTGACGGCCAACAAGGGCCGCAAGATGGCTATTGAAGGCCATACCGACGAGCGCGGCGGCCGCGAGTACAACCTGGCTCTGGGCCAACGGCGCGCTGAGGCAGTTCGCCGCGCGCTGGGCTTGCTGGGCGTGGCTGATCCGCAAGTCGAGGCCGTGAGCTTCGGCAAGGAAAAGCCGGCAGCTACGGGCTCTGA